>NZ_JABVEC010000022.1 GCF_014323705.1 Actinomadura alba
GGCGAGGGCTACCCGGACGCCTGCGTCGCGGTGGTCGAGGACAACGGTCCCTACATCATCTTGACGAAGGGCCTGGCTCTCGTGCACGCCCGCCCGGAGGACGGCGGGCTGGACGTCGGCGTGGCCGTGACGCGGCTGGCCGCCCCGGTGGAGTTCGGCCACCCGGACAACGATCCGGTCGACCTCCTCCTCGCGTTCTGCACCCCCGGGCAGGACGCGCACGTCGGCACGCTCGGCACGCTCGCCCGCGCGCTGTCGTCAGGCCTGGCCGACCGGCTGCGCACGGCCCCCGACGGCGACGCCCTGTCCGTGACTCTGCACGACGCCCTGAAGGAGGCACTGCCCGATGACTGACCTCGGCGACCGGGTGCGATCCCTGCTCGACGACCTCGACGCGCGGTCGGCCCCGGCGATCCGAGCGGCGGCGGAACTGCTCCTCGACGCGATCGAGGCCGACGGAATCGTCCACGCCGCCGGTGCCGGCCACTCCCTCACGCTGGTCTGCGAGACCTTCTACCGCGCCGGCGGGGTGGCACCCGTCCGGCCGCTCTGGGACCCCTCCGTACTGCCCCTGGCCGACGCCCTCGGCAGCACCGAGGCGGAGCGGCGGCCGGGGCTGGGCCGTTCGGTCGTCCAGAACGCCGCACCCACGCCCCCGGACGTCGCGGTGGTGTTCTCCACCAGCGGGCGCAACCCGTACCCGGTCGAGATCGCCCAAGAGTGCGCCGCACGTGGCATGGCGGTGATCGCGGTGACCTCTCCGGACGCCTCAGTGCGCGCGGACGCGCGCGCCGAGACCAGGCTGGCCGACCATGCCACGGTCGTCATCGACACCGCGGTCCCGCCGGGCGATGTCGTGTACCCGCTCGGATCGCCGCACACCGCCGCGGTGTCCACGATCCTGGCCTCGTACGCCTGGTCGCGGCTGCTCGCCGAACTCGACGACCTCGCCACCGCGCGCGGCGTCGACCTGCCGCGCTGGGTGAGCGCCAACATCCCCGGTGGGGACGCGGTCAACGAGCGGCTGCTGGCCCGCTACCGCGATCGCATCCCCGAGCTCTCGCCCCGGCCCATGTAGAACGCCGAGGACAACCGTCCCGCTGCCGGGTCAGGTGACCACCAGCGTCGCGGACACCGGGCGGGGATCCTTCGGTGCGCAGGTCGCCGTATGGCTGCCGAAGCGTGAGATGTTCGCCCTGATCGTGACGTCGCCGCTCCTCAACCGGTGGACACCGCGTGCCCTCGGGGTCCAGACGCCCGTGAGGTCGGCGGTGATCGGCTGATGTGGGGGCACGGAACCGCCGGATCCCGTCAGCCGGAACGAGGAGGTCCGCGGACCCGTGACGTCGATCCCGGCGGTGGCGTTCCAGGAGTCGATGGGCACCGGTGACCGCAGGGTCAGGCTCGAGATGCGCAGTCGAAACCGGGTCGCGGTGTCGGTGGTCGGGCGGCTCGGCGACGCGGTCAGCGTGCCGTTGATGGTGACGGATTTCGCTCCCAGCACGGGAACGCGGCAGATGTAGCCCGCCGAGAAGGCAGCGGGCTGGGCGTGCGCCTGGACGGCACCGACGCCGCCCAAAGTGACCAGCGTCGCGGCCGCCAGGCCATGCGGGCCGAGGGACTCCATCATCTGCTGTTTCCTCCCCGTTCGGGCGGTGGCAGAGCACATCCTGTTCAGGAGCCCCCGTCGCCGCAGCCGCACTCACCCGACCGGCGACATGGCGGTGAGCTCCTCTCAGTGATGACGCCATCACGCGCGAGGGGTTGGACGGGGCCTTTGAACGACAGCGACAACGATCTCTACCTCGCGTTGAGGATCATTTCGCGATTCCGTTGATGTTGCTCTTGACCGCGAACCGACTCGACCCTAGCCTCCATTCTCAGGACATAGGACGTGGGACGTCCAAGTCTGGCCATCCACTGTCGGGAGTAC
Source organism: Actinomadura alba (assembly GCF_014323705.1). GTDB lineage: Bacteria > Actinomycetota > Actinomycetes > Streptosporangiales > Streptosporangiaceae > Actinomadura_C > Actinomadura_C alba. The sequence continues at coordinate 1,934 of NZ_JABVEC010000022.1, forward strand.
GGCTCTACTTGGGAGACCCATGACCAGAGGCGGTCACACCCTCGAACGACGTCGGCGGTGGGTCGGCGCAGCGCTCGCCTTGCTGACCGTCAGCGGACTGCTCAATACCGGTCAGGCCCGAGCCGAGCCGGCGCCCGCCTCCGCGGCGGCGCCCCCCGCGAGGTGGGTCGCGTCGTGGACCACCGCGATGGCGGTTCCGGTCAGCGGACAGCCGCTGGAGGGCTTCACCGATACGACGCTGCGCCAACGGATCCACCTCTCCATCGGGGGTACCGAGGTGCGGCTCCGGCTGACGAACGTCTATGGCCGGACGCCGCTGGTCGTCCGGTCGGCGAGCCTGGCCCGACCGGGTGCCGAGCCCGGGGACGTCGACGTCGCGAGTCTGGTGCCGGTCACCTTCGCGGGCTCGACGACCGTCACCCTGCCGGCCGGTGCCGAGTTCGTTTCGGATCCGATCAGGATTTCGGTTCCGGACGACGGTGACCTGCTGGCCAGCCTCTACCTGCCCGGACCCACCGGGCCGGCCACGTTCCACCGGACCGCGCACAGTACCGGTTTCGTGGCGACCGGCGACCGGACCTCCGACCCGACGGTCGGCTCCTACCCGAATCGCACCACGTCGTTCTGGTTCCTCGACGGCCTCGATGTGCGGACCAGAGCCGACGGTGCGGTGGCGTTTCTCGGCGACTCGATCACCGACGGCGACAGGTCGACCCTCGACGCCGATCACCGCTGGACGGACTATCTCGCCGACCGGATGCTGGCCGGTCCGGCGCCACACCGGTTCGGTGTCGCCAATGCCGGCATCGCCGGGAATCGGCTGCTGCTCGATCACAGCAGTTTCGGGGGCGTGAACGCGCTCGCCCGACTGGAGCGCGATGTCCTCACCCAGACCGGCGTACACGCCGTGTTCGTGTTCGAGGGCGTTAACGACATCCAGAGCTCACCGTCACAGTACGACCCGGCTCAGATCGTCGGGGCGTACCGGCAGATCATCCAGCGGGCGCACGACCGTGGTCTCCGGGTGATCGGTGCCACCATCGGTCCCTTCCAAGGTTGGCCGACCTGGACGCCTGAACGCGAGGCGGTACGCGTCACGGTCAACGAGTGGATCCGGACGTCCGGCGAGTTCGACGGCCTCGTCGACTTCGACGCCGTACTGCGCGACCCGGCACAGCCGCAGCGGATGCGGGCGGCCTACGACTCCGGTGACCACCTGCACCCCAAGGACGCGGGCTATGCGGCCATGGCCGCCGCTGTGGACCTCAGGTTGCTCCGGCCGTAACGTTCGCTCGCGGCGTATGTGCGCGGTGGGGCGCAACTCGTCGAGTTGACCGGGCCCTCCAGACGAGTCTGTCCAATCGCCTGGGTTCACGGTTTCACCGTCGCGAGGTCGGTGCCAGTGGTTCGGAATCGTCTCGGGCCTCGTATTCGTCGTGCAGCCGCCACCACTCGTACGGCCGGGTCTGCGCCCGGCCCGCGGGCGAGTCCTCCCACGTCTCCTGCCGGCCGTACGGTGTCAGGTCGAGGAAGGTCCAGATGCTGCCGAGCCGTTCGACACCACGGCCCGAGGTGAAGTAGGTGCGGTGGACGTCGTCGCCGTCACGCACGAAGACGTTGAGCGCGAACCCGCCCCCGGCGCCCATGTCGTCGTTGAAGTCGTTGCCCAGCGACGAGTACCACGGGATCGGCCAGCCCATGCGCTGCTTGAACGGGGTGATCTCGGCGAGCGGACCGCGGGAGACCAGTGCCATGGAGGTGTCGCGGGCGCGCAGGTGGGCCAGGTGCCCGACGTTGTCGGTGAACATCGAACACCCCTCACAGAAGTGATCGGCACCGAGCCACATGAAGGTGTAGACGATGAGCTGGCGTCGCCCGTCGAACAGGTCGAGCAGGCTCGCCGGCCCGTCCGGGCCCTGGAACACGTACTCCTTGTCGATCCGGACCATCGGCAGCCGGCGGCGTTCGGCGGCGAGCGCATCCAGCGCACGGGTGAGTTCTTTCTCCTTCACCAGCAATGAGTCCCGCGCGGCCTGCCACTCCTGCGCCGAGACGACCTGGGGTCGGTTCATGACACGCTCCTCCTGAAGCTTCCCTTAAGAAAGGATGTCCCGGCACCATAGCAAGTAACTTCCCTAAGGGAAGGCTGTTGCCTAAGATGACCGCATGCAGCGAACCCGGTTCGGCGAGATGGCCTGCTCGATCGCCCGCACTTTGGACGTCATCGGAGAGCCGTGGTCACCGCTGATCCTGCGCGACGTCTACGTCGGCATCACCCGCTTCGAGCGACTCCAGGAGGACCTCGGCATCTCCAGCAAGGTGCTCACCGAGCGGCTGAAGTGGCTGGTCGACAACGACGTACTGCAGCGGGAGGAGTATTCGAGCCGGCCGCCGCGGCACGAGTACAGGCTGACCGCCAAGGGCCTGGAGCTGTGCGACCTGCTGCTGGTGATGGTGCGCTGGGGAGACCGGTGGACGGCGGGCGGGGCCGGCCCGCCAGTGCTCTACCGGCACCATGCCTGCGGCCAGATCGGGCACGTGGAGCTGCACTGCTCGGTATGTGATCGGCCCATGCGCGCCACGGACATCGACGTGCTGCCCGGCCCCGGGGCCGACACCGGGGCGACCTCGGTCTGAGCCCCCCGCGTGCGCCGGCGGTCGGCCCGCGGCCGAGCAGCGAGGTGCTCGGTGCGGGTGCCGACCGCCGTCTCGGTTCGGGCCTGACCGATCAGCGCTCGCTGCCGGTCGCCTTGGAACCGAGCCCGCCATCAAGTGGTGACGCGGTAGCCCTATCCGTCCTTGCCGGAACGGTCTCCGCCGTCGGTCTTGCTGCCGACGACCTTGAAGTCGCGGTCGAGTTGCACGTCGGTCTGGCGGCCGCCGGGGCGGGTGACCTCGACCTCGTAGTAGCTCTCCTCGTCGCCCACCTCGGTCCCGGTGACCTTGCCACCATGGGTGTAGGCCAGCGCCGCTGCGCCGGCCCTGGCGAGGGCTGGTCCGGTGATCGGCTTGTCGGCGCCGTCGTCGCCACCGCCGGATGCCATCGCGACCCCGGCGCCGCCGCCGGCGAAGGCGAGGGTGAGCGTTCCGATGGTGATCCACCGGGTCCTGCGGTTCATCGCGAACTCCTCTCGGTTGCCCGATGCAAAGGCCTGCTGATGCAAGGCCTGCTTGCTGCACAGGCTGCCGGGTGGTGGCTGAGCGGACGCTGAACGCTGCTGAAGATGGGTTCAGCCGGAGCCCGTACGGGGTAGGACGACCCTCGCCCGGGCGCCGCCGAGATCGCTGCCGGTCAGGGTGAACGTGCCGCCGTGTGCGGCGACCAGTTCGGCGACGATGGCCAGACCCAGACCGCTGCCCCCTTCGTCGCGGGTCCGAGCGTCATCGAGCCGTACGAACCGCTCGAGCACCCGCTGCCTCTCCTCCTCGGGAATGCCCGGCCCGTCGTCGTCCACGGTGAGCAGCACGCGCCCGTCCGCCTCGGTGAGCGTGAAGGCGACGCGGTGACGCGCGTGCCGGGCGGCGTTGTCCGCGAGGTTGCGCAGTACCCGCCGGAGCCCCATCGCGTCGCCGTCCACCCGGGCGGCGGACACGCCGCTGCTGTCGATCCGCAACGTGTTCGCGGCGCGTAGCCGGCGGGCCTCCTCGAACACCAGATCGTCGAGATCGACCGGCCGCCGGGCCACGCGCAGGGTGTGCTCGTCGGCCCTGGTCAGCAGGAGCAGATCGTCCACCAGCCGTTGCACCCGTAGCCCTTCGGCCAGCACCGTCTGCGCCAGCTCTCCCGTGATGGCCCGGCCGGGATGGGCGAGGGCGACCTCGGCGTGCTGGCGGATGGACGCGACCGGCGAGCGCAACTCGTGGGAGGCATCGGAGACGAAACGTCGCTGACTCGCCTGCGCACGTTCGAGCCGGTCGAGCATCCGGTTCATCGTCGTCGCCAGCCGGCCGATCTCGTCGGTCCGGGCCGGCTCGGGGACCCTGCGGTGCAGGGCGGCGGCGGAGATCTCGTCGACCTCGCGCCGGATCGCCTCGACCGGCGCGAGCGCCCGGCCGACCATCGTCCAGGCGGTGAAGGCCACCACCAGCAGCAGCGGTGGCACGCCGATCAGCAGCAGCCGGGTGACGATCTGGGTCGAATCCGCCACGCCGGTCAACGCCCGGCCCACGATCACCGTGAAGCGGCCGTCCTCGGTACCCGCCGCCACCGCGAGGAAGGCGTCGTCATCGACGGGTGTCTTCACGCGGGCCGACCGGCCCGGCCGCAGGCGCGTCACCGCCGCCGGCCCGGCGGCATCGGGGCTCGACACCACCACCCGGCCGCGGGCATCGAGGATCTGCACGAACTGCTCGTCATCGCGCTCGGCCCCTGCGGCGGCGGACTCCGGCTCGCCTCCGGAGTTCAGGAACGCCGCCACATCCCGCGCCCGCGAGCCGGCCGCCGAGTGAACCTCGTTGGTCAGCGTGCTCTCCAGCACGAAGACCAACCCGATGGCCCCGGCGACCAGCGCCAAGCCGACCACCGCCACCGCCGCCAGTGTCAGCCGCACCCGGACGGTGCCGGACCTGGCCGCCGACGTATCCGCCTTGTCATCCGCCATTGGCCGCCAGCCGATACCCCGCCCCCCGGACGGTCTCGATGGCCGCACGACCGAACGGGCGATCGAGCTTGTTGCGCAGATGCCGCACGTACACCTCCACGATGTTGGGATCGCCCTCGAAGTCGTAGTCCCACACGTGCGCCAGAATCTCCCGCTTGGCGACGACCTCCCCCCGACGGCGCAACAGGAACTCCAGCAACGCCAGCTCCCGCGGCGTGAGCTCGATCTCGACCCCGCCCCGCCAGGCGCGCCGGGCCGCCGGATCGAGCCGCAGGTCGCCCGCCTCCAAAATCGCCGGCCTCGGCTTCGCACCCCGGCGTAGCAGTGCCCGCAGCCGGGCGACCAGCACAGCGTACGAGAACGGCTTGGTCAGATAGTCGTCCGCGCCATTGTCGAGACCCTCCACCTCGTCCCACTCGCCCTCCTTGGCGGTGAGCATGAGGATCGGAGTCCAGACGCGCTCCGCGCGGAGCGTGGCGCAGATCTCGTAGCCGTCGACGCCCGGCAGCATGATGTCGAGAACGATCACGTCGTACGGGAACTCACGGGCCATCCACAGCCCGTCCGTGCCGTCCAGAGCGACGTCGACGGCGAATCCCTCGGCCTCCAGCCCGCTGCGGAGCCCGGCTGCGAGCCGTCTCTCGTCCTCGACGACCAGTACTCGCATGGTGCTCTTCTCTTCACGCATCCTGATCTTCACGTGTCGCAAGGCGCACGCCGAACCCATCATCGCGGGTGGCGACTGAAGACCGGCTGAACGCCATAGGCCGCTCGGGTCGTCGATGATCTCGGCCGGGCCGCTGTCAGCGATATAACGTCCGGTACGGGAGAATGCCGCCATGGCACGGCTTCTCGACGACGGCACGCTCGAGGCCTCGTCGGTGGTGGCCAACTGCGCCATGAACCGCGAACGGTCGCTGACCGGTTCCAACGGATACGGTCGTGAGCTCGGACTGGACGTCCTGGCGGAGATCACCGACCGGCTGGGGCGTACGGGTGAGCCCGTGCGATGGCTCGACCTGTGCTGCGGCAGTGGGCGGGCCCTGTCCGAGGCGGCGGCCCGGCTGCGCGACCGGGGCCTCGCGGACCAGGTCGAGATCACCGGCGTCGACCTGGTGGACCACTTCGTCGTGCCGCAGCGTCCACCGGGACTGCGGTTGGTGGTCGCGTCGGTGACGAGCTGGACGCCGTCCGACCGCTTCGACCTGATCACTTGCGTGCACGGCCTGCACTATGTCGGCGACAAACTCGGCGCGCTGGCGCGCGCCGCGTCCCGGCTCACCGCGGGCGGACTCCTGGTGGCCAACCTCGACCTGCGGGGGATCCGGCCGGCCGGTGGCGCGCCCGCCGGCCGCCGGCTCACGACCGCGCTGCGCGCGCAGGGCTTCGGTTACGATCCGGCTCGCCGCCGGATCTCGCTTCGCGGCGCGTGCACCGTACGTCTCCCGTATCGCTATCTCGGCGCCGATGACCGGGCGGGCCCGAACTACACGGGCCAGCCGGCGGTGGAATCGCACTATGAGTACACCGGTCGCTGAACCACTCGTCGGCGTTCTGGTGACGCAAAGTTCGTGGTCCAGCGCCGCAGCGGTCGCCGGTGGACGGGTGGCGTCACGGGGGAACGAGCCTCATCCATGCGGTGGTGCTCGTCTCCTTCGCGCTCACTCTCACACGTTCGAAGTCGGCCGCGGGCCCGACCACCGTTTCGTAGACGGACGCCGAGACGATGAGTCCCAGGTCGGCTCCGCCGGCGGCGAGCCGCCGCTTCAGTTCGAGCGAGTCCAGCAGCCGGGCGGCCTGGATGAGCGCCGATCCGGAGACCCCCAGCGTGTCGGCGACGACGGGGCCCACATGGACGGCGACTCTCACCTGGAAGCGCTGGGCCTCGCCGGCCTGGCGGTTGTGCCGTCCCATCCCAGCGGAGAACTGAGGAATCAGCGAGTCGAGCACGACGTTCGTCGAGATCCCGGGCGGAATGACGATGAGGACACCGTCGCCGCGGTCCTCCCGATGGCAGGCCGCCCAAGAGACGGCGGCATCGTCGAACGCCTGCTGAAGTACCTCGTAGAGAACCGTCCGGATGACGCGGCGGTCGGTCTCGGTGCGGGTCGGGGCCCCGAACCCGGCGATATCGAGGAACATGATGGTGCAGTTCTGCCCAGTCCAGAATGGCGAGGCGGCGGCGGTCTCCGACGGGATCGGCGGGTTGTCGGTGAGCCGCTCGAGCTGACCGGGGTCGAGGACGTCGATCGCGTCCGTGTTTGTGCGGACGATGCCCTGATCCCGCCATGAGGTGAGGACGCTTCCGACCACGGCGGGCGAGGAGGACGTCCAGCCCGCCAGCTCGTGGCCGGTGACCGGGAGGGTGGTGGGCTGCGCTCCGCCGAGAGCAGTGATCAATGCGGCCAGGCGCTGTTCGGTGTCGATCAGTTCGTTGGGCGTCGAGAGTGTCGGCTCCTCGGCGATCCGGTCGTGGACCTGCTTCTCCAGGACCGACAGCACGCCCGGATAGCGTGAAACGAGAGCCGAGAAGTCCTCGGCCGCGATGACGAGCGCGTCGACGGCGTCCAGCGCTATCACGGTGGCCGACCACGCGCCGTCCCTGAGTAGCGCCCGTTCGCCCACGAGATCACCTGGTCCGCGGACCGCGACGATCCGCTCCTCGCCCGCACGATCGACGCGGACCTTGGTCCAGCCGGACCGAATGATCACTACGTAGTCGGCGGGATAGCCCTGTCGCAGAAGTGGCACACCCGCGGCGAATACACGTTCCTGGGCGATCTCATGGAGATGGCGCCGCTCTGCGGGCTCGAGCGCGTTCCAGAAGCTCTCCCTGAACTCGTCGGGGTGCCGGGCCGGCGTTGTGCCGCGACTCCGCGGGCTCTGTGAGTGGCCGAGCAACCGCGCGAAGACGGCTGCGTCGCTCGCCTTCAGGGCCCGTACATCGTCGACCGTCCCCGCGAACGCGAGACCGGCGCGGGTCAAGGCCGCCTGGCCACGGGCGTATTGCACGATGGGCGTGAGAAACAGGGCCGGCACGGCGAAGGTCAGTGCGGCGACCACTCCCGCGCCGCCTGCGCTGGTCGCGATGGCGGCCCACGTCGTGCACGCGGCGCCGAGGACACTGAATCCGAGCAGCCCCGCCACCGTGCCACGCGTCAGGCTCGGAACCTGGACCTTGTCCCACTGAGCGGGCGTGGGAACCGTGACGACTCCGGCGGCCGCCGTCGGCTGCTTGGTGAGTACGCGGGTTCGGGTGTGGGAGCCGATGGAGCCGATGCCCGGCGTGGCACCGGAAAACGCCTCCAGAAGTCGCCGCACCGAACCCGCGCGGAGCGAAGGAGGGGCCGCCCGGCTCATTTCGAAAGCGGCGGACGCGTCGGAGAATGCGATCAGCAACCGGTGCAAGGCGTGGTTACGGTACGACATCTTGATTCCCGCCTCCGTTGCCCCGGCCAGATCCGTCTACATCGTTGTCATAGTCGTCATCCGCGGGGAGCGCCGCGAGCGCGTACCGGCCGACCTTGGCCATCGCGGTAGGCGCGGTCGCGCCGAGTCCCAGCGCGATCAGGGGCGTGGCGATGACCCCGGTCGCCGCCGCCGCGGACGTGAGCGCCGCGCCGATTCCGCAGTGGAGCAGGCAGGCGACGAGAAAGTATCCGCCGCCCGGCCCTTCGGGAAACCGCCAGGCCACACCCTTGACACGCCGGTTCGCCTCAAGAAAGACCAGTGCTCGGTTGGCAGCGGCCCCTAAAAGTCCCCACAAGGCGTACTCCCACATGACCGCACGGTAGGACATGTCGCGCAGGCGTTTAGTGCCGTGTCGTACATTCCCGCCACAGAGGCGCCGCTACGGCGGGAACCGGGGGCACCCCGGACCTCCTGACAGCGATGGTGACATGTGACAAGTAGCGCTGTCAGTATCTGCAATTTCTGACAAACCATCTTAAGCGGGTATTCGGGATTGGCGGCGGCCTCTAGCCTGACATCTGAGTGCCGTGTGGTGGATATGTCCCGAGGTTCGCCATGCGCGCAGGTCGCCATGGGTCGCAGGCACCGAATACCCCAGCCGATGCGCGCGCCACGGACTGGCAAGGGGACGAGTCGGCGGGCGGGGTGTGGCGTTGGGCGATGGAGTGATCGATCCGGGTGCGATTCCGATCCCTCAGGTGAAGCCGAATGCGGTGGAGGCGGCGGGGAGGGCGCTCAAAACCGATGGTGCGAACATCGCCGAGACCGGCTCTGACATCCATTCCGGCTGGCAGGGGCTGGCGGCGTTCTATCGGGCGCCGGAGGCCGCGCGGTTGTTCGCTGCGACCAGGCCGGTCCGCCAGGCAGGTGAGGACCTCGATAGAGCGGCGACGACGGCCGGGGACGCGCTGATCACGTTCGCTGACGAGGTGCGCCCGATCGTGCAGCGGCTGAACAACCTGCACGCCGATGCGACCCGATTCCGCGGCGAGATCGCCGGTGACGAGGATTGGCGCGGCGACGAGGACAAGATCGAGCGGCACAACATCCTCATCGGTGCCGTGGAACACGCGGTGGCGCAGTACCAGGCGGCCGAGCGGACGTGCGCCAACAAGATCACTGCGATTTTCGGGGGGACGCGATTCGTGGCGGCGGGTTCGGCTCCGCCCGGTGCCGGTGAGCTCGCCTACGGGGGCACCTACACCCCTGAGGACAACCCCACTCCATGGGGCAGCCCGCAACAGCACGACAAGCCCTGGTACCAGGACGCCTGGGACGGCGTGTACGACTTCGGCAGCGGCATCGTCACGGACCTGGGCGGACTGACCGGGCTGTACGGCGAGAACGGCTGGGTGTGGGCGGGCGGCGAGTGGGGCGATTGGTGGGGCAATGCCAAGGACTCCTGGGTCGGCATGGGCAAGGGCCTCGCCGGCCTCGCCGGTTTCTACGGCCCGGACGGCTGGGGCTGGCAGGGCTGGGGCAACACCTGGAACAACTGGAAAGAGGTCGGCCACGCCTTCGTCCCCTGGCGTGAGTACGGCGACCGGCCTGGTTACGTCTGGACCCAGAGCCTTCTCAACATCGGCAGCTGCTTCCTCGGCGGTGCCGGCCTCATCAAAGGCGGCGCGCAAGCCCTCAGCAGGATCGGCCGAAAGGCCGACGTGGACGCTCCCGAAATCGATCTCACCCGGCCCGATGCCGACCTGAACCTGCCCAACACGCCCGGCGACAGGATGCCCACCACCCAGGACATCCGGGATGCCTTCGATGACCTTGATTTCGACAACGTCTCGCTCGATCTCGACAGAGCCCTCGACGACGCCGACAGATTGGACGACCGGCAGCCCGTGCACGTCGGCGGCCGAGATGAGAACTCCGGCGGCAACGGACACGAGCCGGACACGGGCTCGTCCGGCTCGGATGGCCGCGACACCGAACCTTCGTCAGGACCGGACAAGACCCAGCGGAACCCACGGATCGATGAACAGCTCAACGACGGCAACTGGCGCGAGACCCACTACCGCGAGTCATCGGATCACGAGTTGTGGCGTCGGAGCGTCCACGCCGTGGACGAGGACGGCTACCGGATCCCCAAGGCGTACTACAACGAGACCACCCACCGGTACGAACCGGCTGGGGAGGACTACGAACCGGCCGAGTTCAAGGAAGACCCATCGCCGGATCGGCAGCGTCCCAGTCCGGAGGTGCGGAAGGATTATCAGGGTCTGGTCGACGAGCGCAAGCAGGCGATCGAGGACGTCAAGCTGGCCAATCAGCGGTACGACTCCGAGGCTCCCGACCCGAGTGCCGAGGCCATCGAAGAGCGCCGGAGGGCATACGAGGAGCAGACCAGGATCGGTGAAGAGCTCGGCGAACGTGCAGCCGCCGATGCGGTTCGCGATCACTTTGGCAAGGACGGCCACATCGTCGAGCAGATTCCGCTCCCGCCCACCAAGAACGGCTCAGGGTGCTTCGACCAGATCTGGACGGTGAAGGATCCCGCCACCGGCGAGAAGCGGTACGTTGTCGTCGAGGCCAAAAGCCCCAACGCCGACCTCGGGCTCCGCCGCGGTCCAGACGCCAAGCTTCTCGAACAGGGCCACCCTGACTACTTCAAGAGCATCTTGCGGGAAATGCGTCGGCGAGGTGGCGACGAACGCGCGTTGGCAGATGACCTGCAGGAGGCTCTTGAAGATCGTAAGCTCGACTATGTAATGTCCCGGGCGCACGTAAAAATAGACCCTAAGACTGGTAATCATGCGTACGACGGTTATACGCTCAAGCACTTCGATATCAGCGATAAGGACTGAGGATTGTGCGCGTCGTTGCACGACATTCGGTTGACTCTAACTTTGCGAAAGAGCAAGTCGCAGGGCTTGGTGAAAGTATCGAGAAGGCGCTTGGCCGACTCGAACGATTCCCTCAGAGGCTGAGCTCTTTGCTGGATACGATTTTGATGGAGACTGGCTACCGCTGCGCTCTGGACGCTAAGGCGCAGTATCTGGAGACGTGGGAGAGCGTTGTCTCGACGATGCAGGTCGGATCGGCGATCTTCGAGACGGGCTCGCGGTCAGAAGGTGTGGTGGAGTGCCGTATCGCTCACAAGATCTGGCAGGTTCCGGCTACCGGCCCGCAGTACTGGACCAACGTTCACAACTGGCTGACCGCGTTGTGGTTGGCGATGATCTGCCGCGAACGTGGCCGGGCTCGTAGGCTGGCGGAGATGCCGCTGGAACTGTTGCGTGCCTCGAGTGAGCAATTCGACGACTTCGAATTTCCCTGGGTTGAATCACTGCAGATGTTCTGGCGTAACGAACAGGGTCTGTTCGACAAGCTCATGCCGGCGATGAAGGCCACCGCTCCCGAACAGATCCGAGTGACGACGACGGAATACGCGCTGTTGCAAGTGTGGCCCACTATGCGGACCTTCTATCATCTGGTCCAGGGCGAGAACGAGCAGTTCAACGACGTCCTCGCTGAGGCGGTGCAGTTGCACAAGGACTACTGGACCGCCGATGAGGAACGCGCGAAGGATCCCGACGGGTTCATCGCCCTTGGTCCGTTGGCCATGGCATGCCTGGCCCGTGACTGGGACGTCGCCGTAGAGGTCGAATCCGAATACCTGCCTGAACACCTCATCAATGGGGCCTGGGTCGGAGAGTTCCGCACCTGACCGGCCTCCTCACGGAGTGGGCGGACTCGGCCGCGAGCCGCCGCGCCGCACGTTGGCGGACCCGGGCGATCGTTCCTTGTCCGGTGGACGTAGCGGCAGGCCCCAGCGGCCAAGACGGTAGGCACAGGTCGCGTGGCGACTCGATTGGGTCAGAGTTCCCGCCTTCGGGCACGGCGCTGGCCGATGACCACCCAGGCCGCGGCCATCACACCGCCGGCGAGGAGGCCGATCAAGAACCAGTTCTTGAGAGCGTCACCGCCGAGGGCAAGCCGTCCGAGGGCGATGGCGCCCAGGAACGCCGCGTAACCAGCGAAGAACACGTAGAACCGTTTGCTCCAGAAGATGCGCCGTCCCGGACCGTCCGGAGCCTCGTCGAGTTCTCCGGCCGGCCCCAGGCTGGCGGACTTCGGGCGCTTGAAGTACTCGAAGACGACCCAGGTGCCGCAGGGCTCCCAGCCGTCCGGAGCGAGCCGGTCGGCGGTCTTCGCGCGGCCCCCGACGACCACTGTCTCGCGCCGGTACTCCCAGCGCTGCGGTCGCGCGGGGTCGCGGTGGCTGACGAAGTGCCCGAGTGCGTCGACGCGCTCGACCTCCCAGCCCTGGTCACCGAACTCGTTGAGCCGTTTCCTCTCATGGAAGGCGTCGGCCGTCCACCGCCAGGTCTCCGGGGCCGGGTCGATCTCCGGGCTCGGTGCGCTGTCGGCTCCCTGTGCATGTCCGGCCGTGAGCTGTTCGGCGAAGTCGGCGGCCGGCCCGAACTCCTCCTCCGGGGCGGCGCCCGACTCGGTGACATAGGTCGCGAGGTCGTCGATGGTGCTCGCGATCTGCTCGTCGGAGAGTCCGCTCTCGCGCAGCCGCTCGGCCAGCGTGTCGAAGTAGGAGGTCATCCAGCCGCTCCCTTGTCGAGTACGGAACGTACGGATTGATCGAAGGCCAGCCACAGTCTGGTCTGTTCGGCGAGGGTCTCGCGGCCCTGCTGCGTGAGCCGGTAGTACCGGCGGCCGGGTCCCCGGTCGGCGACGCGGAACTCGGCGGCCACCAGGCCTGCCTCTTCCAGCCGGTTGAGCACGGGATAGAGCGTGCCGCCCTTGATCTGACCGAGCCCGGAGCCGGCCAGTGTCTTGGCGATCTCGTAGCCGTAGCTCTCGCCCTCGGTCAGGCCGGCGAGCACCAGCAGATCGAGTACGCCCTTGAGCCAGCTCGCGCGGCGGTCAGTAGCCATGCCTCAAGGGTAGCCATGCGACCTAGACGCCATGACGAACTATGGCTGGGTCGCTGCGGTGACGGTGAAGCCGCACCAGGCGCTCCAGGCCGAGGCACCCTCGTTGTTCTCCGCGCGCATGCGGAACTGGTAAGAGCCGGGAGTGAAGGTCCCGGCGCTGACGCCGAAGCCCCACACGTAACCGCTCGGCCAGGTCGCCTCCGTCCGGCGAAGGAACGGCTCTTCGCCCGCGCGAGCGATCTCGAGCGTCGCTTTCAACCCTGGTTGCGGCTTGGTGCCGGCCGGTGACGCCGAGAACTGCGGGCCGGACTCCGCGCTCAAGGTCGGAGTGGTCCCGGTGAAGCAGTGCTGGAATCCGGCGTACGGGGACTCGGAGATCCGCAACGCCTGGGGGACACCGGGGGTGGCGGCCCAAGCGGCGGAGGGACCGCTGAGCACGGCTGCGGCTGATGCGGCTACCACGATCGCTGAACGCACCAATTTCATGCTGACTCCTGCTCATGATCCATATTCGTCATCAGGAGTGCACACCATCGACAGTCCGGACGTCAGCCCCGGGGGCAATGACGTAAGGATTCGGTCATATCTGGCAGAGCCACGGCACGGCGGATCGGATCACCGACGGCGGATACAGATCCCCTACTTGTCAGATCTCCGCGTGCCCGCTCGCCGACGCGGGTATCGGGTCGTCATTCACCCGGTCATGTTGCCATGTCGGCAATTCCGTTTGTCGCCGCTGTCGTTGAGGATGCATAGTCCTGCGAACAGGTGGTCGTCGTGACCTCACGGCGGCCGCGCGGACGAGCGGAGGGGAGCGCACGTGGCGGGCCTGTGCACAACTACCTGGCCGTGACGGCTTGACCACCGGCGCCCCGCTGGCCGCCGCTCGCGTTGACGACAAGGAGCGCAGTGAGCATGTTCGACGAGCAGTCCTGGGAGGAGCGCTACCGCTCCCACTCAGCGGTCTGGAGTGGGCGGCCCAACCCGCAACTCGTGGCAGAGGCTTCCCATCTTGCCACCGGCGTAGCGCTCGACGTGGGCTGCGGCGAAGGCGCCGACGCCCTCTGGCTCGCCTCACGCGGCTGGCAGGTCACCGCAGTGGACTTCTCCACCACCGCCCTGCAGCGCGGCGCCGAACACGCCGACGCCCTCGGCGCCGAGGTGGCCGGGAACATCCGCTGGGTGCACGCCGACCTGATTGCCTGGGTACCTGCCGAGGGGTACTTCGACCTGGTCTCCGCCCAGTTCATGCACCTGCCGGAGGTTCCGCGCAAGGCGCTTTTCGCCCGGCTGGCCACCGCGGTGGCCCCCGGCGGAACCTTGCTCATCGTCGGTCATCACCCCAGTGACATGCAGACCACGATGCCCAGGCCACCGATGCCCGAGCTCTTCTTCACCGCGGAGGAGGTCGCGGACTCGCTCGACCTCGGCCAGTGGGACATCCTCGTCGCCGCCGCCAGACCACGCCCCGCCACGGACCCGGAGGGTCAGGAGGTCACCATCCATGACACCGTCCTACGAGCCGGCAAGCGTCGGTGACGATGTGTCCGCGAGCCGCGTTCGTGAACATGCCCACGCAGATGGCTGGGTGCATCGGCCGCTCACTCACGTCGCTTCACTGAGCCTGAGCGAGAATCCTTAAGCTCGATCATTCAGCTTCTCGGATCGTTTACGCCCGGTCCCCCGGTACTCCCCGTCGCAGCATCGGGATCAGTACGGCGGCGACGGCGAGGTGAATCAAGGACAGCATGGTCTTTGTGCCAGAGGCGGCCCCAACACTGAGAATCGGCACGAAGGAAATCAGCAGTACCGAGCCGGCGAGCAAGCTCCAGATGATTCTGGCCCGGCGGATGTACCGCTCCAGTACGGCGAGCGCACCCCAGCCGAGCAGGGACAAGGCAAGTGTGAAGCCAATGATGAGCGGCAGGCCGACGGTCATTGGTGGTTGCCCGTCGCCCGGCTGGTCGACCCGCAGATCGATGTCCAGGATCTGGGCGGCGAGCCACAGCAGGCTGGTGGCCAGCACCGCGCCACCGACCGCGAGGGCTCTGAAACGCCGAGTGGTGGTGTTGGTTGTGACGGATCGGTTCGTCTGGGAGGGAGTGGTCATGGTCTCTTCCGCTGATGAGGTGTGGTGTCGGAAACGATTACTTGCGGAGTGGCCGCAGCGCCTCGCCCCAGGCGACGACCTGGTCCAGCACGGCGGTGGCCGCGTCCTCCTGCTGGGCCGCCGGATTGAGGACGCTGAGGTTCTCGAAGTCGGTGAACAGCGACAGCGCGACCTCTCCTGATATGGCAAGAAGGGGGTCGCACCCTGCAGGAGAGGTGATTACCTCTCTCGCACATGACCGTATGGCGATCAGCGGAGATGCTCCATGCTTTGACATCTTGGATTCATACGCCATCGTCTCTGTGGCTGGATGATGGCGATACGCTCCTCTCATGGATGTGCTCAGTGACGTGATCGCGGCCATGCGCGTCGGACGCCCCGCTTCCGCGCGCGTGCGACGACACGCCCCCTGGGGGCGGCGCTATCCGCCCGTGCCTGGGGCCGCCTTCCATGTGATCCTCCAAGGGGCGTGCTGGCTGCTCCGGCCGGACGGCGCCCCCATCGCGCTGGGCCCAGGGGACGTGGTGTTCCTTCCCCGGCCGGCCGATCACGGGCTGGCGGACACGCCCTCCACCCCCTTGACCGAGCCCTTCTGCGTCCCCGGCGAGGACGGCCTCCACTTCGGGCAACGCGAGGAATTCCCGCCGGACGTGGCGGGACAGGGCTCGGGGGTCCCTAGTGTGACCCTGTGCGGCGCCTACCAGTTCGACGCCTCCCGGGCGCACCCGCTGCTGAACGACCTTCCCGAGATCGTTCACCTGCCGGCCCGGCTTGGCCACCACCCCGAGCTTCGCGCCGCCGTCGATCTCCTCGGCGGCGAGCTGGAAAACTCCCGCCTCGGCGCGGACGCCGTCGTGCCCGCCCTCCTCGATGTGCTCCTGCTGTTCATCCTGCGCGCCTGGTTCGCTGAGCAGCCCGAGCAGCGCACGGCTACCGGATGGGCGGCGGCGCTGGGCGACCCGGCGATCATCGCGGCGCTGAGCGGCATCCATCGCGATCCCGCCCGGCAGTGGACGGTCGAGGAACTCGGGGCGCAGGGCGGACTGTCCCGGGCGGCCTTCTCCCGCCGGTTCACCGCACTGATCGGCCAACCACCGCTCACCTATCTCACTTGGTGGCGGATGACCACCGCGCTCCGGCTCCTACGCGACTCAGACGCGCCCCTGAACACTGTGGCCCAGCAGATCGGCTACACCTCGGAGTTCGCCTTCGCCACCGCCTTCAAACGGCAGTACGGGACCGCACCCGGCAAATACCGGCGACAAGCCCGAACAGCGACAACGTAAGAGCGGCGTGACGACCCCCCTGCGCTGGGCGAACCTCACGAGGGGACCGGCGAACCCCACAATGCCCGACAAGGCCGCATCGCAGGCACGCTACGCAAGGATGATTCCGTCCGGATTACATGGCTGAACCTCGAGGTCAGCCGGTAGATGGCCCCAGACGACGCCTCGGGGGCGGGAGGCGTTTCCGCGGAAACGTTCTGTCGCGAATCTAGAATCCAGGCGCCACAAGGGACATCCCTAAGAGCGCGCCGTAGGTTGTTCAGTCTTGGCCTGGTGTGCCCGAAGTGAGCCGGCGTGCGCCTTGGCTGAGGGATCACGCCGCGTCTTGATCAAACTCGCAGCGGTCACGATCACCAACACGATGACGATCACCCCGAGGCTCAGGGGTGTGGGGATCTCGGGGACGCGCTCGTCGATGTCGACGTGCGCCCAGTGCAGGATCAGCTTGACCCCGATGAACGCAAGGATCAGTGAGAGGCCGGTGGAGAGGTACACCAGTCGGTCCAGAAGTCCCTTCACCAGGAAGAAGAGTGCACGCAAGCCGAGCAACGCGAAGGCGTTGGCCGCGAAGACGATATAGGGCTCCTCGGTGACGCCGAAGACCGCGGGGATGGAGTCGAGTGCGAACAGCAGATCGATCCCGCCGATCGCGAGCAGTACGACGAACAGCGGCGTGACCATTCTGCGGCCCACAACGCGAGTGACGAGCTTTCCGCCCACGAAGTCGTCGGTGATCGGAAGGACGCGGCGCGCGGCCTTGACCACGACGTTGTCCTCGACATCGGGGTCCTCGTCACGGTGGCGGAACAGTTGCACCGCCGTATAGATCAGCAACAGGCCGAACAGGAGGAACGCGAACGAGAACAGCGACAGCAGCGTGGCACCGACTGCGATGAAGATCGCGCGCATGACCAGCGCGAGCACGATGCCGAACGTCAGGACCTTGTGCTGATGCTCCTCCGGCACGGCGAACGTGGTGATGATGATGACGAAGACGAACAGGTTGTCGACCGAGAGACTCTTCTCGACGAGGTAACCGGCGAAGTACTCGGTGCCGAACTCACCACCGTGCCGGATCGCGAACCACACGCCGAAGGCGATCGCCACAAGGATGTAGAACACCGACCACGCGGTGGCCTCGCGGAACCCGACCCGATGCGGACGCGCGGCCGCCAGAATCAGATCCACTGCGAGCAGACAGGCGACCAGGCCGACCGTCGCGCCCCACATCAGCCCGCTGACTTCGAGCACTGATACCTCCGACTCCGTTTCGGCACGGCTGTGTCAACCGTCGCGATCAACCCGGATCATCGGTCCAGAGTCATCCATCCCAATGGGGGCAACCGGATGCCAGCGTAGTTGATCTCGTCTAGGTCGTGTCCCGTGGATCTTCGGCTTGTTCTAGGTCGGTGCGGTGCCGGTCGATGATGTGCCGAACGGGGTCTCGATGCCGATGTTGCAGGGGTCTTCTCTGGTCTTTACCACGACCGTCATGAGGACTCGTGCTCGGAGAGGTCGGCCATCAGCAGCGCGGCCTGATCCAATGAGGGCTCTCCGCGGCCGGTGTCGCGGGGGCCGCGCCGGTCCGGTGGAGTCGCCACAGGAACAGGCCGCCGGCCTGGTCGCCCGCGGCGGCCAGGCCGAGTCCGGCATCGACGGCCCAGACCGTGCGTCCGGCCGGTTCGTCGCCGCCGATCAGCTCGGCCAGCGGCACCGGGGCCGGGTCCGTAATGGGCAGGGGATCATCCGAGGCCGTCAGGACGGTCCACCGGCTCTGATGGGTCGGACTCTCCGGCCCGGAGCGACAGCGGCTCGGGGCCCGCCCGTTCCTGCTCGGCCGCGGGTTCCTCGAGCTGGTCGGTCCAGTCCACGCCGAGCGTGCCGGCGACCCGCTCCAGGGCCGCGCGGGTACGGGCGTGCACGATGAACGGGAAGTCGCTGAACTCCCGCACGTCGTGATAGATGATCGCGTCCGGTGCGCCGTAGGTGACCGTCTCGGTGCCCAGTTCCCTCCAGGGCAGCAGACCCAGCTCCGGGAAGGTCCGGCGGACCCGCTCGACGAGCTCCGGCTCCGCCTCGTACAGGTGCACCGACCACCCATAGTGCGCGGGCAGCCGTTCCACGGCGAGCTGCAGGAAGAACTCCGTGACCGATCGGGACTGCGTCACCCAGCCGTCCTCGATGCTGACCAGCACCTTCGGGTCGGCGAGCGCGGATTCCGCGGCGAGGTAGCCCCACTCGTTGCAGTACTGGTACTCGGCCTTGAACACGCAGACGCGGCGTTCATCACCGGGCCCGGCGAGCGGGCTGTCCTCGGGAATTCCGTCCGCGACGCCGTAGCCGGTCGGGTCCGGCCGGACCGTGGGCGGCCACTCCGGGTTGGTCCAGTAGAGGGAAGGCCGGTGGGTGAAGGAGTTGAAAGGCAGATCCCACCACTCGTCCAGCGCCCTGGGGATCGGGAGCGTCATGTCGACCGCGGCGAAGCGGTCGTCCTCCTCGCCGGTCGCCGCGGCCTTGAGCCGCCGCAGATACGCCTTGTGCTCGTCCTCGGACCAGCGTGGCCAGACCGGTCCACCGTCGGGCGTCTCGTATCCCCATTCCTCCTGGAACTCGCGCAGTAGCGTCCAGCGCGGGCTGGTGTCCGCCAAGTGCTCGGCGAACTCCTCCGGGGATGTGCGTTCGCGTACGTCCCAGCGGGGCATCACCCGTCGCAGCCGTTCCGCGAATCGCCCGTAGTCGATGATCTCGGTCATGGAGGAGATCGTATGGTGCAGATCACGAACTGGACGTCCAGGACGCCCGGCTGGACCCCTACCGCGACCACGTCGAGCTGCGCTGAGCCCGCCCCTGGCGGTTGGGGACGACGCGCCACCAGGTGAGGCAGCGCCATACCCATTCCATGGGGCCGTGCTGGAAACGGCGCAGCCAGAACGTGCCGAAGACGGCCTGCGCGGTGAGGACGGCGATGCCGAGGGCCATCACGGTTCCGTACCGCGGGTCGTGTTCGAGCCGCAGTACCTGATCCGCGGCGACCACCAGAAGCGTGGCCGTCAGGTAGTTGGTGAGCGCCATCCGGCCGAGCGGCTCCAGTACCGCCGACAGCGGCCGCCGCATGGCCGTGCGCAGCAGCGCCAGCAGGCCTGAGGTGTACGCGGCGGCCGTCACCACGCCGGCGGTCGCGGCGAGCGGGGAGCCGGACGGCTCGGTGCCCGAGCGGACCTGCCAGGTGTTCAACGCGGTGGCGAGCACCGTGCTGACACCGAACACCAGGGTGAGCGCGCGACCGCGCCGGTCCAGGCCGCGGTGCAGGTCGTACTGGGCGGCGGCCATGCCGAGCAGAAAGAGGCCCGGGATGAGCCGCGCACCGCCGCCCTGGACGAGGAGCGCGTAGACCGTCGCGGCGACCCCCGCGGTCAGCGTCGCCCACGGGGGCAGGAACGACGCCGGAAGCAGGACGGCGATGCCGACGATGGCGTAGACCAGCAGTACCTCACGCGGCTGGAGCGTCTGGTGGACCAGGCCGATGGGGATCAGAAAGCCGAACCGGGTCAGCAGCGCGAGCCTCGGCCGGTCGGTGCGGCCCGCCGCGGCCCGCAGGAAGAGCGCGGCGCTCAGCCCGAAGAGCAGCGAGAAGACCGGAAAGAACCGCTGGTGGAGCAGGGTCTCGTACGCGTGGTGGCGGAGCGAGGACGCCGCCCCCGAGCCGGTGGGCATCCCGGTGATCCCCACGATGTTGACGAACAGGATGCCGCACAGCGCGAGTCCCCGGACCGCGTCGATGTCGCGGACGCGCCCATCCCGCGCCGTGTCCGTCGGCTCCCGCGTCGTCCTCATCGCCTCTCCCGCCGGGCACCGCCGTACGCTCCCACGCCGGCTTCGGTGAGGATGTGTGAGTGCGGATACGGCCGATCTCCCCATCGCTGCTGGTCGACGAGCTCGCGGACCGGATCGCCCGGACGCCCCGGTCGTCCTGGGCGCGGGTGGCTGTCGACGGCGCGCCGGCGGCGGAGCCGGGTGGGCTCGCGGATGCGCTGGTGGGCCCCTTGCGCCTGCGCGGCCGTGAGGTTCTCCGGGTGTCCGCCGACGACTTCCTGCGCGCCGCGTCGCTTCGCTTGGAGTACGGGCGGACGGACCCGGACGCGCTCTATACCGGCTGGCTCGACGCCGGAGCGCTGGTGCGGGAGGTTCTCGGCCCGCTGGAACCCGGCGGCTCGGGCCGGGTGCTGCCGTCGCTGTGGGACAGTGTCGCCGATCGGGCCACCCGCGCTCCGTACGTCACCCTGTCGCCGGGCGGGGTGCTGCTGCTCGACGGGGCCCTGCTGCTGGGCCGCGGGCTGCCGCTCGACTTCGCCGTACATCTGTGGCTCTCGCCGGGGGCACTGCTCCGTAGGACCCCCGACGAGCTGCGGTGGACGCTGCCGGCGTACGAGCGGTACGAGCGGGAGACCGGGCCCGCGCAGGTGGCGGATGCCGTCGTGCGCGTCGACGACCCCAGGCATCCGGCGCTGGCCGAGGAGCCATGACGAGCGATCGGGGATCGCCACGCCGCCCACGCCCGGCCGGTCAGCCGACGATGCCTTCCACGCCCGGCCGGTCAGCCGACGATGCCTTCGGCGCGTGCGACGGCGAGCCACTGCGGAAATTCGCCCATGAGCCGCCCGTAGAACTCGGCGTCGCCGATCGCGCGCGGATCCTGGCCGGCCTCGACGAAACCGGCGTTGTCGACGGCACGCTTCTGCGGGACCGCGAGCTCGTCGAGCTTGCGAAGGAAGGTGAACTCGTCGTCCCCGAATCCGACGAACTGCCAGAAGATCGGCAGCTTGGCGGCATCGCAGAGGATCCTCTCCGCGGCGCTGCGCGAGTTCGGTGATCCGTCGGTCTGGAAGATGACGAAGGCCGGATCGGTGGCGCCGGACGCCGCGTAGTGGTCGATGACCCTCTGCATCGCCGCGGCGTAGTTGGTCGTGCCCATGTGCTTGAGACGCTTGTGCTCCCGGTTCACGCGGCCCTCGTAGTCGGTGAGACCCACGTCGACGGGCGGGTGCGCGACGGTGTCGAAGAAGATCACGGGTACCACGCCGTCGTCGTCCAGGTTCGCCGCGAGGGCGAGGGCCTGTTCGGCCAGGTGCTGCACGGTGCCGTCCTTGTAGTACCGGCGCATCGAGCCGGACCGGTCCAGCACCAGGTAGACGGCGGCGCGCTCGGCATCAAGCCCGTGCTTGCTCAGGTTGACCTTGGCGGCCTTGTACAGGTCGACCAGGCCGGGCGCGGAGGACTGGACCTTCTCCAGATTGACGGGCATCGAACCGAACTCCATGATCTGCGGGGTGGGGGAGGGGCAGATCACCCCATCGTCTTACCGCAGGGCCGCTGAAGTGGGCGAAACAGCTGATGTGCTCGATGTCGGACAGCGTCGGGTGCGCGGGCGTCCAGGTCCCACCGCGGCCCGGTCACGGCATCGCGGCGGCGCGTAGAAACGCCTCCGCGAAGATCTCGCATGTCTCGTCCACTGGAGGCAGTTCCGGGCCCAGCGCCGCATCGAGCGTGGGGCGCAGCAGCATGTGCGCTGCGATCGGGCCGAGCAACAGCTGTACGAGCAGCGGGAACGGCAGCGGGCGCAGGCGGCCGGCCGCCACCTGGGCGATGAGCAGTGCTCGCAGGCTGGTCACCATCCGGGGGAGGGTCGCCTGCATCATCCGGCTCGCCGGGCCGCCGGGCCGGCCGAAGAGGTCCGCGAAGACCGCCGGCAGCACGCGGGGTTCCTGCCCGAACGCCGCGACCATCGCACGGTAGATCGCCCGGACCGTGTCTTCGACGTCGCTCGGCGGGTCGGCGGCCAGGGCCTCCAGGTCGGGCACCGGGCCGAAGCGGTCGAAGACGGCGGCGAGCAGGCCGTCCCGGCCCTCGAACACCACATGCAGGCTGGGCAGCGAGCATTGGGCCGCGTCGGCCACGGCGTCCAGGGTGATCGCGCCGAGCCCCTGATCGGCGATGAGCCGGGCGGCCGCGGTGATCGCCCGTTCCCGTACCGGCGGCCGCCCGCCGGGGTCGACGCCCGCCTGCCGTACGGCCTCGTCCAGGGCGGCCCGGGTGCCGCCCAGTCGTCGCAGCAGGGTGCTGCGGGAGATGCCCGCGGCGGTCGCGATCGCCGTCAGCGGAACCTCGGCCACGTCCTGGCCGCGCTCTCGGGCGGCGGACAGCGCGGCCGCCACCAGATCGTTCTCCATGCCGCACATGGTACCGATATTTATCTGACATCGTATGAGGTACCGTCTCTATAAGAGTGTCATCGCTCGTTCCAAGGGAGGATTCATGTCAGAGACCACCACCGTCCTCGTCTCCGGCGGGGGACCCGCAGGCGTGATGCTCGGCCTGCTGCTTGCCCGGGCCGGGATAGCGGTCACCGTGCTGGAGAAGCACGGCGACTTCCTGCGTGACTTCCGCGGCGATACCGTGCACGCGTCGACCGTCCGGCTGCTGGACGAGCTCGGCCTCGGTGAGGGGTTCCGCGCCCTGCCGCAGAGCCGGATGGGGAACCTGGAGATCCCCGACGCCGAGGGGAACATGGTCACGCTGGGCGACTTCGCCGGCCTGCCGGAGCCGTACAACTACGTGGCGATGATCCCGCAATGGGACCTGCTCACCTTCCTCGCCGACGCGGCCGCGCGGGAGCCCTCCTTCACCCTCCGGATGAACACCGAGACGACCGGGCTGCTCAGGGACGGGGACAAAGTGGCCGGTGTCCGTTACCGCCCCCGCGACGGGCGTGAGGGCGAGATCCGCGCCGAGCTGACCGTCGCCTGCGAGGGCAGACACTCGATCCTGCGCAGGGAGGCGGGCCTTGCACCGCGTGAGTTCCCCGTGCCCTTCGACACCTGGTGGTTCCGGCTGCCCAGGCACCCCCACGAGCAGGGTGAGGTGGCCAGGCTCATCCCCAAGATCCAGGGCGACGAGGTCCTCATGACGTTGTTCCGGGAGGACTACTACCAACTCGCCTACCTGACCCACAAAGGCGCCGACGCCCGACTGCGCGCCGAGGGCGTGGAGCGCTTCCGCGAGCGGATCGCCCGGTTGCGTCCCCAGTTCGCCGACCGGCTCGACGCCATCTCGACGATGGACGACGTGCACATGCTGGATGTCCGGCTGAATCGGCTGCCCCGCTGGTTCACGGCCGGCCTGCTGTGCATCGGCGACGCCGCGCATGCCATGACCCCGATCGGCGGAATGGGCATCAACCTCGCCGTCCAGGACGCGGTGGCCACGGCGGGTCTGCTGGCCGAGCCGCTGTGCCAGGGCCGCGTCACCGTCGGCGATCTGGCCAAGGTGCAGAAGCGCCGGGAACGGCCGGCCGCGATCGTCCAGGCGGCCCAGCGCGTGATGCAGCGGGTCATGCTCGTCCCGGCCTTCGAGGGCAAGAGGTCCGGTCCCCCCGGGGCGGTCCTCTTCCTCGGCCGCCACGTCGCCCCGTTCCGCAGGCTCCCCGCCCGGCTCATCGCCTACGGACCGCGCCCCGAACACGCCCCCGACTTCGCACGCCGATGACCGGTGCCTCGGCCACTCGGGTCCGGCACCGGCACCGGTATCGGGTTGAGGCGTTTCGGCTCACGCTGCCAGGCGCGCGACCGCTCCGGTCTCCAGGGCCGCCCATACCGCCCCGTCGGGGCCGACCGCGATGCCGTGCGGCTCTGATGAGGGTGTCGGCAGGTCGTACTCGCTGATCCGGCCCTCGGCGGTGATGTGCCCGATCCGGTTCGCGCCCCATTCGGTGAACCAGCAGCCCCCGGCCGGATCGGCGACGATCGCATGGGGATGCGCCGTGCGGTCCGGAAGAGGGAACTCCTGAACGCGGCCGTCCGGTGTGATCCTGCCGACCTGGCCCGCCGCGATCTCGACGAACCAGAGGGCGTCGTCGGTCCCGAGAGCGATCCCGACCGGCGCGGCGTCGGCGGTCGGCAAGGGGTGGAGCGTCGCCTCGCCGTCGAGGGTGATGCGGCCGATGGCGTTCGCCTGGTTGAGGGTGAACCACAGGGCGTCGTCGGGGCCGGCGGCGATTATTGACGGCAGTGCGCCCTGCGTGGGCAGGGAGAACTCGGTGATCACGCCATCGGCGGTGACGCGTCCGATCCGGTCGGAGTTCATCTCGGTGAACCACAGGGCGCCGTCCGGGCCGGTGGTGATGCCGTACGGCCCGCCGTCCGGAGTCGGTACGGGAAAGGACGTGACCTCGCCGTCGGTCGTCATCCGGCCGACGCGGTGATCTCGAAGCCGGGTGAACCAGAGCGCGCCGTCCGGCCCGGGCGTGATGACGGCCGGTCCGGCCGTGGCGGATTCCAGTTCGTAATGGTCGACGCGACCGTCGATGGTCAGGCGGGCGACCTGGCCCGCGTGGACCATGGTGCACCACAGGGCGCCGTCCGGGCCGGTCGTGATGCCGTACGGGCCGGCCTCCGGTCCCGCCACCGGGATCTGCCGGATCGACGGCCGGGCAAGGTGCTGCATCGAGTTCTCCTCTGTGTCGCAGGCGGTGAGTACTGGTGGCGTCAGGTGCTCGCCGGAACCGGGCCGGTGACGGGAGTACCGGCGGTCATCGCCAGGCGTTCACCTCGCCAGCGCCGACGCAGGCGCCGGTCGTGGCTGACCACGATGAGCGCGCCCGGGTACCCCTCGAGGGCCGCCTCCAGCTCTTCGACCACGCCGAGGGACAGATGGTTGGTGGGCTCGTCGAGCAGCAGCAGGTCGGCGGGTTCGGTGAGCAGGCGTGCGAGCGCCAGGCGCTGCCGCTGACCCGTGGAGAGCCTGCCGACGGGGACCCCGAGCCGGTCAAGGTCGAACAGGCCCAGCGACAGCAGGCGCGAGATGTGGTCGTCCACCGATCCCGGTCGTCCGTGGGCGAAAGCGGCCAGGAGCGTCTGGCGCGGGCGGTCGGCGGCGACCTCCTGGGGCAGGTGGCCGATCCGGCCGCGTCGGGTGACCCGGCCGGTGTCCGGCTCCAGGTCACCGGCCAGGACGCGCAGCAGCGTGCTCTTGCCCGCCCCGTTCGGGCCGCTGATCAGCAGGCGATCTCCGGCCCTGATGGTGAGGGAGAGGAGGTGCAGACGGCCGCGGACCGTCACGTCAGCGGCGTCCAGCACAGTGCCGGGGGCTCCGGTCGTACTCAGTGACGGTGTGAAACGCAATGGCTCCGGCGGCTCTGGAACGGGGTGCTCCTGCAGGCGCCGCAGCCGCTGTTCGGCGTTGCGGACCCGGCCGGCGATGGACTGCTGTACTCGGCCGCCGGCACGGTCGTAGGCCATCTTGTTGCGGTCCTTCATGTCCCGGCCGGGAGCGACCTGACGTGCCGTGGTCGCCGCGACCTCGCGCAGGCGGTCGACCTCGGCCCGCCACTCCTGGTGGGCCTGTTCCCAGCGCCGTCGTGCCGCCGCCCTTTCGGCCAGGTAGCCGGCGTACCCGCCGCCGTAGCGGACGAGGTGACGGCGGTCGGCGTCCACCTCGATCAGGTTGGTCGCGACCCGTTCGAGGAAGACCCTGTCGTGCGAGACCACGAGGGTGGTGCCGCGCCTACCGCGCAGATGCTCCTCCAGCCAGGTGAGCGCGGCGTCGTCGAGATGGTTGGTCGGCTCGTCCAGCAGGAGCACCTCGGGGCCGGCGGCCAGGACCGATGCCAGATGCAGGCGCGCCTGCTCACCGCCGGAGAGACCGCCGAGCCGGCGGTCCCGGTCGAGACCGGCCAGGCCCAGGCCGTGCAGCGCCCGCTCGACCCGGGCGTCGGCGTCATAGCCGCCCCGGAGCTCGAAGACCGTCGCGAGGTCCCCGTACTCGGTCAGGTCGCGCTCATCACCGGCGGCGAGCATCGGCTCCAGCTCCCGCAACCGCGCTTCGATCGTCCGGAGCTCGGCCAGGGCGGCGTCGATGACCTGCCGCACGCTGAGGTGCGCCGGTAGCGCGGTGTCCTGCGCGAGATGACCGACGCCGCCGTCGGCCCTGACCGTGACACGGCCCTCGTCGGGCCGTTCGCGCCCGGCGAGCAGGCGCAGCACGGTGGATTTGCCCGAGCCGTTCTCGCCGATGATCCCGGTGCGGTCATTGATGGAGATCGCACAGGTGACCGAGTCGAGGACGATCCGGTCGCCATAGGACTTCGACACGGCGTGCATGCTGATCTGGGAAGGCATATCGGATGCTCCGAAGCGTCGGTGATCGGTTCCCGCCTGGCGGGGCCGGGGGACACGGCGAACGCTTCACAGGAGCATCTCGACCTCCTTAACGCGACGGATGTAGCGATAAGATGATGCCATGATCCCGACGCGATCCACAAGCGAGATTCCCGGCGCGCCGCTCCCGTCGCCGTCGCACCCGATCGACGCCGCCCCGGCCCGCCGACCCGGCGGGCGCAGCGCGCAGGTCCGCCGCCGGGTACTCGACGCGGTACGGGACCAACTGGTCGAGCAGGGCTACGACGCGCTCAGTGTGGACGTCGTGGCCGATCGCTCGGGCGTGCACCGCACGACGGTCTACCGGCGCTGGCGCGACGTCGGCGGGCTGCTCGCCGACGTCCTGGCCGAGGCCACCGGCGATGACTGGAGCCCGCCGGACACCGGCTCGCTCGAAGGCGACCTCGTCGCGGTCAATCGCGAGGTACACGCCGCACTGACCGGCGACCCCCCGATCACCACAGCGTTGATCGCGGCGTCATTCCGCTCGGAGCAGGCGGGGGAGGCCCTCCGGCTCTTCTGGGCCGACCGGTACGCCCGCTGCTCCGTCATCGTGCGGCGCGCAGTCGAACGCGGAGAGGTACCCGCGCGCACCGACGCGCGTCGGCTCCTCGTCGCGGCCACCGCGCCGCTCTACCACGAGATGGTGCTCCTCCGTACGCCTGCGGGTCCGGACCTCGTCGAGCGATGGGCCGGCGACGCGGCGACGGCGGCCCGAGCGGGCGCGTTCGCAGCCGCGGGCGCCGCCGACCCCATGACCGACCCTGGATGACCGGCCCTGTACGCGGCTAGAGAAAGATCGTTTTCGTGCCTGTTTCGGAAAGATTGCCGGGCGAGAATCACTCGCGGCACCGCTTGAATCGACTCGTGCCGCCTTCCGCCGGATCTGGCGCGGCATGAGGATGCCTGTCCGCCCGGCCCTGGGGCGGGCTGACAGGCATCCTCCGGATCGTCTGTACGGGCGTCCGCAGGCTGGTGGCGGGCCCTATCGGACGCCGTACGGTCTAGCGCTGTGTCTCGGGGATCTCGTTGTACCGGTTGGGATCGATGCGGTGCAGTGAGCCATCACCGAGCCCCTCCAGAATCCCGGTGAGGCCGCGTTCGACGGTCGAGATCAGCTGTCCACGCTTCTTCGCTCCCCAGCTCTGGGTCTGTCCTCGCACCTCGAACAGGGTCGTGCCCGAGCCGTTGAGCGCGAAGCTGCCGAGGCCGGTGCCGGGAAGGTCCTGGTTCTGCGGGTACAGCGTGATGTTGCCGAACGCCGAGTTGCCGTAGCTCCGCAGCGCGTCGTAGGCGGCCACGTTGATTTGGCGTGATAGGTCGAAGTCATAGCGGTCGGCGTACTCGGCGTACTTCGCGCCCGCAGGGCTGCGCGGGTCGGGCACGAACTGTCCCGAGATCGACATGGTCACCCAGTTCTCGCCGTGCTCGTCCAGGTAGCAGGGGGCCTGGTGGTGCAGGTCGACGTAAGCGTCCACGCCGCCCTTCTCAGCTGCGAGCCGCCGGTAGACGTCGCGCACCGTACGCGACTCGGGGTGGATGTACCAACCGGGCCGGCTCGAGGTACCGGGGAAGTCCCCGGCCTTGGGCACGTAGTCGAGGTCAGGGTTGTAGTCGCGGTTGACGTCGAATCCGGGCCGGGAGGCGTAGTCGTCGCCCTGAGTGCTCCCCGTGTAGTAGTTCCAGGCCGGCTGCGCGCCGGCCAGCTGGGGGAAATCTCGTACGACTTCGCCCCAAGTGCGGTCGTTGCCGCGCCTGTCGAGTTCCGCGCCGTCGGGGTTCATCTTCGGGATCGCGACGAGGGTGATGCGATCCCTGAGCTGACGTGCGTAGGGCGTGTTGGCCGACAGCGTGCGCAACAGGCTCACGACGGCGTCGGTGCCGGTCTTCTCGTTACCGTGGATCTCGCTGGTGACCAGGACGGTTTCGGGGCCGGTGCCGACCCGGGCCGACCAGATCGCGCGCCCGCGGTTGGACGTGCCCGCCTGTTCGACGGTCACGATCCCGGGGCGCTGGGCGGCGAGGTTACTGAGCGCAGCGCCGAGCTCGGCATGATCGGTCCAGGATTCAGCGCCGACATCGCCGGTGTTGGGGGAGCACTGGGCGGTTCCCGGCTCCGCGGCGGCCGGCGTGGCCAACGCCAAGGTGCCGCCGGCGAGCACCGCCGCCAATGCAGTGGACAACCATCGAGAACGCCTTGTGAGCATAGAGAGATCCATTCTTGGAGGGTCGTGTCCCGGGACGGGCCTATGGCTGTTCAGCCTTGAATGACGCAACTTCGAATATCTGGTCGATTGATCACGCAGGTACCCGGCCTTAATGCTCGGCCTTCGGGTGGAATCGCTCACGGCACTGCTTGAGATCGATCCGCTCGTGCTCACCACGGTCGACGCGCACCTTGGCGGTCTGCAGGACCGTCCCGTCCGGGCGGGCGCAGGTGAGGGTCCAGGACTCCTGTACGAAGCCGGGGTGCTCGGTGTGCACGCCGTCGGCCTGATAGGGCGGCACCGGGCGAAGCGATGGGTTGACGTCCCAGGTGAAGTGCCCACTGCGGTCGCTGACCTCCATGGTGGAGGTGAGGTGGTTGTCGAAGGCGAGCGGCCGGGTGGTCCCGTCGGGCTGGGCGACCGGGTTGGTCCACAGCGGGAAGTCCTTGGTGATGCGCAGCACCGCGCCGCGGGCCGCCTTTCCGGTGATGACGGAGTGCGCCTCGCGATCGGCCGCCTGCTGGAGCGCCGTGACGAAGGAGCCCCGGACGCCCTTGCCCTCGAACCCGTTCGTTCCGAGGTACTGGTCGACGACGAGGCTCTGGAAGGTCCGCGGAAGGGTGAGCGGGGTGGTGCAGACCTCGACGGTGACGCCCAGCCCGCGGGTGGCGTAGTAGGACCAGTCGATGACCTCGCCGGACGTCTCGTAGTCGTCCGCCGAGGTGGTGTGGTAGTAGCCGTTCTGCGTGCCCATCGCGTCGGCGAAGGACCGGAAGGCGCCGATGTCCTGAGGGAGCCCGGCCTTGTGCTGCAGTGGCGGGTAGAGCATGTTGGCCAGGCAGGTGTGCATGGTGAGGAACGTCGTGACCTGGCGCGTGGAGATCAGATCGCGTACGTTGCGCGTCTCCGGCTCCGACCACGGAGCGGCGCCCTGGTACGGAGGCGACTCGCCCCAGCCGAAGCCGTAGTTGCGGTTCATGTCGACGTTGTTGGCGTTACGCCGGGTGTTCTTCACGAACCCGTCGACGTTGACGATGGGCACGAGGACGATGCGCGTCTTGTCGAGCAGCCCGGTGATCTGGCGGTCCCGGCCGTAGTTCCGTACGAGGTCGAGGCCGAACTCCATGGTGACCTCGCCGGACGGCCATTCGTTGCCGTGGTGCATCCCGACGACGAGCAGCACGGGCTTGCCGTCGCGCCCGGCCGCGTTCTCGGTGATCTCGACGCCGCGTACGACGCGGCCCTCGTGGGTGCGCTCGGGCAGGGTGATCGGCTTCACCAGCCTCGGGTGGCGGCGGGCCAGCTCGGCCAGGTCGGTTTCGTAGTCGGCGAGGGAACGGTAGTCGGTGCGCCCGCTGGGCAGGGCGGACGCCTCGGCGCCCGTCTTCGTCCCGGGCGCCGCCTGGGCGCTCGCCGGGACCGTGGACATGAGCACGCTCGTCACCGTCATCGCGAGACCTGTACAGAGCGTCAGAACGGTACGAGCTATGGGCCGGCGGACAGAGACCTTCATCGGGGTCACCACCAGGGAGGTCGAAGGACGAGTCCTTGATCAACGACTCGAGAAGATCATGTTTGCCGCCGCACGGCGTGTCAATACTGCAAGATCATCACTCGCGCAAACATCGGCTCGGCGTGTCGAGGCCGGTCGAGGTCAGTGAGGGTGCGCCTGTTCGAGGGATGATCCGGCCTCACGCCGACCAGTTCGACCGCCGGCCGCCGATAACGCCGCCGGCCCGAGACCCGGGCAGGCGCCGGGAGCAGGCCGAGCTCCTCCCAGTAGCGAAAGGCGGAGGCGGCGACACCGGTGCGGTCCGCCAACTCGCCGAACCGATGCGCGCGAGCATGCTCCCGCTTCAGACCGGCCGGTGGCGGCGAAGGACGGCTGGCGGGCCGAGGGTCAGCCGTTCGTGGCCGCCCTGCTCACGATTTCGCTGATCTCGGTGACGGCGGTGAAGTCCATGGTGAGCCTGTTCTTGGTCAGCGCGAACGCGATGCCGGTGGCCGGGTTCCCGTAGGCGTAACTGCCGCCCGCCCCCGCCATTCCGAAGGCGTGCTCATCGCCGGCGCCGGTGGTGCCGGGCACGCCGAGGCTGTAGCCCAGCGCCCACGAGGAGGGGTTGCCGAAGACCTGGTCGATGCCGCTCGCCGCCACGGCCGTCGCCTCTCGCAGCCGGTCCCGGGAGATCAGCCGGACGTCCGCCAGATCGCCGAGCACGGCGGAGTACATGCGCGCGATGGCACGGGCCGAGGTCTTGCCGCCGGCCGGGATGTCGGCGGCGAGGATGTCGGGACGGTTGCCCAGCTCCGCCGTCGGGTAGAGCGAGGGCGGCGCGGCCCGGAACATCGGCAGATCCTGCGGCATCTCCGCCATCATCTGCGCGGCGCCCTCCACGTCCTCGAGTCGGGCCAACCTGCCGTGTTCGGAGACCGGTACCCCGAAGTAGAGCTCGTCGGCCACCCCCAGCGGCCCGGCGACCTCCTCGCGAAGGACCTCCGAGATCGGCTTGCCGGTCGCACGGCGGACGATCTCACCGACGAGGTAGCCGAAGGTGTAGGCGTGGTAGCCGACCTCGGTGCCCGGCTCCCACCACGGCTCCGCGTCGGCGATCGCCGCGCACATCTTCTCCCAGTCGCACAGATCCTCCGGCGTGGTGTCCGGCGGTACGCCCGGTACGCCGGCCGAGTGGGTGAGGACGTGCCGTACCGTCACGCCGTCCTTCCCGTGCGCGCCGAACTCGGGCCACAGCTCGACGACCCGGGTGTCGTACCCGAAGACCCCTCGCTCGACCAGCACGTGCGCCACCGTCGCGGTCGCTCCCTTGCCGATCGAGAAGTTGTAGAACACCGTCTCGGAGGTCACCGGCCGGCCGGTCTCGGGGTCGGCGACCCCGGCCACCGCGTCGACCACCGGCTCGCCGTGCCGGTAGACGGCGACCTGTATGCCCCGCTCGGCCCCCGACTCGACCAGCTCGCCGACGGCCTGTTGTACCTGCTTCTGCAGCTCGTTCAACGTCACTCCCGCACGAGGGCCCGGTCGCCACCGCGACCACGTAGGCGGGCTCGCCCACGACCAGCTCGAGCGGTGCGCACGTGGTCAACGTCGCACTGGAGCGCGATGTTGGCATCCAGTGCAAGCAGTGTAGTAAGGCGCACCTCACAACGTGAGTAAGCTTGACCTAACTACTGAGGTAAAATCGGACGTAAGTTGTACCCCGGGGCCAGGGGCTGGCACTCGGGGGCCACTCGTACCCGAGCGCGGGGTTCGAGCGCTGGAAAGCATCGAGCGCTGGAAAGCACCGGACGGTGAGGCCCGTGTTATCTGGACCGGGCCGTCGCCGATGACGGGGGAGGCGCGGTCCCATGAGGCTCTGTTTCATCGTCGAGGACTGCTACCGCCACGACAAGATGCCGTTGGCCGTGGCCCGCCGGCTGGCCGAATGGGGGCATCATGTCGATGTGTTCGAGCCGCGGGGATCGGTCACCAGGATCTCCGAGTTGGCGTACGAAAGCACCCACGATGCCTGGGTCCTGAAAACCGTTTCGGGCGGTCCGGGCATGAGCGTGCTGGATGCGGTGGCCGCCAGTGGGCTGACCACGATCAATGACGCCCGAGCGGTCCGGTTGGTCCGGGACAAGGCGGTGGCGGCGGCCGTCGCCCGGCGTACCAGCCTGCCGTTCCCGATCACCTACTTCGCAGCCGCTCCCGCGCTGCTGCCGCAGATCCCGGCCGAGCACTACCCGATCCTGGTCAAGCCCTCGGGCGGGAGCTCGGGACGCGCGGTCCATCTGGTGAGGGACCGCGCTGAGTTGGCCGACCTCGTGGATCCGTTGGCCGGTGAAGGCTTTCTGCTCGCCCAGCCGTATGTCCCCAACCCCGGCGTGGACTTCAAGGTCTACAGCATCGCAGGGGAACTGTACGCGACCGTCCAGCGCTCGCCGTTGCACCCGGAGGTCACGATAGAAGGCCATCCGGCGCCGCTGACGACCGAGGTTGCCGCGCTGACCGCAGCCGTGGGCGACGTGTTCGGGCTGGACTTATACGGGGTGGATCTGCTGCAGGGGCCGGACGGCTGGGTGGTGGTCGATATCAACGATTTCCCCAGCTTCCGGCATGTGCCCGACGCCGTCCTGCTGGTGGCTCGTTGCATCCTGCGGTTGGCCGCAGCGGGCAGTGCGCGGCGTACCAGGGGCGCGGCCGTCATCCCCCTCCGTGCCGGTCGCGAGACCGCTCACGAGGGCGCCGGGCTGGGCCGCGGGCTCCCGATGCCCGCTGCCGCGGCGGCGACCGGAGGATCCCGTGGGGTGCCCGGGCCCAGCGTGTCCCGGCCCGGCGTGTCCCGGCCCGGCGTGTCCCGGCCCGGCGTGTCCCGGCGCGGAGTGTCCACCCTCGCCCCTGTGGAGCGGCGCCAGGCGGCGACAGTACCGGTGGCCGCCCTCCATCAGGCGGTGGGCCGCCTGGTCGCGGCACTCGAAGACACCGGGGACGACGGCGGTAGGGGCGGCAGCGGGCCCGGCCCGGCGGCACTGCGGGTGGTGTCCGTGCGCCGCAAACCCGGACGGGGGCTGACGGTGTGCTATCGCCGGCAGGACCGGCGGCGATCCGGCGGGACGTCCCGCCCGCTGGTGACCGCCCGGCTGGCCGAACCGGCACTGGGAGACCCTTGTATCGATGAGCTGCTCGCCTCCGCCGCCCCGGCCGAGTTCCGCGGCTGTTGGCCCGGCATCGTGCGCTGCCCCCAGATCGGCCTCAGCGTGCAGGCCTTTCCCCACGACGTCGACCTCCCCGGACTTCCCGCCGCCTTCGCCACCAGCCCACCGGACGGCCGGCTGGCCACGGCGCTGACGGCCGCGGCCCACGCGGTCCTCGGCGATGTGGGCGTACCGGTGACCGAGATGCGGGTGAGCCCGGTCCGCTACCAGCCGGGCACCCGATGCGTACTCCGGTACCACGTGCGGTCGGCCACCGCCGAAGAGCTGGTCTTCTTCGGCAAGCTCTACAACGACCCCGCCGACGCCGCAGTGGTCCACGGGCTCACCCAGCGGCTGTGGGCGGCGCTCGACCGGCCGCTTGACCGGCTGCGCCCGCTCCGGCGACCGGATGACCCGGCGGCCCCGTCCGTACCCCCCGTTGTGCCGCGGCCGCTGGCGCTGGTGGAGGACCTGGGCCTGGTGCTGACCGAGGTCGCAGGCGGTGCCCACGGTGGCGGTCATGTGACGGGTTCGGCCCGCTTGGGACCGTCCAGGCGGCTGTGCTCCGCGGCGGACCCGCCTCGTGCCGCGCTGGCCGGCACCGCGGCGGCGCTGGCCTGGATGCACACCAGCCGGGTGACACCGGAGCGGTACGCGCCGTCCGGCCCCGCCTACGCGGCCCGGGTGAGCGAGTGGTCACAAGCTCTGGCCGGCGCGGTCCCTGAGCTCGCCGGTCAGCTGGGCCGGGTGACCCGGCGCCTCACTGAAACGCTGGCAAGGACCGAGGTCGAAAGCCCCGTCCTCGTCCACGGCGCGTTCAAACCCAGCCAGCTTGTCTTCTGCGGCACCGACCAGCCGGTCATCACCGACCTGGACGGCGCCGGCCTGGGCGATCCGGCGCTCGACGTCGGATACTTCCTCGCCTATCTGCGCCCACCCGCCCTGGACTGCGACCGGGGCGGCACCCGAACCTGGTACGCGGCGGCCAGGGACGCCTTCCTCGGCGCCTACCTGGCGGCGCTGGCATCCCGCGGCGTGCCGGACCTCCGCGCCGGCCTGCAGCGGCGCGCCAGCGCGTTCGAAGCCGCTGTGCTCCTCAAGATCGCGTCACGGCGGGTGCGCCGCGTGAGCAGCCCGCGCGTCGACGAGGTGCGGGCGGCCGTGGCCGGGATCGACCGGTGCCTGGAACGGTCCGCCGGAGGGCGGGACGGATGATCCGCTTTCTGTATCGGCACCTGCAGGGTCACCGTCTGCTGGTCCTGGTCGCAGCCCTTCTGTCCTTCGTCGCGGTGGCCAGCGACGTCCTGTCCGCGTTCCCCTTCAAAATCATCCTCGACAAGATCGTCAACCATCGGGATCCGGCGATCCCGTTCACCGGATGGCTGCTGAGCTACTTCGATCACTTCGGCGCCCGAGGGGGCCTGACCACCGGCGAGGTCCACACCGATCTCAGTGTCCTCCTCTTCGGCGGGCTGATGTTCCTCGTGCTCGGTCTGATCGGCGCGGTGGTCGCGTTCGTCCAGTTGTCGATCGCCGCTGTCGTCGGCCAGGACTTGGGGGCGAGGCTGCGCAAGCGGCTTTTCGCGCACGTCGAGGACCTCTCCCTCGACTGGCACGTGCGCCAGCAGGTCGGCGAGGTCGTGCAGCGGATCAGCGGCAACGTCACCGACATCGAGAAGCTGGTCGCCGACGGACTGGTCGACCTGCTGTCCGGGATTCTCACCCTGGCCGGGATCCTCATCGTCATGCTGATGATCAACTGGCAGTTCACCGTGCTGTCGATGTGCATCGCCCCGGCGTTGTTCCTGACCGTTCTGCTCTACACCCGGTGGGTCAAGCGCAACGCGAAGGAGGCCGCTCGCGCCGCCGGTCAAATCGCTCGCGTGGCCAACGCCGCGATCACCGCGATCGTCGAGCTCAAGGCGTTCACCCTAGAGCGCTGGGCCGCCCGCATCTTCGGCGGTCACGTCGCCCAGCAACGACGCTTCGGTCTGCGGGCCGGACGCCGCCAGGCCGAGTTCAACCCCCTGGTCATCCTCCTCATCACCGTGAACAACGTTGTGATCATCACTTTGGGTGGCTGGATCGCCGCCGGCCACAGCTACACACTGGGATTCCTCACCATCCCGGCAGCCAGCCTCACCGTCGGCACCCTGACCGTCTTCCTCACCTACTCCAAACTGCTGTACCGGCCCATGCGCGACCTGTCCAAGCTCACGGTGCTGGCCTCCACCGCCGCCGCCGCGGCCGGGCGCATCCAGGAGATCTTCGACCAACCCACGGAGGAACCCTCCCGACCCGAGCGCTACACCGGCCCGGCGCGCGTCCACGGTGCCATCGCCTACCACGACGTCGTGTTCGGCTATGAGCCGAACCGTCCGGTCCTCCACGGCGTCGACCTGGAGATCCGCGTCGGCAGCAGCTTCGCCCTGGTCGGTCTGTCCGGCAGCGGCAAGACCACCCTCACCCGCCTGCTGCCCCGCTTCTACCAGCCATGGCAGGGCACCGTCACCGTCGACGGTGTGGACGTCCGCGAGTACCCCCTTGGCATCCTCCGCAACAACATCGCCATCGTGCCGGAGGACGCGGTCCTGTTCGAGGGGACCTTCCGGGACAACATCGCCCTGGACCATTCGGACGCCACCGACGACCAGGTCATGGACGCCGCCCGGCAGGCCCACATCCACGACACGATCGCCCGGCTGCCCGGCGGCTACCACGCAGAGATCCGCGAGCAGGGCAAGAACCTCTCGCGTGGTCAGCGTCAGCGCATCGCCATCGCCCGTGCCATCCTCCGCGACGCCCCGATCCTCATCCTCGACGAGCCCACCACGAATCTCGATGTCGAGGCCGAGGCCGAGGTCCTGCGCGCGCTGGAACGCCTCACCCAGGGGCGCACCGTCATCGTCATCTCCCACCGGCTCAGCACCCTGGGTCACGTCGACGAGATCGCTGTCCTGCAGGCCGGCCGCATCGCGGAACGCGGTACCTACCGGCAGTTGCAGGCCCGAGACGGACCCTTCGCCCGCATGCTGGCCGACCAGGAAAGCTACGCCCCCGGCCCGATGTCGCTCCCGTCGTCGGACGGGACGGGCCCAGTGCAGTTCCTGCGAGATGAGACCTGACGCTCTGACCGAGATCGCCCAGCGACGCGACGTGATCGACGCCTAGAGCGGGTCAGTCACGCATCTCGCGCTCGCCGCCGTTGTCGTTCCTTCCCGCGCCGAACCCTTCGGACGAATCCCGCTGGAGGCGTTCGTCGCCGGAGCCGCCCCTGTCAGCGGTTCCTCCGGTCACCCGAGTCGCCGGCGTCGAGGACGCTCTTACGGTGCGCAGTGCCGGGGTGCCGGGGCGACGGCGCACTGGAAGAGCGTCGGGTTGATCTGCGACGGCGGCCGCCACGCGTGTGACGCCTGCTCGTAGTCGTAGGCGAAGCCGAGCAGCTTCGCCTCCGAGAAAGCCGTGCCGAGGAACGACAGTCCCACCGGGCGGCGATTCGCCGGCGAGTAACCGGCAGGGACGATCACGGTCGGGTAGCCCGCGCGGGCGCCGATGCCGGCGGAGCCGCTGCCCGGGAACAGGATCGACTGGACGTTGTTCTGCGAAAGCGCGTCATCGATACGCGCTCGGCTCTGCGTGAGTCCGGCCTCCCGGTCGGCCTCGTACTTCGCCTTCTCGGCCTCGAGATCGACCGCCTGCGACGCGGTGAGCTGTGTCTGCCCGAACTTCGTGGCCGCGGTCGCGTTCGCGTCGTTGTGGGCGACGATGTCCGCCAGCGTGTCCATGGGCGCGCTGTCCGGCAGCCGGTCGAGATAGGCGTTGAGGTCGCGCTTGAACTCATAGGTCAGGATGCTCGGCGGCAGCCCGGACGTGCTCAGCGTGACGGGGACCAGCGTCGCGCCCTCCCGGCGCAGGACGTTCAGCGCCTCGGCGTAGACGGGATCGGCCGACTCGACGTAGCCGAGCCGGGTCCCCTGCAGCGCCGACGTGGACAGCGACCTGGTGTAGTCGGTGGAGGCGTACGGGGCACCGGCCTCGGTCGCCGGATCCTCGGGGTCGACGCCCTTCATCCAGGTCATCATCGCGGCGGCGTCGTACACGCTGCGGGTCATGGGGCCGGCGGTGTCCTGCGTCGCCGAGATGGGAACGACGCCCGTACGGCTGATGAGGCCGATCGTGGGCTTGACGCCCACCAGGGAGTTGGCGTTGGACGGGCTGAGGATCGAGCCCGAGGTCTCGGTTCCGACCGTCAGCGCCGCCAGCGCGCCGGCTGCTGCCGAGCCCGAACCCGAACTCGAACCGCTCGGAGTCTGGCTGACGTCATAGGGATTGAGCACCTGCCCGCCGAGGGAGCTGTATCCCGACGGCATCCCCGAGGTCATGAAGTTGGCGAACTCGGTGAGGTTGGTCTTGCCGAGGATCACCGCGCCCGCCCCCCGCAGCCGCTTGACCAGGGGCGCGTCGTCCTTCGGGTAGGAGCTCTTCAGCGCGACCGAGCCGGCCGTGGTCGGCATCCCCTCGACGTCGATGTTGTCCTTCACGAGCACGGGTATGCCGTGCAGCGGGCCACGGACACGGTGCCGCTTGCGTTCGGCGTCGAGCCCGGAGGCCTCTTTTACGGCGTTCGGGTTGAGGGCCCGCACCGCGTTGAGGCCGGGACCGTGCGAGTTGAGCTGCGCGATGCGGGCGAGGTAGGCCTCGGCCAGGCCCTTGGACGTGATCTTGCCGCTGTCGAGCAGCTTCTCGAGCAGGCCCCCGGTCGCCGTCGAGAGGTCGACCGGGAGCGGCTTGTCGGTGGAGTCGGCATGGGCGCCGGACACCAGTCCTGCGCCGAGCCCGATGGCCAGGAGGGTGGTCGAGGTGACTGCGGCCGCGATGACGCGACTCCGGACGCGGGTGAGGATGGGGGGCACGACGAGACTCCTTCACCGGGGGCGGGGCATCCAGATCAAAGCAGTATCGATCACACCGTGCGAGAGGCGGCCGGTTGAATTAACAAGATCTTTAAGGGCTGGGATCAGTGGGGTGACACTGTTTCCGGGGGATTAACGGAGAGACGCTGCCGGAGCATTTCGTACGAGACCTGACCCGCACGTGATGACCGGCGGTAGGCGGCCGCATCCCATTAGCTACTCTCGTCCGAGGAGATTCCACCATGCGCATCGGGCTGGCCGTTCCGCAGTACGGCGCGTTCACGAATCCGGACGACATCGTCCAGGTGAGCAGGGCCGCCGAGGCCATGGGATTCGACGGCCTGTGGGCGGGCGACCGCATTCTCGCCCCGCTCGATCCCGCCGACCGCTACCCGGGCGGAGACGGCACGCTGCCGCCTGAGTACCTGAGCTTCCTCGATCCGATCGGCGTGCTGACGCTGGCGGCCGCCGTCACCGACCGGGTCCGCCTGGGCACCAGCACCCTCAACGTGTTGTGGTACCCGCCGGTGCTCCTCGCCCGCACCCTGACCACCCTCGATCTGATCAGTCACGGCCGCCTGGACGCCGGCTTCGGCCTGGGGTGGTCGCGCGACGAGTACGAGGCCGTGAACGTGTCCTGGGCAGGCAGGGGTGCCCGGCTCGACGAGACCCTCGACGTACTCGAGAAGATCTGGTCCGACGCCGTGGTGGAGCACGACGGGCCGCGTTTCTCGATCCCCCCGTCGACGATCGGCGCCAAGCCCGTGCAGCGTCCTCGCCCACCCATCCTGCTCGCCGGCTTCACGCCCGCCGGCCTGAGCCGGGTCGGCCGGCGGGCCGACGGCTGGCTGGGGGTCGGCATGCCCCTGCCCTACCTCACCGGCATGTGGGAGAGCATCCTGCGGGAGGCCGACGCCGCCGGCCGCGACCGGTCCGCTCTGCGGCTCGTGCAGCGGCTCAACCCCCGGCTCACCGGGGAGAAGGCCGAGCCCGACCAGATCCCCTTCAGAGGCACGGTCGGCCAGCTCATCGACTACGCGCGGTCGGCCGCCGGGGCGGGCGTCCACGAGATCTTCATCGACCTGCAGCAGACCACGACGACCACCGGCGAGATGCTCGACATCGCCGCCGCCTTCATCGAAGGCGTCCGCGCCGGATAGCCGGGTGTCGGTGACCACCCCAGGCTGTACGACGACCGCCTCGTGGCAGGGGCGACACAGCGACCGCCGGCGTTGGCCGTGCAGGTGACCGGCGTCAGGCCGGTTGCGGGTTCCGGTGGGATGGCGCACAGTTCACCGCCGTCCGTCTCCGTCCGGGCGCGCCACCCGCGGGCTCAGGCGACCCGGGCGACAGGGCGAGCCGGTTGCAGGTGGGCTAGAACGGCGTTGGCGAGGTCGAGTGGGGTGCCGTCCCAGGCGGGCACGGTGGTGTCGGGCGTGATGACGGCCAGATGCTGATCTTGGATGTCGCCGGTGACTGCTTCTGGGACCGGTACGGCCGGGATGGGGACTCCGGCCGGCGTCGCGAAGCGCAGTTCGCCGTCCAGGGTGAGCCACATGCGGAAGCCGCCTTCGTGTACGAGCCAATGGTGGGCGGTGCACAGCGAGGTGAGATTGTCCAGGTTGGTCGGGCCTCCCCGGCTCCAGTGCACGACATGGTGAGCGTGCAGGTGCGCTCGTCTCTGGCACCCGGGGAAGCGGCATCGCCCCTGGTCGCGGGTGCGTAGGGCGCGACGGAGTCGTACTCCGATCCGGCGGGTTCTGCGCCCCGCGTCGAGGAGGCTGCCGTCGGCCCGGTGGATCAGTGTGACCGTGGTGGAGTCACAGGCGAGCCGTCGTGCGGTGTCGGGATGCAGGGCGGGCCCGTCGTCGAGGTGGCCGCCGGGTGCGCCAGTGTCGTCTTCCGGTACGAGGCCGCTGTCCGGAGCGAGGCCGCTGTCCGGTATGAGGTTGCCGTCCGGAGCGAGGTTGCCGTCCGGAGTGAGGTGGCTGTCCGGCGCATGGTTGCTGTCCAGTGTGGGGTCGCCGTCCGATGTGGAGGTCCTTGTTCGCGTGGCGTTTCCCTCCCGGGTGGGGGCCTTCTCCGGCGCGGGTGCCGTCCTGGGCGTGGGGCGCTTCTGTGGTGCGGAGCCGCCGGGCGGTGTGGCCGGTGCGGGGTGGCTCTCGGCGGCCATGGTCTCGGCGTCGGTGTGGATGATGACCTGGAATGCCTCCGGATCGCTCGCGTCGCGCACCTTCCCGCTGACGTAGGCGGTGAAGATGGCGGTGAGGGCGTCCGGAAGCGCGAGGGGCTCACCCTTGACGATGGAAGGCGTTTCCGTGGAAACGTTGTCTGTGTCGACGGCCTGGGGGGACGCCTTCCCAGAGCCGGAAACAGAGGGAGAGTCCGAGTCAGTGCCAGAGGCCGAGCGGGAGCCGGCGGCCGAGCCAGAGCTGGAATCGGAGCCGGAACTTTGGGCGGCGCGCAGGGCCGCCAGGGCGACCGCGCCCTCCTCGGGGTCGAGGCGGATCGACATGACGAACGAGCCGTCGTCGTCGTGGCGCCAGGTGACCTTTCGGCGGGCGTGGCGTTCGGCGACGTCGTCGCGGGTGGCGTTGCGCATGCCGACGACGATCCGTTCGAGCTGCGCGGCGGTGGTGACCAGGGCGGTCTCGACCAGTGCCGCCTCGTTGTCGGATGTCGCGACCCGGGTGAGCGCACGGACCTTCGAGTACGACAGCCGACCGGATGAGAACGCTTCCGTGGTGACCGGCAACTCCTCGAGGGCACGCGCCACGCGTACCTGCTCACGAGCGGTCGCCGGGCTGATGCCGCACTTCCAGGACAACCACTGCGCGCACGAGCGGATGCCCCAGCCACCCCACGCCTCACGACGGTCGAACTCCGCCAGAAGTAATAAGAAGCGACATGTCGCCGCCGCGAGATGACCTGCCAATTCGCAGATCTCGGCCTCCAGGCGCTCGGCCGCCACGACCGCCTCGTGCTTGATCGGATTGAGCATCGTCATCACCGGCCACTCTCCAGTCATAGAACCTATGTTCGAATCGTATCGAGGGGTGCTGACGGACGAGGCCGCATCGCTGGAGGCGTTTCCGCGGAAACGCCCGGCCGATTCACGGACCGATTCCGAACTGCAGCGGCCGTGTGGACGGCGAGGTGGCCAGGCTGCGGCGGGTGCGCGGCGCCGAAGGTGAGGCGATATCGTGGAAATGTGCGTACGGGTTCACCACAGCTCTGGTGGGCCGCCTGAGGGCGGTCCCACCGACGTGCGCACAGCAGACTGACGTTGACGGCCGCTCCGGCGAGGGCGGCCGTTTCGCGTGGGCCGATCCCGTCGGGCGGTGCGTCCGTACCCGAGGAGCGAGCCATGACCCAGCCCACCGAGCCGGCCCAGCCCACCGAGGCTCAGCGAACCGAGGATCAGCGGACCGAGGATCAGCGCACTGAGGCGGAACGCCTCGTCGTCTCCGGTATCAAGCCCACCGGACGCCTGACCCTGGGGAACTACCTGGGTGCTCTGTGCCGGTTCGTCGACGTACAGCATGAGGTTCGATGCCTGTTCTCGGTCGTCGACCTGCACGCCCTCACCGTCGATCACGACCCGGCCAGGCTGCGCGCGCTGACCCGGGAGGCCGCGACGCTCTACCTGGCGGCCGGGCTCGACCCGTCCGTGTGCGTGCTGTTCCGACAGGGTGACGTCCCTGCGCACGCCGAACTCTCCTACCTGCTGGAGTGCACGGCGTACGTCGGTGAACTGGGCCGGATGATCCAGTACAAGGAGAAGGGCCGCGACCGGCCGCAGACGCGGGTCTCGCTGTTCACCTATCCCGTCCTGATGGCGGCCGACATCCTGGCCTACCGCGCGACCGAGGTCCCGGTCGGAGACGACCAGCGCCAGCACCTGGAACTGGCCCGTGACCTCGCGGTGCGCTTCAACCAGCTGTACGGCCCGGTGCTCGTGGTGCCGGAGATGACACCGGCGCCGGTGGCCGCCCGGGTCATGGACCTGCAGGACCCGACCCGCAAGATGAGCAAGGAGGACCCTGACGACGCGCCTGGCGCGATCCGGCTGCTCGACCCGCCCGACGTCGTGCGCCGCAAGGTGATGCGGGCGGTCACGGACTCGGGCACGCACGTACGGCACGACGTCCAGGCGCAGCCCGGTGTCGCCAACCTGCTCGACATCCTCGGCGGCTGCACCGGTGAGACCGACCTGAACGCGCTGGCACAGCGGTACGCGTCCTACGGCTCGCTGAAGCGGGACGTCGTCGACGCCGTGGTCGCCCTGCTCACGCCCTTGCAGAAGCGGTACGCCGACCTGGCCGCCAACGCCGGTGAGGTGGACGCGGTGCTGCGGCGGGGTGCGGAGCGGGCGACCGAGATCGCCGCTCCCACCATCACCGCCGCCAAGCGCGCCCTGGGCCTGGGCGGCTGAAACGGCGGTCAGGGACACCAGGCGAAACCGGCCAGGAGGTCGGTGACGCGGGCGAGCGGCAGGCGGGTTCCGGCGTGCGTCCGGAGGCTTTTGCATGCCTTCTGACACGTCCGCGCCCACTGGGAGGGTCCCGTGAAAAGCGAGTCATGCGCCGACCTCGGGCTTTCAGGAATCTGGGAGCGCTCCCATGGACTTGTGCCGAAGCCTGTGCCACCGTGACGGGACGTGCCGCCCACCCCGCGGAGGACACCCATGACGTGGCAGGTCTACCGGGCTCTGAGAGTGCCGCTCGCGGCTATGGCGGCGATGGCGCTCACGATGTCGACGACGGCCCTCGCCTCGGCCGAGCCGGACCCGCCGGAACAGGTGCGCAA
This sequence comes from Actinomadura alba, assembly GCF_014323705.1. Classification (GTDB taxonomy): domain Bacteria; phylum Actinomycetota; class Actinomycetes; order Streptosporangiales; family Streptosporangiaceae; genus Actinomadura_C; species Actinomadura_C alba. The sequence continues at coordinate 45,129 of NZ_JABVEC010000022.1, forward strand.
CGGGGACTTCTCCCAGGGCACGACGGCGTGGACCTCGTACGGCACCACGTCGACCGGGGTGACCGGCGGCGAGCTGTGCTCGGTCGTGCCGGGCGGCCTGGCGAACCTCTGGGACGCCGGCGTGCTGCAGAACCTGCCGCTCGTCGCCGGTTCGGACTACACCCTGTCCTTCCGGGCGACGGCGAGCGCACCCGTCTCGATCCGGGTCGCCGTGCAGCTCGCCGACCCGCCGTACACGACCGCGACCGACCAGCGCGTCGCGCTCACGGCGGAGCGCCGGGCGTTCTCGTTCTCCTTCAAGGGGCACGCCGACACCGACCAGGCGCAGCTCGCCTTCCAGCTCGGCGGGCCGGCCGAGCCGTACACCTTCTGCCTGGACGACGTGTCGCTCACCGGCGGCGTCGAGCAGCCGCCGTACACGCCGGACACCGGGCCGAGGGTGCGCGTCAACCAGGTCGGCTACCTGCCCGGCGGTCCCAAGGACGCGACGGTCGTCACCAGCGCCACGGAGCCGCTCGACTGGCAGGTCAAGGACACGGCCGGCGAGGTCGCCGCCTCGGGCCGGTCCACGCCGCGAGGGGTCGACGAGGCGTCGGGGCAGAACGTGCACACGATCGACTTCGGCGCGCTGAAGCGGACGGGCACGGGGTACACGCTCGTGGCGGACGGCGAGACCAGCCACCCCTTCGACATCTCCGCCGGCCTGTACGAGCGGCTGCGCTCGGACTCACTGCGGTTCTTCTACATCCAGCGCAGCGGGATCGCCATCGACGGCGGCCTGGCGGGGGAGGAGTACGCGCGGCCGGCGGGCCACGTCGGCGTGCCGCCGAACACCGGTGACACGGACGTGCCGTGCCAGCAGGGCGTGTGCGACCACCGGCTGGACGTGCGCGGCGGCTGGTACGACGCCGGCGACCACGGCAAGTACGTCGTCAACGGCGGCATCGCCACGTACCAGCTCCTCAACATCGCGGAGCGGGTCAAGACGGCCGTCAGCGGCGACTTCGGCACGGCGCTCCGCGACGGGTCGCTGCGCGTGCCCGAGCGGGGCAACGATGTCCCCGACGTGCTCGACGAGGCCCGATGGAGCATGGAGTTCCTGCTCCGCATGCAGGTCCCGGCGGGTGAGCCGCTCGCCGGAATGGCGCACCACAAGATCCACGACCGGAACTGGACCGGACTGCCGATGGCGCCGCACGAGGATCCGGAGCCACGCGAACTGCACCCGGCGAGCACCGCGGCGACGCTCAACCTCGCCGCGACCGCGGCCCAGTGCGCTCGCGTCTTCGCGCCCTACGACGCGGCGTTCGCCCGCCGGTGCCTGACCTCGGCGAGGACGGCCTACCTCGCCGCCAAGGCGCACCCCGCGATGTACGCGTCGGAGTCGGACGGGAACGGCGGCGGCGCGTACTCCGATGGCGATGTCTCCGACGAGTTCTACTGGGCCGCGGCCGAGCTGTACCTCACGACCGGCGAGAGCCGTTACCTCACCGACCTCAGCGGGTCGCCGCACCACACCGGCGAGGTCTTCGCGGCCACCGGCTTCGGCTGGCCGAGCACCGCCGCCCTCGGCCGCCTCGATCTGGCGACCGTTCCGAGCGGACTGCCCGCGGACGACCGGCAGCGCGTGCGCCGGTCGGTCGTCACCGCAGCCGACGCCCACCTGCGGACGGCGCGCGGTCAGGCGTACGGGCTGCCGCTGCCGGGCGGCGCCGGGTCGTACTTCTGGGGCTCCAACAGCAACATCATCAACAACGTGGTCGTGATCGCCACCGCCTACGACCTGACCGGTGACCCCGTCTACCGAGACGGCGCCCTGCGCGGGATGGACTACGTCTTCGGGCGCAACGCGCTGAACCAGTCCTACGTCACAGGGTGGGGCGAGAAGAGCTCACGGCACCAGCACAGCCGGATGTACGCCCACGACCTCGACCCCTCGCTGCCGGAGCCGCCGGTCGGCTCCCTCGCCGGGGGAGCCAACGCCGGCCTGAACGACCCGTACGCCGCGGAGCTCCTGGCCGGATGCCGGCCGCAGTTCTGCTACGTCGACCACATCGACTCGTACGCGACGAACGAAGTGGCGATCAACTGGAACTCGGCACTGGCCTGGGCGGCGTCGTTCCTCGCCGACCAGGGCGACGGTGCCGACCGGCGGCCGGGCGCCTGCCGGGTACGGTACTCCGACTACGGCACCTGGTCCGGCGGCGGCGGCTTCACCGCGCAGGTGGAGGTCACCAACACCGGCGGCACCCCGGTCGACGGCTGGGCGCTGCGCTTCGCGTTCGTCGGCGACCAGAAGGTCCGCGAGGCGTGGATGGGCAAGGTCACGCAGGCCGGAGCCGTCGTGACCGCCCGCAACGAGACCTACAACGCCAAGATCATGCCGGGTGCCACCGTGCGGGTGGGGTTCAACGCGATCACCTCGGGCGGAGCCAACCCGGCACCGGGCCTCTTCACCCTCAACGGCGCCGCCTGCGGTCTGCAGCCGTAGGCGGACGGGCGGCGTGCTCTCAGGCCGGGACGGTGCGCCGCTTCGTGCTCGCGTAGACGTCGTCGATGAGACCGTAGGCCTTGGCCTCCTCGGCAGTGAGGATCTTGTCGCGTTCGATGTCCCGGCTGACCTCCTCGGCGCTCTTGCCACTGTGCCGCGCCAGGATCTCCTCCATCTGTTCCCGGATCCGCATGATCTCGCGTGCCTGGATCTCCAGATCGCTGCCCGTGCCACGGCCGCCCTCGACGGCCGGCTGGTCGATCAGGATCCGCGCGCTCGGCAACGCCGCCCGCTTGCCCGGGCTCCCGGCGGCGAGCAGTACGGCCGCGGCCGACGCGGCCTGGCCGATGCACACCGTCTGGATGTCGGGCTTGACGAACTGCATCGTGTCGTAGATCGCCGTCATGGCGGTGAACGAGCCGCCCGGCGAGTTGATGTAGATGCTGATGCCACGGTCCGGGTCGATCGACTCCAGCGTCAGCAGTTGGGCCATCACGTCGTTGGCGGACGTGTCGTCGATCTGGACTCCGAGGAAGATGATCCGTTCCTCGAAGAGCTTGTTGTACGGGTTCATCTCCTTGATCCCGTACGACGTCCGCTCGACGAAGGACGGAAGGATGTAGCGGCTGTCGATCGGCTGAGTGGTCATTGCCCCTCGGTTCGGGTAGCGGCGGACGGGGCTTCGGCGGGAACCTGCGCGGCGGTGCGCACAACGTGGTCAATGAAACCGTAGTCCCTGGCCTCCTCCGCCGTGTACCAGCGGTCGCGGTCGGAGTCGGCCTCGATGCGCTCCACCGGCTGGCCGGTGTGGTGGGCGATGCGCTCCTGCATGATGTGCTTGGTGAACAGCATCTGCTCTGCCTGGATCTTGATGTCGGAGGCCGAGCCGCCGATACCGCCGGACGGCTGGTGCATCAGGATCCGCGCGTGCGGCAGGGCATAGCGCTTGCCCGGGGCGCCGGCGCACAGCAGGAACTGCCCCATCGAGGCGGTGAAGCCCATGGAGAGCGTCGCGACGTCGTTCGGGACGAACTGCATGATGTCGTAGATGGCCATACCGGCCGTCACCGAACCGCCGGGCGAGTTGATGTACAGGTGGATGTCGCGCTTCTGATCTTCGGCCGACAGCAGCAATAGCTCGCCGCAGATTCTGGCGGCGATGTCGTCATCGACCTCCTGGCCGAGGACGATGATGCGCTTGCGCAGCAGCCGCTGGAACACCTGCTCGCCCTGGGACGCGATCGACGGGTCGATGGCCGAAGCGTACGGGTCCGCGCTGAGGACATTCGGGTCGGGGTCGGTCAGAGGGTGGAGCCTCTTCATCGTATTACCTGCCTCAGGTGGATGGGACGGCCGCAGCCTGGATTCACCATGACGTTAGCCTTCCCCACCTTGGGTTCCACCGGTTTACGCCGCCAGCACATTTCGCTGTCGGCGCACTTGGTCGGCATTTTTCAACTCCACTTGTCAACCTTTTCCGCTTTAAGCGCATTTGTTTTTCGCTATTGACAACTGTTTTCTGGAGGTCAGGGGACATGGTGACCCGGTGCGCGACTCGGCGTGCGCGCCTCCCGGTGGTGGCGCGGCGCGCGCCGGCGGCCGGGGGCCGGTCGGCCGTGGGGCGGTGGCCCGAGCCGCCGGCTCGGCCCATGCGCGAGAGAAGGGAGGCCGGTGAGATCGTTAGCAGGGTTAAAGGTTCCGAGTGGACACCGGGAAGGGCTCGTTCGAGCCTGCGGCAGGACTCGTCAATGGCGAAATTCAGTCGAACCGGGACCATAGCGACATGGTGAGCATCTTCGCGGGTCAGAGGGGGTGCCGTCATCGGGACCCCCCCGGGCGGAACGCCACGGCCGGCTGTTATTGAGTACAAGTAACGGTGCATGAGTTTGCGTTCGTGACCTGTGTGGCATGTGAAGTGTGACGTCCACGGCGGTTCGCCATTAAGTGATCATTGCCGGTACGTCGGGGAAAGCCGGGCCGGCACTCCGCGGCCTCTTCACCGCGAGCGGTTCATGGCCGTGCCGCGGTAGGTGGCGGAGAAACGAGCCCGACTTCACATAGGAGCCCAACGGGAGACGCACCATGCCTTTATCGCGCTTCACCCACGCCATTCAGGCGACGGCATTGGCCGTTCTCATCGCCGGTTGCGCCGGCACTTCCACCTCGGCGCCGGGGGCGATGGGGTCGGCTCAGGGCGAAGGCGTGTTCCCTCGCACGGTGACCCACTTCCTCGGCCGGACGGAGATCCCCGCCGCGCCGAAGCGCATCGTGGCGTTGAGCTCCGGGCAGCTCGACGGGGTCCTGGCCCTGGGCGTGGTGCCGGTGGCCGCCACGATGGCGATCCGGTCCGAACTGGTGCCGGTCTACCTCGCCAGGGCGTTCCCGCAGCACAGCGGCGCGCTCGCGGGCATGGTGAACCTCGGAACCCGGTTCGAGCCCAACCTCGAGGCGGTGATCGCCGCGCGGCCCGACCTGATTCTCATGAACAACATGCTCGCCGAGCTGTACCCCAAGCTCTCCCGGATCGCCCCGACCGTCGTCGCACAGGGCACCGGCGACCACTGGAAACGAGATCTGCTCATCATCGGCGCGGCGCTCGGGCGCCATCAGCAGGCGACCGCCATGGTGGCCGCTTTCCAGCGGGACGCCGCGGCGCTGGCACGACGCGTCGGCGACGACGCGACCGTGTCGATAGTGCGCTTCGCGCCCGGCCGGAGCCGCATGTTCGGCAGCTCCTCTTTTCCCGGCAGCATCGTGGCGGACATAGGGCTCGCCCGGCCGGCGTCACAACGCTTCTCGATGATGTCGCGTGATCTCAGCGACGAGCAGGTGAACAAGGTGGACGCGACCTGGATCTTCTACTCGGCGGCGGGCCGCCGCAATATCAGGACCGGTGCCCAGACGATACAGGCCGGCGAACTGTGGCAACGGCTGAGAGCCGTGCACGCGGGCAACGCCGTCCAGGTCGACGAGGACCCGTGGTACTACAACGCCGGACCCATCGCAGCCCGAGTGGTGCTCAATGACATCGCCGCAGCCACCCGCGCTTGAGCGGGCCGCCCGCCCGGTGAGCCGCGCCGGTGCCCGCCGCGCCGGGTGGCTGATCGGCGGAGCGGCACTCCTGCTCCTCGCCGTCCTGCTGAGCCTCGCCGTCGGCAGCCGGGCGATCAGCCCGCTGACGGTCGTCGACACGCTCCTGCACGGCGGGCACTCCGACGACGCGGTGGTCGTACGTACCCTGCGGATGCCTCGCACGGTCGTGGGGCTGGCGGTGGGCGCGGCGCTGGGCCTCGCCGGGACCGTGATGCAGGGCGTCACCCGCAATCCGCTCGCCGATCCCGGCATCCTCGGCGTGAGCCAGGGCGCCGCGATGGCGGTCGTCGTCGCGATCTCGGTGTTCGGCGTGTCCAGCCTGGAGCAGTACGTGTGGTTCGCGTTCGCGGGCGCGGTCCTCGCCGTGGTCATCGTGTACGCCATCGCGGGCCGCGGTCGCTCCGGGGTCAGCCCCGTCAAGCTCGCGCTGGCGGGTGCCGCGTTCTCGGCGCTGATGGCCTCGGTCACCAGCGCGGTGCTCACGACGAACGCCGCGACCCTCGACCAGTTCAGGTTCTGGCAGGTGGGGGCGCTCGGGGGGCGGTCACTGGAGATGGCCGCGCAGATGCTTCCCTTCCTGGCCGCCGGGGCGCTCCTGGTGTTCGGCGTGGCCAGAGGGATGGACGCGCTGGCGCTGGGGGAGGACACCGCGCACGGGCTGGGCCAGCGGGTCGCGCTCATCCGCGTGCTCGGTGCGCTCGGCGCGACGCTGCTGACGGCGGTGGCGGTCTCGGCCGCCGGGCCGGTGGCCTTCGCCGGGCTGGCCGCGCCCCATCTCGCCCGGCTGCTCGTCGGTGCCGGCCACCGGTGGGTCCTGTGCCTGTCCGCGCTGCTCGGATCGAGCCTGGTGCTGGTCGCCGACGTCATGGGACGGGTGATCTTCCCACCTGAGGAGGTCCCCGCGGGCGCGATGACCGCGCTGATCGGCGTACCCGCCCTGATCCTCCTGGTGCGCAGCCGAAGGGTGGTGGCGGGATGACGCACACGGCGGTCAAAGCGCCGGATGGGCTGCGGCCCCCGGGCCGGGCCCTCGTCCGCCGCGGCACGCTCTCGGTGCTGCTGCACAGGCGGTCCGCCCTGGTCGCCGCCGCGCTCACGCTCGTGCTCGCCGTGGCGGTCGTCGCGGCGATCTGCGTCGGGGAGCGGACGCTGTCGCCGGTGGAGGTGCTGAAGGTGGCGTTCGGCCACCCCAGCCCCGACCGGCTCACCATAGAACTGCTGCGGCTGCCCCGAGCCGCCGTCGGCGTGGTGGTGGGGTTCGCGTTCGGTGTCGCCGGCGCGCTGATCCAGACGGTCGGGCGGAACCCGCTGGCCAGCCCGGATGTCATAGGCGTCTCGCAGGGCGCGGCGGCGCTCACCGTCGGCCTGCTGGTCTTCGGCGCCATATCGTCCCCGTTCGCCATCCCGCTGGTCTCGGTGACCGGCGGCATGCTCACCGCCGCCTTCGTGTACGTCGTCGCGTGGCGACGCGGGCTGCACGCGCAGCGCTTCGTACTGATCGGCATCGGCATCAGCATCGCGCTCGGTTCCCTGACCCACCTGTTCCTCATCGGAGCCGACATCTTCCAGGCGCTGCACGCCAAGGTGTGGCTGACCGGCAGCCTCAAGGGCCGCGGCTGGGACGAGGTGAAACCGGTCTTGGTGGTCCTGCTGGCGGCCGTACCCTGCCTGCTGTGGGCCTCGCGCGCGCAACGGGGGCTGTCGCTCGATGACTCCACCGCCGTTGCGCTCGGCAACCGGCTCGACCGGCAGCGGCTCGGGCTCGCCGCGCTCGGGGTCGTACTGGCCTCGGTCGCGACCGGCGCGGCGGGGTCGGTGAACTTCGTCGCGCTCGTGGCGCCGCAGGTGGCCGCCCGGCTGACGCGCGACGCGCACATCCCGCTGCTGAGCGCGGGACTGGCCGGAGCGGTGATCGTCGTCGTGGCCGACATCGTGGCGAGGGTCGCTCTCGCCCCCATTCAGCTCCCCGTGGGCGTGATCACCGCCATGATCGGCGCCCCCTACCTGATGTGGCTGCTCATCCGAGCCCGAGCCGAGAGGCCATCATGACCGTGCGAACAGACATGACCGTGCGAACAGACGTCGTACGAACGGAATCGACGTCGACCGCTCACCTGGGAGCCGAGGGTTTGACGCTCGGCTACGCCGAGCACACCGTCGTCACCGACCTGGACCTGCAATTACCGCCGGGGCGGGTGACCGTGATCGTCGGGCCGAACGCCTGTGGCAAGTCGACCCTGCTCCGGGCGCTTGGCCGCCTGCTCAAGCCGGCGCGTGGCCTGGTGCTGCTGGACGGCGAGGACCTGCATCACCGGCCCACCCGGTGGGTGGCGCAGCAGATCGGTGTGCTGGCGCAGACGCCGACGGCGCCCGAGGGCATGACGGTGTTCGATCTGGTGGCCCGGGGACGGCAGCCGCACCAGCGCTGGTGGCGCCAGTGGTCGGCGGAGGACGAGGCACGGGTCACCGAGGCGCTTCACCAGACCGGCATCACCGACCTGGCCGATCGGCACGTTGACGAACTGTCCGGTGGCCAGCGGCAGCGCGCCTGGATCGCCATGACGATCGCCCAGGACACCCGCACGCTCCTGCTCGACGAGCCCACCACGTATCTGGACATCGCCCACCAGATCGAGGTCCTCGACCTGTTGCGCCGGCTCAACCACGACCTCGGCCGCACCATCGTCGCCGTGCTGCACGACCTCAACCAGGCGGCGCGCTACGCCGACCACCTGATCATGATGCGGGACGGCCGTATCGTCGCGCACGGCGATCCCGCGGACGTCGTCACCGACCGGCGGGTCCACGACGTGTTCGGCCTCGAGGCGATCGTGGTCCCCGACCCCGTCACGGCGACACCGCTCATCGTTCCGGCCGTACCGCGGTACGCGCGAGCGCGGGGGAACGGTGAGCTCGTGCCGGCGGAGCCCGCCGACCGGATCGGCTGAGGCCGCTCAGGCGAGACACCTCAGGCGAGACACCTCAGCGGCCGGCCGCCGTTGTAGGCCACCATGTCGGTGAGCGCGGTGAAGAGGTCGACCTCTCCGCCGCGTTCCAGGCCGCCGAGTTCGGCGTAGGCGCGGTGCAGGTTGCCGACGGTACGTTCACCGTCGCTGAGGTGGGCGAACTCGCCGAGGTCGGCCTCCCGGGTCAGCTCCAGCGGGGTCAGCCCGGCGGCGCGGCCCTCCTCGGCGAGGCGCAGGACGAAGGTCAGGTAGCGCGCGACCTCGTCGATGATCTCGGGTCCGGCGATGTCGCCGTGGCCGGGGACGATGGTCTCGGCGCCGAGCCCGCGAACCTGCTCGAGCGCCTCGAGCGCCCCGGTGACCGATCCCATCAACACGAACGGCGTCCCGCCGTTGAAGAGCAGGTCACCCGAGAACAGCACCTTGCGGTCGGGGATCCACACCAGGCTGTCGTTGTCCGTGTGCGCGGGGACGCCCACGTGACGCACCTCGACCCGCAGGTCGTCGACGTACAGGGTGACGGAGTCGGCGAAGGTGAGGAACGGCGGCTCGAGCACGACCTCGCCCCATTCGACGTGCTCCCAGATCGGCTCTGAGAACGGCATCCCGAAGGCGAGCGCGTTCTGCCGGGTGCGCTCGTGCCCGACCACCGTGGCCGAGGCGAACAGATGGTTGCCGAACGTGTGGTCGCCGTGGTGGTGGGTGTTGACGAGCGTACGGATCGGCAGGCTCGACACGCCGCCGATCGCGGCGAGGTAGTCACGGGTCCGGCGTTCGGTCGAGCATGAGTCGATGCTCGCGACGCCGCGCCGGCCGACGAGGAATCCGGTGTTGTTGATCCACCAGCTTCCGTCCGGCTGAACATAGCCGTACACGCGGTCACTGACCTCGATCACGCGCGGAGGCGGGAGGTTCGGGCGGTCGTGGTGGTCGGAACTCAAGGTCGCCTCCGGAGGTGTACGTGACGTCCGGTCCCGGCCGCCCGCGCAACATTGTCCTCCGCTGTCAGGGGGAGTCCGCGCGCCGGAGCGACAGCGCCGTGGCCAGCGTGGCGACGAGCCCGCCGGTGCCCGCGACGAGGAAGGCGACGGGCGGTGTCGTGACGTCGAGGAGCAGCCCGCCGCAGACGTACGAGAGGGCGGCGGCGACGCCGATGGCCCCGTAGAGGCTTCCGAAGACGCGCCCGAGCATGTCCTCGGGCACGGTCCGCTGGATGAGCGTGCCGGCGGCGACGTCCATGGCGGCTATGCCCAGCCCGCGGCCGACCTGGACGATGAATGCGGCCGCCACGGCCCATGCGAGTCCGGTCAGCAGGTTGCCGGCGCTGCTGACGGCGAAGCCCGCGATCAGCAGCGGGATCATCGACATCCGCCGCCCCGGCCGGGACAGCAGCCCGTAGCCGAGGAACAGGCCTATCCCTACCGCCGCGAGCAGCATGCCCACCGCCGACTCGGCGCCGCCCAGCGTGTCCCGGGCGAGGAAGACCAGCGCGACGTCGTCGATGCCGTTGAAGGCCACGACGGCGAAGTAGCCGAGGCCGATCGCGCGCAGCACCCGGCTCGACGCGATGTGGCGCAGCCCCGCCGCAGCGGCGGCCGGCAGGGATTCCGGCCGGTCGTGCTCAGGTGGACGCCGGCGCGTCGCGGGGAGGAACGTGAGCAGCGCTGCCGAGACGAGGAAGGTGGCCGCGTCGAGGAGAAGAACGCCGCGGATGCCCAGGACGGGCAGCAGCAGCGCGGCGAGCAGGGGCCCGAGCGCTTCGCCGCCGTTGGTGCCGATGCCCACCGCCGCGTTGGCACTCTGCAGGTCGCGGTCACGGACCAGGGCCGGCACCGCGGCCCGGGACGCCGGCTGGAAGATCTGTCCCGCCATCGCCCGTACCCCTACCAGGACCAGCAACAGCGGTGTCGACGGCAGCCAGAGCGCGATCACGACCAGCACGCCGCCCTGGACCAGCTCGCTGGCCACCATGACCCGCTTGCGGTCGAACCGGTCGCTGACCGCGCCGGTCAGCGGGCCGAGCAGGGCGGGCGCGAAGTCGCCGACCAGCAGCAGCAGGGCGACCGCCAGGGCCTGGCCAGTGGTGTCCGCGACGTACAGCATGAGGGCGACCAGGCTGAGCGAGTCGCCGAGGAAGGACACGGCCCGGGCGCTCCACAGCAGGCGGAACGGCCGGTTCGCGGCGATCAGGCGAAGCGGCCCGGCAGAGCGGGGCGCCGCCTCGGGTTCCACGCCGCAGATCCTCTCCTGGAGGCCGACGCCAGGCCAGCGATTTTCCGCTCGGCCGCGGTGGCGGCGCCACCGTGGCCTGCCTGGGGAGAAGTCTGGTCGGATCCGCGCGGGACGGGCGTGCCTGCGCACGCCGCCCACCTGTGAGATGTTCTGTCGAGCGTTCCGCCGGGAGCCGAGGAGAGGCCGATATGACGCAGTGGCAGACCGTACGCCTGGAGACACCCGCGGACGGGGTACGGCTCATCACCCTCGCGGATCCGGAGCGGCGGAACGCGCTGGGCGAGCGGATGCGCGTGGAGCTGAGCGCCGCCATCGCCGCCGTACGGGAGGACCGCTCCGCGCGCGTGCTGGTCGTCGGAGCCGAGGGGTCGTCGTTCTGTGCCGGCGCGGATCTTCCCGCGCTGTTCGGTACGGAACAGGCCGACCGTCCCGTGGGGGAGTTGCGGGACCGGCTGCGCACCTACTACCAGAGCTTCCTCGCCCTGCGCGACCTGGAGATTCCCACGATCGCCGCCGTGCAGGGCCCCGCCGTGGGAGCCGGCCTCAACCTCGCGCTGTGCTGCGATCTGCGCATCGCCGGCCCGGACGCGACGTTCGCCGCCACCTTCACCAGGATCGGGCTGCATCCGGGTGGGGGATGCACCTACTTCCTCACCCGCGAGCTCGGCCCGCAGCGCGCACTGGCGATCATGCTGGACGGGGGTGCCCTGTCGGCGGAGGAGGCGCTGGCACAGGGACTCGTGCTCACCGTCGAAACCGACCCGCTCGCTGAGGCGATGCGGCGCGCAGAGCGGCACGCCGGACTGCGTCCCGAGTTGGCCCGCGACCTCAAGCGCGCGGTCCGGCTGGCCACCCGCGACGATCTGGAGTCGGTCGTGGAGTTCGAGTCATGGGCGCAGGCGGAGAGCGCGACGCATCCCGAGGTCGCGCGATTCGCCGCGCGCTTCGACCGAAAGCGGTGAGCGCGTAACCGGATCAATCACCGAACTCGTTGAGGGCCCCGTACGGAGTCAACGCGGAGATGTAGTGATGCGGAAGATGGTCCTCATAGGAGTAGACGACGGGAAGCGAACGCAGTATCTGTGACCGGCGGGCGGCGAACGCCGATATTCCCAGCATCAGACCCAGAGCGCTCGGCATCTGCGAGGTGGGGTGCTGCTTGTCGTGCCAGTCACCCTGCCTGGGCCGGTGGGCGCACCCCAGGCGCCCCAGCCAGCCCAGCGCGTTCTGCTTGAGATGTGAGATCTGATACCGCCGCTCCCGACCGAAATGCTTGTACGGGCCGGAAGTGCGCGGTGGAAGATGCGGGACGACGTCGTTGTCGTAGGTGTACCGGATGACCTTGTCGCGCAGGAAGGAATTCTTCTCGCAGGCCGCGGCGAAGCTCGGGTCGCCGATCATGGGTTGGCCGAACGTGTAGACGGCTCCGGCGTTGAGCAGGTCCGCGAGCTCCTCGTACTTTCGCTCGTGTTGCATCATGACGGCCATCAACGCGGCCATCGCGCCGCCGAGGCTGTGTCCCGTGATGTAGAGCGCCTCCAGCCGCCCCGGCTCATGATCGCGTTCCCCGTTGAGCGTGCCGCGCAGGGACTCTCCCTTCAGGGCGCGGCGCAGCGCCTGCATGACCTCGTAGCGTGTGGCCCGCACGTTGCGGTAGAAACCGGCGTGCACGCCGGCGCACGGATCCCCGAGCTGGTAGCCCATGCGCTCCGGTTCGACGTCCCAGGCGGTCAGCCAGTTTATGAAGTTCGCCGGCTCGGTGCCCCGGTAGCAGAGAATGGCGACCCGGCCGTCGGCGCTCTGAATCAAGAACGACGTGGAACAGATGAACATCGGCTCGGCGATCGCCTGGATCATCCGGCAGCGATTGTCCTTTAGTCCCATTCTCGCCATGATTGTCGAGAGGGTCTCCGCATCCGAATAGGCGTATCCGGCGCACGTGGCGAGGACGTGTTCGATGATGGGGTCAGGGTGTTCCTTGACTGTCAGCAGATGGTCGACGAGGTTCGGATAGACCGGGAATCCGCGGCTTTCCGGAGCATCGTCGTAGGGCCGGAGATATTCGTAGGCCGGGGCTTTGACGTCATGGATCCGCATACCGCCGTTCGCCAGGACGGACTGCAGCCTCTCTTCCCATTGGAACTCAACGGTGTCCTTGAGGCCGGGTCTGCCCGAGACCGTCCTGCCGGATTCCCTACTGCGCTTGGTCTCTGCCATGAGTGTGAACCTCCGGACGGCATGAAATAGACGGTTCGTCTATTGCCTGGAGGTCCAAGGGCTAATCCCCGCTCTTGATCAAGCCCGCGTATCGTATCGGCGGGCCGGGTGGTCCGGCCGGTGACGGCCCGGTGACGGCGGTGCCGGTGCCTTCGGGTCGCTACGAGGGGGTCGGGAGCGGAGCACGCGCGGGTGACAATATCCTGTGCGGTACCGAGTTCCTCTAGCCCGAAGGGTCCACACGATGTCGAGCAACAGCCACGCGGGCCGCCCAGCGTCATGGGTCGCGGTCACCGTGATCATGGTGGGGTTCGTCCTCGGCGGATTCGGCCTGCCCATGGGGAACTGGGTCCTGTTCTGGGCCGGAGTGGGCGTGGTCGTCGTCGGTGGCCTGCTCGCGCTGTTCGCCGACATCATGAGCGACGTGGTCTTGGCGGAGCAGCGTCAATGATCTTCAACCGGCCTCCGCTCGAGGAACGCATCGCGGCGCGCCAGCGTGAGCTCGGACCGCTCAAGCCGGGACGGCATTTCGAGCACCGTCCCGCGGCCATCGTCTTCTTCGCCCTGATCGTCTGCGTGGTCCTGACCCACGTGGCCGCGTTCTTCATGATCGAGCTCGCCGCCGGCTGATCGTTCGAGGTCGACCGTTCCGTAGCCGGCGAAGATAATGTCGCCGATCGCGTAGCTCTCGGTGAGAATCCGCGTGTAGGTGGAGCGGCCTGTCAGCCGCGTCCCGCGCGTCGGCGTACCTCCTCGGCGAAGTCGGCGAGGCATTCGGCCAGCTCGCGATCATTGAGCTCGTCCGGTGCTCGGCCGCACTCGGCCTTCTCGGGCCGCCGCCCTTGCTCTGCTCCCGAGCTCGGCGCGGGCCGGCCGGACTCGGCGGTGGGCTGCCGCACCGTACGGGGCTGTACCTGGCCGTTCACGGAGACGTCGATGTAGCAGAGCGTCTGTCCGCCGTCGACGCCGTACACCCGCCAGTCCTGCCCGCCGAGCGGGATGAACTGCTCGAGGGTGCCGCCGCACGACGCGCTCTTGGCCTTGACGTTGAGCGCGTTGAGATCGGCGATGTTCGGGTCGCCGTCGGTGAGGGTGTAGAGGTCGTAGCGGTTCAGCCGCCCCGAGTCGACCTGGTCGGCGGGCACGACCCCGTACGCCACGAACAGCTCCGAGGAGGTGTCGCGCGGTGTGAGCGGCGTGACGTAGTAGAGCCGGCGGTCGGCGCCGCGCAGCAGGTACTCGCCGGGGTTGGCCTTCTGGGTCTCGAACCCGGTCGGTTCCAGACCGAAGGAGTCGTTGTGCTCGCCGCGGCCCGCGGCCCACTGGGCGGCGTCGCGCTGGGTGCGTACCAGTGAGATCGGGTAGACGGGGCCGGGCAGCTCTCCGGGCCGGACCCGGGGCCGGTGGGTGATGTCCGGGCGGCCGCTCGCGGACCCCTCCAGGATGAGCACTCCGGCGGCGACCGTGACCGTGCGATTGCGGTAGTCGATCGGCCGTTGTACGGCGATGACGATGACGGGCCGGTCGCCCTGGCAGTAGCCCCAGATGTCCTTGTCGGTATAGATCAGATCGGGATGGCGGTCCGCGAGCAGGTTGCGCAGGCTGTTGCGTCCGCTGCCGCCGAACGCCCGCTGGAACCGGTTGCCGGTGCCGAACCGGCACACCTGCGCGGAGTTGGTCCGGCCGTCCCACTGCGCGACGCCGTACGCCGGGGTGCCGCCGGATCCGTCGAGCACGGCCGACCACTGGCCGGTGTTGGGGGAGGAGCCCCATTGGTAGGTGAAGCTGCTCTCCATGACGTTGACCCCGGCCACCGGTGAGGCCGCCGCCTTCATCGCCGTCCGCGCCGCGGCGAGCGAGGACGTCCGCGACTCCCAGCGCAGGGCCGGATAGCCGTTGCCGACCTTGATGCAGGAGCGTACGTCGTGGCGGCCGAGCCGGTCGCAGCCGTCTCGGCCCGGCCGGGAGCCCTCGACCAGCTTGGCCATCGAGGACGGGGGACCGGCCAGGTTGGGCACGTGGAACACGGTGGCGCTGCTGTAGAACCGCTCCCGGTCCTTGTCGTTGTCCCAGAGAGCGCCCGGCATCGGCGCGAGGACCAGGCCGACGCCGGTCAGCACGAGCAGCCCCACCGTGATGGCCCGCCCGGGCGAGGTCCAGTCGACGTCCAACTCGGCGTATTCGTCGAGGCTGAGGACCAGCGCGGTCAGCAGCAGCCCGATGGCGATCCAGAGCCAGGTCACCGCGGGCAGCGTGAAGAGGTCGCCGCGCGGGAGGAACGAGCGATCGAACCACAGGGTGAGGACCTGCGTGAGCTTCCAGCCCGACATGAACATGTGCAGGAACAGCCCGACCAGCCCCACCAGCACGGGAATCCAGAGCCACAGCGCCGCGATCCACGCGGCACGTTTCCCAGGGGTCACGGTTCCTCCCGAACGCCGCTAAGCCGACAGATCGTCTCTTGGACGCATGAACGCGAAGACGCGTTCACCCGTACGGCCATCAGGCGAGCGGATCCCACGCGAGGAAGTCCTCAACGGTCGCCGCGAACGCCGCCGGGCGGGTCACCCACGGGAAGTGGGCGACGCCGGCCTGCGCGATCAGCCAGCCCTCGGGGAAGAACGCCGCAAGTTCCGCGGCCTGGTTCGGCGTGGGTCCCGCGTCGAGCTCGCCGACGACGACGAGCACCGGGGCGGTGAGCCGGGACAGCGCCGCGCGGGTTTCCTCCGGTGCGAAGGCGCCCTCGGTGTAGAAGCCCTCGGCGGCCGCAGGCGCGCGTTCCTCGAAGCCGCCGCGCGCATGGGCGAGGGCGGCGTCGTCCCACTGCCCGTAAAGGAACGGGGCCGCCCTCAACCGCACCGCCGGGCTGTCGTCGCCGGAGTCCCACGCCGTCATCGCCTCGCGCGCGTCGGCGTACCACGGCCGATCCGACATGCGCTCCAGCGCCGCGTGCCACTCCTCCTCGGTCTCCTCCACGCCGACCGCGGACAGGGCGGGGGTGACGAGGACGAGCCGGCGCAGCCGCTCCGGATGGCGGGCCGCGTACAGCACCGCCAGATCGCCCGCCGCCGAGTGGGCGAGCAGGTCCATGCGCTCCAGCCCGAGGTGGACGCGGAGCGCCTCGACATCCGCCACGAGGCGGTCGCAGCGGTACGTGGCCGGATCGGCCGGCCTGGCCGACTCCCCGGAGCCCCGGCCGTCGAGCCGGATGAGCGTCCGGTGCCGGGTAAGACCACCCAGGTCACCGAGGTAACGTGATGCGCGGCCCGGCCCGCCGGGAAGGCACACGAGAACCGGTCCTTCTCCCTCGACGTGGTAGGCGAGCTTGGTCGCGTCATCTGAGGTGAAAGCGGGCACGCCTCGAGCCCACCACGGCACCGAGGCGGTCCGCCGGCATTTCGCGGAACGCTGATCGTCACTGTTACGGTCGGGAGCGCGAAACTCATCCCCCGTAGTACCGCAGTGGCCCGCGCCCGCACGGCGCCGGTGCCCGCGGGCGTACGCCGGCGGGGTGATCGAATGGGCCGGAAGATGAGAAGGGATGGACGCCGGGTGGACTTCGAGCGATCGGCGCTGCCAGGAATCGGGCTTTTGCATGTCTTCACGACGCGGCAGGGCCGCCGAGTGGGGGTCGTCTCGCACCGCTCGGGCCGTCGTGACCTGGTGGTCTATGACGCCGACGACCCCGACAGCACGAGCGAGACGGTGGTGCTGACCGTCGAGGAGGCCGACGGCCTGGCCGAGCTCCTCGCCGCGTCCCGGATCGTCGAACGCCTCGCCGACCTCGAACGGCAAGTTCAGGGCCTGGTCAGCGAACGGATACCGATAGAGGCGGGATCGCCCTACGACGGACGGACCCTGGGGGACACCCGGGTGCGGACCCGTACCGGCGCGTCCATCGTGGCGGTGGTGCGGGGCCGTGAGGTGCTCGCCAGCCCGACGCCCGGCTTCGCGTTCGCCGCCGGAGACGTGGTCGTCGTGGTCGGCACCGCCGAGGGCACGGCCGCTGTCGCCGACATCCTCTCTTCGGGCTGAGGCCGCGCATGCACGACTTCTCGATCCTGCTGCTCGAACTCGGCGGCGTACTGCTCGGACTCGGCCTCGTCGGCACCCTCGCCGCCCGCGCGAGCATCTCGCCCATCCCCCTCTACCTCCTCGCCGGTCTGGCCTTCGGCGTCGGCGGCTTCCTGCCCCTGTCGGCCAGCCAGGAGTTCATCGCCACCGGCGCCGAGATCGGCGTCATCCTGCTGCTGCTCACGCTCGGGCTGGAGTACACGGCCGACGAGCTCGTGGGCAACCTGCGCCGCTCGGCACCGGCCGGGCTGGCCGACCTGGTGCTGAACGCCACGCCCGGCGCCGTCGCCGCGCTCCTGCTGGGCTGGGGGCCGGTCGCCGCCGTCGTCCTCGCCGGCGTGACGTACGTCACCTCCTCGGGCATCACCGCCAAGGTGCTGTCCGACCTGGGCTGGCTCGGTCACCGCGAGACCCCGGCAGTGCTGTCGATCCTGGTCATGGAAGACCTCGGGATGGCCGTCTACCTGCCGCTGCTCACGACGCTGCTGGCCGCGGGCGGCGTCGCGTCCGGGGCGCTCAGCCTGGGCGTCGCGGTCGCCGCGGTCGCCGTGGTGCTGCTCGTCGCCCTGCGGTACGGGCGTCAGCTGGAGGCGTTCGTCTCCTCGCCCAACGACGAGGTGCTCCTGCTCAAGGTGCTCGGGCTCACCATCCTCGTGGCCGGCATCGCGCAGAAGCTGCACGTCTCGGCCGCCGTCGGCGCCTTCCTGGTCGGCATCGCGCTGTCCGGCCCGATCGCGCACACCGCGCGGCAGTTGCTGTCCCCGCTCCGCGACCTGTTCGCCGCCGTGTTCTTCGTCTTCTTCGGCCTGCAGACCAATCCCGCCCACCTGGCGCCGGTCGCGGGCGTGGCCATCGCGCTCGCCGTCACCGGGGTGGTGACCAAGATGGCGACCGGATACATCGCGGCCCGGCGGGCCGGTGTCGGCTCGATGGGCCGGGCCCGCGCGGGCGCGGCGCTGATCCCCCGCGGGGAGTTCAGCATCGTCATCGCTGGGCTGGCCGTCGCGGCCGACGCCGACGCCGAACTCGCCACCCTGGCCGCCGCCTACGTGCTCGCCCTCGCCACGATCGGCCCGCTGGCCGCGCGCGCGGTCGAGCCGGTGATGAAGGCGCGGTTGCGGCGGCACAAGCGGCGGGCCGGTGGGGCG
Organism: Actinomadura alba; assembly: GCF_014323705.1. GTDB lineage: Bacteria > Actinomycetota > Actinomycetes > Streptosporangiales > Streptosporangiaceae > Actinomadura_C > Actinomadura_C alba. Next base: position 63,350 of record NZ_JABVEC010000022.1, read on the forward strand.
GCGAAGGCGATGCCGAGCCGGCCGGGAGATCCGGGAGATCCGGGAGATCCGGGCGAGCCGCCTGAGTCGCCTGGGTCGCCTCCGTCCGATGCCGGCGACGTCGGCACCGCCAACGGAAGGGTGACCACCCCACCGGATCCGGAGGACCGCTGACCATCGCGGTGCCGGCGGCTCTCTCGCGGAGCCGCCGGCGCTCCGACTTCTATAGGCGTTGACTTATATAAATTGATGCTTGTAGCCTCCTTGCTTGCACGCGTTCGATGTGCTCGGCGACCCGATCCGCCGAAGAGCCGAACACCAGGAGAACTTCGTGATCGATGTAACGCAGCAGGTCAACGCCGTACGACGGCAGCTGGGCACGCGCGTGGTCGAAGCCGGCGAGGTGCACGTCATGACGATCAGCCAGGCGTACGACGCGACCATCGAGGACGTGTGGGACGCCTGTACCGACCCCGAGCGCATCACCCGGTGGTTCCTGCCCGTCTCGGGCGAACTCCGGCTGGGCGGCCGGTACCAGCTGGAGGGCAACGCGGGCGGCACGATCGAGCGGTGCGATCCGCCGAAGGGCTTCGCCGCGACCTGGGAGTACGGCGAGGGCATCAGCTGGATCGAGGTGAGCCTGTCCACCGATCCGGACGGCCGCACCCGATTCCAGCTCGAGCACCTCGCCACCGTCGGCGACGACCAGTGGGACGAGTTCGGTCCGGGCGCGGTGGGAATCGGCTGGGACATGGGCTTCATGGGCCTCTACCTGTACATGTGCTCGACCCATCCGGGGGATCCGCAGGAGGCCAACGCGTGGCTGGCCTCCGATGACGGCCAGCGGTTCCTGACACTGTGCAGCGAGCAGTGGTACGAGGCGAATGTCGCGGCCGGGGCCGACCAGGCCAAGGCACGGAGCGCGGCGGACCGCGTCACGGTCGCCTACACCACGGCGTTCCCGGAGGAGGAGACCTCCGGCTAGGGTTTGCCGGGTGACGCCCTACCTGGACGACGCCGTCGAGGCGGTTCCGCTGGTCGGGGGCACTCATCACAGCGGCTGGCTGCTCACCCAGGCGGACGGCTCACGCCAGGTCGTGAAGGTCACGCCGGATGTCCCGGCCGGCCTGTTCGAGGCCGAGGCCGAGGGGCTGACGGTGCTGCGCGACAGCGGCGCGATCGGCGCACCGCGGGTCATCGACGTCGGCCCCGGCCATCTCGTCATCGAGGTGCTGGATCCACTGCCCGGATTCGACGACGGCCCGTTCTGGGAGCGGCTGGGGCATGCGCTCGCCCGGCTGCACTCCGTACGGGCTGAGCGGTTCGGCTGGCCGCACGACAACTGGCTGGGGCCGACCCCCCAGATCAACACCTGGACCGACGACTGTTACGAGTTCTTCGTACGTCATCGGGTGCTTCGCTATCTGCGCGAACCGGCGGCGGAGGCGGCGCTCGACGCCGCCGGCCGGGCCGCGGTCGAGCGGATCTGCGAGCGGCTGCCGGAACTGGTGCCACCGTCCTACCCCGCTCTGACGCACGGCGACCTCTGGTACGGGAACGTGCTGGCCATGCCGGACGGCTCGCCCGCGCTCATCGATCCGGCGGTGTCGTGGAGCTGGCCCGAGGCCGACCTCAGCATGATGATGTGCTCGGGGATGACGACGTCGGACGCCGGCTCCTCGGCCCTGGACCGGCTCTTCGCCGCCTACCACGAGGTCCACCCACCGGACCCCGGGTGGCGCGAGCACCTTGAGCTCCTGCACATCCGCGAGCTGCTGTGCGTGGTGTCGCAGGGCGGGCCCGACTGGGGGCTGAAGGGCGTGCTCAACCTGATCCGGCGGTACGGCTGACAAGTTGGAAACAGCTCAAGGAAGCACAGGCTCACCCCGAAGGCCACCGCCAGCGTCACGTCACCAATCGCGGGTTGCGATCAGCTCCTCCGTATCGGCGTCCTCGAACCCGTAGGACGATGCAACGAACACGAAGTCGGCTGCTATCAGCTCCCGCGCAACGGTCTCGATCTCGCTCTCGGCCGCCACCAACTCTTCGTCCAGTGCGTTGAACTCCTGCGTCGCCGCGTTCGTCAACTCGTACAACGCCGCCAGATCCGTCGGCCGCTCGGTCTCGATCCGCTCGCACAGCCTCAGCAGGATCGCCTTTCCCTTGTCAACGAGGTGGTCCGGGAAATATCCGTCCGAGTACATCCCACGCAGGAACGCGTACCCCGCCACCTGCTGGTTCACGATCGCCATGATGACCTCCGTCTTCTTCGACCGGCCGAAACCCCGACCATAGAGCGAACGACTGACAGATCCAGTGCAGCGCTGTAGACCAACACCGGAAGCTCCTGGCACGGCATCGCGACTTCTCAGCGAAGGTTGGCCGGCGGTTCTGCAACGCCGACGATGAAGCTCCCCTCCACCGGCCGGACCCGAACCGACCACCCCAGCGCCGTCAGGTCGCCCGTGAGCGTCCGGGCATCGTGGAACACCTTCACGATGCGGTGCCGGCTGCCGTCATCGAGCCGGCGCAGCACCGCGGGGACGGGCTGATCCGCGAGGACTTCCTCCCTCTCGGCTTCGGCGGGGCCGTCGTCGATGAAGATCGCTCTGCCGCCTGGCGCGAGCATGGCAGCGACGGTGTTCCAGAAGTCGGGCAACCGCGCCGGCGGGACATGGGAGAGCCAGAAGGCGAAGAACACCGTGTCGTAGCGCCGAGGCGGCTGCCACTCGAACACATCGGCCTGAATGAACTGGACGCTGAAAGATGCGGTCCTCGCACGAGCGAGGGCCAACACCTCGGCTGCCGCGTCGACAGCCGTCACCGAACGCGCCCGCGCGGCGAGCACCGGGGTCCACTGGCCCGTTCCGCAGGCCAACTCCAGCACGTCCCCGACAATCGGAAGGCCATCGGCCACAGCCGGCAACCCCTGCAGGTCCTCACGCTCTGCATAGGCCCGGTCGTACTCGGCCGCACCGGCCCGGTAGTAGGCGATCTGCTCCGCCAGGAGGGTGTCATCATCGCTGCCCATTGCCCGACGATACATACCGTCCTGCCACCCTCCACCCGCCGACCGGGGCGGCCGGCGTCGACCGTCAGCAGCGTTCGCGCGGGCGGAGGCCGCTCTCGTCGGGCATCCGGTCGAGGTAGGTCTCCTCGAGGAAGGCGAGGAACCGCTCGACGTCCCGCAGGTTGGACGCCAGCCCGAACGAGGCGCGGATGGCGCCGCCGCTCGGCAGGCCGAGGAACCGGAGGTGCTCGTCGAGGGACGCGGATGTGCGACGGCCCGACTTCGTCAGGGCCTTCTCGGTGATGGCGAAGGCGCCCTCGCCGGCACCGGGATTGCAGAAGCACCCCGTACGCAACGAGATCCGGCCGGCGGTCGCGTCCCTGGCCACGACGCGCTCGTCGACGACCTCCCCTCGGGGAGTCAGCACGTTGAAGGCGACCGTTCCGCCGCGCCCGGCCGTCCCCGGCGGGCCGTACAGCCTGATGAGCGGTGTGCCGTCGGTGTGCCGCAGGTCCCGCAGCCGGTCGAGTAGCCAGCCGGTCAGGCACGTGACCCGCCGGTGGATCAGATCCATGCCGATGCCGCTGACCCAGGCCAGGCCGGTCTCCACATCGGGAATGCTGAGGAAGTTCAGCGTGCCGTCCTCGAACGCCGTCTCGTCGTCGGCCAGCACGTGCCAGCCGCCGAGGGCGCTCGCCGCGTGGATGGTGCCGCCGGCGAACCAGGGCCGGCGCAGCCGGCCGAGGGCCTCCCAGCGGGCGAGCAGGCAGCCGACGCCCGTCGGGTAGCCGAACACCTTGTACCAGCTCACCGGTACGAAGTCCGGGTGCACCTCGCCGAGGTCGAGCCGGTTGGCGGGAACGTACGCGGCGGCGTCGAGCAGCACGTCATAGCCCTGCTCGTGGGCGAGCTCGATCCAGCTCAGCGGATGCTGCACGCCGGTGAAGTTGCTCTGCGCGGGGAACACGAACAGCCCCCGGCGGTGCCTGCGCCGGCTCAGCGCGGCGCGGACCTCTTCCGTCCCGGCGCGCAATTCCGGCGGCCGGACGGGCACGTACCGCACCGTCGCGCCGCCGGCCCGGGCGAACTCGCGGATCCCGTTCGCCGAGTTGTGGTTGTCGATGGTCAGCACGACGCGGGAGCCCGGCCGAAAGGGGTAGGCCTCACCGACCAGCCGGCACGCGCCGGTCGCGTTGTGCGTGAAGATCACCGCGTACTCGTCGGGCGAGGCGTTAAAAAACGCGAGGATCGCCGCTCGGGCGCTTTCGACGAGCGCGGTGGAGGCGCTCGACGTCGGATTCTCGGAGTGCGGATTGCCGAAGCACGCACCGCGCACCCGGTCGGCGTGTGCCCGCAACTGACTGTCGGCGGGCAATCCCGAACCGGTGTAGTCGAGGTAGACGTGATCTTCGGCGTCGAGATAGGCGTACTCCGACGCGCGCAGATCGTCCAGGCGACGGGTGGTGCCGTAGGAGGGGTAGGCGCGCCGAAAATCCGTATCAAAATCAATCACAACGGCCCCCGAACCCCCAACCCCGGCAAAGCGCCCACTTACCTACAAGATGACCATGCGTAGTCGACCAACTCGGCGGCAAGTGGACCGGCTGGCCGCATCCGGCCGACGTCACGACGCGGGCCTGGCCGTTGTCGGCCGTACCCGCCGTCGCCTGGCCTGCTGTGCGACTCTTGTACGGAAAAGGCGGTGCATCACGCGGGCGGTGGGCGGCTCCTTCGACATGAGGTCGACTCCCCGAGACGTCCGCCAGGTCTGGCCGTTCGCCGGCCGGGTGGCGGAGCTCGAACTGATCAGGCGGCGGCTGAGCACCCGCCGCTGCGCTGGGTCGCCGACGCGCTGCGGCCGCGTGACGGGCGAGAGGGGCACGTCCTCGTCGCCGACGACGCCCACCTGCTCGATCGCGCCTCGGCGGCCCTGCTCCTGCACCTCGCACAGGATGGCGGGACCAGGCTCATCGTCACCGTCCGGCTCGGAGCCGCCGCCCCGGACGCGGTGACCGCGTTGTGGAAGGACGACCGGCTGGCGCGCCTGGACCTCGGGCCGCTGACGCAGGCCGAGTTCACGAAGTTCTCACGGGGGCGCTGGGCGGTCACGTCGAGGCGCTGACCGTACGGCAACTGCACCGGCTCACCCAGGGCAACGTGCTGTTCCTGCGCGAGCTCGTGACGACCGGCGTCGTCGGCGGCGCCCTCTCGCTCATCGGCGGGGTGTGGAGCTGGCGGGGTGACCTCCCGGTGGCCGGACCGGTCAGGGAACTGGTCGAGAGCCAGATCGGCGACCTCACCGCCGCGGAGCGGGAGGTGCTCGAGTACGCGGCGTTCGGCGAGCCCATCGACGACGATCTGCTGGAACGGCTGGTCGACCCGGAGGCCCTGGAGCGCATGGAGGCCAGGAACCTCATCGTCTGCGCGCAGGAGGGCGACCGGCTGCGGGTGCGGCCGGCCAGTCCTCTGTACGGCGAGGTCGTCCGGGCCCGCTGCGGACCGCTGCGCGCCAAGCGGGTGAAGCGCCGCCTCGCGGACACCGTCGAGGCGCACGGCGCCCGGCCCGGAGACGCGCTGCTGGTCGCGGTCTGGCGGCTGGACAGCGGCGGCCGGGCCGACCCGGCCGTACTGATCGAGGGATGCCGGATGGCGAGCGCCCTGGGTGGGACAACGGCACCGCCGGATACTGCGGCCACCGCGCGCAGATCAGCCGGCTGCGCGGGATGGCCGGCGACGCCCTCGCGTGGAGCCTCGACGGAGCCGGGCGGCTTCCCGCCGGGCCCACCGGGTTCGCCGGGCTCTGCCTCGGCGAGCTGGCGCACGCCGCCGCGCTCACCGGCGACCTCGTCGAGGCCCGCCGCGCGCTGGCCGCCGCCGACGAGCGGACACTGCCCGCCTTCCGCACCATCGACTTCACCCTGGAGCTCGCCCACCCGTGGGTCTCGGCGGCCGGCGGCGACCTCACCGGGGCGGTCGCCGGTGCTCTGGCCGCCGCCGATCTCGCGGCCGGGCTTCGGTTGCGCGGGTACGAGATGTACGCGCTGCACGATGCCGTACGGCTGGGCGCCGCCGATCGCGCGGCCGACGGGGTCGCCGCCCGGATCGCCGATCGGCTCGCCGGGCTCGCGAGCCTCCTCGGCCGCCTCGACGCCCCATGACCGCCCCATCCGAAAGCGGAGGTCGCGGTTCCGCGGCTCGAACCCCGATAAGGACCTGCCGCCTTCACCCCGGGCGCTGCCCGTGTCACTCCCAGGGCTGCGGGCCGGCTATCTGCCGGGTTGTGACATTGAGACGGTTGTAGAGGTTGGTGATGCCGATGGCCAGGATGAGTGCTGCCAGCTCCTGTTCACTGAAGAGCTTGGCGGCTTCCTCCCAGATCTCGTCCGGGACGGGATCCGCGGTGTCGGCGAGGCGGGTGGCGGCTTCGGCGAGTGCGAGAGCGGCGCGTTCAGCCTCGGTGAAGTAGGGCGTGTGACGCCACGCTGCCACAGTGGAGCGCTTCTCGTCACTTACCCCTGCCTTGCCGGCGGTGCGTGAGTCGCCGTCCACGCAGACGCTGCATCCGTTGATCTGACTTACCCGTAGCTGGACCAGCTCCACCGTTGTCTGCGCGACACCGGCCTTGCGGACCGTCTTGCCCAGCTCCATGAGGGGCTTCATCGCCTCCGGGATGATCACGGCCGGGTTCTGAATGCGTGCTTGCACAGCTGCTTCCTTTCTGTCTTGCCAACTACGCCGCTGACGCGCGGCATCGCTGCGATGCGTTACTGCATTGACGCATCGGGAGGCGCACATGTGACAACGCACGCAGCTCAAGCCGACATCCGGGCCGACAACCTCCTGCTCGCCGGCGACCGTGTCGTGGTCGTCGACTGGCCATGGGCGGGCGTGGCCCGCGCCGTGGTTCGACCTGCGCGGGATCGACAGCAGGGGCAACGGTCCGGGAATGCGGGTGGAACGTGAAGGTGGCTCAAGGCATTCGATTGAAGCGGAATACCCCCGTATCGGGCTCGTCAGGGATCGACATCTCGAGCACGTCGGGCCCGCCGTTGTTCTTCTTCAGCGTCGCGGTCATGGTGTGCGGGAGGCCGGGGCAGCCCAACGTGATACGGAACCTTTCGGCGCCGGCCGCGTCGTCCTCTCGCGTGATCGTGCCGCCGCAATCGGTACCGTGATTCGGGCTGACGACCGCCCTGCCGTCATCGCCGATGTCGATCTCGGACTTGTTGCCGAAGTCCCGGAACAGGTAGGTGAACGTCTCCGCGTGAGACTTGTCCGCGCGCCAGTGCCCGACCACTGGGTCAAGATCGTTGCTGCAACCGGCCAGCACGATCGCCGTCGTCAGGCCGAGAAGAGTCGCCACCTGCGGTCGGCGAACGCGCCGATTTCCGCCACGCATCTGACCATGACCAGCCGACACCCGCCATCTACGACTATTCATAGTTCATCATCCAACCCCGGCCGGACAGCCGCGCAGAAACAAGGGAGCTCATGATTGAAAGAGGTCGAGCGCACGTGGGTGCGCACCCCGGTCATTCCCCTTGACGTTCTCCCGCGTTGCCCGAGGGGCGGATGCCAAATCCTCGCAGTTCAGTCGCACCACAGGTGAGCGACGAGCGCTGGAAGTGACTTGCCAAGCTAATAGCGCGCTCAAGTACGAGGACATCGCCGAGCCGAAAGCCGGGCGGCACGTCTGCCGGGGCACTCCAAATGATCACCCTAGATCCCGGCTTACCAGCTAGAACAACAGGTCACCGAGGTGGCGCACGGTTACGTTGGCGCTGTCCTCCGGGGCAGCGCTTCGATCCGCAGGAGGGCCGGCGGTACCCTCCCCGGAGGGTTCTCGTGCAACCAGGCGATGAGAGCGATTCATCGCGCGGAGGCGGATAGTTGAGAGGCACTACAGGGCCGGTGGTGCGATGGATTCGGCCGCGTGGTCTGAGTTCGGTCGGTGCGGCGGTCGGTGCGGTCGCCTGGGGCTGTGTCGGGGTGTGGCGGGCCGGCCATGAGGACAACCTTCCGTGGAATCAGACGAACCCGATCGCCTACGGAGCCTCCAAAGGCATCATCTTGGGCGCGTTGGCTGGTCTGTTCGCCACATTGTTCGTTCGCTGGTTCGGCCGAACTCCGCTTTGGGCGGCGGTCGGCGCTTTCGTCGGTGGCCTGCTGGGTGGCGCGCTGCTGGGCACTTGGCGGGGGCTGAGGGGACCACCTGACCCGATTCTTTATTACATGGACCCCATGCCGGCCGAACAGTGGTACTGGTCGCTGATGTTGCAGCATTGGGCGGCCAGGACGATCCTGCCTGCCGCGGCTTGCGCGATGGCTCTCGCAATCGTGGCATGGAGCCGGTCGCGGTGGTCATGGCGCCCGCGACCGATCGCGGTATCGACCGGGTTGTTGTGGTTGGCCGTCAGTCTGGGCATGTTCGTGCTGCCATCGGTCATCGCGTACGAGGGGACGATCGAAGGCAACGGCGAACACGTCAACGAATCCGCGATCGCTGCGTTTACGGCGTGGCTGATGGCGTTGATCGCCCTGATCGTCGGCGTCGTACGGGTGGCGTTCGGTTTGTCCCCTGGCTACGCGGTCGCGGGTAATGGCAACCCTGACGGCAACGACAGCAACTGAACACAACCGACGACACACGTTCACCGTCAACTACCTCGGCAGACGCCTCGCGATCAGGACGATCACCACGCCTGATCCGAAAATCGGAGGGTCACTGGGCGCGCGGTAGCACCCGGCGGAGCGCCAGCGGAGCCGGGTGGTGTGGAGTTGGTGGTCAGGCGGCGGTGTCGCGACCCGCACACAGCACACCAGCTCGGCCTTACCGATATCCAGCGCCGCGACCCGCGCGATGATCTCTTCGTTGTCCTGGGTTTCTGTGAGCACCTGACCCCCTTCTTGCCATCGCCACCAAGGCGGCTGCTGCCCGCAGGAGCCATAGAGACAGTTGGAGGAATCTGATCCTCGTGCTCGAAGCGACACTGAAGGGCCCAAGGCCGGCTCCCAGCACCCGGCTGAAAAACGACCTCGAAGATCATGGAGTAGTCGGCGTCAGCGGGCAGCAGCCACACCCGATCCACTGTGGCCGACGATGTCTCTCACGATGTGCGGCGGGACGCCGAGGTCGAGCAGCAGCGACACGCACGTGTGCCGGATGTCGTGAAAGCGGAAATTGTCGAGGCCGGCCGCTTTACTGATCCGTCCCGTTCACAGCGGCTGCTGGGCCAGCGCCTTCCGCGTGCGCAAACTCGACGGCGGAACGACCACCACCCTTGCCCGATGGCACCAAGTCCACGACCTACTCGACGCGGGCGTCGGCCTCGGCGAGTGCGCCCGGCGGCTGAACCTCGCCCTGAACACCGTCAAACGCTACGCGCGAATCGACAAGCCTGAGCGGATCCGGCGGGCGCCGCAATATCGTCCCACCCTCGTCGACCCTCTACCGCGATCACCTGCTAAACGCCGGGCCGAAGACCCCGCGGTACCCGTCCTGCAGCCCCTCAGTTACCACCGAAAGAGCGACAGAGCCGAACGCTGGACAGACCCCGGCAGAGACCAACCTCGTTCCGGTGGGTCAAGCCTTGGCACGCTGCTGCTTGAGGTGGAGCTCATCTTGGCGGACCCGGGTTTGGATGGTCTGCTCGCGTTCTAGCCAGTCGGGTCTTTCGGCCTTCAAGGTCTCGATCTCGGCGGTGGTAAGAGGGCCTGTGATGTCGGCGCGGGCCAGGCCCGAGGCGGAGACGCGGAGCTTGGCGGCGACGACCTGGCGGGGGTGGGGGCCCTCGCGGCGCAGGTCGGCGAGCCAAGAGGGCGGGTCGGCCTGGAGCGCGTTCAGCTCGTCCCGGGAGACGACGCCCTCCTGGAATTCGGCGGGCGCTGCCGACAACAGGATCCCCAGCTTCTTGGCCGCGGTCGCGGGCTTCATGGTCTGCGGGGCCTTCGCCTTGGACGTGCTCATGAGCTCAAGAGTAGCCAGCAGGAGGGAGTCGTCTGGACGCGGTTAGGCTGAGAAGGTGACCAAGAGTGAGTTCCGGCTGGCCTACGCGCCGGGAGTGACGCCCGGGAAATGGGCCCGGGTATGGGCCGAGCGAGTACGGGAGGTGCCGCTTCGGCTGATCCAGATGCCCGCCGCCGAGGCTGTCCTCCTGCTGCGGAACGGGGGCGTGGACGCGGCGTTTGTGCGCCTGCCCGTCGACCGCGAAGCTCTCCACGTGATCCCGCTGTACTTGGAGACGACCGTGATGGTGGTGCCGAAGGATCACGCGGTGGCCGCAGTCGAGGAGGTGGAGCTTGCCGACCTCGCCGACGAGCATGTGCTCGAGCCGCTCGACGAGGACTTGGCCTGGGTTGACCGGCCCGGGCAGCCCGCCTTCACCCGTCCCGAGAGCACGGCGGACGCGATCGAGCTGGTGGCGTCGGGGGCTGGCGTACTACTGCTCCCTCAGTCTCTGGCCCGTCTCCACCACCGCAAAGACCTCACCTACCGCACCGTGACCGACGCCCCTCAGTCCCAGATCGGCCTGGCCTGGCTCGAGGCCGAGACGACCGATCTCATGGAGGACTTGATCGGCATCGTCCGCGGCCGCACCCCCAACAGCTCCCGTGGCCGTACCCCCCAACAACCACCCACCCGTAAGAAGCCCCCGCAAAAGGACTCCACCCCCAAGCCTCGCCGCCGGACGCGCCGCCCGACGTGAATAGGGTCAGTGCTGTGGTGGTCAACGGAGTCCGAACAAACTCACCGCGGCGACCATCACGAGCGAGGTCAGAAGCCGAGGGCTATTCCTGGCGGCCCGTGGCCGACGCCCCAACGCCGCGCCTAGCCACCAAGCTGGCCAACCTGTAGACAGCTCGCCCTCCCACGCCGGACCTAAGCGTTCCCCGGTCGACCGGGCGCGGTCTTCTCCAACGCGACGGCACCCCCAGCGCACGGTGCTCCGAGTGCGCCCGACGACAACATTGACGGCAACGTCCCCTTCCAGAGGCTCACACGAGCACACGTCGACCACCGTCTGACCTCGCCACGGGTACCGTGAACAGGGCTGATGTCACTTCTGAAGAGCGGATGGTCAGTGGTTCACCCCCCCGGGGGGGCCTGCTGGCCGTGCCCGTTGCGTGCCCGTTAGAGCGGTCAATCAGGGGCACGTACGGTCACTTGCGGGTAGGTCGTCGCGTTGGCGCAGGTCAGCGATACCGCAGGTGAGCGGCGACCGCTGGAAGTGACTTCCCAAGCTAATGCTTAAGACGATCGCCGTGGCTCGAGCTCGGCCTTGGCCATCGTGCTCAGCGTGTCCGCGATCTCATGGTGCCGCTCGCCAGTGGCATGCACAGTTCGACCTCGTCCGCCGCGGGTCTGCGCCCCGTGCGTCCGCGAGGGTGGGTGTTCTTGCGCGGAATCGACAGCCATAATGGCGAGCATGAGCGGGGAGAACCAGGCCCAGCGTCAAACCGGGCGCATGAGTGTCACTGACATACTTCAACGTCTCTTTGGACGACAGCTGTCTCGCCGGGTGGTGCTCCTTCATCTCTCCGTCATCGGAGTGATTTTTGTCTGGCTAGTGCCTCGGAACTGGACGCCAGAGCCGCCTTTCTGGCTCATGCTCCTTTTCGCCTTGATCCTGGTATGGAGTTTCTGCTGGCTGTTGCCTCAAGTCTGGATGCCACGGCTGCCGTTCTGGCTCATGATCCTTCTCTTCCTCATCATGGCGATTCCTGGCGCGCTGTTGCCTTCGGAGTGGTTTACAGTGACCTTCGGTGGGCCATTGGTGGTCTCGATGTGGCTGTACGAAGCGTACAGGGAGACCCCAACCCACGCCGACACTCGCGATCCGTCCGCCAATGGCGAACCGCGCCAGAGCCCCACGCCCTGACGGCAACGGTGACGGCAACACAGGCGAACACCAGCGCACCTCGACGACCGTTAGCCACAGGACATCAGCGCACCAAGCCTTGATCATCTTGGGGTGGAACGAATTGATAAGAATGAGGTCGCTTGGTCAGGGATCGGCAGCATGCAACGCCGTGCCCGTTATGTGCCCGTCAGGATGGTGATCAAGGGGGACCCAGGGTCACTCACGGGCAGTCGACCGCCCAACCCGCAGGTCAGCGGATCGCCAGGTCAGCGACCAAGATCATTCCCCTGCAACCTGGCCACCCGTCTCGGCTCGCCGCTGGTGAACGGGGGGCAAGAGCGGGTACTCGCGGTCCGGTCGGGGTTCTGCCGCAGATCAGGACGACTGCTGTAGCAGTGACGTACAGCAACACCGCCGCACAGCGCCTCATCGGCTCGTACGCCAACACACGTCCCCACCAGCGCGGCGAGCGCTCGACCTCGGGGCTGCCGATAGTTCGCATCGAGGTGGTCAGCCGGGCCGTCGTCCTCCTCTGCGCGACCAGTGTCCGGCCTCTACGGAGCGCGGCTACGAGGAAAGCGACTCAGGAGAATGGGCACGGGGGAGGCGCTCGTACGCTCTGCCCCTCCTGGGCAGACAGGGCTTGGACGGACACTCTCGGTGGAGGCATCTCACGCCTGGCGCGACGACAGCGCGGTGTTCGACGAGGACCAGGGCGATGAACGTCAGGATCTCGTCGAGCAGCCGGCCTGGACGCGCTGCTTGGCGACGTTCGCGCCGAGTGAGAGACCCATCGGGTCGCTGTCCCGGCATTGGAAGCGGTGCAGCTGCGGCCCGTCCAAGCTCAGCAGACCAGCTGCCACCTTAGCTGCGCTGTCACTTATGATTGCGCGATGTCGCTCGCAGTGCGCTGGACTCGGCTGCTGATGGTGGTATCGGCAGCCGGCTTTACAGGCGCGGCCTTCGCAATCCGCGCCACGATGGACGGGCCCATCGAACAGTACTCAGGCGCCGCCTTGTCCGCGGCCATCGTCTACACGATAGTGATCTTCATATGGCCGCTGATCTCCCCACTGCCCGCTGGCAGCGCCGCGATCGCATACTGCTGGTTCATCGAGTTTGCACAGCTCACCCCCATACCCGCGGCACTCTCCCAACGCAGCTGGCTCGCGCGCCAGCTGCTCGGCGCCCAGTTCGACCTCATTGATGTTGCCTGGTACCCCGTCGGCGTCATCCCATTGGTCGCCGCGCATTGGTTCCTCCGGGCCCGCACACGTTCCCAAACAGACCCGACACCCGCCCTCACATCATGATCTTGGAACAGCCGTGCCTCCTGGGCTGCTAGTACGCCACCACACATCCCCTCCAGCGCAGCGAGCCCACGACCTCGGGACCGCCGATAGTTCGCATCCAGATGGTCAAGGCGAGCGGACGCCGGTTGGGCGAACTCGAACAGAGGACTGCGCCGCCCGCTGGACTCCCGCGGGCGGAGCGTTGAGGATGCGTAGAGGGCAGGTGGCGTTGCGAGCATTGGGTCAGGCCCTGGCTTGATCGTCTGACAGGATCGCGGCATGTCCATTGACGATCTGGAGACTCGTCTGGTCGCCGCCGCGCGTGCCGCCTTCGCCGAGGCGCGGGAACTGCACTCCGATGAGTCGTTCTACTGCTACGCGCTGTATACCGATGCGTTTGCCGCTTACATTTTGCCGACCTGCAGTTCCGAGCAGGGGTTGCTGCAGGTGGCTCGCAGGTACGCCGATGAGTTCGGGCGCACGGTGGCCGAGCAGGCGGATGACCTGCGATGGAATCCAGTGGATTCGCCGTACCACATGCTCGGGGAGGAGTATTTCGCCGGAGTCCTCGAGGTGCTCGCGAGCCGAGGCGACCCTTGGCAGCGCGATGACGACGGTCTCGATGTCGAGGTGGACGCCCGCATCGAGGCGTGCTTCCGCGCGCTGGCTCGGTTGGACGAGGAGGGGTTCTTCGGTGTCGGCGCGGAACGTGACCGGGTGATCGTCACCGTGCTTCAGGGCGACCAGAGCGACCGGAGCCAGTTGGCGAACGCGCAGCGGCTCAACCCGCCCGCCGCCGTCGCGCGCTTGGCGCGTGACCTGGACGTACCTGAGCCGGTCGGTGAGTTCGCCACCCTCGGCTCGAAGGGCGCGTACCAGATCACCGCGCTGGCGTACGCGGACCGTACGGGGTTGCTCGTGGCCTGCGGCTCGGACGGCGAGCTGTTCGCCTGGGATCTGGACGGCGATCGTGAGGTCCTGGCCGCCGCGCACTACGAGAATTACTGGGACGCCGCGATCTCAGCGGACGGCCGGACGCTGCTGGTGACCGACCACAAGCGGCTGCTGCGCGTCGAACTGCCCAGTGGCGTACGGCACGACCTGGGCGTTGCGCGCCCGTGGACCATCGCGGTCTCGCCCGATGGCGCGACTGTGGCCGCCGCCTGCAACGGGTTCGTCCAGGCATGTGCCGTCGCCACCGGAGACGAGCTCTGGCGGCTGGACCGCTCGGCCTCCGTGCTGCGCTTCACCCCGGACGGGACACTGCTGGCGATGGCCTGCGACGGTGCGGACAAGGGGGTCGCGCTGCTGGACGCCTCCGACGGGTCGCTGCGGCAGGAGCTGTTCCGCGCCGCACCACGGACACACCATTGCCTGGCATGGTCCTCCGACGGTCAGGTCCTGGCGACCGGGGAGGAGACGTCAGGGCAGATCCGGCTATGGCACCGGCGAGACGACGAATTCGTCGCCGGGCCGACGTTCGAGGCGCCGACCGCCGAGCCGTCGAAGCTCAACGGACCCAGGAACCTGGACTTCTCTCCCGATGGGACGCTGCTGGCCTCGGCCGGCAACGGCGATGTCCACGTGTGGGAGGTCGGCACCGGCCGACACCTTCACCGCCTGCGCGGAGCGCAGGAGTCCATGAGCTCCGTCGTCTTCGTCGACGATCACCGCCTCGCCGCAGCCGGTCGGGACGTCGATTCCGGCCCGCCCGTCCACCTCTGGACCATCGCGGACCGAGGCGCCGTCACCCCCACGAGCTAGGTCGTCGCGAATGCGTTCAGGCCGGTGAGTTCGTGCGAGAGGGCCCACAGACGCATGGCCTGTTCGGGGTCGGTCGCGTGGTCGCGTACGCCGACTTCGGTTTCGGTGCTCCCGGTGGGTTCGGCGATGTCGCAGTCCTCGCAGTAGACGCTCCCACTCGGGTCCGACGCGTGTCTCGGGGCAGGCCATGATCCCGGCGTTATTGATCACTATGTCGATGCCGCGGCCCGAGGTGACGAGGCGCTCGGTGAACGCCGAGTGTTCACATGGGGTAGCCGGCGATGTCGCCTTGGACGGTGACCCACTGGGTTTCGGTGAAGGCCTCGACGTTGGCGGCGGCCCCGCCGAAGCGGGAGCCGGTGCCGGAGGCGCCTACGCCGCCGAAGGGGGCTACGGCCTCGTCGTCGACGGTCTGGTCGTTGATGTGCACGATGCCGGTCGGGATGCGCTCGGCGAGGGCGAGGCCCTTCATCACGTCGCGGGTGAGGATGCCCAGCGACAGGCCGTACTCGGTGTCGGCGGCCAGCGACACCGCCTCCTCGGCGGTGGCGAAGCTCATCACCGGGGCGACCGGCCCGAAGACCTCCTGCGCGTACGCCGGGCTCTGCGGGGTGAGGTCGGCGAGCACGGTCGGCCGGTAGAACAGGTCCTCGTACGTGCCGCCGGCGGCCAGGCGCGCGCCCGCGTCCACGCTGCCCGTGACGAGTGAGTGGATCTTGTCGCGCTGCCCGGCGTCGATGATCGGGCCCAGCGCGACCTGCTCGGTCGCCGGGTCGCCGACCGGCAGCCCGTCGGCCTTGGCGACGAGGCGCTCGATGTACTCCTCGGCCAGGGACTCGTGCACGAGGTGCCGGCCGGTGGTCATGCAGATCTGTCCCTGGTGGAAGTACGAGCCCCAGGTTCCCGCGCTGACGGCCAGGTCGAGGTCGGCATCGTCGAGGACGATGAGCGCGGAGTTGCCGCCGAGTTCCAGATGCGCGCGCTTGAGATGGCGGGCGGCGAGCTCGCCGACCTGCCGGCCGGCCGCCGTGGAACCGGTAAAGGAGATCACGCGGACCCGGGGCTCCGCGACCAGCGCCCGTCCCGTGTCGGCCCCGCCCGGCAGCACGTGGAGCAGGCCGTCGGGCAGGCCGGCCTCCTCGAAGACCCGGGCGAGCACCACGCCGCCGCTCACCGCCGTACGGGGGTCGGGCTTGAGCAGCACGGCGTTGCCGAGCGCCAGGGCGGGCGCCACTGAGCGGATGGCGAGGATCAGCGGGACGTTGAAGGGGGCGATGACGCCGACCACGCCGACGGGGAGCCGGCGGGCCAGGCTGAGTCGCTTCTTGGCGGTCGGCAGGATCTCGCCCGGCGGCCGCGAGGGCAGGGCGGCGGCCTCGTAGCATTCCTGGGCCGCGACGTGGGTCTCGAACGCCGCCTTGCCGGGGATCGATCCGGCCTCCCGGACGATCCACCACTGGATCTCCTCAGCCGCCTCCTCGAACAGGGCGGCGGCGCGGCGCAGCACGGCCGCCCGCTCCTCGAACGAGGTCTCGGCCCAGGCCCGCTGGGCGGCGGCGGCCTGCTCGGCCGCCCGCGCGACGTCCCGTTCGTCCGCTATGCCGGTACGGCCGAGCTCCGACCCGGTCGCGGGCTCGACGACGGCGGCGTCCCCGCCGGAGGAACTCGTCCAGCCGCCACTGAAGATCGATCCGGTCCAGACCTTCGGATCCAGCAGTGACATCTCATCCTCCGGTTTCCGGGGCCGCGAACCCCGGGTTCATGGCCAGGCTCAGTTCCTGCTCGGACAGCCCGTCGCCCGAGAGCGTGGCCACGATCCGGCCGTGCTGGAAGACGGCGACCCGGTCGCAGAGCGCGACCAGTTCGGTCAGATCAGTTGAAGAGACAATAACTATCTTTCGAACCTCCGCAAGACCCCGGACAAGACGGTGCATCTCGGCGCGCGCACCGACGTCGACGCCACGTGTGGGGTCGTCGAGGACCACCACGGCCGTTCTCGCCGACCAGGGCGTGCACTTCGCCGCGCCCGAGGATGATGCCGGCGGAGTCCAGCGCGGTGACGCCGCCGTACCGTTTGGTGAGGTCTTGGGCGACGAGCTCGCGTGGATCAGGCCGACGCCTGCAGGGCCGCGAGCGTGAACACGAGCACGAGGAACACGACGTCGAGGGCGACCGTCGTCGCCGGGTCCCGGACCTTCAGCCGGCTGATGATCGCACCGATCATCAGCAGGGCCAGGCCGAGGGCCGCGGCCACGCCGAGCACCGGCACTGCGAGGCCGACCAGCAGGCCGACGCCGCCCGCGGCCTCGAGGACGCCGATCACCCGCCACAGGCTCGGTGACAGGCCGAGGCGGTCGCGGACGTTCGATGCCTGCGCCAAGTTCAAGACCTTGATCCCGCCCGTCGCGATGAACAGGAGGCCAAGGATCAGCGATAGCGCGATGGTCGTGGTGTTCACCGGCGTCCTTCGGGGTCGAGTCGGATGACGAGCCAGTCTGATCACCAAGGGCGGTCCGCGGCAATGGCGCCGGTGAATCCGCCGGTGCCGAAGGCGGGTGCGAAGCGGGCCCGCCGGGTCGGGCACAATGGCGCTGCGAAAGGCACGGCGGCGGTTGTTCTGGGAAGGGGATCCGGTGGCGGACATCGCGCGCGTCTGTGTGGTCGGGGCCGGTGCGATCGGTGGTTACCTCGGGGCCAGCCTGGCGGCGGCGGGATGCGTCACGAGCGCGGTCGCGCGGAACGCGACCCTCGGCGCGCTGCGCGAACACGGCTGGCGGCTGCGCACCGCCGAGGGGCTGATCACCGCGCCGGTCCAGGCCAGTGACGACCCCGCCGAGCTCGGCCCGCAGGACGTGGTCGTGATCGCAGTGAAGGCCCCGGCGCTGGCGGAGATCGCCACCCGCATCGCGCCGCTGCTGGGCCCCGAGACGGTCGTCGTCGCCGCCATGAACGGCGTGCCCTGGTGGTTCTTCGACGGATTCGGCGGGCCGTGCGAGGGGCTCCGGCTCGCCTCGGCCGACGCCGGCGGCGCCATGGCCGCCGCGGTCGACCGGGGGCGCGTCGTCGGCTGCGTCGTACACACGTCGTGCAGTGTGCCCGAGCCCGGCGTGGTGCAGCACGGAGCCGGCCGGGGCTTCATCCTGGGGGAGCCGGACGGCACCGTGACCGGCCGGGTGTCCGCGATCGCCGACCTGCTGGCCTCGGCGGGTCTCGAGCCGACCGTGTCGAGCTCCATCCGCTCCGACATCTGGTACAAGCTCTGGGGCAACATGACCATGAACCCGGTGTCCGTGCTCACCGGGGCCACGTCGGACCTGATCCTCGATGACCCGCTGGTGAACGGCTTCTGCCAGGCCGTCATGGCCGAGGCGGCCCGGATTGGGGCCAGGATCGGCTGCCCGATCGAGCAGAGCCCGGCGGAGCGCAACGCCGTGACCCGGCGGCTCGGCGCGATGCGGACCTCGATGCTCCAGGACGCCGAGGCGGGCAAGTCCCTGGAGCTCGACGCACTGGTGACCAGCGTGCGCGAGATCGCCCAGGCCGTCGGCGAGCCGACGCCGATGGTCGATGCGCTGCTCGGGCTCACCCGCCTCAACGCCCGCGTCCGCGGCCTCTACCCCTGGTAACAAAAGGAGACGATCAAGCATCGGGGTACTCATAGCGACCTCAATGCTTGATCGTCATAGAACCGGGTGCCAGATGGATCGGCTGTTCGACCGTGGCGGTGACGATCAAGGAACGTGGCACTCAGAGCGACCCTGATCCTTGATCAACTTGGTGCGTCGCGACTCGGCTGAGAAGTCACTCTGCCTGTGGCGGGTCCGCCGATGCCGGGCGGGGTGGCTCTCGATGTCCGGTTTCGACATCTCGCCACCTCGTGCCCTACGGTCGGGCCCATGTCGGCGATACACGATGTGCGGCTGTCCACCGAGGTCCGCGACGCTCTGGAGCGGGGCCTGCCGGTAGTGGCCCTCGAGTCCACGATCATCGCGCACGGGCTGCCCCGGCCGCGCAACCTCGAGGTGGCGGGCGAGCTGGAACGGCTCGTGCGCGACGGCGGAGCGGTTCCCGCGACGATCGCGGTGCTCGACGGGGTGGCGCACGTCGGGCTGGACGAGAAGGCCCTCGACCGGGTCGCCTTCGACGAGGACCTGCGCAAGTTCGGCAACCGTGACCTGGCCGTCGCGCTCGGCACCGGCGCGAGCGGCGCGACGACGGTGTCGGCCACCGCGTCGCTGGCGGCGCGGGCCGGTATCCGCGTGTTCGCCACCGGCGGTCTCGGCGGCGTGCACCGAGGATGGCGGTTCAGCCAGGACGAGTCCGCCGACCTCAACGTACTCAGCCGCACCCGGATCACGGTGGTCTGCGCCGGCGTCAAGTCGATCCTCGACGTGCCCGCGACGCTCCAGCGGCTGGAGACCCTCAACGTCGGCGTCGCCGGATACCGCACAGCCGTCTTCCCCGGCTTCTACCTGCACAGCTCCGGTGAGCCGGTGGACTGGACCCTCGACTCGCCGGGGCAGGTTGCGGCCGTCATGCGCGCGCAGGACGTCCTCGGCGGCCCGGAGACCGCGCTGATCGTCGCCAACCCGGTGCCCGAGAACGAGCAGCTCGACCCGGCCCTGCACGACCGCGTCCTCGCCGGGGCCCTCGAGGCGGCCGAGCGCGAGGGCGTCACGGGCCAGGCCATCACGCCCTTCCTGCTCGACCAGCTGATGCGGCAGACCGGTGGCGCCTCGCTGGAGGCCAATCTCGCCGCCGTACGCGGCAACGTACGGCTCGCGGCCGAGATCGCGGTGTCCTGGACGACCGGCTGAACGGGCGCGGGCTGCTCGTCGTCGGCGACGTCGTCACCGACGTGCTGGTGCTGCACGACGCTCGGGCGGGGGTCGAGACCGACGTGCCGGCCGATATCGAGGTACGGCCGGGCGGGTCCGGAGCCAACACCGCCGCCTGGGCGGCCTCACTCGGCGCGGACGTCCGGATGCTGGCTCGGGTCGGCGTGGACTCGGCGGCCTGGCACCACGCGCACCTGGCCGACGCCGGCGTACGGCCGGTCCTGCGCCCGGACGCCGAGCGGCCGACGGCCACGATCGTCGTCATGGTCGATCCGACCGGTGAGCGGACGATGCTCACCGACCGCGGCGCCGGCGGCTTCCTCGGGCCGGACGACTGGGACGATGACCTGCTGGACGGGGTCGCGCACGTGCACGTGTCCGGGTACACGCTGTTCACCCGTTCCGGCGCCGAGTTGGCCCGGCTCGTGATGGCGCGGGCACATGGGCGGGGCATCACCATCAGCGTCGACCCGGCCTCGACCGGGTTCCTGGCCGAGTTCGGCGTACACCGCTTCGTGGCGGCCACCGCGGAGGCCGACGTGCTGCTGCCCAACCGGGACGAGGCGCTGCTCCTGGCGGGCGTCGCGGACGAGGTGGCCGCCGCGGCGTACCTCGGCGGGCGCTACGGTCTGGCGGTCGTCAAGCTGGGCGCCGACGGAGCCCTCGTGGCGGGAGGCGCGGGCGATCCCGACCCGGTGCCCGCCGTACCCGCCCCGGTGCTGGACTCGACCGGTGCGGGCGACGCGTTCGCCGGCGGGTTCCTCGCCGCGCGACTACGCGGCGCGGCGGACCGCGACGCGGTCGCCGCCGGGTGCCGCGCGGGAGCGCGGGCGGTGTCCCGGATAGGCGGCCGGCCGGCGCTGGACGGGGACGTGCGCGCTCCTCGTCACTGAGACGTTCCCCTCGCGCTCAGGTTCTCGTCGTGCATCCGGGACGCGGCGAGGAGCTCGGCCAGGCCGTCGGCCTCCTCGACGGTCAGCACCACCGTCTCGCTGCTTTCGTCGTGCAACTGCTTCTTGTCGTGCTTCGTTTCTCCTCGGGCTCCGCGCGCGTTCTTCTCGTGCTCGGTTTCTTCTCATGCTCCGCGCAGACGCGCTTTGGCGTTCTCGCGTGCGCACAGCGGTCGCATCGGCGGGATCGGCCGGCCGGATCCGCCGGCCGATCCCACCGGGTACTAATCGGCGGCCCGCCGCAGCGTGCGGGCGATGGCGAGCTGGGCGGCGGCCTGGGCCGAGGCACCGCCCTCGTGCTCGTTGAACGGCCAGACCTTGATGTCCTTCTCTCCGGCGTAGTGGTTGTAGGCGGCGAACACCGTCGACGGCGGAGTGATCGCGTCGCGCAGGCCCACCGAGAACAGCGCGGGTGTGGTGTTCCTGGCGGCGAAGTTCACCCCGTCGAAGTGGTCGAGGGTCGCGAAGACCTGGTCCACCAGGTGCCGCTGCGTCTGCAGGAACCGGCTGAGCTCGGCGTACGGATCGGCGTCGGTGATCTCGCAGGCCCGCCGGATATGGGTCATGAACGGGACGTCGATGAAGGCGTGCCGCAGGCCCGGCACCAGCGCGCTCACCGCCATCGCGGTGCCGCCGCCCTGACTGCCGCCGGCCACCACGATCTCGGCGGCGTCCACGAGCGGATGGGAGCGGGCAGCCTCGACCGCGCGTACGCCGTCGGTGTAGAGCCGCCGGTAGTAGTAGTCCCCGGGGTCGAGCACGCCGAGCGTCAGCCGGCCGGGCACCATCGGCCCGGTGCCGCCCACGGGGTCCGCGGTGTCGCCCGGCATCCGGCTGCCGCCCTGGCCGCGCGAGTCCATGACGAACACCGCCCACCCGGCCGCCGGCCACAGCAGCCAGTCGTGCGGCGTGCCGCGGCCGCCGTTGTAGCCGATGTACTGCACCACGCAGGGGAGCGGACCGGTGGCCGAGGCGGGCACGATCAGCCAGCCCTTGACGGGATGGCCGCCGAAGCCCGCGAAGGTCACGTCGTAGGTGCGTACGAGCGACAGGCCGGTGTCGACCTCGGTGAAGACGGCGTCGAGATCGTGCTTGCGGGCCTCCTCGAGCGTGCGGTTCCAGAACGCGTCGAAGTCGGCGGGCTCGTGCCTCGGCGGGAGGTAGCCGCGCAGTTGGTCGAGGGGCATGTCGATGAACATCGTTTTCTCCCGTCGGGGGTGGACCGTCACGGGGCGGACCGTCGCTGGGGGCATTATCGCGATCACCTCGTCGACGGTGCCGCCCCGGGAGCCGTCACTCGGTGGGCCGGAGCGGAGCCCGTGACGTGAACGGTGATCCGACCCGGGTGGTCGTGGTCGACGACGAGCCGATGGTGTGCGCCCAGGCCGGGCTGCCGGCCTACGTGGCCGGCTCGCGGAACGCTGACCTCCGGACGTCCTGAGTCGGAAATAGAGGTTTGCCGAATCACTCCCTATGGAGTTCTCGTCGTGCGCTAGGGGTGGCCCGCACGACCGTTGTGGAACTCGCACGACAATGCAAACAGGTCAACGGCAAACAATGCCAAAATAGCCGAATAATTCAGCTACTCCCCAGTACGGAATTCCGGTGTATAAGTAAATCCGTACACTCCAATTCCCCCCTTTGGAGAGCTGATGCGCGTTCCCCGCCCCCTCGCGCTAACCGCCGCCTGTACGGTGGCCATCACTGCCGGCATGACTGCTGCGGCACAATCCGCATCCGCGGCCGTCAACTATGTGGCGCTCGGTGATTCGTACGCATCCGGACTCGGAGCCGGAAGCTACGACTCGGCGAGTGGCAACTGCAAGCGCAGTAATAATGCGTATCCGAAATTGTGGGCCATCGCCAACTCGCCTACCTCATTCCAATTCGCGGCGTGCTCGGGAGCGACGACAACGTCGGTCATGAACGGCCAGCTCGGCCCCCTGAACTCGGGTACGACGCTCGTCACCGTGACGGTCGGCGGCAACGACGCCGGATTCGCGAGCGTGATGGAAACGTGCGTGCTCAGCTCTGACTCCACGTGCATCAATGCGGTCAACAACGCCAAGAACTTCATGACGAACCAGTTGCCGGGCCGGCTCGACTCGGTTTACGGGGCGATCAGGTCCAAGGCGCCGAACGCGCGCGTCGTGGTCCTCGATTATCCGCGGCTCTACAAGATCGTGAGCGTGTGCGTCGGGCTCAGCAACACCAAGCGGAACGCGCTGAACGGCGCGGCGGATCTGCTGGATAGCGTCATCGCGAGCGCTAGCAGCCGGGCGAGCTTCACGCTCTCGGGCGTGCGCGACGAGTTCTCCGGTCACGAACTGTGCAGTGCGGACGGATGGCTGAACTCGGTCACCTGGCCGATCGAGCACTCCTACCACCCGACCGCCCTCGGCCAGCGGAGCGGTTACTACGCGGCGCTCAATTCCACGATCTGACCCGCGATAGGCCCGCCCACGAAGTGCTCGATCGACGGCCGGGCGGCGGACATCTCAGAATGTCCGCCGCCCGGCCGTTTCGTGCGTCATCGGGTCGGGTCAACGCCTCGGGTCACACTGCGGGGTCACCGCCGCCCGCAGTGCCGGTCCCACCAGCAGTGCTTTTCCCTCCAGCAGTGCCCTCTGCGGTTGCACTTCTTCTTCCACTTGCACCGGCGGCAGCCAGCCGCCGTCTCGGTCGCGCGGGTGCCGAGAGCGCCTGCCTCGGCGGTCGCCACGGTCGCGGCCCGCGCCTGGTGTGCCTGGGTGGTGTCGGCGGTGGCGCCGCCGGCGGTCAGCGCGGTGCCACCCGCGGTCAGTATGGTGAGGGCCAGCCCGGTCAGCAGCTTTCTGGTCTGGTACATGACGTACCCCCATGAAGATGTCTGCGGCCGCATCGCCGTACAGCTCGGTGATCATCCAGTGGTGGGCCGGCATCACAATGCCGGTACCCGTGCGGTACCCGGCGCTGAGACCGAAAAATCGTACATTTCGGTAAATGCACGTCTCGGGGCCATAGGCAGAACCTATCGATCGCATCGGTAGCAGGTCTTGGACCGGCGCGCATGCCACGCGCTTCACTCGGTGCATCCCCGACCGACTGCAGCCGAGGAGTGACATGACGTCGGAGCGCACGTTCCGGATCGCCGCCATCCCTGCCGACGGGGTGGGCACCGAGGTCGTCGCCGCGGGCCGGGCCGTCCTCGACGCGCTCGCCGGGGCGTCGCACGGCGAGCTCGCCTTCGACTGGACCGAGTTCCCCTGGGGTTGCGGTCACTACGAGCGGACCGGCGTCATGATGGACGAAGACGGGCTGGAGACCCTGAAGGACTTCGACGCCATCTACTTCGGCGCCGTCGGCTGGCCCACCGTGCCCGATCACATCAGCCTGTGGGGCCTGCGCCTGAAGATCTGCCAGAGCTTCGACCAGTGGGCGAACGTCCGGCCGGTGCACTTCCTGCCCGGCGTGGTGAGCCCGCTGCGCAAGGCCGACGACACCGAACTCGACTGGGTGGTGGTCCGGGAGAACAGCGAGGGGGAGTACGCCGGCCTCGGCGGCCGCAACCTCTCGGCCCGCGGCCCGGGCAACGAGGTCGCCGTGCAGTCGGCCCTGTTCACCGAGGTCGGTTCGGAGCGGATCATTCGCTTCGCCTTCGACCTCGCCCGCGGCCGTACCCGGCGGAAGGTCTCCAGCGTGACGAAGAGCAACGCCCAGCAGTACGGCATGGTGCTCTGGGACGAGGTCTTCGCCCGGGTCGCGCGGGACTATCCGGACGTCGAGACCGAGAGCGTCCTGGTCGACGCGATGTCGGCCAAGTTCGTGCTGCGCCCCGAGGACCTGTCGGTCGTCGTCGCCTCCAACCTCCACGCCGACATCCTGTCCGATCTGGGCAGTGCGCTGGCCGGAAGCCTGGGGCTCGCCACGAGCGCCAACCTGAACCCGGAGCGCCGCTTCCCGAGCATGTTCGAGCCGGTGCACGGCTCGGCTCCGGACATCGCCGGGCGGGGCTTGGCGAACCCGATCGGCGCCATCGGCAGCGCCGCGCTCATGCTGGAGCACTTCGGGCTCGCCGACCACGCCGCCCGGCTGCGGAAGGCCATCGAGACCACGGCCGGTGCCGGTGTGCTCACTCCGGACGTGGGTGGTTCCGCCACCACTGCCGATGTCACCTCGGCGATCATCGACAACCTCGCGCTCTAGTGGCTCGGCTCAGATCCTTGGCCTTTCAATTGCCCTTGTTGCGTGGTCAGCCCGCTGGGGAGTCGGCGATCTGAGTGACGAGGAAATCGAGCCGTTCCTCCTGGCCGTCCGGGGGGATGCGGCCGCTGTCGGACAGGACAGCCATGCCGTGCAATGCGCTCCAGGTGACTTCGGCGAACAGTTCGCGTCGCTCGTTGTCCAGGCGGAAGCAGCTGACGAACTCGCCGAAAGCGGCCCGTAGCGGGGGTGGTGTCTCGGCGCTCGCGAACTTCAAGTCAGTGGGCAAGACGAACATGGCCTGGTACAGGGCAGGCCGCTCGGTCGCGAACTCCAGATAGGCGCGGCAGACGGCGCGCAGGGCCTGCCCCGGCTCTGGGGCGGCCTGCCGCGCGCGGCGCAGGTGGGCGGCGAGTTCGCTGAAGCCGTCGATGGCGACGGCGCTCACGATGGCGTCCTTGCCGTTGAAGTGGCTGTACAGCACCGGCTGGCTGTACTCGACGCGTTCAGCCAGCCGTCGTGTCGTCACCGCCTCCCAGCCTTCGGCCTCCGCGAGTTCGCGCGCGGTTGTGATGATCAGCTGATGACGGTGGGCGCGTTCACGTTCACGGCGCTCGTTGATGGCGGACATGACCACATCCTAGCAACGCTAGACATCCTGTCGAGGATAGGCCTATCGTCGCTATCACTATTAGCGCCGCTAGGAATCGCTGCGGGCGCTGCCACCGAGAGGGGAAGCAACCCATGCTCACCAACGTCGCCAACGTGCTCGCCGGCCTGATCGGCGCAGGCATCATCTTCGTCGGCGCGCGCGCCTTTTGGGCACCGCAGGCCGCGGTTGGCTTTGGTATCCCCGACACACCGACCGAGGACCGGAACTTTCAGGCCTGGCTGTCCGTCAAGGCCGTGCGCGACATAGCCTCGGGGCTCTTCATCTTCATCCTGCTGGCTGGAGCGACACCCCACTTGTTGGGCTGGTTCATGCTGGCCGCCACCGGCATACCCGTCGGCGACGCACTGATCGTGCTGCGCAGCAACGGACCCAAGGCCGCCGTTTACGGCATCCACGGGACCACCGCCGTGGTGATGCTGGCGATCAGCGTGCTGCTGCTCGTCGCGTAACCGCTTGTCACGCCGCTTGGGCCGGGTATTGCGTCCACTGACGGATGGGTGAGTCTAGGGCGAAGCTGGTCTTCGGTTCGGCGCGGGCTCCAACGATGCGAGACGAGCCACTAGGTGTCACCGCCCATCGGTCAGCAGGCCGGGGCGACGGGGTCGTTGGAGCCGGTGTTGAGGTAGACGTCGGGGATGAAGTGACCTGAGCCGACGCGGTTCCAGAGATCGCTCGTGCCGTAGGTACCCGTGACCGTCTGGCCGCGGACGGTGCACTCGATGATCACGTTGGCGTAGTTGGCGGCGAGCCCTCTGATGGCCGAGCCCGTGCTGGCCGAGGCCCGCAGGTTGAGCGGCCCGCCGCTGGTGCGCACCACGCCTTTGGGGCCGCTGCCCGTCCACAGGTACGTGACGTTCACCCACGCGTTGTCGGTCAATCCGAGGCCGTCCCAGAAGGTGCCGTCCGCGAGGTCGATCCCGGCCGGGTTGGCGACCGTACGGCCGAACTGGTCCCGGCCGCCGTTGTAGCCGGTCTGGTAGGCGGCCTGCGCCTCGGGCCGGCCCTGCGGCAGGTCCTTCCACATCTCGCGGGTGGCGGCCGGGTTCCAGTAGTCGTCCTTGGTGTTCCAGGGGCCGACGTCCCACACCGGCGCATATTCGCAGCGGCCGGTGGCCGGGGAGCAGGCCCGTACGGAGTAGTCGCCGGTGTTCCTGGCGGACAGGCCGCGGCGCGAGGGGAGCGCGACGAAGTGATCCCGGGTGGTGATCACGTGCCCGTTCGCGGTCGTTCCGCCGACCAGGCCCTCACGGGTCGCGTAGACCTGGTAAGTGAGGCCGGCGGCTTGTACGGATCCTCCGGCACGGCCGGATTTCGCGGACCGGTCGGCGGCCAGGTGCACGGCCGACACCGCGGGTGCGGCGTAGGCCGCCTTCGCCGCCGTGAGAACCACGCGCACCTGAACGCGGGTCGAGGCCGTGGGCAGCACCGTTCCGGCCGGTGCCCACTCGGTCCAGGCCACCCCGCCGAGATGGGCGCGTACGTCCACCTCGACGGTGGCGCCGTCGCTCACCTGTTCGTCGACCCGCGCCGTGACGCGGTCGACCGGCTCGGGCAGCTCACGCGGGGGCAGGACGAACTGGCCGGAGGCCTCGGCCCGGTCGAGGGACGCGGGACCGGACCCCGTCGAACGCAGCCGCAGCGCGTGGCCGTCGTATCGCACGTTGACGTCGTCACCGTCCACGGCGGACAGGTCGAGCGACCAGTCCGAGGTGGCGGCGTGGGCGGTGCCGATGGGCACGGTCGCTGCCGTGAGGCTCATCAGCACGATGGACGCGGCGGCCGCTGTACGGGCGGGGAGGCGGCCGGAACTCCTGCGAACCATGGTGATCACGGCAGTGAAGTTACCAAGCGGTACACATATTGGTAATCAGCAAGAAGTCACGAAACTTTACTGGCCCTGTCGGCTATTCCGTCAGGCGTGCACCGCGCAGCAGGGTGTGGGGTTCGGCACCTCGTAGGGGGCGATGACCCCCTTGCCGGCCGGCAGGGCGAGCAGCGTGAGCCGTCCCTCCCGCCATTCCGGCCGGACGTGGTCGCGGGTGTCGACCAGGACGTCGGCGCTCGGCTCCTCGCCCATCAGCACGACGATCCGCTCGATCGCCGAGCGGCCGAGGACCTCGCCCGCCGTCAGCGTGCCCGTGAGCCTCTGGGCACCCGGGAACAGGACCGCGCGGCCGGACCGGCCGTGCTCCGCCGCGGCCAGCGACGCGGCCTCGGCCTGGTCGGCCGGCCCGCGGACGTGTTCGCCCAGGGCGGCGCCGATGTCGTCCGGCAACCGGTCGAGCAGGTCGCGGGCCGCCCGGTCGGACGCCGCGCCGCCACCCGCCGGGACCACCTCGTACGGCAGCGACAGCGAGACGGCGACGTGCGGGCGCCCGCTGATCAGGTGGGTGTATCCGACGACGTCCTCGGGCAGCCCCAGCCGCCCGGGGAGGCCGACCAGCAGGTGATCGGCCTCCTTGAGCGTGCGGGACCCGGCGTCGATTCCGAGTACGGCCGGCTTCATCGGCCCGGCAGCACCCAGATGGGGTTGGTGTAGAACCACAGGTCCTTCCACGGGTCGGCGTCGCCGACGACGTCGATCAGCGGACCGTTGGGGTCCACCGCCGCGCCGCGCGGGCCCGGGCCGACGCGGTTGCCGTCGGTGCCGCGCAGCCGCACGTAGACCGGCCGGTCGATCTCGCCGAGGCTGTACGTCAGCTGCACCGTGCCGGTGTTCTTGCCGACCTCGAACGACTTGACCACCTTGGTCTTCGGCGCGACGAAGGCGTCCTTGTCGGCGCTCTTACCGGTGACGTCGCCCTGGATGACGTCGACCCGGGCGAGGGACGGGGCGAACTGCGCCCAGTTCGGCCCGCCGGGCAGCTCGATCTCGACGACGAGCTGAACCTTGGCGCCGCGCCGCACGTGCAGCGTGTCGCCGAGCGTGACGCCACGGGCGCTGCCGTTGGACTCGCGCACCCGTACGTTCAGGGACTTGACCAGGTTGCCGTGGTCGACCCAGACCCGGCCGGCCCGGATCGCGTCCATGACCGCCGCGTACGAGAAGGACGCCGCGCCGACATGCGTACGGCTGTAGTAGCCCGGCCAGAAGTCCCCGTTGGTGAGGGCGAGGTCCCCGCTGTACACCGGGTCTTCGTAACGGCCGTTGACCGGGAAGTTCGAGTTCGGGCCCCGTGCCGCAGTGTCGGCGTAGACCGAGTGCGAGTCGGAGTTGGCGGTGATCCACCAGGCCTTGCCCTCGGCGAGCAGGCTGTCCCACAGGCCGCCGACGGTGGCCGTCATCCAGTCGAAGCCGCCGAAGGTCCGGTAGCTCTCCGGCGGGTACGCCGCCCACGAGTCCGGGCCGGCGCTGTTCTCGTAGTAGCCACGCGCCGAGCCTTGCCCGTGCGGAGCCGGGATGCCGGCCGCCTGGTGGCCAGGTGCACCCTCCATGCCGACGGCGATGCTCGGCTGGGCGTCGCGCCAGGCGCGGATCTCGTGCGGCGTGTCGAGGCCCTTGCGCGCGGGGTGGTTGGCGAGGAACAGCGCGTCCTCGATCCGGCGCTTCTGCACGGCCTGGGCGAGGAAGTTCACGCCGGCGATGGCGAGCGCCTCGTTCGCGGCGGTGGGGGCGGTGGCGCCCTTGACGCTGCCGTCGAAGGAGTTCTCGAACTCCTTGAGCACCGCCACCTCGTTCTTGCCCGGGTGGACGAACACCGTGCCGTGCTCGGCGGCCGGGATGTTCCATTCCAGCCCCTGGAAGACCAGGGTCTCGTCGGTGGCCTTGCGGGCCGCGACGATGTCCGGGTTGACCTTGTCCACGCCGATCTTGGCGTGCTCCTTGCTGCCGTGGTCGGTGATGACCATCCAGTCGAGCCCGAAGGCGTTCGCGTGCCGGACGTGGTCGATGACCCGGTAGATGCCGTCCGAGCTGTACTGCGTGTGGATGTGGTGGTCACCGGCCAGCCAGAGGTAGTCCCCCTTGCCGGATCGCGTCGACCGGGCGGCCTTCTGCGCGGCGGCGGCCGCGGCCGGGGCGCCCAGGACGCCTGCCGCGGCGGCACCGGCGCCGAGCAGCCCGGCCCCGCGCAGCACGTTGCGCCGGGAGACCTCCGCCGGGGGCAGTTCCTCGTCCGGAATCGAGCTGTCGAGCACCGGCGGCAGGTCGGCGGGCTCGTGAGTGTGGTGGTGATGATCGTGGCCGTGGCCCATGTCTTGCTCTCCCCAAACGGCCGGCATCTTTTCCGGCCCCGGAGAGCACCTTGGAGGGGATCTATGAACGCACTGTGACGAGCACCAGACAATGCTGATTTATCAGGATGAATTGCGTTTAGACGGCAGTTAATTGGCTAATGTTAATGGAAATCATTTTCAGACTACCGAAGGAACGTCGAGGATCTGGCCATGCGATGACCTGTAGAGCGGGTTCTCGGCGGCGGCTCCGGTGGTTTTCTCCTGCGAGGAGTTTGAGGAGCCTTTCCGCCGGAAAGGGGCCGTTCCCGCGCCATGGCATGTACGGATCCGCCGATCGTCGTCACGCGGAGGCGTACGACGTTCAGCGGCCGCCCTTCCGGCGGAACATCGAGGCCAACCCTTTGATCGCTCTCTCGTCCATGCTGCCGAACGGGTTGTCCGAGGTAGGTCCACGTGGCGGAGGGACGCTGAAGCCCAGCGCCGGACAGGTCGAGTTCGCCGTTGGGATCGGTAACACCGCCATGCGCCCCATCCTGGGCACGCTCTGCGGCTCCAGCGTCCGGCTGCCGCCGAGTTCCTCGGCCCGTAGGTCTCGCACAGTACGTCCACTGGCCAGCCGAACATCTTCGGGTAGAAGCGTCGGGCACGAGGGGCGTCGGGAGTGGAGATGTCGGGCCACGTTGGCGCGTGCTGGTGTCCGGTCAGGGTCACGAGGATCCTCCCGGCGGGGTGTCTTACGCGGTCGAATGGCGGAATCGTCGCTCGCGATCGAGGCATCTCCGCGGCCCCGGACCCGGCGGCGCAGGAGCACAGCGGCAGACCTCTGCAAGATCGGTGACGCGCGCTTGGCGGAGACCTACGCCGGAGACGGCTCGGGCTCCTCGACGAAACCGTTGAGGATCTGCTTCATCACGGTGATCGGTAGGGCGGGGTTCCCGGCGGCGGCTTCGGCGGTCTCCTTCTCCGCGAGGAGTTCGAGGAGCCTGCCTGTGGACAGACGCGGATCCCGCGCCATGGCCTGCCGGACCCGCCGATCGTTGTCATGGCTGAGGCGTTCGATTTCCTCGGCCGGGGTTCCGAGATCGAGCGGGACGAGCCGCCGCTCGTCCGGGTGAGGTGAGTCCGCGAAGCGGCGCAGGCCCTCGCGCGGGAAGTTGGGGTTGTCCAGCATCATCCCCTGCGTGTAGCCCTCGAATTCCAGAACCGTTCTGAGCAGGAGCGCGCCCGGCGGCTCGGGGTGGTTCTCGGCGAGAAATAGGCGGACGACGAAGTCCTCGTCGGCGGCGAGACGTTCGACCAGATCAGGGGGCAGATGCGGGCAGCACGCGGCGCTGCGCCGCAGCGACGGATGCGCGGACTCGGCGCATTCCCGCATGGCCCGCTGGTCGTCGCACAGTTCTCGCACCCAGATCAGCGGGCGGAACATCTTGTCCGGGTCGAGCCGGTAATCGATGGCCGCTCGTTGTTCCTCGGTCAGGCCGGGTCGTGCCGACACCGCCAGCCGTACCTCGGCGTCGGGGTCGACGGCCAGTTCCGCGATAAGGTCCGCGGGCAGACGCGGATTGGCCGCGACCGCGGCACGCAATCTGCTGTCCGCGTGCCGTGCGAGGCGCTTCGCGAGAGGCCGAGGCAGGGCGGCGCGCTCCGCGTCGTGAGCGGAGATCTCGGAGCCGGGTCTCAGCGAGACGACCTTTCCGTTGTGCTCCTCGTCCCGCTCCTTCTCGGCCGCGCGCCGTACGGCCGTGTCGGGGTCGTTCAGGAGCGCGTCCTTGACCTCGTCGGTGAGCAGCCACCAGCTCTCGGCGAGGCAGACGCGCACCGCCGGGCTCGGGTCGGCCGTGAGAAGGGCACGAACATGATCGGGGGTGTAGTGCTGGAGGGCGACCTCCTCACGGACCACGACCTCCGGATCGGCCGCGAGGCGCTCATAGGCCTCGACGGTCAAGGGCGTGCGCGGGGTCAGAGTGGCGACGTGGTACCGGTAAACGCAGTGCTCGACCAGCGCCGCCCGAATCCGAGGATCAGGATCGTCCGCCAGGCGAGACCGCTTCTCCGGCCCTATTCTGAGATTCTTGGAGAACGCCCAGCGGATCGTTCTGATCGGGTGGGCGACGATCGCATCGGTCACCATGTCCGGCAGTTGGGCACGCCCGCACAGCGCGAACCAGATCTCCTCGCAGTCCATTGCCAGCAGCCTGAGCAGCAGTTCCGCCGGCGCCCCACGATCGCGGGCCAGGCCGATCAGGCGGACATCGCGGTCATGGCACACGTAGCCTCATTTCCATGGAGTGGAGTGCCCGGTCCAAGGGGAGGACTTACAAGTCGTGCCGGCCGGACTTCACGTCCGTGATGAACGAGTCCCACGTGCCGGGCGCGAAGGCCAGGTGCGGCCCGTCGGGATTCTTCGAGTCCCGTACGGCCGCCGCCCCGTCAAGGGCAGCCGTCTCGACGCAATCGGTCTGGGTTCCACTGTGACTGGACTTGCGCCAGCCGGGCAGTGCTGCCACCTCGACACAGGCGGTTTCGGTACCGCTGCGGCGCGATTTGCGCCATTCGAGTTCGGGGGGATTCATCTCGCTCCTCGTCCACTCTCGTACTCGGCTGCCATCGACGCGATGCAATCGATGGATCGGCTTTCGTCGAGCGCCTGCTCTTGCAGCGTATCCACTGTTTCAACGAATGGGCGGACGTCCTTGGGGTCGTCCAGGAACAGTGATGAGCGCTTGTGCTCCAGGTGAACGATGGTCGGTGCCTTCGCGAACGACAACACCATGTGGGCGCCGTTCATCCCCGCGTGCGATCCACGGGTGAACGGAATGACTCGCACCGACACATTGGGGCGTTGTGCGACCTTGCAGACGTACAGCAGTTGTTCGGCCATGACCGTTCGTCCGCCGATCGGCCGCCGGAGTGCAGCCTCGTCCAGGATGGCCAGGAACTCCGGCGCCTGGGGTCGGGTGAGGACCGCCTGCCGTCCCAGGCGCATGGCCACTCGTGTCTCCGTTTCCGCGCCCGGTACGTTGCCGGCCTGCATCAGCGCGCGGGTGTAGTCGGCGGTCTGGAGCAGGCCGGGGATGAAGACGAGCTGAACCTCGACGATCCGGACGGCTTGGGACTCGAAACCGATGAGGGCGGTGAGCTGGCTCGGCAGCTGTGTATGGCCTGTCTCCCACCAGCCGGAATGGTCGCTGTCGCGGGCGAGGGCGAGCAGCCGGTCTCGTCGCGGCCCGGTGATGCCATAGACCACGAGAAGGGCGGCGATCTCCTCGGCGCCGGTCGTTCGGCACGGATATCGAGCTCATGACGCAGCTCACGGAGATGTCCGCCGAGCACGCGCCGCGCCGGTTCTCGCTATGCCTCGTGGACCGGGAAGTCGACGACGCGGCCGTGGTGGGCTGGGGAATGGCCTTCGCTGACGGAGCGGTGGCCTATCTGCCAGGCGATCCAGAGATGGGCGGCCGACGCAGGGTCATGTACGTCCCCACCGCTGACCGGGCCCGACACCGGTTGTCCCGACTCGCCGACGTACGGCTGATCTGGATCGACCCGGACCCTGAGTCCGCCTAGGAAGGATGGCTTGGTAACCCATGGGAATGTCAGCGTCCGCCGCACCGGCGGAACATCGCGATCAGTCCCTTGATGGCGCGTTTGTCCATGCCGCCGAACGGGTTGTCGCACGAGGTAGGTCCACGTGGCGGAGGGCGCTGAAGCCCCGCCTCGCTCAGGTCCAGTTCGCCGTCCGCAGTGGATGCGAGGGTCTCGAAGCTCTTGACGGCGGCCAGTCGGCTGCGCACCTGCGGTCGTGGGGCAATCGACGCGTCGGTGGCGGAATGGCCATGGCCGAGCGCTCTTAGCGGGGAAGGGCGAGCATTGTGCGAAGCGCCGTATCGACTTGGTCCAGCTCGTACAGCGAAAGCCGTCCGGCGAAGGCTCCGAGCCGCATCGGGTCGATTGCTGCGGTCTGTTCGACCATCACCCGGGTTTTACGGCCATTGAGCTCGATGTCGGGTCGGAAGAATGTGGCGGAGGCGCTTGTCGACGTCGGCGCGACAAGCACCGTGGACAGATGGCTGAGGAAGTCCGATTGGACTATCACCGCAAAACGATGGCCTTTCTGCTCGTGTCCGACCGTGTCCCTGGCTGCCCGCAGTCGGTACACGTCACCACGCACGTAGATCCTCCATGTCGCGCATGATTGCCTGGGCCTCGGCGCGGTCCTCCGGGTCGCTCGCCAGTCGCTTGGCATCGAGCTCGGCCAGTTCCATGTGGCGGCGCCACGCGGCTCGGCGGATGGCTTCGCGGATCACGTCAGTGGCGGATCTCCCATCGGAGGTCAACTCCGTGAGGGCCTTCTCCGTCTCGGGGTCGATGTTCACCGTCAGCATGCCCATATCCTCACTGTACGGTGCGATGCCGCGCAGGACTTTAAACGATTCCGTAAGCGTCCAACTAGCGGAGCGTAGTCAATCGGTCCGGATCGCCTTAGCGGGCGCGGCGGCGGAACATCGCGACCAGGCCCTTGATCGCTCGTTCGTCCATGGCGCCGAAGGGGTTGTCGTGGACGAGGTAGGTCCAGGTGGCCGAGGGGCGCTGGAGTCCGGCGTCGCTCAGATCGAGTTCGCCGTCGGCCGTGGGGGTGAGGGCCTCGAAGGTCTTGACGGCACGGTCGCGTGCGTCGCCGAGCAGCCGCTTGTAGACCGGGACCGCGTCGCGGTGGAACTCGTCGAGCGGGTTCAGGCCGCGCGCGAGTGAGCGCAGGTGGATGCCCTCGCGCAGATCGGCGAGGAAGCCGAGGTGCTCGGTCCAGCAGCGGTCCAGGTGGTACAGCGCGATCTGCCGGGCGGCGGCCACGAGCGCGGGCCTTCCGACGGCTTCCAGCAACTCGGCGTGGCGATCCGGGCTGCGCTTCGCCAGGAAGTCGGCGGCGGCCTCGGTGCGCAGCACCCCGTCGCGCTCGGCGAGCACCTCCCGGCGCTGAAGCTCGATCAGCCGGCTGTAGCGCCAGGTGTTGCGGTGGATCTCCAGGTCGACGCCCTCGGCCACGCGCTGGGCGTGCCCGACGACCCAGGTGGCGTTCGCGTCCTCGATCCGGCCTTCGACGTCCGGCGTGGCGTCGGGCTTCTCATCAGGGGCGTACTGCGTGGTCAGGTCGTCTTCCAGGCTGGCGAAGAACACCGAGCCGCCCGGATCGCCCTGCCGCCCCGCCCGGCCGCGCAGCTGATCGTCGAGCCGGCTGCTGTGGTGGCGGCCGGTGCCGATGACGTACAGGCCGCCGAGTTGGGCGACCCGGTCCCTGGCCGATGGGCTGTCGCCCTCTTCACCGTCCTTATCGCCGTCGCCGTCGCCGTCGCCGTCGTGGTCATCGTCGCCGTCCGCGGTCGCGGCGCCGCCCAGCCGGATGTCGGTCCCGCGCCCGGCGATCTGTGTCGACACGGTGATCCTGCCGTACGTGCCGGCCTCGGCGACGATCGCCGCCTCGGCGGCGTCGTTCTTGGCGTTGAGCACCACGCAGCTCAGCTTGGCGCGCTCGAGCCGCCGCGCCAGCCGCTCGGACTCGGCGATGTCGAGGGTGCCCACGAGGATCGGCCGGCCCTCGACGTGCACGGCGGAGATGTGCTCGACCAGCGCGATCTCCTTGTCCGCGACGGTGGCGTACAGCCGATCCGGCGCGTCTTCCCGCACACAGGGCACGTTCGGGGGGACGACCGCGACCTCGAGCCGGTAGAACTCGCGGAGTTGCTCGGCGACGGCCACGGCGGTACCGGTCATCCCGCAGACCGTCGGATAGCCTCCGATCAGCCCCTGCACGGTGACCGAGTCGAGGATCTCGCCGCTCTCGGTGGGGTCGAGCGCCTCCTTGGCCTCGACGGCCGCTTGCAGGCCGTCCGGCCAGCGCTGCAGGAGCGCGACCCGTCCGCGTGACTCGTTGATCAGGCGGACCTTGCCGTCACGGACGATGTAGTCGACGTCCCTGCGTAGCAGCGCGTGGGCGTGCAGCGCGACGTTGACGCCGGTCAGCGCCTCGACGTGCTCGGTGGTGTAGAGATCGATGCCGCCGAGCGCGCGTTCGACCATCTCGGTACCGGCACTGGTGAGCTGGACGTTGCGCCGTTCGTCGTCGATCTTGTAGTGCACGCCCGAGAGCAGCAGCCGTACGACCTCGGCATAGGCCGGCTCGGACTCCTGGAGCTCCGCCGCGCCGGCCAGCACCAGCGGCACCCGGGCCTCGTCGATCAGCACCGAGTCGGCCTCGTCGATGAGGGCGACCTCGTGTGCGGGCAGCACCCGGTCGGCGGTATCGGTGCAGAGCCGATCGCGCAGGAGGTCGAAGCCGATCTCGCTCACCGGGGCGTACGTCACCTCGGCCGCGTAGGCCGCCCGGCGCTCGTCGGGAGTGGAGTTCTGCCCGACCCACGCGATCGGCACGCCGAGCAGCGCGTAGAGCGGCTCCATCCATTCGGCGTCACGCCGCGCCAGGTAGTCGTTGACGGACATGACGTGCACCCGCCGTCCGCGCAGCGCGTAGCCGGCCGCGGCGAGGGCGCCGGCGAGGGTCTTGCCCTCACCAGTGGCCATCTCGACGACATGTCCGGACAGCATGCCCAGCGTCCCGATGAGCTGGACGTCGAAAGGACGTTCGCCGAGGGTGCGCCGTGCCGCCTCGCGGCCGAGCGCGCACAACTCCGCGAGATCCTCGCCGCCGGTCCCGCGAAGCGCCGCCGCGGCGGCGGTCAGCTCGGCGTCGGACAGCGCGCGGACTCGGTCCTCGCGAGCCCCGGCCTCGGCCACCGTGGCACGCAAGGGAGTCAGGTCTATGGTCCCGGGGCGCTGGATGAGCCGCCGGACCCGGTCACGCAGCCCCATCGGTCCAGCCGTGCGGGGTCACCTCGAAGAAGAGCATCGCCACACCTCAACCTAACCGATCTCCCGGGGTGCCGGACCCGGTAGCCGGACGGCGTGGCGGCCCGGCCGCCCGGCAGGGCCGGTCCGAAGGGGTGTTGATGAATTGCCCGGAATGCGTGGATCATTTGTCTATCTGGCAGTTCTGAGATCGGCGGTCCTGAGAGGAGCGGCACGGTGCTACACGCCTTCGTCTACAACGAAGTCGCTGTCCTGGTCCGGCATTGGTTCGAGGTGAGCATCCACGACAGCCACCTGGAGCACGGCGTCCGCATCGAGCTGAGGCTGCTCGCGCCGGAACCGCATCGCGGTAGCGAGTCGGCCGCCCAGAAGATCGTTGCGGACCGGCCGGTGTGGCGGGCGGATCTCTTCGACCGTCTCGACGGGCTGCCCGGAGACTTCCAGGCGGCGCACTTCCATCCGAGGTTCGCCGGTGTCGAGCCGAGCGACCGTCACTGGGCCGACGAGGTCAAGGCGGCCCCCTGGGATTGGCTGCACGGGCGGCTCTCCGACATCGCCGACGTGGCGTCGACCGCCGGGGCGCCGCTGCGGGACCCGGCGCTCGAGACCGAGCAGGTGCGCGCCGACGCCCCCGTGATCGTCGCGACGGCGCAGAGCCGGGCGGCGACCAAGTGCCTGTCCAAACAGCAGTGCTACGCCTGGACCCGGGACGGCGAGGACCTGGTGCACCGGATGCTGGGTCAGCTGGCTCAGCCGGAGCGGCTCGACCGCGACCGCGTCTCCCCGTGGCTGGCGTCGATGCGCTGAACCGGCTGTCGGCGAACGCACCACTCGGGCCGGGCGCGGTGGTCCGTTCGCCGATACCGAACGTCGCTCGGCATCGGCACCGACACCGGCACCGGAGCCGACCCCGACCCCGGCCCCGGCGCCGGCACCGGTGGCGACGCCCTTACTCGACCTCGGCCAGGGCCTGCGCGAACTGCGCCGCGTAGAGCCGCGCGTAGGCGCCGCCGGCTTCGAGGAGGCCGCTGTGCGTCCCCTGCTCGACGATCCGCCCGGACTCCATGACCAGGATCAGGTCGGCGTCGCGGATGGTGGACAGGCGGTGCGCGATGACGAAGCTGGTCCTGCCCTCGCGCAGTGATTTCATGGCCCGCTGGATGAGCACCTCGGTACGGGTGTCCACCGAGCTGGTCGCCTCGTCGAGGATCAGGATCGCGGGCTCGGCGAGGAAGGCCCGGGCGATGGTGATGAGCTGCTTCTCGCCCGCGCTGACGTTGGCGCCCTCGTCATCGAGGACCGTCTCGTAACCGTCGGGCAGGGTGCGCACGAAATGGTCGACGTGCGTGGCCTTGGCCGCCTCGACGAGCCGTTCCCGGCTCGCGCCTGACGCGCCGTACGCGATGTTCTCGGCGATCGTGCCGCCGAACAGCCAGGCGTCCTGGAGCACCATCCCGGTCTTGGACCGCAACTCCTCGCGGGTCATCGCGGAGATGTCGGTGCCGTCCAGGGTGATCCGCCCGCCCGTGACGTCGTAGAACCGCATCAGCAGGTTGACCAGCGTGGTCTTCCCCGCGCCGGTCGGACCGACGATGGCCACCGTCTGGCCCGGCTCGACGGTCAGCGAGAGATCCTCGATCAGCGGCGTGTCCGGGGTGTAGCGGAAGGAGACGTCACGGAACTCCACCCTGCCGCGCACCTCCGCCGGCCGCTCCGGCTCGGCCGGGTCGGGCTCCTGCTCGCGGGCGTCGAGCAGCGCGAAGACGCGCTCGGCCGACGCCATGCCCGACTGCAGCAGGTTGGCCATGCTCGCCACCTGGGTGAGCGGCTGGCTGAACTGCCGGGAGTACTGGATGAACGCCTGGACCTCGCCGAGTGAGAGCGTTCCGGAGGCGACCCGCAGCGCGCCGACCACCGCCACGAGCACGTAGTTCAGATTGCCGATGAACATCATCGCCGGCTGGATCGTTCCGGAGATGAACTGCGCCCTGAAGCTGGAGTCGTACAGGCTCTCGTTGTGCTCCTTGAAGGTCGCCGCGGCCTGG
The DNA here is from genome assembly GCF_014323705.1 of Actinomadura alba. Lineage (GTDB taxonomy): Bacteria > Actinomycetota > Actinomycetes > Streptosporangiales > Streptosporangiaceae > Actinomadura_C > Actinomadura_C alba. The sequence goes on from NZ_JABVEC010000022.1 coordinate 101,981, forward strand.
TCCTGCCGGCCGAAGACCTTGACCAGCGAGTGCCCGGTGTACATCTCCTCGATGTGCCCGTTGAGCCGCCCGGTGGTGCCCCACTGCTTCACGAACTGCGGCCGGGCCCGCTTGCCGATCATGCTGACGACGACGACCGAGAGGGGTACGGTCACCAGCGCGATCCCGGCGAGCAACGGAGAGATGAAGATCATCATGCCCAGCACACCGATGATCGTCAGCAGCGAGGTGACGATCTGGCTGAGGGTCTGCTGCAGGGTCTGGGACAGGTTGTCGATGTCGTTGGTGACCCGGCTGAGCACCTCACCGCGCGGCTGCCCGTCGAAGTAGCTCAGCGGCAGCCGGGCCAGCTTGCTCTGTGCCTGCTCGCGCATCCGGAACATCGGCCGCTGTACGACGGCGGTGGTCAGCCGGCCCTGCATCAGTCCCAGCAGCGACGCGCCGATGTAGATCGCCAAGACGATCAGCAGGACGTTGCCGACCTGCCCGAAGTCGATGCCGTGCCCTGGCACGACGTCCATCGATTCGAGCATGTCCGCTTGGGTGCCGTCGCCCTGCTGCCGCAGGCGCTCCACGGCCTCGGCCTTGGTCTCGCCGGCCGGGATCTGCCGGCTCACGACGCCGGAGAAGATCAGGTCGGTCGCGTGGCCGAGGATCCGCGGGCCGAGGACGGACAGGGTGACGCCGCCGACCGCGAGCGCGAGGGTGAGCAGGACGAGCGTGCGTTCCGGCCGCATCATGCGCAGCAGCCTGCGGCTCGAACCGCGGAAGTCCAGCGACTTCTCGGTGGGCATGCCGCCCATGAAGGCCGCGGGCCCGCGGCCCGCGCCGGCGCCCGCGGGACCGGGCCCGCGACTCGGGGTCGGGCGTTCGCCGGGGGCCTGCGAAGTGGGGGAGCTCATGCGGCCTCCTGCTCGGTGAGCTGGGAGAGCACGATCTCCCGGTAGGTCTCGTTGTCTTCCATCAGTTCCCGGTGGGTGCCGGTGCCGACGATGCGGCCCTCGTCGAGCACGATGATGCGGTCGGCGTGGCGGATGGTGCTGACCCGCTGGGCCACGATGACGACGGTGGCGTCGGCCGTCTCCTGGGCCAGCGCGGCGCGCAGTGCCGCGTCCGTCGCGTAGTCGAGGGCGGAGAACGAGTCGTCGAACAGGTAGATCTCGGGCCGGTGGACGAGTGCGCGCGCGATGGCCAGGCGCTGGCGCTGGCCGCCGGAGACGTTCGTGCCGCCCTGGGCGATGGGCGCGTCGAGACCCTCGGGCATCGCCTCGACGAAGTCGCGGGCCTGCGCGATCTCGAGCGCGTGCCACAGTTCCTCGTCGGTGGCGTCGGGCTTGCCGTACCGCAGGTTCGAGGCGACCGTGCCGGAGAAGAGGTACGGCTTCTGCGGCACGAAGCCGATCGCCTTCGCCAGCGCCGCCGGGTCGATCTCGCGCACGTCGACGCCGTCGACGAGCACGGTGCCGCCGGTGGCGTCGAAGAGCCGGGGGATGAGGTTGAGCAGGGTCGTCTTGCCGCTGCCGGTGCTGCCGATGACGGCCGTGGTCTCACCCGGCCCGGCGACCAGTTCGATGCCGCGCAGCACGGGTTCCTCGGCGCCGGGATAGCGGAACTCCGCATCGCGCAGTTCCAGGCGGCCACGGGCGGTGGAGCCGGTGACCGGCTCGGCAGGGGGGACGACGCTGGAATCGGTCTCGAGCACCTCCTGGATGCGGTCGGCGCAGACCTCGGCCCGGGGCACCATCATGAACATGAACGTCGCCATCATGACCGACATGAGGATCTGCATGAGATAGCTGAGGAAGGCGGTCAGCGCGCCGATCCGCATGTCGCCCTGGTCGATGCGGGCGCCGCCGAACCACAGCACGGCGATGCTGGAGCAGTTCACGACCAGCATGACCGTGGGGAACATCAGCGCCATGAGGCGGCCGACGGCGGTGGACACCTCGAACAGGTCGGTATTGGACCGAGCGAACCGGTCCCGCTCGTGCTTGTCGCGGACGAAGGCGCGGATGACGCGGACACCGGTGATCTGCTCACGCAGTACGGAGTTGATGCCGTCGATGCGTTCCTGCATGACGTGGAACAGCGGCCGGAGCCGTGAGATGAGCAGGCCGATGAGCACGGCGAGCACCGGAATGATGATGAGTACGAGCGAGGACAGCGGCACGTCCAGGTGGAGCGCCATCAGGATGCCGCCGACGCACATGATCGGGGCCGACACCATGAGGGTGAAGGTCATCAGCACCAGCATCTGGACCTGCTGGACGTCGTTGGTGGTCCGCGTGATCAGCGTGGGGGTGCCGAACCGGCCGACCTCGCGGGCGGAGAAGCTCTGCACCCGGTCGAAGATCGCTGCGCGGACGTCACGGCCGACCGCCATCGCGGTGCGGGCACCGAAGTAGACGGCGCCGATCGAGCAGATGATCTGCGCCAGCGTGACTGCGAGCATCACGCCACCGATCTGCATGATGTAGCCGATGTCGCCCACGACCACGCCGTGGTCGATGATGTCGGCGTTGAGCGTCGGCAGGTAGAGCGTGGCGAGGGTCTGCACCAGTTGCAGCGCCACGATCACGGCCATCGAGCGGTGGTAGGGGCGGACGAAGTCGCGCAGAAGTCGGATCAGCACATGGTCTCTTTCGGGGGGTTCGGGGAGGGAGGAGGCCGGGGCGGTCGTCACCGGCGTGGCCGTCCGTGCCTGGACGCGAGCCTCCGCGGGATCACGCCGGACAGGGGCCGCGGGTCAGGGTACGGGCGCGCGGCCGAAAGCGCACCGGGTTTTCCGGGTGGCCGGTGCGCGCGGGGCGGAGGACGGGGCGCTCATGCGCGCCGGCCCTCATGGGCGCGCGCCGCGGGGGCGATCAGTTCGATCGCGTCGCGCACCACGGCGGCGAACGGCGCGGTGGTCTCCGTGCGCAGATAGTGGCGGGTGGCCGTCCGCGCGGCGCTCGTCACCGCGGCGGCGAGGACCCTCGGGAACAGGTCACGCTCGGGGTCGGTGCCGGTACGAGCGGCGATCGCCTCGGCGAGCGGCCCCTCGACCGCGGTCAGGCCCTTGAGGTACTCGCCGCGCAGGGCCGGCTCGGAGATGAACATGCGCATCGTGACCTTGTCCGGCTCGGAGCGGCCGGCGTACTCCTCCGCCATCGCGTGGCCGATCGCCTCGGCGAGCGGCTCCTCGGGCGGCCGGGCGCGGAGGGCCGCTCCGATGCGCTGTGCCCGCTGGACGCTGAGGAAGCAGATGGCCTCCTCGCGGCTGGAGAAGTAGTTGTTGTACGTCCGCGGGGAGACGCCGGCCTCGGCGGCGATGTCGTCCACCCGTACGTTCTGGAGCCCGCGCTCGAGCGCCAGCCGCAGGGCCGCCCTGCTCAGGGCCTCGCGGGTGGCGAGCTTCTTGCGGGCGCGAAGTCCGCTCCGCCCCGCTTCCCCCAGCTGGTCACCGATGTCGGTAGTCATCCCGGGCAATATATCCGGAAGTTGCGCGACACGCATAATTTCGTGCCGCGCAACAGCCGTACAACTGACGGTGCGGGCGACGGTGCGCGCGACCGCCACGCGCCCGCGGCCGGCTCAGTTCGCCAGGGTGGCGTGCATCTCCCAGACCAGCACCTCGGCCGGCTCGGTGGCGGTGATCCGCTGACCGCCGGTCGCGGTGAAGCGCACCGCGTCACCGGTGCCGAGCTCGCCCGCGCCCTCCAGCGTCACGCCGCCGCGCGGCACGAACAGGTGCAGGAACGGCGCCTCGGGCAGTTCGACGGTCTGTCCGGGCTGAAGCCGGGCGGCGTGCAGGGCCGCGTAGCGATTCCTGATCCGGATGGCGGCGGCACCGTCGTGCCGGTCCATCCCGGACGCCACCGGCACGAGCCCACCGGCCAGCAGCTCGTCCTCGATCTCGAGCTGCTCGTACCCGGGGGTGATGCCGGCCTCGTCGGGCACCACCCACATCTGGACGAAATGCACCGGGTCGGTGTGCTCGCCGCCGCCGCTCAGCCGCCAGGAGTCGTTCTTCTCCGAGTGCAGGATGCCCGTGCCCGCGCTCATCCGCTGGGCCAGCCCCGGATAGATGACGCCCGAATGGCCGGTCGAGTCCTGGTGCACCAGCGAGCCGGTCATCACCCACGTGACGATCTCCATGTCGCGGTGCGGGTGCGTCTCGAAGCCGCTGCCGGGCCGTACGACGTCGTCGTTGTTGACCAGCAGCACCCCGTGGTGGGTGTTCCCGGGGTCGGAGTGCCGGCCGAAGGAGAAGGAGTGCTTGGAGTCCAGCCAATCGATCTTCGTCGCGAAGCGCTCGCCGGAGCGGCGAACGTCAACGTCGGGACGCCGGGCGGTGGTGGTCATGACGGGTTCCTCTCCTGGTTCCTCTCATGGACGAGGTCGGCGTAGTCCGGGTGGCGGGCGATCCAGGCCCGCACGAAGGGACACAGGGGCCGCACCCGCAGGCCGCGCCGCCGGGCATCGTCGAGTGCGGCGCGGGCGAGCGTGCCGCCGAGGCCACGGCCCTCCACTCTGGGCAGCACCTCGACGTGGGGCAGCACCATCACGTCGGCCGTGACCTGGTAGTCGGCGAATCCGATGAGGTCGCCGTCCAGATACGCCTCGTACCGGTGCCGGTCCGTGGCATCGATCACCGAAACGTCCATAACTCCTCCGAGGTCGGCGCTTTCCGCCCGAGATCGCTGACGGGCCGGCAGGTCGTTCGATCTGCCTTCGCCTCAACATAGTTTATGTGTCAACTATTTCTCCGGGCTACGCCCGCTGAACGGGACCGGGCCCGTTCAGCAGGCGGCCGGCCGCCGGCCGGAGTGCCTCACACGCCCACGGGGTGCCAGACCGTCTTGGTCTCCAGGAAGGCGGTCAGCCGTCCGGTGCCGGGGTCCGCGGTCCAGTCGGTGTCCGCCGCCGGGCGCAGCACCCGCTTGAGGTTCTCGGCCGCCGCCTGCTCCAGCGACGTCGCCAGCTCGGCCGGGGCACCGGCCAGGTCGAGCGCGTTGACGTCCATGTGCGAGGCCAGCCACGGGGCCAGTTCGGCCGCCTGGCCGGTGAGCAGGTTGACGACCCCGCCCGGCAGGTCCGAGGTGGCCAGTACCTCGGCCAGCGTGATGGACGGCAACGGGCTCTCGGTGACCGTCACGCAGGTGTTGCCGGTGGCGATGACCGGCGCGATCACCGAGACCAGGCCGAGCAGCGGCGAGGCCGGGGCGAGCACGCCCACCACGCCCGTCGGCTCAGGCGTCGAGAAGTTGAAGTACGGGCCCGAGACGGGGTTGGCGGCACCGGCGACCGCGCCGATCTTGTCGGTCCAGCCCGCGTACCAGACCCATCGGTCGATCGCGGCGTCGACCTCGGCGGCGGCGGGGGCCCTGCCCATCCCGGCCGACCTCAGCTCGTCGACGAACTGCGCCTTGCGCCCTTCGAGCATCTCCGCGACGCGGTAGAGGATCTGCCCCCGGTTGTAGGCGGTGCGCGACGACCATCCGCCGAACGCCTTGCGCGCGGCGACGACGGCGTCGCGCACGTCCTTGCGCGAAGCGCGGGAGGCGTTGGCCACGAACTTCCCCTTGGCGTCGGTCACCACATAGGACCTGCCCGACTCCGAGCGGGGGAAGGCCCCGCCGATGAACAGTTTGTAGGTCTTGCGCACATTCACGCGTTCGGTGCTCATTTGAGGTAGGCCCCCAGTCCGTGTCGTCCGCCCTCACGGCCGAAGCCGGATTCCTTGTAGCCGCCGAACGGCGAGGCCGGGTCGAACTTGTTGAAGGTGTTCGCCCAGACCACTCCGGCGCGCAGCCGCTCGGCCATCCACAGGATGCGCGAGCCCTTCTCGGTCCACACCCCGGCCGACAGGCCGTACGGGGTGTTGTTGGCCTTCTCGATCGCCTCGGCGGGCGTACGGAACGTCAGCACCGACAGCACCGGGCCGAAGATCTCCTCGCGGGCGATGCGGTGCGACGCGGCGACCCCGGTGAACACGGTGGGCGCGAACCAGAAGCCCCGCTCCGGCAGCTCGCACGGCGGCGACCAGCGGGTGGCGCCCTCGTCCTCACCGGCCTGCGACAGCTCACGGATCTTGTCGAGCTGGGCGGCGGAGTTGATCGCGCCGATGTCGGTGTTCTTGTCCAGCGGGTCGCCGACGCGCAGGGTGGCCATGCGGGTCTTGAGCCGGTCGAGCAGCTCCTCGGCGATCGACTCCTGCACCAGCAGGCGCGACCCGGCGCAGCACACGTGGCCCTGGTTGAAGAAGATCCCGTTGACGATGCCCTCGACCGCCTGGTCGAGGGGAGCGTCGTCGAAGACCACGTTCGCGGCCTTCCCGCCGAGCTCCAGCGTCAGCTTCTTCCCCGTCCCGGCGACCGACCGCGCGATCTGCCGGCCCACGTCGGTCGAGCCGGTGAACGCGACCTTGTCGACGCCCTGGTGCTCGACCAGCGCGCGGCCCGTGCCGCCCGCACCGGTGATGATGTTCACCACGCCGGGGGGCAGGTCGGCCTGCCGGCAGATCTCGGCGAACAGCAGTGCCGTCAGGGGCGTGGTCTCGGCGGGCTTGAGCACCACCGTGTTGCCGCAGGCCAGCGCCGGCGCGATCTTCCAGGCCAGCATGAGCAGCGGGAAGTTCCACGGGATCACCTGGCCGGCGACGCCCAGCGGCCTCGGGGCGGGCCCGAATCCGGCGTGCTCCAGCTTGTCGGCCCAGCCCGCGTAGTAGAAGAAGTGGGCGGCGACCAGGGGAACGTCCACGTCACGCGACTCGCGGATCGGCTTGCCGTTGTCGATCGACTCGAGTACCGCGAGCTCACGGGACCGCTCCTGGATGAGCCGGGCGATGCGGAAGAGGTACTTCGCCCGCTCGCGGCCGGGCATCGGCCCCCAGACCTTGTCGTAGGCCTGCCTCGCCGCCGTGACCGCGCGATCGACGTCCTCGGCGGTGGCGAAGGCGACCTCGGCGAGTACCTCCTCGGTCGCCGGGTTGATCGACTTGTGGTGGTCCTCGCCCGTGCTGTCGACCCACTCGCCGCCGATGAAGAGCCCGTAGGTGGCCCTGATGTCGACGATGTCGCGTGACTCGGGCGCCGGGGCGTATTCGAACAGCTTGCCGCTCATCCTCAGTCCAGTGTCTGGTAGTCGGGACCGCCGTAGACGCCGGTCGTCAGCTTGCGCCGCTGCATCAGCAGGTCGTTGAGGACGCTGGAGGCGCCCAGCCGGAACCATTCGGGGGTCAGCCAGTCCGGTCCGGCGGTCTCGTTGACCAGCACGAGGTACTTGATCGCGTCTTTGGTCGTACGGATGCCGCCGGCGGGCTTGACCCCGACCTGCCGCCCGGTCTGGGCGCGGAAGTCCCGTACCGCCTCCAGCATGACCAGCGTCACCGGGAGCGTCGCGGCGGGTGCCACCTTGCCGGTGGAGGTCTTGATGAAGTCGGCGCCCGCGAGCATGGCGAGCCAGGAGGCGCGGCGCACGTTGTCGTAGGTCACGAGCTCGCCGGTCTCGAGGATCACCTTGAGGTGGGCGTCACCGCACGCCTGCTTGGTGGCGACGATCTCGTCGAAGACCTTCCGGTGGTCGCCGGCCAGGAAGGCACCCCGGTCGATCACCATGTCGATCTCGGTGGCGCCGTCCTCGACCGCACGGCGGGTGTCGGCGAGCTTCGCGTCGAGCGGTGCCCGGCCCGCGGGGAACGCCGTCGCGACGCTGGCGACGCCGACGCCGGTGCCCCTGAGGGCCCGTACCGCCTCGGCGACCAGGTCGGAGTAGACGCAGACCACGGCGACGCGCGGCACCGAGGGATCACTCGGGTCCGGGTGCGCGGCCTTGGCGCACATCGCGCGGACCTTGCCCGGCGTGTCGGCGCCCTCGAGCGTGGTGAGGTCCACCATGGAGATGGCCAGGTCGATGGCCTCGGCCTTCGCCGATTTCTTGATCGACCGGGTGGCGAGGCGGGCGGCCCGCTCCTGCGCCCCCACCTGATCGACACCAGGCAGACCATGGAGAAAACGGCGCAGCGACGCGGCGGACGAGACGATGTCGTCCACGCCTTGCCGGTCGAGCGCGATGGGTTCAGCGGTCACGGGAAAAGGGTCCCTCCTGCTCGGGTAGCAGAGGGCCGGTGTTCTGGTCGTCGAGACCGATCAGGCGCACCTGGCCAGGAATGTCCACCCGAACATCATGCAGGGCGTTGAGGGCTCCTCGTGTCATCGGCCCGTCAGGCCGGCGTCGTGAGTGCTCTTCTCAGGGCGGGCAGCGCCGGACGACACGCTCCTTCGGCGGTCGGGTCTCGGTCAGCTCGTCGTACACGCCGAGCCGTTGAGGCTGAACGCGGTCGGCGCGGGGTTGCCGCCGCTCCAGGTGCCCTGGAAGCCGAACGAGGTGCTGCCCCCGGCCGGGATCGACGCGTTGTGGGCGACGTTCCTGGCGGTCACCGCGGCACCGCTCTGGGTGACGCCCGCGTTCCAGGCGTTGGTGACGCGCTGGTCGCCGGCGAACGAGAACGTCAGCGTCCAGCCGTTGACGGCGGCGGTGCCGGTGTTGGCGATGGTGACGTTGGCGGTGAAGCCGCCGGACCACTCGTTCTTGCCGTACGTCACCCGGCACGAGCCGCCGCCCCCGCCGCCGCTCAGGGTGGTCACCGAGGCCGTGCTCGAGTTGCCGGACACGTTGCCGGCCGCGTCGCGGGCCCGTACATAGAAGGAGTACGTGGTCGCGGGGGACAGGCCGGTGGCGGTGTAGGACGTGCCCGAGGCCGTGCCGACCTGGGTGAAGGCACCCCCGCCCTGAGCGCGGTAGACGTCGTATCCGGCCACGCCCACGTTGTCGGTCGACGCGCTCCAGCTCAACGACGCGCCGCTGGACGTGACGCCCGAGGCGCTGAGGCCGGTGGGCGTGCTGGGCGCGGTGGTGTCCGCCCCGCCGCCGCCCCCGACGCTGTAGGAGAAGTCGTTCACGGCGAGGCCCACGCCGCCGACCCATGGTTCGAATCCGGCCTGGACGCTGGTGAGGTACCACGAGCGCTGGGCGTATCCGCGGCTCACGGCGTCGTCGTAGAAGGTGCGCACCGGGAAGGCGATCGAGGCCGTCGACTGGGTCCGCACGTACGAGACCACGTTCCAGCCGATGTTGCCGAACCAGACGTCCCAGGTGGCGCCGGCCAGACTGACCGTGCCGACCCTGGAGCCGACCGGCTGCACCGAGCCGGTGTGGTTCAGCCAGATCATGAGCTCAGCGCCGGTGTTCTGGCCGTCCGTACGCGGTGTCGGGTCGAACCAGATGTCGTAGGCGGCGTCGTAGACCCCGGCGTTCTGCGCGTACGACATGCTCACGCTGGTCTGGATCGAGTTGAAGCGGCTGTCGGAGGCCTGCATGGGCAGCCCGCTGCCGGACGAGCAGTTCGCGTAGTGACAGCCGGCGTAGACCGAGGGGTAGGAGCCCGGCGCGCCGTTCTGCGGCTTGTCGTGACTCGCCGTCGTCACCGAGAAGCCGGTGTCGGTGACGTTGATGCACTGTGTCGTGTCGTCGCCCCAGTTGTTGTTCTGTACGACGTACCGGCCGCCCTGGATGGTGGTCGAACCGTACTTCTCGCAGATGACCACGTCGGCCCCGGCGGGACCGGCGCCGAGCACCGGCGTGAGGATCGAGCCGAGCAGGAGGAGAACCGCGGAGATGATCTGACGTTTCATCGGGCAACCTCGTGGCGGGGTGGGACAGCGCACGCTGAGCGGGCTGCGGAAGCGCGTGGGAGCGCTCCCAGGAATCTCGACCCTAGGCGTGCGGCGTCACCCTGCAAACGGTTCGACCCGCGGACCGCGTCGAACCGCCGTCGAATTCCATCGAATCGACCATCCCCACCAGCGAGAACGGCGTGGGCTCCCGTGGCAGGGCGCGTGAAACTTTCACGCTCCCTGCCGCGGACGGGGTGCCCGCGAGCGGTGAGAGGTGCGCAATACGCTGGGCGCATGCGCGTGATGGTGGCGGCGGCGCTGGACCTCTGCTGTGTGATCGTCTTTGTGGTGATCGGACGGTCCAGTCACGATGAGGCCGGCTCGCTCGCGGGCGCGGCGACGACGGCATGGCCCTTCCTGGTGGGCATGGCGGCCGGTTGGGCGGCGTCCCGTGCGTGGCGGAACCCCGCCGGGCTCGTTCCGGTGGGCGTCGCGGTGTGGCTCGCGACGGTGGCTCTGGGCATGGTGCTGCGCGCGGTGTCGGGTCAGGGGACCGCGCTCGCGTTCGCCGTCGTATCGCTGATCTTCCTCGGTGTGACAATGCTGGGCTGGCGCGCTGTGGCCCGCCATCTGCGGCTCTTCGGCCGCACCCTCGGGACCAGGTCGACCTCGGCGCGGTGATCCGGCGCCGATTTGGTGGGCCTGCCGGCCGACGCGACCTCGGAGGTGTTCGAGCCGGTCGGATCAGGCCCGTTCAATCTGTACCCAGCTCGCAACCGGATCACACTCTGGACCTGGGGCGAGCAGGGGTGTGTTCTGCCGAAGGAGGGGCGAGCTTCGCGACACTGCGCGACTTCCGGATGCGCGGTGCCGCCAACGAAGCCGTATGCGCTCAGCGGTAGCCGGTCAGACCGTCCGCCAAGGCTGCCTCGTCGCCGTCGCGGCGTGCGTAGAGAGCCTGCTGGAGCGCGAAGGTGCCGCGGATCGCGGCGACGCGGGCGCCCATGCTCTTCTCCGACCAGCCGCCCAGCGCGAGCACCCGGCCCAAGAGGTCATCGCCATGACCGGTGCTGATGGCCGCGAGATCCTCGGCTGGATCACCGAGGGCGACCTCATCCCAGTCGATCACTCCGGTCAGCCTTGGCCGCCCACCGGTGAATTCCCAGAGGATGTTCGCACCGCCCAGGTCACCGTGTACGACCGCCCCGGTGAGGTGGGGAAGGCCGCCGAGCGCCGCGAGCTCCCGCTCGGCGCGTCGCCGCCCGCTGCCGGACATGAGTACGAACAGGTCGGCGCGGACGTCGGCCGCGAACCGCTGCCACCGATCTTTCGGCGCATGCGGCAGTGCCGCTCGTACCTTCTCATCGGCACCTGCGCGGGCCAGTCCGGCCAGCAACGTGGCGTACTCCACAGCCACCGCCTCGGCCACCTCGGAATCCACGAACGTGCCGAACTCCAGCGGCGCTCCGGGGATTCGGCCGAGGACCAGGAACGGCGGCTCACCCGTGCCCTGCGCACCACCCTCGAACAGCGGCTCGGGCGTACGGAAGCCGAGGTCGAGCTCGGTGAGCACCCGCAGCACGGCCGCGCGCTCATGCAGTCGGCCGGCCGCCGCCTTGGTGCGGGCGAAGCACACGACCCGGTCCGAGCCCATCACCACGTCATGAAACTGTCCTCGCCGGAGGGTGAGCTCGTCGAGTGCGTCGTCGGGCAGCAGCCGACCCAGCAGGGCACGATGCGCCTCTATGCCTTCCATGGTGCGGGACTCTCCATGTTTCAGCATCGCGTTGCTGCACTGGGGAGTTCTTAGGGCAGCGGGAGTTGATGGGGCCATTGGCAATCGTCATCTTGGTGGACGAGCTTCCCGGAAGCGAAAACGGCATGGTCTGGCCTCCACCCGTCACGGTAGTCCGGGTCACCGGCAAACGGCAGCGCCAGGGACCGGACATGCAGGCATGGCCATTCTTCGACGTTGATGTGGACGTAACTGGCGAAGAGCGAGCCAGGGGGAATCTGCGAGCATGTTGCGCAGCCCGTGAACGTTGCCCCTCGCGTCTCTGCACGGCCACCGCCGCCCTCAAAATATGCGGCCGACATCCGCTTCGGTTCATGGACGACGAGCCGCGCAAAGCCGGTCTCGTCGAGCCGTATCAGCAAGAAGTCGAGCAACTCCTCCACGAAACGGTTGTAGCGAGCCACTCCGAGATTGTCCCATGAAGCGAATCAATTTCGGGGTGACGCGCCGCAGAGCCTGGCTGCCAACACCCACGACAGCCAGGCTCTGGTGCCGCGTTCAGGGCATCCTGCCGTTCCGCACGCCGAGGACCGCGCCGACGCCGCGACGACCCAGCGGTGGCGGGTCCCACTTTCAGGTTGAGTTCCCCCAGACAGAGTGGGCGTGTGTTTTAGTGGGCTGTTGTTCTTTTGGAGCGTTCTCACAAATCCGTGGAGCAAGCCGTTGATCGAAGTTCTGACACCACTGCGCACGATTGAGATCGAGCGGGCGCGCATGCCCGAGGCGCGTGCCATTCTCCCTGACGGGGATACCTGCGTGGTCATCGACGACTACGGTCGATTCTTCACCGTGTCGCTGTCCACCGGCGACGTGGTCCGGGTGAGGTCCCGCTCGGCGGGCTCCTTGGGCTCAGTGGCCCCGGATGGTCGGCTGATGGCCACGAGTGCGCGTGCCTTCGGCCAGTACCACGTCCAGATCTGGGATCTGGCCCGCTGGACGGTGACCATGGAGCTGCCCGGGCACGCCCACCCGATCCAGGCCGTGTCGGCGGCGGGTCGGATCGTGGTCACTGCGGCCGCGGACGGGACGCGGGTGTGGGATCTGGATGATGGCTCGTGCCGGTTCACGCTGCCGGGTACCGAAGAGGTGCTATGGGTCGCGGTGTCCCCTGACCAGCGCCACGTGGCCACGATGAGCTGGGATCGTTCGGTCGTGCTGTGGGATCCATGCACAGGAGCGCCGATACGTACGCTGCGGGCCGCCGACCCTCGCGTCCCCCCGCTGCGATCTCCCGCGAATGACAATGGGATCTGGATCCGTACCGTGCTGATGGACTCGGTACGTGGTCGCCTGCTGGTGGCCGATGGTCAACTATGCGCGGGCGACCTCAACGGCCAGCGCCCGCTCACGAGCTGGGGCGCGATTCCTTGGAGCCCCTGGGCTGCCTGGGTCCCGGAAAAGGACATCCTGCACACCTGCCTGGCGGCACTGAACCCGGTGGACGGGATCGTGGCGGTCGACTACGGCGGACGCGCCTACCTCCTTGACCAAGGCGGGCAACCGCTCGCGGTAATGGGGCCAGAGCCCGGGCCGGGCCAGGTGCCGGTGCGCACCATGACCTTCGCCCCGAACGGCCGGCTGGTGTGCTCCCGTGCCGGCACCTTCGCGCCTGTGGAGGTGTGGCCGGCGGTCTCAGAGCTCATGGGATGAGGCAACCACCCCAGGGGCCCACGCGTCTATTCTAGTACTAGAATAGACGCGTGACTGCCGACCTGACGCCCGCCGAGCTGACTTTGCTTGGCTTGCTCGTGGAGAAGCCGAGACACGGCTACGAACTGGACGAAGTCATCAGCACCCGCGGTATGCGCGAGTGGACCGAGATCGGCTTCAGCTCGATCTACTACCTGTTGGCCCGACTCCGTGACCGTGGCCTGATCGCCGAGATCGACACGTCGCGAGCAGCGCGGGGAAAGGCCCGCCGGATATACGAGCCAACGGCCGAGGGGCACCGGGCGTGCGCGCGGTCGGCCGAGGCGGCGGTGGCCGAACTCCGGCCGGTGTTCCCGCCCATCCTGGTCGGTCTGGCCAACCAGCCGGTCATTCCGCCCGAGCGCCTCCGGGTCGCGCTCGACCGGCGGGCCGCAGCCCTGACGGAGAAGATCACCACCATCGGCGCGGCCCGCGACGCCCAACCTGAGCTGCCCGGTTTCGTCCGCGCCATCTTCGACTACGCGCTGGGCCAGCTGGCCGCCGAACAACAGTGGCTGGCCGCCTACCGGGCGGAACTGGCCGAACTCGGCAACCAATCTCCCAACAAGCCCCCCGCCAGAAGGACAGACGGCCATGACCCGCTATGACGTCAAACGAGAACTCAAGCAGTGCTATGCGCCAAGGAACACCGACTGGGCGCTGGTCGACGTGCCCGCACAGCAGTTCATCGCCGTCGACGGGCGCGGCGATCCCAACACCAGCGCCGACTACGCCCGCGCCGTCGAGGCGCTCTACGCCGTCGCCTACACGATCAAGTTCACCAGCAAAGCCGCCCTCGGCAGGGACTTCGTCGTCGGGCCGCTCGAAGGGCTGTGGTGGTCCGACCGCCCGGAGGTGTTCACCACCCGCGCCAAGGACGCCTGGCACTGGCGCATGCTCATCAGCCAGCCCGACTGGATCACTGACGACCTCATTGACGAGGCCAAACAGGCCGCGCTAGCGAAGAAGGGCCTCCCCACGATCGCCGACATCCGCCGGGAGACCCTGAAGGAGGGCACCAGCGCCCAACTCCTGCATGTCGGGCCCTACGACGACGAAGGACCCGTACTCGCCAGGCTCCATCGCGAGTACCTCGCCGCCGACAACCTGCGAATGTCCGGGCACCACCATGAGATCTACCTCAGCGACCACCGCCGAACCGAGCCCGCCAAACTCAAGACCATCCTCCGACAACCCGTTCGGACGGCGAACTAAACGCAGTGACGACAACAAATCGCCGGATTCTGTTACACCCTTTGATCAAACCCGGTGAACGTTCGTGGTCACCCACGACGCCGAGTTCGACCGCTGGGCCAACAAGGTGTGGCTGGTCGGGGCGGGCGATCGGATCGGTTGCTGGGTCGCGTGTGATCGGTAGGTGTCAGTCGAGCAGGCCGGTTTGGTGCAGGTGGTCGAAGATGAGCTGGTCGACGGGGGACACGCGGTGGCGATCGGCGTGGGTCAGCCAGATGAGTTCTTCGATTTCGCTGCTGGGGGTCGGTGTTCCTTGGTGGTCGGCGGTGTAGCAGGTCATCTGGACGGTGATGCCGTCGGGGTGGCCGTGTGCCTGTGCGTGGAAGGTGCCCAGATGTGTCGCGCTGGCCGGGATGATGGTGACGGCGAGTTCCTCGTCGATTTCGCGGATGAGGGTGTCGAGATCGGTCTCGCCGGGTTCCCGTTTGCCGCCGGGGAGGTAGTAGACGTCCTTGCCGCGTGATCGGGTGCTGAGGACCCTGCCGTTCTCCAGGCGGATCCATGCGATCTTGTCGATGGTCGTGGTCATCGTCGGTCGATCCTTTCTGCGGGGGCATGCGTGAGGCCTCAAACGATCACCGGGAAGCTACACCCCTCCTCGTGGTGAGCCGGTGGCCACGCCTACGAGCCGGGGCGATAAGGCGCCGTTCACCCAAACGACAGGGGCTTTGCCTTCGCACCGGAGGTCGGAAATCCGACTACACGATCAACGATGCCTGTCATTCGACGGCCACCTAACCAGGGGGTCCGTGTTGAGCGGCTGGGCGTTGTCTGCTGTCATCGGACCTATGACAAAACCGGTAATCGTGACGGTCGATGACGATCCGGTAGTGTCCCGGGCGGTCGCCCGGGACGTTCGCCGCCGGTACGGCGATCGTTATCGCGTGGTCAGGGCCGGTTCCGGTCCGGCCGCGCTCGACGCTCTGCGTGAGATCAAGTTGCGCGGCGAGCGGGTCGCGGTGCTGCTCGCCGATTACCGGATGCCCGAGATGAACGGGATCCAGTTCCTCGAGTCGGCGATGGACCTGTTCCCGCTGGCCCGCCGGGTGCTGCTGACCGCGTACGCCGACACCGAGGCGGCCATCGACGCGATCAACCTGGTCGATCTCGACCACTACCTGCTCAAGCCCTGGAACCCGCCGGAAGAGCAGCTCTACCCGGTCATCGATGCCCTGCTGGACGCGTGGCTGGCCACCCCGGACGGGGATATCGCCGAGACCCGGGTGATCGGGCACCGCTGGTCGGCGCCGTCGTTCGCGGCACGCGACTTCCTCGCCCGCAACCTCGTGCCGTACCGGTACCTGCAGGCCGACGATCCGGAGGGCGAGCGGCTGCTGGCCGCCGCCGGGGTGGACGCGAGCGAGCTGCCGGTGATCATCACCACGGACGGCGAGACGCTCGTGACGCCGACCGAGACCGAGCTGGCCGCGCACGTCGGGCTGAGCACCACGCCCACGGGTGATTTCTACGATCTGGTCGTCGTCGGTGCCGGCCCGGCCGGGCTGGGCGCGGCCGTCTACGGCGCCTCGGAGGGGCTGCGCACCGTGCTCGTCGAGCAGCGGGCCACGGGTGGGCAGGCCGGGCAGAGCAGCCGGATCGAGAACTACCTCGGCTTCCCCGACGGAGTGTCCGGTGCGCAGCTGACCGAGCGCGCTCGCCGGCAGGCGCTGAAGTTCGGGGCCGAGCTGCTCACCACCCGCGAGGTCGTCGGGCTGGAGCCGGCCGGATCGAGCCGGCTGCTGCGCTTCGGCGACGGAACCTGCCTCGCGACCCACGCGGTCGTGCTCGCGACCGGTGTCTCCTACCGCATGCTCGAAGCGCCGGGCCTGGCCGAGCTCACCGGCAGCGGGGTGTTCTACGGCTCGGCGTCGACCGAGGCGCCGAGCTGCTCCGGCGAGGAGGTCTACATCGTCGGAGGTGCGAATTCGGCGGGCCAGGCGGCCGTGCACTTCGCCCGGTACGCATCCAGAGTGCACATCCTCATCCGCGGCGGCGACCTGCGCAGGTCGATGTCCCAGTACCTCATCGAGCAGATCGAACGGATCGGCAACATCGAGGTGCACACGTATGTCGAGGTGGCCGGCGCCGAGGGCGCCGGGCGGCTGGAACGGCTCACGCTCCGCGACCCCCGGTCGGGCGAGACGCGCACCATCGACACCTCCTGGCTGTTCATCTTCATCGGCGCACAGCCGCGTACGGACTGGCTGGAGAAGGTGGTCCACCGCGACGAGCGCGGTTTCGTGCTGACCGGGCCCGATCTGGTCACGGCGGGCGAACGACCCGCGGGATGGGCCCTTCCCCGCGATCCCTACTACCTGGAATCCAGCGTCCCTGGTGTGTTCGCCGCGGGCGACGTACGGTCGGAGTCGCTCAAACGCGTCGCGTCGGCGGTGGGGGAGGGCGCGATGGCGGTCGCGCTGGTCCACCGCTACCTGGCGGCCCAGTGAAAGCCGGCGCAATGAACTGCGGTACGGCGTTGTTGAAGGGGCAGGAGGCCGAGTGAACCGGCGGCGCGGCGCGGTGCGAGGCGGAATGAGGCGGCGAGATGACCGGTGAGCGTGAGCGGCTGACCACGGAGGAACTGCACACCCTCTTCCTCTTCGAGTCGCTCAACGGCGACCAGTTGGAGCAACTCGCCGAGCAGGGCAGACGGGAGAGCCGGCCGGCGGGCGACCTTGTGTACGCCCAGGGCGATCCGGCCACCTGCTTCTACGTGGTGCTGAGCGGTACGGTCGCCATCACCCGGCGGGTGCACGGCGAGGAGGTCGAGACCACCCGCACCGAGCAGCGCGGGGTGTACGGCGGCGCGACGCAGGCCTACCTCGGCGACCAGGTCGATCAGGTCTACATCAACAGCCTGCGGGCGATCACCGACACCGAGCTGTTCGTCCTGCCCGCCGAGACCTTCGCCGCCTCGGTGCGGGAATGGTCGCCGATGGCGATGCACCTGCTGGAGGGCCTGTTCTTCGGCATGCGAGAGAACCAGACGATCGTCGGGGAGCGGGAACGGCTGGTCGCGCTCGGCGCGCTGTCGGCCGGGCTCACCCACGAGCTGAACAACCCGGCCGCCGCAGCCGTACGGGCGACGTCGGTGTTGCGCGAGCGGGTCGCGGGAATGCGGCACAAGCTCGCGATGATCGCGGACGGCCGGTTGGACGGCAAGCGGCTGCACGGGCTCGTCGAGCTGCAGGAAGAGGCGGTCAAGCACGCTGCCGGCGCTCCGGAGCTGTCGGCCCTGGAGGCCTCGGACGCCGAGGACGAGGTTGGCGACTGGCTCGATGAGCACGGAGTCGCGGGAGGCTGGGATCTGGCGCCGACGCTGGTCGCCGGGGGCCTCGACGCGCCGTGGCTGGAACGGGTCGCCGGCACGATCGGCACGGAGAACCTCGACAGCGCCGTGCGGTGGCTGACGTACACGATCGACACCGAGCTGCTGATGTGCGAGATCGACGACGCGGTGACGCGCATCTCCGGGCTCGTCGGCGCGGCTAAGCAGTACTCCAGGCTCGACCGGTCCCCGCACCAGACCGCCGATGTGCACGAACTCCTCATCGCCACCCTGGTCATGCTGCACGGCAAGTTCCCTGCCGGGATCAAGCTGGTCAAGGAGTTCGACCGCGGTCTTCCGAAGATCCCTGCGTACGCCGCCGAGCTCAACCAGGTGTGGACCAACCTGATCGACAACGCGATCGGCGCGATGGGCGAGACGGGGACGCTCACCGTGCGCACCGGCCGCGTCGACGACCGGATCTTCGTCGAGGTAGCCGATACCGGGCCCGGCATACCGGCCGAGATCCGGCCACGGATCTTCGAGCCGTTCTTCACCACCAAGCCGGTCGGTGAGGGCACCGGTCTCGGACTCGACATCTCCCACCGCATCGTCGTGCGGCACCACGGGGAGATCCGGGTGGAGTCCGCGCCCGGCGACACCCGGTTCCGGGTGTACCTCCCGATCACAGGCTGACGGCTCCTCGGTCCGGTCGCTCGTCAGCGGGCCGGTCGGCCGGCGGGCGGTAAGTCGGCGGGCCGGGTCACTCGTCGGGTCGTTCGACCAGCGCGACCAGCTTCCTCGGTGCCAGGACGCAGTAGCTCTCGGTGAGGAGCTCCGCGACCTCGTCCCAGTCGACTCCGGTGTCGAGCACCATGCCGACGACATCGGCGCCCCATGGGAGCAGGAAGTACGGATGACCCGCGCTGCGCAGCGCGTTGCGTTCCGCACCGGATGATCGGAACGTCAGCACGGTGATCGGGCCGTCGGCCGCCGCGGCCCGGGCGTACGACGGCGGCCGTCCCGAGTCGATCACGAGGACGTGGGCGAAGGTCCGCTTGCGGATCCGCCAGCGCGTGCCCACCCACGCAGGTTCCTCGTACGCCTCCGGCAGCCCGAGGCACACCGACCGGAGCCGGGTGACGATATCGGGCGGGGCGTCCGCCGGTTCGGTCACCCATCCCTCCCGTGTCAGTGCGCGCGGCCGCGCCCACCGGCGCGTTAGAGAATGGATCTTTTTATTACATTGGTCGACATGACGACCGAAGAGGCGGCCGTGGAGGTTCGTCCCGCACGCGCGGAAGACGCCGAGGCGGTGGCGAGGATCTGGTGGCGCGGATGGCGCGACGGCCATCTGGGAAACGTTCCGGCCGAGCTCGTCGTGGCCCGCACGCCCGAGTCGTTCGGAACGCGCGCCGCGCAGCGCGTCGGCGACACGGTGGTCGCGGTCGCCGGTGACGCGGTTGCGGGGTTCGTGATGGTGGTGGACGACGAGGTCGAACAGGTCTACGTGTCCGAAGATCACCGCGGCACCGGCGTGGCGACCGCCCTGCTCGCCGAGGCGGAACGTCTCGTCGGATCGAACGGCCACCGGCGAGCGTGGCTGGCGGTGGTCGCGGGCAACGCGCGAGCCCGCAGGTTCTACGAGCGGAACGGGTGGACCGATGAGGGCCCGTTCGACTATCCGGCCGCGGGTGCCACCGGGCCCATCCTCGTTCCTTCGCACCGCTACGCGAAACACCTCGCCGAGCACCCGGAATGCTGAGACCGGGCCCTCGTCAGACCTTTCAAAGTGGTTGGTGAGATCAGCGCTATGGGGTCAGCCGCCCGGCCTTGATGTCCGTGAGGAGGCCCTCGAACGCCTCGCGGCTGAAGGAAAGGATTCCGCCCCGCGGGTTCTTGCTGTCTCTGACCGCGATGTGACTGGGAAGCGCCGCGACCTCGACGCACTGCCCCCCGTTGTCGGTGCTGCGGCGCGACGTGCGCCATTGGGCGCCTGTCAGGTCCATTTCCGTTCCGCCGTTCTGGTGATGAGCTCTATCGACATGTCCACGGGCAGTGCCTGGGAGCGAATTCTGTCGAATGACTCGTTGAGGGTCGTGAGGGTTTTCGGGTCACCCATCGTCATGCCGAGAGCGGCCGTCTCCACATAAGCTACCTCGGACCTGTCGTCCAGAGTAGCGAGCACGAACGATCCGGAGATGCCGCGATGCTGGCGGGAGGGGACGATCTGAACGCTCACGCGATCGGATACCGAGGCGACGAGATGTTCGAGCTGTTCACGCATCACCTTGGGGCTACCGATCTCGCGATAGAGCACGCCCTCGTCGAGTACGCAGACCAGGTGAGGCGGCGGCGGATTCTCTCTGGTGAGGATGCTCTGACGGGTCAGGCGGGCCGCCACCGCCGCGTCGTCGGAGTGGAGTAAGGCCGCCGCGTAGAGTGTTTCCGGGTGGAGTGCGGTCGGGCACGGCGTCTCCGGGTGCGGTATCTCGCGGGACGATGAAAGCGCGGTTCTCTTTCGTCGCGACGCCCGATCGGGTCACGGAGGCGCGGACGCTCACCGAGGTCACGCTGATGAGCTGGAGTCTCCGTCCCTTCGTGGAGAACGCGAGACTGATCGTTTCCGAGCTCGTGACGAATGCCGTGGCGGCGACGCCGGGAAAGGTCGTGCTGCTGGTACTGGCGCGGGAAGAGGACGCCGTTTCCCTCGGCGTCTGGGACTCCGACGACACCACGCCCGCCATTGGCGGAGAAACGCCGCCGAGCCCGAACGCGGAATCCGGCAGGGGCCTTTATCTGGTCGGAATGCTCAGCGACGAACACGGATCCCAGCGCGTCGAGACCGGCGGAAAAATAATGTGGGCGAGGTTGCGAACATGACGAAGTACTCGAACTCTCCGGACCTTCCCACCGGCGCGCGTCCGCGACGGGATGCCTCGGGCGTCGGCGGGCGAGGCGTCTCCTGGATCCGCGGGCGAAGTCCTTCGGGCAATTGATCGAGGCCCGGAGTCTCCTATAGCTACGGTGAGCCGCAAAGTGCGTGTTAGCCGAGGTGGGACGTGAGTCGGTCAGCTCTTTCCGTCGGCTGGGCCGTGGATGATGCGGTGGATGGTGGAGCGTCCGACGCTGTACTCGGTGGCCAGGTCGGCGAGGGAGACCTCGCCTTCGGCGTAGCGGCGGCGGATGGAGCGTCGTGCGGGCTCGGGATCGGAACAGTTCGCGGAACAGCTTGCATCCGGTACCGGGGTACAGGCTTACCGTCGGGGTGTGGCCGCAGCAGGGGTGGCCGGGACGGAGCCGGGTGATGGCTGGGTCTGAGGTGCCGATCATGTGCACGTTGTCGCCGAACCGGATGGTGGATCGGCTGACGGAGTTCGAGAGCCTGTTCGCCCGCGGGCTGACGGGGGTGGAGCGCGAGCCGCTGTTGCTGCGGCTGACGTTCGACGCCGACGCTCGGCGGGAGGCGGAGATCCGGGACCTGTTCGGTCAGGAGGAGCAGTGCTGCGCGTTTCTGGGCTTCTCCTACGCCAGGACCGAGGCCGGGCTGGTGGTGGAGGTGACGGCGCCGCAGGACGCCGACCCGACGCTGGACGGGATGCAGACGCTGGCGGAGCGGAACGCGCCGCCGGAGACCGTCGCCCGGACGTGGGCCGGATGAGCGGCCCGTATGAGGGGCTGCGGTCCAGCGAGGTCGCACAGGCGGCCGGGGTGAACCCGCAGACCCTGCGCTATTACGAACGTCGCGGCCTGCTCGCCGAGCCGGAGCGGACGCTGGGCGGGCACCGCCTCTACCCTGCCGAGGCCGTCACGGTCCTGCGGGTGATCAAGACGGCGCAGCGGCTCGGGTTCACCCTGGAGGAGGTCGCCGACCTGCTGGAGACCGGGACGCATCAGCACGGGCGCCGTGACGCGGGCCTGCTGGAGCGGGCGCGGCTGAAGCTGATCGAGGTCGAGGAACGCATCGCCGACCTGGAGATCATCCGCGCCACGCTGCGGGAGGCGATCGACGCCGGCTGCGACGACCTGATCGCCTGTGCGGGGCAGCCGTGCTGTCCGCTTCCGTTCGCCGACCTCGCCCACCCCGACCGCCCCACCCAGCGAGACCAGGAGTGAAGGAGCTTCGGATGACGACGTCCAAGACCGGCACCGGCCTCGGCGCGCTGGCGGCGGTGGCGTGCGTCGCCTGCTGCGCCCTCCCGGTGCTGATCGCCGCCGGGGTCCTGTCGGGTGGGACGGCGGTGTTCCTGGCCGACCGGATGCCCGCCATCGCGGTCGTCCTGGCCGTCACGGCCGCGGCGGCGTTCGGGTGGGCCGGCTACCGGCGGTCCCGCCGTCCCGGCTGCACCACCGCTGGAACCACCGGGACCGGTGGGAAGGGCGGGTGCAGTGGCGGGAGCGACTGCAGCTGCACGGCCGCCGACACCGCGACGGTGGGGAAGAAGGGCGCGGGTTAGCCGATCACGATCGTGGCGTGATCGTGGCCGCCGGTGCGGGCAGGAGGCGGGGGACGACCCGCACGTAGATCACCATGCCGACGACCTCCACCAGGGTCTGGGCCACGACCACGACCGCGGCAATCACGATCTCTCCGGCAGGGCCAGCGCCAGGGGAGCACGACCAGGGAGTTGCGGGTCGCGCCGGTGAACACGATCGCGGGCCGTCGGGCGCGTCCCGACCTTTCGTTCCGATGCTGGAATCGCCGCCCGAACACCGCTGGAAAGGGGAAGCGGCCGCATCCGAAGCGGACGCGGCCGCCGGGCGACCGGAGTCGGTGGCTCTCGTGTGCGGGTCAGCTGCTGCAGCCGCATCCGGCGGCGGCTTTGGCCTCGGCCGGAATCTGGGCGGGGTCGATGACCTGTTCGTCGGGGGTGCAGCAGGCGGTGGTGCCGCAGCAGGCGTCGCTGTCGGCGGCGGGTGCGGCGCTCTTGCCGAGGGTGTCGGCGTCGGCCTTGACCACGTACACCTCCCAGGGTTCGTTGCCGGGGCCGGTGACCCACACCTTGTCCTGCAGGGCGTAGCAGCAGGAGGTGTCGTTCTCCTCGAAGGTGGCCAGGCTGGCGTCGGAGAGCCGCTGGGTGGCGTCGGTGACCTGGCCGGAGTCCTCGACCTCGACGCCGAGGTGGTCCATCCGGGTGGGCTGGCCGGCTTCGCCTTCGATCAGGACGAGCTTGAGCGGCGGCTCGGCGATGGCGAAGTTGGCGTAGCCGGGCCGCAGCTTGGCCGGTTCGGCGCCGAACAACTTGGAGTAGAAGGCGATCGAGCCTTCCAGGTCGGAGACGCGCAGGGCGAGCTGGACTCGAGACATAGGTGATTCCTCCTTGGGGTGCGGATCGAACTCCGGGTCGGTGTCTTGGCCGAGGTGGAGGCCGAGGGCGACAGCCGCGGCCGCGCCGGGCCCGTCTCAAGCTCCTTGTTTCGATGAACTTCTAATCAGGAGATGCCTTGAGTTTGCCTCCGTGTATAGATAGATGTCAAATTAGATGCATGTCTAAGTTGCTGGATGTTGAGGACGTCTCCGCGTCGGCGTGCTGCGCGCCGCTCAGCGGCCCGGTGATGGGCGAGGAGGAGGCGGCCGAACTGGCGAAGGTGTTCAAGGCGCTGGCCGATCCCGTGCGGTTGCGGCTGGTGAACCTGATCGCCTCGGGACCGGGCGGCGAGGTGTGCGTGTGCGATCTGACCGGGGCGTTCGAGCTGACCGCGCCGACGATCTCCCACCATCTGAAGGTGCTGCGCCAGGCCGGACTGATCGAGGGCGAGCGACGCGGGACCTGGGTGTACTACCGGGTGATCCCCGAAGCGCTGACCCGGCTGTCCGGCTTGTTTGCGCTGCCCGCTCTCACCTCGGCCTGACCGACACCCGAATGCGCGGCCATGGCGGTCACCGGACGGTCACCGGCGCGTGGTGACCAGTGCGCGGCCGGCGGCGCGGGCCTGCTTGCGGAGCCGGGTCAGGACGTGGCGGGTGTCGGCGCCGACGCCGTGCGTACCTGCTGCCCGCCCACCGGCCGATAAGACCGGAACGCCGTACCGTACGGCTGCTGATCAGCGCCGCACGAGCACCCGGCCCGGGTAGAAGATCAGCACCAGCGCCGCGCCGATGGCCGCGCCTGCCAGCTGGGCGATCACGAAGCCGGGGACGGAGGCGGGCGCGATCCCGGCGAAGGTGTCGCTGAACGCGCGGCCGATCGTGACGGCGGGGTTGGCGAAGGACGTCGAACTGGTGAACCAGTAAGCCGCGCCGATGTAGGCGCCGACCGCGGGCGCGGCCAGTGCGGTCCGTTCTGTGCGGACCAGCGAGAAGATCAGGATGATCAGCCCGAGGGTGGCCACGACCTCGCCGAGCCACAGGTGCGCCTCAGCGCGGTCATGGTGGGAGGCCGTGACCGCCGACAGGTCGAACATCAGGTTGGCCAGCACGGCCCCGCCGATCGCCCCGGCGATCTGCGCGGGAACGTAGGCGGCCAGGTCCCGTAGGGGGCGGCCCTGCAGGAGGCAGTCGGCGGCCGTGACGACCGGGTTGAAATGCGCGCCGGACACGGGGCCGAAGATCAGGATGAGCGCGGCTAGGCCGAACACGGTGGCGGTGGAGTTCTCCAGCAGCTGCAGCCCCACATCGTGGGGGGACAGCTGCACGGCCATGATCCCCGAGCCGACGACCACGGCCACCAGCAGCGCGGTGCCGAGGAGTTCGGCCAGCGCCCGGCGCGCCAGCGGCAGCTGCCGCGGCTCGATGGCCGCGTCCTGGCCGGGTGCGGTGGTCAACTCCGGCGGGGCGGTCATGGGCAGGGCCTCTTCTGGTCGCTGGAGCGGGCGGCGGTGCTTGCGAGTTCGCCGAGCTGGGCGGCGAGGGCCTCGATGGCGTGGGGGCGCAGCCGGTAGTAGACGTAGCGGCCGGACGGTTCGGTGTCCACGAGCCCGGCGCGGCGCAGGGCGCGCAGGTGGTTGGAGATGTTGGTCTGCTGCGCGCCGGTCTCCTCCACGATGTGGCACACGCACAGCGACTCCCGCGCCAGCAGCGCGACGATCTGGGCGCGCAGCGGGTCGGCCAGCAGCTTGAGCGTCTCAAGATCCAACGCATCAGTTTCCGCTGATGTCATCATGGGCTGTTACGTTAGCAGTGCCGGTTCGCGCAGGCCACCGGCCCGGCGACCCGATCACCCGGCCTGATCGCCCGACCCGTCACCCGAGAGGAATCCGCTGGTGTCCGAGAAGCCCGTGTCCGACAAGCCCAGTGTGCTGTTCGTCTGCGTCCACAACGCGGGCCGGTCCCAGATGGCCGCCGCCTTCCTCACCCACCTGGCCGGCGACCGCATCGAGGTCCGCTCCGCGGGCTCGGCCCCCGCTGAAGCCGTCAACCCCGCCGTGGTCGAGGCGATGAGCGAGGTAGGCATCGACATCGCCGCCGAGGTGCCCAAGGTGCTGACCGTCGAGGCGGTCCAGTCCTCGGACGTGTGCATCACCATGGGCTGCGGCGACGTCTGCCCGGTCTTCCCCGGCAAGCGCTACCTGGACTGGACCCTCGACGACCCCGCAGGCCAGGGCGTGGAGGCCGTCCGCCCCATCCGCGACGAGATCCGCGCCCGCGTGGAGAACCTGGCCAAGGAACTCCTCGACACCTGACCCTCCCTGGCACGCGGCAGCCCCCACCTCGAGATTCGCTGCCGGCCCTTGACGCCGGAGACATTGCCTCAATGAGGATTGAGTCAATCATGGTTGAGATAATGAGTCTTGAGGAGCGGGCCGCGATCCACGCGGCCCTGGCCGAGCCCGCCCGGCTGGCGGTGGTCGACGCCCTGGTGCTGGGTGATGCCTCCCCTGGCGAGCTGGGGCAGGCGCTCGGCCTGCCGTCCAACCTGCTGGCCCACCACCTGAAGGTGCTGACCGAGGCCGGGCTGGTGCAGCGCGCCCGCTCCGAGGCCGACCGGCGGCGCACCTACGTGCGGCTGGTGCCCGCCGCGCTGGCCGGGCTCAACTCCGCGGTGTCGGTGCTGACCCGGGCTGCCGCCCGGGTGGTGTTCGTGTGCACCCACAACTCCGCCCGGTCTCAGCTCGCCGCAGCCCTGTGGAACCAGCACGGCCGCCGCCCCTATGCCACTGTCCCCGCCGCCTCGGCCGGAACCGATCCCAGCCCGCGGGTGCATCGCCGCGCCGGCTGCACCAGCGACACCCTCACCGCCAACGCCTACCAGGAGCTCCTTCAGCAGGCCGGATTTGCCGCCATCACCATCACCCCGACCAGTTGCGCCGACGACGGCCTGCGCTCGGCCATCATCCAAGCCACCAAACCCGGCATCCCGGCCCCGGGCGACAGCGCACCGGACCCGCAATGACCCCCCCGGCGCATACCGAACCGGCTGGGCCGGACGGCATCGTCATCCGGCCCATGACCCCGCGCGACGCCGACCAGGTCCTGGTGATCTACCAGCTGGGCCTGGACACCGGTCACGCCAGCTTCGAGACCACCGCCCCCACCTGGCCCGCCTTCGACACCACCAAGCTGCCCCACCACCGCTACGTCGCCACCCGCACCGGCGCCGGCCCGCACGCACCCGAGCAGGTACTGGGCTGGATCGCCGCCACCGCGGTGTCCGACCGATGCGTCTACGCCGGCGTCGTCGAGCACTCGGTCTACATCCACCCCGGCGCCCGCGGACGCGGCGTCGGCGCCGCCCTGTTGAACGCGTTCGTCGCCTCCACCGAGGCCGCCGGGATCTGGACCATCCAATCGGGGATCTTCCCCGAGAACACCGCCAGCCTGCGCCTGCACCATGCCGCCGGGTTCCGCACCATCGGCACCCGCGAAAGGATCGGCCGCCACCACGGACGGTGGCGCAACGTCGTCCTCATCGAACGCCGCAGCCCCACCGTGCTGTAGCAGCCGATCCCCTTCAGACCACGTCCTACCCGCACACGGGGGCTTCCTCAGCCACCACCTGCGCCTAGGTCCAGGCGGGTGTCCATGTCCAGGCGGAACCGGCCGTAGGGATTGACGTGCGCCCAGAACAGCGGGACAGGGCGCGCCGGTCCTCGGCGGTGATCCGGGCCGGCCGCCGACACTCACGGTTGTCACTTGCCTACTTTGGGTAGTGATGTCGCAGGGGGGGTTCACCTCTTGCGATATACCGCTTTCATTCGGGGGTTGTGGTGCGATCTTGGGCTCGGGCATCCGGCTTCGCGGTCGCCGCGATGATCGCCCTGGCCGGCATCGGCGCCTGCGACGTCGGCGAGACGGCACTGGTGCGCAAGGCCGCCCAGGTGCCTCAGGGGGCGCCGCTGCGTGATCCGCCGCAGTACGTGAGCGGCAACGGCGTGCTGCGGGTGCGCATCGTGGTGGAGCGGCGGCAGGTCCGGGTGGCCGGCCGCACGTTGTGGGCGCTGACCTACAACGGCTACTACATGCCGCCGACGCTGCGCCTGCAGCCGGGGGACCGGATGGACTTCACGATGGTGAACAAGGTCCACCCGCTCACCAACCTCCACGTGCTCGGGTTCGAGGCCACGCCGGTGCGCGGGTCCGACGCGTTTCTGCACATCCAGCCGGGCCAGACCTTCCATCACGTCTTCCGGTTCCCGCGCACCCTCATGCCGGGCACGTACTGGTACCACTCGTACGCCCAGCCGCCCATGGCGACCGAGGCCACCGACGGCATGTCGGGCATCATCGTCGTCGACGGGCTGCGCCGGCACCTGCCGCCGAATCTCCGCAACATCACCGAGCGCGTCATCGCGTTGAAGGACGTCCAGGGGGCGGCCGCCCCGGGGCGCGGGCACGACGTCCGCGGCGGCGCCGGGATCGGCGGCGCGGTGAACGGCCAGATCAATCCGGTGATCCGGATCCGCCCGGGCGAGACGCAGTTATGGCGGCTGGCCAACATCAGTGCCGGCGACTACTACCGGCTGCACCTTCGCGGCCAGCGCTTCCAGGTGATCGCTCAGGACGGCAACCCGGTCGAGCGGATCTGGTCCGCCGACTCGCTGGTCATCCCGGCGGGTGCGCGCTACGACGTGCTGGTCGAGGGCGGCCGGCCGGGCCATACCGAGCTCGAGACACTGCCGTACAACGCGGGGGCGGCGGCGGGCCGCTTCCCGCACCGCACCCTGGCCACCGCGGTGTCCGCGGGCACACCCGTATCGTGCGCCGCCCTGCCGGTCACGTTCGCGACCATGCGCGATCTGAGCCAGGAGCCGGTCGCGGCGCACCGCACGGTGGTGTTCTCGCCCGACCGGACGGCGAACCGGTTCTTCGCCATGGGCCGCTACTTCAACCCCGAACGGGTCGACATCCGGTCCCGGCTGGGCACGGTGGAGGAGTGGACCGTACGCAACCCCACCGACGCGCAGCAGGCGTTCCACGTGCACACGAAGGGGTTCCAGCTGATGAGCGTCAACGGCCGGCCGCACAACGCGCACAGCTGGCAGGACACGGTCACCCTTCCTGAGCGCGGACACGTCGTCATCCGGCTGCGGTTCACCGGGCACCCGGGCAAGGTGGTGTTCCACTGCGCCATGCGGAGCCATCAGGACATGGGGATGATGGCGGTCCTGCAGATCGTGAAGTGACCGCCGGGTGAGCCGTCAGTGCGACTCGCGGCTCACCTGGTGCCCACGGGAACCGACGAGGAAATCCAGGTCGGCGCCCCGGTCGGCCTGCTGGACGTGATCGACGTACAGGCGTTCCCAGCCGCCGACGGGGGCGGCGTAGGCCGCCTTGGACGCCTCGGCGTCGCCCCGCCGGCCGAGTTCGTCGGCCGGGACCTCCACGTCCAGGCGGCGCCCCGGGACATCCAGGATGATCATGTCACCGGTACGGACCAGGCCCAGCGGACCGCCCGCCGCGGCCTCCGGCGCCGTGTGCAGCACGACGGTGCCGTAGGCGGTGCCGCTCATGCGGGCGTCGCTGATCCGCACCATGTCGCGTACGCCCTTCGCCAGCACCTTGGCGGGCAGCGGCATGTTGCCGACCTCGGGCATGCCGGGGTACCCCTTCGGCCCGCAGCCGCGCAGCACGAGCACGCAGGTCTCGTCCACGTCGAGGTCGGGGGAGTCGAGGCGGGCGTGCAGGTCCTCGACGCTGTCGAAGACCACGGCCCGGCCGCGGTGGCGCAGCAGCTCGGGTGAGGCCGCGGCGGGCTTGATGACGGCACCGTCCGGCGCCAGGTTGCCGCGCAGCACGGCGATCCCCGCGTCCGGCCGCAGTGGGGCACCGCGAGGGCGGATGACCGTCTCGTCCCAGATTCGCGCGTCTTCGAGATGGTCGACGAGCGGCCTGCCGGTGACGGTGAGGGCATCCGGATCGAGCAGGTCACGTACCTCGCGCAGCACGGCGAGCAGCCCGCCGGCCCGGTGCAGGTCGTCCATCAGATGCCGGCCGGACGGCTGCAGGTCCACGAGCAGGGGTACGCCGCTGCCGGTGCGGTCGAAGTCGTCGAGGCCGAGGTCCACGCCGAGCCGGCCCGCGATCGCCAGCAGGTGGACGACCGCGTTGGTCGAGCCGCCGATGGCGGCCAGCGCCACGATGGCGTTGAGGAACGAGGAGCGGGTCAGCACATCGCTCGGGCGGCGGTCCCGCTCGACCAGCTCCACGGCCAGCCGGCCGGTCTCGTGGGCCTGCTCGAGCAGCCGGCTGTCGGGCGCCGGCGTACCCGCGATGCCGGGCAGCGTGGCGCCGAGCGCCTCCGCCATGCAGGCCATCGTCGAGGCGGTCCCCATCGTGTTGCAGTGGCCCCGGCTGCGGATCATGGAGGACTCGGACTCTAGGAACGCCTCCGGGGGCAGCGTGCCGGCCCGGACCTCCTCGCTGAGCCGCCACACATCCGTGCCGCAGCCGAGCGGCGCGCCGCGGAAGTGCCCGGTGAGCATCGGCCCACCCGGCACCACGACCGCGGGAAGGTCCACCGAGGCGGCCGCCATGAGCAGCGACGGGATGGTCTTGTCGCAGCCACCGAGCAGGACGACGCCGTCGATCGGATTG
Source organism: Actinomadura alba (assembly GCF_014323705.1). Lineage (GTDB taxonomy): Bacteria > Actinomycetota > Actinomycetes > Streptosporangiales > Streptosporangiaceae > Actinomadura_C > Actinomadura_C alba. The sequence goes on from NZ_JABVEC010000022.1 coordinate 131,617, forward strand.
GCCCGGAGCATCTCCTCGGTCGCCATCGCGGCGAGGTTGCGCCACAGCATCGCGGTCGGGCGCACCTGCGTCTCGCCGAGGGAGAGGACCGGCAGGTTGAGCGGCGTGCCACCGGCCGCCCAGATGCCGTCCTTCACGCTCGCGGCGACCTCGTTGAGGTGGGAGTTGCAGGGCGTGAGGTCGGACGCGGTGTTCGCTATCGCGATCTGGGGTCGTCCGCCGAGGGCCGATCCCGGCAGGCCACGTCGCATCCAGGCCCGGTGGATATAGGAATTGCGGTCGTCGCCGGAGTACCACTGCGCGCTGCGGAGCTCGTTCACACGATCAGAGCTTCTTCCCGTTGCCGGAACGCCTCTACGATCACGAACATGCCCGACATTAGTTCTATCCCGTCGCCCAGAGAAGACGTCTCCGGGTTCACCCTCGGGCCCGGTCAGCGCCTTAGCCGGGTGGGGTGAGCGCGTCGTGAGCTCGGATTCGATGCGGGCGTTCGTCCTGCACGGCCCGGGCCGGGGTGGCGTCGAGCGGGTCCCGGTGCCGGTCGCCGAACCCGGCCAGGTCGTCGTCGACGTGGACCGTGTCGGTGTCTGCGGCACCGACGTCGAGTTCTTCACCGGCGAGATGGCCTATCTGCGCGACGGCCATGCCGCCTATCCGATGCGGCTGGGCCACGAGTGGTGCGGCGTGGTCTCGGAGGTCGGAGCGGGCGTCGACACCGGCTGGCTCGGACGGCGCGTCACCGGCGACACGATGCTCGGCTGCGGGCACTGCCACCGCTGCCGGAGCGGGCGCCAGCACGTGTGCGAGCGACGGTACGAGATCGGCATCCGGGGCGGCCGGCCCGGTGCGCTCGCGGAGCGGCTGGCGGTGCCCGCCACCGCCCTGCACGCGCTGCCCGACGCCATCGGAGCCGTCGCCGGTGCGATGGTGGAGCCCGGCGGCAACGCGCTGCGCGCCGTCGAGGCCGCTGCCCTGGAGCCGGGGATGCGCGCGGTCGTATGGGGGCCGGGCGCCATCGGCCTGCTCGCCGCCAGGTTCGCCGCCGCGCACGGCGTCGAGGTGCACGTGGTCGGCCCGTCGCCGGAGTCGCTCGAGCACGCGCGCGCACTCGGCGTGGACAGGGCCTGGACGATCGACGATCTGCCGAGGCTGCCGTACGACGCAATGATCGACGCCACCAACGACCGGAGCGTGCCGGCGGCGGCGCTCGACCTCGTCGAGCCCGGTCGCCGCGTGGTCTACATCGGCCTGTCGTCGCGGCCCAGCACGATCGACACGCGGATCCTCGTGCTCAAGGACGTCACGGCGGTGGGGATCCTCAGCGCCTCGCCGGGGCTCGCGGGCGCCATCGAGCACTACGCCTCCGGGTTGGTCGATCCCGAACCGCTGGTCGCCGCGACCGTCGGGCTGGCCGGGACAGGTGACGTGCTCGCCGGCCGGCGACCTCCGGGTGCGGGCCCGGGCCCGAAGATCCACGTGGACCCCCGCCGCTGACCGGCCGAGCGGCGTGTCATGCCGGTGGCTCAGCCGAGCTGCCGGCCGAGGAACGCCAGCTGGGCGGGGACGCGGGGCTGACCGCCGAGCGGCGTGTCACGTCGGTGGCTCAGCCGAGTTCCCGGCCGAGGAACGTCAGCTGGGCGGGGGCACGGCGCTGCCAGTACGTGTTGTCGTGGCAACCGCCGAAGAGCCCTCCCGCCGGGTTCCCGAGCCCTGCGCGCAGGCGTCTCGCCGTCCCGGTGAAAGGATCACTGCGCCCGCAGTCGACCCACGTCGGAATCCCTCGCAGGCGGCCGAGCGCCGCTCGCACGTCATGCCGGGCGAAGTCGTCGGCGTCGTCGAACGCCCGGGTGTTGGTCGCCCGCGCGTCGTCATAGGACGTGAAGACGGCCGGTGACGAGGCGACGATCGCGCCCACCCGCGACGGCCCGAGGGACTGGCCGAGGAGCAGCGCACCGTACCCGCCCATCGACCACCCCATCACCCCGATCCGGTCGGTGCGCAGGCCCTCCCGGCGCAGCCGGGGCAGCACCTCCGCAGTGATCATCCGATGCGGGTCGTCACCCGAGGCGCGCGGATGCCAGTACATCTCGCCGCCGTCGACGCCGACAACGGCGAAGGGCGGAATTCCTTGGGCGTGGGCCTGGGCGAGGTGGCGGTCGAGCGCCTGCGTCAGCACGCTGCGCGCGTCGCCGCCCCAGCCGTGCAACGCGATGACCACGGGCAGCGGGCCCGCCGCCGTGGCCCGGGGTGTCGCGATCACCAGGCGGACGTCCCGGCCGCGGGCCGCCGACCGGAACGTCTCCTGCCGTACGGTCGCGCGTGCCGCGGGCACCGGCGGGGCGTCCCCGCACCGGCCCAGCGCGCGATCGAGCGGGACCTTGCCCGGCAGCACGTTCGCCTCGACCAGCCCCACGCCCGATCCGGCCGCCCCGAGGATGCCCAGCCCGCCTGCGACGAGAAGCCCACGCCTGTTCATCAACGAACCCCCACGATCAGCCGGCCACCTGGTGACTACGACGACCCGAACCGGCCAAGGGTTCGCCACCGGCCTCGTTGACTCGCGGCGTGTCGGGGTCTTCACGCGGCATGATGCCCCGACACGCC
>NZ_JABVEC010000023.1 GCF_014323705.1 Actinomadura alba
CATCCGGCGGCTCGGACGCGCCCGACGTCAGCTCGGTAGCGCGTAGCGCCCGTCGTCGAGCGGGTCGACGAGCCCGTCCGCGACCAGCCCGTCGAGAGCCCGTTCGCGTTGCACGGCGTCGGCCCAGACGACGTCGAGCAGGGGCTTCTCGACCGGGCCCTCGGAGTGCCGCAGCACAGCGAGCAGCCGGCCCCGGCACTGCCGGTCGGTGCCCGCGTACGCCTGGCCGCGTCTCGGCGGCCCGTCGTAGGCGGGACGCCCGGCCAGCCGCCAGGCGCAACCGGCCGACACGGGGCAGGCGCCGCAGCGCGGGGTTCGGGCGGTGCACACCAGCGCGCCGAGTTCCATGACCGCGACCGACCAGCGGGCCGCGACCGGAGGGTCGAGCGGCAGCAGCGACTGGGCGAGCCGTACCTCGGCCACCGTCTGCGTCTTGGGCGGGTACTCCTCGCCGCTGATCAGCCGGGCGAGCACCCGGCGCACGTTGGTGTCGAGCACGGCGTGCCGCTGCCCGTACGCGAAGCTCGCCACCGCCGCCGCGGTGTACGACCCGATGCCGGGCAGGGCGCGGAGCGCGTCATAGGAGTCCGGTACGCGGCCCTCGTGCTCGCTCACGATGGCCACAGCACTCGCGTGCAGCCGCAGGGCCCGACGGGGGTAGCCGAGCCGCCCCCACGCCCGTACGGCCTCGCCCGAGGGCTCTGCGGCCAGCCCGGCCGGCGTCGGCCAGCGCTCCAGCCACTCGGTCCACACGGGCAGGACCCGGCTCACGGGTGTCTGCTGCAGCATGATCTCGCTGACCAGGACGCCCCAGGGCGTGGCCTCGGCCCGGCGCCAGGGCAGATCGCGGGCGTTGTCGGTGTACCAGCCCAGGATCGGGCCGGTGTGATGGGACGAGCGCATAACAGGTCTGATACTTCCACGGCGGGTCGCCACCATAAGACAAGATCCGCGAAGCATACTGTCCGCATGGAATTGGGTACTGAACGTAGTTCCCATGAGGAATCCGCCGAAGCGTATTGGCGGCGGAGGGCCATCGCGCTCACCGGCGTCCTCGCGACCGTCGGGTTAGTGGCATGGGGATGCTCCGGTGGCGGTGACGCCGGGAAAGAGCGATCGATCCACAACGCCGCGGGGCTCAGCACTCCGAGCCCGGTGAGCACCATGTCGGTACCGGTGGCGACGCCGACGATCACGGTCACCGCCACCGCCAAGGTGACCATGCGGCCTTCGGTCCAGGCCCGGGCCGGTGACGCCTGTGCGCCCGAGGACGTGGTCATCAACCTCGACTCCAAGGCGGACGCCTATCGCGGCAAGGCGCGACCGCAGTTCCTCGTCAGCGTGGTCAACACGGGCAAGCGGCCCTGCACCTTCGGCGTGGGGCCGAAGGAGCTGGAACTGCGCGTCACCTCCGGACCCGACCGAATCTGGTCCTCGGCGCACTGCGCGCGGGGCGACGGCTCGTCGATCCGGCTGCTCAAGCGGGGCATCCCGTACGCCGCCACGGTCACCTGGGACCGCAAGCGGTCGACCAACGGTTGCGACGGCAGCCGGTCCCTCGCCCGGCCCGGCACGTATGTGGTCGCGGTCAAACCCGACCACCAGCGGCCCAGGCGCGAGGTCTTCCGCCTGAGCCCCTGACGCCACGTCCGGTCACGGCATCCGTGACCGGCGTTCGCGGCTAGACGTAGCGTTCCAGGATCGAGGATTCGGCGAGGCGCGACAGGCCCTCGCGGACGCTGCGGGCACGGGTCTCGCCGACCCCGCCTACGGCCTGGAGGTCGTCGATGCTGGCGGCGAGCAGCTTCTGCAGCCCGCCGAAGTGCTCGACCAGCCCTTCGACGACGAGCCCGGGCAGCCTCGGCACCTTGGCGAGCAGCCGGTAGCCCTTGGGGCTCACCGGCACGTCCAGCGCGTCGGTGCCGGGGAACCCGAGCACGTCGGCGACCGTGGAGAGATCGAGCAGCTCGGTCGCCGACAGCTCGTCGAGGGCGCGGAGCACCTCGGCGACACTGCCGTCGCGGACCTTGCCGGGGAAGTAGTCGCGGACGATCAGCGCACGATCGCCCTCGACGCCCGAGACGAGCTCGTCGAGCTGCAGGGACAGCAGCCGGCCGTCGGTGCCGAGCTCGACGACATAGCCCTCGATCTCGTCGGCGATGCGCCGCACCATCTCGAGCCGCTGCACGACTGCGCTGGAGTCGCGTACCGTCACGAGATCCTCGATCTCGAGAGCGGACAGCGTGCCGGACACCTCGTCGAGCCGCAGCTTGTAGCGCTCGAGCGTCGCGAGGGCCTGGTTGGCCTTGGACAGGATGGTCGCCGAGTCCTCGAGGACGTAGCGGGTGCCGCCGAGGTAGAGCGCGATGATCCGCATCGACTGGCTGACCGAGATCACCGGGTAGCCGGTCTGCTTGGCGACCCGCTCGGCCGTGCGGTGCCGGGTGCCGGACTCCTCGGTCGGAATGGCGGGATCGGGCACGAGGTGCACCGCCGCCCGTACGACGCGGGCGTGCCTGCCGTCGAGGACGATCGCGCCGTCCATCTTGGCGAGCTCGCGCAGCCTGGTGGCGGAGAACTCGACGTCGAGCTCGAACCCGCCGCTGCAGAGCTCCTCGACCGTCTTGTCGTAGCCCAAAACGATCAATCCGCCGGTGTGTCCCCGTAGGATGCGCTCAAGGCCGTCGCGGAGGGCAGTGCCCGGCGCCACCGCGGCCAGTGTGGCGCGGCGTCGCTCGTCTTGACCCTTTTCATGTATTGGCACGTGACCCCCGCAGGTCGCTGGACGGCGCTCAGTTTACCGACGAGGGCCGTTGGTCGGCTCCTCCGCAGGTCGCAAGAGCGAGTCGGGCAGGTTCATACCCTGGTGTGACTCGCGTCAGGACGCTGTAAAGGCGACGCGGAGGGCCTGCTCCAGGCTGTCGACCTCCATGACGGTCATGCCCTCGAAGCTGACCGCCGGAGCGCCGCCGCCGAGGCTCACCACCCGTCCCGGTTCGCCGCGTTCGGGCTGGGTCGCCTGTTTCAGCGGCGTCGTGGCGGCCAGCTCCAGTGATCCGCGGGGCACCACGGCGCACTTGAAGCCGAGCCGGCTCGCCTCGCCGAGCCGCCGCCGGACCCCTGGGACGGCCCGGACCTCACCGGCCAGCCCCACCTCGCCGAGTGCGATGACGCTGGGCGACAGCGTCTGCTCGGTCTTGGAGCCCGCGACGGCGAGGGCGACCGCCAGGTCGACCGATGTCTCGGTCAGCCGGACGCCGCCCACCGTGGACGCGTAGACGTCCTGCTCGTGCATGGCCATCTTGCACCGCCGCGCCAGCACGGCCAGGACCATGGCGACCCGCGCGGACTCGAGGCCGGACGTGGCCCGGCGCGGGGCGGGCAGGAAGGACTGGGCCACCAACGCCTGTACCTCGGCCACGAGCGGCCGGCGGCCTTCGAGCGTGACCGTCACGCACGTGCCCGGCACCGGCTCATCGCGCCGGGACAGGAAGAGCCCGCTGGGGTCGGCGAGCCCGACGATGCCCATCTCGGACAGGTCGAAGCAGCCGAGCTCGTCGGTGGGGCCGTACCGGTTCTTCACCGCGCGGATCATGCGCAGCCGGCTGTGCCGGTCGCCCTCGAAGTAGAGGACGACGTCGACGAGGTGCTCGAGCAGCCGGGGACCGGCGATCGCGCCGTCCTTGGTGACATGGCCCACCAGGACCGTCGTGATGCCCCGCTCCTTGGCCACCCGGATCAGGTTGGCGGTGACCTCGCGGATCTGGGTGACCCCGCCCGGCGCTCCGTCGACCTCGGCGGCTCCGATCGTCTGGATCGAGTCGACGATCAGGAGTTTGGGCTCCACCGCCTCGACCTGGCCCAGCACCGACGCCAGCTCGGTCTCGGCGGCGAGATAGAGCCGGTCGGTGACCGCACCGACCCGGTCGGCGCGCAGCCGGACCTGTTCGGCCGACTCTTCTCCGGTGATGTACAGCACCCGCTCGGGGCCGGCCGGGTCGCCCGTACGGGAGGAACTGAGCGCGGCGACCTCGAGCAGCAACGTGGACTTGCCGATGCCCGGCTCGCCGGCCAGGAGCACCACGGCGCCGGGGACCAGCCCCCCGCCGAGCACGCGGTCGAGCTCGTCCAGGCCGGTCGGCCGGGACTGCGCGGAGCCCACGTCGATCTCGCTGATCGGCCGGGCCGGCGCCGAGACGGCGGCCGCCGCTACCACTCTCGGCGGGGCCGCGGCCCCGGCCTCGCCCACCGTGCCCCACGCCTGGCACTCGCCGCAGCGGCCCACCCACTTGGAGGTCTGCCAGCCGCATTCGGAGCAGCGGTAGGTGGGCTTGGCCCTGGTCGTCTTCGCCATGCCGACGACACTAGGGCCCAGCACCGACATAACGGAGTACGGCGTCACCGCAGCAGGGATCGCGTTTCGGCGAGCAGATCGCACTGATGGCGCCAGTCGCCGCCGGAAATGCCCATGACGATGTGCCGTGCTCCTGCGTCGCGGTAGGCGGCCAGCCGTTCGGCCGCCTCGTGCGGATCTCCGGTGATCGGCAGGGACATGACCTCCTCGATCGGCCTGCCGTACGCCCCGCTGATGCCGGTGGCGATCTGCTCGCGGGTGGGCACGCCGGGCCGGGAACCGAGCGCTCCGGCGACCCCGGTCGCGATGACCGGGACGGGCCGCCCGTGTTCGGCGGCGAGCCCGGCGAGCCGTTCGGCCCCGGCGGCGATTTCGGCCGGCGGCACGAGTGACGGAAACCACGCGTCGCCCAGCCGGGCGGCTCGCCGGATCGCGACCGATGAGGCGTTGCCGACCCAGATCGGCGGCGGGGCCACCGCCGGCGCCAACTCGACCTCGGGCCGGCCCGGCTCGTCCGGAAGCCGCACCCGGTCGCCCGCCAGCAAGGCCGGCAGCAGCTCCAGCGCCGTCTCCGTGCGCGTGCCGCGCCGGTCGTACGGGACTCCCGCCGCCGCCCACTGCGCCGGCCCGCCGCCGGAGCCGACGCCGAGGATCAGCCTGCCGCCCGACACGTGCTGCAGGCTGGCGATCTGTTTGGCCGCCCAGACCAGGGGCCGGATCGCGGGGATGAACACACTGGCGCCGATACCGATCCGTTCGGTGGCCGCCGCCGCGGCGGCGAGCGCCACGGCACAGTCCAGCGACGGCGTCCCGGTGGCGAGGTGGTCACCGTGCCACACGCCGTCCAGGCCCGCGTCCTCGGCGTGCCGTGCGGCGGTCGGCAAGTCCAGTCCCTGTGCCCGCTGCATGCCGATGGAGGGCAGGATCACACCGATCTCCATCACGGCACCAGCACGACCTTTCCGACGGTGGCCCGGGTCTCCAGCGTCGTGTGCGCCGCCGCAGCGTCTTTCAAGGGGAAGGTCTGTACGGCGGGCACGAGGCGACCGGCCGCGGCTTCGGCCAGCGACCTCTCCTCCAGGCCGCGCAGCCCACCGGGGATCCTCAGGATCCGCGGGCCCAGGGCGACCGAGGCCGACAAACCGCGCTCGAACAGGTCGGCGGAGGTGAACCGGGTGGGTTCGCCCGCGGACCAGCCGAACAGGACGAGCCGGCCACCGGCGCCCAGCAGGTCGAACGTGGCCCGCCCCGGCTCGCCTCCGACGCCGTCCAGCGCCACCGTCACCTCACGCCCGTCCAGCGCCTCTCGGACGGCGCCGGTCCAGTCCGGCGCTGTGTAATCGACCGCGACCGTCGCGCCCACCGCCCGTACCCGCTCGGCCTTCGCCGCCCCGCCGGCCACGCCGACGACGGTCGCGCCGACGTTCCGCGCGGCCTGCACCAGCAGGGTGCCGATCCCGCCGGCCGCCGCGGTCACCAACACCACATCGTCGGCAGCCGGCCGTGCGACGTCGAGGATCCCCATCGTCATCCGGCCGGTCCCGATCATCGCGACCGCGACACCGTGGTCCAGATGCTCGGGGAGCGCATGCAGGGCCGTGACATCGGCCACCGCGAGCTCGGCATAGCCCCCACCGGCCATGCCGAGATGGGCCACCACCCGCCTGCCGAGCCAGGCCGGGTCGACGCCGTCGCCGAGCTCGTCGACCACGCCCGCCACCTCCCGGCCCGGCGTCATCGGCAGTTCCGGCCGTTGGAAGGGCCCGCTGACGACTCCGGCACGGAGCGCCGTGTCGGCCAGATGGACTCCGGAGGCCCGGACGGCGATCCGCACTTGACCCGCCGCCGGGCGCGGGTCCGGAACCTCCGTGAAGAGTAGGTTCTCGGCTGGACCGAACTCGTACTGCCGTACCGCGTGCACAGTCGCCCTCCTCGCTCGACGCGAATACTCTGCCGCCGAGCGTGCAACCTGAAGCAGGCTTGAGGTCAACTCGCGAGATGCGTCAGAGCCGGAGGGTCCGCGCGGTCAGCGCAGCGCGCTGCCCTTCTTCCACTGGGCGAACGAGAGCTGCCAGTAGCTCCAGCCGTTGTCCCACTCGACCTCACGGTCACTGCCGGTCAGATTGATCACATCTCCGCGCTGCATGATCGAGTAGAACCAGCGCGCGTTCGCCGGGCTGACGTTGAGGCAGCCGTGGCTCACGTTGGCCGATCCCTGGGAGCCGACCGACCAGGGGGCCGAGTGCACGTACTCGCCGCTGTTGGAGAACCGCACGGCGTGGTCCACCACCGTCTTGTAGTAGCCGGGATCGCCCTTCTTGCGGCCGGGCGAGATCATCGTGACGGGGTTGCCCTTCTCCATCAGCAGGTGGACACCGCTGGTGGTGGTGAACTCCCGCGTCTGTCCGTTGCCCGCGCTGAACGGGATGGTGCGCAGCTTCCTGCCGTCGCGGGTCACCGTCATCTGATGCCTGCCGATGCCGCCGGTGGTGATCTGAGCGGCGCCGATCTCGATGGTGTGCCGGGTGTCCTTCATCCCGTAGACCCCGTCGGCGCCCTGCAGGCCGGCCAACCGGGCGGTGAACCGGACGTTCTGATGGGCCGGCCAGTAGGTCTTGGTGCGGTAGACGACCTGGTCGGAGCCGATCCAGCGCCAAGCCCCCTCGACGGGCTTGTCGGCCTTCACGTCCAAGGCTCGCTCGACCGCGGCCTTCTTGGTGACCGGCCCGGTGAACCGCACCATGATCGGCATTCCGACGCCGACCGTCTCGCCCTTCAGCCCGGGGGTGATGTCGGCGATGCCGAACGTCCTGGCCGGCCTCAGCGTGGTGAAGGTGCTCGTCGCCGTCATGGCCTTGCCGTCGGCGTTCTTGACCTGTGCGGTGACCGTGTACGAGGTGCCGGGGGTCAAGGTGCGGCCGGAGTGCCACTGCGTGCCGCCCGCGCTCGTCTCACCGGTGATCGCGACACCGTCGCCGCGCACCGTGACGTTCTGCAGGGTGCCGCCTGACACTTTCACCTCGATCGGCGCGTCCGGCGCGGCCCGCCCGGCACCGTTCGCCGGCGTGATGGTGACGACCGCAGCCTTGCTGGCGCTCAGCACCCCAGCGCCCCCGCCGCAACCCGCGGTGAGCGCGGTCAGCGCCACGGCACCGCCGGTCGCCACGAGCCGAACCCGAACCTTTGCGCTCACAGTTCCTTCACATCCCCGAGATCACGAACGATCCAGTCGTCAATGGGAGACGGTCGAAACTACGAAAAAGTTCGAAGAATTACTGCGTGGGCTAGGTCCGGGCGTCGGACTCGAGCCTCTTGCGGGCCCGCTCGATCAGGTCGCCGAGAAGGTCGGACACGGCATCCGGCCGTTCGAGCATGACCATGTGCCCCGCGACGGGGATGATCTCGAGTCGGGCCGACGGGACGCGGCCGGCGATGGTGCGGCTGTGGTTCACCGGCGTCAGCAGGTCGTTCTCCCCGGCGATGACCAGCGTCTCGCTCTCGTTCAGGGCCTCGCAGGTGCCGATGGTCGCGGTGCCGGTCATGGCCAGGTACAGGTCGATCAACGCGTCCATCCGGGTGTCGGCCATCATCTGCTCGCTGAACGCGACCGCGCTGGGGCTCGCGTTCGGGCCGAAGGCGATGCGGTCCTCGATGACGAGCGCTCCGGCCCGGCCGAGGCGCCGGACCCGTTCGAGCGCCGTGGCCCCGGCTCCGGCGGCGCGCAGCACCCGCGGCATCATCACCCGGGACGTCCTCGCCAGCGCGGCGGGGAGCCCCAGGGTGATCTCGCCGAGCCCGCCCGATGAGGTGCACACGAGCCCGGTGCCGATGATCCGGTGGCCGAAGACCTCGGGATTCCGGTCGGCGTAGCGCATGATCGTCATGCCGCCCATGGAGTGCCCGATGAGCACGATGGGCATGTCGGCGGGCACGGTCTGCTCGATCACCGCCGCCAGGTCGGAGGCGAGCTGGTCGAGCCCGTTGCCGGCCCGGTGGCCGCCGCCGGAGCGTCCGTGGCCGCGCTGGTCCCAGAACACCAGCCGGCCGAGGCCGCTCAGGGCCCTGCGCTGGAAGTGCCAGGCGTCCTGGCTCAGCGTCCAGCCGTGGCTGAACACCACCGCGACGTCGCCGCCCTCGGCATCGTCGATCTCGGCGTGCAGCCGGGTGCCGTCCGTGGCCCGCACCGCCACCGGCCGGCCGCGCAGCGTGCCGAACGGCTCGCCCGCGTGCCGGTCCGGCCGGCTCTTGATGCGGCGTACGGCGCGGCGCTGGGCGGCGGCGCCGGCTCCGGCGGCACCCGTGCCGATCAGGGCGGTGGCGAGCATGCTGTGGCGTCGGCTCATGGCGACCTCCGGAGTGGGCGGCCGGCTCCGATGGCCGCTTTTGTACGGGGCGTCCAGTAAGGATCGGCACTCAGTATGACTTACCAGTCAGTAGTGTCGCCACCAGAGATTCACGGCGTAGTCGACCTCCACGCCGTCGTGCTCGGCGAGGAACTCCTCCACCAGCTCGGCGGGGAACTCGATGCGCAGCACCGCCGCGAGGTCCTCCCGCCGCTGGAACGCCCAGCGGATCGTCAGGGCCCTGCGGGAGAACCCCTGCCGGGCCCAGAACCGCTCCACCGCCTCCGGGTCGTACGACGGCAGCCAGCGGCGGAACCAGCCGCCGAACGTCGACCGGGTGGCGTCATTGTCGATCACGAACACGGTGCCGCCGCGGCGCGTGACCCGCGCGAGCTCGGCGAGGCCGGGCTCACAGCCCGGCCCGAAGAAGTACGCCCACCGCACGTGCGTGACGTCGATCGAGGAGTCGGGCAGCGGCAACGCCTGCGCGACCCCGGTCCGTACCGACACGTTCATGAGGTTCGCCACTCTGTGGCGGGCGGCCGCCGCCAGCCCGGCGTGCGGCTCGATACCGACGACCCGCGACGCCGTACGGGCGAAGCCGGCCAGGTGAAAGCCGGTGCCGCAGCCGAGGTCGAGCACGGTCGCCGCGTCCCAGGGCCGGATCTCCCGCATCGCCGCCTCGAGCACCCCGTCGGGGTCGGCGGCGCGGTTCTCCAGCTCATAGACCTGGGGAGAATTCCAGATGTTCGGGCTCGGAACTGCACCGGATACGATCGTGGCCACGGCGCAGAGCGTAGTCAGCCGCGTCGGCAATGGTGAGGATCACGCGCGCCGGGGGATCAGATCCCGGAAGATAGCGCATAGGCTTTCGGTTGCGTGGCGATGCGCAACGGGGCGAGCCCCGAGCGGAGCACGACCACCGACCGCCGAGCGAAAACCAGCGAGGGAGTCTTGGCACCGGAGCGCAATGGCACGATCCCGGCCGGGGTCAGGGTCCCGGATGCGCCGATCACGCTCTCGACCGCGTCAGTGTATCCAGAGAAGGCGCCCAGCGCGTTCGAGATCGCCGCGCTGCTCGGATACGACGGCGTCGAGATCATGGTCGCCACCGACCCCGTGTCACAGGACCTCAACGTCCTGCGCCGGCTGTCCGACTACCACGAGATGCCGATCCTCTCCATCCACGCGCCCTGCCTCCTGCTCACCCAGCGGGTGTGGGGCCGCGAACCCTGGGGCAAGCTGCAGCGGTCCAAGGAGGTCGCCGAGGAGGTCGGCGCCAAGGTCGTCGTCGTGCATCCGCCGTTCCGCTGGCAGCGGGAGTACGCCCGAGAGTTCGTCGAGGGCCTCGCCCGCATGCAGGAGGAGACCAACGTCGTCTTCGCCGTCGAGAACATGTTCCCCGTGCGGGCGCGCGGCACCGAGGTGGGGATGTACTCCCCGAACTGGAACCCCGTCGACCTGGACTTCCCGAGCGTCACGCTGGACCTCTCCCACACCGCGGTCTCGGGTTCCGACCCGCTCCAGATGGCGGCGGACCTCGGTGACCGGCTCCAGCACGTTCACCTCGCCGACGGCGTCGGCGTTCCCAACCGCGACGAGCATTTGGTGCCCGGCCGGGGCAACCAGCCGTGCGGCGCGATGCTGGAGAAGCTCGCCGACGACGGCTACGGCGGGCACATCGTGCTCGAGGTCAACACCCGCCGCGCCGCCGACCGGGCGGAACGCGTCGAGGACCTGGCCGAGGCGCTCGCCTTCGCCCGGCTCCACCTCGCCGCCGCGAGCCGTACCTGGGAGGTCACGCCCGGGGGCGAGGTGTCGCGTAGAGGCGGCGGCTGATGGTGGCCCAGTCCGGCCGAAAGCCTGGACGCCGGCCAGGGCCCAACGAGACCCGCGAGGCCATCCTGGCGGCCGCACGGGAGCTCTTCGCCGAGAAGGGCTATGACGGCGCCTCGATCCGCGCCATCGCCCGCGGCGCCGACGTCAACCCGGCCCTGGTGCACCACTTCTTCGGCACCAAGGAGAACGTGTTCATCGAGGCGATGCGGCTGCCGTTCAACCCCGCGGAACTGCTTCCCCTCATCCTCGAGACCCCGAACGACCGGCTCGGCGAGACGCTGATCCGGGTCTTCCTCGGCATCTGGAGCGATCCCGAACGCCGCGCGCCCCTGGTCGCGCTGCTGCGCTCGGCCATGACCAACGAGCAGGCCGCGACGATGATGCGGCAGTTCGTGTCGACGGCGCTGCTCGGCCGGGCCGCCGAACTGCGAGGCATCCCGCTGCTGAAGATCGACGCGGCCATCGGCCAGATGATCGGCGTGATGCTCCTGCGGTACGTGATCGAGGTGGAGCCGATCGCCTCCGCCTCCGAGGAGGAGCTGATCGAGCTCCTGGCCCCGACGCTGCAGCGCTACCTGTGCTGACCGGGCTCGATGACCGCGCCTCGGCGCGGCGGCTCGCGGGCGTTTGACGCGGCGCCTTCCCTCCTCGCTCCGTCTTGACGGGGGTCATGGCCGAGCTTAAATTAAACGAATGATTAGTTCAGCGGTTAAGACCGTGGACCTGCGCGTGGACCGGGGTGGGCGCGAGGTGCTGCACGGGCTCACGTTCGAGGTGCCCCGCGGCGAGATCGTGGGGCTGCTCGGGCCCAGCGGATGTGGCAAGACCACCCTGATCCGGGCCGTGGTCGGCGTGCAGATAGTGAAGAGCGGCGACGTCACCGTGCTCGGCCTGCCCGCGGGTGGCGCGGACCTGCGGCGGCTCGTCGGCTACGCCACGCAGACGCCGGCCGTGTACTCGGACCTGACCGTCCTGGAGAACCTCCGATACTTCGGCTCGGTTCTCGGCGCGCCCCGCGACGACGCCGATCGCGTCATCGAGGAGGTGGGCCTCGCGAAGGAGCGCGACCAGGTCGTGGCCACGCTCTCGGGCGGGCAGCTGTCCCGGGCCAGCCTGGCCGCCGCGCTCCTCGGCACACCGGAGCTGCTCGTGCTCGACGAGCCGACGGTGGGGCTCGACCCCGTGCTGCGGCAGGAACTGTGGGAACTGTTCCACGAGCTCGCCGACCGCGGCGTCACCTTGATGATCTCCAGCCACGTCATGGACGAGGCGGCCAGATGCGGGCGGCTGCTGCTCATGCGCGAGGGCGTGATCCTCGCCGACGACACCCCGGGTGCGCTGCGCGCCCACACCGGAACCGACGATCTCGAAGAGGCATTCCTGCGCCTCATCGCGGAGCGCGAGGAGGCACGCGCATGAAGCTCTCGATCACGCTGGCCACGAGCCGGCGAATCCTCGCCCAGCTGCGCCACGACCACCGCACGGTAGGGCTGCTCATCGGCGTCCCCACCCTGCTCATGATCCTTCTGCGTTACGTGATCGACAATCCGGACGCCTTCGACCGCTGGGCCCCGATGCTGCTCGGGGTGTTCCCGTTCATCGTGATGTTCATCGTCACCTCGGTGGGCACGCTGCGCGAGCGTACGGGCGGCACGCTCGAGCGGTTGATGACCACCCCGCTCGGCAAGCTGGACCTGCTGCTCGGCTACGCGCTCGCCTTCGGGCTGCTCGCGCTCGTGCAGGTCGGCGTGGTGACCGCTGTCTCGGTGACCTGGCTGGGTCTCGATCTGGCCGGGTCGATATGGAGCCTCGTGCTCGTCGCGGTGCTCGACGCCCTGCTCGGCATGGCCCTCGGCCTGTTCGCCAGCGCGTTCGCGCGCACGGAGTTCCAGGCGGTGCAGTTCATGCCCGCCTTCGTGCTGCCGCAGGCCCTGCTGTGCGGGCTGGTCGTGCCCCGCGAGCAGATGGCGAGCTGGCTGGAGTGGATCTCGGCCGTGCTGCCGTTGTCGTACGCGGTCGAGGCGATGCTGGAACTCAGCCGCGGCGACGAATTCACGAGCACCCTCGCGCGGGACCTGGCGGTCATCATCGGGTGTGTGATCGTCTCGCTCATGCTCGGCGCGGCCACGCTCCGCCGCCGCACCGCCTGACGGGTGCCGATCATGATGTCACCAGGATGATGCCCTGGACGCCCTGATCCCGGGCGGCTGGAGGCGGCCTGCCGGGAGCGTCTCGGCGGGCTGTACCGGAGTCGGACAAAGATCGGACAGACGGAGGTCTTACCCTCTAATCCGGCATGTACTGGGCAACCGCGTCGCGGATTAGCCTTGAGAGGCGCGAGACGACGTGGTCTCGCCGGAGAGGGGGAACGTTGCTCCGACAGGTGCTCTTGGCGGCGTCGCGCAGGGACGGCGTACGCAGGCTCGCCGAGACGGCTCCGTACACGAGGAGCGTCGTGCGGCGGTTCATCGCCGGAACGGCGGTCGACGACGCATTGCGTGTCACCGAGGAGCTCGCGGCAAGCGGGCTGCTCGTGACCCTGGATCACCTGGGGGAGGACACTCTCGATCCCGGCCAGGCCGAGAGGATCGTCACCGGCTACGTGACCCTGCTGGAGCGGCTCGGCTCGGCCGGCCTCGGGCAGAGGGCCGAGGTCTCGGTCAAGCTCACCGCTCTCGGCCAGGTGCTCGACGGCGGCGAGCGGCTCGCGCTGAAGAACGCGCAGCGGATCTGCCACGCCGCTCGCGCGGTCGGCACCACGGTGACGCTCGACATGGAGGACCACACGACCGTCGATTCGACGCTGCGGATCCTGGAGGACCTGCGGGCCGACTTCCCCGACACCGGCGCGGTGATCCAGTCGTACCTGCGCCGCGCGGAGGAGTACTGCGCCGATCTGGCCTACGAGGGGTCGCGGGTGCGGCTCTGCAAGGGGGCCTACAACGCCCCCGAGTCCGTGGCCTTCGCCGACCGGCGTGAGATCGACAAGTCGTACGTCCGCTGCATGAAGGTCCTGATGGCCGGCAGGGGACTCCCGATGCTGGCCACCCACGATCCGCGGCTCATCGAGATCGCGGGGGCGCTGGCCGTGCTCAACGAGCGGTCGCCGGAGGACTTCGAGTACCAGATGCTCTACGGCATCCGGACGCAGGAGCAGCAGCGGCTCGCCGGGCTGGGCGCCCAGGTACGGGTCTACGTGCCCTACGGCGACGAGTGGTACGGCTACATGATGCGCCGGCTGGCGGAACGGCCGGCCAACCTGATGTTCTTCCTGCGGTCCCTGGCCGGCGACTCGTAGGGCCGATGGGGCCGGGTGGGCCGGGTGCCGTCCCGGCGCTGGAAACGCCGTCCTGAAGCCTCGGTAGGCTTGCTCAGGTGATTGCGATTCTCGGCGCCGGCAAGATGGGCGAGGCACTGCTGTCCGGCGTTCTCCGAGCCGGCCGCCGCCCGGCCCAGCTCGCCGTGACCGTCCGCCGGGCGGACCGCGGCGCGCTGCTGCGTGAGCGGTACGGCGTCACGGTGCTGTCCAACGCCGAAGCGGCCAAGACCGCCGACACCCTCGTCATCGCGGTGAAGCCCCAGGACATGGCGTCACTCCTCGAGGAGCTGAACCCGCACGTCCCGGCCGGCCGGCTGGTGATCTCCATGGCGGCGGGCATCCCGACCGCCTTCATCGAGGCACGCCTGCCCGACGGCGTGCCGGTCGTGCGCGTCATGTCGAACACGCCGGTGCACGTCGACGAGGCGATGAGCGTGGTGTCGGCCGGTTCGCACGCCGACGAGGCGCATCTCGCGCTGACCGAGGAGCTCCTGTCGCCGGTCGGCAAGGTGCTGCGCATCCCAGAGTCGCTGCAGGACGGCGCGACGGCCCTGTCGGGCAGCGGCCCGGCCTACTTCTACTACCTCGTCGAGGCGATGGTCGACGCCGGCATCCTGCTCGGCATGCCGCGCGCCGCCGCCCTGGAGATGGTCGTCCAGTCCGCGGTCGGCGCCGCCGTGATGCTGCGCGACTCCGGCGAGCACCCCGTGCTGCTGCGGGAGGCGGTCACCTCACCTGGCGGCACCACCATCGCGGCGATCCGCGAGCTGGAGCGTCATGGCGTACGGGCCGCCGTGCTGGAGGCGATCGAAGCCGCCAGGAACCGGGGCCGGGAGCTCGCCGAAGGATGAGGTCTCCGGCATGCTCTTCGATTCGACCGGATTTGATTGAACCGAACACCGGTCCGTGACCGATTAACAAGTATGGGAATCCTCCTCCGCGTTCTCGTCGCCGCCGGTCTCGCGGTCGACGCCTACATCCACTGGGACTTCGCAGCCGACCTGCCCTCCGGCAAGGACGGCAACATCGGCGCGGACGTCCTGTTCCAAACGCAGGCCGTGGTCGCGATCGCCGCGGGCCTGCTGGTCCTGTTCTGGGCGCGCCGCTGGACGTACGCCGTCGCCTTCCTCGTCGCCGCGAGCGCCGTCGGCGCCCTGCTGCTCTACTACACCGTCGACGTCGGGTCGATCGGCCCGCTGCCGGAGATGTACGAGCCGGTCTGGTACGGGGAGAAGACCATCAGCGTCGTCGGTGAGGGCATCGCGGCGGTCGCCGCGCTGGTGGGCTTCTTCACCGTCTCTCGCCGGTCCGAGGGACGGCGCGTGGAGGAAGTCCCCGCCCGCTGGTAGCACGGCGTCGTCTCCCCACGCCGCCGCCGTCCTCCCACGCCGCCGTTTCGCCACGCTCGGACGGGGCGCGTGTTTAGCATGGCCGCGTGAGTATGCGGCGCTTCACCCCATTGGCGGTGGTCGGTGTGCTTATCGCCGGCCTGATCAGTGCGTGCTCGGGTGACGACGAGACCGCCGGAATCCGCCTTGCCGCTGTGAGTCGCGCCGACGTGGCCGAGGTGGTCGAGGCTCCGGCGACGGTCACCGCGCGGGCGACCGCCACGCTCCGGTCCCCGGCCGAGGGCACGGTCCGGCGGCTGCGGGTCGCCGACGGTGACGAGGTGCGCAAGGGCGAGGTGCTGGCCCGCATCGCGTCCCCGGCCGCCGAGGAGCAGTTGCGGCAGGCGCGCGAAGCGGATCGCGGTGTGTCCGGTGGCGGTGCCGTCCCGGCCGGGGTCGAACTGGGGTCCTTCCAGCGGCGGACCGACCGTACGGCCAGGAGCGGCTTCACCGCCGCGCGGCGCGTCGCGATGAAGATCCCGGACACCCGGCAGCGGGCCCTCGTGCTCGCCCAGATCACCAAGGCCCAGGCCGACTACGCGACGGCCGCCGCCGCCGCGCACAACGCGCTCGTACAGCTCGATTCGGGGCTCGGCAGCGTGCGGCAGGCCATGGCGTCGATCGCGGCGGCACAACAGGTGCAGACGCGCGCGGCGGTGCGGGCGGCGGAGCGCGTCGCCGCCGGTCTCACCATCAAGGCGCCCTTCGCCGGGGTGGCGAGCCTCGGCGGACCGGCGGGAGGCGCCGGTGACCTGTCCGGGCTGCTGGGCGGGCTGCCGCCGCAGGCGCAGGCCCAGGCCGGGGGAGCGGTGCCCTCCCTGACGGGCGGCGGCGGCGCGGCCAAGGATGCCGCCTCGGTCGCGGAAGGGGCCCCGATCGCCTCGGGCGACGCGGTCGTCACCGTCACCGACGTGTCCAGGCTCGGCCTGTCCGCCGAGGTCGACGAGACCGACGTGCTCGACGTCAAGCGGGGAACGCCTGCGACCGTCGAGTTCGACGCCGTGCAGGGCGCCACCTACCGGGCCGAGGTCACCGGCGTCGGCGTCACGCCGAAGGAGTCCACCGGCGGCGGCGTGACGTACCGGGTCACGCTCTCGCTGCGGCGGGGCACGACGGCCGACGGCACCGCCGCGCCCTGGCCGAAACCGGGGATGAGCGCCGTGGTCGACCTGCGGGTGCGCGAGGTCGGCTCGGCGGTCTCGGTGCCGTCGTCCGCGATCGTGACCAGCGGCCGGGACTCCACCGTGTGGGTGGTCTCCGGCGGCCGGGCGCAGCGGCGCGTCGTCCGGCTCGGGGCGCAGGGCGACACGACGGTGCAGGTGGTCTCGGGCGTGACCGAGGGCGAGCGCGTCGTCGTACGCGGCGTCAACGCCGTCAAGCAGGGCCAGGAACTCCACTGATGGCCGGCACCACTCCGGCCCCCGACCCCGCGCGCCCCGAGCCGCAGAGCCGCCGAGCGGGGCAGAGCGAGCCGCCGAGCGGAGCGAGGCAGATCGACCGCGAGCGGGCCGATGGTGGCTGGACTGAGGAGCGCGCGGAGCGAGGAACGAGCGAGCACGCGACGAGGGAAGCCGCCATCTTCGAGGCCCGCGAGCCGCCGAGCGGAGCGAGGCAGACCAACACAGCAATAGACGCAGAGGACGTCACGCGCACGTACCGGATGGACGGGGTGGCGGTCTCGGCGCTGCGCGGCGTGAGCCTCCGGATCGGGCGGGGCGAGTTCGCTGCGATCCTCGGGCCCTCGGGCTCGGGGAAGTCCACGCTCATGCACCTGCTCGGCTGTCTCGACCGCCCGACGACGGGCGTGCTGCGGGTCGGTGGCCGGGAGGTGTCGAAGCTGTCCGACACCGAGCTCGCCGAGCTGCGCAACAACACGATCGGGTTCGTGTTCCAGTCGTTCCATCTGCTGGCGCGTACGAGCGCACGCGAGAACGTGGGCCTGCCGCTGGTCTACCAGGGCGTGCCGCGCAAGGAGCGGCGGGCGAGGGCCACCGAGGCACTGGCGGCGGTGGGGCTGTCGCACCGGCTGGACCATCGGCCCAGCCAGCTGTCCGGCGGTGAGCAGCAGCGGGTGGCCATCGCCCGCGCGCTGGTCGGCGAACCGCAGGTCGTGCTCGCCGACGAGCCCACCGGCAACCTCGACACCAGGACGGGCAACGAGGTGATGGAACTGCTGGAACGGCTGAACGCCGAACACGGGGTGGCCGTGGTCCTCGTCACCCATGAGCCGGACATCGCCGACCGGGCGGCCCGGCAGATCCATATTCGCGACGGCCTCATCGAACGCGACACCGGAGCGCTCACGGGACGTGACACCGGAGAGGGCACGTGAGGGCCGCCGAGGGGGAGTCGGCGCGACGATGAGATATCGCGAGGCGCTGCGGGTGGCGCTCGAGGCACTGCGGGTCAACCGGCTCCGCAGCGCCCTGACGATGTTCGGCGTGGTGGTCGGGGTGGCCGCCGTCGTGGTGCTCGTGGCGATCGGCTCAGGCGCGCGCAACCTGGTCGAGCAGGAGATCGAGGGTCTCGGGTCCAACATCGTCTTCGTCGTGCCCGGACAGTTCTCGTTCGGCGCGGCCCCCACGGTCAGCCGGATGACGCTGGAGGACATCGGCTACCTGGGCCGCGTGGTCGGCGATGAGCGCAACATCGCGGTCACGCTCAACTCCGGTGAGACGGTGCGGGCCGGGAAGTCGCAGATGTTCGCGTCGGTCGTCGGTGCGAACGAGAACGTCAGGAACGTCTTCGACCGGCCGCTGCGCGCGGGCGGGCGCTATCTGACCCGTACGGACGTCGAGACCCGGCGCCGGGTCGTGGTGCTCGGCTCCGAGGTGGCACAGAAGATCTTCGGCGACGTCGACCCGGTCGGCCGGCAGGTGGCGATCGCGGGCGGCGCGCGGTTCCGCGTCGTCGGGGTCTTCGAGGAGATCGGACAGACCTTCGGCCAGGCCCGGGACTCCGAACTGCACATCCCGGTGACGACCGCTCAGCGGCTGTTCGGCGTGAACCACGTCGACTTTCTCGCGCTGCGGGCGTCGTCGGCCGACGACATCCCCCGGCTGCAGACGCAGGTCGTGGACGCGCTCCAGCGGAAGTACCCGGGGGAGCAGTTCTCCGCGGTGACCCAGACGCAGTTGCTCGGGACGATCGGCACCGTCCTGGGCGCGCTGACCGGGGTACTCGCCGCCATCGCCGCGATCTCACTGCTGGTCGGCGGCGTCGGCGTCTCCAACATCATGCTGGTCAGCGTGCGGGAGCGTACGCGCGAGATCGGGCTGCGCAAGGCGCTCGGAGCCAGGCAGCGGGACGTGGTGTCGCAGTTCCTGATCGAGGCGGTGTTGCTGACCACGCTCGGCGGGGTCATCGGCATCGGCTTGGGCGTCGGCGCCGCCGTGGCGATCGCCGCGGTCTCGCCGGTACCCGCCGCCATCGTCTGGTGGTCCCCGGCCCTGGCCTTCACGGTGTCGGTGGCCGTGGGGGTGTTCTTCGGGGTCGTCCCGGCCCGCAGGGCCGGCCGTCTCGACCCGGTCATCGCGCTCCGCAGCGAATGAGCGCGGAATGAACGGCGCGGAACGAGTGCCGCGGAGGGGTAGGAGCGGCGGGGTCAGGCGGCGCCGCCCACGGCGGATGCCGCGATGGCCGCGCGGACGAAACGGGCGGTCTCGAGCATCGCGGCACGGGCTTCGGGGAGCACGTGGTTGAGGATCTGGAAGACGTGCATCTGCCCCTCCCAGACCTGCAGTTCACAGGAGGCTCCGGCGGCGCTGAGCACCTCGGCCAGCCGCTCCGCCTCGGCTCGCAGCAGCTCACCCCCTCCGACCTGGACGAAGAACGGGGGCGCGGCCGTCCACGGGCAGGTCAGCAGGGACAGCCGCGGATCTTCGAAGTCGCCCTTCCCGACGTACATCTGCCCGGCGAGCCGGGCGGCGGCCACGCTGACGTAGGGATCCCGGCACTGCCGATCGCGTTCGCCGGCCAGCTCGCAGGTGAGATCGACCCACGGCGAGTAGAGCACCACCCCGGCGGGAGCGGGCAGATCGGTCCGGCAGATCTCGCCGACCGTCGAGGCCGCGAGGTGACCGCCCGCGGAGTCGCCCGCGACCACGATGCGCGAACCGGGGATGCCCCGGCCCAGCAGGAACCGGTAGGCGTCCACGGCGTCGAGCAGCGCGGCCGGGAACGGGTGCTCCGGCGCGAGCCGGTACCGGGGCACGAGCACCGGTAAGTCGCAGTCGACCGCGAGGCGGGCCGTGATGGGCCGGTGGGTGCGCGGTGAGCAGGCGACATAGCCGCCCCCGTGCAGGTAAAGGATCGCGCTGTCCTCCGCGGTCGGCTCGATGGGCGTCACCCACTCGCCGACCACCGGCCGGCTCGTGGTGTCGGTGTGCGGATCGATCAGCTGTTGCACTCGTACCCGAGGGCCGGAACGGATCAGGCGCGCGGCGGCGTCGGCCGCCGTACGGGCCGTGCGCAGGGACACGGGGTTGCCGGGCAGCCTGCTCACGAAGGGTCTGACGCCGAGCCGAAGCGCTCGCGAGATTGCGCGACTCTGCATGCTCGGCCGGCGGTCGTACGGCGAGGGGTCCGGGTTCATCGACGCCCCCCTTACTCGTTGGCACGTTACCAATATGTTAATAGATGCCCGGAATACGGCAGATCTCACATCACTGACCTGGGTGAACAGCGACCGGTGTGACGGAGGGCGCCCGGCGGGGTGTGACTGGCGCCACGCCGAGGAAAGGGGCGCGGTGACGCTAGCGTGAGGCCATGAGCCGTTCGCTTCGGATCCTTTGGGACGACAAGCTCACCTCCTATGACTTCGGCCCCACCCACCCCCTGAATCCCGTACGCGTCGAACTGACCATGGCGCTGGCCCGTGATCACGGAGTGCTGGACCACCCGAACGTCGAGGTCGCCGGGTTCGCGGCGGCCGGTGACGATCTGATCGGGCTGGTGCACGACCCGGGTTACATCGCCGCGGTCAAGCGCGCAGGCGGGACCGGCTCTCCCGAACTCGCCCATGGCCTCGGCAGCCCCGACAACCCGGTCTTCCCCGGCATGCACGAGGCGGCCGCGCTGGTGACCGGCGCGTCCGTCGCCGCCGCAGAGGCGGTCTGGTCGGGCGAGGCCGAGCACGCCGCCAATGTGGCGGGCGGCCTGCATCACGCCATGCGCGACAGCGCCTCGGGATTCTGCGTCTACAACGACCCCGCGATCGCGATCGCCTGGCTGCTGGAGAACGGGGCCCGGCGGGTGGCGTACGTGGACGTCGACGTCCACCACGGCGACGGTGTGCAGGCGGCCTTCTTCGATGATCCGCGGGTTCTGACGATCAGCCTGCACGAGGGGCCGCACACGCTCTTCCCCGGCACCGGCCATTCCCACGAGACCGATACCGCCGGTACCGCCGTCAACGTGGCCCTCCCACCGGGAACCGGCGACGCAGCCTGGCTGAGGGCCTTCCACGCCGTCGTGCCGCCGCTGCTGCGCGCGTTCGATCCCGAGATCCTCGTCACCCAGCACGGTTGTGACAGCCACGCGCTCGACCCGCTCGCCCACCTGTCCCTGACCGTCGACGGCCAGCGCGCGGCCTACGAGGCGCTGCACGGCCTGGCGCACGAGATCACCGGCGGGCGCTGGGTGCTGACCGGCGGCGGCGGGTACGAACTCGTCCACGTCGTCCCGAGGGCGTGGACCCACCTGCTGGCCGAGGCCGCCGGCCGGCCGATCGACCCGGCCACGCCCACTCCGGACTCCTGGCGCGAATTCGTACGGCGGCGCACCGGCCAGAACGCGCCCCAGCGGATGACCGACCGGGCCGCCGGCCAGGAGCCGCCGACCACCGACGTCAAGAGCTGGGCGGACGGCTACGACCCGGCCAGCCGGCTGGACCAGGCCGTCCTGGCGACCCGCCGCGCCGTCTTCCCCGAACACGGCCTCGACCCCCTGACCGAAACATGATCCCTAAGGTCGTACAACCTGTGTCCTCCCGTGATGTCCCTGCCGCCGTGCCGGAGGCGCGGCCGTGAGCACCGCCATGAACCGAGCCGAACTGAGAGCCCACCTGGTCCGCACCATGATCGCGGGCGACGTGGCGACCCCCCGGCAGAACAACCTGTCGCACTACCGCAAGATGAGCGATCGCAAGCCGTACTACCTGTTCGGGCTGGAGCTCCAGAAGCCGTGGAGCTTCGAGGACGTGCTCGCGATGATGGTCGAGAAGTGCGGCGTCGACCCCGACCCCGGGCATTTCTACGGCGACGACACCATCGATCCGGACCTGACGATCGACGCACTCGACGCGATGGCGGACCGGCTCCGGCTGGCCGCCGAGCGCCGGGAGCGGGTCGTGCTGGCCACCG
The DNA here is from genome assembly GCF_014323705.1 of Actinomadura alba. GTDB lineage: Bacteria > Actinomycetota > Actinomycetes > Streptosporangiales > Streptosporangiaceae > Actinomadura_C > Actinomadura_C alba. The sequence continues at coordinate 21,606 of NZ_JABVEC010000023.1, forward strand.
GCCATCCGTCCGGCATACTGCCGATCCATCTCGCCGTCGGTCGCGCGCTGAGGGCCCGTGGCTGCCGGATCCTCACGCCCGCCGCCGGGTGGTCCTACGAGGTCGGGACGTCCGACGGCCCGCGATGGCGGGAGATCCGGTACGTCGAGGGCGTGGCGATGCTGAACACCGGGGGATCGCTGTTCCACACCCACGACGCCGCGCCGATGGAGGCGATGCTGGCCGAGCTCGCAGCGGAATCGAGCGATTGGCCGGATCTGGCCATCGCCGATCATGGCTGGGCCGGGGCGGCCGGACAGGCCGGGATCGATACCGTGGGATTCGCCGACTGCAACGATCCGGCCCTGTTCGCGGGGGAGGCGGAAGGGAAAATCGCCGTCGTTGTGCCGCTGGACGACAACGTATCGCCCCAGCACTACAGCGAGGTTGCGGCTTACCTTCTGGCCCGCTCTGAACTGATTGCCTGAACTCCCCTCTTGCGACTCCCGGTACACGATTTACGCTGGAGGAAGTACACGTGCGTGATCAAAGTCACCCAAGAGCAGGTGTGCAGCACGTGTGGAAGAGGGCGTCCGATGAGCTCAGGCGAGCGACCTCTCAGTGAGGTCAGGTTCCTGACTGTGGCCGAAGTGGCGGCGGTGATGCGGGTGTCCAAGATGACCGTTTACCGCCTGGTTCACTCAGGTGAGCTGCCCGCCATCCGTGTGGGCCGCTCTTTCCGGGTCCCCGAACAGGCTGTCCACGATTATCTGCGCGACGCGTACATCGAGGCCGGATAGCCGGGGAGCCGCAGAGACCGCCGTGGCCGGTTCAACCACGGGCGGTCGATGACGGACTCGCGTACCGGCCGTGCGGCCGGCGGCGGGGGTACTGACGCGACCGGCGGCCTGTGGGCCGTCGGTGCAGCGGTACCCTTGGCCTTTAGGCTGCCCACCCGTAGCGGTGAGGTCGGCCGTTCCGGTACTTATCACCCCGTACGTCGAGTGAGGTTTCGTGGGTTCCGTCATCAAGAAGCGTCGTAAGCGGATGGCCAAGAAGAAGCACCGTAAGCTGCTGAAGAAGACGCGCGTGCAGCGTCGTAACAAGAAGTGAACGGATCGGCCAAGCAGCCGTAAGGGGTGGGGCGCACGATCTCTGCCAGGGACGACTCCGGAGCGGAGTCGGGGCGAAACGCCTCCGGCTCGACGGCGCACGTCGTTCTGGTGACCGGTGTTTCCCGGTTTCTGGGAGCCCGGGTCGCCACCGCGCTTGAGGCCGATCCCCGCATCGAGCGGGTGATCGGTGTCGACACGGTCCCACCCGGCACGCCTCTTGGCCGTACCGAGTTCGTACGCGTCGACATCCGCACGCCGAGCATCGCGAAGGTCATCGCTTCGGCCGACGTCGACACCGTCGTACATCTCAATCTGGTGACGGCGCCGGCGGGCCCGCGGCCGAAGATGAAGGAACTCAACGTCATCGGCACCATGCAACTGCTGGCCGCGTGCCAGCGGTCGCCGGACATGCGCAAGCTCGTGGTGCGTTCGTCGGCGGCGGTCTACGGCGCGTCCCCACGGGACCACGCGGTCTTCAGCGAGATGGACGAGCCGGTCGAGGCGCCGTCCTCCGGGTATGCCAAGGACGCCGTCGAGATCGAGGGATACGTGCGCGGGCTGAAACGGCGCCGATCCGATCTGAAGGTGTCGGTGCTGCGTTTCGCGAGCTTCCTCGGGCCGGGGGTCGACTCGCCGCTGACCCGGTACTTCCGCATGCCGGTCGTGCCGACGGTGCTGGGGTTCGATCCGCGGCTGCAGTTCGTCCATGAGGACGACGGCATCGAAGTGCTGCGCCGGATGATCGTCGAAGACCATCCGGGCACCTACAACGTCGCCGGCGACGGCGTGCTGCTGCTCTCCCAGGCGCTCCGCCGGGCCGGCCGGCCGAGTGTCCCGATGCCCGCCGCCACGCTTTCCGCGCTCGGTGACGCGGGCAGGCGCCTCCCGTCCATGTCCGCGTTCTCGCCCGAGCTGCTCCGGTGGCTCACCTACGGCCGGGTCGTCGACACGGCCCGGTTGGTGAAGGAACTCGCCTGGCGGCCGAAGTACGGTTCAGAGGCGGCGTTCGGCGAGTTCGTGCAGGCCCAGGGGCTTTCCCGGCGGATTCCCGTCGAGCTGTTCGACCGGCTGACCGGGGGGCTCGGGAACTCGGGGTGAGTGACCGGGACATCGGCCCCGGCGGTCGCCGAACCCGCCGAGGAACGGCACACACGGGAGGCACGATGGACGCGCACGGCTCGTTCGCTTCCGCCGGCACCGGCAAGGACGCGGACGTCATCCCGATCAACGTGGGCAGGCACGCCGCCACGCCGGAGCCCGAGCCGAGCGACCTGGAGCGCAGGATCGCCTCGGGGCTGGCCTTCCTGCGCCGCCGGCTGACCGGGGAGTACGAGGTCGACGAGTTCGGGTTCGACCCCGAGTTCAACAGCACTCTGGTGCTGCCGATCGCCCGGGCGCTGTACGAGCACTGGTTCCGGGTCGAGGTGCACGGTCTGAAGAACCTGCCGGCCGACGGGGGCGCGCTGATCGTCGCCAACCACTCGGGCACGCTTCCCCTCGACGGGCTCATGCTCCAGGTGGGCGTGCACGACAACGCCGGCCGCGACCTGCGGCTGCTGGGCGCCGACCTCATCTACCAGGTACCGATGCTCGGCCACCTGTCCCGCAAGAGCGGCCACACGCTCGCCTGCCAGGCCGACGCCGCCCGGCTGCTGGACAAGGGCGAGCTCGTCGGGGTCTTCCCCGAGGGCTTCAAGGGCGTCGGCAAGCCCTTCCACGATCGCTACAAGCTCCAGCGGTTCGGTCGCGGCGGCTTCGTCGGCACCGCGCTGAGGGCACAGACCCCCGTCATCCCGTGCGCCATCGTGGGGGCCGAGGAGATCTACCCCAAGATCGCCGACCTGCGCCCGCTGGCCCGGCTGTTCGGCTTCCCCTACTTCCCGATCACGCCGACCTTCCCGCTGTTCGGCCTGTTCGGGCTCATCCCGCTTCCGTCGAAGTGGGTGATCCAGTTCGGTGAGCCGGTCCCGATGGGCGATTACGACGCGGCCGCCGCCGACGACCCGATCACGCTCTTCAACCTCACCGACCACGTGCGCGAGATCATCCAGCAGATGCTGTACGACACGCTGCTCAAACGGGGCCCCGCGTTCTTCTAGCCGCTCTGGCTTCCAACCGCCCCTGGCCGGTTCCGTCCCTAGCCGCGGTAGTGCTTGCGCAGGGCGATGCCGGCGGCGACACCGCCGGCGAGGGCGCCCGCGCCCGCGGCGGCCGGCAGTGCGACCATGGTGAACTTGCGTCCGGTGCGGAAGTCGTGGATCGGCCAGCCCTGCGCCTTCGCGTGGTCGCGCAGGTCCGAGTCCGGGTTGACCGCGTGCGGCTCGCCGACCGCCGACAGCATCGGCAGGTCATTGACGGAGTCGCTGTAGGCGGCGCAGCGCGCCAGGTCGAGCCCCTCACGCTGGGCCAGCGCACGGACCGCCGCGGCCTTGGCAGGGCCGTGCAGCAGATTCCCGACGAGGCGGCCGGTGTAGACGCCGTCCTCGGTCTCGGCCACTGTGCCGAGGGCCCCGGTGAGGCCGAGCCGGTGGGCGATGACCCGGGCGAGCTCGACCGGCGTGGCGGTGACGAGCCAGACCTGCCGGCCGGCGTCGAGGTGCTGCAGCGCGAGTGAGCGCGTGCCGTGCCAGACCCGGTCGGCGAGCATCTCGTCGTAGATCTCTTCGCAGAGGCGGGTGAGGTCGGTGACCTTCTGCCCCGCGACGAACGCCAGCGCGGCCTCGCGCGCGGTGCTGATGTGCTCGGCGTTCTCGGAGCCGCGGATGCGGAAGGCGGCCTGGCCCCACGCGAACATGGCGAGATCCCGCACAGTGAACAGCTTGCGGGCCGCGAGGCCCCGGGCGAAGTAGTAGATCGACGCGCCGCGCATCATCGTGTTGTCGACATCGAAGAACGCGGCGGCGGCGGGATCGTCCGCGGGCCGGATCTGGTCGTGCTCCGCCGCGGCCGCGGCGGCGGCACCCGCCCGCAGGGGGTCGTCTCCGTCGTCGCGCCATCGCCAGAATCGCCGCATGGTCATGGGCATGGACAGAGCCTAATCACCCTCCGCCCCCGATCCGTCATCGCCTTGGGAATGTGACGGTCGCCGGCCGGGCGGTGCTCGGCCAAGGGATGGTCGGGCACTGGGCCGGTCCGAGGGCTAACCACGCAGGTCCTGGGGGAGCATCCGGGCGAGCGACCGCACCGCGCGGTGCTGCAGCGCCTTCACCGCCCCGGACTTCTTCCGCATGATGTCGGCCGTCTCGGCGACCGAGAGGCCGTACAGGAACCGCAGGACGACGCACTCGCGCTGTTCCGTGCCGAGCCGGCGGATCGCCGCCAGCAGCGTGCGGCTGGTCATCTGGTCGAGCATGGCCCGTTCGGGGCTCTCCTCGTGCCGGCCGGTGTCGGGAAGCTCGGCGGTGCAGATCTCGAGGCGGTGGCGGCTGGACTTGAAGTGGTCGGCGATCAGATTGCGGGCGATCGTCACGAGCCACGCGCCGAAGTCCCGGCCCTGCCAGTTGAAGTCGCCGATCCGGCGAAGCGCCCGCAGGAAGGTGTCGCTGGTGAGGTCCTCGGCGAGCGTGTGGACGCCCACCCTGCCGTAGACGTAGCGGTAGACCGCCCCGAAATAGTGGTCGTACAGCGCTCCGAACGCCTCAGCCTCGCCTTCGCGGGCGCGCAGCACCAGGTTCTTGATCTCGTCGGCGGCACGGCGCGGGCCGGGTGTGCGAGCGCTCCACGGCCGCCTGAACGTGCCGACCCGGGGACCCCGCCTTGTGATCACGGCGACCGGGGGTTCGAGGGCCGGGCTGCCCATGCGCTCCTCCTCGGGTCTCCTCGGGACCGACCACTACGAGGGACGGGCGCGACCTCTGGCGTGCTACGTCATGCTAGATACCGGTGAGTAGTGTGGCAATGGTCTCGTCTCGGGAAATCTTCGTACGTACGCTGACGAGTCAGAAGTCGTGGCCTCAATACCGGGGCACGGTTACACGTACCCGGCATCTTTCGGGCACCATGGGGCGCGATGGTCAACGGTATCTTCGCGCTCCTGGCAACCGTCGCCGCATTAATAGGCAACGGGTTGCTGGTCTCGCGCACCTACACGCAGCGGCTGCCGTACCTGGTGGCCTGGTCCTTGACCCTGTTCGGGCTCTGTATCGCGCTCGGCGCGATGACGATCGGCTTCTTCGCGGGCTTCGGGCCGATGCTCCTGCGGGCGATCGAGTTGGGCGGCGCACTCATCGCGCCGGTGTGGCTGGTCCTCGGCGTCGTCGAGCTGATCGCCTACCACGTGCAGGTGCGCTTCGCCGCGTGGCTGTTCACGGTGTCGTACTCCATCGTGGCCTCGGTGATCGTGCTGTTCGACCCCATCGAGGGGAAGTTCGGCAAGGCGTTGCCGAAGCCCGACGACTTCTACGCCTGGCTGCCGCTCACGCTGATCAGCGTGGCGCACGTGGTGGTGGTCATCGCGCTCGTCGCGTGCGCCATGGTCACCGCCCTGCGGGCGAGCCGCAAGGCCGATCCCGAGGCGTACGCCGTGCTGGTGCCGGTCGCGCTCGTCACGCTGGCGGGCGTGCTGGTCGTCAGCGGCACCCGGGGGCTGCTGCCCGGCTTCCTGGCGGTCGTCGCGCTCGGCGGCGCGGCGGGGCTGATCTGGTTCGGGGCGGTCCGCACCCTCCCCGTGGCCGACAACGAGGAGGAGTACGTGGACGAAATGCACACCGGTTACCCGCCGGAGCCGCAGCGCCGCTCGGGGCACCGCCTCGACGGGGCCGCCGAGCGCCGGTTCGACGGGGGCGAGCGGCCGGTCATGCCCGCCCCCACCATGGCGGCGGCGCCGGAGCCCATGAACATGCCGATGGCGGCGCCCACCGGCATGGGTTATCGCGCCGAGCCCGCGCCCGCGCAGCCACCACAGCCGCCGCCGGCGATGTACGGGCAGATCACCGTTTACACGCTCCTCGACGGCCGCGAGGAGGCGTTCGACCGGCTGGCCGCCGACGCCGTGCGCGCGGCACGTGACGCGGAGCCGGACACGCTCATGTACATCTGCCACGAGGTGGTCAACTCGCCGACCCAGCGGATCTTCTATCAGCTGTTCCGCGACCGTACGGCCTGCCAGGAGAACCAGCACCTGCCGCAGGTGAAGCGGTTCGCGGCCGAGAGCCGTACGCACGTGCTGGCGACGAACGTGGTCGAGCTCAAGCTCAACGGTGCCAAGGTGCTTCCCCTGCCGTCGCTGACCACCCCGGACCCGTTCTGATGGACGGCGTCCGATGAGCCACTTGATCACGTTGCTCGGCAGGCCGGGGTGTCATCTGTGCGATGAGGCCCGGGAGGTGATCGCCCGGGTGGCCGCGGACGTCGGGGTGGCGTGGGAGGAACGCGACATCACCCGGTCCGAGGAGGACACCCGGCTCTACCGGGACCAGATTCCGGTGACGTTCATCGACGGTGTGCAGCACGACTTCTGGCGGGTTGACGAGCGACGTCTGCGGGCCGCGCTCGAGGGCTGAACTCGAGGGCTGAAGATGTATGGTGCGTCACATCTGGGTGATCGGGCTTGCGCCTCCTCGCCGGTGCCCCTATCAGCGATATCCCCGATGGCCTGGGCGATCTCGGGCCCGCCGTCGAGTCTTGACGTGCACCGGCCACTCTGGGCGACTTTGTGCGTGTGTTCACAAAGGCTTAACCTGGGGGAAAGTCCAAGGGCGGCCGGTCCGGCGGGCTACCGATGTTCCGGTCCGCGTCGAGCCCCCCGAAGAAGCAGGCCGTGACCCCACGACAGATCCGTACCCGTGAACGTGCCGACCGCGGCATCCCGGAGGCCACAGTGGCCCGGCTGCCGGTCTATCTGCGTGCTCTGCACAGCCTGCAGGACCGAGGCATCGCCACCGTGTCGTCGGAGGAGCTGGCCACCGCCGCCGGTGTGAACTCCGCCAAGCTCCGCAAGGACCTGTCGCACCTGGGCTCGTACGGCACCCGGGGGGTCGGCTACGAGGTGGAGTATCTCGTCTACCAGATCTCCCGTGAGCTCGGCCTCACCCAGGACTGGGTCGTCGCGATCATCGGAGTCGGTAACCTGGGCCGCGCGCTGGCCGGTTACGGCGGCTTCGCCTCCCGGGGGTTCCGGGTGGCCGGGCTGCTCGACGCCGACGCGGGCATCGTCGGTGCCCACATCTGCGGGCTCACCGTCGAGCACATCGACGAACTGGAGACAGTGATCAAGGATCGTGGCGTGTCGATCGCCGTGATCGCCACCCCGGCCGGCGCGGCGCAGGTGGTGTGCGACCGCGTGGTCGCTGCGGGGGTGACGAGTGTCCTGAACTTCGCCCCTGTCGTGCTGACGGTGCCAGAGGGCGTTGATGTGCGTAAGGTCGACTTGTCCATTGAACTCCAGATTCTTGCGTTCCATGAGCAGCGGAAGGCCGGCGGGCCGATGGGTGATCAGGCCGAACCCGAGTACGAAGTGCTCGAGGGAGACGGACCGTCCGACGGCGCGCAGTACATCGAGGCGGTAGACGCATGAGCGTGTTGGTGGTCGGGCTCAGTCACCGGAGTGCTCCGTTGGCCGTACTCGAACGCGCCGCCGTGACCGGTGACGATCTGGTCAAGCTGCTGCACGAGGTGCACGAGTCCGCGAACGTGGCCGAGGCCATGATCGTGTCGAGCTGCAACCGCGTGGAGGTCTACGCCGAGGTCGACAAGTTCCACGGCGGCGTCTCCGCGGTCTCCGAGCTTCTGGCCCGCTGCTCGGGGGTGCCGCTGGACGACCTGTCCCGGCATCTCTACGTGCACTACGAGGACCGGGCCGTCCAGCACATGTTCTCCGTGGCGTGCGGGCTCGAGTCGATGGTCATCGGCGAGGGACAGATCCTCGGCCAGATCCGGCAGGCGTTCCGGCTCGCCCAGACCGAGGACACCGTCGGGCGCGGCCTCCACGAGGTGGTCCAGCACGCCCTGCGGGTCGGCAAGCGGGCGCACGCGCAGACCGGCATCGACAAGGCCGGGGCGTCGCTCGTGAGCGTGGGCCTCGACGACGCCGCCGAGCACCTCGGGCCGCTGGCCGGCAAGCGGGCGCTGGTCGTCGGCGCCGGTTCCATGAGCGCGCTCGCCGTCGCCACCCTCGGCCGCGCGGGCGTCGGCGAGATCGTGGTCGCCAACCGCACGCCCAAGCGCGCCGCGCGGCTGGCCGGGGCCGCCGAGGTGCCCGCCCGCCCGATCGGGCTGGACGACCTGGCCGGCGCGCTGGCCGACGCCGAGCTGATCGTCTCGTGCACGGGCGCCACCGGCCTCGTCATCACCGCCGACCTGCTCAGGGGACGGCCGGCCGCGGACCGCCGGTTCTTCCTCGACCTGGCGCTGCCGCACGACGTCGACCCGGGCGTGCGCGAGCTGCCCGGCGTCGCCCTCGCGGGCTTGGACGAGTTGCGCCGATCGTCGGAGGCCCGCGGCGCGATCGGCCCCGAGGCGATCGAGGCGGTGCGCCGGATCGTGGCCGACGAGGTCGCCGCCTTCCTCGGCGCCGCCCGGGCCGCAGCGGTCGCACCCACCGTGGTCGCCCTGCGCAGCAAGGCCGCCCAGGTCGTCGAGGCCGAGATGGCCCGGCTGATCGGCCGGCTGCCCGAGCTCGACGACAAGGTCCACGGCGAGATCGCCCAGACCGTCCGCCGCGTGGTGGACAAGCTCCTGCACGCGCCGACCGTACGGGTCAAGGAGTTCGCGGCCTCGGCCGGCGGCGACGCCTACGCCACCGCGCTGCGGGAGCTCTTCGACCTCGACCCGAAGGCGCCCGAGGCGGTGACCCGCCCGGATCTCGAGACGGCCGATCTCACCGCGTCCGATCTTCCGGCGACTGGTCTCACGGCGCCCGCCGACCGGAGTGAGCTGAGCAAGCCATGAGCTCCGTGGGCGCACAGACTCCGCTGCGGCTCGGAACGCGCAAGAGCCTCATGGCGATGAAACAGTCCCAGCAGGTCGCGGACATGTTGACCCGCCGTACGGGGTATGCGGTCGAGCTGGTCGGGGTAACGACCGAAGGTGACGTCTCCAGGGCGCTGCTCGCGCAGATCGGCGGCACCGGGGTCTTCGTCAGCGGCCTGCGCGACCGCCTCCTGTCCGGCGAGGTGGACTTCGTGGTGCACTCGCTGAAGGATCTTCCTACGGCCCCGCCCGAGGGCATCGCGCTCGCCGCGGTGCCGCCGCGCGACGACCCGCGAGACTGCCTCTGCGGAGTGCCCGACCTCACCGCCAAGCTCGCGGATCTGCCGAGGGCCGCCCGGATCGGCACGGGTTCCCCGCGCCGGATGGCCCAGCTCCGGGCGCTCCGCGGCGATCTCGACGTGGTGGCGATCCGCGGCAACGCCGACACCCGGCTGCGCAAGGTAGAGGACGGCGAGCTCGACGCCGTGGTGCTGGCCTACGCGGGCCTCGGCCGGATCGGCCGGATCGCTTCCGTGGCCGAGGTCCTCGACCCCGACCGGATGCTGCCAGCCCCCGGCCAGGGCGCGCTGGCCATCGAGTGCCGGGCCGACCGGCCGGATCTCGTCGCCCTGCTCGGAACACTCGATGATCGCGAGACCAGGGCAGCCGTCACGGCCGAGCGCGCGGTGCTGGCCGCTCTCGAGGCGGGTTGCTCGGCGCCTGTAGGCGCATACGCTGCAGAAACAGATGAAAAGCTCTATCTGACCGCCGCCGTCATCGGTTTCGATGGCAGCCGCCAGATAAGGCTGTCCGCTAGCGGTCACCCGTCCGAGGCCGAGCGCCTGGGCCGCGATCTCGCGGCTCGCATGTTCGCCGAGGGGGCCGACCAGTTGATGGGGGAGCACGCACATTGAGCCCCGCTCGCAAGAATCCCGCTGGGACCGTCGCCTTCGTCGGCACCGGGCCGGGTGACCCCGGTCTGCTGACCCTGCGGGCCGCAACGCTGCTCGGCCGTGCCGACACGGTCGTCGCGAACCTGACCGGCCTGGACGAGGAGTTCCTCTCGCACTGCCGGGCCGACGCCGAGATCCTCGACGCCGCGGACGCCGACCCGATCAAGCTCGTGGTCAAGGCCGCGACGGCGGGCCGCAACGTCGTGCGGCTGTTCCGGGGGGATCCGGGCACCGCCTGCAACCTCGCCAAGGAGGGCGCCTCGTGCGCCGGGGCGGGGATCGCCTTCGAGGTCGTGCCGGGCATCTCGGCGGTCACCGCGGTTCCCGGATACGCCGGGATCCCGCTGACCGACAACAAGGTCCGTGAGATCCGCGTCATCGACGCCGCCGGTGGCGGCGTGGACTGGGAGTCGTTCGCGGCGCCCGACGCGACCCTGGTGATCCTCGGTGCCGAGGGGGCGGTCGGCGACGTCGCCAAGGGCCTGATCGCCGCGGGCCGTCCCGAGACCACGCCGGTCGCCATGACGAGCCTGGGCACCACGACCGAGCAGGAGACCGTCGTGTCGACCCTGCAGAGGCTCGTGCCCGACACCAAGGGCATGGAGTCGCCCTCGCTCATCATCGTCGGCGATGTCGTGGGCTGGCGGGACAAGCTGTCCTGGTTCGAGACCAAGGCGCTGTTCGGCTGGCGGGTCCTGGTGCCGCGCACCAAGGAACAGGCCGCGAGCCTGTCCGACCAGCTGCGGTCCTACGGCGCCGTCCCCGAGGAGGTCCCGACCATCTCGGTCGAGCCGCCGCGCACCCCGCAACAGCTCGACCGGGCGGTGAAGGGCCTGGTCACCGGCCGGTACGAGTGGGTGGTGTTCACCTCCACCAACGCGGTCCGCGCCGTCCGTGAGAAGTTCATCGAGTACGGCCTCGACGCGCGCGCCTTCGCCGGGCTCAAGGTCGCGGCGGTCGGCGAGCAGACCGCGGCGGCGCTCGTGGAGTTCGGCGTCCATCCGGACCTGGTGCCCGCCGAGCAGCAGTCCGGCGACGGCCTGCTGGAGGTGTGGCCGCCGTACGACCCGGACCTCGACCCGATCAACCGGGTGCTGCTGCCGCGCGCCGACATCGCCACCGACGCGCTCATCGCCGGGCTCACCGAGCTGGGCTGGGAGTGCGACGACGTGACCGCCTACCGCACCGTGCGCGCCGCCCCGCCGCCCGCGCCGATCCGTGAGGCGATCAAGGGTGGTGGCTTCGACGCGGTGCTCTTCACCTCGAGCTCGACGGTCCGCAACCTCATCGGTATCGCGGGCAAGCCGCACAACGTCACCGTCATCGCCGTGATCGGGCCACAGACGGCCAAGACGGCGGAGGAGTACGGTCTGCGGGTCGACGTGATGGCCGACAAACCGTCCGTACCGGCCCTCGCCGAGGCACTGGCGGAGTACGGTGCCAAGCGGCGGGCCGCCCAGGTCGAGGCCGGTGAGCCGCTCCGCAAGCCCAGCCAGATGCGCCGCGGCGCCCGCCGGCGCAAGTAGCCCGTCAAGTAGCCCGTCCACGTCGAGAAGGGTCAAGCACGATGTCTGCGCAGTTCCCCGTTGCGCGGCCGCGACGGCTGCGCCGTACGCCCGCCCTGCGCCGCCTGGTCGCCGAGACGCGGCTCAGCCCGGCCGATCTGGTTCTCCCCATGTTCGTCAAGGAGGGCATCACCGAGCCGCAGCCGATCACGTCGATGCCGGGCGTGGTGCAGCACTCCCGCGACAGCCTGCGCAAGGCGGCGCACGACGCGGTCGAGGCCGGGGTCGGCGGGCTCATACTGTTCGGCATCCCGGCGGTGAAGGACGGCCGGGGCTCCGGTGCCGACGACCCGGCGGGCGTGGTGCAGAAGGCGCTGCGCGACCTGTCCGCCGACCTCGGCGACGGCGCCGTGATCATGGCGGACCTCTGTCTGGACGAGTTCACCGACCACGGGCACTGCGGGATCCTGACCCCCTCGGGCGACGTGGACAACGATGCCACGCTGGAGCGCTACGCCTCCATCGCGGTCGCGCAGGCCGCCGCGGGAGCCGGCGTGGTGGCACCCAGCGGCATGATGGACGGCCAGGTGCGGGCGATCCGCACCGCGCTCGACGAGGCCGGGTACGGCGAGGTGGCGATCCTGGCGTACTCCGCCAAGTACGCCTCGGCCTTCTACGGCCCGTTCCGTGAGGCCGCCGAGTGCGCCCCGCAGTTCGGGGACCGCTCCGCCTACCAGCAGGACCCCCCGAACGCCGACGAGTCGCTGCGCGAGGTGTTCCTCGATCTCGACGAGGGCGCCGACATGGTGATGATCAAGCCGGCGCTGCCCTATCTCGACGTCGTGCGCCGGGTCCGCGACGCCGTCGACGTTCCGGTCGCGGCCTACCACGTGAGCGGTGAGTACGCCATGGTCGAGGCGGCCGCCGCCAACGGCTGGCTCGACCGCGAGCGCACCATCATGGAGACGCTGACCGGCATCCGGCGGGCCGGCGCGGACATCGTGCTGACCTACTGGGCCGCGGAGGTCGCCGCCCGCCTCGCCTGACGCCCGGATGTGATCAAGCACGGTCAGGGTTTCGTCCGGACTTGGTCATGGCCCCGGTGTCGCTGCGTTCACGCATGGCTCGGCACTACCGAGAATCGGAGTGCCGGCATGTGCGTGGGGCGATACGGGAGGACCCGCTGTGAGGCTCAGGTCGTATTTCGGCGCCATCGGCGCGCTGGCCGTGGTGGCCGGCTGCTCATCGCACAGCGCACCGCCCGACGGCCGGCCGGTGATCTCCAGCACGCCGACCCCGACGGCCTACGGCATGGTCACATCGCCGCTCGAGCCGTACATGCTGACCAACGAGCAGGAGCAGAAGCTGCTCAAGGCCCAGGACGTGCTCGCCCGCGAGTGCCTGAGCCGGTACGGCGTCGCGGCCACCCGGCCGGTGCTGCCCCTCGTGGGCGTGAACAAGACCCTTCGTGAGCGCAACCGCCGCACGTTCGTGGAGCTCGAGGACGCCCGGCGGTACGGCTACCACCGGTCCGCGGCCTTCCCGCACGACGGCGGGCCGCCGGAGGAGACGGCGCGCAAGCCCGAGCTCCCGGCCGGCGCCGAGGTGCTGCTCAACGGCTGGCGTCAGCAGAACGGCGCCACGGGACAGACCTACCAGGGCCGGCAGGTACCGGAGCACGGCTGCCGGGGCGAGGCGAAGGCCAAGCTCACCCGGGGCCTGTCGGTGCCGGAAAAGGTGAAGAATTCCGACTATGCGGGTGTACGGGGATCGCAGAGCTTCGTCGCCGGCCTGCGCAGGCAGGCGATCGACCAGCTGCTGGGCGATGACCGCTACCACGAGGTCATCAAGCGCTGGAGCGCCTGCATGAAGAAGTCCGGCCGGGACTACTCCAACCCCGGTGCCGCGATGCGCGACAGGCGGTGGAAGACCGCGCAGCCGAGCAGGCAGGAGATCGACACCGCGGTCGCCGACACCACGTGCCGGCTGAAGCTGAACTATCTCGGCATCATCGGGGCGCTGCGGTCCGCCTACGAGCAACGGCAGGTGGATCGCAACCTGCCGGTGCTGCGGGCCGTCCGCACCTATCTCGACGGGGCCGTCGGCCACGCCGACGAGGTCCTGAACGGGCGGTCGCCCGGCTGACGCCGGGGCGGGTCTCGCCGCTGTCCGGAGGCCGTCCGGAAGGTTGCCCGGGAGGCTGTCCGGGAGATTGCCCGGAAGGTGATTTTCTCACCGGACACCACCTGTGCCTAGTCACTTAGAACCGTATACGGGGGTTGGTGCGTCTCGCTCTGATGCCGCAGGTCATTATCGGTAAGAGGTGGCAGATGATGGTCGGGTGCCGCCTGACCGGTCGCTCCGGCGCGTACGGCCAGACGGCCGCGAACGCACGGTGATCTTGGTCACGGGCACCCGCCGATGGGGGGCGATGATGCTGGCAGTCTCGGGAGGCAGGCGGCAGCGGGCCCGTAACCGCATGGTGGCGGCCGCGCGCGACTACGCCGCGTTCGGCTGGGCCTGTGCGCCGGGAGCGCATCCACTGACGGGCGGCGATCGGGCATGCTCCTGTGACCGGGTGGGCTGCCCGGCTCCCGGCGCACATCCGGTGTCGACCATGTGGGGCCGGCAGGCCGGGGTCGACCCCGCCGTGCACGCCCGCTGGTGGAGCGAACACCCCGAGGCCAACCTCATCCTGCCGACCGGCCGGGTCTTCGACGTCTTCGACATCCCCGCCGCCGCGGGCGACATCGCGCTCGAGCGGATCGACCGCGAGAACGTGCCGGTCGGCCCGGTGGCCGACTCCGGCGGCCAGCGCCACCTGTTCTTCGTCGCCACCCGTGGCGCGCCCGACGACGAGCGCGAGTGGTGGTCCTGTCAGCTCGACTGCTCTCCAGAGAACGTGGCCGAGACCCCGGGCATGCGGTGGCACTGCCGCGACAGCTACGTGGTGGCACCCCCGTCGGCGCTGCCGTACGGCCGGGAGGTGAGCTGGCTGCGCCCGCCAGACGGCTCCCCGCTGCCCGATCCCCTGCGGTTGCTGGAAGTGCTCGCCGACAGCTGCGAGCAGGTCTGAGCGCCTGTCACGGCGCCTTGATCGAGACGCTGCGGCCCCAGCCGGAGTAGTTCGTGCGGAAGACCTGCCGGGCCCTGGCGCCGCTGCGCGGGGTCACCGTCACCTGCAGGCTGCGGGGCAGCAGGTCGGCCCCGACCCGGACCGAGAAGGCGACCCGGGCGCCCGCCCCGAACGGCGCGTACAGACGCCCGACCGTGCCATCGCGGACCAGGTCGGCCAGTGCGGCGGTGCCGGTGTAGGTCGAGCCCGACCGCCTGATCTCCGGGGACGACCGGACCAGCGCCAGGATGTTGTGCACTGACGCGCCCCAGCGGGCCTGCGCGGCCATGGAGGCGTAGACGCGCGTGGCGTCGGCCCGGCCCGCCCGCGGCACCGCGGGTACCTCCCGCCAGCCGCGGAAGGCGACGTAGGTGGTCTCGTCGATCAGCACGGCGCGGACCCTGCGGGCGTACGGATCGCGCCGGACCGGCGACCACACGGTCATGTCCGAGGCCATGGGCCCGGCGAGGGTGAACGAGAAGACGCCGCGGGCGGCGGTGGCGTTGCCGCAACAGGCGTCGCGGCGGTGGGCGAAGTTGGCGGCCCCCCTGCCCGCCGCAGCGTTGCCGATCGCGTCGGCCAGCGCGGCGGGCGTCTGGGGGAGCCCCGTGGCCGTGGGCGTCGGCGTCGCGGTCGGCGCGGGGGTGCCGTTCGCGGCCGGTGCCGCCGTGTCGTCGGAACGTGCCCGCAGGCCCACGAAGGCCGCGATGGCGAGGATCACCGCGAGGGCCAGCGCGACGGTGGCGAGCAGCGGTCCGCGGCGGCGGCGGCGCCCGGCGCGGGGGCTAGCCACCGGGCCGTTGTCCCGCGGCGGGGGCTTGGGTGCGTACGGCGTGGCGGCGGTGGCGGCGGCCAGTTCGGCCAGCCGGTGGCGGCCCTGCGCCTCCCAGGTGGCGCCGTACGCCGCCGTGGCCGCCTCGTCCAGCGCGGTGAGAAGGCTCGCCGCCGACGATGGGCGGTCGCCGGGATGCTTGGCCAGCCCGGCCGAGACGAGCGCGCGCAGCGGCTCTGGCAGTGCCTGCACGGGTACCTGTTCGTTCCGGTGCGCCTTCGCCAGCGACGAGAGGTTCTTCGTGGCGAACGGCGGCAGGCCGGTAAGGCACTCCACGAACACGGCGGTCGCGGCGTAGAGGTCGGCGGCCGGCCCGGGCAGAGCGCCGTCCCACAGCTCGGGAGCCCGGTAGGAGGCTCCGCGGGCGTCGGACCCGTCGCCCGTGGTGACCGCGACGTCGGCGAGCTTGCCGGTGCCGGAGCCGTCGATGAGGACGTTGGCGGGGCTGTACGCGCCGTGCGCGACCCTCGCCTCGTGCAGCGCCTCGAGCGCCATCAGCGACCCGCCGAAGATCACCAGCGCGGCCAGTGGCCCGGTCGGCCCCTGGGTGTCGAGGAGCCGGGCGAGGCTGACGCCCTCGACGAACTCCGTGATCACCGCAGCGCCCTGTGGCGACTCCACGTACTCGTAGAACTGGACTAGCCCTGGATCCTCCAGGCGCGCGAGCACCCGGGCGTCCGCGCGGAAGCGGTCCTGGAACCGCTCGTCCCGCCACAGCCGTTCGTCGAGGTATTTCACCACTACCGGTGTCCGGGTGAGGTCGTCCATCGCCTGGACGACTCGGCCCGAGTGGCCGGCGCCCAGCTCCCGCACATGCGTGAAGCCCGGTACCGCCCAGATGTCCGTCACGTTGTACCCCTCCGAGTCAATAGCCCCTTTGGTGGGATATCGGCTGCTGGTGGGAGCGGTCAAGGGGCTTGACCGGATCGGAATCGAGGGCTGAGAGACTGGCGCCGTGACTTCGAGCGACCGATCTCAGCAACTCTTCGAACGGGCCACCTCCATCGTGCCAGGCGGCGTCAATTCGCCTGTGCGCGCCTTCGGCGCGGTCGGTGGCACGCCACCCTTCATGATCTCGGGAAACGGCCCCTTTCTGACCGACGCCGACGGCAACGAGTACGTCGATCTGATCTGCTCGTGGGGGCCGATGATCCTCGGTCATGCCCACCCCGCCGTCGTCTCCGCGGTACGGGAGGCGGCCGGGCGCGGCACGTCGTACGGCGCGCCCACACCGGGCGAGGTGGAACTGGCCGAGGAGATCGTGGCACGGACCCCGGTCGACAAGGTGCGGCTGGTGAACTCGGGCACCGAGGCCACCATGTCGGCGATCCGGCTGGCCCGCGGATTCACCGGCCGGTCCAAGATCGTGAAGTTCGCCGGGTGCTACCACGGCCACGTCGACTCGTTGCTGGCGGCCGCGGGCAGCGGCGTCGCGACGCTCGCGCTGCCCGACACTCCGGGGGTGACCGGGGCCACCACCGCCGACACGATCGTGCTGCCGTACAACAGCGCGGCCGCCGCCGAGGCGGCGTTCGCCGAGTTCGGCCGCGAGATCGCCTGTGTCGTCACGGAGGCGTGCCCGGCGAACATGGGGGTCGTGCCCCCGGCCGAGGGCTTCAACGCGCTGCTGAAGTCGCTGTGCGAGCGCGAGGGCGCGCTGCTGATCCTGGACGAGGTGCTCACCGGATTCCGGGTCACGGCCTCTGGGTGGTACGGCAGGGAGGGGATCGCCGGCGACCTGATGACCTTCGGCAAGGTGATGGGCGGTGGCCTGCCCGCCGCGGCGTTCGGCGGCCGGGCCGAGGTCATGGACCTGCTCGCCCCCTCGGGCCCGGTCTACCAGGCCGGCACGCTGTCGGGGAATCCCCTCGCCACGGCCGCGGGCCTGGCCACGCTCCGCAACGCCACCGACGACGTCTATGCCCGGCTGGACCGGGCGGCGTCGCTCGTGGCGGGATGGGCCACCGAGGCGCTGGCGAAGGAGGGCGTGCCGCATCGCCTGCAGACCGCGGGCAACCTCTTCTCGATCTTCTTCGGTCCCGGCGAGGTGCGCGACTTCGACGCCGCGCGGAGGCAGAGCACCGAGGCCTACGCCGCCTTCTTCCACGCGGCGCTCGAGCGAGGGGTGTATCTGCCGCCCTCGTCGTTCGAGGCGTGGTTCCTGTCCGCGGCCCACGACGACGCCGCGCTGGACCGCATCGCCGAAGCGCTCCCGTACGCAGCCCGCGCCGCGGCGGAGGTCTGAGCCACGTTGAGTCGTGGCGTGTCGGGGCAGACGAGGGCGTCCAGGCACCGACACGCCACGACTCAACGAAAGGGTCAGGCCCTCGATCACTGACCCATGATTTAGGACTAGGTAGTAATTTTCCATATGTCGATTTAGTATCGCTTCATGCTCGACCTCGACCGGCTCCGCGCCCTTCACGCGATCGCCTCGTACGGCTCGGTGAGCGCCGCCGCCGACGTACTGCACGTCACCACCTCGGCCGTCTCGCAACAGGTCGCGAAACTGGAACGTGAGACCGGGCAGAAGCTGCTCGAGCGCAACGGCCGAGGCGTGCGGCTGACCGACGCCGCCGAACTGCTCGTCGGGCACGCCGAACGCATCCTGTCGCTCGTCGAGATCGCGCAGGCCGATCTCGAGGCGCACCGCGGCGCGGTCGTGGGCGAGCTGGACCTCGGCGCCTTCCCCACCTCCGCGCGCGGGCTCGTGCCGCAGGCCATCCTCAGACTGCGGTCCGAGCATCCCCAGCTGCGCGTGCTGCTGCACGAGTACGACCCGCTGGAGAGCCTGTCCATGGTCGCCCGCGGCGATCTCGATCTGGCGGTCCTGCAGGACTGGAACAACCAGCCGCTCGTCATACCCGAGGGAATGCGCAAGGGCACGATCTGCGACGACATCGCCGACGTGGCGCTGCCCGCGGATCACCCGCTGGCCGACCGCGAGTCGATCGAGCTGAAAGAGCTCGCCGGTGACCCGTGGATCAGTTCGACGGAGGGCACGGTCTGCTTGGGCTGGCTGACCCACACGCTCCGGGCCATCGACAGCGAACCGCGCATCGAGCACAAGGCCTACGAGTACGCCACCCAGCTCGCCCTCGTCGGAGCCGGGCTGGGCGCCTCGATGCTGCCCCGGATGGGGCGCTGCGACCTACCGCCCGGCGTGCGGGTCGTGGCACTGCGCCCTCTGCTCACCCGCCGCGTCTACGCGATCTGGCGGGAAGAGGCGGCCCGCCGCCCCGGCATCCGGGCCGTCGTTGAGGCGCTGCGGGCCGTCGCCCCGCCCGCGCCGCCGGAGCTGACCGCCGACGCCTGACGACCTGCTGATGACCTGGTGACGAGCGGCGCCATGCCGGGTCCGCAGGGCAGCGGCCTCGCCGGGCGGGGGCGCGGGTAGTCTTGTCGCGCCATGAGTGAGAAGACCATCGTCCACCTGCTGCGTCACGGCGAGGTGCACAATCCCGAGGGCATCCTCTACGGTCGCCTGCCGGGCTACCACCTCAGCGAGGACGGCGTTCTCATGGCGAAGGCCGCGGCCAAGTGGTTCGCCGGTCGCGACGTGGCGGCCCTGTTCTCCTCGCCGATGGAGCGGGCTCGCGAGACCAGCGAGCCGCTCTCCGAGACCTTCGGCCTGCCGGTGACCGTCGAGGACCGGCTGACCGAGGCGGCCAACCGGTTCGAGGGCATGACCTTCGGAGTCGGTAAGGGATCCTTGCGCCGCCCGGCCAACTGGCCGTCCCTGTACAACCCCTTCCGCCCGTCGTGGGGCGAGTCGTACGAGGAGATCGCGTCGCGCATGCTCGAGGCCGCGGCCGGCGCCCGCGACGCGGCCAGGGGGCACGAGGCCATCTGCGTGAGCCACCAGCTGCCGATCTGGATCGCCCGGCGGCGGGCCGAGCAGCGCAAGCTGTGGCACCACCCGACCCGGCGCCAGTGCCAGCTCGCCAGCGTCACCAGTTTCGTGTACGAGGGGACCCGCCTGGTGGCGGTCTCGTACGCCGAACCGGCCGCCGCGCTGATTCGCCGACCCAGTGTGCCGGGTGCCTGACGTAGCCTGCACAATAGAGCCGATTACTACGTCTTGTAGTGGAGAGTGCGTTGAACGCCCGACCCCTGCCCGCTCGAGCCCTGGCCGGTGCCCTCGCGGCCACCGTGCTGCTCTCCGGCTGCGCCGGCACCCAGGCGTCGTCCGGTCCGGCGGGCAGCGACTCCCGCTACGTGGCCGGCGACGGCGCCGCGCAAGTGATCAGGCCCGCCGACCGCAGGGCGGGGCCGAGGGCCGAGGGCACCACGCTCGACGATCAGCCGTTCCGGCTCGCCGACCTCCAGGGCAAGGTCGTGGTGCTCAACTTCTGGGCCTCGTGGTGCGCCCCGTGCCGGGCCGAGGCGCCCGCGCTCGAGAAGATCTACGCCGACCAGAAGGCCGCCGGAGTCGAGTTCGTGGGCGTCGACATCAAGGATGGCAAGACGCCGGCGAAGGCGTTCATCCGGAGCTTCAAGGTCGGCTATCCGAGCGTCTTCGACCCGGACGGCCGGTTCACGCTGGCCTTCCGCGACGTCCCGCCCAACGCCGTCCCGAGCACGCTCGTGCTCGACCGTAAGGGCCGGGTGGCGGTGCGGATCGTCGGTCCCACGACCTATTCGAGACTGACCCCACTGGTGACCCAGGTCGCCGCGGAGAAGTAGTGCTGATGCTGCCGAGCGGAGCGAGGCCATGAGCGCGAGGGGCGCGGCGGTGGCTGGACTGAGGAGGGGACGAGTGCGAGGGACGAGCGCTCGTGCCCGACGAGGGAAGCCGCAGCCTCCAAGGCGCCCCGAGCCGCCGAGCGGAGCGAGGCCATGAGCGCGGCCACGGGGGTCACCGACACCGTCACCAGCGGATCGCTCCTGGTGGCGGTGCCGATCGCCGCACTCGCCGGGCTCGTCTCGTTCCTCTCGCCGTGCGTGCTGCCGCTGGTCCCCGGCTACCTCTCGTACGTCACCGGCCTGTCCGGCGCCGACCTGGCCCGGCAGCGGCGCGGCCGGCTGCTCGCCGGATCGGTCCTGTTCATCGCCGGCTTCACCGTGGTGTTCGTGAGCGCCGGGCTGGCGTTCGGCGGGCTGGGCCGATGGCTGCTGGAGTACGCCGACCCGATCACCCGGGTGCTCGGCCTGATCACCATCGTCTTCGGGCTCGCGTTCATGGGCCTGCTCCCCGGCCTCCAGCGGACGGTGACGTCCAGCCGGCTGCCCACCGCAGGCCTGCTCGGCGCGCCCCTTCTCGGCGTGCTGTTCGGCCTCGGCTGGACGCCCTGCATCGGGCCCACGCTGGCCGCGGTGCAGTCGCTGGCGTTCACCGAGGCGAGCGCTGAGCGCGGCGCGGTGCTATCGCTGGCCTACTCGCTCGGGCTCGGGCTGCCGTTCGTCGGCACGGCGGTCGCCTACCGCAGGGCACTGGGCGCCTTCGGCGTGATCAAGCGGAACTACCGGGTCGTCATGCGCGTCGGCGGCGGCATGCTCGTCGCGATCGGCGTTCTCCTGGTGACCGGCCTCTGGGGCGAGGTGATGATCTCGCTCAAGGGCTGGATCGGCGGATTCGAGACGGTGATCTGATGGGACCCCTCGGCTGGCTGCGCTGGGGCTGGCGCCAGCTCACCTCCATGCGCACCGCGCTCATCCTGTTGTTCCTGGTGGCGGTGGCGTCCATTCCGGGGTCGATCCTGCCGCAGCGGGGCATACAGCCGGAGAAGGTCGCCCAGTACTACCAGGACAACGCGACCCGCGCGCGCTGGCTCGACCGGTTCTCGCTCTTCGACGTCTTCGCCGCGCCCTGGTTCGCCGCGATCTACATCCTGCTGTTCATCTCGCTCGCCGGGTGCGTGATCCCGCGGCTGTGGAAGCACTACCGGGCCATGCGGGCCCGCCCGCCGGCGGCGCCGCGCCACCTCACCCGGCTTCCGCAGTCGGCGACGTACGAGACCGACGCCACCCCGCAGGAGGCGCTCGACCGGGCCCGCGAGCTGCTGCGCGGGCGGCGGTTCCGAGTCGATGCCGGCGAGGGGTCGGTCGCCGCGGAGAAGGGCCACCTCGGTGAGACCGGCAACCTGATCTTCCATCTGGCCCTGCTGGTGCTGCTGTTCGCGGTCGGGGTCGGCGCGGCCTTCGGTTATCGGGGCAATGTCCTGCTCACCGAGGGCACCGGCTTCTCGAACACGCTCACGAGCTACGACGCGTTCAAGCCCGGCCGGGAGTTCACCCCGGGCCGGCTGGCGCCGTTCTCCATGACACTCGACGACTTCCAGGCCACCTACGTCACTCAGGGGCCCCAGCGCGGCCAGCCCGTTGAGTTCCTGGGCAAGGTGCGCTACCGCACCACGCCGTCGTCGCCGGAGCGGCCCTACGACCTGCGCGTCAACCACCCGCTGGAGGTCGGCGGCGCCAAGGTCTACCTGCTGGGGCGCGGCTACGCGCCGACCTTCACCGTGCGCGACGGCAAGGGACAGATCGCCTTCGAGGGGGCGGTGCCGTTCCTGCCGATGGAGCAGCGGACGTTCACCTCCGAGGGCGTCATCAAGGTGCCGGACGCGCAGCCGAAGCAGCTCGGCTTCATCGGGGTCTTCTGGCCGACCGCGGTGGCCGACGCGCAGGGTAAGGCGATGTCGGCCTTCCCGGGCGCGGCCAACCCGATGGTCGCCCTCCAGGCCTTCGCCGGAGACCTCGGCCTCGACTCGGGCACGCCCCAGTCGGTCTACAAGCTGGAGGGCATCCCCGACCGGCTCAAGCCGATGAAGAACGAGGTCAAGCCGCTCAGGGTGGGCGAGACGCTGACCCTGCCCGACGGCGCGGGCTCGATCACCTTCACCGGCCACAAGGAATGGATCAGCCTCGCCGTCAACGACGACCCGGGCCGGCTGCCCGCGCTCGCCGCGGCGGTGATCGCGATCCTCGGTATCGCCACCTCCTTCCTGGTGCGCCGCCGCCGCGTATGGGTCCGTGCGCGGGCCGTGGAGGGTGGGCATACGGTGGTCGAGGTCGGTGGCCTGACACTCGGGAACCCGACGGCCGAGTTCGACGAGATCGTTGAGCGGCTCCGCGAAGACGCGGCCGCCCGGTCGCGATCATCGGGCGGCGAGGCCGTCCCCGCCGGCACGGCCCCAGAGAAGACGAAGGAGTGACGAGCATGGTCGACACTGAGCTCGCTAACCTGAGCAACCAGCTCATGCTGGGCGCCGTGCTCATGTACGTCGTCGCAATGTTCGGTTATGCGGCCGACCTCGCCTTCGGGCACCGGCGAAGAGCGGCCGCCGAACAGGCACCGGCCAAGGCGAAGGTCCTCGTCGGCGCGGGCGGATCCGAGCCGGAAGCCGTGACCCCCGGCGGTGCGGCGGACACCGGTGACGACGAAGCCTCCCTCAGGCGCGAGGTCGACTGGCGCCGGTTCGGCGTCCTGCTCAGCGTCCTCGGCTGGGGCCTGCACCTCGGTGCGCTCGTCACCCGCGGCGTGGCGGCGGAGCGCTGGCCCTGGGGCAACATGTACGAGTTCATGGTCGCCATCACGTTCGCCGCCGTGACCGCCTACCTCGTGCTGCTCTTCCGCCAGCGGATCGAGTTCCTCGGCGCCTTCGTCATGCTCTTCGCCGTGGTCTCGCTCGGCATCGCCACGCTCTGGCTCTACACCGACGTCGGCCCGCTGGTGCCCGCGCTGAAGTCGTACTGGATCGCCATCCACGTGACCGCCGCGATCATCGCGACCGGTGCCTTCACGGTCGCTGGGCTCTCGACCATCCTCTATCTCGTGACCTCGCGCGGCGTGACCGGAAACGGCCGGTTGCCCGCGCCCGAGACGCTCGACCGCCTCGCCCACCGCGTGACCATGTTCTCGTTCCCGATCTGGACGTTCGCCATCATCGCGGGTGCGATCTGGGCCGACGAGGCATGGGGTCGCTACTGGAACTGGGACCCCAAGGAGATCTGGTCGTTCGTCACCTGGGTCGTCTACGCGGGCTACCTGCACGCACGCGCCACTGCGGGCTGGAAGGGCCGCAAGGCCGCGATCGTCTCACTCGTCGCCTACGGCTGCCTGCTGTTCAACTTCTTCGGCGTCAACTACATGTTCTCGGGCCTGCACAGCTACGCGTGACATTTGCCGCGCCTCCGGCGCGCCCGCTCGCGCCCGCTCGCGGGCGCTTCAGCAGGTCTGATAAATGGGGCCCGTAGGTGCCAGGGCTCTGAAGAGGCCGCGAGGGGCGCCGCGCTGTCTGGACTGAGGAGCGAGCGAGTGCGAGGAACGAGCGCTCGGGAGCGACGAGGGAAGACAGCGCGTCAAGAGCGCCCCGAGCCGCCGAGCGGAGCGAGGCAGTTAAACACCGTCGTCGCCGTGGATGTGACGGTCGAGGTTGCGGAGGAAGTCGGGGTCGTCGTCCGGGCCGCGGGGGAGGTCGTGCTGATCGGGGCTCGGGGGGGAGCCGGCCCAGGCCTCGGTGACCTGCTTGGGGCGGCCGAAGAGCGTCCAGAGGAGGGCGCCGATCCAGAACCCGAGTAGAACGATCAAGAACCAGCCGAACTTGGGCAGGAGCCGCACGGCCGCCTCATCCGTGGTCAGCACGTCGAACAGGCAGAAGAGCCAGACACCGAGTGCGATCAGGGCGAGGAGGACATAGAACATGCCCGCAGCGTAACCCCTTCTTGATGAGGATGACGTCAAGTCAGGTTCGGCCTTACCCTGCCAGAAGCGACAGCGTGGACAGGGGAGTGCGATGCGATATTGGGGCACACACCGCAAGTCCCGAGATGCACGAGACGCGGCGTTCGCCGCGTCTCCCACCGAGCACAAATCGGATCACAAACCCGAGCACAGGGCCACGAGGCCACGGCGCACCCAGCCCCGCGACGCGCTCGGCCGCTTCCGCAAGGCCGGCCGCGATGACAGGTACGCGGTCGAGACGGTGGAGCGCCGCCCGACCTGGCGCGACTTCGAACTACGCGACGAGCCGGCCCGCACCCGCCCACACCCGCCGGACGCCCCGGTACGGCCGGACGGCCGCCGGCACTGTGGCTCGCTGGAGAGCATCATCTACCGGCAGTGGGACGCTCGTGAGGACATGCCGTCACCCGACGTGGTCCGGGCCATCGACAGCCTGGCGTCGCTGCCGGAGCCGCTGAAGGAGAAGCTGGTCGAGGGGGTCGACGGCATCTACGTCGGACCCGGCGGGGTACCCGACCTTGACGACATGGCCCACCTCAAGGGGCGTCCGCTGCCGTCGGGCCGGGCCACCTGGGACATCTGCGCCGGCGCGTACGGCGACCGCAAGATCATCGTTGGTGATCAGCCGTCGCCCACCCCGGACGTCATGATGCACGAGGTCGGGCACGCCTTGGACGATATCGACGGGGGCGAGACAGGCTGGCAGTCCGACAGCGCCGAGTTCCGAGCGCTGTACGCCGAGTGCCTTCCGCACCTGGCCAGCGATTTCCATCTGCAGCCGAACGACCTGGGGCGCCGGGAGTTCTTCGCGGACGCGTTCGCGGCGATCGGCGCGCAGCAGCGCCCGGCTCTGGTGGACATGCTGGGCGGCAACATCCGGACGGCGCTCAACGTGATGCTCTTCTTCAACCGCCGGTACGGAATGTAGGTGACCCCAGCATGTATGTGATAAGGCTCCCCAACGGGAACCTGCGGGTGCCCCATAGCGCCGTTCTGGAACGGGGGGCGGGTGACGAGGCCGGGCAGGTCATCGGCCAGGCGTATGTGGAAATCGGTCCCGATGACCCGGACTACGAGCGGCTCGCCGGGCAGGCGCTCACCGTGGAAGAACTGGAGCACAGGCGGCGTCAGTGGCGGGATGGCGACGAGGCGCTGCTCCAACAGTTCGAGGAGTGGAAGGCCCAGCGGAATGACGACTGATGTCGTCTGGTCCGCAAGTGCTGCGCGAGGGGGGTTCTGCGCGAGGCGGACCCAGACGACTCAGCGACTCAGGTGCTCCGCGACCGGCTCTTCGCCGCGCAGTAGTGCGTGCACTTCGGACTCCCGGAAACGCCGGTGCCCGCCCGGAGTGCGTATGCTGCTGATCCGGCCGGCTGCGGCCCATCGGGTCACGGTCTTAGGGTCGACCCGGAAGAGCGCAGCCACCTCTCCGGGGGTCAGCAGGCGCTCGCTCGTGCTTTCCACGTTTCTCTCCCCCTTTGTCCCGCTCTCGGTGCGGGTGGACTGTTTCTAAGTGTGCCGGGTCAAGACCGATTTCTCCCTTGTTTTCGGAAAACATCACGGTGTGTAGTTGCGTGACCAGGAGAAATAACTCGAAGTAAATATGGTATATCGCTCAGAGGACACGATGATCTCCGTGTACCCGCCGTGTAACCGTTGGGACAACCAGTTACCGGCGAGTTGTGGACGACCGCTTAGGCTTCGGTGTCTGAGCAAGTGACCGTAGCGGAGATTGCGGACGCACCATGCCGATTGGGCGTTGTCGCTGTGGAAGCGTCGTCGAGTCGTCCGGTCGGTTCGCCTCGCAGGCACTCGTCGATTCCCGGGGCGGGTGCCGTTCCATCCCGCGCCCGGCATAACCTGAAGGTGTCATGCGATCCGTACTCGCCTATTCCGCCGCTCGGGCGGTCCTCTTCCTCGTGACCGCGGGGGTCCTCTACCTCCTCGGGGCGCGCGGCCTGCTCCTGCTCGCACTGGCCGTGCTGGTCAGCGGGCTGGTCAGCTTCGTCCTGCTGGCACGCCGGCGCGACGCCATGTCGGCCGTGGTGTCGGAGAACATCCGTGACAAGCGCCGCAGATTCGAAGAGGCGAGATCCCGCGAGGACGGGCCTGAGTGATCCCGGCGGACGGCCGCCCGCCTAGGCTGGCGGCATGACCCGCGCTTCCCTCGACAAGCAGCCCTCCGACGTCGCGGCGATGTTCGACCGCACCGCAGAGCGCTACGACCTGCTCAACAGCCTGATGACGGCCGGGCAGGACCGTCGGTGGCGGGGACTCGTCCGCAAGGCCGTCGACGCTCGCCCCGGCGAGCTGATCCTCGACCTGGCCGGCGGTACCGGCACCTCGTCGGTGCCCTTCGTGGCCGCCGGCGCCCGCTGCGTCACGTGCGACTTCTCGCTCGGCATGCTGCGCGTCGGCGCCCGCAGGAACAGCGCCGTCCGGTCCACCGGGCGGCTCGGCTTCGTCGCCGGCGACGCGCTGCGCCTGCCGTTCGCCGATGACTCCTTCGACGCCGTGACGATCTCTTTCGGTCTGCGCAACGTCGCCGACACAGGTCAGGCCCTGCGCGAGATGCTGCGGGTCACCCGGCCGGGTGGACGGCTGGTGGTCTGCGAGGTCAGCCGTCCGCCGAACGCGCTGCTCGCATTCGGCCACCGGCTGCACCTGAAGTACGGCCTGCCGCTGCTGGCGAAGGCCAGTTCCAACCCCGACTCCTACACCTATCTGGCCGAGTCGACGCTGGCCTGGCCGAACCAGGCCGCGCTGGCGGGGCGGCTGCGCGAGGAGGGCTGGGACGCGGTGCGCTGGCGCAATCTGTCCCTCGGCGTCGTGGCCCTTCACCATGGCCGCAAACCGGCTCAGTGATCACACGTAGCTCGGTGATTCACAGCGTGATCGCGTAGTAAGGACTCGCGTACGCGTCACGGCGCAGGCAGGAGTAGGCTCCATAACAAAGTATTTGTGAAGCCCTTCACAAGCGAACGAGCGGAACAAGAGGACGAAAGTGACGGACTCCGCCCGAGAAGCCGACGTCATCGTCGTGGGGGCCGGCCCTGCAGGGTCGACGACGGCCTACTACCTCGCCCAAGCGGGCCTGGACGTGCTGCTGCTGGAGAAGACCGCGTTCCCGCGGGAGAAGGTCTGCGGCGACGGCCTGACGCCGCGTGCCGTCAAGTCCCTCATCGGCATGGGCGTCGACATCGACGCCCCCGGATGGATCCGGAACAAGGGGCTGCGCATCTACGGCGGCGGGGTGCGCCTCGAACTGCCGTGGCCGGAGCTCGCGAACTACCCCGACTTCGGGCTCGTGCGCACTCGCATCGACTTCGACGAGATCCTCGCCGACCGCGCGGTCAAGGCCGGGGCCCGCCTGCACCAGCGCACCAACGTCACCGAGCCGGTCGTCGACGAGCGCACCGGCCGGATCAAGGGCGTGATCGCCAAGCAGAACGGCGAAGAGGTCACCTTCTCGGCGCCGCTCGTGGTCGCCGCCGACGGCAACTCCTCACGCCTCTCGCTCGCCATGGGCCTGCGCAAGCGCGAGGATCGGC
This sequence comes from Actinomadura alba, assembly GCF_014323705.1. GTDB lineage: Bacteria > Actinomycetota > Actinomycetes > Streptosporangiales > Streptosporangiaceae > Actinomadura_C > Actinomadura_C alba. The sequence goes on from NZ_JABVEC010000023.1 coordinate 49,247, forward strand.
CGATCGGCGTCGCGGTGCGCCGTTACTACGAGAGCCCGCGGCACGACGACGACTATCTCGAGTCGTGGCTGGAGCTGTGGGATAGGGACGACAAGGGCGACGCCCGGCTCCTGCCCGGCTACGGCTGGGTCTTCGGGGTCGGCGACGGTACCTCCAACATCGGCCTGGGCCTTCTGAACACCAGCAAGGGCTTCGGTAACACCGACTACCGGGCGATGCTGAAGAGCTGGGTGGCCGGCATGCCCGAGGAGTGGGGCTTCGCCGAGGAGAACGCCACCGGGCCGATCCGCGGGGCGGCGCTGCCGATGGGCTTCAACCGGCAGCCGCACTACACGCGGGGCCTGCTGCTGGTGGGCGACTCCGGCGGCATGATCAACCCGTTCAACGGCGAGGGCATCGCCTATGCCATGGAGTCCGGCGAGTACGCCGCCGATGTGATCGTCCAGGCGCTGGCGCGGCCCACCCCCGCGCAGCGGGAGCGTGCCCTGTACGACTATCCGAGGGTGCTCAAGGAGGCGTACGGCGGTTACTACACGGTGGGCCGGTTGTTCGTGAAGGCGATCGGCGACCCGCGGGTCATGAAGTTCGCGACCACGCACGGCCTGCCGCACCCGACGCTGATGCGGTTCACCCTGAAGCTGCTCGCCAACCTGACGGACCCGCGGGGCGGCGACGCGATGGACCGGATCATCAACGCCATGTCCAAGCTCGCTCCGGCGGCATGACCCCCCGAGGAACGAAGGAATGATCAGCCTGCCTAGGATGGGAATCCCGGCTGTGACCTCGGCCTTGTCCTGGGCCGTGACTTCGGCCGGGGTCGGTCGCCCATGCGTCGTTTCCAGGGCCGTGCTCACCGAGAAGGGGGTGTAGGAACCCGTGGATCTCTATGTGCCGATCGTCGTGCTCGGCGTGCTCGCGTTCGGCTTCGCCGCCGTCTCGGTGGTCATGGGCTCGTTCACCGGTCCGAAGCGCTGGAACCGGGCCAAGCTCGACGCCTACGAATGCGGCATCGAGCCGACGCCGCAGCCGACCGGCGGCGGCCGGTTCCCGGTGAAGTACTACCTCACGGCGATGCTGTTCATCGTCTTCGACATCGAGATCATCTTTCTCTACCCGTGGGCCGTGGCCTTCAACAGCCTGGGGTTGTTCGGTCTCGTGGAAATGGTGATGTTCATCGCCACCGTCCTGGTCGCGTACGCCTATGTCTGGCGGCGTGGCGGTCTGGAGTGGGACTGAGATGGGTCACTGCGTGGAGGGAGGCCCGCGATGGGCCTAGAAGAGAAGCTCCCCAGCGGTTTTCTGCTGAGCACGGTCGAGCAGGTCGTCGGGTGGGCGCGTAAGAGCTCGGTCTGGCCGGCGACCTTCGGGCTCGCCTGTTGCGCCATCGAGATGATGGCCACCGGCGACCCGCGGCACGACTTCTCCCGATGGGGAATGGAACGTGCCTCCGGATCGCCCCGGCAGGCCGACCTGATGATCGTCGCGGGGCGGGTCAGCCAGAAGATGGCGCCGGTGCTCCGGCAGATCTACGACCAGATGGCCGAGCCCAAGTGGGTCATCGCGATGGGCGTCTGCGCGTCCAGCGGCGGCATGTTCAACAACTACGCGATCGTGCAGGGCGTCGACCACATCGTGCCCGTCGACATCTACCTGCCCGGCTGTCCGCCGCGGCCGGAGATGCTGCTCGACGCGATCCTCAAGCTGCACGACAAGATCCAGAACACCAAGCTCGGCGCGCATCGCCGCGAGGAGATCAAGGTGCTGGAGGAGTCGCGGCTCAAGGCGCTTCCGCTGCTCGGCCAGTCGGGAGTGGGGGCGGTATGAGCGACGAGAAGAAGCCGCAGCAGCCCCCGGCACAGACGGCCGACCAGGCCGCCGACCGGCTGCCCGCGCACAAGGCGGCCGACCGCCGTGAGCAGCCGATCGCGCGCACCGGGATGTTCGGGGCCGGCACCACCGGTGACACCTCCGGGTACGGCGGGCTGGTCATCCGGCAGAGCCCGAAGGTCTCCAGCCCGCGGCCGTTCGGCGGCTACTTCGACGAGGTGTCCGATCACCTGGAGCGCCAGTTCCCGGAGTTCGCGGACGCGATCGAGCGCATCGTGGTCGACCGCGGCGAGATGACGCTGTACGTCTCGCGCCGGCACCTGCTCGAGGTCGCCCGTACCCTGCGCGACAGCCCGGAGCTGCGCTTCGAGCTGTGCACCGGCGTGTCGGGCGTGCACTACCCGAAGGACACCGGCGCCGAGCTGCACGCGGTCTACCACCTGCTGTCGATGACGCACAACCGGCGGATCCGGCTCGAGGTCACCTGCCCGGACGAGGACCCGCACATCCCCTCGGTCGTCTCGGTCTACCCGACCAACGACTGGCATGAGCGCGAGACCTACGACTTCTTCGGGATCGTCTTCGACGGGCACCCGGCGCTCACCCGGATCGAGATGCCCGACGACTGGGTGGGCCATCCGCAGCGCAAGGACTACCCGCTCGGCGGCATCCCGGTGGAGTACCGCGGAGCCGAGATCCCTCCCCCCGATGAGCGGAGGTCGTACGTATGACCACTACGGGACAAGAGACGGCGGAAGGCAAGGTCTTCAACGTCGCCGGTCAGGACTGGGACGAGGTCGTCCAGGGTGTGGGCGACGGCGACGACGAGCGCCTCGTCGTCAACATGGGCCCGCAGCACCCGTCGACGCACGGCGTGCTCCGGCTGGTGCTGACTCTCGACGGTGAGACGGTGACCGAGGCCCGGGTGGGCATCGGCTACCTGCACACCGGCATCGAGAAGAACATGGAGTTCCGGACGTGGACGCAGGGCACCACGTTCTGCACCCGCATGGACTACCTCGCGCCGATCTTCAACGAGACGGCCTACTGCCTCGGGGTCGAGAGGCTGCTCGGCATCACCGACCAGGTGCCCGAGCGGGCTCAGATCATCCGGGTCATGATGATGGAGCTCAACCGGATCTCCTCGCACCTGGTGGCCATCGCCACCTTCGGCCTGGAGCTGGGCGCGACCACCGTCATGCTGAACGGCTTCATCGAGCGTGAGTACACCCTCGACATCTTCGAGCTGGTGACCGGGCTCCGCATGAACATGGCGTACGTCCGGCCGGGCGGCGTCGCGCAGGACCTGCCGCCGGGTGCGCTCGAGAAGATCCGGGAGTACCTGGAGCGGATGCCCAAGCGCATCAAGCAGATGCGCAAGCTCCTCGACGCCAACCCCGTCTATCTCGCCCGCACCAAGGACATCGCCTACCTGGACCTCACCGGGTGCATGGCGCTGGGCATCACGGGACCGGTGCTGCGCGCCTCGGGCCTGCCGTGGGACCTGCGCAAGTCGCAGCCCTACTGCGGCTACGAGACCTACGAGTTCGACGTCCCCACGCAGGACACCTGCGACGTGTACGGCCGCTATCTCGTGCGCATGCAGGAGATGGAGGAGTCGCTGAAGATCATCGAGCAGTGCGTCGATCGGCTCGGCTCGGTCCGGGGCCCCGTGATGGTCGAGGACAAGAAGGTCGGCTGGCCCGCCCAGCTGGCCATCGGCGCCGACGGCATGGGAAACTCGCCCGCCCATATCGCCCATATCATGGGCACCTCGATGGAGGCCCTGATCCACCACTTCAAACTGGTGACCGAGGGCTTCAGGGTGCCGGCCGGACAGGCCTACGCCGCGGTCGAGTCGCCGCGTGGAGAGCTGGGCGTCCATGTGGTGAGCGATGGCGGCACCCGGCCCTACCGCGCGCACTTCCGCGACCCGTCCTTCACCAATCTGCAGGCGACCGCCGCGATGAGCGAAGGCGGCATGGTGGCGGACGTCATCGCGGCCGTGGCCAGCCTCGACCCGGTGATGGGGGGAGTGGACAGGTGACTCAGGAATCCACCGGCTGGGAGCCGGAAGCACGCGAGGCGCTCGAGCGCGACGCCAAGGAGATCATGGCGCGCTACCCGAAGCCCCGCTCGGCTCTGCTGCCGATGCTGCACCTCGTGCAGTCCGTGGACGGCTACGTCTCCGACACCGGCATCGAGTTCTGCGCCGAGATGCTGGGAATCACGCCCGCCGAGGTCACCGGCGTCGCGACGTTCTACACGCAGTACCGGCGGGAACCCGCCGGCGAGTACCACGTCGGCGTGTGCATCAACACGCTGTGCGCGGTGATGGGCGGCGACGAGATCTGGCGCTCGGTGAGCGACCATGTCGGAGTCGGCCATGATCAGGCCACCGAGGACGGCATGATCAGCATTGAGCGGATCGAGTGCAACGCCGCCTGCGACTTCGCCCCCGTGGTGATGGTCAACTGGGAGTTCTTCGACAACATGACCCCTGAGAAGTCCAAGGGGCTCGTCGACGACCTCCGGGCCGGCAAGGAGGTCGCGCCGACCCGCGGCGCCACCAGCGTGTGCGGCTTCAAGCAGATGTCGCGGGTGCTCGCGGGCTTCCCGGACGGGCGCGGTCGCGAGGGCGTGCAGGCCGGGCCCGAGTCGCTGCGCGGCCTGGAGCTCGCCAAGGAGAAGGGCTGGAAGGCCGCCGAGGGGGAGGCACCGTGACGACCACGCTGACACCGGTTCTGACCAGGGGCTGGGACGAGGCCGACTCGTTCACCCTGGCCGGATACCAGCGGGGCGGCGGCTACCGGGCGCTGCGCAAGGCGCTCGCCATTCCGCCGGACGACCTCGTGCAGATGGGCAAGGACTCGGGGCTGCGCGGCCGCGGCGGCGCCGGCTTCCCGGCCGGGATGAAGTGGGCCTTCATCCCGCAGGGCGACGGCAAGCCGCACTATCTCGTGGTCAACGCCGACGAGTCCGAGCCGGGCACGTGCAAGGACGTCCCGCTGATGATGGCCAACCCGCACGTGCTCATCGAGGGCATCGTCATCAGCTCGTACGCCATCCGCGCCAACCACGCGTTCATCTACGTGCGCGGTGAGGTGCTGCACGTGGTCCGGCGCCTGCAGGAGGCGGTGCGCGAGGCGTACGAAGCCGGTTTCCTCGGCACGAACATCCTCGGCTCGGGCTTCGACATGGAGCTGACCGTGCACACGGGCGCGGGCGCGTACATCTGCGGTGAGGAGACCGCGCTGCTCGACTCGCTGGAGGGGTATCGGGGCCAACCTCGGCTCAAGCCTCCCTTCCCGGCCGTCGCGGGCCTTTACGCCTGCCCCACTGTGGTGAACAACGTCGAGACGATCGCCTCGGTTCCCGGGATCATCGAGCGGGGGGCCGACTGGTTCGCCGATATGGGCACCGAGAAGTCCAAGGGCCACGGGATCTTCTCGCTGTCCGGGCACGTCACGCGGCCCGGCCAGTACGAGGCGCCGCTCGGCATCACGCTGCGGGAGCTGCTCGAGATGGCCGGCGGCGTGCGCGCCGGGCACCGGCTGAAGTTCTGGACGCCGGGCGGCTCGTCCACGCCGATCCTCACCGACGAGCACCTCGACGTGCCGCTCGACTACGAGAGCGTGGGCGCGGCCGGGTCGATGCTCGGCACCAGAGCACTCCAGATCTTCGACGAGACGACCTGCGTCGTACGGGCGGTGCTGCGCTGGAGCGAGTTCTACGCCCACGAGTCCTGCGGCAAGTGCACGCCGTGCCGCGAGGGCACGTTCTGGCTGAAGCAGATCGTCGCGCGGCTGGAGAAGGGCGAGGGCACCGAGGAGGACATCGAGCGGATCGTCGAGATCTCCAAGAACATGTTCGGCCGCTCGTTCTGCGCTCTCGGCGACTCGCTGATCAGTCCGATCGGCTCGTCGGTCAAGTACTTCCGTGACGAGTACATCCAGCACTTCGAACACGGCGGCTGTCCGTTCGATCCCGCCGCGTCCACCGTTTGGGCAGGTCAAGAGTGAGCATCGTCGCTGACAACGCCGAGGTCGAGCAGCAGGAGAAGCTGGTCACCGTCACCATCGACGGCTTCGAGATCTCGGTTCCCGAAGGCACCCTGATCATCCGGGCGGCCGAGCTGCTCGGCATCCAGATCCCGCGCTTCTGCGACCATCCGCTGCTCGACCCGGTCGGCGCCTGCCGCCAGTGCCTGGTCGAGGTGCCGGACATGGGCAACGGCCGGGGCATGCCGAAGCCGCAGGCGTCCTGCACCACGACCGTGATGCCCGGCATGGTGATCAAGACGCAGCTCACCTCGCCGGTGGCCGACCAGGCCCAGCAGGGCATCATGGAGTTCCTGCTGATCAACCACCCGCTGGACTGCCCGATCTGCGACAAGGGCGGCGAGTGCCCGCTGCAGAACCAGGCGATGTCCAACGGCCAGGGCGAGACCAGGTTCCTCGAGCGCAAGCGGACCTTCCCCAAGCCGGTCGCGCTGTCCTCACAGGTCCTGCTCGACCGGGAGCGGTGCATCCAGTGCGCCCGCTGCACGCGGTTCTCGGCGCAGATCGCCGGTGACGCCTTCATCGACCTGTTCGAGCGGGGCGCCAAGGAGCAGGTCGGCATCGCCGACGGCAAACCGTTCCAGTCGTACTTCTCCGGCAACACCGTGCAGATCTGCCCGGTGGGCGCGCTGACCGGTGCGGCCTACCGGTTCCGGTCCCGCCCGTTCGACCTGGTCTCCAAGCCGAGCGTCTGCGAGCACTGCTCGGCCGGGTGCGCGCAGCGGACCGACTACCGCAGGGGCAAGGTCACCCGCCGCCTCGCCGGTGACGACCCGCAGGTCAACGAGGAGTGGAACTGCGACAAGGGCCGGTGGGCGTTCACTTACGCCACCGAGCCCGACCGGCTGACCACGCCTCTCGTGCGCGGCGAGGACGGGGTGCTGGCGCCAGCGTCCTGGCCCGAGGCGCTCGACGCGGCCGCGCGCGGGCTCGCCGCCGCCAAGGGGCGCGCGGGCGTGCTCACCGGAGGACGCCTCACCCTCGAGGACGCCTACGCCTACGCCAAGTTCGCGCGGGTCGCGCTCGGCACCAACGACATCGACTTCCGTGCCCGGGCGCACTCGCGGGAAGAGGCCGAGTTCCTGGCCGCCGCGGTGGCCGGCCGCTCCATCGAGGTGTCCTACACCGACCTGGAGAAGGCCCCCGCGGTCCTGCTCGCCGGCTTCGAGCCCGAGGAGGAGTCGCCGATCGTCTTCCTGCGGCTGCGAAAGGCGGTCCGCAAGGGCCTCAAGGTCTTCTCGGTCGCCCCGTACACCACCCGCGGCCTCACGAAGGTCGGCGGCACGCTGATCCAGACCTCGCCCGGCGAGGAGTCCGCGGCGCTCGGAGCGCTGATCACCGAGGCGTCGGCCACCACCGAGGCCCTGAAGGCCGAGGGTGCGGTCATCCTGGTCGGCGAGCGGCTCGCCGCCAGCCCGGGTGCGCTCTCCAGCGCGATCCGGCTGGCCGAGGTGACCGGCGCGCGGCTCGGCTGGGTGCCGCGCAGGGCCGGTGAGCGCGGTGCCGTCGAGGCCGGCGCGCTGCCTGGCCTGCTGCCCGTCGGCCGCCCGGTCACCGACACCGAGGCACGAGCCGAGGTGGCGCGGGCATGGGCGGTGGCGGAGCTGCCGACCACCGCGGGCCGCGACACCGGTGAGATCCTGGCCGCCGCCGCGAACGAGCAGATCGACGCGCTCCTCATCGGCGGCGTGGACCCCTTCGATCTCACCGACCCGCGGGCCGCGCTCGACGCCATCGAGTCGACCCCGTTCGTGGTCAGCCTGGAGCAGCGGGTCAGCGCGGTCACCGACCGGGCCGATGTCGTGCTGCCGGTGGCGGCGGTGGCGGAGAAGTCCGGCACCTTCGTGAACTGGGAGGGCCGTGGCCGCCCGTTCGACACCGCGCTCGCGGTGTCCGGCGCCATGTCCGATCTCAAGGTCCTGAACGCCCTGGCCGGTGAGATGGACGTCCACCTGGCATTGCCCGCGCCCGAGGCGGCTCGCGCCGAGCTTCAGCGGCTGGGCGGTCACCGCGGCATCCGGCCGGCGGCACCCGGCGTGGCCGCTCGGGGTCACTTCGAGCCGGGACCCGGAGAGGCGCTGCTCGCCACCTGGCGGCTGCTGCTCGACCGCGGCCGGCTGCAGGACGGCGAGCCGTACCTCGCGGGCACGGCCAAGACCGCCGTCGCGCGGCTGTCGGCGGCGACCGCGGCCGAGCTGGCCGGCGGCGACGGCGCGGCCGACCGGGTCACCGTGGCCACCGAGCGCGGCGCGATCACCCTGCCGGTCGAGGTCACCGACATGCCCGACCGCGTCGTGTGGCTGCCGACCAACTCCACGGGCAGCGAGGTTCACCGCGAGCTCGGCGTGGGCGCCGGCGCCGTCGTGCGGATCGCCGCCGCCGGTGCGAGCGGGACCGATGAGACTGGAGGTAACCCGTGAGCGGCCTGTCGGCCTTCGGGCACGATCCTTGGTGGCTGATCCTGGGCAAGGCCGTCGTGGTCTTCGTCTTCCTGCTGCTGAGCGTGCTCTTCAACGTCTGGCTGGAGCGCCGGGTCATCGCGCGCATGCAGCTGCGGCCCGGCCCCAACCGGGCGGGGCCCTTCGGGCTGCTGCAGCCGCTGGCGGACGGCATCAAGGGTGCGCTGAAGGAGGACATCGTCCCGCGCACCGTTGACAAGGTGGTGTTCTTCATCGCCCCGATCCTCGCCGCCACGCCCGCGCTGCTGACCTTCGCGGTCATCCCGCTGGGCCCGGAGGTGTCGATCTTCGGCCACCGCACGCCGCTGCAGTTGACCGACCTGCCGGTCGCCGTGCTGATTACGCTGGCCGCGGCGTCGCTCGGCGTATACGGCGTGGTGCTCGCCGGTTGGGCGTCGAGGTCGCCGTACGCACTGCTCGGCGGTCTGCGCTCCAGCGCCCAGGTCATCTCGTACGAGATCGCGATGGGACTGTCGTTCGTGGCGGTCTTCATGTTCGCGGGCTCGATGTCGACCTCGCACATCGTGGCCGCCCAGCAGGACAAGTGGTTCGCGGTGCTGCTGCTGCCCTCGTTCCTGATCTACGTGGTCACGATGGTGGGCGAGTCGGGCCGGATCCCGTTCGACCTGCCCGAGGGCGAGGGCGAGCTGGTCGCCGGCTATCACACCGAGTACTCGTCGCTGAAGTTCCTCATGTTCTACCTGGCCGAGTACATCAACATGGTGACGCTCTCGGCGATGGCGACGACCCTGTTCCTCGGCGGCTGGCGGGCCCCTTGGCCGATCTCCACCGTGTGGCCGGGCGCCAACGAGGGCTGGTGGCCGCTGCTGTGGTTCTTCGCCAAGCTCTTCCTGTTCATCTTCGGCTTCATCTGGCTCCGCGGCTCGCTGCCGCGGGTGCGGTACGACCAGCTGATGAAGCTCGGCTGGAAGGTGCTCATGCCCTTCTCGCTGGGCTGGATCCTGTTGGTGGCGACCATCCGCGCGCTGCGCAACGAGGGTCACGACATGCCGCAGCTCCTGATGTACGGCGGAATCGCGCTCGCGGTGGTGCTGGCGCTGTCGCTGGTGTGGGACACCGTCGGCCGAGGCGCCGCCGAGGACGTCACCTCGGACGCGGTGCCCGATCCGGCGGCGGGCGGGTTCCCGGTGCCGCCGCTCGACGCCCCCCACTACCACGGCGTGACTGGAAAGAACCCGGAGGTCTCCAGTGGGACTCACTGACCGCCTGAACCCGGTCAAGGGATTCGGTGTCGCCTTCCACCAGATGTTCCAGAAGGTCGAGACCGTTCAGTACCCGGAGGTCAAGAAGCCGACCGCACCGCGGTTCCACGGCCGGCACCAGCTGAACCGCTGGCCGGACGGGCTGGAGAAGTGCATCGGCTGTGAGCTGTGCGCGTGGGCGTGCCCCGCGGACGCGATCTATGTCGAGGGTGCGGACAACACCGAGGAGGAGCGGTTCTCCCCGGGCGAGCGGTATGGCCGCGTCTACCAGATCAACTATCTGCGGTGCATCCTCTGCGGCCTCTGCATCGAGGCGTGCCCGACGCGGGCGCTGACGATGACCAACGAGTACGAACTGGCCGACGACAGCCGGGAAAGCCTGATCTACACCAAGGACATGCTCCTCGCTCCTCTGCGCGAGGGCATGGAGACGCCGCCGCACGCGATGCGACTCGGCGAGACCGAGGAGGACTACTACCGCCTCGGTCTCAAGGATGGTGACAACGAATGATCTTCTGGGTGCTCGCCGTCGTCTCGGTGTGCGCCGCGCTTGGCGTGATCTTCACGCGCAAGGCGGTGTACTCCGCGATGATGCTGGCCGTCGTGATGCTGTCGCTGGCGGTCCTGTACGCGGTCCAGGACGCGCCGTTCCTCGCCTTCGTGCAGGTGATCGTCTATACCGGCGCCGTCCTGATGCTGTTCCTGTTCGTGGTCATGCTCGTCGGCGTGACCTCGACGGACTCGCTGGTCGAGACGATCCGCGCGCAGCGGTTCCTGGCGGCGGTCGCCGCGATCGGCTTCGTCGTGCTTCTCGCGGTCGGGTTCGGCAACGCCGCTCTCCCCGCCGTGAAGGGGCTCAGGGGGGCCAACGCGAACGGCAACGTCGAGGGCCTGGCCGAGCTGATCTTCTCGCGGTACGTCTTCGCCTTCGAGGTGACGAGCGCGCTGCTGATCACGGCCGCGCTCGGGGCGATGGTGCTGGCGCACCGCGAGCGCACGACGCCCAAGCCGACCCAGAAGGATCTGTCCAAGCAGCGCTTCCTGGTGGGCGAGCACCCGACACCGCTGCCCGGGCCGGGCACCTACGCACGGCACAACGCGGTGGACATGCCGGCACTCCTGCCCGATGGCACCATGTCGGAGCTGTCGGTCAACCCGATCATCGCCCGCCGCGGGCGGCTCGGGCCCGAGTTCCACGCCGACCTGCACGGGGACTCCGGGGAGGAGGCGGCGGAGAAGGACCTCGCCGCCGTCAAGGCCGTGACGGACAAGGCCGTGACCAAGGAGACGGACCAATGAGGGGACTCCGCGCCTTCGAGCGCGCCGAAGCCGAGCGGGGGCGACGATGAGCCCGGCGCACTACCTCGTGCTCTCGATGATCCTGTTCACCATCGGTGGCGTGGGCGTTCTGATCCGGCGCAACGCGATCGTGGTGTTCATGTGCATCGAGCTCATGCTCAACGCCACGAACCTGGCGTTCGTCACGTTCTCGCGGATGCACGGTGAACTCGACGGCCAGGTCATCGCGTTCTTCGTGATGGTCGTGGCCGCCGCCGAGGTCGTGGTGGGCCTCGCGATCATCATGACGATCTTCCGTAGCCGCAGGTCGTCGTCGGTCGACGACGCGAACCTGCTGAAGTACTGAGGGGTCTGGCCAAATGACAGCCGTGTTGACCGCCGAGGGCGTTCAGTCCCTGGCCTGGCTTCTCATCGCCTTCCCGCTCGCGGGAGCGGCGGTGCTGCTGCTGGGCGGACGCCGTACGGACAAGTGGGGTCACCTGCTCGGATGCGCGATGTCGCTCGCGTCGTTCGCGGTCGGCGTGGCGATGTTCGTGCAGATGCTGGGGTACGGGCACGAGGAGCGCCGGCGTGTGGTGCACCTGTTCCAGTACCTCGTGGTCGGTGACCTCAAGGTCGACATGGGGCTCCTGATCGACCCGTTGTCGATCAGCTTCGTGCTGCTGATCACCGGTGTGGGATCGCTGATCCACATCTACTCGATCGGCTACATGGAGCACGACCCCGACCGGCGCCGCTTCTTCGCCTTCCTGAACCTCTTCGTGGCGTCGATGCTCCTGCTGGTGCTGGCCGACAACTACCTCGGCCTCTACATCGGCTGGGAGGGCGTCGGCCTCGCGTCGTACCTGCTCATCGGGTTCTGGCAGTACAAGCCGACGGCGGCGACCGCGGCCAAGAAGGCCTTCGTGGTCAACCGGGTCGGTGACTTCGGGCTGTCGATCGCGATCATGCTGATGTTCGCGACGTTCGGCACGATCTCCTTCACCGGGGTGTTCGAGAACGCCGGCGGCGCCGAGAAGGGCGTCGTCACGGCGATCGGCCTGCTGCTCCTGCTCGGCGCCTGCGGCAAGTCCGCCCAGCTGCCGCTGCAGTCCTGGCTGCTCGACGCGATGGAGGGCCCGACCCCGGTGTCGGCCCTGATCCACGCCGCCACGATGGTGACCGCCGGCGTCTACCTGATCGTCCGGTCCAATCCGATCTTCGAGCTGGCGCCGACCGCGCAGCTCGCGGTGACCGTCGTCGGCGCTGCCACGCTGCTCGCCGGTGCGATCATCGGTTGCGGCAAGGACGACATCAAAAAGGCCCTGGCCGGATCGACGATGTCGCAGATCGGCTACATGCACCTCGCCGCCGGCCTCGGCAAGGCGGGCTACGTCTTCGCGATCGCGCACCTCATCGCGCACGGCTTCTTCAAGGCCGGGATGTTCCTCGGCGCCGGCTCGGTGATGCACGGCATGAAGGACGCGGTGAACATGCGCAAGTACGGCGCCCTGCGCGCCGTCATGGTGATCACCTGGGCGACGTTCGGCCTCGGCTATCTCGCGATCATCGGATTCCCCGGGCTGTCCGGTTGGTTCACCAAGGACGGCATCATCGAGGCCGCCTTCCACAAGGGCGGAACGAGCGGGGCGATCCTCGGCGGGTGCACCCTGCTGGGCGCGGGCATCACCGCCTACTACATGTCGCGCGTGATGTTCATGACCTTCTTCGGCGGCAAGCGCTGGGACGACGGCGTGCACCCGCACGAGTCGCCCAAGGTCATGACGGTGCCGCTGATGCTGCTCTCCGTCGGCTCGGTGCTCATGGGCGGATTCCTGGTGCTCGGCGGCTTCTCCGAGTTCCTCGCGCCGTCCCTGCCTCCCGGGATGGAGGAGCACCACTTCGAGCCGATCACGAACGCTGGGATCGCCACGTTCGTGCTCATGATCATCGGCGTTGGCATCGCGTGGCGGCAGTACGCGGCCCGGCCGGTGCCGCGCGAGGCACCGAGGGGCAGCCTCGTCACCGTGGCCGCACGTAAGGACCTGTACGGCGACGCGATCAACGAGTCGCTCATCATGCGTCCCGGCCAGTGGCTGACCCGGCTGGCCGTCTTCTTCGACAACAAGGGCGTCGACGGGGTCGTCAACGGCCTGGCCGCCGGGATCGGCGGCACGTCGGGGCGGGTCCGCCGGCTCCAGACCGGCTTCGTCCGCTCGTACGCCCTTTCCATGTTCATCGGTGCCGCCCTGGTGGTCGGCGCCCTGGTGCTGGTGAGGATCTAGCCGTGGGCGATTTTCGCGAGGCGATGATCATCAACGTGTCCGCCGGAGGGCGGCCTGAACTGGAGCTGCCGTGCTGACCCTGCTCATCGCGCTGCCGGCCCTCGGGGCGTTCGGCATCACTTTGCTGCCCCGGGGCCGCGACGAGCTCGCCAAGCAGGTGGCGCTCGGCATCTCGATCGTCGTGGCGGTGCTGACCATCGGCATGGCGCTGCGGTTCGAGCCCGGCGGCGCGCGCTTCCAGTTCACCGAGTCGTACTGGTGGATCAAGCAGTTCGGCGTGCACTGGGCGGTCGGCGTCGACGGCGTCGCGCTCGTGCTGATCGCGCTGTCGGTGATCCTGATGCCGCTGGTCATCCTGGCCTCGTGGTCCGAGGCCGACCGGTTCGGCGGCGCGGAGCTGCCGAAGGCCGACCTCGACAAGTACGCGCGGCCCAAGCGGTCGGTGAAGACCTACTTCGCCCTGCTGCTGTCGCTCGAGGCGATGATGATCGGCGTCTTCGCGGCGACCGACGTCTTCCTCTTCTATGTCTTCTTCGAGGCGATGCTGATCCCGATGTACTTCATCATCGGGTCGTTCGGCGGGCCGCAGCGCTCGTACGCCGCGGTGAAGTTCCTGCTGTACTCGCTGTTCGGCGGGCTGATCATGCTCGTCGCGGTCATCGCGCTCTACTCGCAGGGGCCCGGCACCTTCCTGTTCGCCGAGCTGAGCAAGCTGAACCTGGACCCGACCACCGCCAAGTGGCTGTTCCTCGGCTTCTTCATCGCGTTCGCGATCAAGGCGCCGCTGGTGCCGTTCCACACCTGGCTGCCGGACGCGGCCGGTCAGGCCCCGACGGGCGCCGCCGTGCTGCTCGTCGGCGTGCTCGACAAGGTCGGGACGTACGGCATGCTCCGCTTCTGCCTGGAGCTGTTCCCGTCGGCGGCCAAGTGGTTCACGCCCGTCGTGATCACGCTGGCGGTGATCGGGATCATCTACGGCGCGGTGCTGGCGATCGGCCAGGTCGACCTCAAGCGGCTGGTCGCCTACACCTCGATCTCGCACTTCGGGTTCATCGCGCTGGGCATCTTCGCGATGACCTCGCAGGGGCAGTCCGGCGCCACGCTCTACATGGTCAACCACGGCTTCTCGACGGCCGCGCTGTTCCTGATCGTCGGGTTCCTGATCGTACGGCGCGGGTCGGCGCGGATCGACGCCTTCGGCGGCGTGCAGAAGGTCGCCCCGGTGCTGGCCGGGACCTTCCTGATCGCCGGCCTGTCCGGACTGGCGCTGCCCGGCCTGAGCTCGTTCGTTTCCGAGTTCCTGGTGCTGGTCGGGACGTTCACCCGCTACCGCGTCCCCGCCGTGATCGCCGCGGTCGGCATCGTCCTCGCCGCCGTCTACATCCTGTGGATGTACCAGCGGACGATGAACGGGCCCACCGCCGAGCCGGTCAAGGGCATGAAGGACCTGTCCCACCGGGAGCTCGCGGCGCTGGCCCCCATCATCGCGATCATCGTGGCCCTGGGCTTCTATCCCAAGCCGGTGCTCGATGTGATCAACCCATCGGTGCAGCACACGATGAGCCGGGTCCAGATGAAGGATCCCGCCCCCACTGTGGCTGAGAAGGGAACACGCCCGTGAAGGGGACCGCTCTAGTGACCGCCGCTCCGAACTTCTCGGCGCCGCACATCGAGTACGGGCAACTGGCTCCGATGCTGCTGGTGTTCGGCGTGGCCGTCCTCGGGGTGCTCATCGAGGCTTTCGTCGGCCGTGACTGGCGGCGTGCCGTCCAGGTCCCGCTGGCCTATCTCGGTCTGGGCGGTGCCCTCGCCTGGACGATCTACCTCGGTGTCGACCGGGCCTCGATCGAGGGCCGTACGCTCTGGGACCACGCGCCGAACTTCAAGGCCGCCGCCATGGGGTCGGTGGCCGTGGACGCCCCCACGTACTTCCTGCAGGGCACCATCCTGGTCTTCGCGCTGGTCAGCCTGCTGCTCATCGCCGAGCGCGGGCACGACGCCTTCACGCCCCAGGCCGCCGCGGTGCCCGGCAGCGACGCCGAGCAGGAGAGCATGGCGGCGGGATCGGAGCACACCGAGGTCTTCCCGCTGATGATGTTCGCGGTCGGCGGCATGCTGCTGTTCCCCGCGTCCAACGACCTGCTCACGATGTTCGTGGCCCTCGAGGTGCTGTCGCTTCCGCTGTACCTGCTGTGCGGGCTCGCCCGCCGGCGCCGCCTGCTCTCGCAGGAGGCGGCGGTGAAGTACTTCCTGCTCGGAGCATTCTCCTCGGCGTTCTTCCTGTACGGGGTCGCGCTGCTGTACGGCTTCGCGGGCTCGGTGCGGCTGTCCGACATCGCCAACGAGATCGGCAAGCAGAGCGGCAGCGAGCCGTTGCTGCTCGCCGGGGTGGCGCTGCTCTCGGTCGGCCTGCTGTTCAAGCTGGGCGCCGTGCCGTTCCACTCGTGGAAGCCGGACGTCTACCAGGGCGCGCCGACCCCCATCACCGCGCTCATGGCCTCCTGCACGCTGGTGTCGGCGTTCGGCGCGATCCTGCGGGTGTTCTACGTCGGACTGGAGAACCTGCGCTGGGACTGGCGGCCGATGATGTGGGCCGTGGCCATCATCACGATGGTCGCCGGCGCGGTCATCGCGATCACCCAGACCGACGTGAAGCGGCTGCTCGCCTACTCGTCGGTCGCGCACGCGGGCTTCCTCCTGCTCGGTGTCATCGCGACGTCCAAGGCGGGACTGTCGGCCACGTTGTTCTATCTCGCGGCGTACGGCTTCACCACGATCGGCGCGTTCGCCATCGTCATGATGGTGCGCGACTCGGGTGGCGAGGCGGGGCACCTCAGCCGCTGGGCCGGTCTCGGCAAGCGGTCGCCCGCCATCGCGGGCATCTTCGCGTTCTTCCTGCTGGCGTTCGCGGGCATCCCACTGACGAGCGGTTTCACCGGCAAGTTCGCGGTCTTCCAGGCCGCCGTCGAAGGCGGCGCGACCCCGCTCGTCATCGTCGGTGTGCTCTCCTCGGCGATCGCCGCCTTCTTCTACGTCCGGGTCATCGTCGTCATGTTCTTCAGCGACCCGGAGCCCGACGCCCCGGCCGTGGTGGTCGGGCGGACGGCCGCGACCGCTGTGGCACTCGGGTTGGCGGCTACTGTGGTACTCGGTGTGCTGCCGCAGCCGATGCTCGATCTCGCCGGGCAGGCGGCGACGCAGCTGTTCGTCCGGTAGGGGGACTTGTGAGTAGTGCCATTCCGTTCGGTCTGCCGGTCACCGATGAGCTCGCAGCGGACGTGGTGGAGCGACTCGCGGCCGTGGAAGAGCGGTTGCTCGAGACCGCACGCGATCAGGATCGGCTCCTGACCGAGGCCTCCCGGCATCTGGTCGCGGCGGGCGGGAAGCGGTTCCGGCCGATGCTGGTGCTGCTGGCCTCGTACTTCGGGGATCCGACCGCTCCCGGCGTGGTGTCCGCCGCCGTCGTGGTGGAGCTGACGCACCTGGGCTCGCTCTACCACGACGACGTCATGGACGAGGCACCGATGCGGCGCGGTCAGGTCTCCGCCAACCTGCGGTGGACCAACACGATCGCGATCCTCACCGGCGACTACCTGTTCTCCCGCGCCTCGGACCTGCTCGCCGACCTCGGCCCGGAGGCCGTCCGGGTACAGGCCCGGGCGTTCTCCCGGCTGGTCCGCGGGCAGATCCAGGAGACGGTCGGGCCCGCGCCCGACACTGACCCGCTCAAGCACTACCTGCAGGTGATGGCGGACAAGACCGGCTCGCTCATCGCCGTTTCCGGCCAGTTCGGCGCGATGCTGGCGGGGGCGTCCGCCCATGTGGTCGACACCATCACCTCGGCGTGCGAGAAGATCGGTGTGGCCTTCCAGCTCTCCGACGACATCCTCGACATCGCCTCCGAGTCCGACCAGTCGGGCAAGACCCCCGGTACCGACCTGCGCGAGGGGATCCGTACCCTCCCGGTGCTGCACGTGCTGGCGTCGACCGACCCCGCGGACGAGCGGCTGCAGAAGCTGCTGACCTCCGACCTCACCGACGACGAGGCCCACGCCGAGGCGCTCGGGCTGCTGCGCTCCCACCCGGCCATGGACCGGGCCCGGGCCGATCTTCGGCAGTGGGCCGCGGACGCCCGCGCCGAGCTCCTCACGCTGCCCGACGTGCCCGCCCGGGCGGCCTTCGAGGGCCTCTGCGACTACGTGGTCTCCCGCACCGGCTGACCGGTCACGGCCGGGCCGCGGCGGCGCCCGCCCAGCGCCTGCCCAGACCCCGTCAAGGTGGCGTAAGAGGCCGCCTGACCTGCGTAGTTATCGCGTATATAAGTCTCTCATTCCCTGAGTTCGACCCTAGCGTGAAGAGAGTCAGCCGCCATCGCGGCAGGCAGGGACCAGGAAATGAGGGCTCAGAGCATGGCATCCCCGGATCTTCTCGTCGTGCCGGTACGTACCGCCTCTGGCGGCACGTTCGCCGTGCGGACGGCACGGCTCGCGGGCGAGGGGCGGGTGGGCATCGCGTTCACGTCGGTCTCGAGGCTGCGGCAGGTCCTCGGCGGCGACCAGGCCTGGGTGCGCCTGCATGAGGCCGCACTACGGCACCTGCTGAGGCCGCTCGGCGTGGCCCGGATCCAGGTCGACCCCGAGGTGATGGTCCCGCGGATCCCGGCCGACCCCGCGGGCGTCGTACCGCCGCAGGTGACGCGCACCGACCTGCGCCGCCCGGCCGCGCCGGCCGCCGACCACGCCGGGCCGGGTGAGGGTTCGGCGGCTTTCGTGCCCGTGGGCGTCCCGGCCGCACGCCATGGATGAGCAGGGCCGCGGCGGCGGGCGGTTCCTCGCCCCGGGGATCACCGGGGTGTTGTGGGTCCTCGCGGCCGCCGTACTGATCACTCTGCTCCTGACGGTCTTCAGATGAGTCTCAGCGCGCGGGTGCGGGCGCACGCCCGGATCCGCAGGGGGAATTGACATGCTTCTCAGTACACGGCGGGCGGATATCGACCACGCGATCTGGCCCGCGACCGCCCACGATCTGGACGGCGACGACATCTCGGTCGGCGGGATCCCGCTGGCGAGGTTGGCCGACCGTTACGGCACTCCCCTCCACGTCGTCGACGAGACCGACGTGCGGCAGCGCTGCCGTGCCTTCAAGGCGGCGTTCGCGGGCGGTGAGGTCGTCTACGCGGGCAAGGCCTTCCTGTGCCGGGCGATGGCCCGGTGGATCGCCGAGGAGGGGCTGTCGCTCGACGTCTGCTCCGCGGGAGAACTCGCGGTGGCGCGGGCGGCCGGCTTCCCGGCGAAGCGGATCGTCATGCACGGCAACGCCAAGACGCCCGAGGACCTCAGGGCGGCGATGGACTACGGCGTGGGCCGCATCGTGGTGGACTCGACGGCCGAGATCAGCCGGCTCGCGGCGCTGGGCCGCCGCGCCGCGCCGCAGCGGCTGCTGATCCGTGTCATTCCCGGCGTGGACGGTGGTTCGCACCCGGCCATGACGACCGGCACGGAGGACCAGAAGTTCGGCTTCTCGATCGCCTCGGGTGCCGCCGCCGAGGCGGTGCGGCGGGTGATCGGACAGCGCGGGTTCGAACCGGTCGGCCTGCACTGCCACATCGGCTCGCAGATCACGAGCATCGAGCTGTTCGAGCGCGCCGCGGTGCGGGTCGTCGACCTCATGGCGACCATCCGCGACGAGCACGGCGTCACGCTGCCCCAGCTGGACCTCGGCGGTGGATTCGCGGTCCCGTACCTCTCCGGCGACGCGGAGATCTCTCCCGCGGCGGTCGGCGAGCGGCTCATGGCCGCCGTGCGCTCCGCCTGCGCGTCGTACCGGTTGCCGGTGCCCCAGGTGACGGTCGAGCCGGGCCGCGCGATCAGCGCCCGCGCCGGGGTCACGGTGTACCGCGTGCTCGGCGTCAAGCGCGGGCTGTCCGGGCGGGTCTTCGTGACCGTCGACGGCGGCATGAGCGACAACCCCCGGCCGAGCCTGTACGGGGCGAACTACACGGTGCGGCTGGTCGGCCGCCGGGCGACCGCGGCCGAACGCGCGACGACCGTCGTCGGGCGGCACTGCGAGGCGGGCGACGTGATCGCCAGGGACGCGCTGCTGCCGGCCGACGTGCGGCCCGGAGACCTGCTGGCGGTGCCCTGCACGGGCGCCTACCACCACTCGATGTCGTCCAACTACAACCTGGTACGGCGCCCGCCGGTCGTCGGTGTCGCCGGCGGAAACGGCCGGCTGCTGATCCGTCGCGAGACCGAGAGCGACCTGCTCCGCCGTGACGTCGGCTGACGGGTCATCTCCGGCCTCGTCCGATCACGACCGGGGCAGCGAGGCGACCGGCTCCGGCGTCACCGCGGGAACGACCTGCCGCCGCTGCCGACGGGAACCGCGCACGCCGTCGTACGTCAGGATGACCAGCGCGACCCAGACCAGCAGGAAGCCGATCCAGCGGCTGGCGGGCATCTGCTCGTGCTGCACCAGCAGTCCGATGAGGAACTGCAGGGTCGGCGCGAGGTACTGCAGCAGCCCGACCGTGGTCATCGGCAACCGGATGGCTGAGGCGTTGAACAACATGAGCGGAACAGCCGTGATCACGCCCCCGCCGACCAGCAGCAGCGCCTGCGCCGCCCCGGCGTTCCCGAACGTCGCGTCGCCGTGGGAGTGCAGCATGAGAGTGAAGGCCAGTGCGGGCAGCAGCAGCACGCTGGTCTCGACCGTGAGGCTCTCGGCCGACGGCGTGTTCGCGAACTTCTTGAGCAGGCCGTACGTGCCGAACGAGCACGCGAGCGTGAGCGCGATCCACGGCAGCCGGCCGTAGTCGGCCGTCAGCACGATGACCGCGGCCGCGCCCAGGGCGATGGCGGCCCACTGCATGCGACGCAGCCGCTCCTGGAACACGACGACGCCGAGCACGACGCTGATGAGGGGATTGATGAAGTAGCCCAGCGAGGTCTCGATGGTGTGCCCGGAGTTGACGCCGTAGATGTACATCCCCCAGTTGACGGAGATGACCATGGCGGCCAGGGCCAGCAACCCGACCTGCTTGAGGGTGAGTGAGCGCACCCATGACCAGTGCCGCCGTACGGCGAGGATCGCGACGACGGCGAAGAGCGACCACAGAATGCGATGGGCGAGGATCTCGGACGCCTCGGCCGGCTTCAGCAACGGCCAGTACAGCGGGAACAATCCCCACATGGCATAGGCCGCGATTCCGAAGATCATTCCCTTGCGCAAATCCGTCACCAGTGGATGATATCAGCAGGTAATTAGTCATAATGCTTAACGGTAATGTCAAGCACTGCTTCAGGAAATGGCCGTGGCCGAGCGTTGTTCGGTGTCGGCGAAAGCACGTCCCCGGGCGCTCGCGGTGGTGCGTACGCCGACACTGAACGGGCTTCGACACGCGTCCGCGCGTCAGTGCGTACCCATCGGCCGGACCCACGGGTTAGCCTGGGCAACGTGTTCGGATTCGCGAAGACGCAGATGGTCTCATCAGAGCAGGCGCTGCCGGGGCGCGACGTCCCCATGCCGGTGCCGCCCCGCCACGAGGTCCTCGGCGGCCCCGTGGCACCGCCCTACCCTGACGGCGCCGAGGTCGCCGAGTTCGCGATGGGCTGTTTCTGGGGTGCCGAGCGCATCTTCTGGCAGACCCCGGGAGTGCTCTCCACCGCGGTCGGTTACGCGGGCGGCTACACGCCGAACCCCACGTACGAAGAGGTCTGCTCCGGGCTGACCGGCCATACCGAGATGGTGCGCGTCGTTTTCGACCCGGCCCAGATCTCCTACGAGGAACTGCTCAAGGTCTTCTGGGAGGGACACGACCCCACCCAGGGCATGCGGCAGGGCAACGACGTCGGCACGCAGTACCGCTCGGCGATCCACCACCGGTCGGCCGAGCAGCAGAAGGCCGCCGAGACCTCCAGGGACGCCTACCAGGAGGTCCTCACCTCGCACGGCCATGGGCCCATCACCACCGAGATCGTCCCGGCCGACGAGTTCTACTTCGCCGAGGAGTACCACCAGCAGTACCTGTCCGACGCCAAGAACCCGAACGGCTACTGCGGCATCGGCGGCACCGGCCTGAGCTGCCCGATCGGCATCGCCCCGGCCGAGTGACCTGGTCGGTTCACGATGACGTTTCGGTCCTGTGGGCGGAACACCGTGGGCTGACGTTCCCTGATGACCTCAGATGGTTGGAGATCCACGGGGAGCCCGTAGCGCTGCTCGATGCCAGTTTGGCTGGGTGCATAAGCGGCTACGTGGACGGCCGGTTGAACGGCCATGACCTTGTCGTGGTGGATAAGTGCGCTCGCGACCTCCGTGACCTCCTTCCAAAGCTTCGGGCCGGGGAAGGCCACGAGTATGTCGTGCGGCTGGTCCGGATAGCGGATCTCATCCTCAATGACCCGGGCCAGGCCAGGGATCGTGACTAGCCTTGATGCATGGTGGACGGCAACGGACGGGGAGTCCTCTATCTGGTGACCTGTGCTGCGCCTCCGGCGGCGGATGCGGAGATCTTGGTCCGGTTGGCGCAGTCCGCCGGCTGGCGGGTATGCGTGATCGCTTCTCCGTTGGGACTGCGGTTCTTGGACGCCGAGCGGCTGGCGGCGGTGACCGGTGAGCCGGTGCGCAGCGAGTTCCGAATGCCGAGCGAGTCCAACGCTCTCCCGAGCGCCGACGCGGTAGTCGTAGCTCCAGCGACGTTCAACACGATCAACAAATGGGCGACGGGGATCACCGATACCTTCGCGGTCGGTCTGCTGTGCGAATTGATGGGCTTCGGCGTGCCGATTCTGGCCGTTCCGTTGCTGAAAGAAGCGCTGGCCCGTCATGTGGTCTTCGATCGGAACTTGCAGACGCTGCGGTCGATGGGGGTCCAGGTCATGTTCGATCCCGCTGCGCCTGCGGATGCGCGCATGCCACGCTGGGAAGAGGTTCTGAAGGAGCTTCACTCCATCCTCGGCGGATGACCCCCGGCGGAGAGGATCACGGGCCTTGGACGCTCGCGCGGAGATCGGACAGCGGATCGCCAGGCAACGTCGGCGGCGCGGCCTCTCTCAAGTCGTGGTGGCCGGACTGGTTGGCCGGTCGGAAAGCTGGCTGAGCCAGGTCGAACGGGGCCGCCGGTCGATCGATAGCCACGCGGTCCTCCTGCGCCTAGCCGAAGTGCTCGATGTGGACATCAGTCAGCTCACCAGCGAGAACACAGGCGTGAACATGGCGAAGTATCAGGCGGCGACGGCGATCCGGGACGCCATAGCAGTGGTTGCTCTTGGCCTACGCCCTTCCCAAGCCTTGTGATCGTTGTTCGGGCAATGGAGGTCGAGTCGATTCCCTGATGTTCGGCAACGGGGGCTGGTCGGGGCTGACAACGGTAGAAGGCCCCACGGTGTGCGTGCCGTGCGAGCGATGTGATGGAAGCGGCCAAGTGTGACCGCGTTGAACCAGGGGCCCGGCCCATGCATCCCCGAACGGATTCTGTGCCTGGTCATCCCGCGCCTTCGTCCGAGGCCACGGCCTGTACCGGCGATCTCGATCCGTAGCCGAGATTGTTCGCTCCACGGCTGGCAGGTTTACTACTTCTAGTAGTAAACTTCGCTGCATGGGTGCACAAGAGGATGTGTTCGCTCCGGGCGGTGGGCCGGCGGTGAAGGTGAGCGTCTCGCTGCGGGCGGGTAACCTTCGTGCGGTCAAGGAGCGGGTTGGGGCGCGGGGTGTTTCGTCCTACATTGACGCGGCGGTTGAGCGTCAGATCGAGCGCGATCTTCTGGAGGAGGCTCTTCGGGTGAACGAGGTGGCTTCCGGTCCGATTCCGCAGGCTCTGCGTGATGAGGCCGCCGAGCTGTTCCGTAGCGTCAAGTCCTCGCCGGAGCTACAGGAAGAAGAGGACGGGTGGCGCGGGCACAGAGCAGGCTGAGTGCGGGCACGTTGCTCTTCGACTGTGAGGGCCTGGTCAAGTGGTGCCAGGCGGATCAGCGGGTCACGAGCATGGTGCGGGAGGCGCAGGACAACGACTTCCGGGTCGTGGTGAGCGCGATCACTCCCGTGGAGGCCCAGGACGTGCGGGTGAAGGCCGATCGCCTCCGCTGGTTCCTCTCGCGGCTACGGGTCGAACCGGTCAGCGAGGAAGTCAGCATGAGTGCGATTGAACTCCTTCGTATCGCTCGACTTCACGGTCACAAGTACGCGATCGATGCGATCGTCGCCGCTACGGCTCTGCGAGCGGTCAAGCCCGTCATCATGCTCACCTCCGACGAGGACGACATGACTACGCTCTGCGGGAAATCAGTCAAGGTCGTCCGTATCTGACTCCTGCGGGGTCGTACGCGCGAACCTCAACACTGTCACATAGCAGGACAGACTGGGTGGCATGGGCCTGAGGTGCCCGATCGGTATCGCCCCGGCCGAATGAGCTGGTCGGTTCACGATGACGTTCAATCGGCCCGTCGCCAGAGTTTTTCGCTGCTTGCGCGCGCAGAGGTTCCGGCCGCGAGGAGATGAAGTCCCGAACGGCCGGATCCCATGGCCCGACGTTTTCGACGAAGGATGTAACGATCAGCGCCCGGAGATCACGGTCGGACGACGCAAGCGCCCGCGGCAGGAACTCCAAGCAACGATCAACAAGTTCGCCATGCCCTCGGCGGTGAGCGTCGAGAACGCAGTTCGTGAGATCCCAGAACAACACGTGCTGTAGGAGCTCTCCGTTGTTGAAGAGATGCATCTCCAAATGCTCGTCGAACTCGGGAATCTCGGCGACGAGTTGATCAGCGATGCGCTCATAGGTCAACGACGCGGGCATGACGCTCGCCCTAGCGGGACATGACCGAGCGCCGCAGCTTGCGCCCGTCGCCGTCGGTGACGTAACACACCACTTCGCGGTCGCCCAGTTCCCAGGCTTCCTGTTCCGGGTAGACGTACAGTTCGTCGACCGGCACCGGGGACGGGTGCTTGCGGAAGTGGGCGTTCTGGCGGGCGGTGCAGCCGAGTTCGGCTTTCCTCATCACCGCGGAGTCTCCTGCCCAGCCGCCGTCCGGCAGATTGAACTTGTGCGTCACCTGGAAGGTGTGCGGCCCAGTGCAGGGAGCGATCTTGACGGTCACGGAGGCGTTCCCGGACTCCTCGTGGTCGAAGCAGTCACTTACGGCCAGCTCCGACCACTCCCTCCTGCCCGGATCCCCGGTGGCGATGGGGGCTGTGAGCTTCTTGCCGTCGGTGGCGAGCGCGCATGCGACCGTACGGTCCCCCGCGAGCCAGCCAAGTCTCCGTGGCATCAGCACATACGGTTCAGCGTTCTCCACAGGTGTACGGGTCTTGAACGTCGCGAGCATCCGTTCCTCGCAGCCCGCGAAAGCCTGCCGGTCGACTTCCTTCGCACCGGGCCAAGAGCCGTTCGGAAGCTTGAAAGCCAGGATCACCTGTCCGTCATGCGGACCACCACATGGCGCGATCTTGATATCTGCCGACGTCTCGTCCGCAGGGAGATCGAAGCACTCTCCCGGGCGAGGGGACAGCCGAGCCGATGTGTCCGAGGGGGAGCGCTCCTTGTCGGAGTCGCGGAACTCCTCCCTCAGCTCGACGATTCCGAAGGTGATTCCCCCGACCAGCCAGGCGGCGGCCGCGACGAGCCCCATGATGGCGTGACCACGGCCGGCGTCCCCGTTACGGCGGATCTGCACGAGCGCCACGATCGCAAGGATGATGGAGAACATGAACCCGCCGATGAGCCCGAACGCCAAGGCCGCGATGGCGAACCCATTGATCTTCTTGGGCTGTTCACCAGTGTCGGCGGCGACTGGTGCGGGAGGCGTCGCGAGGGACCCCGGCTCGTCTCCCGGCCGGCTGGAGGCCGCTCTGTACTTGGGGTCATCGGAGTGTCCGGGAGCGGGCTCGTCCGGGGGAGTCCACCTGGGTTGCTCACCAGTTGGCGGAGGCTGCGTCATGGCGGCAGACGTTAGTGGAGCCGGACGGTAAACAAAACGGATTTATTCCGGCGCGCGTGGCCATTTCCGGCGAAGTCAGCAGAAGGCTTTGGGCGTGTTTCAGAAGTCGAGTGCCATCTCGGCACGTCGAGGGTCGAGGAGATCAGGCTGCTTGTGCTCTAGTTCGGATTCGAAGGCGTCCCACCCGAGCTTTGCCACGTAATCAGCCTCTGACCGGCTGATGGGTATCAGCCAGGTGAGGGCGATCGCGAACGCTCGCCCTTCCTCGTCGGGCTCCACCACGGCGAAGTCGTTGTCATGGTGGACCGGCAGGGAGGCATAGAACGCCTCGAGTGGGCTTCCTTCCAGAATGGGGCCGTACGGTCCGACCACGTCGCCTCGAAGGAGGGCCGACTCTTCTCTGATGAGGTGGCAACCGATCTGCTGCAGTAGTGCCGGATACGGGCCGTCTGCCTGGTCCGACGGCACGGAGATCATCAGTTCTTGATGGATGCTCTTGTCCGAGACACGGGACGGAAGGTGGGTCTCGCTCAGACCGACCGTCACGTACGTGTTGACGTTGGGGAGTTCGCCTCCGCTGCACTCAGCCACCCTGAACGGCATGGGGCGGCCGTCGGGATTGTAGCTCCAGCCGTGCATGATCCGCCCGAGTCGACTTTCAAGGTGATCGATCAGATTCATGTCCGCTCCCACGCCGCTTGCGAGATTCGCCGGTTGCCCGACGGGATGGCAGTCCAGCCTATGGTCGGCAACGACGGGGATCTTGGGAATGAGACGATCTTGATCCGCGGCGCGTGGAGATCTGACGGATGCACAGTGGGCGGCGCTGGAACCGTTGCCACCGGTCGGCAAGAAGCAGGGACGGCCGCCGAAATGGACGAAACGGCAGGTGAGCCCGCGCCGTTGCGTGAGGGTGTGATCTCCGCCCACCTGGAGAAGCACTTGGAGTCGATGCGCAGGGGTGGCTTGACGCCCGAGGAGACCTTCGCCGACTTCTCCACTGTGATCCGGGTGAAGCCACCCGCGCCCGCTCGTACTGAGCCGCGACCCAACGTTTCCGCGGAAACGCTCGCGCAGTACGGCAGACGACGTTTCCGCGGAAACGCCGAGCCGCTAGCCCGTGCGGTCGAGCGACGAGGCTTCGCGGGCGTCGAGCAGTTCGTCCCAGTGCTGCTCGGCCCACTCGCATGCCGCCGCCATCGGCTCCAGGAGGCTGCGGCCGAGCGGCGTCAGCTCGTAGTCGACCCGCCGTTCCGGCCCGGCGCACACCGTACGCCTGATCAGGCCGTCCCGCTCCAGCGCTCGTAGCGACCCGGTGAGCACCTTCGCGGTGACGCCCCGCAGAGGGATCCGTAGCTCGGAGAAGCGCCGCGGCCCGTCCTCCAGGCAGCGAATGATCATCCCGGCCCACTTGTCGCCGAACCGGATCGGGGTCAGGTCCGATGGGCAGACCGGGTCGAACATGTCCGGATCGAGTGGCTTGGTCACCCGGTCCACGCTAGCCGGTATCCGATCGGAAACCACCTGCCCGGTTAGCGTCCCGGGAGTGGCCGGCGATCGGAGCGGCCCGGACGTGAGGTGGGACGGATGAGCAAGATCGTTGTTTTCGGCGCGGGCGGAAGGGCCGGGCGGGCCGCGGTCGAGGAGGCCCGGCGGCGGGGACACGAGGTCACCGCCGTGGTGCGTGATCCGGCCGCGCACCGCGGCCTGGCGACGGACGGCGTACGACTGGTCGCGGGGGATGTCACGGACGCCGAGAGCGTCGCCGAGGCGGCGCAGGGCCACGACGCCTCGATCAGCGCCGTCTACGACGCCGGCGCGCAGCCCGATGTGTTCTACACCGCCGCCTCCCGCGCGCTGCTCGACGGGCTGTCGCGGGCCGGGGTGGGTCGGCTGGTCTCGGTCAGCCTCGCGTCGCTCCTGCCGACCGAATCCGGGACGCTTCTCATGGACACCCCCGGTTATCCGCAGGAGTACCGCGGGTTCCTTCTGGGCCATGCGGCCGGCAACGAGGTGCTGAGCGGGGCCGACACCTCGGTGGATTGGCTGGTCCTCAGCCCGGCCGGCGACTTCGACCATGGAGGTGCGCGAACCGGTCGCTACCGTACGGCTCCAGGCGAGGCGAGCAGTCGCATCACCTATCCCGACTTCGCGATCGCCGTGCTCGACGAGATCGACAACGCCGAGCACCACCGTACGCACCTGGGCATCGAGGCGACCTGATGGCCGAGTAGATTCACGATGGCCCCGCTGAGCAGGTGGCCCGCCATATCCGCCGCTACCCGGACACCGGCGGCCAGGCCCTGTGGTGGCCATCGAATCCGCAAGGTGACGGTTTTCCGGGCGGACGGGCCTTCGAAAGTCACGGCGTCGAGAATCCGGGTCGAATCGGCTGGGTAGCTCTCCGGCAGAAAAGACCCGTGAATGACGCGGGCGGATTCGGGGGATTCTAATGAGACGCATCAATTTCTTGATGTCGGTCGCGATCGTGGCATCAATGGGGATTTCCCCGGCCAGGGCCGGCGATGAGCCGCCCGTCGAACTCTGGCGTCAGCAGATGAGCGGGCCTGCTCACTCGCTGACGCTGCCGGACGTCGCCGGCCGGCTGCGCGACATCTCGTACGTCGCCATCGACGGTCAAGCCGTGACCGAGGGCGACATCTCGCTCGGCCGGGTCGGCGACGTGGCCGGTGGCCGGCTGCACTTCCCCGGTGTCCTTCCCGAAAAGGAGTCGCCCAGGCCGGAGGGGGTGCCGGACGACACTTGCACGCGAGGTCCTTCGGGCGCGGGCGTCAGCGACGCGTCGGCGCTGTGGCCGAAGGGGAGGGTGCCGTACGTGTTCGATCCGGGCCTGCCGGCGGCCGTGCGCGACATGGTCGGGAAGGCCATCGCCGGCTTCACCGCCGGGACGTGCGTACGATTCGTGCCGCGGACTGATGAGCGCGCCTTCGTCCGCATCCTCGCGGGCACCGGCTGCTATTCGATGCTGGGCATGAGAGGCGGGCAGCAGGACCTGTCGCTCGGCACCCGTTGCAATTACCTGGGCACGGTCATTCACGAGTTGATGCACGCCATCGGATTTCACCACGAGCACAACCGGTCCGACCGGGACGGTTCGGTGGACGTTCACCTGGAGAATGTGACACCGGCCTATCGCTCCCAGTTCCAGAAGGTGGCGGCCGAACGGAATCGGTTGCTCGGCGACTTCGACCAGAACTCGGTGATGATCTACGGGAACAGGGCGTTCTCCGCCAACGGGCTGGACACCCTGGTCGCGAAGAACGGCCAGGCGCTGACCGATCCGTACGCCAAGACGGGCTTCAGCGGCGCAGACCTGATCGCGGTCCGGCAGATGTACGGCTGCTGACGACATGGGCGTCCGGCCACGCCCGGCCGGACCCCGTGATCATCCCGTCGCGCGGCCGAGATAGGTGATGGGCCCGGAATCCGGGACCGGGATCTCGTGAAACCCCATGCGGTCGTAGAAGGCCCTGGCGGCGGTGTTGGAAGACACCATGCCGAGATGGACGGCGGGCACCCGCGCGCGCCGCAACGCGCCGAGAAAGGCGTCCATCAACCGGCGGCCGTGGCCCTTGCGCTGATGGTCGGGCAGCAGGTCGATGTGCAGGTGGGCCGGATGGCCGGCGAGTTCGGGCAGCACCATGCGCTCCGGGTCGTGCATGAGGCCGATCATCGTCTCGGTCGGCGTACGCGGCTCGCGGTCGAGAGGTGGATACCGGTCGACCAGTTTCGGCAGCCAGACCTCCCGGTACCGCTCGACGAAGGCGACGGTGTCGGCGGTGCCGAGAATGTAGCCGACCGCCCGTTCCCCGTCGTCGAGGACGAAGGCGAGCTCCGGCTCGAGCTCGGCGTACGGTGCGGCGAAGATGCTCGGCATCAGCTCCAGGTCGGGGTAGATGTGCCGGGAGTCCCCGCCCTCGTGCGCCGTCCGCACGCAGATGTCGTACAGCGCCGCGCGATCCTCGGGCCGGTAGGGCCGGACGGTGGGACGAGTGGTCATGCTCGGTGAGCCGGCTGTCGGAGGTAGAGGGAGGCGAGCCGGGGCAGCCGCTCGCGCATCTCGTCTTCATCGTCGAAGTCGAAGTTCTCCCCCATATCGGGCTCGACCTCCTCGTCCTCCCGGCCGTCCTGGCGGCGGTCCCAGGCCTCGTCGAAGGCGTCCTCGTCCCCGCCGGTCAGTCGCTCGTACGCGTTGGAGGCCGCGTAGCCGGCCTCCTCGTAGAACACCGCACCGTCGTCGAACTCCGCCGCGGCCTCGATCACGGCCGGATGTTCGGCGAGGCTGTCCGGTGACCGAGCCGCCTTCTCGTACCATTCGCGGCCCAGCGCGATCAGCCCGGACCGGAAGTCCATGAAGGCGTCGTCCGAGCAGCCGCCACCGATGAGGTACGCCGCGGCCCAGACGTCGTTGCGGTACATGGCGGCGCTCAACTCGTCGAACCGCTCCTGGAACCCGAGGATGGCCTCCTCGGGTCGCAGGGCCAGCCGGTCGACCAGCGCTTCGTCGAACGGCTTGTCGTCCGCGCGCGCGGACTCGACGAGACTCCAGAAATCTTCGGTATCCACGGCAGGTAACTCTGCCACTCCGGAGGGCTCGGATCGAGTACGGAAGGAACCCCGGAATCTGTCATTCGGTGAGGGCATGATGCGAGTCATGCTGCATCTTCTGACTCTGCGCTACCTCGCCGCCACGACCGAGGTCGAGCCGCATGTGGCCGGTCATGTCCACTTCCTCGAGCGCTACCACCGTCAGGGAATCTTCCTGATCTCCGGCCCGACGGTGCCCGCCGAGGAGGGCGGGGTCATCGTCGCCCGGGGGGTCGACCGCGCGCACATGGAGGACATCGCCGCCGAGGACCCGTTCGTACGGGCCGGAGTGGCGGCCTACCAGGTGGTGACCATCGCTCCAGGACGCATGCACCCGATGGTGTCGGATCTTCTCGCCGAGCCCCTCGTCCGAGCCGGAAGCGAGCGCGGCGACCTGCCTCGGTGAACGATGTCGCCGGCCACGGCCCTGGGGCGGCGACACGTCGGACGGGCGCGCCCGACGGGATGCCGGGCGCGGCTGTGGTCAGTAGGGCAGGGCACGCCCGGACGGACTCCGCAGGTCCGGCGTGGCCGGCTGACGCGGAGGTCGCGGACGTTTGACGAGTTGCTGCCGTGTCATGCTGATCATTTCCCCGCTTCTGGCAACCGCTAATCGGTAGATCACTGTGAATCCCTCTTCCAGGTTCAGTCATGCTTTGGCGATGCCACTGGTAGGGCGGTCCGGTTTCTCCTGACATGGACCGCTTGGCGGCCGGACCGTGCCATCTGCGGGGAGGCGAGTACGGCGAGCGTTATCCTTCCGGGCATGAGCGAGACCCTGATCGAGCCGCCGAGGGCGGAGCTCGACATGGCCACCGTGCTGACGGCCCTCGCCGACCGTGGCCGGCTCGCGACCGTCCGAGCGCTGGCGGAGACCGGAGAGGCCACTTGTGGCCAGGTGTCGCAGGTGAGTGGGCTCAAGGTGAGCAAGTCGACCGTCTCTCACCATCTGCGGATCCTCCGGGAGGCCGGGATCACGCGTACCCGGCTCGACGGACCACGGCGTTACGTGTCGCTGCGCCGCGATGATCTGGACGAGCGCTTCCCCGGCCTCCTCGACGCGGTGCTCACCGAGACCGGCACGCGATCATAGGGACGCACGCGGCATAGCGATGCTGCGGACAGATCGACGATGCGGGCATGAACAGCGACCGGACACACCCGTCTTTCCGGCTTTCATGTTCCCGGCGTACGGCCTACCTCGGCGGTTGCGCTCGCCGTCGTGCGCGGGGAAGCGTAGAGATACAGCCGACCCGTTCTCACATTAGGATCGCCGGATATGGCACTTGAGTCGATTGATCCCCATCAGACTGCATTTGTCGCCATCGATCTTCAGATTCGCATCGTGGGCCATGCGACGGCTCCGCACACGGGCGCCGACGTCGTACGTCAGTGCATGCGCTTGACAGCGGCATCCCGCGACAAGGGAGGCCAGGTCGTCATCGTGCGATACGAGCGGCCCGGCGAGTCACAGCCGCCCGGTAGCGAACTGGTCAGCGAGATGGAGCCGCAGGGCGACGACCTGCTGATCACCAAGAACACGTGGGGAGCCTTCCACGAGACCGGCCTGCACGAGGCACTGCGCAAGCGAGGCATCACGACGCTGGCGCTGGCGGGCCTCGCCACCAACTTCAGCGTCGAGTCGACGGCGCGCGCGGCCCACGAGCTCGGCTACCGGGTGCTGCTGGTCGAGGACGCCATGGCCGGCCTGGACGCCGGTGACCATGCCTTCGCGGTCACGCG
This sequence comes from Actinomadura alba, assembly GCF_014323705.1. Taxonomy (GTDB): domain Bacteria; phylum Actinomycetota; class Actinomycetes; order Streptosporangiales; family Streptosporangiaceae; genus Actinomadura_C; species Actinomadura_C alba. The sequence continues at coordinate 80,667 of NZ_JABVEC010000023.1, forward strand.
GATCTTCCCGCACCTCGGTACGGTCTGCTCGACCGACGAACTGCTCGGCGCCCTCGCCTAACGGCATCATGTGCCGGTGAGCACCATCGTCAAGTGCTGGACGGCCCACGGATCCGGCGTCGGCACGTGCGGTCCGGCCGGATCGGCCGCAGCACTAGGAGACCACGTCCTTCGCCTGGAACCGCCGGAAGGCCACCGCGAGCAGGACCACCGCGTAGGACACCGAGACCGCCGTCCCCTTCGCCATGCCGGACCACTGGACGGAGGGCTGCAGGGCGTCCATCCAGGCGTACATCCAGTGCGAGGGCAGGAACTGCCGCCAATCGCCCAGCGCGGTCACCGCGTCGAGGATGTTGCTGACGATGACGAGCCCGACGGCGCCGCCCACGGCGCCGAGCGGGGAGTCCGTCGTCACCGACAGCAGGAAGGCCAGCGCCGCGACGACGAGCTGGCTGACCAGCGCGTAACCGACCATGAGCGTCATGCGGCTCAGCGCGCTGCCGGCGGGCAGGGCCGTGCCGCCGGTCGGCAGCGTCATGTCGTCCCAGCCGAACGCGAGTGTGCCCGCGACGAGCGCCATTAGCGGCAGCGTCACCACGGCCGCGGTCGCGTAGCCCAGCGCCACGATCAGCTTCTGCCGCAGCAGCCGGGCGCGCGGCACCGGGGCGGCCAGCAGGTAGCGCAGTGAGGACCAGTTCGCCTCGCTCGCCACGGTGTCACCGCAGAAGAGCGCCACCGCCACCACGAGCAGGAAGCCCGCCGACACGAACAGCGTGAAGGCGGTGAAGTTGAGCCCGCTCGCCGTGGCCACGGTCACGAGTCCCGGCGCCCCGTCCCCATCGGGATCGCCGCCGACCTGGAAGGCGGCCATGAGCACCCAGGGAAGCAAGAGCAGGATGGCGAAGGCCACGAGAGTACGGCGCCGCCGGAACTGGCGGACGGCCTCGACGCGGAGCGGCAGCGTGCGACCGGCCTGGTAGCTCATCGGCCCTCCCCGATGATCGAGAGGAACGCGTCCTCGAGCCGCCGTTCGGTGCCGACGATCTCGGCGACCGGGCCGTCGGCCACCTTCCGGCCGTGCGACATCACGACCACGTGCGTGCACGTCTGCTCGACCTCGGCGAGCAGGTGGCTGGAGACGATGACGGTCCGGCCGCCACCGCCACCGCCACCGTCCGCGTCTGCGGGCCCGTCCTCGCCGTGCCGCCCGGAGGCGTAGCGCTGCAGTACGGCCCGCATCTCGCGGATCTGCGGCGGATCCAGCCCGTTGGTGGGCTCGTCGAGCACGAGGAGGTCGGGCAGGCCGAGCATGGCCTGCGCGATTGCCAGCCGCTGCCGCATGCCCTGCGAGTACGTTCGTACGGGCCGGTCGAGGGCGGCGCCGAGATCGGCGATCCGCAGTGCCTCGTCGGTGTGCGCCTCGTCGCGCGGCCGCCCGGTGGCCCGCCAGTACAGCTCCAGGTTGTCCCGGCCGGACAGATGCGGCAGGAAGCCCGGGCCCTCGACGAACGAACCGAGCCGGGCCAGCACCGCCGCGCCGGGCGTGACCCGGTGGCCGAAGATCCGGATCTCGCCCTGGTCGGGGTGGATGAGCCCCATGAGCATGCGCAGAGTCGTCGTCTTTCCCGCTCCGTTCGGGCCGAGCAGCCCGAGCACCTGGCCTCGCTCCACCCGCAGGGACAGGTCGTCCACGGCCAGGTGGCCGCTGGCGTACGCCTTGGTCAGCCCGGTGATCTCCAGTGGCACGTCGTCCAGCGACGCGTCGTACGACGTGCGCCGCCGGCGGCCGGTCACCACGATGACCAGCGCGATCGCGGTCGCGGTGAGCGGCATCAGCCAGGTCCAGGCTGGCAGCGGCGTGGCCGGGATCCGCAGGGCCGGCGCGACGGGCACGGTGAGGCCGGAGGCCACTGCGATCTTGTACGCGGCGGGCTTGGCCGGGCCGGCGAAGCCCATGTCGGTGGTGGTCAGGACCAGCCGGATCCGGTGGCCGCGGGCGAAGCGGTAGTCGAGCGCGGGCAGCGACACGTCGACCGTCCGGCCGTCGGCGGCCTTCTCGACCCGGACCGGTGCGGCGATCCGCCGCGCCGGAGTGGCGGCGTCTCCGCCGACGTCGTACAGCTTGGCGAACAGTGTCGCGTCGGGGTCGCCCGTGACGCGGAGCCGTACCTTCGGGGCGCCGGTCACCCGTACGGGCTCGGCCAGCGGCGCGGTATCGAACGTCGCGGCCTGACCCGGCATGTCGAGGGCCAAGCCGTTCGCCGCCGCGCCGCCGCCGCCGAGATCACCCAGGCTGCCGAGGGCGCCGAGGCCCGGCAGCGCTGAGATCGACGCCGGTGACCCGCCCGCGGGGTTCTGCACCGTCTGCTCTTGGCCGGTCAGCGGCAGCGTACGGCCGCGGGCGCTCAGCCCCGGGTAGGACCGGGCCGTGGCGGCGTCGATGACGATCTGCTGGGTGGAGGAGTCGATGCCGCCGGCCCGGGTGACGGTGAAGCCTGGAGACGAGCCGGGCCGGTCGCGCAACCAGCGGTCGAACCAGCCGCGGACCAGATCGCGGACCCGGCCGGTCTCGGGGTCGCCGCCGTCGTGGCCGCCCTGGAACCACACCACCGAGACCGGCGTGCCGGCGCGCGCGATGCCGGCCGCGTTGGCGTCGGCCTGGTCGAGCGGGAACAGCGAGTCCGACTGGCCCTGGATCAGCAGGGTCGGCGCCTTGATCCGGTCGGTCACGGCCGCCGGGCTCGACCGGCGCAATGTACGGACCGCCTCGTCGGTGGGGCGCCCGGTTTCGGCGACCTTCTGATACATCGAGCACAGTGCCGGGAGGAACCGTCCACAGGCTGTGGATCCCGAGTCGCCGGTGAAGAAGATGCCCGCCCACAGTTTCTTGAAGACGCCGTGCTCGGGCCCGGCGGCTCCGCCGCCGGGGAACAGGGCGTCCGCCAGGTCGTGCCAGGTGATCTGCGGGACTATCGCGTCGACCCGGCGATCGTGGCCGGCGGCGAGGAGCGAGATGGCGCCGCCGTAGGACTCGCCCGCGATCCCGACGCGCGGGTCGCCGGGCCCGTCGAGGCGCACCTCGGGCCGGCGGGCCACCCAGTCGACCAGTTGCCGTACGTCCTTCACCTCGTAGTCGGGCGAGTTGAGCGCGATCTCGCCGGTGGAGGCGCCGAAGCCGCGCGCCGACCAGGTCAGGACGGCGTAACCGGCCTGGGCGAGCTCCCGGGCCTCGGCCCGGGTGCCCTCCTTGGAGCCGCCGAAGCCGTGCGCGAGGAGCACGGCGGGTGCCTTGGCCCCCGGTGGGCCGGCCGGCCGGAAGAACGTCGCGTCGAGGGTGACGCGCTGGTCGTCCCGCGGGCCGTCGACGACCTGGATGCGGTGCTCCTCGGCCCGGACCGGCGGATCGCCGTCCCGGGCCACGCCCCAGCCGATACCGCCCCCGGCGACGAGCGTGCCCGCCACGGCGACGAAGGCCCAGCGCCGTCGCAGCGCTCCCCGCAGGTCCATGAGACGACCCTATGCAGCGAAGGGCCGCCGCTCGTCCTCCCCGCGGTCGCGATCACCCTCGATCGGCTCCGCCGCCGGACGTAGAACGGACTACGCCAAGCGGAGTATCCCGGCATAATGGTGATTCATATGCAATGTGCAGCTAACAATCGCGTATGCGTCAACAGTGCCGGGGGCAGCGGGTGACGGAGACTCGGTCGTACTCCCATCGGGAGATACTCAAGATCCTCTCCGGCCTCGTGCTGGCGCTGCTGACATCGATGATCTCCACCTCGGTGGTGGGCACCGCGCTCCCGGCGATCGTGGGCGACCTCGGCGGCCAGGACCAGCTGTCCTGGGTCGCGAGCGCCCCGCTGCTGACGATGACGGTCTCGACGCCGCTGTGGGGCAAGCTGTCGGACCTGTTCGGCCGCAAGCTCATGTTCCAGCTCGCGCTCGTCGTGTTCGTCCTCGCCTCGATGGCCGCCGGGCTCTCCCAGAACATGGCCGAGCTGATCTCCGCGCGAGCCGTGCAGGGGCTCGGCGTCGGAGGGCTGTCCGCGCTCACCCAGGTGATCCTGGGCGACATCATCGAGCCTCGTGAACGCGGCCGGTACGCGGGCTACACGGGAGCGGCCTTCGGTGTCTCGACCATCACCGGGCCGCTGATCGGCGGCTTCATCGTCGACGCCGACAGCCTGGGCTGGCGCTGGTGCTTCTATGTCTGTGTCCCGCTCGCCGCCGTCGCCTTCGTCGTGATCCAGAAAGCGCTCAAGCTGCCCCGGGTGAGGCGGGACGCCCGCATCGACTGGCTCGGCGCGTTCGCGATCACAGGTGGTGCGAGCGCGCTCATGATCGTGCTGACGCTCGGCGGCAAGCAGTTCGCCTGGAACTCACCGTGGACGTACGGCCTCGGCGCGCTCAGCGCGGCGCTGCTGGCCCTCTCGATCGTCGCCGAGCGCAGGGCCCGCGAGCCGATCCTGCCCCCGCGTCTCTTCACCAACCGGACCTTCGTGTTCAGTGCGCTCGCCTCGCTGTTCGTCGGCGTGACCCTGTTCGGCGCGTTGACCTTCCTGCCGCAGTACCTGCAGATCGTCAAGGGCATGTCGCCGACCATGTCCGGGCTGACGACGGTGCCCATGGTCGTCGCGCTGTTCCTCGCCTCGGTCGGCTCGGGCCGGATCGTGACGGGGACCGGGCGCTGGAAGGTCTTCCCGCTCGCCGGCCTGCTGCTGGTCGCCGTGGCGATGCTCCTGCTGTCCGGGCTGAACTCGAACTCCGGCCGGCTGGTCGTCGGCCTCGACGTCGCGGTGCTCGGGCTGGGGCTGGGGCTCTGCCTGCAGATCCTCATCCTCGCCGCGCAGAACGGTGCGAAGCGCGAGGACATGGCCGCCACCACCGCGGGCGTCTCGTTCTTCCGGTCCCTCGGCGGTGCGATGGGCGTCGCGGCGTTCGGCGCGATCCTGACGAGCCGGCTGAACGCGGAGATGGCCGGCATGCTGCGCGCCGCCGGTGCCGAGGCCCCCGTGGACGGCACCCGCCTCGGCTCGCCCGAGGCCATCCGGCGGCTGCCGGAACCGTTCCACGGCTTCGTGCTCGAGTCGTTCGCGCGGGCGATGGAGACCGTCTTCATGGTCGGTGTCCCCATCGCGTTGCTCGGCTTCCTGTCCGTACTCGCCCTGAAGGAGCTGCCGCTGCGCTCGGCGGCCGCCCCGGCGAAGGCGCGACCGCTCGCCGAAGGTGATCCCGCGAATGTGTCCTGATACACGCAGACGACGGACATGTTCCGTTACCGTTACGGCGGCGCGACGGGGAGGGTCATGCGGGACGACGCGGAGGCACTCAGGGGGATCCAGCGCCTGTACGTCGTCGAGTTCGACTCGCTCGCCCAGCGGCATCTGTGCGACATCGGGATAACCCCCTTCGGCGGCGACGCCGAGACCGCCATCGTCGCGATGATGCGGCTCGCCGATCTGCTGTCCGAGACCATCGTGCTGACCGACAACATGATCTTCGACGGCATCCTCCTGCACAGCATCGGGCCACGGCGGATGCTGCAGTTGGTCGGCCGGCCCGTCGGAGCCCAGCTGGTGTTCCCGTTCGAGATCCGCTCGCGGGCCGACACGATCGAGCAGGCACTTCTGCGCGCGCTGCGCGAGCCCGCGGCGGGCGGCCGTGACCTGCTCAACGCGTTCGAGTACGACGCGCTCGAACTGCCCGAGGCCGAGCGCATCGAGATCGGGCAGCGGCTCGGCAACCTCCGGGTCCGGGAACTCGACCGGCGGGTCGACCGGCACGGCGTCACCGAGGGGATCGCCCGGCTGCTCATCGAGCGGTGCGGCGCGCCGGAGGAGCAGGTCCGGCCGATGCGAGAGGCATGGGAGGCATGGATCAAGGCCGACCGGGACGGGCAGCTGACGATCCGGCCCGCGGGCGAACGGCGCGACGCCGACGACGACCGGGCCTTCGCGCTCGACCCGGTCGCGCGGATGCGCGGGGACCTGCAGACCGCCGAGGGGCGGCAGGCCCTGCAGTGGGTGGAGTACAACCGGCACGAGCGCCGCACCACCATCCGGGCCCGGCTGCGGGACTGGCTGCCCGGCGTCGACGGTGAGCAGGCCATGGACCGGCAGGTGATCGAGCTCTGGCACAACGCCTGCTACCTGCGCTCCCTCGCGTACGCACAGGGGGCCGAGCTCATCGAGTTCGTCCTCGGCGACCCCAGGGCCGCGCAACGCCGGCGGCTCGCCAGACGCCGGCGCGCTCCCGCGCAGGGCGGCGAGACCCGGCAGGTGATGCTGCCGGTGACCCTCCTCAGCGAACTCGGCACCATGCCGAGGTCGGTGTTCGAGACGGTCCTCTACACCAACCGGGACGCGATCGACGACTGGCGCCGCACGGGCGACCCACGCGCCAGGCGCCGCGTGGCCTACGGGCTGCTCGAGGCCTCGGACCAGCCCGACCCGGCTCTGCTGTCCAGGGAGACGCTCACCCGTCTCCTGCTGGTCATCGTCGCGGCGTTCGTCGCGGACGCGTTCCAGGAGACGTCATGGCAGATCAAGGCGCCGGTGCTGCTCGCCGCCGTGGCGGCGAGCTCGTGGTCGGACATCAAGACGTTCTTCCGGCTCCGCGGCCGGCTCGGCGCGGTCATCGACGTCCGCGACGGCGAACGCCGCGAGCTGCCCGACCCGGGCTAGGCGTGTTCGCGCGCCGGTCACCGTACGGCGCAGAGGATGCGGTTGTCGCCGCGCTGCCAGAGTGTGCCGACCTCGGCGAAACCGGCCTCCCGGAGGACGCCGACGTGCGTGGAGAGCAGGCCGGACTCGGAGCCGTGGTGGGCGGCGGCGAAAGCCCTAACCGGCACCGGTCATCTGACGGACGAGCCGCTCCGCCTCCTGGCGGGAGAAGTTCGACGAGATCTGTACCTGACCGCCGGTGATCGCTTCCTGCACCGCGGGCGCCGAGACCACGCGCCCGTCGACCACCAGGGCCAGCTGGTTGCGCGGGGACTGCTCGCCGGCGACCTGCCGGGTGAGCGAGCCGAAGGCGGTGCCGTCGGCCGGTACGAGATCGATCTGGACGTGCCAGCCCGAGCCGCCGTTCGGCGAGAGCGCGGCCTCGATCCTCTCGACCCGCGTCACGGTCATCCCCGGAGCGAGCCGGTAGCACTCCGTGCCGTCGAAAGCGGGTACCCCGGATCCGTCCGTACAGGCCCCCGGTGTCACCTCGGTGACCTGCTGGATCCCGAGCGGCCTGCGCAGCTGGGGGGTCTCCTCCCCACCGCCGGCGCGCACCACGATGACGACCACGACGGCGATCACCACGAGGACGAAGACGGCCGCCACGGCGAGCAGGACGATGAGCGCCGTCCGGTCGCGCGGAGGCTGCTGCGGCGGCGGTGGCCCGTACACAGGGGGATACTGCTGCACGTTTGCTCCTCCAGGCGAGAGGACGGTCCAGGGGGAAGGGTCAGCGTGAGCCCTTCAGCTCGCGGATGAGCCGGTCGGCGTCCGGCCGGGTGAAACCGCCGGCGATGATGACCTTCCCCCGGGTGACGGGCGACTCGACCCGGGTGGCCGTGACCAGCCGGCCGCGCACGACGAACGCGACGTCGCGCCCGACCATCCTGCGGGTGAGTGAGGCGAACGCCCGCCGATCGGCCGGCAGCAGGCTGATGGAGATCTCGTGTCCGCCGAGCCGACCGCCCTGGACACGGATGTCGTTGACGCGGCGGACCTCGATGCCTTTGGCGATCTGGTAACAGGTGGGTCCGGCCGTGCTCTGGCCTTCGACGCCCTTGGCACCGGACACGCACTGTCCCTGTGTCGCCTGGGTGATCGGGTAGACGTACAGCGGTGCGTCGAAGCGCGCCATCTTGCCCCGCATGGGCGCCGCGACGAGCGCCCCGGTGACGGCGACCGCCGTGGCGGTGATGCCGACCGAGACCACCAGGGCCAACAGCGCCGTGCGTGACGGCCTCTTCGAACGCACTCGGAGCGGACCGACCCGCATCGACACCTCCTGTTTGACGGTACAAGTCTTCCAGTCGGCGCGATCAGCCGATAGCGCCCGCAACGAACAACTGCGAGATAGTGCCGAAAAGGAACCCCGGCCCTGATCTCGCAGTCGTCCGCGCTTCAGCCGTCAGTCGATGCGCCAGGTGTCCCCGCTGCCGAGCAGCGCGGTGAGGTCGCCCGCACCCTCCCGCTCGATGGCGTCGTCCATTTGCTCGCGCATGAGCTCGTCGTACGAGGGACGCGCGACCTGCCGGAAGATGCCGATCGGGGTGTGCTCGAACGTCGGCGAGTCCAGCCGCGACAGCGCGAAGGCCTGCGACGGGTCGGGATTGTGCGCGTCGTGCACCACGATGTCGGCCGACGTCGCCGGCACCACCTCGAAGCCGCCGGACGCCGAGCGCCGCAGCGCCTTCTCGCCGTCGGCTCCGAAGATGATCGGCTGACCGTGCTCGAGACGGATCGTGATGTCGTCGCGGACGGCGGCGTCCTTGAGCGGCTCGAAGGCCCCGTCGTTGAAGATGTTGCAGTTCTGGTAGATCTCGACGATCGCGGTGCCCTTGTGCTCGGTGGCCGCACGCAGCACCGACTGCAGGTGCTTGCGGTCGGAGTCGAGCGTGCGGGCCACGAACGTCGCCTCGGCGCCGATCGCCAGCGAGATCGGGTTGAACGGGGCGTCGAGCGACCCCATGGGCGTCGACTTGGTGATCTTGCCGATCTCGGAGGTGGGGGAGTACTGCCCCTTGGTCAGCCCGTAGATCCGGTTGTTGAACAGCAGGATCTTGAGGTTGACGTTGCGTCGCAGCGTGTGGATGAGGTGGTTGCCGCCGATCGACAGCGCGTCGCCGTCACCGGTCACGACCCACACCGACAGGTCGGGGCGGGACGCGGCGAGACCCGTCGCGATCGCGGGGGCCCGGCCGTGGATCGAGTGGAACCCGTAGGTGTTCATGTAGTACGGGAACCGCGACGAGCAGCCGATGCCCGAGACGAAGACGATGTTCTCGCGCTTGATCCGCATCTCGGGGAGGAACCCCTGGACCGCGGCGAGGATGGCGTAGTCGCCACAGCCGGGGCACCAGCGGACCTCCTGGTCGGTCTTGAAGTCCTTGGCCGATTGCGTCTCGTCCTCCGGCAGTTGCGGAGGGCTCGAAGGACGCTCGGCCAGCTGGGTCAGGCTGATGAACCCGTGGCCGTTCGGCATGGCGTTGGAGATTTCGGTCTCACTCACTGTCGATCACGTCCTGGATGACACCCGCGAGCTCCTCCGCCTTGAACGGCAGCCCGCGTACGCGGTTGTAGCTGATCACGTCGATGAGGTACTTGCCTCGGAGCAACAGGGCGAGCTGGCCGAGATTGATCTCCGGCACGATCACCTTGTCGTATGACCTGAGCACCTCGGCGATGTTCGCTGGGAACGGGTTCAGATGCCGCAGATGCGCTTGGGCGACGTGACCGCCGGCCTTGCGCACCCGTCGTGCCGCGGCCGTGATGGCGCCGTACGTGGAGCCCCAGCCGAGCACGAGGACCTTCGCCCGGCCGCCGGGGTCGTCGACCGACAGCGGGGGGATGTCGCGCGCGATGCCGTCGATCTTGGCCTGGCGCAGCCGCACCATCAGATCGTGGTTGCCCGCGTCGTAGGAGATGTTGCCGGAGCCGTCCGCCTTCTCGAGCCCGCCGATGCGGTGTTCGAGCCCGGCGGTACCCGGCACCGCCCACGGCCGGGCCAGCGTCCGCGGGTCCCGCTTGAACGGCTGGAAGGAGTCATCGGGCCCGAGGTCGGCCGGGTCGGCGAACTCGGGATCGATGGCGGGGAGCGTGGACACCTCGGGGATCCGCCACGGCTCCGAGCCGTTGGCCAGATAACCGTCGGAGAGCATGATCACCGGGGTGCGGTAGGTCACCGCGATCCGGGCGGCCTCGATCGCCGCGGCGAAACAGTCGGACGGCGACTGCGGCGCCACGACCGGCACCGGGGCCTCGCCGTTACGTCCGTACAACGCCTGCAGCAGGTCGGCCTGCTCGGTCTTGGTCGGCAGGCCGGTCGACGGCCCGGCGCGCTGGACGTCGATTACGATCAGCGGCAGCTCGACCGCGACCGCCAGCCCGACGGTCTCGCCCTTCAGCGCCATGCCCGGCCCGGAGGTCGTGGTGACGCCGAGCGCGCCGCCGAACGCGGCGCCCAGGGCCGCGCCGACGCCCGCGATCTCGTCCTCGGCCTGGAAGGTGCGCACGCCGAACCGCTTGTGCTTGGACAGCTCGTGCAGGATGTCGGACGCCGGCGTGATCGGGTACGAGCCGAGGAACAGCGGAAGGCCGCTCAGCCGGCTCGCCGCGATCAGGCCGTAGGCGGCGGCCATGTTGCCCGTGATGTTGCGGTAGTGGCCGGGCGGCAGGGTGGCCGGCTTGACCTCGTACGAAACCGAGAACGCCTCGGTGGTCTCGCCGTAGTTCCAGCCGGCCTGGAAGGCCGCCACGTTGGCCTTCATGATGTCGGGCTGCTTGGCGAACTTCCGGGACAGGAAGTCGACGGTGGCGTCGGTCGGCCGCTGGTACAGCCACGACAGGAGGCCCAGCGCGAACATGTTCTTGGCCCGCTGGGCGTCCTTCTTGGACACCGCGATGTCCTTGAGCGCACCCACCGTCATCGAGGTGATCGGCAGCGCGTGCACGTGGTACTCGTTCAGCGAGCCGTCGTCGAGCGGGCTCGTCGCGTAACCCACCTTGGCGAGGTTGCGCTTGGTGAACTCGTCGGTGTTGACGATCAGGTCGGCACCGCGGGGCAGGTCGCCGAGATTGGCCTTCAGCGCCGCCGGGTTCATCGCCACGAGCACATTCGGGGCGTCGCCCGGGGTGAGGATGTCGTGGTCGGCGAAATGCAGCTGAAAACTGGAAACACCGGGCAACGTGCCGGCCGGTGCCCGGATCTCGGCCGGGAAGTTGGGCAGCGTGGATAGGTCGTTGCCGAACGACGCCGTCTCTTGGGTGAATCGGTCGCCGGTCAGCTGCATCCCGTCACCGGAGTCACCGGCGAAGCGGATGATGACGCGGTCGAGTTGTTGGACCGGTTTGGTCACAGAGGAAGACCTCCTCGACGCGCAGCACCCGCCCCGGGGGAGGCATCCGGGGTCAGTGTGCTACTTAGGCTTACCTTCATGTTACGTCCGGGACAGGGCTTCCGCTCCGGACGGGGTAGTCCGCCGCCTCATGCCCCGGCTCGTCCACAGGCCCCCGGCCGAGGAGTCAGTCAGCCCCGTGACACCAGAGGTATCACTTTGAACGGGACTTCACCTGACTCCGGCGATTCCGGACATGCCACATCAAGCCTGTAGGACGAAACGAGACAACGGCACTGTAGTCCGGACCGATCGAATCTCGGTCAAGCGCTCTGCTGTTCCTGACGCAGTTTGGCGAGCAGCCCATTGACATCGCCCGCTGAGACCGACTCGGCGACGACGCGCGCCCGTGCCTGGTAGGAGTGCGAGCCCGGAGTACTGCGCGCCCAGCGGACCCACGACTTCCAGCCGCTGCTGGTGACCGTGCAGCTCAGATCGAACGTCCGGCTCGAACCCACGCTGCGGCGGTTGGTGCAGCTGCCGAGGTCACGGCCGTTCGCGCGGATCGTCGCCTTCAACACCGCCCGTACGTTGTCGTCGTTCACTGCGAGGCTCGTCACGGAGTACTTCACCGTGCAGCCGCTCGATCCGCAGTTGCTGAACTTCAGATCGCCGGCACGCGGGAACCGGATCCCCGGGTCGAGGGCGTCAGTGAGCCTTGTCACCTTCTGCTGAAGGTCGGTGAAGAGGGCGGCGGTCTCGGTGGCGGACACCTCGGCGACGTCGAACTGGTAGGTGTCGGTCCCGGTGGACTTCACCCTCAGCAGCTTGTGCGGCTGTGCCCGGGAGATCTGGTACTCGCCGTCGGCGGTCGTCACCTTGACCGACGGGGTGCCGTTGATCGCCTCGGCGTTCCCCACCGGGCTCTGGCCGGCCGCCCGCAGCCGCTGCGTGATCGTGCCGGACGCCAGGACGTCCTTGACGTCGAGGTCGAGCGTCGACGTCGCCGCGCGGCTCCACCGGCCGGCGTAGTCCTCCGGATTGGTGGTGACGCCGCCGTGCGATCGCCAGAAGGACCTGCCGGCCTTCAGGAAGGTCGTGCCGTCGACGACGATCACATCGGCCGTGTCGCCGCCCACAGTGATCGTCCCACTGCCCGAACCGGCCCTGGTCACGGTCAGCCGGGCCTGCATGGAGATGCCGTTGGAGGAAAAGGAGCCGGTGTAGCGCAGCGCGCGGACGGCGGACAGGCGCTGTGCCGCCTTGCCGGCCTGGCCGCCTGTCTTGCCACCCCCCTTGGTCGCTCCCGCGGTCTCTTCGCCGTCGCCGGTGCTGAGGCGGATGATCGCGCCGACCACCACGAGCAGGACCACCACCGCGGCGGCCATGATGATCCACACGGCGCGACGGCTGCGCTGTGGCGGCGGCGGATCGTACGGCCGCGGTGGCCCGGCGTGATCGGGCCGCCCGTAGGGGCCGGGGGAGTCGTGGGCAGCCGGCCCGCCGGGTGGGTAACCGGGCCCGCCGGGTGGGTAACCGGGGCCGCCGGGGCCACCTGGCGGCGGGCCACCGTGATGCGGACCACCGTGCTGAGGACCGCCGTGCTGAGGACCGCCGTGCTGAGGACCGCCGTACGGGGGGCCGCCCTGCGGCGCGCCACCGTACGGGGGGCCGCCGTATGGGGGGCCGCCTTGCGGCGCGCCGCCGTACGGGCGGTCGCCTTGCGGTGAGCCGCTCTGGGGCGGGCCACCGTACGGGAAACCGCCCTGCGGATGACCGCCCTGCGAAGAGCCACCCCGGGGAGGCCCGCCCTGGGGCTGATCGGTCGGCGCCCAGCCCGGTTCGGGCGGGCCGCCCTCCGGCGGTTCCCAGGATCCGGGGCCGTTGCCGTGCTCATTGCTCATGTTCAGGCTCCCCCGCCGCTTCGCCTTTTGCCGCGACCATACGTTTGATGAGTACCACCGACAAGACCGGCGCGGAGCGGTCGTTCACAATGTGTGTCGGGCGAGATGTCAGGCGCTGTTGAGACCGTTCAGCATTGTCTGGATCTCAGTGCTGGTGGCGCCGTTCGCCATGGCCTCCGCCCGGCCCCACCAGCGGCGCGTTCCCGTACCGCTGCGGAAACTCGTCCAGGCGGCGCTTCGGACCCGGCATGTGACTTTGATCGATTTCAGTGACGTAACGGTGCCCGAATTGCTGCATTCGCCGAGTTTCCGGCCGTTCTTGTCGTTGGCCGTGATCCGTACGAAAACGGTGACGCGAACGGACGAGTCGCCGGTCCGGGTGGACCAGACGTCCGAGTGCACGGTGCAGCCGGACGTCGTGCAACTGCCCCAGCTGATCTTGTCGACGCGTGTGCTCCGCGTCGGGTCGAAGGAGTCCTTCAACGCGTTGATGCGGCTGCGCAACTCGGTGGCGGCCGCACCCTCGGCGTTGTTCGACTCGATGACGTCGAAGGCGTTCTGCGGATACCTCTGCTCCACGCGCAACAGCCGTGGCGAGCCGTCGTCGGAGAGGTAGAACACGTTGCTCGTCGTGGTGATCTTCAGCGCCTGGACTCCCTGCACCGACGTGCGCACGGTGCTCTGGACGCTGTACCGGCTGACGCTGCGCAGGTCGGCGGCGATGCCCGACGGCGTCACTTCCTGCTTGAACCTGCTTCCCAGCGAGGAGGAGCGCAGTTTCCCCCAGCGCGAGTCGCCGATCCACACCGCTGTGTCGGCGACATTGGCCTCGGTGCGCCAGAAGTCACGGCCGGCCTTCACGTACACGGACTCGCCGGCCATGATCAGTTGTGTCTTCTCGCCGTTCCAGGTCACGTCGCCGGTGACCCAGCCGGTGCGGGTGACCTTCAGATCGCCCTCGAGCTTGTCGCTGCCCGAGCTCACGGTGCCGCGCAGCGTCAGCCCACGCGCCACCGACAGCCGCTGGGCGGCCGCGGCGAGCTTTTCGGTCGGCGAGTCGCCGCTGCTGGAGGAGCCGCCTCCGCCCTTGTCGTCTTTGGAGAAGGCGCCGCTCGCGGCCAGGACCACGATGACGATCACGACGACCAGAAAGCCGCCGCCCGCGAACAGCCCGATGAGCAGACCGGTGTTCGACGAGGGCGGAGGAGGCGATGGCGGGAACGGCGAAGGCTGCGGCATCCCCGGCATCCCCGGCATTCCGGGCTGACCGAAACCCGGTCCCGGCTGCCCTGGGTGCGGCCCCGGTCCGTACTGCCCCGGCCCAGGCGGATACCCCGGGCCGGGCTGCCCCGGCTGCCCGGGTCCCGGCTGTCCCGGACCCGGCTGTCCCGGTCCCTGATGTGGAGGGGGCTGCTGTCCTGGTGGCGCCCAGCCCTGTCCCCATCCCTGCCCCTGAGGTCCTGGAGCCCCCCACCCGCCGTCACCGTTCATACGGTGCGTCCCTCCCCTGAACGCCGCAACGTCCACATAGCGGGACGTAGTCGGACAGAAATTATGTCGCCTTGGACGCCGGTCGGCCACCACATATGACGCATTGGACATGCCGGAACCCCCAGTGATGGGCGGCTTGCGCGATACGTTGGTCTTGAACGGCTTTCGGGAGGCTGGTGTGCAGGGCTACTTCAGCTCGTACTTGGTCGTCGGGGTGCTGTTTCTGATCGGCGGCGCGATCGTCGCCGGCGCGCTGTCGGCCAACCGGATGCTGCGCCCGCACCGGCCGACGCCGGAGAAACTGAGCACCTACGAGTGCGGTGTCGATCCCGTCGGCGAGGGCTGGGCGCAGTCCTATGTCCGCTACTACGTCTTCGCCTACCTGTACGTCGTCTTCGCGGTCGACGCCGTCTTCCTGTTCCCGTGGGCCACCGTGTTCGCGGCGCCGGGCTACGGGATGCTGACGCTGGGCGAGATGTTCCTGTTCCTCGGCTTCCTCGCGACCGGGCTCGTGTACGCGTGGAGGAAGGGCGTTCTGACGTGGGTGTGATCGATCTGCCGGAACCGCGCGTCGGTGCGCTCTCGAGGGTCGCTCCGAAGCCGGTGAAGTTCGTGCTCAACTGGGGGCGGCGCTACTCCCTCTGGGTCTTCAACTTCGGCCTGGCCTGCTGCGCGATCGAGTTCATCGCGACCTCGATGAGCCGGCACGATTTCATCCGGCTGGGCGTGATCCCGTTCGCGCCCGGACCGCGTCAGGCCGATCTGATGGTCGTGTCGGGCACGGTCAGCGACAAGATGGCCCCCGCGATCAAGCGTCTGTACGAGCAGATGCCCGAGCCCAAGTACGTCATCTCCTTCGGGGCCTGCTCCAACTGCGGTGGTCCCTACTGGGACTCCTACTGCGTCACCAAGGGCGTCGACCAGATCATTCCGGTGGACGTCTACGTGCCGGGCTGCCCGCCGCGCCCCGAGGCGCTGCTGCACGGCATCGTCCGGCTCCAGGAGAAGATCGCGGCCGAGTCGCTGGGGGATCGGTACGCGGGCGGCACCGACCCGGTGACCGCGGCACCGCCGCCACGCCCGCTCTCGCCCACCGTTCTGCGCCGCCCGCTTCAGCCCGTGCCCGAGGTGCTCGAGGAGGCCGATCAGCCGACACAGGCGCTCGGCATGGTGCATGTCGCCGAGCCCGATGCCTCCGATGCCCCGGGTGACCGGCATGCCGCAGGCGCGTCCCATGCACCCGGCGACGCTGACGGCGACGCGATCGACACCGCCGACACCCCCGAGGCCGTCGGCGACACCACCGCCACCGAGATCACCGACTCTGCCGGGAACACGGACGTCACCCAGCCCACCGTCGCGCTCGATGCGCACGCGGAGCCGGCCGAACGGACCAGGGAGCTGCCGCTCGTACGCGAGCCGGGAATCCGCGCCAAGCCGGCCATCGACGACTCTGAGGCGCGGGACCTGATATCCGTGGACCGCACGAGCACCGAGGAGTTCCAGGCCGTCGATCGCAGCCCGACCGAGGAGCTCAAGGTCGTCGACGACCAGAGCAGGCCGTCGTTCGCGGACCGGGTCAAGCGGCTCGGCCCCGCCGACGACGGCGCGCCGACCGACCCGACCATCATTCCCGGCCTGCGCGACGACGACGAGGACCAGCGGTGACACTCAGTGCGGCGTGGGCGGAGCGGTTCGAGGGAGAAGCCGTCACCACCGAGGCCCTCGGTGAGCTGACCGTCGACGTGCCCCCCGGGTCGTGGGTCGCGGCGCTGACCTTCGCGCGCGACGAGCTGGGTTGCGGCTTCTTCGACTGGCTGACCGGCGTCGACGAGCTGGAGGAGGGGTTCGGTGTCGTCGTGCACGTCTACTCGCTGGAACACGGGCACCACGTGCTGATCCGTACGCGCGTGCCGCGTGAGGCCTCGGTGCTGCCGACGGCGACGGCCGTCTACCGCGGCGCGAACTGGCACGAGCGCGAGACGTTCGAGATGTTCGGGATCGTCTTCGACGGCCACCCCGATCTGAAACCGCTTCTGCTGCCCGACGGCTTCGAGGGCCACCCGCTGCGCAAGGACTTCGTGCTCGCGGCCCGGGTGGCCAAGGCCTGGCCGGGTGCCAAGGAGCCGGGCGAGGGCGCCGGCGGCGCGCCCAGCCGGCGGCGCATGCTGCCGCCGGGCGTACCCGAGGACTGGGGGCCGCGGGCGGCGGCTCCCCGCGACGGCGTACGCGAGCGAGGAGGGAAGCCCGAGCATGGGCAGTGAGCTGGCGGAGATCACGGTCAAGATCCTGCTCGTGCTCGGCGCCTTCGCGCTGCTGCCGTTGCTGGTCGGGCAGGCCGAGCACAAGGTCATGGCGCACATGCAGGGGCGCCTCGGCCCGATGTACGCGGGCGGCTTCCACGGCTGGGCGCAGCTCGTCGCCGACGGGGTGAAGTTCGCCCAGAAGGAGGACGTCGTCCCGCGGGCCGCCGACCGGCGGATCTTCATGATCGCGCCGGGGGTGGCCCTGGTCCCGTACCTCGTGGTGCTCGCGGTCATCCCGGTCGGCCCGGGGCACGTCGTGCTCAACCTCGGCATCGGGCTGTTCTTCGCGCTCGCGGTGATGGGCATCGGCGTGATCGGCGCGATCATGGCGGGCTGGGCGAGCGCGAACAAGTACTCGCTGATCGGCGGGATGCGGGTGGCCGCGCAGCTGATGTCGTACGAGCTGCCGATGGTCTTCGCGGCCTCGTCGGTGGCGATGGCGGCGGGCACGCTGTCGCTCAGCGGAATCGTGGACGAGTGGCGCTGGTGGTGGCTGCCCTGGCAACTGGTCGGCGGCGTGGTGTTCTTCGTGGCCGGCCTGGCCGAGCTGCGCCGTCCGCCGTTCGACATGCCGGTCGCCGACTCGGAGATCATCTTCGGGCCCTACACGGAGTACGGGGGCCTGCGCTTCGCACTGTTCCTGCTCGCGGAGTACGCGGGAATCGTCGTGCTCTGCGCCCTCACGACGGTGCTGTTCCTCGGTGGCTGGAACGGGCCCTTCATGAGCGACGACCTCGGCTGGCTGTGGACGCTCATCAAGGTGTTCGCGCTCGCGTTCGTGGTGATCTGGCTGCGGGTGGCCTATCCCCGGCTGCGCGAGGACCAGCTGCAGAAGCTCGCCTGGGGCTTCCTGGTACCCCTCGCGCTCGCGCAGCTCGCGCTGACCGGGGTCGTCAAGGTGATGATCTCGACCTGACCGCCCTGGCCGGGGCGGCCCGGCCGACTTGGACGACCGGCCGACCTGGACGACCGGCCGACCTGGACGACTGACCGGTTTCGGCCGGGTCAGTGCAGGAAGACGGCGTACTCGGCGATGCTCTGCACGAGGGCGGGGGGCAGATCGGCGTCGACGGCGAGCTCCTCGACCGATACGAAACCGCCCTGCTCCTTCCGTACGTTCAGGACTTTTTCCACCAGCTCCTCGGTCATACCGGGCAGCAGCGCCAGCGTCGGCCCGGGGACGTGGTTGACGTCGATCAGCCCGCCGTCGTCGTAGCCACGCGGGAGGTCCGGCCGGCCGATGCGCACTTCGGCCGCCAGCGCGGGATCTTCGGCGATGAGCGCCCGGGCCTGCTCGCGCAGCGCCCGGCGGTGCTTGGCGACGTTGATGGCCTGCTGGTTGAGCCGGTCGCGCGGGCTCGTGCGCGGGAAGATCGACGGCCGTGCCGCGATGGCGTGAACGGTGCCGGTGACCCAGAGGGTGGTCATCAGCGCCGCCCCGAGGGCGGCGAGCGCACCGATCCCGCTGTAGAGCAGGAACATGACCGTGGCGGAGCCGGCGCCGTAAGCCGCGCCGGTCGCGGCGAGCGGCCACGAGCGCCGCTTCACCCCGGCGTAGACGAACGAGTACGGCGTCCCGAAGCCGAAGGTCAGGAGCGGGACGGACGCCCACAGGATTCCGTTGGACCCGCCCGACGGCACCATGGGCGGCGGCTGGTACGGCGGAAGCGCGGGGGGACGGGGAGGTTGGGGGACGGGCGGCTTGGGCCGCCATCCGTGCGGATGCCGGGGGCGTCCTGGGGGTTGCGGGGACGACCATGCCATAGGTGGATGGTAAGCGTGGTTCGACCCGATGTTCATATATACGAGACGGTCGAAGGGGCCTCCCGCGTTCCCACAGGGCGCTGCGTAGGGAATCATGGTGTTTCGTGACACGGCTACCAGGAGGCGGTCTGGCCAAGGGGCTCGCCGTCACATTGCGGACGATGACCCGGCGCTCGATCACGCGTCAGTACCCCGACGCGCACCCTGACCTGCCCCCACGCAGCAGGGGCGTCATCGCGCTGTTCGAGGAGAACTGTACCGTCTGTATGCTTTGCGCCCGGGAATGCCCTGACTGGTGCATCTACATCGACTCGCACAAGGAGACGCTGCCCGCCGAGGGCGGTGGACGGGCCCGTACCCGCAACGTGCTCGATCGGTTCGCGATCGACTTCTCCCTCTGCATGTACTGCGGGATCTGCATCGAGGTGTGCCCCTTCGACGCCCTGTTCTGGTCGCCCGAATTCGAGTACGCCGAGTACGACATCGCCGAACTCACCCATGAGAAGGACCGGTTGCGCGAATGGATGTGGACGGTTCCGCCGCCGCCCGCCCATGACGTGGGAGCGGAGACCCCCAAAGAAGTGACCGCCGCCGAGCGGGGCGCGCGACGGTGACGACCATGACGGCGGGCGGCCGTACGAGGAGCCGGTGGTGACGGGCCAAGAGATCGTCTTCGTGCCCCTCGGCGTCGTGGCCGTGGGCGCGGCGCTGCTGGTGGTCACGACGAAGCAGATGGTGCACGCCGCGCTCTGGCTGGTGGTGACCCTCGGCGCGCTGGCCGGCATGTATCTGGTGCTGACCGCCGAGTTCGTCGCCTGGGTGCAGGTGCTCATCTACGTCGGCGCGGTCGTGGTGCTGCTGCTGTTCGGGATCATGCTCACCCGCGCTCCGATCGGCCGCTCCGCCGACCTCGACTCGGGCAATCGATGGATCGCGCTGGCCGTGGCGGTGGCGACGGCCGCGCTGCTCGTGACCGTCGTCGTCCAGGGCTTCCGGACGGCCTATGTGCCGCTGAAGCCCGGCGGAGGGTCGGCCGAGGCGATGGGCGCCGGGGTGTTCCGCACCTGGGTGCTGCCCTTCGAGGTCCTCTCCGTGCTGCTGCTCGCCGCGCTGATCGGCGCCATCGTCCTGTCCCGGTCCGACATCGGCCCCGGCCCCGACCCCGGTTCTGATACCGGCCCCGGCTCCGGCGGCGGTTCACGGCGGAAGGGCGACGGCTGATGCACATCCTCTATCCGCTGGTGGTCGCCGCGCTGCTGTTCTCCATCGGCGTGTACGGCGTGCTGGCGCGGCGCAACGCGATCCTCGTCCTCATGTCGGTCGAGCTCATGCTCAACTCGGTCAACCTCAACCTGGTCACGTTCGACGTGTGGCTTCGGGACCGGCTGCACGGCGGTCAGGTGCTGACGCTCTTCACGATCGTGATCGCCGCCGCTGAGATCGGCCTGGGACTGGCGATCGTCCTGCTGGTCTTCCGGAACCGCGAGAGCATCGACGTGGACCGGCTCCGCGCCCTCGCCGAGTCCGACGCCGAGCCGCCCGCGGACTCGGTCGTGGAGCGGCAGGGGCCGGCCGGCCAGGGTGACCAGGTGGCGGTCTCTTCACGGAGGGCGCCCCAGTGATCGCTCTGGCCTCTCTGACGGTGCTGTCGCCGTTCATCGCCGCCGTGGTGGGGATGCTGCTGGGCCTCCGGCTGTCCCGGCTGCTCGAGACCCGCGGCGTCCCCGGGCACCGGGTGTTGCGCAACGGCCCGGCGGTCATCGCGGTCGTGGCGTCGGCGCTCGCCACGCTGTTCGCCCTCATCGTGGCGGTCACGCTCTGGCTGGACCCGGGCCCGCGCGAAGGCACGCTCACCCTGATCCCCACGGGCACCCTGCCGATCGCCGTCGGGCTCCAGGTCGACGGGCTGGCCGCCGTCGTCGGCCTCATGGTCTGCTGCGTCGCGCTCGCGGTGCAGGTCTACTCCATCGCCTATCTGGCCGAGGACCCGCGCTACTCCTCGTACGCCGCGTTCGTCTCGCTTTTCACCTCGGCGATGCTGCTCGTCGTGTTCGCCGGCGACCTCCTGCTGCTGTACGTCGGTTGGGAGGTCATGGGGGTCTGCTCGTACTTCCTGATCGGCCACCACTGGGAGGACCGGGCCAACTCGCGGGCCGCGGTCAAGGCGTTCCTGGTCACCCGGACCGGTGACGTCGGCTTCCTGTTCGGGATCTTCGTGCTCGGCGTCGGCGCGGGGACCTTCCAGATCGACGAGGTGCTCCGGCGGGTCGGCGACCTGCCCGACACGACCGTGCTCGCCGCGACGCTGCTGCTGCTCGCCGGGGTGGCGGGCAAGAGCGCGCAGTTCCCGTTGCACACCTGGCTGCCGGACGCGATGGCCGGCCCCACTCCCATCAGCGCCCTCATCCACGCGGCGACGATGGTGGCGGCCGGCATCTACGTGGTGGCCCGGCTCTACCCGGCGTTTCTCGCCGCGCCCACCGCCCTCGCCGTGCTCGGCGTGATGGCCGCGATCTCCATGCTGGGCGCCGCGCTGGCCGCCCTGGCGCAGAGCGACCTCAAACGGGTCCTCGCCTACTCCACGATCAGCCAGCTCGCCTACATGGCGGCCGGGCTGGCGGTCGGCACCCGCAGCGGCGCGGTCTTCCACCTGCTCACCCACGGCGCGTTCAAGGCCCTGCTGTTCCTCGCGGCGGGCTGCGTGATCTATGTGACGGGCTCGAACCTGCTGCGCGACTACGGCGGCCTGCGCGAGGCGATGCCGATCACGTTCTGGTCCATGACCATCGGCTTCGCGGCGCTCGTCGGGCTCCCGCCGGTCAGCGGGTTCTTCAGCAAGGACGCCATCATCGAGGCGGCGCTGCACGCCGAGAGCGGCATCCCCGGCCCGGTCGCCACGATCGTGTACCTGACCCTGCTGGTGACCGTCGCCGTAACGGCCGCCTACGCCACGCGCGCCTGGCTGATGACCTTCTTCGGTACGGCCCGTACCGCCTTCACGCCGCGCGAGGCGCCGCGGCTCATGTCCTGGCCGGTCGGAATCCTGGCCGTACCCACGGCGATCCTCGGGTTCTTCGGGCTCGGCGCGTCCGAGCTGCGGCCGCACCTCGGCTCTGCCGCGCTGTCGCTGCTGCTCGCCGGGGCCGGCGGCTACGGCGCGTACGCGGTGTGGAGACGCGACCCGGCCCTCGATCCCGCGCGGGTGCTCGGCCCGGTCCGTACGACCTTCGAGCGGGGGTTCCACGTCGACGACGTCTACGACCGGGTGGTCGTCGCACCGGTACGCGCGCTCGCCCGCGCCGTGGTCGGCGTCGACGACCGGGTCATCGACCGGGCGGTCGAGAGCTCGGCCGGCGTGACCCGGGCGTTCGGAGGGTTGCTCCGCCGGCCGCAGAACGGTAATCCGCAGACCTACCTGACCGGCCTGCTCGCCGGCATGGCGGTCATCGTGCTCGCGGTGGTGATCTTCGTATGATTCTGCTCGCGATGCTGGCGGTGCCGCTCGCCGGGGCGCTGCTGCTGCTCGTACCGGGCCTGCGCCAGAACCGGCTGCACGGCACGGTGGTCTCCGGGATCACACTGATCCTGGCGCTGGCCGCGGCACTGGCCTTCGACCACGGGAACCCCCGGATGCAGCTCGAGGTCGACCGGGCCTGGGCGCCGGCGATCGGCCTGCGGTTCCACCTCGGCGTCGACGGGATCTCGCTGCCGCTGGTGGTGCTCACCGCGCTGCTGACCTTCCTGTGCTTCCTCTACCTGCTCAGGCACCCGGCGGCCGGCGGTGCCTCGCCCGCGCTGCTCACCGCCCTCCTGCTCGTGCTCGAGGTCGGCATGCTCGGCACCTTCGTCGCCCTCGACCTGGTGCTGTTCTTCGTGTTCTTCGAGGTCGTGCTGATCCCGATGTACGTCGTGATCGCGGTCTGGGGCGGCCCCGGCCGCCGCGCCGCGGCGTACAAGTTCATCCTCTACACGCTGCTCGGCTCCGGCGTGCTGCTGGTCGGGCTGCTGCTGGTCGGGGTCAACGCGGGAACCCTCGACATGGTCGAGCTCGCCGCGCGGCACGGCGAGGGCCTCTCGCGCGGCATGCAGATCACCGCGTTCCTGCTGATCGGCCTGGGCCTGGCGGTCAAGGCGCCGATGTGGCCGCTGCACACCTGGCTGCCGGACGCGCACACCGAGGCGCCCACCGTCGGCTCGGTGCTGCTCGCGGGCGTGCTGCTGAAGATGGGCACGTACGGTCTCGTACGGCTCGCGCTGCCCCTGGCGCCCGAGGGAGCGGAGTTCTGGGCACCCTGGCTCGGCCTGCTCGCGGTCATCGGGATCATCTATGGGGCGCTGGCCTGCCTCGCCCAGAGCGACCTGAAACGGATGATCGCCTTCTCGTCCGTCGGCCACATGGGCTTCGTGCTGCTCGGCATCGCGACCCTCACGCCGGTCGGGGTGAACGCCGCGCTGTTCGGCAACATCGCGCACGGACTCATCACCGGGCTGCTGTTCTTCCTCGCCGGTGCGATCAAGGAGCGGTACGGCACCGGCGACCTCGACGAGCTCGGCGGTGGCATGCTCGCCAAGGCACCGCGGTTGGCGGCGATCCTCACGTTCGCGTGCGTCGCGAGCCTCGGCCTGCCCGGCCTGGCCGGGTTCTGGGGCGAGATGCTCGCGCTGCTCGGGGCCTACCAGCCCGGTGCCGGCCTGCCCCGTGAGACGTTCGTGACGTTCATGGTCTTCGGCGGGCTCGGCGCCGTGCTCACGGCGGCGTACTTCCTCCGGATGCTCGCCAAGATCACCCATGGCACGCCGGCCGACGGTCCGGTGGTGGCCGGCGTGACCCGGCACGAGTACGCGGCGTGGGTGCCGCTGATCACCCTCACGATCGTCATCGGGCTCTGGCCCAAGCTGATCCTGGACCTGACCAGCGCTCCCGTACGCGCGCTCCTCGGAGGCGGCTGATGATCCAGGCCATCGACTACGCGGCGATCGCCCCGGTGCTCATCATCGCGGCGGCCGCGGTCGCGCTGCTGCTCGCCGACGCCTTCGACGTGCCGAAACGCTTCCTCGGCCTGGGCTGCGCGGGCGCCCTGCTCGCCGGGCTGGTCGCGGTGATCGCACTCGCGTTCGGAGGGCCACGGGCGACGTTCTGCCTGCCGTCCGGGCTGCGAGGTGACGGCCCGCCCTCCTGCTCGTACGTCGCGGACGACTTCGCCCTGCTCTTCCAGGTCATCGTGCTCGCCGCCGCGGTGATCGTCGTACTGATGTCCTTCGACGAGATCACCGCCTCGAGGTTGCCCGCCGGGGAGTACTACTTCCTGTTGCTGTGCGCGCTCATCGGGGCGCTCACGCTCGTCGCCGCCCGCGACCTCGTACTGCTGATCGTGGCGCTCGAGACCCTGTCGCTGCCGGTGTTCGCGCTGGTCGCGCTGCGGCGTTACGACGGCCGGGCCGGTGAGGCGGCACTCAAGCTCTTCCTCATCTCGGTGATCTCGGCCGCGGTGATGCTCTTCGGCATCAGCCTCGTCTACGGCGTCACCGGCGCGATGCACCTGGACCGGGTCGCCGCGGCGCTCGCCCGTACGCCGGCCGACCTGAAGCCGGTCGCGGCGGTCGGCGTGGTCATGGTGATCGCCGGATTCGCGTTCAAGGTCGCCGCGGTGCCGTTCCACTTCTGGGCGCCCGACGTCTACCAGGGGTCGCCGCTGCCGGTCGCTGCGCTGCTGTCCGTGGTCTCCAAGGCCGGCGGCTTCGCCGGCCTGGTGATCACCGTGGCCATCGGCTTTCCCTCGTACGGGCATGTCTGGGGGCCGCTGCTCGCCGTCCTGGCCGCGCTGACCATGACGCTCGGCAACGTCGTCGCGCTGCGGCAGCGCCATGCCGTACGGCTGCTGGCGTGGTCGTCGGTGGCGCAGTCGGGGTACATGCTCGCGCCGCTGGCCGTCGGCGCCAGGCGGCTGCCCGACGCGGTCGCGGCGACGGCGGCGTACGTGGCGCTGTACGCGGTCATGAACATCGGCGCGTTCGCGGTGGTCGCGGCGGTGGCGCGCAGGTACGCCCGCAACTTCCTGACCGACTACCGGGGCCTGGCCCGCGCCAACCCGGCCGCGGCCGCCGCGCTGGCCTTCTTCCTGGTCTGCCTGGCCGGCCTGCCGCCGGGGGTCATGGGGCTCTTCGCCAAGATCGTCGTTTTCCGGGCGACCGTGGCCGGAGACGTCGTCTGGCTGGCCGTCGTCATGGCGATCAACACGGTGATCGGCCTTTACTACTACCTCGCCTGGGCCGTACGGCTGTTCGCCGCGCCCGAGACCGAGGGCCCGCCGCTGCGCACCGGCTGGGCGGTCGGCGCGGCCATCGGTGCCGCCGCCGCAGGCGCCGTGGTGCTGTCGGTGGCACCCCAGCTGGTCGTGCAGACGGTGTCGGCCATCACCTGAGGGGGAACGTCCCACCAGGTCATCCCGTTGTTCCTAGTGACGGCTTTGATGGGGGCGCCGACCCCGCGTGGCGGGGGCGAAGGCTCGTGCCGGTGGGGCGCAGGCGCGAGGTGGTCGGTCAGGAGGCAACCGCGGTGCGAATGAACGGCGTCAAGACGGCGATGCTGATCGGCGCGCTCTCCGCCGTGATGCTCGTCGCGGGCTGGGCGTTCGGCAGGGGCGCGGGGCTCGCCATCGCCCTCGTGATCGCGCTCCTGACCAATGGCATCGCCTATTTCTTCAGCGACCGCCTCGCCTTGCGCTCGATGCGGGCACACCCGGTGAGCGAGGTCGAGACACCGATCCTCTTCCAGATCGTGCGGGAGCTGTCCACGTCGGCTCGGCAGCCGATGCCCCGGCTGTACGTCTCCGAGACCATGCAGCCCAACGCGTTCGCGACCGGGCGCAGCCCGCGCAAGGCCGCCGTCTGCTGCACCCGGGGCATCCTGGAGATGCTCGACCCGCGCGAGCTGCGCGCGGTGCTGGGCCATGAGCTGTCGCACGTCTACAACCGCGACGTCCTCATCGCCTCGGTCGCGGCGGGGATAGCCACGGTGATCACGTATCTCTCGCACCTGGCGATCTTCATGCCGTTCGGGAGGTCGGAGGACGACGAGGGCCCCGGCATCTTCGGGATGCTGCTCATGCTGTTCCTGGGCCCGATCGCCGCCATGATCATTCAGATGGCGATCAGCCGTACCCGGGAGTTCCAGGCCGACGCCTCGGGCGCGCAGCTCACGGGCGACCCGCTCGCCCTGGCGAGCGCGCTGCGCAAGATCGACGCGGGAGCGCGCGCGAGACCGCTGCCCCCCGATCCCGAGCTGGCGCCGGTGAGCGCGCTCATGATCGTCAACCCGTTCCGCGGGCAGAGCATCGTGCAGCTCTTCTCCACCCACCCCTCGACGGAGGAGCGCGTGGAGCGCCTGGAGCGAATGGCCGGTCACCGGCGCTGAGCCGTCGTCTTTTCGTCAGTCCCGCCCTCGGTTCCGCCTTCGATTCGAATCAGATCGCATCGATCGGCCCGGTGTGGGGTCGGTGGTGGGATCAGAACTCGTCCATCCCGCCGACCTGGCCGATGGTGAAGATATGCCGGGTCGAGGCGCAGATCGTCTCGAGGATGTGGACGGGGGTGCCCTCGGTGGAGTACGAGGCGCGCAGCACCTGCACCACCCATTCGCCGGGCTCCAGCTCCAGCGTCTCGGCCTCGAACCGGGTCGCCGGGCGGGAGGTCAGCGTCTCTTCCGCGTGCCCGAAGGCATAGCCGAGCGCGACGATCGCCGCCTGGAGCGACGGCTTCACGAACTCGGGCTCGGCGATGCGGGTGCTGGCGAACAGATCGGCGCGAAAGTACGACGTCGCGATGCGTACCGGCACGTCGTTCGCGGTCATCATCTTGCGACGCGCGATGATCTCGTCGCCGGGCTCGACGCGCAGGCACGCCGCCACGTGCTCGCTGGCGGGTTCGGGGCCGATGTACAGCATCCGACGGTCGGGGGTGATGCCCTGACGCTCGGCCTCCACGAGGAAGAGCGACACCGAGCCCCGCGTCGCCGGGTCGGTCGGCAGAGCCCGCTGGACGATGACCCGCGTGCCCTTCTTGGCCGGTGGTTCCGGGGCCTTGGCGGTGGGGCCCTTGCGCATCTGGGATATCCGGCCGGGGGAGACTCCGAGCGCCTTGGCGATCTCTTCGAGGGTGTGGCCGGCCTCTCGGGCCTCGGCGATCGCGCCACGTCGCATCCGGGCGGCCTCTTCGGTCAGCCCCTGCTGTTCGGTCATCGCGCGACTGAGTGCCTGCGCGCGATCGATGGGGTCTGCGATGGCGGAAAGGTCGCGCAACGTTCTCAGGTCCACGGGGTCCTTCCTGACGAGGGTTCAGTTTTAGTCCCCCTATTGCGCCTCAACGGGGGGTGTTCGTATGCTCGCCTCACAGCGAACTTTAGACCCCCTAAAAGTCTACATTCAGGGAGATCGCGCCATGGGTGAAGCTTCGTCCGGTCACTTCGCCCATCTTGCTACAGGGGGGATCGGCGAAGAACGGCAGGCGCTCGCCGAGGCCGAACGGCGGATGAGAGGAGAGTTCCCCGGGTGGTCGTTCTGGCGGGCCCGCCGCCGTGACGGCGGTCAGGGGAGTTGGTGCGCCACCCGTGGCCGGCAGCTGACGTGCCAGGAGTTATACGGGGGATTGGCTCGCACGCTCGTGTGCGAGACCCCGGAGCAGCTTCACGAAGAGCTCATCATCCAGGCCAAACTGGGGGAGCGCCACGGGCCGCCATGAGGCGGCCGCGCTCTCCGGAACGACGTCGCCGGGCCCTGTGGCGACCGGCCGCCACAGGGCCCGGCGACCGGCCGTACCTGCACCGGGCCCGCGGGTGTATGCGTTCGATCGACGCGCGGGTTACCGGTAGTTCGTGAACTGCAGGGCGACGTCGAAGTCCTTGCCCTTGACCAGCGAGATGATCTGCTGCAGGTCGTCCTTCTTCTTGGAGCTGACCCGCAGCTCGTCGCCCTGGATCTGGACCTTGGCCCCCTTGGGCCCCTCATCCCGGATGAGCTTGCCGATCTTCTTGGCGTCGTCCTGGGAGATGCCCTCCTTCAGGGCCACCGCCAGCCGGTAGATCTTGCCCGAGATCTTGGGCTCGCCCGCGTCGAGAACCTTGAGCGACACCCCGCGCTTGATCAGCTTCTCCTTGAACACGTCGAGGACGGCGTCCGCGCGACTCTCGCTGTTCGCCTTGATCTCGATGCTGTCGCCAGTCCAGGCGATGCTCGCCCCGACGCCCTTGAAGTCGAAGCGGTGACCGATCTCCTTGGCCGTCTGGTTCAGGGCGTTGTCGACCTCCTGACGGTCGATCTTGGAGACGATGTCGAATGACGAGTCAGCCAACGCACAAACCCTTCTCGCTGCTTGGAAACGGCGCCCCGGCCCTCGGCGGGGCGTCCGCGTGGCGGCACGGCCATCACGGAGCCGGCGCGGTACCGACCACCCTAGCCAGCCTCACCTAAGCGGCGCGTCGGGAAGCCGTCGAGACCTGGTCTCGGCACTCGTGCGGCGGGCGGTTCGATCTTGTCACATCGCGAAAAGATCTCGATCGCGGAGAGCCGGGCGGTACGTCCCACCGGATGTCACTACCACCGCTCCCGTCCGCTATCCTTTCCAGTGCCGTCGCGCGAGCGACGCAAGGCGGGTTGCCCGAGCGGCCAAAGGGAACGGTCTGTAAAACCGTCGGCTCAGCCTACGTTGGTTCGAACCCAACACCCGCCACACCATGTGGAACGGCCCCTGACCTGGGGATACCAGGACGGGGGCCGATCTTGTATGTCCTGATCGTTCCCAGCTGCTTCCGACGTTTGCCGGGCATCCGTGGAACCACCGTGGAACAGGCGCAGGCGTAGCCCGGCCCGCTTGGCGTCCATCTTCATGGATCACTCCCCCGTAACTGCCTGATCTTGAGCGGCGTGGTCGGAGAACCGACTATTGCTCGGGCATCGGAGCCGTGCGGCAGCGATCTCATACTCTCCGCGCTGACCTGAGCGACCGCGGCGGTCGACATCCCGAGCTGCAGCGAATCATTACGAGCAAAACGAGCAAGATCCACAGCCGTCCACAGATGTCCATTGACCTGCCTCTGGGCGGGTGCACCGTCCAGGTGCATCCACGGCCGTCAGAGACCGCTGTTAGCGCTGGCGTTAGTTGAAGACCTGGTCATCGCAGATAGCGGCCATCCGGGAGTGCTTGTCCGCGCGGACGGCGAGATGCTGGCACAGAGTGTTTCGCACGAACGAGTGCGAGTGCTCCGGCTCGTGGGGGGCTGGGGTCGCGAGACCCACTTCACGCCGCGCAACCAGCGTGCCCGGCCTCCCGCTACCTAGGGAGCAGGCGGGGGTCCTGTGCCCTGGTCCGGTTACACGGGCAGCGCTGACGCTTTAGAAGTCCGATTCAATGATCCTGCGTGGAATGCGCCGGTAGTCCTGCCCCTTGGCATGTTCCAGGTCTGCTGCCTGCACCACACCTCGACGCCTCACCAGTGGCACCGGTGTGTGAGCCACGCGACATGCCCGCGCGACCGGCCGTGCTTGTCGCGCTCCCAGGCCAGCAGGAACGCGTATCGGCCGGTCGTCTTGACGCGGACAACTGGCGCCAACCATTCACTTTCAGCCACATATCGAACATACTGGCGACAGGTGATCGCGGTGGCTGGCCCGGCTGACCTGGCCAGACTTCCAACTTCCTCTTTCTTCCCCTCAGATGAGGTAGCATATGAGGAAGCTGAGCCCCGGAGGTCTCATGAGTGAGCAGTGGAGTGCTCCCGCACATCGTCGCGTCACCCCGCCCAGCGAGGCACCCGCCAACCTCAAGGCGCTGGGGCTCACGGTGGAGATCATTCACCGCGCTATCGAAAAGGGCGACATCGCACGTCGGCGCGTTGACCGGCCCGTGTATCCGGTCTCATATCCTGGAGTCACAATGTGGGCGACGACTCTTGCTGCATTGCGGCAGGAGTTGTTGAAGATCCGCCAAGGCTGGAAGATCGGCAAGACGGGCAACTACGAGACCGTTTATTCGGAGGAGCGCAAGATCGCTTTTGCTGTTGTCGCAGGCGACTCTCTCACGGGCGTCGACGGCAAACGTGACCCTAAGCTCAAGCGGAAGAAAGGGCCTAAAACCAGAGATCGCATCGAGCGCAACGCAAAGTACATTCAAACGGCTCTCTCCCTCCCTGAACTCGAGGAGGAAGAAGGTGTCACCGACGATGAAGCATGTGAGACATGGTTCATCATGGTACGGGCCAGCAAGGACAAGATCTACATTGAAGTCTCCCGACCTATTGAGGCCGGCGATGGCAACGTAGATGACTGGTCCCCGAGGCATCTGGTCGAGCCGCTACAGATTTCCGGTGCTATCGCACCGATAGACCCATATGGGGATGATGATGACGACGACGGAGAAGAGTTGGTTGGTCGACAGCCTTAACGAGGGACGGTTCACTCCTAGTCGACTAACTCTTGTTAGAGAACGTCGTGGTCTAACGAAGCAGGCGCTTGCGGACCTGTGCGGTGTATCGCGGCGGGCAGTGACGGCATGGGAGTCGGGACGAGTTGATAATCCGCCGATCGACGTACTTAGTCGAGTACTCGATTTCCCTGAATCTTTCTTCCTGGCGGATGAAGTAGCACGGGTGGACCCGGAAGCTGTCAGCTTTCGAGCCCTCTCGACCATGACGGCTCGTCAACTCCATCGCGTGCTCGCTGCTAGCACGCTTGCAGTTGAACTAGCCCGATGGATGGATGATCACTATAAGACGCCTTCTCCGGATTTGCCTGATCTATCTGATACCGAAGGACTAGACCCCGTTGTCGCTGCCGAGACAGTGCGACGGGTTTGGAGTTTGGGTGATGGCCCGATTAAGCACCTTCTTGGCCTTCTGGAGAGAAAGGGTGTTCGGGTTTTTTCGTTGCCGATCAATGACCGCGAGGTTGATGCTTTCTCTTTTTGGCAGGAGGATCGGCCTTATGTATTCTTGAATACCGGTCGAACAGTAGAGCGAATGCGTTTTGACCTGGCCCACGAGTTGGGTCATTTGATCTTGCATAAGGAGCTGATTGCCCGTCGTGCTCGCGACATTGAGCAACAGGCGCAGGATTTCGCCTCCAGCTTCCTGATGCCAGCCGATGCATTGTATGAACTAGTCATCGGCAACCCCAGACTCAGTGACGTATTTAGTCTTAAGCGATACTGGAAAGTGTCGGCAGTCGCGATGGTGCATCGACTTTTTCAGCTTGGGATTATCTCGGAGTGGTCTAACCGGACTTGGATGATTGAATTGTCCGAGAGGGGCTTTCGCTCGTCTGAGCCGGATGGGATTTCGCCAGAAACGTCTAAGCTCTTCAAACAGCTTTTCGCGCTTGCACGGCAAGATGGCTGGTCTCGCAGTCGGATAGCTAGTTCGTTGTTCATCTCGGAAGATGAGTTGGATGTCATGGTCTTCGGTCTTGCGGTAACGAACGCACCTAAAGGTGTCGCTCGTATTGGGCAAGATGTCACGGAGAGCGTGCCACCAGCATTTGGGGGCGGTAATTCCAGAATACGAAGAGTGAAATAAAGCTGGGGTGTTGCTGATCGCTTCTATCGGTGGCATCGGTTCCCTGAAGCCTCGCAGAGGGGGGCACGATTTTGGCCGGTGTCCTGCCTTTGGGTGGCGGACCGGGTGCCCTCAAGCTGGCTGGTCGGTCTCGGGCTGGCTTGCCCTACCCGCGGTTCCCGATCGGGCCCCGATCTAGGTCCTGCCCCAAGGGGGGCGGTAAAGATCGTATCCGCCCTGGCCCTGCGCGGACATTGGCCGTAGGCCTCCACAGCGATGCGGTAGCCGACCTAGGTCCGGCCGTACTCAGTCTCAACTCTCGACCGCATCGAGATCGTCTGGCGCCGACATTCCCCAAGAAGCTGAAGAAATCCGGATGCGATCAGCGGATATCGATCCTTACGCTCAGTTGGGTGAGCATCCCCACCTACGAAGGGCTCCTCGCAAGTGCCCGGTTCTTCGCCGACCGCGCCCTCCAGGGCTATACCAGTGGCGACCATCGCGCCGTCCTCATGGACGCGGGCACGTTGCTGGAGCATGTCTCCAAGGCGCTGTTGATCACCAAGAACCCGGCGTACCTGGTCGAGATGAAGTCCGGAGGCTTCGAGCACCTTCTGCATCTCACCGGCCAAGGTGGACGGGCAACTGCCGCTCTTCATGGCTTGATCCGGTGTCGCTCCATTCGGATCCGACGCGGGGGGCGTTGCAAGAACCGCAACCGCGGGCACGGCGTCCGCTGGAACGTCGCCGGCAAGCAGTTCTCCAAGTGGTTCGCCCAACACGCCCTCGCCGACAACCACCGATCGAAGCTCATGCAGGCCGCCCGCAAGGGCGAAGGCTTCGACACCGAAACCGGCCTACCCGAGTCGACCATGCGCGAGCAGCGATCGGTGACCTGGTTCGATCTCGCCTGCCGCTTCGTCGACCTGAAATGGCCCCACGCCGCAGCCAAGAGCCGAACCGGCATCGGAGACAAGGGCCTGACAGCCGCCGGCGCGTGGCGCCTGGGCTTCGCCTGCCAGTCACTCGGCCTTCGCGACGAGGCGGTCTCAGTCGTCATGGCGGCCGAGTCGGCGCTGACCGTGGATGACAGCCAGTTGGAGATGCGGGGAGCGCTGCATCTGAACGCGGCAATCGCCTGCGGCCTGAAAGAGGATCGCGTATCTGCGCGTGAGCACCTGGCGGCCGCGCGCGCCATCGGCGCCAGAGTCCAGGACGGTAATGCGCATCAGACGTTCTTCGGCTCGACCAACGTCCGCATCACCGAAGTCAGCGTTGCCGTCGAGCTGCACGACGGCATCAGCCCGGAAGACGTCCCCGCGGAACCGCCGGCCATCGACTCAGGTGAGCGACGAGCAAGGCATCTGATCGACCTGGCATACGGCCATGCCCAACGCGGAGCCGATGAGCCAGCCGTGGACCGGCTGTTGGAGGCTGATCAGATCGCTCATGAGGAAGTTCGGCTGAACCCGCGTGTCCGTACCTTCGTCGGGCAACTGCTGGAGCGCGAACGTCCCTCGTTCCGGTCGAAGATCCGGACCTTGGGCCAGCGGACAGGCGTCGCCGGGGCGTCATCATGAGCAAGGTCCTATACCTGATCGTCTGTGGTGCCGCCCCTGCCGCCTACGCAAACCGCTTCGTCAGCCTGGCGCGTGATGACGATTGGGACGTGTGGGTGATCACGACACCTGCCGCACGTGACTTCACCGACCTGACCGCACTCGAGAAGGCATCCGGACATCCCGTCCGCGACTCCTACAAGAGGCCAGGAGAGAACGACTTGGGCATGCCCAGGGCTGATGCAGTGGTCGTGGCGCCAGCGTCCATGAACACGATCGGCAAATGGGCCAACGGCATCTGCGACACCCTCGCCACGGGGATCCTGGGCGAGTCCCTCGGCTTCGGTGTCCCGCTGGTAGCCCTCCCGTTCGTCAGCGATGCTCAAGCAAAGAACGCAGCATATGTAAGGAACGCCCGATTCCTCCAAGATGGGGGAGTTGTGTTTCCGGTCGGCATCAAGCGACCTAGCCGTGTCCGTGACTTCCCGTGGAAGGCAGCGCTAGACGCTCTTCTCTAACCCGCAGAAATCCTGCGGGCTGATCTCCCATTCCGGATACACGCTGTCATACATGGCCGATGCAACTACGGGCACCAGCGACGAGCAGGACGCAGCCTCACATCTTAAGGCGCTAGCGAAGTTAATGGTGGAGCGTGGCTTCACGGCGCTGCTCGTCCAGGCGGAAGACAGCCCACCCCTTCTGAGGGTCACAAACCCCTCTGCCTCCGATCTTGCCGAGGATGTCCGGTGCAGCCTCGCTCTGGGCGAACTGTGCTTCATGTGGTCCTGGGAACGCCCTATCGCACCTGTTCGCCACGTAGAACCGGCAGCCGAACGGATCGCCTACGTACTCTCGCCTAAGAGCGTGCTGTGAAGACGACAGCCGAATACAAGCGCGAAGCGGCCGTGCTAGAGGTGAGATCGCCAGGCTGGATCGTGCTCTGGGGCGACTACACCCGAAAGTTCTGGGCCTTCGCCGGCTGGATCGCATCTGAAGCCATCGTGATCGCCGCAACCACGGTGCAGGAGATGGAACGCCGCATGCGCCTCATCGAAGCCCACTACCCGCAGCGTCCGACATGGACAGGACAGAGATGAACCGTGACGACATCCCACCACACGTTCGTGCAGCGCTCGTCACGCAGCTATTCGGTGACTGGCTCGATGCGATACCGACTGCCCGCGACGCCTGGACACTGAGCTGCGAAGAGATCGCCCGCAAGCAGGAGAACGCCGGCGAGATCAGCGACCGGATGGATTGGCTGTTGACGGAAACTTCCCAAAGCACTAAAACGGGTGGCGGCCGTTATCCCACCGCGGCGGAGTGACGCATGACTGAGGAGAGAAGTGATCTAGGTTGTGCCTACCTCGCGGCCGTGAACCCCGAGGACCTCGCACCGGCATGGCAGCAGATCGCCGCTCAGATCCGGACGGCAATTCTCACTGGCGAGATACGGGCAGGTGAAATGCTGCCGTCTCAACCACGACTAGCGGATCATTACGGCGTCGCACGCGAGACAATCAAGACTGCGCTGGCTTGCCTACGTAACGAAGGCTTAATCCGAAGCCGTAAAGGCAAGGGAACCTATGTGAGAGTCAGCAAGGGTCCCACGAAAGGAGAACATCAAATTCGGGTAGAGCTGCGGGAGCTCCACGATCGGATCTGCCGACTCAACCAGGAACTCGCTACCGTAGAGGCAGCGCTCGGCGGGCTGGTCGATAGCTGGTCTGCATACGAGGACCAGCGTGCTTAGCTAAGGATGGTCGCAGCCGTCTGCTAGTTGTCATTCTCATTGACCGTTTGCCAATAAATAGCTTCCATTTCGGATTCGACATTGGTTGGATCCGTGTGGCGAAGCTCGCTGTCTAGAGTCAAGTAGTATAGACTGATTCCTGATGGCAGTTGAGACCAAACTCCAGTTCGTTCGGCCATTTCAACATCGAAATCTAGGTCCGGTTCTTCTTCATAAAGCGAATCGGGCGCTTCCGTCGATGACTCTATCAAGGTATCGAAATCGTCAGCGTCGATGTCCTCGTATGGGGGCAGAGTGGGTGTTTTAAGCCATTTTATGGCAAACGGAATTATTGTGGACCGTCGATCGTGAAGCTCGGCTTCAAGCTCATGTACGTTGTTAAGTCCGATCTTGCGCAAATTACTTGCTTGCACTCCCGCGTATGAGCGTCCGATCTCCTGGCGTTGCGCTGAGCAGCCATCGATGATCGCTTGATCGATCTCATGCAGAATCTTGCTCTGCCGAATGAAGGCGTAAATAGAATCTTGGTTTATCTCTACATCGCCGCCGGCTGATATTGTTGCGCTGAGCTCGCTTGCGTTCTGCTCCAGCGACCTGCGGATCTCGGCAAACTCGTGATCTGCGATTTCAAGTAGTCCCGCTAGGCGGGAGAACCGGCGTTTGAAGTCACGGGGAATGGAAACTGGAGACTTGTATCCTATGTCGTGCTCAATTTCTGCCCATGCGTGCTGAAGTATGGACCGTATCTGTATCTCGAAGGCTATGTCCTTAAAACGCGAATACTCGATTAGCTCACAGCGACGTTCATCTAGACTGCCAATATAGTGCGTGGATAGGTATCCAAATCTGTCGGGATCAAGGATCGCTCTTTTGTCGATAGAGTTGCCGTAATCTATGGAGAACTCGGACTCAATCAAGCGAGCGACTTCGTCAACCTCATCCGAAAAGTACGTTATTATGCGAAGGCCGAGCAGATCGTGTAGGTCGTTGATGGATCGATACTTATGATTGGATTTTCGTGTCAGTTTCCCATGAGCGCTAGTTCTGCTCTTTACTCGATGCCCGACGCTATGTGCTCTCAATCCGCTGGTCTCGAGCAGTCGGCGAACTAGATTCTCTAGAATAGGGCCGAATGCATGCAGTTGAGCCGAGCGCACTTCGTAGGGGTCAATCTGGTCTGCCATGTCGACATGCTTCCTATCGGCGACGTTTACTTCGACGCGCTGGCGGGGGCAATTATTCAGGCTTCGATTGAAGAGTTCTTGAGTTTTAGCACCTCACGACGGAGGTTGTCAGCAAAACGCTGAGTGCGAACGGTATCCCGCGTAAGAATGCCGTTCTAGTGCTCCGCCTTAGCTGCGAGGTCTACTGCGGGTAGTAGAGTTTGAACCAGTTGCTCCGTTCAGCTGTGCTCCAACCTACGTTGAGGATTTTCTTGCACAAGCCGTCAATAATGCGGTCCATGTGTTCTCCCGACTCGGCGAAGTAGACAGGGATGATAACGGAAAGCGGAGATCATGGCATCCGAAACGGTTGGTTAGGTATAGCCGCGTTCGCTGGCGCTCGGGCGGGTTGTTCAGGCTCTTCCCGGTCGCCGCTGTTAGTAGATCTGGGTGCATCGTGGACCGTGGGCCTGTGTCCGCATGCGGATAGGAGATGTAGGAGCCAGGGCAAAATCTACAGGCAAGCGCAATGCGAGGACTCTGCCTCCGGCGGAGCTGAGATGCTTGCCTGACGTGCTTGTAAAGCTTGACTGCGGGCCGCTGTCTAGCTTCGGTCAGCGACATGGTGTGGAACTGAGGTGGAACGGATTGCGCGTTATCGCTAGTCCCGTTTCGCATAGTCGCAGGTCAAGTCCACATTCACCACCTGATCGAGTCTTCTCTGTAAAACCGTCGGCTCAGCCTACGTTGGTTCGAACCCAACACCCGCCACACCACGTGGAACGGCCCCCCTGACCTGGGGAAATCCGGTCAGGGGCTGTCTCGTTTCTTGATCTCCTATTCCCCGCAGCTCCCCGTGAATCGGTAGCTCATCTGGCACGGCTGTGGCACCGGAAGGCCGACCTGGGTCTGGAACTGGTCGAAACCGGCGAAGGTGCTGAACACGGCCGCCGTCGTCCTGTCGCTGGTGATCGGGCACGATACCGGCGTGATCTGGCCGTCGTACGTGGTCGTCTGTCTGGGGGCGGTCGTGGTCAAGGTGGTGTCGACCTACCGGCTGATCATGATCTTGCGCTGCCGCCCCGCCGCGCCGTCGGTATGACCCTGGAATTACCGGCCGCACATAGCCTCGGAGTCATGTGGCTCTGGCAGCTGGTCCTGGCCGTCGGGTTCGGCATCGGCTCGGCCGTCGTACCGGTGCTGAACGCCGAGGCGTACGTCCTCGGTGCGGGGGTGTCCGGCAAGTTGGACCCGGTGGTCGCGGCGCTCGGCGTCTCGTTGGGACAGACGATCGGCAAGCTGGCCATGTTCCTCGCCGTCCGGTACCGACCCGGGTACGCGGCCCGCACGACAAAAGAGCCGAAGCCGGCCAACCTGGACACCCGGTGGGGCCGCTTCGTCCATTGGAATCGCGAGGTCAGCAAGCGGCTGCTGGACACGATGAGCGACCGCCGGTGGGGAGTTCCCGTGACCCTGCTGAGCGCGTCGGTCGGGATTCCGCCGCTCTACGGGGTCGCCCTGATCGGCGGGACGAGCCGGATGGGCTGGCTCGCCTTCAGTCTCTCGGTTCTGGCCGGCCGGGCGGCTCGGTTCGTCCTGCTCGCGCTCGGCGTCGGCCTGTTCTGAACCGGAGCGCGGCGAGTTCGCCGCCGACGGTGAGAACGCCGTCCTGGATGGCGGTAGCGACTGGGTTCGAACCCCGGACCTGCCACCAGCAGGAGGATCGGCCTGACCAGTGGAAACGCGGTCAGGGTGTCGTTCATCCCGTCCAGGTCACGTCGGTCACTGTGACGGTCTCAGTGGCGTCGTCAAAGGCATAGGTCACGAGGCCGACGCCGCCGAAAACCGCGCGCCGGACCTGTGGGTCACTTGTCGGGAAAGTGCGCAGGGGATCAGCAAGCTGCTCTGACACGGTACTCATCGTGGCCACGAGTGCGTCCAACGCCTCTGTGGGGAACCCGTCAAGTTGTCCGAGAGCTCTCTTGCTGAGCCCTACGCGCTAGGTCACGGCCGGCGGGTGCGTGCGGCGATTGCTTCTTTGAAATCGTACCGTTCGCCTTCGCCGGCCTTGGCCTCGTCGAGTGCTTCGTAGTAGCCGGGCTGGTTGACGGCGATGACGACGAGGCTCCACCTGTGCAGCAACGCTTGGAGTTCCTTGTACCGCCATATCTCATGCGCGGCGGCCTCTGCCGCGGTCCGGTACTCGTGCAGGAACTGAGCATGTTCCCGCTCCGGCAAGCGAGCCAGGATCCGTTCCCCGGTCGTGGGGGTCGTCCTCATGGATCGGCTGCGCTGTCACAGTGGGCACTCCTCTCGGCCGAGCCTACGCCGCGGGGGTGC
The DNA here is from genome assembly GCF_014323705.1 of Actinomadura alba. Lineage (GTDB taxonomy): Bacteria > Actinomycetota > Actinomycetes > Streptosporangiales > Streptosporangiaceae > Actinomadura_C > Actinomadura_C alba. The sequence goes on from NZ_JABVEC010000023.1 coordinate 118,544, forward strand.
TGGTGGCCTGTAAACGGAGGGGTCCGGCTCGACGCTGCTGTAGGAGTTGGGTGACATGCAGCCGGATGCCACCTGGAGCCGCTGTTTGTCGCTTGTCGCGGGATGGAATCGCGGATGTTTCCGCAGGTCGCCCCCCCGAGACGGCGAAGGGCCCCGGGATGGAACCCGGAGCCCTCGCACCATGTTGCGGCGGATCATGCTGGCCTGCTCCTTGTGGCTGGCGTGGTCGGCGCCATCCAACGAGAAGTAGCGCAGGGCGGTGAACTGGGCCTCGATGCGGTTCAGCCACGAGGAGTTCGTCGGGGTGTAGGCGAGCTCGACGTTGTTGGCCATGGCCCAGTCGCCGCACTCTAATTCTTGAGGGCCAGTGTGGCGAGGTGGAACGCGATGGGGTTGACGGCGGTGTCCTGCACGTTGCTGAGCACGACTACCACGATGTCGTCATCGGGCAGGTACATGTTGCTCGCTGCGTAACCTTGGATGAGGCCTGGATGGTATCGGAGTCGGTGCCCGTTGAGCCGGTCGACGAGCCAGCCGAAGGCGTACGCGCTCGACGGCAAGTTGAGGCAGCCGTTGACGGGGCACTGTGCCTGCGGCGTGAACGCCTGCCTGACCGTCGAGGGTGGCGCGACCGTGAACGCGCCGAACGCCCGGTCCCAGCGGGCGATGTCATCGACGTTGGAGAACATGCCGGCCGCGGAGAACACCTGGGAGCCGTTGACGGGCGGGGCCGGTGACCCGAGAGAGAAGTTGCCCTTCGCGTATCCAGGGGGCGGATCTCCCCTGCTGTAGCCGGTGTGCTGGAGGTTCAGCGGGCCGGTGATCTCGTCGTGCAGCACCGTGCCGTACGGCTTGTGCGTCACCGACTGAATGATCGCCCCGGCCAGGAGGTAGCCGGAACTGCTGTACTTCCAGCTGGTGCCGGGCTCGAAGTCCAGAGGCTTGTTCACGAACCGCTGGATGAGCTGCGGGGTCGTGGTCGGTTTTGAGAGGTTGACGGAGAAGTCGGGAAACCCTTGGTAATCGGGGATGCCGGAGGTGTGCGTGAGGATCTGACGGATCGTGATGGGCTGCCACGCCTTCGGGCAGGTCTTGATGTAAACCGGGACGAGATGCGGGCATACCCGGTCGACCACGTCAAGCAGCCCACGGTCGCGCAGTTTCAGCACGAGCATCGAGGTGAACTCCTTGCTGACCGAGGCGACCCGGAAGACCGTGTCCGGCCGGATGGGGATGTGCTTCTCCGCGTCGGCCTCGCCGGCGGCGAAACGCACCAGCACCTGCCCGCGCCGCACCACCAGCGCCGCGCCGGTGAACTCCTTCTTGGCAGCCAGATCCCGCAGGTACGCCTGCATCGCCGCAGCGGTGTGATCACCCTCGGTACCGCCACCTCCACCGCCACCTCCACCGCCACCGCCACCTCCACCGCTACCTCCACCGCCGTCGGCGGCAGACGCGGAGGGGGTGGTGGGGGCGGTGGGATCGGGTTCAAGTTGCTGACGGTGGCGCGCGTTGCCGCTCAGTTGATCACTGTGGCGCCCGAGGAAACCATCGTTGGAAATACCTTTTTCAGCTATAGCCACTGTGGCACTGGCCGGGGCGGCAGGGACTACGGCGAGAGCGACACATCCGGCGAGAACCGAGCTGGACATGGTGATCGCCAAGCTCTTTGGAAATTTCATGGCGCGTACCGCCTTGACGAGAAATTTGAACAAAAGGACCCGGAATCGGACTTCTGTAAACAAGAACAACCACGTCTCACGGCAGCATGTCGTGCAATGAGCAATACGTTAGAGCTCGCTGCCCCTGACCTTATGCCGCATGATCCACTGACGTTCCCTCGAGCAACTCCGACGAAACTGCGGGATGTGAGACTTGCCATCGAGTCGACACTCTCGACGGGGGTACTTTAATCAGGTGCAGTTGTCGACAATATCGCATTGTTGCACTATTTTCGGAGGTGGTCTGACTCCGCACGAATGAGGCCATGGAACGAACCCAACACCCGCCACACCACATGGATCGGCCCCTGAACTGGGAAAACCGGGTGAGGGGCCGATCTTGTTGCGTCCGGCTGCAGCCGGCTTTGCCGGCATGACCAGCAGTCCCACTACGGAAGAGAACAGAGCTTCTGAACGCGACCGTCAAAATCCGCATTTGGCCATCTGATCCGTGGGCGTCGGTGGCGCAGGCGCGAAACGCCGCGACTGGGTGGATGGTGTCCGCTGATCGGGACTGCGTGGCGTTGGTTGTCGTCACGTAGCCCGCGCACACTCTTCGCTACCTGACGGCTGAGGTCGCGTTCGGGAGAAGGGCCGCCTCGTTGGGTGGCTCGGTGCCGCTCAAGTCGCTGGATGTCACTGGCCTCTACCGCCGCAGCGGCAGCGTCTACTCACTGCGTCCCCAGCGGGGAGGCGGTCTTGCCGTCGAGATGCATCAGTGCTCCTGGACGCCGAGAACGTCGGCGAGGGTGTAGCGCAGCGACCACTTCTCGGCAACGGCATGGTCGTAGGCCTCGAGTGTGTCGGCGGCGAACGTAGTGGCACCCCAGCGCAGCGGCCAGGAGTAGCGGGAGCCGACCGTCCAGGCCACCTTGGCGTCCACATCGGACTCCCGGCCGGCCGGCGCGATGACCAGGTCCTCGCGGTCGAAGGCCACTGCAAAGGTCCGCTCGTCGAGCGGGAAGGTCGGGTCAATGTGGTACCAGGCGCCGTAGTCCTTACCGTCGCGTTCGAGTGGCCTGTGACCGGTCGCGGCGGCGTGGAAGGCGACCTCGCCGACGGCCGTCCCGTCCGGGCGGGTGAAACGGACAGTCTCCGGTCCGATGAGGATGATGATGTCGCCTGCGCCCCACAGCACGCCGCAGGCGTCGTCGGGGGCGTCGAGCACGGCCAGCCGCTCTGGTTCGCCCGCCAGCGACCAGACCTCGGCCCCGTCGGCGGTGCGGACGACGCCTCGGGTCCCGTCGGGCGACCAAGCGAAGCTGAGGACGTCGGGTATCTTCGAGCCGCGAGAGCGTGGCCCGGCGTGCAGGCCGCGCCTTTGCTCCTCGCCCACGTCGACCAGGTGCACGGCCTCGCCGTAGGAGAGCGCCGCGACCCGTTCGCCGTCGGGCGACCAGACGAGGCCTTCGGCAGTGATCGCGTGCCGGGTGAGGACCTCGCCGGTCACTGCGTCGGCGATGAGGACGCCATCGCGTCCGGTGCAGGCGACGTACCGTCCGCATGGGCTGAACTCGACGGGGACTTCGGTGGCCCAGTGGTGGGCGCGACCGCCGTGCTTGAGAATCCAGGCGACGCGGCCCTCGGCGGTGTCGACGGCGAAGACGAAGTCGGCGCTCACGAAGCGCAGGAAGCGGCCGTCGGGTGACCAGCCGGGGCACCATTCGACGTAGAAGGTGGATTCGCTGTTGAAGCGCGGGCCGAGGGCCTCGGCGACATGCCCGGGGGCGTCTTCGGCGAGGGTGGTGAAGTCGCCGCCGTAGGGTCGCTTCGTCTTGCCGTAGCCGGGATCCCATGTCACGTCGCCGCGCTCGACGTTGGCGATCGCGCCCCACACGACGCCGTCGGTGCGGACGTTCACCCACACGCTGCGGCCGTCCGGGCTGAAACCGTACTGGGGCGGGCGGGAGGCGCCGTCGGTGAGGGCCGCGCTCGCGGTCGGGTAGGCGTAGTTGTCGAAGGGATCCCAGACGCCGATGACGTTGGTGTTGTACGCGGCGGCGAGGCGGGTCGAGTCGGCCGACCAGCGCAGGGCGCCCCGGTAGTCGTCCCAGCCGACGCCGCCGCTGATGGCGTTGGAGTTGCGCATTCCGTTGACCGACCGGCCAGTGGCGACTTCGAAGATCTGGAGGGTGCCGCCGTGGCGGTAGGACCTCTCCCAGGCGTTGGCAGGGGGAGCCCTCGCCGGGGATCTCGATCCCGCTGCCGACGGCGAGCCAGCGGCCGCAGGGACTCAGCGCGGTGGAACGGACGTCTCCGATGTGGACGTAGGGGTGGTGCAGGCGGGCGGCTTTTTCCGCGCCGGTGATCCGCGCGGTGGCGAGCCGGTGCGCTTCGGTGATCCCTAGCGCCGCCTCGAGCTCGGCGAGCCGCGTGCGCAACCCGGGCAGGTCGCGGTCGGGGGTGAACGCCGTCCAGTCGGCGGCCTCCAGGATCACGCGCAACTCGTCGGCGTTGGCCTCCGCGATTGCGGCGGGGTCGGCGAACACGGCCGGAGGCTCGGCGGGCCGGTGGTCGCGCAGCAGGTGGTGGAAGGCGGCCTCGGTCAGGACCGGGACACCGAGGACATTGCCGTAGTTGAGGCCGGAATCGCGGCTGCGGAAGACCAGGTCGACGTTCTGCGACGGGGTCTTCTGGACGGTGGCGCCCAGCTGTTCGGCGCGCGCCGTCGCCTCGTCCCGGGACAGGTCGTGGAATTTGCCACTGAATGCGATCTTCTTACTCGTGATGTCCATGGGCGGCGATTGTAGGGAGTGACTATGACAGCTGATATGGGGTTGGTCCTGTCAAGGGATGAGCTGATTCGGGCCCGATGCTGTGGGGGTGTAACGCCGTCGGCGTTGCCGAACTCTGCGAGCACCCGGGCGCCGGTGATGACGTCCATGCCGGGTGGAAAAGGTAGACCTCAGTGTCCCTGTTTTCAAGATTAGGCATGTGCAGCCGGATGCCACCCGGAGCCGCCGTTGTCGCTGATCGCGATCCCTTTGGGAGCACCTGACAAGTGAACAGCATCGGCTGTCTGAAAGGCCTGCGCGTCACCCGCGATTGTCATCCCGCGGAACGAGGTCCGGTTATCGTCGGTCGGATCAAGGATCCCCGGTGTTCGGGAGCGTGCGTCGCTTAGCGGGGCTGGGGTCGTAGTCCGTCGAGGATGATCTGGGCGATGTGTGCTGAGCGCTTGCGGCTGGTCTCTGCGCCGGCGTGGCGGATCGCGGCGAAGGCGCCGGCGACCAGTGCCATCACCTCGTCGACGGTGAGGTCGTCGCGCACGGTGCCGGCCGCGTGCGCGCGATCGAGCAGGTCTGCGACATGGCGGGTGAGATCTGCCGCGACATCCGGGGCGGCGGTGCGCAAGTCGAACTCGGCGGCCACCAGCGCGCTCTTCACCGCTACGTTCTCGGCGCCGTTGGCCATCATCCGGGACAGCAGCGTGAACAGGGCTGCTGGATCATCGGCGGCGGCGAGCACTTCTGCCTCCGCCACCAGCTGCTTCAGCTGATCGGTCGCGACGGCGAGATACAGCGCTTCCTTGGTAGGGAAGTGCCGGTGGACGGTGCCGGGACCAACGCCCGCGCGGCGGGCGATCTCATCGAGCGAGACGCCAAGGCCGTCCGTCGCGAACAGCTGCTGCGCGGTCCGCAGGACCCGCTCGCGGTTGCGGCGTGCGTCAGCGCGCAGCTCGCGGTCGCTGCGCTGAGCTGTCGGCGGCTTTGCCGGTGTGGGGGCAGGTGGCTGGCTGGACATGTCGGTCTCAGCATAACCGGGGCGCTGCTCCGTATAGTGTGAGCCGTAACCGGGGCGGCGCACCGGTTACGGGTGTGCGCCGCTCATCATGAACCCGGCCTACTAGCCACGAGGAGACCACGCCGATGACCACACGCGAGGACGCCGGCGCCCTGGTGCAGCGGATGCAGGAGTGCTTCAACAGCCGGCAATTCGACCAGGGCGACGACCTGCACACCCCCGGCTTCTTCAGCCATCCGCTCGGCACCACCGGATTCGAGGCAGGCAAGGAAGCCTGGCGCGCGCTTACTGCCCGGTTTCCCGGCATGCGCGTCGTCGCCCAGGACATCCTGGTTGACGGAGACAAGGCCGCCGTCCGCTCGACCGTCGAGGGGATCGCGACGCCGGACGGCGACGCGCAGCCCATGCTGTTCGAGATCTTCCGCATCGACGATGGCCGGTTCGCGGAGATGTGGGGGGCCAGCACGGGATTCCCGCCCTCAGCCAGCCCTGAGGATGTGCTCAACTATCCCTGAGATTTGCGCCGCCGGGTGCGCTGACCGGTCCGGCAGCCTGAGAAAGTGCATCCCTGACCTGGGACGATAAGGGTGTCGACGCCCTTACCAGGCCCAGGTCGAGGAGCACTTAACAGTGGACGCTACTGGCTGGTGAAAGATCTGAGCTAGCTTCCATCCGGCCGATCATGCGCCTGTCGAAGAATCTGTCGGCCTGTCTCCGAAGGGGCCGTGCCTCGTAGAGCACCGGCTTCACTTCGATCAACCGCACCGCGCTGTTGGCGAAGTCCCTGGGTTCGATATCGCGATGTCCCCGGAGTGTCGGGGCGGCGAATGCGGCGATCTGCACTGTTGAACGTGAGCGCGGCCTTGCCGTCAGTTCCTCTACTCTGACACTCGGCTGGGGATGATCAAGTGCTGACCGGGAGTGCTCGCGTGGGCGTTCGCTATTACTACTACCGCGCTGCGGACCGAGAGGCCGCAGTTGCCAGGCCGGAGTACCCACGTGCGGTCGCTGATCGCCGGGTGACGGTATTCGATGCCGTGGAGACCAAGTGGGACCACCGAGTGGTGCTCGGGTATCTCATCGCACTCATCCGAGGCGTCCCGTACAGACCGGTGGTGGAGAGCGTCTGCCTCTATCCGCCTCCGGATGGTGCTCCCCGGACCGAGGAGGAGTGGGCGGCGTTGCCGGATGACTCACCGTATCTAGGACCGGAGATCGACGAGTTGCCGGTGGCCGTGCGAGACGCACTCGCGGACGCAGACGACACGCGGTTGCCGGAGGTCGCCGGGCGATTGGCGGAGGAGTTCTGGGGCGCCGCTGAGCGGGAAGATGCCCAGATGCTGATCAAGGAGCTTGTCAGCCTTGCCCGTCGTACGAGAGAGAACGGTCAGATGCTGTACTGCTGGTGCGCCCCCGGCTGATATTGGTCAAGATGCTTCCGCGAGGGTCGGCGAAGATCGTGCCGGATGCGTGCCGGCTCTCGGCGTTCAGCGCGTGAAGCGCGAGGTCAGGTGAATTGGGCGGCGGGTCTGTAAAG
>NZ_JABVEC010000024.1 GCF_014323705.1 Actinomadura alba
TCCCCCTACCGGCCGGAGCCGTCCGAACATGGCACTCCCCCCGCCCCCACCCCCCGCCGCAGACGGGCTGCGCGGCTGGATCAGGCGCCTGCGTCCCGTCGTGGACGTCGACCGGGAGATCGTCGTCGCCGAGTTGTACCGGCAGTACCAGCGTCCGCTGCTCGGATTCGTCCTGCGCCTCACCGCGGGAGACCGGCAATGGGCCGAGGACGTCGTCCAGGAGACGATGATCCGTGCGTGGCGCAGCGTCGACCGGCTGGACTCCGAGGCTTCGTCACTGATGCCCTGGCTCGCGACGGTCGCCCGGCGTATCGTCATCGACGACCGGCGGCGCAAGGATGCGCGTCCGCGGGAAACGGACGACGGCCCGCTGGAGCACCTGCAGATTCCCGATGACGTGGAGGGTCTTCTGCGCACCGTGGTCGTGTCCGAGGCGCTCAACGCGCTCACTCCCGCTCACCGCGAGATCCTGAACGAGACGGTGCTGCGGGACCGCACCGTCAACGAGGCGGCCCAGAGGCTGGGCATTCCGGTGGGCACCGCCAAGTCCCGGGTCTACTACGCGCTGCGCGCACTCCGGGTCGCACTCGAAGAGAGGGGGGTGACGCCATGAGCGACGGCATCCGGCACACCGATGTCGGCGCCTACGCGCTGGGCGTGCTCGACGACACCGAACGAGAGCTCTTCGAGCTCCATCTCATCGGCTGCGACGCCTGCACCGCGGAGTTCGCCGACCTCTCCGGCATGCGAAGGCTGTTCTCGGGCGTGGCTCCCGCCGAGGTCGGCCGGGACGCCCATCCCCTCGAACTCTTCGACCTGCTGAGCCGCCGCGCGACCACGGCGCGCCGCCGTCGCCGTGGGACGGCGGTCCTCAGCGCCGCCGCGGGGATCGCTCTGCTGGCCGGCGGCGTGGCCGCCGGCGCCGCCATCGCCGGCCAGGACGGCTCCGGGCAACGGCCGGCGCACGACCACGGCGCGCTCGCCCAGGATCTCCTCGGCACCGGAGACCGCCGTTCCGCCACCGATCCCACCACTCGGGTGGTCGGCACCGTGGCCATGGAGGCCAAGGGCTGGGGCACTCAGGTCGCGCTCGGCCTCAGCCGCGTCCGCGGTCCTCTGGTGTGCCGGCTGGTGGCCGTCACCCGCTCCGGCGGCCGGCACGTCGTGACCGAGTGGGCCGTGCCGAAGGCCGGCTACGGGTTCCCCGGTTCACCGGGCGATCTGGCCGTGCACGGCGGCACCGCGAGCGGACCTTCGGACATCATGCGGTTCGAGGTGCAGGCCGAGGACGGCCGCACGCTCCTCACGATTCCGGTGTGAGCCTGCCGGGGTGAGCCTGGTCGACGATCCCCACGCCGCGTCGCGCGACGACGCGGACGGCGGGCCCGCGCCGACCACGCCCTGAGACGTCGGCGGACCGGCCGACCGGGCGACGGCGGCGGAGGCGGAGTTCACCCACGTGTCCCGGTACGTCGTGCCGACGGGCCGCGTGCCGGGGATCGGCGATCATGAACTATCTTCGGACGCAGGGGGCCGCTCCCCATACCGGACCAGAAAGGGAAAGCCGTTGCCGTCCGAAGATTCGGACCCCCATCATCCCCGCACCGGCCGTGTGCTCTCCTCGCCGGGGGCCATGCCGTGAACGTCGCGCTCGGCCTCCTCGCGGTCCTCGTGCTGACCGCCGCCACCGGTTACTTCGTGGCACAGGAGTTCACCTTCGTCACAGCCGACCGCATCGCGCTGCAGAAACTGGCCGCCGAGGGCGACAAGAAGGCCGCCCGGGCCGTCAAGGTGATGGAACGCCTGTCGTTCATGCTCTCCGGCGCCCAGTTGGGGATCACCGTGACGACGCTGGTGGTCGGGTTCATCGCCAAGCCCGCGCTGGCCGAGGTCATCGCCCCGCTGCTCGACGCCGTCGGCATTCCCACCCGAGCCGTCGGCGGCATCGCGCTCGCGACCGGGTTCGCCCTCGCCACGATCGTTCAGATGGTGCTCGGCGAGCTGTTCCCCAAGAACCTCGCCCTGGCCCAGCCCGAGGCGCTGGCCCGCGCGCTGGCCGCATCAACGCTCGTCTACCTCATGATCGCGGGACCCGTCATCCGGCTCTTCGACGCCGCCGCGAACCGGCTGCTGCGCGCGTTCGGCATCGAGCCGGTGGAGGAGCTCCACCACGGGGCCACCCTGGAGGAGCTGGGACACATCATCGGTGAGTCCGAGGGCCAGCTCGCCGACGAGCACGCCGCGCTCCTCGGGCGGGCACTGGTGTTCTCCGACCGCAGCGCCGACGAGGTCATGGTGCCGCGCGTCGACGTCGTCACCGTCTCGGGCACCGCGGCGGCGGACACCCTGAGCGAGATCATCTCAGCGCATGGCCACTCCCACTATCCGGTCGTCGGCGAACGCGTCGACGACCTGATCGGCGTGGTCGGCCTGCGTGAACTGGTACCGCTCGATCCGGGCCGCGCCGCGCTCATCACGGTGCGAGAGATCGCTCGGCCCGCGCTCATGGTGCCCTCGTCTCTCCCGCTGCCCAGCGTGGTCGCCCAGATGCAGGCCGGCGAGGAGGAGATCGCCTGCGTCGTCGACGAGTACGGCGGATTCGCCGGACTGGTCACCTGGGAGGACGTCGCCGAGGAACTGGTCGGGGAGATCTCTGACGAGACCGACAGCGACAACGGCCCGCCGGCCGTCCAGCGGGACGGCTGGTGGGTCACCGACGCCGGGCTGCGTGTGGACGAGGTGCAGGAGCTGACCGGGATCCCGTTGCCCGAGGGCGACTACGACACCGTCGCCGGGCTGCTGCTGGAACGCCTGGGCCGGGTCGCCGAGCCCGGTGACGCCGTCACCGTCGACCTCGGTCCGGCGGATTCCGACAGAGCGCCGCGACGGATCGACCTCGAGGTCCTCACCGTGGACCGGCACGTGCCCGAAGGCATCAGGCTACGGATGGCCGACAGCACCGACGACGAAGGGGAAGAAGCACCATGACCGGCAGAACGGGCGACCGGCAGGCCGGAGGCGCGCCGTGAACCTGCCGTTCGGCATCACGCTGACCATCCTGCTGCTGATCGGCAACGGCTTCTTCGTGGCGGCCGAGTTCGCGCTCATCGCCGCCAAACGCGCCCGGCTGGAACGGGCCGCCGCCGAGGGCAACCGCGCCGCCGCCTCGGCCGTCGCGGGCATTCGTGAGCTGTCGCTGATGCTGGCGGGCGCGCAGCTCGGCATCACCATGTGCTCGCTGGGCCTGGGACTGGTCTCCGAGCCGGTCATCGCCGACACCCTCATCCCGCCCTTCCACTCGGCGGGACTGCCGACGGCGGCGGCTCACGCGGTCGCCTTCGTGATCGCGCTCAGCCTCGTGACCTTCCTGCACATGGTGATCGGGGAGATGGCTCCGAAGTCCTGGGCCATCGCCCACCCCGAGCGGTCCGCCATCCTGCTCGCGCCGCCGTTCCGGGCGTTCACGCGAATCGTGCGGCCGGTGCTGGCCTTCCTCAACGGCATCAGCAACGTGCTGCTGCGGCTCGTCGGCGTACGGCCACGCGATCAGCTCAGCATCTCCCGCACGCCCGAGCAGCTGGGTCATCTGGTCGAGGAGTCGCGCCGGCTCGGCCTCATAGAGGAGGCCGACCACAACCTGCTCAGGCGGGCGCTGCAGGCCCCGCATGCCGGGCTCGCCGACCTGGTGATCCCGGCGGCCGACATCGTGTCCGTCCCGCCGGACGCCGATCCGCAGACACTGATCGACACTGCGGCGCGCACCCAGCGCACCCGCATCCTGCTCCGGGAGGAGGCGGGCACACCGACCGGGCTGGTCCACGTACGGGACGCGTATCTCGCCCGGGCCGAGGGGCGTTGCCCGTCGGCCGCGCAGCTGGCCCATCCCGTGCCGGCACTGACCGTGGACACGCCGGTGGCCGGCGCCGTCGCGACCCTGCGGAGCCGGCACAGCCAGCTCGGGCTGGTGCACGACGCCGACGGCCGGCTGATCGGGCTCATCAGCATGGACGATCTGCTCGCGACCCTGCTCACCGCCGCCTGACCGTACACGCGAAAGGCGCCTCCCCGGCAGGGGAGGCGCCTTTCATGTCGTGCCAGTACGGCGACGGGCGGGTCAGCCCGTGACGCCGAAGTCGCTCGCGATGCCGGCGAGCCCAGAGGCATAGCCCTGCCCGACGGCGCGGAACTTCCATTCGGCACCGTTGCGGTAGAGCTCCCCGAAGACCATGGCGGTCTCGGTCGAGGCGTCCTCGCTCAGGTCGTAGCGAGCGAGTTCGGCGTTGTCGGCCTGGTTCACGACGCGGATGAAGGCGTTGCGGACCTGGCCGAAGTTCTGGCTGCGCGAATCGGCGTCATAGATCGACACCGGGAAAACGATCTTGGTGACCTCCGCCGGGACGGTCGCGAGGTTCACCTTGATCTGCTCGTCGTCACCCTCACCCTCACCGGTGAGGTTGTCGCCGGTGTGCTCCACCGAGCCTTCCGGGCTCTTCAGGTTGTTGAAGAACACGAAGTGCTTGTCGGAGGCGACCTTGCCCGAGTCCGTGCACAGCAGAGCACTGGCGTCGAGGTCGAAGTCGCTCCCGGTGGTGGTGCGCACATCCCAGCCCAGGCCGACCACCACGGCGGTCAGCCCCGGGGCCTCCTTGGTCAACGAGACGTTGCCGCCCTTGGACAGACTGACTCCCACCATGAACCTCCATGCACTTGATCGACAGCGGCCTCCGTTGGCCGTGCGCGGTACGTTACGACAACGTGCCCCCTCCGCGGCCGGTTCCCTCGCCGTTGCGCATCTTTTTCGGTCCTTTACGGAGCTTCCCAGAGCCGATCGCTCGGGCGACCGCTGATTCGGAGCGCCCGGTATGGCACGATGATCGGCACTTGCCCCCCCAGCTTGGATCCGTGATGAGTGCACACGAGACGCCTCCCCCCTCCCCAGAGAACCCGAGCACGGCCGATGCCGGCCCCTGGTGGTCTCAGGGCGACCAACAGCTGACCGCCTCGGATGTGAAGACCCACGCGACCCTGGCGCACATCGGCACCGTGCTCGTCGCCCTCGTCTTCTTCCCGCTCATGTGGGTGCCCGCCCTCGCCCTCTTCCTGGTGTACCGCAGCCGCGACCAGGCAGGCCTGCTCCGCCGGCACCTGGCCCAGGCGCTGTCGTTCTCCACCGTCCTGGCCATCTACGCACTGACGATCCGCGCCGCGCTGGCGGCCTTGGAGATCGACCACGTGGCGTTCGACCTGCTGCCGGTCGTGGTCGCGCTGGGCGCCGCCTATCCCGCCCTGCGGGCCGTCCAGGCGGCCCGGCGACTGCAGCCGTTCACCTATCCGAAGCCGCTGGCCTGGATCCCCGTCGACTGACGAAGTCCACAGGCCGGCGTACCCCTCCCCCACCGCAGCGCATCCGGTGACACGGGGCCCGCCGGCCGCGTGGGTTCGCGCGGCGCCGTGCGGCGCGGGGGTCAGAGCCGGTCGACCGCGGTCACGCGGATCATGGCCCGGCCGGCCTCGTCGGAGGCGGCGAGGTCGACCTCGGCGCTGATGCCCCAGTCGTGGTCGCCGGCCGGGTCGTCGAAGATCTGCCGGACCTTCCACAGGGTCGGCTCCTCCTCGATGAGGAGCAGTTTCGGGCCTCGCGCGTCGGGGCCGGTGAGCAGTTCGTCGTGCTCCTCGTAGTAATCCGCCATCGACTCCTGCCACTCGGCGGCGTCCCAGCCGGAGCCGTCGTCGAGCTCACCGAGCTCGTGGTACCTGCGGAGCGCGGCGAGCTCGACCCTGCGGAACATCGCGTTGCGGACCAGCACCCGGAACGCGCGCCTGTTGGCGGTGACCGGTGCCGGGCGCTCGTCGGTGACCCCGGCCGTCTCCTCGGCGGCGGGATTGGTCAGCTGCTCCCACTCGTCCAGCAGGCTGGAGTCGACCTGGCGGACCAGCTCACCCAGCCACTCGATGAGGTCGACGAGGTCGTCGGTCTTGATCGACTCGGGCACGGTCTGCTGCAGCGCCTTGTAGGCACTGGACAGGTAGCGCAGCACCAGGCCCTCGGTACGGGCGAGCTCGTAGGCCCCGACGTACTCGGTGAAGGTCATCGCCCGCTCGTACAGGTCACGCGCCACCGACTTCGACCGCAGCGGGTGGTCGCCGACCCACGGGTGCCCGCGGCGGTAGATCTCGTACGCGCCCTCCAGCAGCTCTTCCAGGGGCTTCGGATAGGTGATCTCCTGGATGCGCTCCATCCGCTCCTCGTACTCCATGCCGTCGGCCTTCATCTCGGCGATGGCCTCTCCGCGCGCCTTGTTCTCCTGGGCGGCGAGGATCTGGCGCGGGTCGTCGAGCGTGGACTCGACGACCGAGAGCACATCCAGCGCGTACGAGGGCGACGCCGGGTCGAGCAGCTCGAAGGCGGCCAGCGCGAAGGTCGACAGCGGCTGGTTGAGGGCGAAGTCCGACTGCAGGTCGACGGTGATGCGGGCGTAGCGGCCGTCGGCATCCGGCTCGGCGAGCTGTTCCACCACCCCGCCCGACAGCAGCGACCGGTAGATCGCGATGGCCTGGCCGATGTGCCGGCGCTGCGCGGCGCGCTCCTCGTGGTTGTCGGTGAGCAGCTTCTTCATCCCCTGGAAGGCGTTGCCCGGCCGGGCGATGACCGACAGCAGCATCGCGTGGCTCACCTGGAACCGGGACTGCAGCGGCTCGGGGTCGGCCGCGATGAGCTTGGTGAAGGTGTCCTCGTCCCAGCTGACGAAGCCGTCGGGCGCCTTCTTGCGGACGACCTTGCGGCGCTTCTTCGGGTCGTCGCCGGCCTTGGCGAGGGCCTTCTGGTTCTCGACGACGTGCTCGGGCGCCTGCGCGACGACGTAGCCGACGGTGTCGAACCCGGCCCGCCCGGCCCGCCCGGCGATCTGGTGGAACTCCCGCGCCCGCAGCCGGCGCACGCGCGTGCCGTCGTACTTCGACAGGGCGGTGAACACCACCGTGCGGATCGGCACGTTCACGCCGACCCCGAGCGTGTCCGTGCCACAGATGACCTTGAGCAGCCCGGCCTGCGCGAGCCGCTCCACGAGCCTGCGGTACTTCGGCAGCATCCCGGCGTGATGCACCCCGATGCCGTGCCGTACGAAACGCGACAGATTGCGGCCGAAGCGGGTGGTGAACCGGAAGTTCCCGATCAGCGCCGCGATGGCGTCCTTCTCCGCCCGGGTGCACACGTTGATGCTCATCAGGGCCTGAGCCCGCTCGATGGCGGCGGCCTGGGTGAAGTGCACGACGTACACCGGCGCCTTCTGCACCGACAGCAGCTGCTCGATCGTCTCGTGCAGCGGCGTGTCGAGGTACTCGTACGTCAGCGGGACGGGCCGGGTCACCGAGCGGACCACGGCGGTGGGTCGGCCGGTGCGCCGTGCCAGGTCCTTCTCGAATCTGGTGACGTCGCCGAGGGTGGCCGACATCAGCAGGAACTGGGCCTTCGGGAGTTCCAGCAGCGGGATCTGCCAGGCCCAGCCGCGGTCCCGCTCGGCGTAGAAGTGGAACTCGTCCATGACCACGAGGCCGATGTCGGCGTCCGCGCCGTCGCGCAGGGCGATGTTGGCGAGCACCTCGGCGGTGCAGCAGACGATCGGCGCGTCCGGGTTGACGCTGGCGTCACCGGTCATCATCCCGACGTTCTCGGTGCCGAACATCGCGCAGAGATCGAAGAACTTCTCCGACACCAGAGCCTTGATCGGCGCGGTGTAGAAACTGCACTCGTCCCGGCCGAGGGCCGCGAAGTGCGCGCCCGCGGCGACCAGGCTCTTGCCCGAGCCGGTGGGCGTGCTGAGGATGACGTTGGCGCCCGAGACCAGCTCGATCAGCGCCTCCTCCTGCGCGGGATAGAGCGTGATCCCGCGTTCCTGCACCCAGCCCGCGAAGGCTTCGAACAGATTGTCGGGGTCGGGGGCTGCGGGAAGCTGATCGATGAGGGTCACGCCCTCCATCCTGCCGGTGGTTCACGGATGGCTCGGCCATCCCGGGGTAGACACCTTGATGCGCGTTCCAAGATCTGCGCGGGGGGCGATCGATGCTGGGACTGCCGGATTCCGTTCATGCGTGCCTCTTCGATCTTGACGGGGTGCTCACCCGCACCGCCGCGGTGCACGCCGCCGCCTGGAAGCAGATGTTCGACGAGTTCCTGCGCGAGAGGGCCGATCGCACCGGCGAGCCGTTCGTTCCGTTCGACCCGGCAGGGGACTACGCCGAGTACGTCGACGGCCGGCCGCGGGAGGACGGCACTCGCTCGTTCCTCGCCGCGCGCGGCATCGAGCTGCCCGAGGGGGACCCGGGCGACCCGCCGGGCGCCCCCACCGTGCACGGGCTGAGCGAGCGCAAGAACGAGCTGGTACTCCACCGGCTGGCCGAGGACGGTGTTGAGGTGTTCGACGGGTCCATCGAGTATGTGCGGGCCGTGCGCGCGGCGGGCCTGCGCACGGCCGTCGTCTCCTCCAGCGCCAACACCGCGCAGGTGCTCGACGCGGCCGGCCTCGCCGACCTCTTCGACGCGCGGATCGACGGCCTGGTGGCGGACCGGCGAGGGCTGGCCGGCAAGCCGGCGCCCGACACCTATCTGGCCGGCGCTGAGGCGCTCGGCGTGCCGCCGGGACGTGCGGCGGTCTTCGAGGACGCGCTCGCCGGCGTGGCGGCCGGGCGGGCCGGTGGCTTCGCCATCGTGATCGGGGTCGACCGGGCCGGCCACCGCGGGGAACTGCTCCGGCACGGGGCCGACGTGGTGGTGGAGGACCTGTCGGAGCTGTTGGAGCGCACATGATCGAGCAGCCCGCCTACACGGTGGAACCGTGGCGGATCCGCGAGTGCGAGCTGAGCCTCGAGACTCTGGCGCAGAGCGAGTCGGTGTTCGCGCTGTCGAACGGGCACCTCGGGCTGCGCGGCAATCTCGACGAGGGCGAGCCGCACGGGCTCCCCGGCACCTATCTCAACTCCGTGTTCGAGCTGGCACCGCTGCCGTACGCCGAGGCCGGGTACGGCTATCCCGAGTGCGATCAAGCGGCGATCAACGTGACCAACGGCAAGCTGCTGCGCCTGCTCGTCAACGACGAGCCGTTCGACGTCCGCTACGGCGACCTGCTGACCCACGAGCGGATCCTCGACCTGCGCGCCGGGACGCTGAGCCGGCGGGCCGAGTGGATCTCCCCGGCGGGCTGCCCTCTGCACCTCAGGTCCACCCGGCTGGTCTCGCTGACCCAGCGGGCGGTGGCGGCGATCGAGTACGAGGTCGAGGCAGTGGACCAGCCCATGCGCGCCGTGGTGCAGTCCGAGCTGGTCGCCAACGAGTCGCTGCCCGATCCCGGCCGGGACCCGCGGGTCGCCCACCGGCTGGAGTCCCCACTCCAGCCCGAGGAGGACTCCCTCACCGAGACCGGCGCGGTGCTGGTGCACCGCACCCGGCACAGCGGGCTGCGGGTCGCCGCGGCCATGAGCCACGTGATCGAGGGCCCGGACGGAACGGCGACGGAGCTGGAGAGCGCGCCCGACATCGGCCGGCTGACCGTCGCCACCCGCCTGGAGCCCGGCCAGAGGCTTCGCATGGTGAAGTTCATCGCCTACGGCTGGTCCGGCGAGCGCTCCCGGCCGGCGGTGCACGACCAGGTGGTGGCGGCGCTGGCGGCCGCCCGCCTGAGCGGCTGGGACGGGCTCCTCGCCGACCAGCGGGCTTTCCTCGATCACTTCTGGGAGGGCGCCGACGTCGAAGTGGACGGTGACTCCGAGGTGCAGCAGGCGGTGCGCTTCGCGCTTTTCCACATCCTGCAGGCCGGAGCGCGGGCCGAGCACCGGCCGATCGCGGCGAAGGGCCTGACCGGCACGGGCTACGACGGGCACACCTTCTGGGACACCGAGACCTTCGTGCTGCCCGTGCTCACCTACACCCGGCCGGACGCCACCGCCGACGCGCTGACCTGGCGGCACAGGACGCTCCCGAGCGCCAGGGATCGGGCCGCGCAACTCGGCCTGGAGGGCGCCGCCTTCCCCTGGCGGACCATCGGCGGCGAGGAGTGCTCGGGGTACTGGCCGACGAGCACGGCCGCCTTCCACATCGGCGCGGACATCGCCGACGCGGTCGTACGGTATGTCGACGCCACCGGGGACGAGGAGTTCGAGCGGGAGGTCGGGCTGGAGCTGCTGACCGAGACGGCGCGGCTCTGGCGCAGCCTGGGCCAGCACGACACCGAGGGCCGCTTCCGGATCGACGGCGTCACCGGGCCGGACGAGTACACGGCGATCGCCGACAACAACGTCTACACCAACCTGATGGCACAGCGGAACCTCGTCGCCGCAGCCGAGACGGCCTGCCGATACCCCGAGCTCGCCGGCCGGTTCGGGGTGACCAACGAGGAGACGGCCGGCTGGCGGGACGCCGCCGCGGCGATGCACGTGCCGTACGACGAGCGGCTGGGCGTGCACCCGCAGAGCGAGGGCTTCACCGACCACGCCCGGTGGGACTTCGCCGCCACCGGACCCGACCAGTACCCCCTGCTGCTGCACTTCCCCTACTTCGACCTCTACCGCAAACAGGTCGTCAAGCAGGCCGACCTGGTCCTCGCGCTGCATCTTCGCGGCGACGCGTTCACGCCGGAGCAGAAGGCCCGCGACTTCGCCTACTACGAGCGGCTCACGGTGCGGGACTCCTCGCTGTCGGCATGCACCCAGGCGGTGCTGGCCGCCGAGGTGGGGCAGCTCGAGCTGGCGCACGACTACGTCGGCGAGGCCGCCCTGATGGACCTGCACGACCTCGAGCACAACACCCGTGACGGCCTGCACCTGGCCGCCCTGGCCGGCACGTGGATCGCGCTCGTGGCCGGTCTCGGCGGGATGCGCTGCTTTGACGGCGGGCTCGCGTTCGCGCCGCGCGTGCCGAGCGGCATCACCCGGCTGGCCTTCCGGATGCGTTACCGAGGGCGTTGTCTGAGGGCCGAGGTGACTCACGACAGCGCGGTCTACACGCTCCTGAGCGGGGCGCCACTGTCGCTGTCGCACCACGGCCAGGAGTTCTCGCTCGGCCGCGAGCCGGTCGAGCGGCCCGTCCCGGCGGCGACGCCCGGGCCCCGTCCGAGCCAGCCGGCCGGCCGCGAGCCGGCACGACGCCGCACGGCGACGCAGGTGCGCTGACCGCGCCTCGATGCGGCCGCCCGGCCCCGCGTCCAACGATGCCCATGTCCACCCCGGCTGTACGACAGAGCCGACATTCCGCAATCATTCCTAACGTTGCGAACAACACGACAACGGGGAAGTGGCGGATGCTGGGGCTCCCGGATGAGATACGCGCGTGCCTGTTCGACCTGGACGGTGTTCTGACCCGGACGGCGGCCGTGCACGCCGCCGCCTGGAAGGAGATGTTCGACGACTTCCTGCGGGAGCGCGCGGCGCGGTCGGGTGAGCCGTTCGTGCCGTTCGACCCGGCCGGCGACTACGAGGCGTACGTGGACGGCAAGCGACGTGAGGACGGCACCCGGTCGTTCCTCGAATCCCGTGGCATCACCCTGCCCGAGGGATCGGGCGGCGATCCGCCGGACGTGCCCACCGTCCAGGGGCTCGGAAACCGCAAGAACGCGCTGGTGCTCCGCCTGCTGGACGAACGGGGCATCGAGGTGTTCGACGGCTCCATCGGCTACGTCCGCGCGGCGCGTGACGCGGGGCTGCGCACCGCCGTGGTCTCCTCCAGTGCCAACACCGCCCAAGTGCTCGAGGCGGCCGGCATCACCGGGCTGTTCGAGGCGCGGATCGACGGCTTGGTCGCGCAGGAGCGGGGGCTGCCCGGCAAGCCGGCGCCCGACATGTTCCTGGCCGGTGCCGAAGCGCTGGGCGTACGGCCGGACCAGGCCGCGGTGTTCGAGGACGCGCTCGCCGGGGTGGCGGCCGGCCGCGCCGGCGGCTTCGGGCTCGTGGTGGGAGTCGACCGGGCCGGTCAGGCCGACCGGCTGCGGGAGCACGGCGCCGACATCGTGGTGCCCGATCTCGCCGCGCTGCTGGAGAACGCATGACGGATCGGCCGGTGTACGACGTGGACCCGTGGTGCGTGCGGGAACCCGAGCTGCGGCTCGACCGGCTCACCCAGAGCGAGTCGATCTTCGCGCTGTCCAACGGCCACGTCGGGCTGCGCGGCAATCTCGACGAGGGCGAGCCGCACGGGCTGCCGGGCAGCTACCTGAACAGCTTCTACGAGTTGCGCCCCCTGCCGTACCCGGAAGCCGGCAACGGCTACCCCGAGTCCAGCCAGACGGTCGTCAACGTCACGAACGGCAAGCTGATCCGGCTGCTGGTCGACGATGAGCCCTTCGACGTCCGCTACGGCCGGCTGCTCGGCCATGAGCGGGTGCTCGACATGCGCGCGGGAACGCTCACCCGGACGGTCGAGTGGAGCACCCCGGCCGACCGCACGGTCCGGATCACCTCGGTCCGGATGGTCTCGCTGACCCAGCGGGCCATCGCGGCGATCTGCTACGAGGTCGAGCCGGTCGACGGGGCGGTCCGGGTGGTCACACAGTCGGAGCTGGTGGCCAACGAGGCGCTCCCCGATCTCGGCAAGGATCCGCGCGTGGCGGCGGCGCTGGAGATGCCGCTGGTGAGCGAGGAACACGTCGCCAAGGACACCAGCGTGGTCCTGATGCACCGGAGCCGGCACAGCGGGCTGCGGATGGCCGCCGCGATGGCCCACCGGATCGACGGCCCGGAGCACATGGCGGTGGAGGTGGAGAGCTCGCCGGACGTGGGCCGGCTCACCGTGGCCACCCGGCTGGAACCGGGCCAGCGGCTGCGGATCGTGAAGTTCATCGCCTACGGATGGTCCAGCCGGCGGTCCCGCCCCGCCCTGCACGACCAGGTGGCGGCCGCGCTCGCGGCCGCACGCCACTCCGGCTGGGAGGGGCTGCTGAAAGAGCAGCGAGAATACCTGGACGACTTCTGGTCGGGCGCCGACGTCGAGATCGATGGCGACGCCGAGGTCCAGCAGGCGGTGCGCTTCGGGCTGTTCCACATCCTGCAGGCGGGCGCGCGCGCCGAACGGCGGATGATCGCGGCCAAAGGGCTGACCGGGCCGGGCTACGACGGGCACACCTTCTGGGACACCGAGACCTTCGTGCTGCCCGTGCTCACCTACACCCGGCCGGACGCCGCAGCCGACGCGCTCACCTGGCGGCACATGACCCTTCCCCTGGCCCGTGAGCGCGCGGGCCAGCTCGGCCTCGCGGGGGCCGCCTTTCCCTGGCGTACCATCCGCGGCCAGGAGTGCTCGGGCTACTGGCCCGCGGGCACCGCCGGGTTCCACATCAACGCCGACATCGCCGACGCCGTGATCCGCTACGTGGACGCCACCGAGGACGAGCGGTTCGAGCGCGAGGTGGGTCTGGAGCTGCTGGTCGAGACGGCCCGGCTGTGGCACGGCCTGGGTCACCACGACGTCGACGGCGTCTTCCGGATCGACGGCGTCACCGGGCCGGACGAGTACAGCGCCGTCGCCGACAACAACGTCTACACCAACCTCATGGCCCGGCAGAACCTGCGGACCGCCGCCACGGTCGCCATGCGCCACCCCGACCTCGCCGAACGGTCGGGGGTCACCGCTGAGGAGGCCGCCTCGTGGCGGGACGCCGCCGCGGCGATGCACGTGCCGTACGACGAGCGGCTGGGCGTGCACCCGCAGAGCGAGGGCTTCACCGACCACGCCCGGTGGGACTTCGCCGCCACCGGGCCCGAGCGGTACCCGCTGCTGCTGCACTTCCCCTACTTCGACCTCTACCGCAAACAGGTCGTCAAGCAGGCCGACCTGGTGCTGGCCATGCACCTGCAGGGGGAGGCGTTCACCGAGGAGCAGAAGGCACGGAACTTCGGATACTACGAGGGCCTGACCGTGCGTGACTCCTCGCTGTCCGCCCAGACCCAGGCGGTGATGGCGGCGGAGGTGGGCCAGCTCGACCTGGCGCACGACTACCTGGGCGAGACCGCGCTGATGGACCTGCGCGACCTGGCCAGGAACACCCGCGACGGGCTGCACATCGCCTCGCTGGCCGGCGCCTGGACCGGGCTGGTCGCCGGGTTCGGCGGGATGCGTGCCCGCGACGGGCTCCTGCGCTTCGCCCCCCGGTTGCCCGGCGGCATCACCCGGCTGGCCTTCCGCATGCGCTACCGCGGTCGCCGGCTGCGCGTCACCGTGACCGCCGGCAGCGCCATGTACGAGTTGCTCGGCGGCGCCGAACTGACGCTGAGCCACCACGGGGAGGAGTTCACCCTCGGCGACGAGCCGGTCGAGCGGCCGGTCCCCGTCGCGCTCGGGCTACCGAGGCCGAGCCAGCCGCCGGGCCGGGAACCGGCCGCCCGCCGGGCCGGTCCCGCCACGCGGGATCCGGGGTCCTCGTCACCCGCCGGCTGAGCGGCGGGTGACGAGGATCACGGTGGTGATGGGCTGGGCGGCCCGGCGCGGGGGCCGCCCAGCGCGGATCAGCCCAGCCGGTTGATCAGGGCGTTGTACTCGTCCCGCAGGCCCTGCGGCAGGTGGTCGCCGAAGGTGTCGAAGAACTCGGGGATGAGCGCGGCCTCCTGCCTCCACACCTCCAGGTCGACCGACAGGAGCGTGTCGAGGTCGGCGTCGTCGATGTCCAGGCCGCTCGTGTCCAGCGCCTTCCTGGCCGGGATGCCGCCGATCGGGGTCTTGACCACGTCGGTCCGCCCGTTCAGCCGCTCCACGATCCACTTCAGGACCCGGCTGTTCTCCCCGAAGCCCGGCCACAGGAAGTTCCCGTCGGCGTCCTTGCGGAACCAGTTGACGTAGTAGATCCGCGGCAGCTTCTCCGGATCGGCGGAGGCCCCGAGCTTCAGCCAGTGGCCGAAGTAGTCGCCCATGTTGTAGCCGCAGAAGGGGAGCATCGCGAACGGGTCGCGGCGCAGTTCGCCGACCGTGCCCTCGGCCGCCGCGGTCTTCTCCGAGGCGACGTTGGCGCCGAGGAAGACCCCCTGCTGCCAGTCGAACGACTCGGTGACCAGCGGTACCGCCGTGGCGCGGCGGCCGCCGAACAGGATCGCCGAGATCGGCACGCCGTCCGGGTCCTCCCACTCCGGCGCGATGATCGGGCACTGCCCCGCCGGTGTCGTGAACCGGGCGTTCGGATGGGCCGCGGGCCCGGTGGCATCCTGCGGCGTCCAGTCCCGTCCCTTCCAGTCGGTGAGATGGGCGGGAGGCTCGTCGGTGAGGCCCTCCCACCAGACGTCCCCGTCGTCGGTGAGCGCGACGTTGGTGAAGATGCTGTTGCCCCAGAGGGTCTTGATCGCGTTCGCGTTGGTCGACTCGCCGGTGCCGGGCGCGACGCCGAAGAAACCCGCCTCGGGGTTGATGGCGTGGAGCCGGCCGTCCTCGCCGAACCGCATCCAGGCGATGTCGTCGCCGATCGTCTCGACCTTCCAGCCCGGGATCGTCGGCTCGAGCATCGCGAGGTTGGTCTTGCCGCAGGCCGAGGGGAACGCGGCCGCGACGTATCTCGCCCTGCCCGTGGGCGGGGTCAGCTTGAGGATGAGCATGTGCTCGGCCAGCCAGCCCTCGTCGCGCGCCATGGTCGAGGCGATGCGCAGGGCGTAGCACTTCTTGCCGAGCAGGGCGTTGCCGCCGTAGCCCGAGCCGTAGGACCAGATCTCCCTGGTCTCGGGGAAGTGGGAGATGTACTTGGTCGAGTTGCACGGCCACGGCACGTCGGCCTGACCGGGCTCGAGCGGGGCGCCGACCGAGTGCACGCATTTCACGAACGAGCCGCGCTCTTCGATGAGCCGCAGAGCCGGGTCGCCCATCCGCGTCATGATCCGCATGGAGACGGCGACGTACGGCGAGTCGGTGATCTCCACGCCCAGCTGGGAGATGTTGCCGCCCAGCGGGCCCATGCAGAACGGGACCACGTACATCGTTCGGCCGCGCATGCAGCCCTGGAAGATGTCGCCGAAGGTCGCGCGCATCTCGGCGGGCGCGATCCAGTTGTTGGTCGGGCCCGCGTCCTGCTCCTTCTCGGAACAGATGAATGTACGGTCCTCCACCCGCGCGACGTCGGTGGGGTCGGATGCGCAGTAGAAGCTATTGGGCCGTTTCGCGGGGTTCAGCCGTTTGAAGGTGCCCTGCTCGACGAGAAGATCGGTGAGTCTCTGCCATTCGGCGTCCGACCCATCGCACCACTCGATACGCTCGGGCTGGGTCAGTTCGGCGATGCCACGAACCCAGTCGATCAACGCGGCGTGCCTGGTCGGGGCCTGGTCGAGGCCAGAGACCTGGTGGGACACGAGCAGCTCCTTACACTGTCCATCGGTTCTTCGTATCATGACGAACGGCGACTTAATTGACCAATTGGCCCAGACCAATGGATTAGACCAATTTCTAGACATGTCCGAGGATGTCAGGCATGTAACGCCGTTGATATCGCCGCTTTCCGATGAAACGTGAGCCGCACCACATTGACGTACGGCAAGGTCGTATCCACCGAGCCGCACCACCGACGCAAGGCCCGACATCAAAGGACCTTCGCCCCCGGACGTCCAGACCAACGCGAGTTACCGTCGAGAGGCCCATACGCGGACACCAGGGGGAACCGGAGATGGCACAGACGAAGACCGCGCCTTCACCAACTCGGCGCAGGGCGGCGACCAAGCCGTCCGGACGCAGCTCGCGGCCGACGACCTCGAGGCGCACCGCCGCACCGTCGAAGACGGCGGCGAGGGCCGCGGCGTCCAGGCCGGCGGCACTGGAGAACTCGCGGACCAGCGTCACCGTCAGGCTGCCCCTCCTCACCGTGCAGGTGCGCGCGCCGCATGTGCCGCGAGTGCGGCCCAGCGGAGTGGGCCGCGCCGTCTCCAGCGCCCAGTCGTCCCTCCCGCCACCCGAGCGCATGGCCTACTACGCCGGGCTCGGCGCGCTGGCCGCGTTCGGGGTGATCGAGTGGCCGGTGGCGGCGGCGATCGGCGCCGGCACGATCCTCGCCAAGCGCGCCCTCAAGAAGGACGGCCTCCCGCGGGCGTCGGCGGGCCGGGGGTCGGCCCGATCCGCCTGACCCCGTGACCTGCGGGCCCGGGCACCAAGGGCGCCCGGATCGATGCCGAACGCGATCAGTCACCGAATGTTCACCAAAACAGAACCGGACTAATGTCACGTTTGGCTAAAAATCCGGCATAGAGTTTCCTCCGGAACCTGACAGACCACCCAAACCGGAGGTTACAGTGACCGACTTCCTGGCCGCTGTACTGGCCAAGGCTCTTCTCTCGGTGCTCGAGGCCCTGATCATGCGTCTCGTCAAGCACGCCATCATGACGGGCGCTCGCCAGCGCCGGACCGCACCGGCGGTGGCCCTGGCCGCGGCCTAGGCCCGTCCAGGGCCTCGGCCAGCAGGCCGAGGGTCGCCCAGTCGACCAGCCCGCCCGCGCGGATCTCTCCGTACGTGTGGATCTCGACATGGGTGCGTTCTCCGTCGGCCACGACGCCGTGCGGGCCGGTGCCGCGCAACCGGTCGAACTCGCCGGCGGTGATCTCGGCCGAGAACAGGTGCGCACGGTGCGCGGAGACGGTCGCCGCCATCTGCCGGGCGCCGTGCGCGCGCAGCCGGCTCGGCTCGATCACGAGCCCGGTCTCCTCGTCGAGTTCGCTGACCGCCTGCGCCAGCGGATCACCCGGCCCCGATCCGCCGGGCAGTTCGTGGACGAACCCGTCCGGGGTGGCCGCCGCGCTGCGGAACTCGCGGACCAGCACGACCATGGTGTCGTCCGGCGTCGCGCCCCGCCGGTACAACGCCACCACGCTCGTGTCCGGCCGTGAGATGACGACCTCGTTGCGCTTCACCCGGTCCTCGGCCGCCACATGCACGTGGACGTGCACGGCCCAGTACGCCAGGGCTTGAGCCCGGCCCCGGAACGTCCACACCACGCGGGCGGCGCGCAGCGTGTTCCCGGCCGCGCACTGCGCCTCGTACCAGCACTGAAAGCTCTCGGTGCGCCAGATGAGCAGCGGCACCTCCCGCTCGCCGCCACTGCGATGCGCGCCCGCCCCGATCTCGCTCAGCGCCGCGGCCACCGTGTCCGCCGGGGTCGTGGCCGTCGGCACTCCGTACTTGTGCGCGTAGTGGAGCAGGTAGCGGTTGCCGGGGGCCTCGGGCGGCGCCCCGAACACCACCCGGCCGCTGTCATGCCACATCCCCCATTCGACGTTGGTCGTGAGCGCCGGCATCGTGGCCGGCTCACGGGGAACGTAGAAGATCACCTGGTCGGCGAGATGCAGGCTCCGCTCCTCCCACTCGACCTGTGCCGTGTAATCCTCGTAGATTCCGTCACGGCGCTCGGGATCGAACACGACCAGGCGGCCGTCGCCCCGCCACTGATCCCGGATCCGCTCGATCATCTCGGGCCGCCACGACGCCGTCTCGGGACGGCGCGGCGTCGGGCCCGCGAGGAACACGGCCGCGTGCCAGTCCGCCGGGGGCGGCTCCCCCGCGTACACCACCACGACGTCCCGGTTCACCGGTCCGGTTCCCGCCCCCTCGCCCACCGCGTCACCTCCGCCGCGCTCATGGCCCTCGCCCCGCGACCACCGTACGGATCAGTGCGGGGTCTTGCCCAGACGCGGCGTCGTCTCGCGAGCCGAGGGCGCATCCATCGCGCGGCCGTCGCATAGAGACGTTCTCGTCGGGTAAAGGGCCCGCTGAAAACTGAATCGCGTCCCCCCGATTGAGAGTGATCGTCATGGCAGGAAAACTCCGAGTCCCTCGAAGCCGCGGCGCGTTCAGCGGCCTGCTGTTGCTGCTGCTCGGCCTGTGGGGCGGACTCATCCCGTTCGTCGGCCCGTACTTCGACTTCGCCTACACGCCCGACAAGGCATGGGTCTACACTTCCGACCGGCTCTGGCTGTCGATCCTTCCGGCCGCCGCCACCGGGCTCGGCGGGCTCATCCTGCTGCTCAGCGCCAACCGCGTCGTCGCGATGTTCGGTGCCTGGATCGCCGCGCTCGGCGGTGTCTGGTTCGTGGTCGGCGGCCCGCTGAGCGCGCTGTGGACCGAGAACGGGACGGTCGCCACCGGTACCCCCGTCGGTGACGAGGCCAAGCAGGTCGCCGAGCAGCTCGCGTTCTTCTCCGGTGCCGGCGCCCTCATCGTCTTCTTCGCGGCACTGGCTCTGGGCCGGCTCGCGGTGGTGGCGGTGCGCGACGCCCGCCTCGCCGAGGAGCAGGCCACCGTCCCGCCGCACGAGGAGAGCACCCGCCCGCCGATCGGCGAGACCCAGCCGCTCCCCCGGCGCTACGCGCGGCGCCCGCAGCCCGACACCGACACCGGCCCCGACCACGCCCCACGGCGCGACAACGCCCCGCACCATGGAGACCAGATGGTCGCTCCGTACCAGGCGCACCCGCGCACGCCGGGCATGTGATGCGCGACCCGTCCGGCCGCGGGAAGGCCGGGCCGGACGGACCGGACGGGCCGGCCGGACACGAAAGGATCCGGGAGCAGCCTGGCGGCTACTTCTTCTTGCCGCCCCGCTTCTCCCGGATCTTCATGCTGACCTCGATGGGCGTGCCTTCGAAACCGAACTCCTCGCGCAGCCGGCGCTCGATGAAGCGGCGGTAGCCGGGCTCGAGGAATCCCGAGGTGAACAACACGAACTTCGGTGGCCGCACCCCGGCCTGGGTCGCGAACAGCACGCGCGGCTGCTTGCCGCCGCGCACCGGGTGCGGGTGCGCCGAGACCAGCTCAGAGAAGAAGGTGTTGAGCCGCGCGGTCGGCACGCGAGAGCCCCAGTTCTCCAGCGCCGTCTCGATCGCCGGTACCAGCTTCTCCACGTGCCTGCCGGTACGGGCGGAGATGTTCACGCGCGGGGCCCAGCGAGCGTTGTGCAGCTGCCGGTCGATCTCTCGATCGAGATAGAAGCGGCGCTCCTCGTCGAGCAGGTCCCACTTGTTGAACGCCAGCACGAGCGCGCGGCCGGACTCGATCACGGTGGAGACGATCCGCAGGTCCTGCTCGGCGAGGGACTCGCTGGCGTCCACGAGCACCACGGCGACCTCGGAACGGTCGAGCGCCGACTGGGTGCGCAGCGTGGCGTAGAAGTCCGCCCCCTGGTTCTCGCGGTGCCGCCGGCGGATGCCCGCGGTGTCGACGAACCGCCACGTCTTGCCGCCCAGGTCGATCAGCTCGTCGACCGGGTCACGCGTCGTGCCCGCGACGTCGTCCACCACTGCGCGCTGCTCGCCCGCGAGCTTGTTGAGCAGACTCGACTTGCCGACGTTGGGCCGCCCGATGAGCGCGACCCGGCGCGGCCCGCCCGCCTCGCCGAAGGTCTCCGGCGGGGCCGGCTCCGGGAGCGCCGAGAGGACCGCGTCGAGCAGGTCGCCGCTGGCGCGCCCGTGCAGGGCGCTGACGGCCATCGGCTCGCCGATGCCCAGCGACCACAGTGCCGTCGCGTCCGATTCCGCGCCGATGTCGTCGACCTTGTTGGCGGCCAGCACGATCGGCTTGCCGGACCGGCGCAGGATTTCGACCACGGCCTCGTCGACGTCGGTGGCGCCCACGGTCGCGTCGACCACGAACAGCACCACCTCGGCCAGCTCGACCGCCAGACGGGCCTGTTCGGCGATCGCCGCGGCCAGGCCGACGGCGTCCGGCAGCCAGCCGCCGGTGTCGACGACGGTGAACCGCCTGCCGCGCCACTCCGCGTCATAGGCGACCCGGTCACGGGTCACCCCCGGCACGTCCTCGACGACCGCCTCGCGGCGGCCGAGGATCCGGTTGACCAGCGTGGACTTGCCGACGTTGGGCCGGCCGACCACCGCGACGACCGGCGAGGGCGCCGCGTCCCTCTCCAGGTCGTCCCGCAGGTCGTCGCCGATCATGTCGGCGTGCGTCATCTCGTACTCAGTCACGTCTGCTCTTTCGCGAACCGGAGGATCGCCTCGATGACCTCGTGGAGGCCGAGCTCCGTGGAGTCGATCTCGTGGGCGTCGTCGGCCTTGATCAGGGGGGATGTCTTACGGGTGGAGTCGAGCAGGTCCCGGCGGGCCTGCTCGGTGCGGGTCACCTCGACGGTCGCCACGGGGTCGGCGGCCAGTTCCTTGACCCGGCGTTGTGCGCGCACTGCTTCGCTCGCGGTGAGGAAGATCTTGACGGCGGCGTCGGGCGCCACCACGGTGCCGATGTCACGGCCCTCCGCGACGATGTTCCCGGGGGCGATGATCTCGCGCTGGAGCAGGACGAGCCGCTTACGTACCGCCGGCACGGAGCTGACCGCGCTCACCGCGTTGGTGACCTCACGGGTACGGATCGGAACGGACACGTCGACGCCGTCCACCTGGATCGCCGGAGCGTCCGGGTCGGTGCCGAGCTCGATCACCGGCTCGGCCGACCGGGCCGCCACGGCATCGGCGTCCAGCACTGCCACGGCTTCGCGGAGCATCCACCACGTCATGGCACGGTACATGGCCCCGGTGTCGAGGTAGCGGAACCCCAGCGCACGTGCCACACCCTTGGCGGCACTGGATTTTCCGGACCCCGAGGGGCCGTCGACGGCGATGACCAGCGTCACGTCTGTTTCCTTTCCACGCTGAAGTACCGCGCCCAGGCGGTCTCGTCGGCTGATGATCCCCGTTATCGAGCCCCAACGCACCAGGCTACCGGGCCGAGCGCACCGCACCGGCAATCCAGCCGCCCGAGGGATCCCGCGCGCCGTGCGGGCGAGTGCGTTCGAGCGGTCCACCGCGACGGGTCCGGCGCGTGCGGCACCCGGAACGCGGTGCTCAGCGGGGAACGGACCAGCCCCGGGCGCGCAGTTCGTCGGCCAGCCCTTCGGCGGCCTCGGGTTTCACCGAGAGCTCGAGGACCCCGACCGGCAGGCCGGGTGAATGCTCGATCGTCGCGTCCTCGATGTTGACGCCGGCCACCCCCGCCGCCTGGAACAGCAGGGCCAGTTCCCCCGGACGGTCGGGGACGACGACGGAGACGACCGCGTAGGACGACGCGCGCGCCCCGTGCTTGCCCGGGATCCTGGCGCGGCCGGTGTTGCCACGGCGCAGCAGATCATCGAGCAGGCCCGCTGCGGCCTCGGCCCCCGCCTGCCCGGCGTCAGCGCCGGCGCGCAGCACCGACGCAGTGACGGCGAGGTCGGTGGCGACCGCCTCGAGCACATCGGCGACCGGCTCGGGATTGGCGCCGAGGATGCCGGTCCACAGGTCGGGGTCGCCCGCGGCGATGCGGGTGACGTCACGGACGCCCTGCCCGGCCAGGGCGAGCGCCACGTCGTCGGCCTCGCCGAGGCGGGCCGCCATCGCGGCCGAGACGACGTGCGGGGCGTGCGAGACCAGCGCCACGGCGCGGTCGTGCTCGGTCGCCTCGGTGATCAGCGGCTCGGCGCCGCAGGCGCGCGCCAGCGCGCGGACCGCGCCGAGGGCCTCGGGGGCGGTGGCCGGCGTGGGGCACAACGCCCACGGGCGGCCGAGGAACAGGTCGGCTCGCGCGGCTGCGGGCCCGGAACGTTCCCGCCCGGCGAGAGGATGGCCGGGCACGAAGCCGCGTAGATCGCAGCCGAGCTCCATGGCGTCGAGCACCGGCCGGGTCTTCACGCTGGCCACGTCGGTGTAGACGTGGGCCAGCCCCCGCTTCTGCGCGGCCCGTAGCGTCGCGCCGAGGGCCGCCACCGGCACCGCCAGCACGGCGATGTCAGCCGGCTCGTCCGGCCCGTCCTCGGGGAGCGCGCTCCCCGCGCCGATCTCGACCGCCAGCCGCAGGGCGACCTCGTCGTGATCGGCCAGCAGTACCTCGGCACCGCGTTCGCGCATCGCCAGTGCGATCGACGTGCCGATCAGGCCGGCGCCGACGATGACCACGCGGCGCGGATCCCCCTCTTTCTCCACCGTGCCAGACTACTGGGCGATGTCGAGCCGGAGGGCGGAAGCACCGCGCAGGTAGACGTGCTGGAGGGCCGATCGAGGCAGGTCTGTCGCGATATGCGCCATAAGTCGTATTACCCGCGGGAGTGCGTGCGGGACGTTGAGCTCACTGGCGCACAGCAGCGGCACCTCGTGGAAGCCGAGCCTGCGCGCGGCGAGCGCCGGGAACTCGGCGGTCAGATCCGGCGTCGCCGTGAAGATCACGCTGATGACGTCGTCGGTGGTGAGCCCGTTGCGGCTCATCACCTCGGTGACGAGTTCGGTCGTCGCCTTGAGGATCTGATCCCGGTCGTCGGCGTCGACCTGCGTCGCTCCCCTGATCGCGCGTACCGCCATCGGTCCCCGCCCCCCTAAAGGTCCACCGCCGCGTACAACTCGCCGACCTCTCGGGAGGTCAATGCCCGCATCGTGCCCGGCTTGAGCGCACCCAGCCGCACCGGCCCGAACTCCGTGCGCGCCAGCTGGCGGACCGGATGGCCGACTTCCTGGAGCAGCCGCCGCACGATGTGCTTGCGGCCCTCGTGCAGAGTCACCTCGACCAGCACCCGCTTGCCCGAGGTCTCGACGACGCGGAATCCGTCGGCCTTGACGAAGCCGTCTTCGAGCGTCACGCCCTCGCGCAGCCGCCGGCCGAGATCGCGCGGTATCGGCCCGGGCACCTCGGCGAGATAGGTCTTGCCGACGCCGTAGCTCGGATGCGTCAGCCGGTGCGACAGCTCACCGTCGTTGGTGAGCAGGATGAGGCCCTCGGTGTCGGTGTCGAGCCGGCCGACATGGAAGAGCCGCTCGGGCACGTCGACGTAGTCGGCGAGAGTCCGCCGGCCCTGCGGGTCGGACATGGTGCTGACCACGCCGCGCGGCTTGTTGACGGCGTAGTAGCGCATCTCGGCTCGGGTCTCGACCCGCTTGTCGTCGACATGGATCACGGCGGTGCGGGGGTCGACCCGGGAGCCGAACCACGCCACCACCTTGCCGTCGACCTTCACCCGGCCGTCGGCGATCAGTTGCTCACAGTGGCGGCGGCTGCCGACCCCGGCCTCGGCCAGGACCTTCTGCAACCGGATGCCTTCGTTGTCGCTCACGCTGGGGATTCCTCTAGGCCTTCCACGTCGTCGGGCAGGTACGGGGCGAGTTCGGGCAGTTCCTCGAGGCTGTTCAGCCCGAGCCGCTCCAGAAAGTACCTGGTGGTGCGGTACAGATGAGCCTGGGTCTCCGGTTCCTGCCCCGCCTCCTCGATGAGACCGCGCAGCCTCAGCGTGCGGAAGACACCGTCGCTGTTGACCCCGCGGATGGCCGACACCCGGGCCCGGCTCACCGGCTGGCGGTAGGCCACCACGGCGAGCGTCTCGAGCGCGGCCTGGGTCAGCCGGGCCTGCTGGCCGTCGGTCACGAAGCGCTCCACGATCGGGGCGCAGATGTCCCTGGTGTAGTAGCGCCAGCCGCCCGCGATCTCGCGGAGCTCGAAGCCTCGGCCCTGCTCGGTGTACTCCGCGGCGAGATCGCGCAGGGCCGTCACCACCTCGTCGCGCGGGCGCTCCAGGATCTGGGCCAGGGTCACCTCGGGCACCGGCTCGTCGACGACGAGCAGGATCGCCTCGAGCCCGGCCCGCAGGCTCGGCAGGTCGGCCGACGCGGGCCCGGCCAGACCGTCGATCTCCTCGTCTCCCGCGCGATCGTCCGCCGGCGCGGCCGGCGGGCCGTCGCCCGGGAACGGGGTCGTGTGCTCACTCATCCGTGCTGTCACCGTTCGGCTCTCGTGCGCCTTCGTAGTCGTCGCCGACGTCGACCTCGCCCTCGTCGCTGCCGGTCCAGCTCACATGCAGGTCGCCGAGGGGTTCGAGCTGCTCGAAGGACACCGCCTGTTCGCGGTAGAGCTCCAGCAGTGCGAGAAACCGCGCCACGATCTCGTAGTTGCCCGGGCAGTCGGAGGTGAGCGCCCGGAACGTGGCGCGCCGTAGCCGGCGCAGCCGCCTCACGAGGATAGCGGCCTGTTCGCGCACGCTGGCCTGTGGCTGGTAGATGTGCTCGACGGAGACG
Source organism: Actinomadura alba (assembly GCF_014323705.1). Taxonomy (GTDB): domain Bacteria; phylum Actinomycetota; class Actinomycetes; order Streptosporangiales; family Streptosporangiaceae; genus Actinomadura_C; species Actinomadura_C alba. Next base: position 24,971 of record NZ_JABVEC010000024.1, read on the forward strand.
GTGGGCGGTGCCTTCGGGGTGAGCGCCTTGGCGGCGAGCCGGGCGAACTCGGTCGGGCCAAGGCCGAGGAGCACCTCGGGCAGCAGGTCGGCGAACCGCGGCTCCATGGGCACCAGACGGGGGAACCGCTTCGCCTCCTCGACCATCCACCCGGAGAAGACCTGGGCCACCTCCTTGTAGGCGCGGTACTGCAGCAGCCGCGCGAACAGCAGGTCGCGAGCGTCGAGGAGCGCGAGGTCCTCCTCGTCGTCCACCTCGCCGGACGGCAGCAGCCGGGCCGCCTTGAGGTCGAGCAGGGTCGCCGCGATGAGCAGGAACTGGCTGGCCTGGTCGAGGTCCCAGTCGCGGCCGCGCGCCCGGATGAACGCGATGAACTCGTCAGTGACCTTGTGCAGGGACACCTCGGTGATGTCGAGCTTGTGCTTGGAGATCAGCCCGAGCAACAGGTCGAACGGGCCCTCGAAGTTGTCGAGGTGCACTTGGAACGCGGCCGGCTGCGCGGCCTCATGCCCGGCCGCCGGCTCACCGGAGCCGGCACCGTCCGTCAGCGCCTCGTTCACCTCACCCACGGTAACCGAGGCCATCCCCAACCTTCCCCGCCGGTGCCATGATCAAGTGATCGTACGGCCTCGGCGCGCGCCCGGCCCGGCAGGGGCGGTGTCACGGGGACATGGGGCACGGCGACGCACGGCGCGGCTCACGCGAGGGCGTGCCACCTCTGCAGCACCTCTTTGGCCAGCCCGCGGTAGGCGTTGGCCCCCATGGACGAGGGGTCGAAGCGGGTGATCGGCTCGCCGACGACGGTCGCGTCGGGGAACCGCACGGTGCGATTGATCACCGTGTGGAAGACCTTCTCGCCGAAGGCCTCGACGATGCGGCCGAGTACCTCACGTGTGTGCAGCGTCCGGGAGTCGTACATCGTGCCGAGGAAGCCGTCGATCTCCAGCTCGGGATTGATCCGGGCCTGCACCTTCTCGATCGTCTCCATGAGCAGCGCCACACCGCGCATGGCGAAGTACTCGCACTCCAGCGGCACGAGCACACCGTCGCTCGCCGCCAGCGCGTTGATCGTCAGCAGGCCGAGCGACGGCTGGCAGTCGATCATGATGTAGTCGTAGTAGGGCACGGCCGGCTTGAGGACCTGGCTGAGGATGTACTCCCGGCCGACCTCGTGCACGAGCTGCACCTCGGCGCCGGACAGGTCGATGTTGCTCGGCAGCAGGTCCATGCCCTCGACGCTGGTCTCGAGGACGACGTCGTCCCACTCGACGTTGCGCTCGAGGAGCAGGTTGTGGACGGTCACGTCCAGCTGGCGCGGGTCGCCCTTGCCCAGCCCGACCGACAGCGCACCCTGCGGGTCGAAGTCGACGAGCAGCACCCGCCGCCCCTGTTCGGCCAGTGCGGCGCCCAGGTTGATGGTGGTGGTCGTCTTGCCGACCCCGCCCTTCTGGTTGCACACCGCCACGATGCGGGCCGGGCCGTGCTCCGCCAGCGGCTCCGGGTCGGGGAACTCGGGCACGGGGCGCTGGGTCGGACCCAGGGCACGCCTCGGATCGGTCTCGATGGCGGCCGAGAGAACCCCCTCGGCCTGCTGTGTGCTGGTCACCAGCTTTCGAACCTCCCCGGCGGCCGCGATTTGCCGTCAAGACCGGGACTCTACGGATTGACCAACCTCGCGGCAAGGCGACGCGCGCCAATGCTCGTGCTTCGCTTCCGCTGCACGCCGACATGCTCACCGGCGCGTCCATCACGTTCCCATCGATCCGCTCGCCGAGTCGACGCGAACGACCGAGCGGCCGAAACCGTTCAGCCCTTCGCGCGCGGGTGGGAAGTCGCGTAGACCTCCCGAAGCCGCTGGACCGTCACCAGTGTGTAGACCTGCGTCGTGGTGACGGACGCGTGGCCGAGCAACTCCTGCACCACCCTAACGTCCGCGCCGCCGTCGAGCAGATGGGTCGCGAAAGAATGCCGCAGCGTGTGCGGGGACACCTCGGAGAGCCGCGCCCGCTCGGCGGCCGCCCGCAGCACCATCCACGCGCCCTGGCGGGACAGCCGTCCGCCGCGGGCGTTCAGGAACAGCGCCGGAGTGCCCCGGCCGGCGCCCATGAGCGCCGGTCTGGCACGGACGAGGTAGGCGTCGACGGCCCGGCACGCGTAGTCGCCGATGGGGACCACCCGGACCTTGCCGCCCTTGCCGGAGACCCGTACGAAACCGTCGCCGAGGTCGAGGTCGTCGAGGTCGAGGCCCACGGCCTCGGAGATCCGCGCGCCGGACCCGTACAGGAACTCGAGCAGGGCCTGGTCGCGCAGCGCTCGCGCGCCGTCGCCCTGGCCCGCGGACCCGAGCAGGCGCTCGACCTCGTCGACCGAGATGGCCTTGGGCAGCCGGCGCGGCGGTGTGGGCGGTTTGACGTCACGGGCCGGATCGGCCGCGGTCAGGCCCTCGCGGAGAGCGAACTTGTGCAGCCCGCGCACCGCGACCACGGCCCGGGCGGCCGAGCCCGCCGACAGCGGCGGGTGCTCCTCGTCGCCCTCGCGCATGCCGGCGAGGAACGCCAGTACGTCGAGCTCGGTCACCTGGTCGACCGTCGTACGCCCGCGCGCCGACAGCACGGTGACGTAGCGGCGCAGGTCGCGGCGGTAGGAGCTGAGGGTGTTGGCGGCCAGCCCGCGCTCGACGGCGAGGTGGCCGAGGTAGGTGTCGACCGCCGACCGCAGCGCGGAGGCGACTGCGGCGTCATGAGCCGTGCTGGCGGTCACGCTCGCCTCCTCACTGGCCGGACGGCCCGCGGACCGTGGGCGGGATGCCCCACCCGTTCCGCTTGCCCTGGGCTCGTCCATCATGCTCGGGCCCGTCCATCATGCCCGTTCCCGCCGACAGAACGAACCTGATCGGCCGGGCGCCCCTTCGCCGCCTACGCGTCGAGGGCGTCGGCGGGGCGCAGATCCCGGAACCCGCCGGCGCGTGCGGCGTAGGCCGCCAAGATACCCACGACCGCCGTCGGATTGCGCAGGTCGCCGCCGAGGACCTTGGCGACGGCCTCGTCCAGCGGCACCCACGCCACGGGCATGTCCGCCTCTTCGTGCACCCGCTCGAAGTCCAGCTCGCCCTCGGGTATCTCGCTGATCCCCCGCGCCAGGAAGACGCGCTGCCGCTCGTCGCCCATTCCGGGCGAGGTGAACGTGTCGACCAGCGTGTGCCATCGCTCCGCGCGGTGGCCGGCCTCCTCGGCGAACTCCCGCGCGGCGGTCTCCCAGAGCGGCTCGCCGTCGACGTCGCGCAACCCGGCAGGCACCTCCCAGAGCCGGTACCCGATCGGGTGGCGGTACTGCCGGACGAGCAGCACCCGATCCTCGTCGTCGAGCGCGAGGACGCCCACCGAGCCGGGGTGCTCGACGACGTCACGGGCGACGACCTCGGTGCCGTCGCCCTTCGGCATCCGCACGAGGTCCCTGCGGACCCGGAACACGTGTCCGGCGCACAGCTCCTGCCGGTCGACGACCTCCCAGCGCTCGGGGGTGTCCCGGATCCTCATCACGCCGGACGCCTCGCGGACGTTGTCGCTCATGAGGCCGAGGCCGCCTCGGCGCCGCGCGCCTCGGCGTAGTCGAGAGCCGAGGAGACGAGCCCGGTGAACAGCGGATGCGGCCGCGTCGGCCGGGACCGGAACTCCGGATGCGCCTGGGTGGCGACGAAGAACGGATGGCTCTCCCGGGGCAGCTCGATGTACTCCACGAGACGGCCGTCGGGCGAGGTGCCGCTGAAGCTCAGCCCGGCCTTCTCCAGCTGTTCGCGGTAGGCGTTGTTCACCTCGTAACGGTGCCGATGCCGCTCCTCGATCTTGGCGGTGCCGTGGAGCTCCCGCACCAGCGAGCCGTCGGCCAGGTTGGCCGGATAGAGGCCGAGCCGCATCGTGCCGCCCATGTCGCGCTCACCGGCCACGACATCGACCTGGTCGGCCATGGTCGCGATCACGGGATGCGAGGTGACCTCCTCGAACTCGGTGCTGCCCGCGTCGTGGATCCCGGCGAGTGACCGTGCCGTCTCGATCACCATGCACTGCAGGCCGAGGCAGATGCCGAGGATGGGGATCCGGTTCTCGCGGGCGTGGCGCACCGCGCCGATCTTGCCCTCGATGCCGCGCACTCCGAAGCCGCCGGGCACGAGGATCCCGTCGACGCCGTCGAGCTCGCGCTTGGCGCCCTCGGGCGTCGCGCACTCGTCGCTCTTGACCCAGCGGATGTTCACCCGGGCGTCGTTGCCGAAGCCGCCGTGCCGCAGTGCCTCGGTGACCGACAGGTAGGCGTCGGGCAGGTCGATGTACTTGCCGACCAGTGCGATGGTCACCTCGCGGGCCGGGCGGTGCACGCGGCGCAGGAGCTCGTCCCAGTCACCCCAGTCGACGTCGCGGAACGGCAGCCCGAGCCGGCGCACCACATAGGCGTCGAGCCCCTCGGAGTGCAGCACCTTGGGGATGTCGTAGATGCTCGCCGCGTCGACGGCCGACACGACCGCCTCCTGGTCCACGTCGCACATCAGGCTGATCTTGTGCTTGAGCCCCTGCGTGATCGGCCGGTCGGACCGGCAGACGATCGCGTCGGGCTGGATGCCGATGCTGCGCAGCGCGGCGACGGAGTGCTGGGTCGGCTTGGTCTTGAGCTCGCCGGACGGCCCGATGTAGGGCAGCAGCGACACGTGCAGGAAGAAGCAGTTGTCCCTGCCGATCTCATGCCGGATCTGCCGCACCGCCTCGAGGAACGGCAGCGACTCGATGTCGCCCACCGTGCCGCCGACCTCGGTGATGACCACGTCGACCCCGGAGCCGGCCATGCTGCGGATCCGATCCTTGATCTCGTTGGTGATGTGCGGGATCACCTGGACCGTGTCGCCGAGGTACTCTCCGCGCCGTTCCTTGGCGATGACGTTGGAGTAGACCTGACCGGTGGTGACGTTGGCGGATCCGTGTAGCTCGGTGTCGAGGAACCGCTCGTAGTGACCGATGTCGAGATCGGTCTCGGCCCCGTCGTCGGTCACGAAGACCTCCCCGTGCTGGAAGGGGTTCATCGTGCCGGGGTCGACGTTGAGGTAGGGGTCGAGCTTCTGCATGGTGACCCGCAGGCCGCGCAGGGTGAGAAGCCGACCGAGGCTCGATGCCGTCAGCCCTTTGCCCAGGCTGGAGGCGACACCGCCGGTGACGAAGAGGTGCTTGGTAGTTCGTGGACTACCAATGGATGCCGATCGCAAGAATGCGCTCCCGTGGTCGCTGGCGAGGCGGTCGTGAACCGCCTGTCCACGGGCCACCAGAATAACAGTCGGGCCGGATGACCTGGCCCGAGACGGGCCCGCGGTCTCCCGGGTCGCCCCGGCCGCCGCCGGTCCAGGGGCGGCGGAGCCGGCGCGGGCCGGCGGTGATCAGTGGGTGGGCATGATCCCACGGAGCTGACGAGAGAGCTCGTCGATCACACCCCTGGCCTGGTCGGCCGCGGAGCGCGCGGCGTCACGCTCCGAGGAGAGCGCCTTCAACGCGTCTCGCTGCTCGGTGACCGCGTCGGCGAGCTGGTCGACCCACTGGTCGCGTTCCGTCAGCTTGGTCACTGCGGCGTCGCGCTCGGCGGCCATCTGCCGCATCGCCGCCACCGCGCCGTCGCGTTCCCGGTTGGCCTTGTCGATCTGGCCACGTGCCAGGGCCATCTCGGAATCGGCCTTGGCCCGTGTCTGCGCGGCCGTGTCCCGGACCATCTCGGCCTGCTTGGCCGCCTCGAGCGCCTGCCGGGCGGCCTCGAGCGCCTGCTGGCGTTCGACCTCGGCCTCCTGGAGCCGCTGGCGGGCCTCGTCGAGCCGCTGGCGGGCCTCGTCGGCCTCCTGCCGGGCCGAGGCGGCCGCGTGCTGCAGGCTCTGCGTCCCCATCTCGGCCTCGCCGACCTTGGCACGCAGGGCGGCCAGCTCGGCATGGGCGGACTCGAGGGCACGGGACAGCTCGCCTCCGCGCTCCGCGAGCATGTCGCGCTCGGACTCGGCGTTGCGGCGGCCGGCCGATATCTCCTCGACGCGCCGCTGCGCCTCGTCCCTCGCCTCGCGCATCGACTCGCGCTGGGCCAGCATCTGCTGCACGCTGGTCTCGGCCTCAGCGACCCTGCGGTCGGCCTGCTCGGCCTGGGCCCGCGCCCGTTGCACCTCACCCCACGCCGCCGCGGCGTCGCGCTGCGCCTGCTCACGCTCGGCCACCACCTGCTCGCGCTCGCTCAAAGCCGACGCGAGCTGGCCCTTCATCTCGCTCTGCGTCTCGACCGCACGACGGTCGGCCTGCTCGGCCTGCGCCCGCGCCCGCTGCACCTCACCCCACGCCGCCGCCACGTCGCGCTGCGCCTGCTCGGCGTCGCCCTGCGCGGCGGCGATCTGCGCGGACGCCTCGGTCTGGGCCTGCTCGGCCTGCGCCCGCGCCCGCTGCACCTCACCCCAGGCCGCGGCGGCGTCGCGCTGCGCCTGCTCGCGGTCGGCCAGTGCCGCCGCGAGCTGAGCCGAAGCGTCCTTCTTGGCCTGCTCGGCGTGCGCCCGCGCCCGCTGCAGCTCATCCCATGCGGCCGCCGCCTCGTCCCGCGTCTCGGCGACCTTGCGCTCCCCGACGGCCAGCGCGTCGCCGAGCAGGTCGGCCATCTGCTTGAGCTGTTTGACCGTGTCCCAGGGCTGAGCCTCCTCCTCGGGCACGGCGGGGAGGTTGCGCGCGGGTGGCCACGGCTTGCCGACTACCGGCGAAGGGGGCGAACCGCCCGATCGGTTCAGATCGCTCACATGGGAAACTCTAAGTGCGTTATGCAACCGTGTCTGCCCGGTCGGCGAATGCGCTTGGTCTCATCCTCGATGAAGACCACCCGTACGCTGCGGTTTCGAGTCCGGAACGCGTGGGTGGAACAATCTCGGCCATGGAGCTGCGAACCCTGTATCCGCCGATCGAGCCGTACGACTCCGGGTTTCTGGACGTCGGCGGCGGCCAATCCGTCTACTGGGAGGCTTGCGGGAATCCCGACGGCAAGCCGGCGGTGATGTTGCACGGCGGTCCCGGCGCCGGGTGCAATGAGAAGCACCGCAGGCAATTCGATCCGGAGGCATATCGCATCGTGCTGTTCGACCAGCGCAATTGCGGGCGCAGCGTCCCGCACGCCGGCGACCCGGCCGTGTCGCTGGAGAACAACACCACCTGGCATCTGGTCGCGGACATGGAGCGGCTGCGCGAGCACCTGGGCATCGACCGCTGGCTGGTGTACGGCGGCTCCTGGGGCAGCACGCTGTCGCTGGCGTACGCGCAGGCGCACCCCGGCCGGGTGAGCGAGCTCGTGCTCCGCGGGATCTTCATGCTGCGCCCGTTCGAGCTCTACTGGTTCTACCAGGAGGGCGCGTCGCTGCTGTTCCCGGATCTGTGGGAGCGCTACGTGGCACCGATCCCCGAGGACGAGCGCGACGACCTCATCGCCGCGTTCGGGCGCCGGCTCGACTCACCCGACCCGAAGGTGCGGATCGCGGCGGCCAGGGCGTGGTCGCAGTGGGAGGGGTCCACCGTGACGCTGCGCCCGGATCCGGAGCTGGTCGACCACTTCGGCGAGCCCGACTACGCGGTGGCGTTCGCGCGGATCGAGAACCACTACTTCGTCAACGAGGGCTTCTTCACCGAGGACCAGCTCCTGCTCGGCGTGGACAAGATCCGGCACATCCCGGCCGTCATCGTCCAGGGCCGCTACGACGTGTGCACGCCGGTCGCCACGGCGTGGGACCTGCACCAGGCCTGGCCGGAGGCCGACTTCCACATCGTCGACGACGCGGGCCACGCCTTCGACGAGCCGGGCATCCTGCACCGGCTCATCGAGGCCACCGACCGTTTCGCGCGCGCCTGACGCAGTTCCCTCGTGCGCTTGTGGCCGATCACAACATGCGACTGATCGCGCGTTCATGGAACGTGCGCCTGAGTCCATGGGCTTCTACCACCGAGGTCTGGTCGGCTCATCGCCGGCCGTGTCGGTGTCGGCGACCAGCGCGGCAAGCTACGTTCCAGGCCAAGCCGGTGAGAAGGCTGTGGCCTGTTCGGCGTCGAACGTCGCATCCCTGCCCGTTGAGATGTCTGGTACGCACTTGCCCTGGCGCAGCCTTCTCGAGCCGCTCATAGCGCTGAGCGCGATCGCCACATCCCGACGTCGGCGAGCGAAGCACTTCATCGATCCAGCCGCAGACCAGTCTGCCTTCGCAGTAAGAAACCGGACATATACCTCGTATGGCATGTTTTCACCCGTGAGCAACACTAACGATGCTTGAGCGACATAGGCACAATATGATCAAGATTGAGGCTATTCGGCGGCATTGCGTCTATCCTTTGCTCCGTCGGGGCCTACAAATAAAACAAAGTGAACATCGGGGAGCTCTGGATGAACCGGCAGAGGCAGAGGTCATCGCTCACACTCGATCCGATTCTGGTCATCGGGATCATCCTCTCGGTCGGGCTGTCCGTTATCTTCTACGTCCGCGAGGACACCGCTCAGGCTATGGGCACTGTCGCCGGCCTGATCGGCGGCATGATCACGCTTCAAGTTCAGACATTGCTCCGGGACAAGCGCCGCATCGAGCATGAGACTCGCGTGGGATACATGATCTCCACGATCGAGAAGATCCCATGGTTGCCAGATCTGATGGAGCCGATGTTGCGGGCCGCCAAGCATGTGGAGCGGGAGTTCAAGGGTACGCCGGCCGAAGACGCTTGCCGTGACGCGTTCGAAGACTGCCTTCGGACGCTCGCGGACCTGGAGCGCGGCCACTTCCGTGCGCCTTATGGAGACAACCGGCTCTTCCTCAGCCTCATCAAGAACTGTCGGACCTCAATGTGCGTCACCAGCGTCCCGTCGGTGGACCTCGGTTGGTGGCTGCAGCCGGTAGGCCGCCAGTACTGGCTGGCTCAAGTGGACGCCATTGCCCGCGGAATTGAGATCCGCAGGGTGTTCATCTACCAGGAGTGGACCGACGACCTCGATGCTCTGGCGCGTGAACAGATCGCGGCAGGCGTCCATGTGAGGCGAGTCCACGCAGACCGGCTGTCCCCAGCACTACGCGTCATCACGGGCATTTGGGACGGAACCTGCGGACACGAGTTGAGCTACACCGCAGGCGGTGAGGCCGTGCACGATTCGTTCACTGTCTCTCCCCCGGACCTGGAACGGCTCATGCGGCAGTTCGAGCTGATCGAGAGAAGCGCCGTGGAGATCGACGAGCCGGACCCTCCGAGACGTACTCAGAGCGTCGGCACCTCATGATCTGAGCGGTGGGTCGAACTCACTGCTCCACTCATGCGCCGCCGCACGCGAAGCCCATCGATGCTCAACGTGATCAAAGCACCCCAGACGAGGACGAACCCGCCCCATCGGGTCACCGACATCGACTCATGGAAGACAAGCAACCCTATGAGAAACTGCACGCAGGGTTCGATGAACTGCAGCATACCTGTGACACTGAGCGGGATGCGAGTGGCCGCTGCACTAAAAAGCAGCATCGGAATCAGCATGACAAAACCAGCGCCGATCACCAGGCAGGTATTCGCCACGGAGACGTGCCCGAAAGTAGCGTTCCCGGTGACCTGAAGCGCCACGGTGAAGACCAGGGCAAAAGGAAGGAATGCAGCCGTCTCCACCATGAGGCCTTCCAGGGCACCGACGCTCACATGCTTCTTAATCAGACCGTAGATACCGAAGGTCAGGGCAAGACCACCGGCTATCCAGGGCACCGTGCCGTAGTCGACCGTGAGGACGACCACGGAGACAACACCCAGGACAAAAGCGGCCCACTGCCAAGCGCGCAGGCGCTCACGGAATATAACCACACCGAAAAATATGCTGACCAGCGGTGTGATGAAGTACCCCAGCGCCGCATCCACCACATGACCGGTCATTGTGGCGAAGATGAACAGACCCCAGTTGACCGACGTCAACGCTCCGGCGATGACGAGGAGGCACACTTGCCGGAATCCTCTTGCCAGGCGGCGTACCCGATTCCAGCGGCGGAGCAAAGTTAAGAGGCCAACGAGCGCAACGAATGACAAGACGATCCGCAACGCCAGGATCTCCACGGCACTGACGGGTTCAAGGAGCGGCCAATAGAGCGCGGACATCCCCCACAGGACATACGCCAAAACCCCAAGCGCTACTCCGCGGCGCTCATCCGGCATCATGATCAGCGTACAGCAGAGGGTCACCTCACACGCGCTACGAGCGGGGAGGGAGGTGGCAGGCCTATTCGCGAGCCGTCGCATCTTCCTCGATCGGAACGCTGCTCCCGGGGTCGAGATCGGTACGAGCCGGATCAGCGTCTCGGCGGCCTCCGCCTCCTCGCGCGCCACCTCCCACTTCGGCGGACCCCCTTCGCCAGATTGGTTCGGGCCAGCCCCAAGGACGAGGCCACCATGTCGGCTCCGTCCTGCCAAGTCCGCAGCCAGGGCCTGGCGCCCCTCAGGACTGCGGGCGGACGATTCAGCCTGCCCCTACCTGGACGCACCGCCCCCGCGCCACCCGCGGCAACCGAACAAGGTTCGGTATCGTGGCCCGTGGAGGTGCGGTGTGCGGACGGACCGGTTCGGGCAGGCGGCGATCGCCGGGCTCGGCATGACCGAACTCGGCAAGGTGTACGGGCCGAGCCCGCGCCGGCTCGCGGCCCAGGCGGTCCGCGCCGCCGTGGCGGACGCCGGTCTCACGCTCGACGACGTCGACGGCCTGCTGGTGAGCCATGGCATGTCGGGTTCGCCGGGCATCGAGCTGGCAGAGACGCTCGGCCTGCGCGATCTGCGGCTGCTCACGCACATGAACGCCTTCGGCGCGACCGCCGGGGCGATGGTCTCCTACGCCGCGATGTCGGTGATCAGCGGAGCCGCCGACACCGTCGCGTGCGTGTTCGCCGACGCCCCGCTGAAGCCCCGGCAGCCGGCCGGTTCGGCCTACGACAGCGCCGCCCGGGAGTACTACGGGTTCACCGGCATGACGGCCGCGCTCGGGTTCCGCAGCGTCAACGCCTTCTACGCGCTCGCGGCCCAGCGCCACATGGCGCGGTACGGGACCACCGGCGAACAGCTCGGCGCCATCGCCGTCGCCACCAGGCGATGGGCGGGAATGAACCCCCTCGCCCAGATGCGCGAGCCCATCACCGTCGACGACCACCAGAACTCCCGCTGGGTGGTCGAGCCGCTGCGCCTGCTCGACTGCTGCCTGGTCTCCAACGGAGCCGTCGCGGTCGTCGTCACGAGCGCCGACCGTGCCCGCGACCTCGCCAGGCCGCCCGTGCACATCTGGGGCTGGGGACAGGGCCACCCCGGCCACCGGCTCGAGCGGGGCAGCGAGTTCGGCCTGGTCACCGGCGCGGCGACCTCGGGACCGGTGGCGATGAAGATGGCCGGCGTCACCGCCGACGACATCGACGTGTGCGAGCTCTACGACTGCTACACCTACACGGTGCTCGTGTCACTGGAGGACTACGGCTTCTGCGCCAAGGGCGAGGGCGGGCCCTTCGCCGCGTCCGGTGCGCTCGCCCCCGGCGGGTCCCTGCCGACCAACACCGGCGGCGGGCAGCTTTCGGCCTACTACATGTGGGGCATGACGCCGCTGTCGGAAGCGGTCGTCCAGGCACGCGGTCACGCCGCGGAGCGGCAGGTCACCAAGAACGACGTGATCCTGGTCAGCGGCAACGGCGGCATCCTCGACCACCACTCCACCCTGATCCTCAGTCCGCAACCGAGGGGACACCGGCCATGACCGACACGGGGTTCGGGGTGCTGCGCCGCGACGGCCGCACGGACGCCTTCTTCGACGGTGCCGCCGCCGACCAGCTGATGATCAAGTGGTGCCCGGCCTGTGACCGCTGGTTCGCGCCCGACGCGAGCGGCTGCACCGACTGCGGCGGCCCAGAGCTCGTCTGGGCACGGGCGGGCGGCCAGGCGACGCTGGTGAGCTGGGCGGTGTCGCACGCGAGGCCGCGCGACGACGGATCCCCGGCACCGGCACCGGCCATGCTGGCGCTGGTCGAGCTGGCCGAGGGTCCGTGGCTGCACGCACGGCTGGACGGAGTGGACGCGGGTCTCCTGCGCGAGGGGCTCCCCCTCGCCGCCGCCTTCGAGCACCCCGGCGAGGGCGAGGCCTATCTCGTCTTCCGCCCCACCACAGGAGAGGAACCGGCCGATGCGCACCGAGGTCTGTGAGAGGTTCGGCGTCGAATTCCCGCTGTTCGCCTTCAGTCACTGCCGCGACGTGGTCGCCGCGGTGACCAACGCCGGCGGCTTCGGCGTGCTCGGGGCCGTGGCCTACACCCCGGAGCGCCTCGAAGAGGAACTGCGCTGGATCGACGATCATGTCGGCGGCCTGCCGTACGGAGTGGACGTCCTGGTGCCGGGCCGGATCGACGAGTCGGCCGAGCGGGCCGGGCGCGGCGAGGGCGATCTCGGCTCCGTTCTCGGCGCCATCCCGGCCGAGCACTGGAGCTTCGTCGCGTCGCTGTTCGAGAAGTACGGCGTTCCCGCGCCCGACCTGGACCGGCGGCGCAACGCCGCCGCGGCCGCGGGGGGTGCCCGTCAGGTCACCCGGCAGGGCGCGGCCGAACTGATCGACGTTTCGCTGTCCCACCCGATCCGGCTCATCGCGAGCGCGCTCGGACCACCCCCTCCGCTCATGGTCGAGCGGGCGCGGGAGGCCGGTGTGGCGGTCGCGGCACTGGTCGGCACCGTCGAGCACGCCCGACGCCAGGTGGCGGCCGGGGTCGACCTCGTCGTCGCACAGGGCGGCGAGGCGGGCGGCCATACCGGTGAGATCGCCACGATGGTGCTCGTGCCCGAGGTGGTGGACGCCGTCGCACCCGTGCCAGTGCTCGCCGCGGGCGGCATCGCCACGGGCCGCCAGATGGCCGCCGCCATGGCGCTGGGCGCCTCCGGTGTGTGGTGCGGCTCGGTGTGGCTCACCACCGAGGAGGCGGAGACGGCCCCCGCGGTCAAGGCCAAGATGCTCGCGGCGACATCGCGCGACACCGTACGGTCCCGGTCCCGCACCGGAAAGCCCGCACGTCAGCTCGTGTCCGCGTGGACCGAGGAGTGGGAGGGCCCGGGGAGCCCCGGGGCGCTGCCGATGCCGCTGCAGATGATCGTGGCCGAGGGCGCGATGCGGCACATCGACAAGGTCGCCGAGAGCGGCAACGAGGGCGCCAGGCGGCTCGCGAACTACTTCGTCGGCCAGTGCGTCGGGCTCATGAACACCGTGAAGCCGGCCCGGCAGGTCGTCTACGACATGATCGAGGAGTTCGCGGACGCGATCGAGCGGCTGAACAAGATCACCGAGGGCTGAGCCGCGGTCTCGCGGTACCGTCAGTGGTACTGGTTGAGCGGACGGCCGGGACCGGCACCGACCTGCCGCGTGACCAGCTCGGCCAGCCTGCGGTAGCCGGCGGCGGTCGGATGGAAGCTGTGCGCCTTGGCGCGCAACTCCATCAGGTCGACATCGAGCCCGTGCACGTAGGGGTCGGCGCTGCCCACCTCGTGCCCGGCGAACCCGCTGTAGGCGTCCACGAACTCGACGCTGCCCCTGCCCCGCTCGGCGACGATCCGCTCGTCGGCGTCACGGGCCGTCTGCCGGATGACCTCGTTGAGCTCGCGCGCCCTGGCGTTGAGCCACCGTTGGTCGCCGATGCCGATGTTGTCGAGCCCCTCCCCCCTTATCTCGGAGAACAGCCGCGGGTAGCCCAGCACGACCACGCGCGCCGACGGTCCACGGGACGTCACCTCGTCGAGCACCCGCGCGAGCGACAGCCGCAACCCGGCCATCCGCGTGGCGATCTCGCCGCCCTGGGCCTGGCAGTCCCCGGTCCACGGCAGCCTGATCACACATCGGGCGAGGACCCGGGAGAACCCCACGTCGTTGCCGCCGATGCTGATGGTCACCAGGCTGGTCCCCGCCCCGACGCGTTCCACCTGCGGCGGCTCACCGAACCGTCTCTTCAGGACACTCGACGCGGTCGCCCCCGAGCAGGCCCAGAACGCCGCTCCCCGCGCGAACTTGAAGGCCCGCGTGACCACGTGGACGTAGGACTGCGACGTCCGGTGACAGCGGTTCACCACCGCCCGGTCGGCGGCGAGGACGTACGCGCCCTCACCGGAGGAGTAGGAGTCGCCGAGCGCGACGTAGCCGCCATGCGTCGCGGCCTCGAGCGGCGTCAGCGGCGTGCGTCGTGCCGAGTCCGGCTCGTCCCTGGGTGGGGGCACCGTTCCGGCGCACCCGCTTCCGAACACGGCGCAGCGTACGGCGGGCAGGGAGACCAGCGGGACAACGGTCGCGACGAGCAGCGCGACGATCACGACCAGGGCCCCGCCGCGCGGGCCGAGCCGCTCCCGGATCGAGCCCAGCCACGCCCCCGGCCCTGTCATCGCCGCCCTCCCCGCTCTCCGCTTTGACAGACGTCTGTCAGCGGGCCGGGGTTCCCGCCGCGCACCGGACCCGGCGAACGCGGGACGCGGCGGCGGCGGCGGCGGTCAGACGTTCGCCGCCGGGGGCGCGTCGCGCAGGGCCGCGGCGGAGTAACCGGCCACGTCCTTGTACCTCTGCGTGATCCGGGCGAGCTCGTCCGCGCTGATCACGTCGTCGATCGACTCGAACGGCCGGTCTCCGGTCCGCTCCCACACCTCGCGCAGGATGACGTCGGGCGGCGTGCTGCGGTTGGTGAGCACGACCCTGGTGGTCGCCGGCCGGCGCTCATCCTCGTACGCCTGGAGCGCGGCGACCGCGTCCGGCGCATCCGAGAGGCGCCGGCGGAGCGCCCGCGCGTCGAGGATCGCCTGCCCGGCGCCGTTGGAGCCGCGCGGCACCATCGGGTGGGCGGCGTCGCCCAGCAGCGTCACCCGGCCGAAGGTCCAGCGGTCCAGGGGATCCTGGTCGACCATCGGATACTCGAGCACCGCCTCGGAGCCGCGCATCATCGCGGGCACGTCCAGCCAGTCGAAGTGCCAGTCCTCGAACGCCCCGATGAAGTCCTCCAGGCGGCCCCTGCGGTTCCAGTCCCGCTGCTGGTGGACCGGCGTCCTGATCTCCGCCACCCAGTTGAGCAGCTGGTCGCCGGAGCCGTCGGCGAAGTCGCGGATGGGGTACGCCACGAGCTTGCCCCGGTCGAGCCAGCCGGCCCGCACCATGCTCGCGCCGGTGAGGAACGGCCGGCCCCGGGTGACACCGCGCCACATGTTGATGCCGGAGTAACGCGGCTCTCCCTCACCGGGGTGCAGCTGCTTGCGGACCACCGAGTGGATCCCGTCACAGCCGATCACCACCCGGGCGCGGACGGGCGGCAGGACGGCGTCGGTGACGGAGGAGCGGAAGTGGGCGGTCGCGGACGTCTCGTCCTGCTCGACCCGGACGCATCGGCGTCCCAACAGCACCGCGTCGTCGCCGAGCCGGGCTCGCACCGCCCGCAGGAGGACGGCGTGCAGGTCTCCGCGGTGGATGGAGTACTGCGGGTGGTCGTAACCGGCGTACCGCCCCGCGGGTTCGCGGTAGATGAGCTGGCCGAACCGGTTGTAGAAGGCCGACTCCGCCGTGGTGACGCCGACCGCGCCGAGCTTGTCGCCGAGGCCCAGCTGGTGCAGGATCCGGGAGGCGTGCGGCAGCAGGTTGATGCCGACCCCGACCGCTCCCGCCTCGGGGACGGCCTCGTAGACGCGGCAGCCGATCCCGGCGTCGTGCAGTTCGAGCGCGAGCACCAGTCCGGCGATGCCGGCGCCGACGATCAGGACGTCGTCCTCGATCGAGGCGGTCCTGGAATCGGTCCGGTGTCGTGGCATGGATGCTCCTCGGCTGTGCGATGGCCGCCACCGGGCGGCGAGGCGGCCGGATGACCCGCCCCGACGACCGGCCGGACGCCGGTCGGGGCCGTCGTGCTCATCGTCCCACGCGTTGCGGGATGCGGGATGATCTCAGCTTGGCTTTCTGTTATACAGAACACATGACGGACCCGCTGCCTCCCTACGCGATCGGCTCGGTCGACAAGGCGATGCTCGTGCTGCTGCTGATCCGCGAGCGTGGCGAGGTGCGGGTGACCGACGTCAGCGACGAGCTCGGCGTGGCGCGCTCGACGGCGCATCGCCTGCTGCTCACGCTGGCGCACCGCGGGTTCGTGGCCCAGGACCGCGTCTCCCGCGCCTACCGGGCCGGCCGGGTCGTCGTGGAGATCGGGCTGTCGGCGGTCGGCGGGCTGGACGTACGGCGCAAGGCCAGGCGGCACATGGAGCGGCTCGCGGCCGAACTGCGCGAGACGGTGAACCTGATCGTGCTCGAGGGCACCGGCAGCCGCTTCATCGACGGGGTGGAGGGCGACCGGCCGCTGCGCGTCACCTCGCGCACCGGCACCCTGCTGCCCGCGCACAGCACCTCGGGCGGCAAGGCCCTGCTCGCCGAACTGCCGGACGACGAGGTGCTCGCGCTCTTCGCGGACGGGCTGACCCGCGTCACCGACCACACCATCACCGACGTCGACGCGCTGCGCGACGAGCTACGCCGCGTTCGCGACCTCGGCTACGCGGTGAACCACGAGGAGAGCGCCGCCGGACTCGACGCGGTAGCGGTCTGCGTACGAGACCATCTGGACCGCGCGCTCGCCGCGCTGGCGGTCAGCTTGCCGCACCAGCGGATGACTGAGGAGAACCTGCACACGATGCTTCCGCCGCTGCGCGCGACGGCGGAGGCCATCAGCCAGGATCTCTGACCGCGCCCCCGGGACGCAGGTCGGACCGGGGTGTGGTCGTCGCCCTTCCCGGAGTCTCAGCCATAGAAGACGTCCACCGCCGGAGCCGGTTCCCGCCGGACCTGGCCTCGCGGGGTCACGGACGCCTATCCCCGGGCCGCCACTCCCCTTGCGTCACGAGCTGCCGCGGACTGACCGCGAACGGGTAAGGCTGCTCGGTGCGGAAGACCTCGTCGTCCACGACATGGGCGACCTGCACGTAGCGACCGTCGCGAAGGTCGTACGCGGTGATGCTCGGATGGTCCGGATCCGGCACGACGATCCAGTACGACTCGATGCCGAACTCCTCGTACTCGGCCTTCTTGACGTTCCGGTCCCGCAGCGCGGTGCCGGGAGAGGCGACCTCCACCGCGAGCACAGCGGGGCGGACCTGGTACTTCGACTCGAACTCGTCCTGCCGGATCACGGTGGTGTCCGGAATCCGGTGCCGGGTGGGATCTCCGTGGAGATTCACGCCCTGGCCTCCCATGAGCTTGAACTTCGCCGGACGGCAAAGCTCCAGAAGGAACTCCAGCCGGTGAAGCGCGTCCTCGTGCTCGCCGCCGGGTGCCGGGCTCACCTCAAGCACCCCGTACATCAACTCGTAACGGTTGCCATCGTCGGGCAACAGTTCGAGATCGTCGACGGTGAGCGGCCGATCGTCCGGCAACTGAACGTCGTTGATGTGCATGACACTCATGGTGCCTCCTCGTCTCCATGCTCGCCAGGCTGGCATTCTCACAGAGTGTTGTGGGTCGGTCACAACAATTGTGGATAACTCCGCCGGCGGTCATGGAATCACCGGGATCGGCCCGGGAAAGCGCATCCAGACGGTGGTCCGACCGCCCTCCGGCCGGACGCCCCAGCCCAAGGCCAGCGCGTTGATGATCCGCATACCCCGGCCGCTCACCCCCATCAGGTCGTCCCGGAGACGGGGAAGGGCCCCTCCTGCGCCGTCGTCGGTGACCTCGGCTATCACCATGTCGTCCGCGGCGACGAACACGACGGTGATCTTGCCGCCCCGCCCCGAGGCGGTGTGCACCACGCCGTTGGTGAACGCCTCGCTCACACACATCTGGACGTCCCCGAGCGAAGGGTGTCCGGCTCCAAGCACGTCGCGGGTGAAACTCCGGGCGTGCGCCACCGAACGACCCAGGCCCGGCAGTGTGATCGCACCGATGACGACCGTCTCGCTCATCTGGCCGCCCCCATCGCGATGCGCCGAGCGGCCACCCGGAGATCTCCGCCGTCGAACACGGTGCCCCGCCAGAGCAGGAGCCACCTGCCCGTGTGCGGCAGAGCGACGATCGCGTCCTTGCGCCCGTCATTTCGGGGCACGTACAGCACGGGTTCCGCACGGCCGAGGAGCACCAGCCACGAGTTCACCGGGATCGCGTGCAGTTCCCACGCCAGACGGACGAGTAGTGCGTAGCGTGCCTCGCTCGGCGTCATCACCGTTCCTTGTCCTCGATGCCGCCTGCCACGATGGTCGCGCACGGTAGCGAAGACAACACTTTTCGACCGCCTCGGGACGATCGAAAATTGAAGATTGAGAGCGACGCGCTTTCACGCCCGGCCGACAACGGAGCGTGACACGCTGACCACATGCCGGAAGAACCCCCGTCCTCCGCGCGCCTCCGCCGGATCGGCCGCACGCTGCGCGAGCTGCGCGAGGCCAAGAGAATGACGCTCAAGGCGGCCGGCCACCGCGTCGAACGCTCCTCCGGCTCGCTGAGCCTGATCGAGAACGGCCTCCAGCCGCTCCGCCTGCGCGACCTGAAACACATCCTCGACGTGTACGGCGCCCCCGACGGCACCCTCCGCGTGGGCCTGATGGAACTGGCCCGCCAAGCCCGCCAGACCGGCTGGTGGACAGACTTCAAAGACGTCCTCTCGCCCTCCGGACTCGACTACGCCTCACTGGAGTACGACGCCACGCTGCTCGACGCCATCGAGACACAGTTCATCCCCGGGCTGCTACAGACCGAGGCCTACACACGCGCCGTCATGGAGTCGAGTCTGGTGGAGCGCCAGATCGGCAAGGCAGATCAGCTTGTCGCGTTCCGGATGGCCAGACAGCAGATCCTGCGCCGACCAGACCCGCCACAGCTGCGGACGATCCTCGACGAGGCCACGCTGCGCCGAGTCAGGGGTGGCCGTGAGGTGATGCGCGCCCAGCTACACCAACTGCTCAACGAGTCTCAACGAGACCACATCACCCTGCAGGTCCTTCCGTTCTCCTGCATGGCCGATCCGGGCATCAACGGAGCGTCCACGATGTTGGAGATCGGGCGGCCGTCCATCCTCAGCGCAGTGCTGGTCGACCATCTGACTGGCCGGTTGACCTTGGAGGATGAAGCAGATCTCGTCCGCTACCGCGAGACATTCGAGCGGGCCTGTGCCGTGGCACTGTCGGAAACCGATTCCCGGACCTTGATCCAGCGCATAATCTCAGAGCTATGACCGAACCGGACCTTTCCCACGCCGTCTGGCGCAAGAGCAGCCACAGCGGAAGCGGAGAGGGGGAATGCGTCGAGGTGGCGCGGGCCGACCGGCTGGTGGCCGTACGCGACTCGAAGAATCCGAACGGACCGATGCTCACCGTCACGCCCACGGAGTGGCACACCCTCCTCACCTCGATCAAGCACGGCGACTTCGGCTGACGAGTGATCAGCGGCTCATCCGAACAGCGCGAACGACTACAAGATCACGACAGTGCATGGGACTCGGCGGTGATGCGGAGGGGGAATCTGCATGCAGTGCGCATGCAGAACACCTTAGATGGCCTAATGGACACCACAGTCGTGCAGGTGCGGGACGTCCCTGAGCATGTCGTCGCCATACTCAAGGCACGCGCCGAGGCTCGCGGGCAGTCCCTGGCCGTCTACCTTCGCGACCTCCTGACGGAAGAGGCGGCACGACCATCGATCGAGGACGTGATGACGAATATCGCCGCACGTGAGCCGGTCGACTACTCGATCGAGGATCTCCGGTCGTTCATACGTGACGGTCGGTGATGACGTTCGTCGTCGACTGCTCCATCATCATCCGGCTGCTGTGCAACGTGGAGGGTGATGATCTGCTGCGTCAGCGCCTGGCCCGTACGGTGCACGCCCCAGCGCTCATCGACGCCGAGGTCTCCAGCGCCATTCGGGCCTGACGATCACGAGCACGCCCAGCGTCCGCGTCAGCCTGAAGCGTGCCGACCAGATGCTGACCGACTATGCGGGCCTGCGGATCGTGCGATAGGCCATGCAGCCACTTCAGAAGCGCGTATTGGATCTGCGCCACGATTTCACCGCCTACGACGCGATGTATGTGGCGCTGGCCGAGGTACTGGATATGCCGCTGCTTACTGATGACGGCAAGTTCGCGAGCACGCCGGGGCACCGAGCCGATATCCATGCCTATCCGGACTGAGCCTCCAGACCACCGGTCCCGCCGGTAGGCCGGTGGTCGGACATGACGAGGCTCGCGGCTACGGCAGTTCGGTGCTTACGGAAGTGGCAGTCGTACGACCTGGGGGGTCGCTCGCCGGGGTGGTGAACTCGCTGTTGACGTGCACGATGTCGCTGTAGCCGGTCGCGAGAGCAGGACGTGGTCGAGTACCTGGGAGTTGCCCTCGTACACGTAGGTGCTGCGCGCGGCGGCCGGGAGGGTCGCGGGCAGGTCCGCGATCGCCTGCCTCTCCACCTGCCGGCCGTAGACGTTCGACACCATGCCGGGTTCTCGCCGGAGATCACGACGTCAGGTGACGTCGATCACGAACTCTGCCCCCTCCCCGAACGCCCAGGAACCCGGACGAGAACCCCCACGTCCAACGGGCTACAACGGATCACATCGAGGGGCGATCACATTGTTCGCAATGGTGACAGGGTTGGGCCTGTCAGCTGCGGCCGGACTGAACGCCTATATCCCAATCCTGGTCATTGGGCTGCTCGACCGGTACTCCGATGTGGTGACCGTGCCGGCCGAGTTCTCCTGGATGACCAACGGCTGGGCCCTCGCCACCGTGGCCGTGCTGCTCGCCGCCGAGGTGGTGCTCGACAAGATCGCCGTTGTCGACCATGTGAACGACGCCATCCAGACGTTCGTACGACCCGCCGCCGGTGGTGCCGTGTTCGCCGCGAGCAACGCCGCGGCACAGCTCGACTCCTCGGCCTTCATGCGCGAGCACTCCTGGATCGGCTGGACGCTGGGCATGGCAGTGGCCCTCGTCGTCCACGCGACCAAGGCCAGTGTGCGACCGGTCGTCAACGGGGGCACGATGGGGACCGGCACGCCGGTGGTCAGCACGGTGGAGGACACCATCTCCCTCGGGATGAGCCTGCTGGCCATCCTGCTGCCGGTGGTTGCCCTGATCTTGCTGATCATCCTGGTCTACGTCGCCATGCGGCTCCTCCGCCGCCTGCGAGCCCGACGCCGTCGGCGGAGGCAACGCACCGCGGCGCACTCGGGCCCCTCCCCCTGACACCCCCATACCCTTCGTGATCATGCGGTCGTTGCGACAACGACCGCATGATCATGACGGCAAGGGGGAGCCCGGGGTGGGCCGGGCGGACATGACCACACGCGGGCCGAGCTCGTGGAGGCCGGCAGCGATCTCGGCCTGCCACAGGGACCGGATCTCGGGGCCGTGGGCCACCTCGGGGATCTCGGTGAAGCCGAACCGGGCGTACCACGGGGCATTCCATGGCACGTCGCGGAAGGTGATCAGCGTGATGCGAGGAGATCCCGCCTCGGCCGCATGCGCGATGACCTGGTCCATCAGCGAGGTGCCGATGCCCCGGCGATAGTGATGGGGATGCACGGCGATCTGTTCCAGATGGGTGCCGCCGTCTCGCTCCCGGACGGCGGCGAACCCGACCGGCGGGTCTCCCGCGACGTAGATGCGCTCGCCGTCCCGGATGGCCTCCTCGATCACGGTGGGGCCGGGCGGGAACACGATTCCCAGCCGGGCGAACAGCAGGTCGGCCGCTCCCTCGATCTCCGGTAGGACGGGAAGGTCAGCCGGTTCGGCGCGGCGTACGGCGACGGGCATGCCACGACCGTAAGGGGCCGCTCCGTGACGAACAACGGCTTATCGCCCACACCGCCCACCTCGGCCACGTCGCGCGCCACCCACCTCGGCCGCGCCGCCCTCGTCCCCGAGGGTGCTCCCGGGCGGGACGAGGCACCGGCGTCGTGCCGTCATGCCCGTCCGGCGCAAGCGCACTCGAACTACCGGTCGCCGGTGACCTCGGTGAGGGTGCCGTCGGCGAGCAGGTCCGCGACCGAGGACGGCAGGACGTAGGCGATCCCGCCGCCGGGCTGGTCGAACCACGGCACCGCGACGCCCGTCAGCACGCGCAACGGCCGCCGCAACCGGTACACGTGATAGGGGCGGTCCGCCCATTCCACCGGCCACGACCGCCGCTCAAAGGGCGTGCGCACCGCGTACGTGAAGTTTCCGTCCGGGTCCCCGTGCCGGTCGACCTCGGCATCGACCGGCAGGCCGACGACCCGGCGGTCCCGCAGCAGTGACAACGGCGGCTCGCCGGGCAACGGCTCGATCGAGTTCTCCTCGTCGGCCGCGCCGGCCGAAGGCGTGGGTCGTCGGTCCGGCGCCGTGGACCGGCCACCGGACGGCCGGTCCGGCGTGGACCGCCGTACGGTCTGATCCGCCGGCCGTGCCGGTGCCGCGCCCTTGGGACCGGTGATCACCGATAGGGCGGCGGCACGAGCGCGCTCGTCGACCTCGGGCAACTGGAAGTCCATCCGTCGGACATGGTCGACGAGATCGGGCTCCGGGGCCACGTCGTGCTTGCGCAGGTAGTAGCCGACGGCCCCCGGCCAGACCCACTCGCCGTCGGTGTGGAACGCCATCGGGACGTCCTTGTGCCCGCCGGGTTCCAGCCGGTCGGCGTCGAACCCCCGTGCCGCCAGCACGATCGGGGCCTTCCGCAGGTACTCCAGCAAGCGTTCCCGTTCGGCCGCGTCGACCGGTGGGCGGGACACGTAGGGCCGGCCGTCCAGGTCCTCCCCGTCGAACAGCTTCGCCTTACGCGGCTTCTCGCGGGGCAGGCCGAGCCGGGGCAGGTCGAAGGGGTCGTTGCCCTTCTTCTCGTTCCACGCCCGGTACCGGAACTCGCCCGGGTCGGCGATGCCGTACCCGTCGCGCAGGGCCGTGACGACCATCCCGGCCATGTCCCGGTACTGCCGGGCCGAGGCGGGCCATCCCAGCTCGGTCCACCAGTTCTCCCGGCCGGCGGGCCGGTCCGCGGGTCGCCAGCCCGCCGCCGTGATCGCGCTCTCGCCGCCGGCCGAAGCCCGCTGCTCCGGCTCCAGGAACGAGTTCTCCACGACCTCGGCGATCAACCGGTCGGGCCTCTGGACGAACTGCGCGTACCGGCCGCTCGAGCCGTCGGCGAACTCGGAGATCACCACCAGTGCTCCGGCCGGCAGGGCGGCCAGTTCCTCGGCCAGCCCCTCGGCGAACGACTCCCAATCCACGGCGCTCACAACCCCAGTTCCACGGCCCGATCGAACTCGTCGACGTACTCGTTCGTCGCCAGGAAGACGTTCACCTGCACCGAGAGGTGCTTCACTCCGACGGTCGCCTCGTCCCCACGCCACCGCACCTCGGCCGACTCGCCCGGGACGCGTTCGGTGGGCTCGCCCAGCGCCCGCGTGACCGCCGCCACGACGTCGGCGAAGGCGTCCTGCACGTAAGCCCGCCCTTCGGCCGACTCGGCGCTCGCGGATCGGCACGCGGCCACCGAGATCCTGTCGACCTTCCCGGCCCGCGAGAGGTAGAAGAAGCCGCTGGCCACCCCGAATCCGACGTCCAGTCGTACCGACCGGCCGCGGCGCGACTCGACCTTCCAGCCGAACCTCTCGGCGACCCCGTCGACCTCGTCGGGCTCCCACGACCACTCGAGGGAGCCCAACCCCGTGACCAGGTCGGCGACTTCCTGCTCCGACAATACGCGCCGATCAGTCATGACTCTCATCCTAGCGACCAGCCGCTCCGCTCAACGGCATCCGAAACTCGGTGCTCGACGTCTTTCCCGGGTGGGTTCCATCCCGCTAGTCGTCACCGGTATCCGGACGGGCGCTTTCGAACAACTCCCGTTCGTAGGGCGCCACTGTCTCGCGCTGGTGCCGGTCGAATTCCCGCATGGCCTGGATATGGACCTCGGCGAGAAGTCCGTCGGGCACCGGCCCGTCGACGGGCTTCCAGCCCGGCCTGGCCATCAACGAGTGCACCAGCGATATTCGCATATGCTCGCGCATTATCGGGAGCAATGCGTTCGGCCGGACGATGAGCCCGGCATGGCCAACGGCCGCCAGTACGGTTCCGTCCGGCCGCCTCGCGATGATCCTGGGCATGCCTCTATCAGTCTCATTCCGGCCCGAACCACTCCCGATCCACGACGCTCACGATCCCGGCTCCACGACCCGATCGAACTCGTCAACGTACTCGTTCGTCGCCAGGAAGACGTTCACCTGCACCGACAGGCGCTTCACTCCGACGGTCGCCTCGTCCCCACGCCACCGCACCTCGGCCGACTCGCCCGGAACGCGTTCGGTGGGCTCACCCAGCGCCCGCGTGGCCGCCGCCACGATCTTGGCGAAGGCGTCCTGGACGTAAGCCCTGCCTTCAGGCGATTCGGCACTGGCGGACTCGCACACGGCCACCGATATCTGCTCGACCTTGCCGTCCCGCGAGAAGTCGATGAAACCGGTGGCCATCCCGAATCCGGCGTCGAGCCGCACGGACCTGCGCCGACGCGACTCCACCTTCCAGCCGAACCGCTCGACGACCTGATCGACCTCATCGGGATCCCACGTCCAGTCCAGGGTCCGCAGCCCCGTGACGAGGTCGGAGATCTCCTCGTCCGAGGATATGCGCCGCTCGACCATGACCTCATCCCAGTGACCCGTCCAGCGCGCACACCGGCCGGACCCCGTATCACCCCGGCTCACGGCTAATCGTCGCCCGTGTCCAGGCGGTACCGCTCCAGCCTTCTCCGCTCGCGTGGCGAAGCCTTCTCCATTTGCTGCTTGTCGAATTCACGCATCGCCGCGATATGTTCCTGCGTGAGAAGACCCTCCGGCACTGGCTCGTTGACCTCCTCCCACCCAGGCCGGGCGAACAATGAGTAAACCATTGATATCCGCATATTCTCGCGGATCACGGGAATGTACCCGTCCGGATGGACGATGAGTCCCGCATGACCCACGGCGACGAGTAGCGTCCCGTCGGGCCGCCTCGCAACGATCCTCGGCATATCGACTATCTTCTCATCCCGGCCGAAGCCGTTCGATCTCAGTAAGTAGTTGCTGTTGTATTCGCGTTGCCCGATCCAAGTCCCATTGCCATATATCGGCATCCGGGTCATGACTGGGAAGGAGATCGTTCAAGCGATTGATCTCGGTTTCAACCCACGCGAGGTCCTCGAAGGTACGCTGCCACGCAGCAGCACGCTCCTCGGGGGTGCCACCCTCCGCGAGGGTCTCGTTGTTAACGATACGCCAATCCAGTCCCGCCTCGTCCAGCGCCGCACGCAATTCCGGACTCTCCGTGCCATGCAAAATGACGTGATCGATGTCACCGATGGCGACGCCACCGTGGATCTGCGCCTCTATATAGGCCCTACCCTGGAATGCTGTGCTCTCATAATCTCGATCCAGGCCGGCGAGCGCGGCCTCGCGCCCTTCTGCGGAACTAGGGAACGCGCCATATGACTCTGGCCGCGGATTCATGATCGGGCTGGGAATCGTCCCCGTACGATTGTCGAGGGAATCACCGACACAAGCGGTCGTGCGCTCCAGCACTTCGGAGTTGAGAACGACTTGGACTTCACCGTACTTCGATAGTTCATCGGTGTTCATCGTCATGCCGCGCTCACCGATACCCGCAGGGCGGTCGTCACCGATCTGGACGTAACCGTAAAGGGGACGCTCGCGGCCGGGTAGGTCCGCCGGGTGACCGAACCACGCGGACTCCACTTCGGCGCGGAACTCCGGCCGGAAGAGTCCGCCCGACACCCCGCTCTCGAACTGTGATTTGAATCGGCCGTCCTCGAGGACCTGCAGCAGCGTGTCCGCGTCGATGCGGATGCCCACGGGCTTGCCCGCGAAGAGTTCGTCCAACTCGGCTTTCATCCGCTCACGCAGAGCCGCCGGATCCTGTCCCGTCTCCGCCGCGAGCTGGTCGATGTTGCGGTGCACGTCCGCGTACTGCTCGACGTAATCACGTGCCGCATCGTCGGGAAAGCGCCGATCCAGTTCACCATCCAGCCTTTCGATCTCACGCGCCAACTCCTCCGACGCGGGATCTCCGGGATCGACGTCCTCCCGGCGTTCGAGCAGTTCCTTGTACTGCTTGGCGAGTTCGATGGAGTCATGATCGGGCGCCTCCCGGACGGGTGCGCGGGACACCGGGGCCTCGGGCGCTCGCGTGTCCTCCTCAGCCGCGGAGGACGCGTCGTCGGTCCCGTCGTCGGTCCGATCCTCGGTGCTCTGGCCGTCCCGGCCATCCGAGGCCGGCGCAGCGTCGTCCGAGGTAGCGGCGGGCGGCGACGCGGCACTCGCGGCGGCCGTCTCGGCCGGTGTCCTGTCGGGTCGCACGGGACCCGCGCTCTGTTCGCCGGACGGGCCGCCCATGTCCGCGCGCGACGCCGAGGCGGCCTCGGGAGAACCCGGCCGCGCGCCCTGCCCATCGGAGCTCGATCCCGCCTCACCGGCACGAGGGGCCGGCGAGGCAGGCTCGGTCGCGGTCTGCCCGGAACCCGCGGACGAACTCTGCGTGCCCGAGCCGTCCTGAGGGGCGTTGGTGTCACGCCGCCCGGTGCCCTGGCCATCACCGCCGTCACCACCGTCACCGCCGTCACCGCCGTCACCGCCGGCCGAGCGGGGCGCGGCGAACTCCGGTCGTGGCGGGGGCGCCGCGTCTCGCGCCGCCGCGGAGGGATCGGCGCGTCCCGGGCCGCCGCCCGGTTCGGCTCCCGCGACCTGGTCGGCTCTGAACGGCTGATCCGGGTCGCGCTTCAGGTCGAACTCCGACCGCGTGACCATGCCGTTCTTGTCGGCGTGCATCAGGTGATACTCGACGCGCAGGGTTCCCGCGGCGAGTGCCGCTTCGATCTTCGCCTTCACCTCGGGCCGGTCCGCCAGCGCGGCCGCGAGATCACGGTCGATGGACAGGACGTGCCGCAGATACTCCGGGCTGCCCTGCTGAGCCTTCTTGTCGCCTTCGACCGTACGGGTCTCGAGGTCGGAGCCGGCGCCCTTGGCCTCGACGCAGAGCAGGGTGGGCGGATCTCCGTCGATAAAGGACACCACGTCTATCGTCCCGGGCGTTCCGGGCTTGTCCTCGGACGGGGTGAGGAGGATGCCACCGCGGTCGTTCGTCGCGTAGTCGACCGCCGCAATCATGCCCATCTGCTCGCTGACCTGAACGAGCGCCTGCATTTTCGTGTTGTATTCGAACGCGTGCCCGTCCAGCTCCTGCAGCCGGTCCAGGGCCTCCGCCTTCTCCTCGTCGGACAGATCTGGATTATCTCTGATCTTGTCCTGCAGGTCGGCCATCGCGGCGTCGAGCTTCGTGCTGCTCAGCTCATTGATCGATTCGATGCCGAACTCATCGAAATATGTGGCCATGTCGTCGCGGAGGTCCGCGCGACCACCGAGACCGTGCTCCGACTGGTCCTCGCGGCTGTCCGCGAGATTCTCCAGGTCGGCCTGGGTTTCATCGATGACGTGATATTCGGTCGGCTCTCCCTTTTGAGCCTGGTAGTCGATATCACGTTCGGTGAGGTGGTCGGGGATGCGCCCGCCCGCACCGTACAGGTTGTGATGGTGCTCGTTGCGGAATGAGCCCGGCGGATCGTCGGGATGGTGCAGCTTTCCGTCATCGGAGCGGTACCAGCCGGCTGGATCGCCGTCACGATGCAGCGTTCCGTCCGGGTCTCGGTAGGTACCCGGTTCGTCGCCCTCCCGGTGGAGCCGGCCGTCGTCGCCGGTCTGAAGGTCGTCCGCGCCGCGGTTCTCGGCATCCGGGTCCGGTGAGTCCGGTGTATCCGGTGTGTCCGAATCGCCATAAGCCCAATCGCGGCCGGGTGGAAGGCCGTCGTGGCCCACGGGGGTGACCGTGCCGTCGGGTTCGAACGAACTCCAGCCGCCGTCCGGCGGCCAGGTCGGCACGAACGAATCGTCCGGCTCGTACACGCCGGACGCGGAGTAGATGTTGCCGGTGTCGTCGGTCCAGGCCAGCTGGTCCGGCGCGGTGACCGGCACGCCCAGCTCCCGTGCGAGCTGGGAGGCGAACGAGTCCGGCCCCTGCCCCGTCTCACACGAGATCAACATGATGGGGCGGCCGCCCCAGTTCGGATCGCTCCTGATCAGGTCGGCGGCGTCGCGGGCATTGAGCAGCATGTCTCCGACCTGCATCGCGTCGGGCCGGCCGTGACCGTCGACGACATAGCCGCCGTCGGGATCGGGCGGCACCTGTTGCGCCAGGTCGCGCATGTTCTGCTCGTCCGGCGAGAAGAACGACCGGCCGGCCGGGGTCTCCTCGCTCATGCGATAGACGTCGTGCAAGTGCGGCGGGAGGTTCTCCGGCACCGGGGCCGGTTGCTGCGGGTCCTGGGCGTCCGGCTCAGCGCCGTCCTGCGTTCCCGATCCCTCGTGCACCTCGGTGCCATCCGGGCCGGTACCGGGTTCCGGCGGCCCGGCACCCACCTCTGGTCCTGAGCCCGGTTCCTGCGGCCCGGCACCCACCTCTGGACCCGGACCCGGTTCCTGCGGCCCCGAACCGACCTCCGGCCCCGAACCGACCTCCGGCCCTGAACCGACCTGTGGCCCTGGACCGGCCTCCGGGCCGGTACCCGGTTCCGATGGCCCGGGGCCGACCTCCGGGCTCGGACCCGGTTCCGGCGGCCCCGCACCCACTTCGGGCCCGGAGCCCACCTCGGGCGGTGCGGGAGTCGTCTGTGGCCCCGTACCGTCCGGCGTTCCGGTGCCGGGGGGCGGGGTGGCCTCCGGCGGGCGGGCGTACGCGCGTGGCGGGCGGGAGGGAGGGCCTTCGGCCCTTCCCTCGCCCCCCGGTCGGGCTGGGGGCCTGTCGCCCCTGCCCGCGTGGTCTGTACGAGGGTCGGGCGTGCGGCCCGCCGCAGGCGCGTCGCCGGCCGGACGACCGGGGTCACCGGCCCGCTCGGGCGTGCGCGGAGGCGAGCCCGACGGCGAACCGCTCTGGCCCGAAGGGCGTGAGCCGTCTCCTGCCGTACGAGGAGGAGCGCCGGCCGATGGCGCGCCCGCCGGGGAACCTCCCGGCGCGGCTCCGCCCATGGGGAACGCGCCGGCCGGTCCGCCGGAGCGGCCGTCGGACATCGGGGCTCCCGCTCCGCCCGGGGGCACCGGAGCGGCCCCTCCCGGCTGTGCCTGAGAGCCCGGCGCGGAGCCCGGATCTGCGGCACCGGCCAGGGACGTGCCTTCCTTCGGGCCGTCGAAGCGGCCCGGCGAGCCGCCATCCTGCGGATCGCCGCCCTGCGTCCCGGACGGCGCCCCATGGGACGTCCCGGGATCGGCGGGGGCGGCGTGGCCGCCGCTCGGCGAGGACTGTGTCGAGGATCCGGACGAGTCGCCGACGGTCTGGGTGTTCAGCGCGTCGGCGACCCGGTTGCCCGAAGGACTCGACCCGTTGCCGTCTCCGGTCGTGCCGGCGCCGCCGCCACCATGCTGTGCGCCCCCGCCGCCGTCGGCGGAGGAAAGGACCGAGGGTGAACCGCCGCCGGACGTCGACGCCGCCTGACCATCGGATCCACCGGCGTGCCCGGAGCCTCCGCCGGCGGACGCGTTCGCCGAGGAAGAGCCGTCGGAGCCGCCCGCGCTCATCGTGGTGCCACTCGATCCGCCGTCGGCGGAACCGCCCCCACCGGCCAGGTTCGAGCCCGACGGGCCGGATCCGGAGGAACCGGAGCCATCCGAACCGGACGAGCCCGAGCCGCCCGAACCGGAGCCGCCCGAACCGGAGTCGCCCGACCCAGAGCCGCCCGAACCCGATGAACCGGAGTCCGAGCCGCCCGAACCGGAGGACCCGTCGCCGGACCCACCGCCGCCGGGAGCGCCGGGATCTGCCGCCCCGCCCAGGTTCGGCGAGCCGACCTGGGGGACGTCGACGTCGCCGAGACCGCCCTTGGCACCGCCGACGGCGCCACCGAACGCACCGGAGGTGGCGCTCTTGGCCAGCCCTTCGGCGGTGAGCGGTTCACCGGAGATCGCCGCGCTGGCGACGGTGCCGGCGACCCCGCCGATCCCCTCGGACAGGCCCTCGCGGGCGGCTCCCCTCAGCATGCCCCCGAGCGCGCTCTCGGCGCCCTCGCCCAGCCCCGGCACCCTGCCCATCCCGACGCCGATCCCGCCGGAGATGACGCCACCGATGACCCCGTCGAGGGCGGCCGCGCCCGTCTTGCTCCAGTCGACTTTCTCGCGGTCGCCCTTCGCGATCTGGATTCCCTGGATCGCGAGGTCCAGCAGCACGCCCTCGAGAAGGCCGCGCGCCACGTCCTTGGCGATGGCGATGAGCAGTCTCTGCAAGATCGTCCGCGAGGTGATCTGAGCCGCCACCTGGACCGCGGGGATCGCCGCCGTTGAGGCCCCGAACGTCGCGAACGCCGCGGCGATGAGTGAGATGATCTCGATCGCCGTGATGATCAACAGGGCGATGAACATGTACTTCGCGTACTCGATCTCGTTCGCGCCGTTGTTCATCGCCTGGGCGAGCGCCTGGCACGCCTGCGACAGCTTGGTCAGGTACTGCGGATCGGTGGAGACGTAGGTCTCGAAGTGCCTTCTGAAGGCCTCGGCGCCCACGCTGTCGACGGTGCCGAGCACCTTCGTCGCCGTCGCCTGGAGGTCACCGATCAGTTCGTTGATGTCGGTGGCGGCCTCGACCCACGCGTCGGCGCCACGCCGCATCGCCGTCTCGTCGCCCTCGGGCCAGTCCGACCCGACGATCCATTCCAGCCACTGAAGTTCGGAGGGGAGTACGAGGCCCACGCTCTAACGCCGCCCCACGCCCTTGACCGCGCTGACGGACCCCTCTTCGGCCTTCTGGTAGATCTTCGCCATCTCGTCGAGGCCGGTCTTGATCTCCGTCAGGCTCTTACTGAGGTCGCCGAACTGCTTGAGGACCTTCTCGGCGTGCTTGAGGTAGTCCCCTTCGAACTGCTTGCCGGTGTCATCCGCGCCCCAGCACTTGCCCTCCGCGGACAACTTGCCGTCCAAGGCGTCGTGGATCTTCCCGAGCTGCTTCGAACCCTCCGTGAAACCCTCGGCCGAACGTCTCAGCCCCGCCGGATCGACCCGGAGCTCACTCATCGCCCACCTGTTTTCAACTTTTCAACTGACAATCCGCCGGCAGCGTCACTTGTCGCGCAACCCGTAGCGTTCCTTCATCGCGTCGAGGTCGTCCGGGCGTTCCGGGAGAACCTTCGAGAGGTCGGTTCGGCCCACGCCGCCATCTGACGTGTCGGTGGGCACCAGCGGTTCCAGCACCGCCCGTACCTGATCGCCGACCTGCGCGGCGGCCTCGTTGACGGCGGCGAGCACGCACTCGGCGAGCTCGGACGGCGATAGCTTCCGGTACACCCGGGGGTCGAATTCCAGGCCCGACAGCCGGCCCTGCGCGCCCACCGTGACCGTCACCATGCCGTCCGCCGCTTCGACGGTGGCCTGCGCGGAGCCCATCTGCCGTTGCAGGTCCTGGAGCTGAGAGCGCTTGGTGCGATACTGCTTCATCAGCTCGTCGATATGAGCCTGCAGGTCCTCCCGCATCCGGCCCGCCCCCGATTCCCGCGTACTGCGCCATGACCCCGAATTCACCCTATACAAACCGAAGTTTTACCTGGCACCCCGCAGAAATCAAGCTGAACACCTCACCGACGGCGAAGTGTTGCGTAACCGCCCATCGGCGCCCGTGCATCAAGGCAGGGGTCTACGAGGGCGGACCGGCCGGGGCGGCCACGCGGTGCCGCGGTGCCGGCGGAATCGCAGGACGGCTAGCGGACGCCGGCCTCTTTCATGTCGCGCAGCTCACGCTTCAGCTCCTTGATCTCATCGCGGAGCCGGGCGGCGAGTTCGAACTGGAGGTCGGCGGCGGCCTGGTGCATCTGGGCCGTCATCTGGTCGATGAGCGACTCCATCTCCTCGCGGGGCCGATCCCCCACCAGGTCGGCCGCGTGCCTGCCCGTCTCCCTGGACCGGGAGGACAGGCCCGGCACGGGCGCCTTGCCCCGGCTCTGCTGCCGGCCGGCACCCCCGATGAGCCGCTCGGTGTCGGCGTCCTCACGGGCGAGCGAGTCGAGGATGTCGGCGATCCGCTTCCGCAGCGCCGTGGGCTCGATGCCGTGCTCGGTGTTGTAGGCGACCTGCTTGACGCGGCGCCGGTTGGTCTCGTCGATGGCCCGCTCCATCGACGCGGTGACCTGGTCGGCGTACATGTGCACCTGCCCGGAGACGTTACGGGCGGCGCGACCGATCGTCTGGATCAGCGAGGTCTCAGACCGCAGGAAGCCCTCCTTGTCGGCGTCGAGGATCGACACCAATGACACCTCGGGCAGGTCGAGGCCCTCACGGAGCAGGTTGATGCCGACCAGCACGTCGAACTCGCCCATGCGGAGCTCGCGCAGCAGCTCGATGCGCCGGAGCGTGTCGACCTCGCTGTGCAGGTAGCGCACCCGGATGCCGAGTTCGAGCAGATAGTCGGTGAGGTCCTCGGACATCTTCTTGGTGAGCGTCGTGACCAGCACCCGCTCGTCGCGGTCGGCCCGCTCGCGAATCTCGTGCACCAGGTCGTCGATCTGCCCCTTCGTGGGCTTGACGACGACCTCGGGGTCGATCAGGCCGGTCGGGCGGATGACCTGCTCGACGACATCGCCCTTGACCCGGCCGAGCTCGTACTGGCCGGGCGTGGCGGACAGGTAGACGGTCTGCCCGATGCGGTCGAGGAACTCCTCCCACTTCAGCGGCCGGTTGTCCATCGCCGACGGCAGCCGGAAGCCGTGCTCGACCAGCGTGCGCTTGCGCGAGGCGTCGCCCTCGTACATCGCGCCGATCTGCGGCACCGACTGGTGCGACTCGTCGAGGACCAGCAGGAAGTCCTCGGGGAAGTAGTCCAGCAGCGTGTTGGGCGCCGTGCCGGCGTCTCGGCCGTCGATGTGCCGGGAGTAGTTCTCGATGCCGGAGCAGCTGCCCACCTGGCGCATCATCTCGATGTCGTAGGTCGTGCGCATGCGCAGCCGCTGGGCCTCGAGCATCTTGCCCTGCCGCTCCATCAGCGCGAGGGTCTCGTCGAGCTCGGCCTCGATGTCGCCGATCGCCCGCTCCATCCGCTCGGCGCCGGCCACGTAGTGGGACGCCGGGAAGACGTGGAGCTCCTCGTCCTCGGACAGCACCTCGCCGGTGAGCGGGTGCAGCGTCGCGAGCTTCTCGATCTCGTCACCGAACATCTCGATCCGGACGGCGAGCTCCTCGTACTGCGGGATGATCTCGATGGTGTCGCCGCGCACCCGGAAGGTGCCACGCGTGAACGCCAGGTCGTTGCGCGAGTACTGCATCTCCACCAGGCGGTGCAGGAGCTGGTCGCGCTCGATCTCCTGGCCGACCCGCAGCCGCACCATCCGGTCGACGTACTCCTGTGGCGTGCCCAGCCCGTAGATGCACGACACCGAGGCGACGACGATCGTGTCGCGACGGGTGAGCAGTGAGCTCGTCGCCGAGTGCCGCAGCCGGTCGACCTCGTCGTTGATCGAGGAGTCCTTCTCGATGTAGGTGTCGGTCTGCGGGACGTAGGCCTCGGGCTGGTAGTAGTCGTAATAGGAGACGAAGTACTCCACCGCGTTGTTCGGCAGCATCTCCCGCAGCTCGTTGGCGAACTGGGCGGCGAGGGTCTTGTTCGGCTGCATGACCAGCGTCGGCCGCTGCAGCCGCTCGATCAGCCATGCCACCGTCGCGGTCTTGCCGGTGCCGGTGGCGCCGAGCAGGACCGCGTCCTTGTCACCGCGCTCGATCCGCTCACGCAGCTCGGCGATCGCCTGGGGCTGGTCGCCCGAAGGCGTCATCTCGGTGACGACCTCGAACGGCGCCACCCGGCGCTGAAGGTCGGTGACCGGTCGCATTGCTCCTCCTGGTCGGCCTCGGGCACTGATCGACGTGCCGGCCCGGGCCCAGATTCAACCGTACGTGGTGCCGGTGACATTCCCGGCCCGAACACCGAGTGCCTGACACACCGAGAGCGCATGGTCACCGAGCGGCACCGGCTCGTCATACGATCTTCGATCAGGAGGGGACGGACTCCTCGTAGATCGAAGACGTATCGCCTCGTGGGAGAGGAGTCTGATGTCCCGACCATTCCGCCTTGCCGCCGTGGTGGCGGCCGCCTCGGCGATCCTGCTCACCGCCGCACCGGCCACCGCCGCACCGGACCCGCCCCCGTCTCCGCCGACCGCCGTCGCGGCCACGACGGCGATCACGCCCGCGCACGTATCCGCCTCGGTGCCGGCCGCGCCGGCGAAGGTCGTCAACGTCGCCCACCGCGGTGCGTCCGCGTACGCGCCGGAGAACACCATGGCGGCCTTCCGGCTCGCGCGGACCCAGCGGGCGGACATGTTCGAGCTGGACGTGCAGGAGACCCGGGACCACGAGCTCGTGCTGATGCACGACACCACGCTGGCCCGCACCACCAACGTGGAGGAGGTCTTCCCCGAACGGGCCCCGTGGCAGGTCGCCGACTTCGAACTCGCCGAGATCCGCAGGCTGGACGCCGGGTCGTGGTTCGGCCCGGGGTTCCAGGGCGAGCCGGTCCCCACGCTCGGCGAAGCGCTGCGGGAGATGCGCGGCAGTGGGCTCGGTCTGCTGCTGGAGATCAAGGCCGCCGAACTCTACCCCGGCATCGAGCACGCGCTGGCCGAGGAACTGCGCCGCCACCCGTACTGGCTGAGCACCAACCGCTGGGAGCGGCGCCTGGTCGTGCAGTCCTTCAACTGGCAATGCATGCGGGCCCTCAAGGGCATCCTGCCGTGGGTGCCGGTCGGCCTGCTCGGCGCACCGGCCGCCGAACGGCTGCCGCGGGTCTCGCAGTTCGCCGATCAGATCAACCCGCCCTTCCACGGCCTGACCGCCGAGTACGTCGCACAGGTGCACGCGCTGCGCATGGACGTGTTCACCTGGAGCGTGCAAGACCCGGCGATCATGCGACAGGTGATCGCGCATGGCGTCGACGGCGTCATCACCGACCGGCCGGACATTCTCCACAGCGTGCTCGCGCAGGGGCCGGCCCGGAGCCCGTGAGGGCGGATCACGCCTTCTGGGGCGCCGCGACCGATCCTGCGGGCAGCGGGACCCGGGCACGGACCGCATAGCCGCCCCCGGCGCCGGCGCTCGCCTCGAACACGCCGCCAAGCGCGGTGACCCGTTCACGCAGCCCCACCAGCCCGTTTCCGCCACTCGGCAGTCCGTGGTCGGGCCGCGCCGAGGGAGCGTCGTTCTCGACCCGTACCTCGATCGCGTCCGGCAGATGGTGGAGTGCCACCCGGGCGGTCACCGCCCCCGCGTGCTTGTGAACGTTGGTGAGCGCCTCCTGGACGACCCGGTAGGCCGTGCCGGCGATCGCGGCGGGCAGCGTGCGCTCGTCGCCCTGGACGGTCAGAGTGACCTCGAGCCCGGCCGCGCGGGACTGGCCGACCAGCCCCCGGATGTCGTCGATGCCCGGCGCGGGCAGCGCGGCGGCGTTCTCGCCGAGCCGCAGGACCCCGATGACCTGGCGCAGTTCGTCGAGCGCCTGGCGGCCCATGTCGCCGATCACGCCCGCCGCCTCGGCCGCCCTCTGCGGATCGCGCTTGGCGATCGCCCGGACCGCTCCCGCCTGTACGACCATGACGCTCACCCGGTTGGCCACCACGTCGTGCATCTCGCGGGCGATGCGGGTGCGCTCCTCGGTCCTCGCCCGCTCGGCCAGCAGATGCTGCTCACGCTCCAGCCGCGCCGTGCGTTCCTGCAATGAGGCGACCAGCTGCTTGCGGGTGCCCATGTAGAGGCCGAGCAGCGTGGGCGGGGTGACGAAGACGACACCGACCACGACGAGCACCCAGAACGGCTCCCCCGTCTCGAGCGCGGGGCCCGGCTGGGCGACGACACTGACGATCGCCAGCGCGCCGGTGATCAACACGACCCGGCGAGAGGCGGCGTAGGCGCCCAGCGTATAGAAGGCGATCAGGACGGACAGCACGCCGGCTCCGGTCGCGGTGCCGACCACGATGCAGGCCGTCGCGACGAGTACGGGAAAGCGGCGGCGCACCACGAGCGTCAGGCCCAGCAGGACGCTGGCCACGCTGATCACCGGTGCCGGCAGGAAGTACTCCTCGGTGGCGAACCAGGTGATGACGCCGTCGAGGCAGGCCGCGCTGAGCGCCAGGGCGATGTCGAGCGCCCGTGAGCGCCGCCGTGGCCACCAGGCGATCCCCCGATCGAGTTGCATAAAGGGAGCGTAAAGCAGGTCGGCGACGGCTGGGTTACGGAACCGACTCCTAGCGGCCACCCGCTGCTCACCGAGTGCTTGCCGTTACGCTGCCGAACCTCCACAAAGTCAGAGGGAACAGGCAAACCGCCCTCTTTGGGGAGGAAGCACTCATGCTTAGGCAGCTTGGACCTCTTGCCCTCGCGACCCTCGCGCCCCTCGCCCTCTGTGTTCCGGTGGCCCGAGCCACATCCGTCCCCACCGCGGCCGCCCACGCCGACCACGCCGCCCACGCCCTGACCTGGTCCGCCTTACAGGACCCGTCCGACGACGACAGGCGGGTTCTGAACATCGCCCACCGCGGAGCGTCCGACCAAGCGCCCGAGAACACGCTCGCTGCCTTCCGGGCCGCCCGCGAACGCGGCGCGAACGTGATCGAGCTGGACGTTCAGGAGACCAAGGACCACAAGCTCGTCGTGGTGCACGACACGACGCTCGGCCGTACCACCAACGCCGAGAAGATCTTCCCGGGCAAGAGCCCGTGGCGCGTCCGCGATCTCACCCTCGCGCAGATCCGCAAGCTCGACGCCGGCTCGTGGCACGGATCCGAGTACAAGGACCAGCGCGTCCCGACACTGGCGAGCACCCTGCGCGAGATGCAGGGCAGCGGGCTCGACATGCTCCTGGAGGTCAAGTCGCCGTCGCTGTATCCCGGGATCGGCGAGCGGGTGGCCGGCGAACTCCGTAAGCACCCGGACTGGCTGAACCAGGATCGCGTCATCGTCCAGAGCTTCGACTGGCCGTTCGTCCGCGACTTCCACAACCGGCTGCCCAGCGTGCCCACCGGCCTGCTCGGCACGCCCTCCCGAGCGAGCCTCAGCGACGCCGCGACGTACGCCGACTACATCAATCCGCCGCAAGCGAACGCGACCCCCGGCTACGTCGAGAGCGTGCACAAGCATGGGATGCGGGTCCTGCCCTGGACGGTCAACGACGCCTCGACGATGCGCCGGCTCCTCAAGAACGGGGCCGACGGCATCATCACCAACCGACCCGGCACACTGCAGAGCGTCAACGGCGGCTGACCCGGCCGCCCGGACGCGCTCGGGTGGCACGATCCGGCACTGGCCGGCGGATGTCCACGGCGCCACCTGACGCGTATCGTCAACTGGCGTGAGCTACTGGACCCCACCCCCGTTTCCCCACCCGGCCGGTGACGAACCCGTGCTCTTCATGATCGGAGACGTGGGGGTGACGAACAGCTCGGTGATCCTGCCGCACGGCCGTTACCCGCTCCGGGGAACGACGTGGACGGTCAGCAACCAGACCTTCGTGACCAGCGGCACCCCCGGGTGGGCCGTCGCCCTCGCGATCATCGGCTTCTTCTTCGTCTGCGTCTTCAGCCTGTTCTTCCTGATCGCCAAGGAATCCCGCGTGCACGGCTTCATCGAGGTCGGCGTGCACGGCCCCGGCGGCTTCTACCACGCCACGCGGATCGCCGCCATCGACCCGTACACGGCGCAGTGGGTGCACCAGCAGGTCTCGCAGGCGCAGGCCTTGGCCGCCGCCATCTGAACCACGCCGCCCACTCAGGCCGAGGCGGCCCGGGCGGTGAGCTCCGCCCAGAGCGCGTCGACCCGCTTGTCCAGTTCCTCCAGCGAACCGGAGTTGTCGATCACATGCGTGGCCACCGCGCGGCGCTGCTCACGGGAGGCCTGCGCGGCGATCCGGGCGCGGGCGTCGGCCTCGGTCATGCCACGCCGCTCCATCAG
This sequence comes from Actinomadura alba, assembly GCF_014323705.1. Lineage (GTDB taxonomy): Bacteria > Actinomycetota > Actinomycetes > Streptosporangiales > Streptosporangiaceae > Actinomadura_C > Actinomadura_C alba. The sequence continues at coordinate 63,006 of NZ_JABVEC010000024.1, forward strand.
CCGTTCCACCTGCACCTCGACCGGCACATCGACGACCACCACCACGTCCTGCAGCCCGGCCAGCCCCTTCTCGACCAGCAGCGGCATGTCGAAGACCACGACCGCGCCGGGTGCGGCCGCCTCAAGTAGTTCCGCCGACCGGCGGGCGATCAACGGATGCGTGATGGCGTTCAGCGCCGCGCGGCGCTCGTCGTCGGCGAACACGATCGATCCGAGCGCGGGCCGGTCGAGCGTCCCGTCGGGGAGCAAGATGCCCTCGCCGAACTCCGCGACGATCGCGGCCAGGCCCGGCGTGCCCGGCCGCACCACCTCGCGCGCGATGAGATCGGCGTCGATCAGCTCAGCGCCCAGCGCGACCAGCCGCTTGGAGACCTCGCTCTTGCCCGACCCGATCCCGCCGGTCAACCCCACTCGCAGCACGGGGCGAGCGTACCCGACCCCCGCCCGCTACCGCCCTGGGGCGGACCGCCGCAAAGCGGCGGGACCGGTCTGCGGCCCCGGCTGGAGCGATTTGCGCATGTGCACGAGCGTCAAGTGCGCGGCGACCCGTTCCCGGTGGGTCTCGGCATAGCCGAGCCGCCGGTACATCCGCAGGTTGCCGTCACTGAGGTGGCCGGTGAACAGCACGCAGGCGTCGACCCGCCCCGTCACCTCGCCTTCGAGAGCCGTCATGAGCCTGGTGCCGATGCCGCTGCCCTGCCGGTCGGGCACGACGACCAGGCGGCCCACCAGGCACAGCCGATCACTGAACTGGGCGCGCACCGCGCCGACGACGCGCCCGCCGTCGACGGCCTTGAGCACGACGGCATCGCCGCCGAGCACCTTGCGCATCTGATCGAGCGACTCCACCAACGGCGGGATGAACGGGTCGCCGTAGAGCTGGGCCTCGACCAGATAGGCCGCCCGCTGCACGGTGAGGATCTCTCCCGCGTCGCCCGGACCGGCCGCCGTGATCTTGACGTCGCCGGTATCCGGGGCGCTCATGGCCGCGCTCCTCGGCACGGGCCACGGGCGCCCGGCCGCGCCGGCCTCGCCGCCCGGGGGCGAGGACCCGTTCCCCGCTCCCGCGCCGCCCGGAGAACGCCGGTCACTGGCCGATCCGGACCGTCGCCGCGAGCGGATAGTGGTCCGAGGCGGCCGACGGCCGTACGTCGATCTCGCTGAACATGAGGTCGTCGGTGCCGAAGATCCAATCGATCTTGCCGCCGTCGGGGGTCGTGGGCGTCACCTCGCTGTCCACCCAGGCGCTGCGCAGCCCAGTGCCGTCGACCAGCCGGCTGATCTCGGGGCTGCCCGGTCCCGCGTTCATGTCACCCGCGATGATCGTACGGGGTGCCTCGGCCCATGCCTTGAGCAGGACGGAGATCGCGGCGTTGCGAACGGTGCCCTCCCCGCCGCCGTCCTCCAGGTGGGTCGACCACACGTCGACCGTGGTACGCCCGACCCCGATCCGGGCCCATACGAAGCCGCGGACCTGCGACCAGTCACCGGTCGGCAGCCGGTCGGTGCCGGACGAGCGCACCGGCCGGGACGTCAGGATCGCGTTCCCGAACTGGCTGTCGGCGGCCGGCCCCCAGATCAGGTGCATGCCGAGCCGGCGGGACAGCCAGACGCCGATGTCGGTGGTGCCCGACACCAGCGAGCCCCGGGCCACCTCCTGCAGGAGCACGACGTCGGCCCGCTGCGCCTCGATCGCCCGGACGATCCCCTCGGGATCCAGGCGGCCCTCGCCGTTCAGCGCGCTGTGGATGTTGTAGGTGACGACCCGCAACTCGCCCGCGTTCACCGGAGCCGGAGTCGCCTTGGGAGCGGTGGCGTTGAACACCAGGGTGCCGATCAAGAGCACCAGCGCGGCGGCGCCCGCGGTCAGCGCCCGCAGCGGTGCCCGCGCCGGCAGCGGCCCGCCCCGCGCGGCGGCCACGGCCGCGAGCGCGCCGAGCAGGATCCCGGCCAGGCCGGGCAGCAGGTTGTTCGGCACCGGGACCGACTCGACCCCGGCGAGCTGATAGGTCAGCAGCAGCACCGCGACGAGAAACCCGCCCACGGCGGCGCCGACGTCGATCCGCCACACCTGGCCGCCGGCGCCGGCCCGCCGCAACGGAGCCCGGCAGGCCACCGCGAGCAGCCAGGCCGACAGCACCTGACCGACGATGACCACGCCGACGACGGCGGTGCCGGTGACGGCGAAGGATCCGGCGATCGCGCCGGTCCCGACCCCGAGTACGGTGCCGCCCAGCACGCACACCCCGCCGGGCACGGCCCGTACGGCCAGGCCCGAGGCCAGGAACGCCAGCGCCAGCCCCTGACCGACGATCACGGCGACGTGCGCGCCGTGCAGCGACTGCCAGCCCGAGGACGCGACGAACGCGGGGCTGGACAGGATCAGCACCTGCAGCGCCAGGAACGGCCCCACAGCGGCCGCCCCCAGCGCGTCGCGCCAGGAGATGCCGGGAGGCGCCACCGGCCCCGAGGAGAGCTCACGGGCGAGCGCGGCCACACCGAGCCCCACGACGCCCAGGCACGCCAGCCACGGACCGACTCCCGGCTGCCAGACCGGATCCCATGTGGCGAAGGCCATGCGCAACGCGGTGTCGACCGCCAGCCCGCCGACCGTCGCGGTGGCGAAGCCGACCCCCGACAGACCACGCGCCCCCTCGTACAGCGCCGCCACGGCGACCATCCCGACGGCGACGCCGACGAACGCCAGCCACAGCCGCGGGGAGATCGCCTGCGCGAGCAGACGTACGGCCAGGAGGCCGCCGACGCCCACGATGAGCAGCCCCCGCGCGCCGGCCAGCCGGCGGATCACGGGGGCGAGGAACCCGGCCAAGGACACCAGGAGGACGAGGGGGGCGGCGGCCGACACTCCCGTGTCCTCGGCGAAATGGCCGAACTGCGGCAGCGCGAACCGCACCGTCTGAGCGAGCAGCGCGATCGTCACAGAGATCAGGACGAGCCGCGCGGGGCCCTGTGGAACGATCGAGGGCCCCGCGGTGCCGGCGGGACCCTCCTTGCGCACACCGATGTCGGTCTTGACCACCCGATGAACTTACCGGAGAAAACACCGCGGCCGGACGACGTCCCCGCAAAGGGGTGTCGTCCGGCCGCAGGTGCTCAGTCACCTGCCGGGAGCCCGCCCGAAGGCGGCCGGCCCGGCAAGCGGATCAGCTCACTGACCGCCCGACAGCTTCTCACGCAGTGCCGCCAGGGCCTCGTCCGAGGCCAGGGCGCCGCCGCCGCTGTCGGCGGAGGTGTCGGCACCGCCGGAGTAGGACGTCTCGCCCTCACCGCCACCGCCGCCGCCCGACCCGGCCGCCTCGGCCTCGGCCTTGCGGGCCTCCTCGATCTGCTTGCGGTGCGAGTCGAACCGGGTGCGGGCCTCGGCGTACTGCCGCTCCCACGTCTCGCGCTGATCGTCGAAGCCCTCGAGCCATTCGCCGGTCTCGGCGTCGAAACCCTCGGGGTACTTGTAGTTCCCCTGCTCGTCGTACTCGGCCGGCATGCCGTAGAGCGTCGGGTCGAAGTCCTCTTCCTCGATGCCCGCGGCACTCTCGTTGGCCTGCTTCAGCGACAGGCTGATGCGACGCCGGTCGAGGTCGATGTCGATGATCTTGACGAAGATCTCGTCGCCGACCTGGACGACCTGCTCGGGAATCTCGACGTGCCGCTCGGCCAGCTCGGAGATGTGCACCAGACCCTCGATGCCCTCCTCGACACGGACGAACGCGCCGAACGGCACCAGCTTGGTGACCCGGCCGGGAACGACCTGGCCGATCTGGTGGGTACGGGCGAACTGCTGCCAGGGGTCCTCCTGCGTCGCCTTCAGCGACAGCGAGACCCGCTCGCGCTCCATGTCGACGTCGAGGACCTCGACGGTGACCTCCTGGCCGACCTCGACCACCTCGGACGGGTGATCGATGTGCTTCCAGGACAACTCGGAGACGTGCACGAGGCCGTCGACCCCGCCAAGGTCGACGAACGCGCCGAAGTTGACGATCGAGGAAACGACGCCCTTGCGGACCTGCCCCTTCTGCAGCGTGTTGAGGAAGGTCTGCCGGACCTCCGACTGGGTCTGCTCGAGCCAGGCGCGGCGGGACAGGACCACGTTGTTGCGGTTCTTGTCCAGCTCGATGATCTTCGCTTCGAGCTCGCGGCTGACGTACGGCTGGAGATCGCGCACCCGGCGCATCTCCACGAGCGAGGCGGGAAGGAAGCCACGAAGACCGATGTCGAGGATGAGGCCGCCCTTGACGACCTCGATGACGGTACCGGTGACGATGCCGTCCTCTTCCTTGATCTTCTCGATCGTGCCCCAGGCGCGCTCGTACTGGGCGCGCTTCTTGGACAGGATCAGGCGACCTTCCTTGTCCTCCTTCTGGAGAACAAGCGCCTCGACGTGATCGCCCACCTTGACGACCTCGTTGGGGTCGACATCATGCTTGATGGAAAGCTCACGCGAGGGGATGACGCCCTCGGTCTTGTAGCCGATGTCGAGCAAGACCTCGTCTCGGTCGACCTTGACGACAGTGCCCTCGACAATGTCGCCGTCGTTGAAGTACTTGATGGTCTCATCGATCGCGGCGAGGAAGGCTTCCTCGGACCCGATGTCATTGACCGCTACCTGCGGGGTGGTCGAGGTGGCCTCGGTGCTGCTCGTCATGTGTGGGCTGGCTCCGGATACGGACATAGTAGGTGTCGTTGATGCGCGGCGGGCCGTTTATCGTCCCTGCCGAGGACCGGAGGAGACGGAAACCTGCTCCGTCCGAGTAACTTTCCGATGTCGACCTGACCGAGCGCGAGCCTGCTCCGTCCGAGGTGCGCGCAGACCCACAGCGCAGCGATCAGCATATGGGACCATTCGGCGTGGGTCAATCGCAAGACGTGAAGACAACCCGCCTGACCGGCAGACCTCTCCCCTGCTCCGGTCCGCCCGACCCCCGTGCGATCAAATTATATCGTGGCCGCGGCAGGCGTGGAGCACCTCTCCGCGCTACGCGGCGGACCGTCCCGGCCGCCTCTTCCGCCCGCTCACCGAGGCGCGCGGCTCTGGGCCGGTCCCGGAACCCGATGCTGACCGGGAGACTCCACGCCCGTCCCAACCAGCCCGTAGATCACGGCGAGCACGATCACCAGACCGGCGAGGATGTGTAGGTTCGGCACGACTCCCCCTGCCCTGTCGGGGACCTGCCGGCTCGACCACGTTCCGCCGGTCCCCCGAACCGGATGAAACCCTCACAAAGATCATTACCCCGGGCACGGCCCGCCTAGGCCGGTCCCGGGTAAAGGTTCGACAGCGGACGGGAACGACGGTGCCAGGTGACGTCGCGGCTCACCGGCCGGCGGCTCCGCCCCCGGTTCAGTGATTCAGTGACCGGCGTCCTGCAGCGTGCGGCCGGTGCCCATCGACACCACGAGCGGCGCGCGCAGCTCGTAGGCCCCGCACATCTGCTCGCTCACCAGCTCCCGCAGCGCGTCGAGCTCACCCTCGGCCACCTCGAACACGAGCTCGTCGTGGACCTGGAGCAGCATCCTGGACGTGAGCCCGCGCTCCCGCAGGGAACGGTCGACGTTCAGGCTCGCGACCTTGATGATGTCGGCGGCCGACCCCTGGATCGGCGCGTTCAGCGCCATCCGCTCGGCCATCTCACGACGCTGCCGGTTGTCGGAGGTCAGATCCGGCAGGTACCGGCGGCGCCCGAGGATCGTCTCCGTGTAACCGTCCTGCCGGGCCTTGGCCACGACGTCCCGCAGGTAGTCCCGGATCCCGCCGAACTGCTCGAAGTACTCCTCCATCAGCTGGCGCGCCTCGTCGGGCGGGATGCGCAGCTGCTGGGACAGCCCGAACGCCGACAGACCGTAGGCCAGGCCGTAGTTCATGGCCTTGATCCGGTTGCGCAACTCGCCGTCGACCTGCTCGGGCGGCACGTCGAACACCCGCGACGCCGTGATCGTGTGGAAGTCGGCCCCCGAGGTGAACGCCTCGATCAGCGCCTCGTCACCCGACAGATCCGCCATGATCCGCAACTCGATCTGGCTGTAGTCGGCCGTGAGCAGGCACTCGAAGCCCTCGCCCACCACGAACCCCGCCCGGATCTGCCTGCCCTCGGCCGTGCGGATCGGAATGGTCTGCAGGTTCGGGTCGGTGGACGAGAGCCGCCCGGTCGCCGCCACCAGCTGGTTGAACGTCGTGTGGATGCGTCCCGCGTCGTCGGCCATCGGGATCAGCGAGTCGACGATGCTCTTCAGCTTGGCGACCTCGCGCCAGCGCAGCAGATGCTCGAGCACCGGATGACCGTCGCTCACCAGCAGGTTGGTCAGCGCCTCGGAGTCGGTGGTGTAACCGGTCTTGGTCCGCTTCGTCTTGGGCAGCCCCAGCTCGTCGAAGAGCACCTGCTGGATCTGCTTGGGCGAGCCGAGGTTGAAGTCATGTCCCACGGCCGAGAACGCCAGCTCCTCGACCGCCTTCACCTGCCCGCCGAGCGACGACGACAGCGCAGCGAAATGATCGTTGTCCACCGCGATGCCGGTGCGTTCCATGTCCGCGAGCACCCCCACCAGCGGCAGCTCGACCTCGTGCAGCAGCCGCACGGCGCCCCGGCGCTCGAGGTCCTTGTCGAGGGAGTCGGCCAGCTCGGCCACCGCACGGGCCCGTACGGCCAGGTCGTGCGCGATCTCCTCCTCACCCGAGCCGTCGAGGGTGAGCTGCCCACCGGTGCCCGTCTCCTCGCGCAACTCCCGGTGCAGATACCGCAGCACCAGGTCGGCCAGGTCGAATGACCGCTGACCGGGAAGCGCCAGGTAGGCGGCGAGCGCCGTGTCACTGGTCACCCCGGCGAGCGTCAGGCCCCGGGCGGCGAACGCCAGCATGGGCCCCTTCGCGTCGTGCATCGCCTTGGGCTGCCCGGCGTCGGCCAGCCAGCCGGCGAGCGCCCGCTCGTCCTCCTCGATCAACTCGGCCGGGTCGAGATAGGCCGCCGGCCCGGCCAGCCCGGCCAGCGCCAGCCCCGTCAGCTCACCGGTGCCACGCCCCCACGTGCCCGACACCGCGACCCCGATGCGGCCGGCGCCGCGCGCGTGCCGCTCCAGCCACTCGGCGACCTCGCCCGGCCCGGGGGTCGCCAGCTCGATCTCGAAGCCCTCGTCGGCCTCGGGCTCGACGGTCGACAGCGTGGCGTACAGCCGCTCGCGCAGCACCCGGAACTGCAAGGTGTCGAACAGCGAGTGGATCTCCTCGCGATCCCACTGCCCGATCGTCAGCCGGTCGGGCGTCAGCTCGAGCTCGACCTCGCAGTCCAGCTTGTTGATCTGGTGGTTGCGGAGCACCTGCGCGAGATGCTCGCGGAGGCTGTCGCCCGCCTTGCCTTTGATCTCGTCGACATGGGCGACCAGCCCGTCGAGCCCGTCGTGCTGGTTGAGCCACTTGGCCGCGGTCTTGGGCCCGACCCCCGGCACACCCGGCAGGTTGTCGCTGGTCTCGCCGACCAGCGCCGCGAGCTCGCGGTAACGCGTCGGCGGCACGCCGTACTTCTCCTCCACCACAGCCGGCGTGGTGCGCACCAGATCGGACACGCCCTTGCGCGGGTAGAGCACCGTCACCCCGTCGGTGACCAGCTGATAGGCGTCACGGTCACCGGTGACGATCAGCGTCTCCATGCCCAGCTCACCCGCCTGGGTCGCGAGGGTCGCGATGAGGTCGTCGGCCTCGAACCCGGCCTTCGACAGCCGCGGGATCCGCAGCGCGTCGAGCACCTCGAAGATCAGGCTCACCTGGCTGCGGAAGTCGTCCGGGGTCTTCTGCCGCCCCGCCTTGTACTCCACGTACGCCTCGTGCCGGAACGTGGGTTCGGACCGGTCGAAACAAACCCCGAGATGCGTCGGCTGCTCATCGCGCAGGACGTTGATGAGCATCGAGGTGAAGCCGTAGACGGCGTTGGTCGGCTGGCCCGTGGTCGTCGAGAAGTTCTCCAGCGGCAGTGCGAAGAACGCCCGGTAGGCCAGGGAGTGCCCGTCCAGCAGAAGCAGCCGGTCTTTGTCAGGGGTCGGTCGGTTGGTCGCCACCCTGTGACTCTAGCCGCCCGGTACGACGGTTTCCGGCACGCCGCCGCAGGACGCGCGCGAACCACGCGGCCCCGCGCCCGTTCCACGAAGGCCCGGTATCGATGTCCGGAATCCGCCATGCGGGAAGCCCGCATTCTTTGCGGCGACGGCGGTCGCCCACTAGCGTGGAGCCAAGGGCCCGGGACCGCCGAGTAGACAACGTACGCGCCCGGGGAAGGCGCGTGCGGCCCCAAAGGCGGTTCCGGGCCGCTGCGCGCCCGCACTCCCCTGCCCGGCCGACCTGCCCCGCGCAACCGGCAAACGCCGATAGCCGGTCGCATTTCGGTTGCGGAATCCGCCGGGCCCTTCCGCCCGTGATCCCCTTCGACCTACCGTCACGCCATGCGACGACGGATCCTGGCCGCCGCCGGCATCATGCTGGCGGCCGGAACCACCCTCACGGCGTGCTCGTCCGGCGACGGGCCGTCGAAGGCCACGGCCACCCCCACACCCACCTACGAGCTCCCGGCACGCCCGGTGCGCGACGGCGAGAAGGCCCTGCGCGGCACCACCGTGCGCAGCGGCGACCTCGCCTTCACGCCCATCGGCCTGCGCACCCGAATGCCCGAGCTCGTCGGCAGCCACGCCGACGTCCGCCCCAGAGGGCAGTTCGTCCGGATCCGCCTGGTCACCGAGAACCGTGGCAGGACCACCCAGACCCTCAACACCGCCAAACAGCTCCTGATCACCACTGACGACGCCACGCACCCGCCCGACTGGCAGGCCATGCTCATCAAACGGCAGCCCGAATCGATCGACGTCGGCTCGGCGGTCCGCATCGAACTCGACCTCTGGTACGACATCCCGCCCGGCGACCGGGTCAAGGCGCTCCGGCTCGTCGGCACACCCCCCGTCGGCGCGACCTCGGACCCGCCCGGCGTCGACATCGCCCTCTCCTGAACGCGCCCGTCCCCATAGCCCGGGGCGGGCCGAGGCCGGAACGGGCCGCCCGCAGCGCGCACGGGCCCCGCGGCCGCCGTACGAAGCGACTGCGGGACCCGATCCGGCCGTCAGTCCTTCGCCGGACCGTCCGCGGTCGCAGCGGGCTCATCGGCGGCGATGGACTCCGGCTCACCGAGGTCACCGCCCAGATAGGCGGCCCGCACCTCCGGATCGTCCAGCAGATCCACGGCCGCGGCGCTCTTCACGATCCGCCCGGTCTCGATCACGTAGGCCCGATGGGCGATCTGGAGCGCCTGCTGGGCGTTCTGCTCGACCAGCAGCACGGTCGTTCCGCGCTCATTGATCTTCTCAATGATCGAGAAGATCTGCTGCACGAGCATCGGGGCCAGGCCCATGGACGGCTCGTCCAGCAACAGAACCTTGGGCTTGGCCATCAACGCCCGCCCGATCGCGAGCATCTGCTGCTCGCCACCGGACATCGTGCCGCCCGCCTGGCCCTTGCGCTCGGCCAGCCGCGGGAACAGCTCGTACACCTCGGCCAGTTCCTTCGACAGATCCCCCTTGCGCGCGTAGGCGCCCATGTGGAGGTTGTCCGCGACGGACATCCCCGGGAAGATCCCCCGACCCTCGGGCGACTGACCGATCCCGGCGAGCACCCGCTTGTGCCCCGCCAGCCGGCTGATGTCCTTGCCGTCGAAGGTGATCCGGCCCGCCGACAGCGGCCGCAACCCCGAGATCGTCTTCAACGTCGTCGTCTTACCGGCGCCGTTGGCACCGATCAACGTGACGATCTCGCCCTCGTCGACCTCGAGGGAGATGCCCTTCAGCGCGGCGATCTTTCCGTAGTGGACATGAATGTCGTTGATCTCAAGAAGCATCGGCCGGCGCTCCCAGGTAGGCCTCGATGACCCGCGCGTTGTTCTGGACCTCCGCCGGCAGCCCTTCGGCGATCTTCTGCCCGAAGTCGAGGACCGCGATCCGGTCGCTGATCCCCATCACGAGGCTCATGTCGTGCTCGATGAGCAGCACGGTCCGGCCGGTGTCCCGGATCCTCTTGATCAGGTCCTGCAACTCGATCTTCTCGGCCGGGTTCATTCCCGCGGCCGGCTCGTCGAGCAGCAGCAGCTTCGGATCCGTCGCCAGCGCCCGCGCGATCTCGAGCCGCCGCTGGTCGCCGTACGGCAGATTCTTCGCCGACTCCTCCATCCGGTGCGAGACACCGACGAAGTCGAGCAGTTCCTTGGCCTTGGCCCGGCCGTCCCGCTCCTCGCGCCGGTGCCACGGAAGGCCCAGCGCCGCTCCGACGAACCCGGTGCGATGGTGGGCGTCCGCACCCACCATGACGTTCTCCCGCGCGGTCATGTTGTGGAAGAGCCGCACGTTCTGGAACGTCCGGGCGACACCGAGCTTCGTCACCGCGAATCGCTTCTTGCCGTCGATCCGGTGACCGCTGAACCCCACAGAGCCCTCGGTCGGCCGGTAGACGCCCGTCACGACGTTGAACACCGTGGTCTTGCCCGCGCCGTTCGGGCCGATCAACGCGAAGATCTCACCCTGGTTGATCGTCAGATCGAGCCCATTGATCGCGACCACGCCGCCGAAGCGCATGGTCAACCCGCTCAGCTCGAGGATCGGCCGTCCCTCGCCCACGGCGGGGGCCTCCTTCGTCTCGCTCACTTGCCCACCTCGGCAGCCGCGTGCGTCGTCGGGCCCCCGACCTCGGCACCGAGACTGCCCATCCCCCCGGTGCCTTCGGCCAACTCGGCTTTTCGCCGGCGCGAAGGCAGCAGCCCCTCGGGCCGGAAGATCATCAACAGCACCAGCACGCCGCCGAACACCAGAATCCGGTACTCCTGCAGGCCACGGATCCGCTCGGGAATCCAGGCGACCAGGAAGGCCCCCAGCATGACCCCGGGAAGGTTCCCCGACCCGCCGAGCACCACCGCGGCCAGGATCGTCGCCGAGATGATGAACTCGTAGTTCCGAGGAATGATCGACGTCGCCTGCGAGCCGTAGATCACACCCGCGGCACCGCCGATCGCCGCGCCGATGGCGAACGCGGCCAGCTTGAACTTGAACGTCGGCACGCCCATGAGCTCGGCGGCGTCCTCGTCCTCGCGGATCGACGCCCACGCCCGGCCCACCCGGCTGCTCTCCAGCCGCTTCACAAAAATGATCGTGACGACGATGGCGGCCAGCATCAGGTAGTAGTACGGCCGGCCGTCCAGCGCGCCGTACTTCAACGGCGCGATCCCGGCCAAGCCCAGAGTCGTGAACGGTTCGGACTCGGGCACGGTCCACTCGGACAGGGTGGGCGGATGCGGGATGCCGCTGATGCCGTTCGGCCCGCCGATGTAGTCGGTGTTCCGCGCGGCGATCCGGATGATCTCACCGAAGCCCAGGGTCACGATCGCCAGATAGTCCCCGCGCAGCCGCAGCGTCGGCGCACCGAGGATCACCCCGGACAGCGCCGACAGCAGAACGCCGAGGACCAGGATCTCCCAGAAGCTCCACCCGAATTTGGTGCCGAACACCGCCATCGTGTAGCCGCCGATGGCGAAGAACGCCACATACCCGAGGTCCAGGAGACCGGCCTGACCGACCACCACGTTGAGCCCGATGGCCAGCAGGATGTAACCGCCGATCGGGAAGAACAGCAACTGGGCCCAGTCACTGTACGGCGACATGAATCCGCCGACCTGCTCCGATGGCAGCAGGAGCGCACCCACGATCAGCAGCCCGTAGATCGCCCACCGGACGTACCCGGTCTGCCGGCCCCACCAGTCGCGGAACAGATCGGCCACGAGGCCGAGCACCGCGAACGGAAAGGCGAGCGGCAGCCCGGGCGCCCTCAGCGCCGCGGGAAGGCGACCGGCGAGATCGCGGGCCCGCGGGGTCAGCGCCGCGAACGAGGGCCGGCCATTGGTCACCGTCGGGCTCCCGTTCGTACGCTCTCTCGTACTCTCGTTTGTTTTCATGCGCGCGCCTGCTGGAGGGACTCACCGAAGATGCCGGTGGGACGGAACATGAGGACCAGGACCAGGACACTGAAGGCGACGACGTCCCGCCACTCGGACCCGAAGATGCTCGAGCCGTACATCTCGATGAGACCGAGGACGAGGCCACCCGCCAAGGCACCACGCAGGTTGCCGATGCCACCGAGCACCGCCGCCGTGAAGGCCTTTATGCCGAGCAGGAACCCGACGAAGTAGTTGGTCTCCTCGAACCGCATGATGAACAGCGCCGCGGCCACACCCGCCATCGCACCGCCGATCGCGAACGTCGCGGTCACGATCCGGTCGATGTTCACCCCCATCAGCACCGCGGTCTCGGGGTCCTGCGCGGTGGCGCGGATGCCCCGGCCGAGCTTGGTGCGGTTCACCAGGAGGTCCAGCGCCAACATCATGATGATCGCGCCGGCGAAGATGAGGAACTTGTCGATGCTCACCACGAAGTCGCCGATGGCGATCACGTTGGAGCGCTCGACGAAGTGTTCCTGGATCGGCAGCGGGCCCTTCTCCTTCGGCAGGTCGAACCACCACGGGATGACCACCCTGGCGAAGAGCTGCTGCAGGAAGATCGACGCACCGATCGCGGAGATCAGCGCCGCCAACCGGGAGGCGCCGCGACGGCGCAACGGCCGGTAGGCGATGAACTCGAGGAGAACCGCACTGCCGCCGGAGACCGCCCCGGCTATGAGCGCGAGCACCGCCACGAGCAGGACCAGCGAGAAACCTCCGACCGGCGACAGGCTGAGCCCGTGCAGTGTGGCCAGCGCCGCGAAGGTCCCAATCATGAAGATCTCGGAGTGCGCGAAGTTGATGAGCCGCAGGACGCCGTAAACCATCGTGTAGCCGAGCGCTATGAGCGCGTAGATCGAGCCCAGCGCCAGGCCGTCGATGGTCGACGGCCAAAATTGATCAATAAAGCCTTGGAGCACCTTTAGTCGCCTTCGTCGAAGGAGCGGGAGCGCATCCTGCGCGCTCCCGCTCCTGCGCGTACAAAGATCCCCGCCGTTAGGACCGGGACGTTAACCGAGCTTGGCTTCCTTCGCGTTGCCCAGCAGCGGCAGAGTGTCGCCCTTGACCTCGTACACGAAGACGTCCGTCGCGGTGACCTCACCGTTCGAGCCGAACTTCACCTGCTTGCCGACGCCGGCGACGTCGACCGACGACAGAGCGGCGTTGATCTTCTCGGCGGTGGTGTTGCCGGCCTTGATCGCGGTGATGAACGCGGTCGCGGCATCGTAGCCCTCGGCGGCGTAGATCGCCGCGTCGTTGTTGAACTTGGCCTTGTAGGCGTCCGCGAACTTCTTGCTCGCCGGGCTGGCCTCGCCGGCCGGGTCGATCAGGCAGGGGCAGCCGATGACCGAGCCGTCGGCGACCTTGCCACCCGCGCCCTTGGCCAGGCCGGCGTCGAGCGAACCGTCACCCGACAGGAACCGGGCGTCGACGCCACCCTCGCGCAGCTGCTTGAGCAGCTTGCCGCCCTGGGCGTAGTAGCCGGCGAAGAAGATCGCGTCAGGCGCGAAGGCCTTGGCCTTGTTCACGGTCGAGCCGTAGTCCGAGGCCTGCGCGTCGATGGAGTCCACGGAGGTCGTGGCTCCGCCGCTCTCGACCGACTGCTTCACGGTCTGCCCGAGCGGCTTACCGTACTCGGAGGCGTCGTCGATGACGAAGACCTTCTTGGCGCCCAGCCCATTGGTGATGAACGTCGCGATGCCCGCACCCTGGACGTTGTCGTTGGCGATGACCCGGTGCCAGTACTTCCAGCCGTTCTGGGCCAGCTTCGCGTTCGTCGCCGAGGGCGAGATGCTGGGAACCTTGCCCTCTTCGAGGACCGGGCCGACCTGCGCGGACTCACCGGAGAACGCCGGGCCGATGAGGCCGACGATCTTGTCCTGCGTGATCGCCGTCTTCGCCAGGGGCGTCGCCTGCTCCGGCCTGCCCTGGCTGTCGTACTCCTTGAGAGTGATCTTCGTCTTCGGGTTGGTCGCGTTGTACTCGTCGATGGCGAGCTGAGCGCCCTGCTTCGGCGGGATCACAATGCCGGAGTTCTCACCCGTCAAGTCACCCATGAACCCGATCGTCACGGAACTGGCGGCGTCGCCACCCCCACCACCGGACGAGGAATCGTCGTCTCCACCACCGCACGCACTTACGCCCAGTGCGAGAACCGCCCCCACAGCGATCGCGCCGATGCGAACCTTGTTGAGCCGCAAGATCGCCAACCTTTCAAGTCCGGATCCGCCAGGATCAGGTATCAAGACATGTCCCGGGTTTCATGGAACCTTCACCCGGGTCCAGTCCGTAGTACATCGACCGGATCGCCCGAAGTAGTAGCTCAAAAACCGAAGGGTTATTCCTTCGTTACTAGTCCGTGGCCAGACAAACCAGCAGGTAGGGCCCATGACGCCAAGGTTGAGTCCGTAGACCCTACCCGACACCGCGAAACGCCGGTAGGCCCTGAACATCTCCGGTTCGGCCGGCCGCTCACCGCATGTCGCCGTCGCCGTTGTCCGTGGGGGCCGCGACCACGGCCTCGGCGACCGCCCGCATCGTGAGCCGGCGGTCCATCGACGTCTTCTGGATCCAGCGGAAGGCCTCCGGTTCGGTCCACCCGTGCGCCGACTGCAGCAGCCCCTTGGCGCGCTCCACGAGCTTGCGCGTCTCCAGCCGCTCCTGGAGCGAGCCGACCTCGGCCTCCAGCGCCTTGACCTCCTGATAGCGGCTCACCGCCATCTCGATGGCCGGGATCAGGTCGGCCATGGTGAACGGCTTCACGAGGTAGGCCATCGCCCCGGCGTCCCGGGCCCGCTCGACGAGCTCGCGCTGGGAGAAGGCGGTGAGGATCACAACGGGGGCGATCCGGTCCGCAGCGATCCGCTCGGCGGCAGAGATACCGTCGAGGACCGGCATCTTGACGTCCAGGATCACCAGGTCCGGTTTGAGATCGGTGGCCAGCTTGACGGCTGTCTCGCCGTCACCGGCCTCGCCGACGACCTCGTAGCCTTCCTCTTCCAGCATCTCCTTGAGGTCGAGACGGATGAGGGCCTCGTCCTCAGCGATCACTACTCGTCGAGCGCTATCGGTCACGCGCACGAGCGTACCTGGACCCGGTACGCTAGTGCCTGCCCCGGGGGGCCAACTTGGACGCTCGAGGGCAAGCTCGGACATCTATCATGATGTCACGATGAATGCGCCGGGATGATGGAACGGTAGACATGGACGCCTCAAAAGCGTCTGCCCGAAAGGGTGTGCGGGTTCGAATCCCGCTCCCGGTACCAGTGGTCGCCTAAAATGTCAGTGGCACACGAGACTATGTACGCATGTACCCCCGTGCGACGGTAGATCTAGCCCTCCGGTTATCGAACCTTGGAGTGCCGGACCAGCAGAACGCCCTGATATGCGGCGTCTCGGTTAAAGCGATCAGGCACTGGCGACGAGGCGACCGTCGCGACGCGCGCGGAACTCGTCGCAGAAAACGGGACTGTCCGCGCTGTGACGGGCGCGACCTCGCTACGGCCTCCTACGCCTACCTCCTCGGCCTCTATCTCGGCGACGGCCACATCGCCCGCTGCCGTAAGGAGGTATTCCGGCTGGACATCTACTGCAGCGACGATTGGCCAGGTCTTATCAAGGCCGCTGCGGACGTGATGGCAGCCGTCCTACCGGGTCACTCCATCGGCAGCCGCCAAAGGAGCGGGTGCACCGTCGTCTTCGCACTGTCGAAGCACATGCCGTGCCTTTTTCCACAACACGGTCCAGGCATGAAGCACACCCGCGACATCGAGTTGATGGCCTGGCAGCGGGAAATCGTCGACCAATACACCCAAGAGTTCGTCCGCGGTTTGATCCAGTCAGACGGCTGCCGGAGTATCAACCGCGTGCGACGACCGCTGAAGGACGGGGATCGGTGGTATGAATACCCGCGTTACACCTTCTGTAACGAGTCTGTGGATATCCGGCGACTCTTCACCGATGCGCTAGATCGGCTGGGGATCGCCTGGAAGCGCATGAATCGAAAGACCATCTCGGTCGCCCGGCGGGATGCGGTGGCGCGGCTGGACGAGTTCGTGGGGCCGAAGTACTGAGCCCGGCGGTCAGGCGTGGCGGATCATGAACTCGTGCCGGGCGTCCACGGGTGGGTCGCCGATGACCTCCGGCTTGGGCGGCGTCTCCTGCGAAGCCACGGTGTCCTCGAGGCGGATGCGCGGCGGCAGCTTCCCGAACCGCTGCGGTGCGTCTTCGTTGTCGGCGACGCGGCCGGACTCGTCTTCCATGGCCTAATAGTGGATCTCCACGGCCGGGAAGTCCATACACCGACCCGAACCGCACCCCCGTACCGCGCCCTCTCCTGCGAACTCGTAGGGAGGGCGCGGGCGATCTCAGGACCGGGCGGCTTGGGCGATCGCGTCGCCGATGCGGTGCACGCGCAGGGCGTTGGTCGATCCCGGAGTGCCGGGGGGTGAGCCCGCGACGATGACGACCCGGTCGCCCTTCTGGCACCGGCCGATCTCCAGGAGCGCCTGCTCGACCTGCCGGACCATCTCGTCGGTGTGGTCGACCCTGGGCACGGTGAAGGTCTCGGTGCCCCAGACCAGCGCGAGCTGACCGCGGGTGCTCTGCACGGCCGTGAAGGCCAGCAGGGGGATGGAGGAGCGATAGCGGGACAGGCGCCGGGCGCTCTCGCCGGTCATGGTGAAGGCGACCAGGGCCTTGGCCCCCACGATCGCGCCGACCTCGGCCGCCGCCTTGGCGATGGCACCGCCGACGGTCTCGGGCATGCGGGTGAGCGCGTGCGAGGTGCGCAGGGTGGTCTCTTCGGCGGCGCAGACGATGCGGCTCATCGTCTCGACCGACTCGATGGGGTACTGCCCGACACTGGTCTCACCGGACAGCATGACCGCGTCGGCGCCCTCGAAGACCGCATTGGCGACGTCGGAGGTCTCGGCGCGGGTCGGCCGGGGCGCGGAGATCATCGACTCGAGCATCTGAGTGGCCACGATGACCGGCCGGGCCTTCTCGCGGGCGAGCTCGATGGCGCGCTTCTGCACGATCGGCACCTGCTCGAGGGGGAGCTCGACGCCGAGGTCGCCGCGGGCGACCATGATGCCGTCGAAGGCGGCCACGATGTTACTGAGCTGTTCGACCGCCTGCGGCTTTTCGATCTTGGCGAGGACGGGGAGGCGGACGCCCTCCTCCTCCATGATCCGGTAGACGTCGTCGGCGTCCTCGGGGCTGCGCACGAAGGACAGCGCGATCATGTCCACGCCTAGGCGCAGTGCCCAGCGCAGGTCGGTCTCGTCCTTGTCGGTGAGGGCGGGGACGCTGACCGCGACGCCGGGCAGGTTGAGGCCCTTGTTGTCGGAGACCATGCCGCCGACGACGACGCGCGTGCGGACGCGCGGGCCGTCGACCTCGACGACCTCGAGTGCGACCCGGCCGTCGTCGATGAGCACGGTGTCTCCGGCCGTCACGTCGCCCGGCAGCCCGGCGTAGGTCGTGGAGACCTCTTTGCGGTCGCCGGGGACGTCCTCGGTCGTGATCGTGAACTCGTCGCCGAGCGTCAGGCGTACCGGCCCCTCGCTGAAGCGGCCGAGGCGGATCTTGGGCCCCTGGAGATCGGCGAGGATGCCGACTCCCCGGCCGGTCGCCTCGGAGGCCTCGCGGATGTACCCATGGACCTCCTCGTGCTGGGCATGCTCGCCGTGGCTCATGTTGAGCCGAGCCACGTCGACGCCGGCCTCGACGAGGGCGTGGATCTTCTCCCTGCTGGAGCAGGCGGGTCCGATGGTGCTGACTATTTTCGCTCGACGACTCACGGGCACAACACTATGTAATTACCGGTCGGTACGTTGATTTGTGCAGGACATCGTCGACGAACGTTCACAGATTGGTATAGACCTCGAGGTTTGGTCTAGACCAGAAAAGAGGAGGTCGGGAGCCCTACGGCGGACCCGCCCGGGGCCGTCGGGATTTGGTCGAGGATCTTGGCCGCGCCCGCGTCGAGCCTATCCCTTCAGCACCTCGACGGTCTGCTGGCAGAACGCCTTGAGGTCGTCGGGCATGCGGCTCGTGACGAGCGTGTTGGGCCCGTCGGTGCAGACATGGACCTCCTCGTCGACCCAGGTCGCCCCGGCGTTGCGCAGGTCGGTCCTGAGGCTGGGCCACGAGGTGAGCGTGCGGCCCCGTACGACGTCGGCCTCGATGAGCGTCCACGGCGCGTGGCAGATCGCCGCCACCGGCTTGCCCGCCTCGAAGAACCCCTTGGCGAACGCGACCGCGTTGGGCTGCATCCGCAGGTAGTCGGGGTTGGCGACGCCGCCCGGCAGCACCAGGCCGGCGAACTCCTCGATCGATGAGACGTCGACGGTGCTGTCCACAGCGAAGGTGTCGGCCTTGTCGAGGTGGTGGAAGGCCTGGACCCGGCCCGAGTCGGTCGAGATCAGCCTGGGTGTGCCTCCGGCCTGTTCGACGGCCTTCCACGGCTCGGTGAGCTCGACCTGCTCGACCCCTTCGGGGGCGACGAGGAACGCGATGGTCTTGCCCTGTATATCGGTGGTCATGTCGGACTCTCTCTCCCGTTCTCGCTGCTGCGGCTGCTGACGGGGGTAGCCCTGCCCGGCGATCGGACGGCTACTCGCGAGGCGGCGCGTGACGCGTCAATCGGCCTTCGCGCCGCAACCGACGATGCGCAGACGGTGCCGGCAGGCGTAGGCGTCCGCGACACAGCGATTGCCGAACGTCATGGTGGTGCCGTTGGCGAACCGGCAGTTCACCGGCTCGTAGATCATGGTGCAGGCCTGCGGGCAGCCCCGTGTGCCGGGCCCGGGTGCCTCCCCGGCGCAGGCACCCCCCAGCAGGCCAAGGGTCGCCGCCAGGGCGAGCAGGACGCGCATCAGACCACCCCCGTCACGGCGATGAGCGTTCATCACTCATCGTAGTCGTTACCTCACTCGTTCTTGCCGGTGACCCGCCCGCCGGGGAAAGATCGACAACGCCGCCGTGCCCCTGATTCACTTGCGTGATGGCCGACCCCCTTGGTGAACGAGATGAGGCCGCCGCCGCGCTGAACCTGGTCGGAGCGGCCGCAGAACCGTACCTGCGGAGCCTCCCCGACCGCCTGGTGCACGACCGGACGCGCGATGTGCTGCTCGACGAGCTCGACGGCCCGCTGCCCGAGCGGGGGGCGGGGGCCGTGGCGGGGGTCGAGCGGTTGCTGCGCGTCGGCACCGAGGCGGGGACGCATTCGGCCGGGCCGCGGTTCTTCCATTTCGTGGTGGGCGGGGCGACGCCGGCGGCCGTGGCGGGCGACTGGATCACCTCGCTGCTGGACCAGGCGTCGGGGTTGTGGGCGACCTCGCCGTTCGCCGCGCGTGCCGAGGGCGTCGTGCTCCGCTGGTTGAAAGAGTTGTTCGGCCTGCCGGAGTCGTGGGGCGGGGTGCTCACGCCGAGTGCGACGCTGGCGCACGTGAGCGGTCTGGCCTGTGCGAGGTTCTGGTGGGCGGATCGGCACGGTGTGGACGTGACGGCGCGGGGTCTGGCGGGGCTGCCGGCGATGCCGGTGCTCAGCAGCGGTTATGTGCACGTGAGCACCCGGAAGGCCCTGCAGATCCTCGGGTGCGGCCGTGACACGCTGCGGACGTTCGCGCTCGACGACACCGGGCGGCTGGATCTGGCGGCGATGGAGGCGGCCCTCGCCGAGATCGGCGGCCCGGCGGTCCTGGTGGGCAATGTCGGGGAGGTCAACACCGGCGACTCCGATCCGATCGAGCCGCTCGCCGATCTCGCCGAGCGGTACGGCGCCTGGCTGCACGTCGACGGGGCGTTCGGGATGTTCTCGGCGCTCTCGCCGCGGACCGCGCACATGGCCCGGGGGGTCGAGCGGGCCGATTCGGTGACCGTCGACGGGCACAAATGGCTGAATGTGCCCTATGAGAGCGGGTTCTCGTTCGTGCGCGACGCCTCGCTGCCGGGCCGGGCGTTCGGTGCGTGGGGTGCCGCCTATCTGCCGGACGCCGACGACGAGCACGTCAACTACAACATGCTCGGCCCGGAGTCGTCGCGGCGGGCGCGTGCTCTGCCCATCTGGGCGACGCTGTACGCGTACGGGCGTGAGGGGTACCGGGCGATGGTGGAGCGCCATCTGGACGTGGCGGCCCACCTGGGCGGGCTCGTCGAGGGTGATCCGGATCTGGAGTTGCTGGCGCCGGTGCGGTTGTGCGTGGTGTGCTTCCGGTACCGCCCGCGGGGCGTGCCGGAGGAGCGGCTGGACGACCTCAACGCCCGGTTGGGCGCGGCGCTGCTGGCCGACGGCCGGGTCTACGCGGGTACGAGCACCTATCGCGGGATGACGGTGCTGCGGCCCGCGATCGTGAACTGGCGTACGACGGTGTCCGACATCGAGCTGTTCGTCGAGGTCGTCCGGGAGCTCGGCGCCGAAAAGGCCGGCTGAGCGACGAGCCGGCCGGTGGTCCGGGTGCTCTAGAGCCTCCTGTCCGGCGGGTCTTGGCCGGTCGTCCAGTGCTGTCAGAGGGCTCGGCTAGGTTCACCGGCCATGAGGTCTGCGTCGCTTCTCCTTCACCTGCGCCGGGAACTCGATACCTTCCAGGCCTGTCTCAGCCGTGACTTGTCAGCGCGGATCGAGCACTGTGGCGATTGGACGCTGCACGATCTGGCGGACCACCTGGGCGGTTCGAATCTGTGGGCGGCGGCTGCTGTGATCGAGCAGCGTGGTGACTACAAGCCTCCGGCGGCTCCTCGGGATCCGGCTGCGCTGGTGAGCTGGTTCGAGGAGTCGTCCGCGACGTTGCTCCACGCACTGGACAGGGATCCCGGTACCAGCGCCTGGGCGTTTCACCCGCCGCATACGGTCGGTTTCTGGCAGCGGCGCCGCTGCCTGGAGGCGCTCGTGCACCGCTGGGACGCCGAACACGCGATCGGTATACCGAGCCTGCTCGACGCCGAACTGGCAGGTGAGGGGGTTGCGGAAGTCTTCGACACGATGGCGCCGAGGCAGATGGCCCGAGGCCGTGCGAAACCGCCCGCATCCGCGCTGCGGCTTGAAGCCACGGACACCGGAACCTGCTGGACGTATGGCCCAGGTGTCCCGGTGGCCACGCTCTCCGCCACCGCGGAGAACCTTCTGCTACTGCTCTGGGGCAGAGTGCGAGGCGACAGCGAGGCATTCGTGTGGGAGGGCGACCAGCAAGCCGGCCGGCACATCCTGGACGGTCCCCTGACTGCCTGACGCCGCTTGACGCAGATCACGATCAGGAGCGCGAGCGGACGGCGGCCGCCCTCCTCTAGGCCTGCTCCTCGCTTCCGCCCCAGCCGGCGCTCTCGTCGAGTTCGTCGAAGGGCTGGGTAAGGCTGTACCAGTTGCCCGAGTCGTCGCGGAAGATGGCCTCGATGCCGTACGGGCGTTTCTGGGGTTCCTGCAGGAACGTGACGCCCTTGGCGGACAGCTCGCGGTGCGCGGCGTGGCAGTCGTCGGTGTTGAAAGCGCCGGCTCCGAGCACTCCCTTGGTGATCAGTGCCTTGAGCTGTTCGGCGGACTCGGGGTCCAGCGACGGGGGGCCGGGCACCATGAGGGTCAGCTGCAGTTCCGGCTGGTTCTTCGCGCCGACGGTGACCCAGCGCATGCCGCCCTCGCCGAGGGTCATGTCGTATCTGAGCTCGAGGCCGAGCTTCTCGGTGAAGAACTCCTTGGCGGAGTCCTGGTCGAGCACCCAGATGGTGGCGAGCCCGAGTCCCGTGATCATTCGATGTGCTCCTTCGAGAGGTGTTCGCGGTGTAGGGGTGTTCGCGGTGTGGTGTTCGCGGTTCTGCGCGTTCACGCTAGGTAGCGGCGGCCGCTCACGCCTTCTCGAAAATTGCTCAGGCGCCGCGAAAGCCGCCCGCCCAGAAGAGCACGAAGCAGCCGGGGACGTGCGCGGATCCGCTCTGGCGGGCGCTCTCGCGGAACCGGCCGGGGGTCATTCCGGTCTGTTGCTTGAAGCGGGTGCAGAACGTGCCGAGGCTGGTGAAGCCCACCAGCATGCAGATCTCGGTGACGGTGAGGTTGGCCGAGCGCAGCATGTCCTGGGCGCGCTCGATCCGCCGGCGGCTGAGGTACTGCCCCGGGGTCTCGCCGTACACCTCGCGGAAGCGTCGTACGAAGTGGTACGTGGAGTAGCCGGCGCGGGCGGCGACGGTCGCGACGTCCAGCGGCTCGGCCCAGTCCCGGTCCATCGTGTCCTTGGCGATGCGCATGCGCCGCAGGAGTGCGGGGTCGGGCGGCCGGGTGCCCTCCCGGGCGACGGGCGGTGCCGGCGGGTGGGTCTTCATGGTCGCGATCCTGCCATCGATGCCGTGCCCACGGCGTCCCCTTCACCAGGGGGCGGGCCCTCCCCGGTCGAGGAGGGCCCGGTGCCGGGTCGTGCGTCGATCAGGCCATGGGCCTGGCCGTCGGCGGGATCGGATACGGCAGGCCGGTGTGGCCGGTGAGCCACTTGTCGAGGCCCGCGGCGGCCGCGCGGCCTTCGGCGATGGCCCAGACGATCAGGGACTGGCCGCGGCCCATGTCGCCGGCGACGAAGACTCCGTCGAGTGAGGTCTTGTACGTCTTGTCGCGCTGCACGTTGCCTCGGCCGTCCAGGTCGACCCCGAGCTGTTCGAGCAGGCCGGCCTTCTCTGGCCCGAGGAAGCCCATGGCGAGGGTGACGAGTTCCGCCGGGATCTCCCGCTCGGTGCCGGGGATCGGCTTGAAGCCGCTCGCGGGACCCTCGACCTCGATCATGCGGAGCGCCTTGACGTTGCCGTCGTCGTCGCCGACGAACTCCTGGGTGGAGAACGCGTAGACGCGCTCGCCGCCCTTGTCGGCGAGTTCCTCGTGGGCGCTCTCGATCTTGAAGAGCATGGGGTAGGTGGGCCACGGCTGGGAGTCGGGGCGGGCCTCCGGCGGCCGCGGCATGATCTCGAGCTGGGTGACGGAGGCGGCGCCCTGGCGGAGGGCGGTGCCGATGCAGTCGGCGCCGGTGTCGCCACCACCGATCACCACGACGTGCTTGCCCGCCGCGGTGATCGCGGGCTGGTCCTGGTCGCCCTCCTGAACCCGGTTGGACTCGGGGAGGTACTCCATGGCCTGGTGGATGCCGCGCAGTTCCCGGCCGGGTACGGGCAGGTCGCGCCATGCGGTGGCACCGCCGGCGAGCAGCACGGCGTCGTGGGTGCGCCGCAGCTCGTCGGCGGTGATGTCGACGCCGATGTTGACCGAGGTCTTGAACTCGGTGCCCTCGGCGCGCATCTGGGCGATGCGCCGCTCGATGTGGCGCTTCTCCATCTTGAACTCGGGGATGCCGTAGCGGAGCAGTCCGCCGATGCGGTCGGCCCTCTCGTACACGACGACGTCGTGACCGGCGCGGGTGAGCTGCTGGGCGGCGGCGAGCCCGGCCGGTCCGGAGCCGACGACCGCGACCCGCCGGCCGGTCTTGACCGCGGGCGGCTGGGGGCGGACCCAGCCCTCGGCCCAGGCGCGGTCGATGATCTCGACTTCGATCCGCTTGATGGTGACGGGGTCGGAGTTGATGCCGAGGACGCAGGCGGTCTCGCACGGGGCGGGGCACAGCCTGCCGGTGAACTCGGGGAAGTTGTTCGTGGCGTGCAGGCGCTCGATGGCCTGCCGCCAGTCGTACCGGTGGACGAGGTCGTTCCACTCGGGGATGAGGTTGCCGAGCGGGCAGCCCTGGTGGCAGAACGGGATGCCGCAGTCCATGCAGCGGCTCGCCTGCCGTTCGAGCGCCGGCCGGGCGAAGTCCTCGTAGACCTCGTGCCAGTCACGGATCCGGACGTCGACCGGGCGGCGGCTCGGCAGCTCGCGCGGGTGGGTCATGAACCCCTTCGGGTCGGCCATGTATCAGTCCCCCTTTCAGCCGTGTACCGCGGTCATGACCGCGTCATCGACGTCTCGTCCCTCTGCCTCGGCCTTCGCGCGGGCCTCGAGCACGCGCTTGTAGTCGCGTGGCATGACCTTCCCGAACCGGTCGACCGAGGCGTCCCAGTGGGCGAGGAGCTTTTCGGCGATCGCGGATCCGGTCTCGTCGAGGTGCCGCTGGACGATCTCGCGTAGGAAGCCGCGGTCGTCGTCGGAGAGCGGGTCGAGGTCGACCATCTCCGGGTTGACCCGCTCCGGCGCGAGGTCGAGGACGTAGGCGATGCCTCCGGACATGCCGGCCGCGAAGTTGCGCCCGGTCGCGCCGAGGATGACTGCTCGGCCTCCGGTCATGTACTCGCAGCCGTGGTCGCCGACGCCCTCGACGACGGCGGTCGCCCCGGAGTTGCGGACGCAGAACCGCTCCCCCGCGATGCCGCGCAGGAACAGCTGGCCGGAGGTCGCCCCGTAGAGGGCGACGTTGCCGGCGGCGATCTGCTCCTCGGCGACGAACGGGGCGTCCGGGTGCGGACGCACGGTGAGGCGGCCGCCGGACAGTCCCTTGCCGAGGTAGTCGTTGGCGTCGCCGATCAGCCGGAGGGTGACGCCGCGCGGGACGAAGGCACCGAACGAGTTGCCGGCCGAGCCGGTGAAGGTGACGTCGACGGTGTCGTCCGGCAGGCCGTCGCCGCCCCACTTCTTGGTGACCTCGTGGCCGAGCATGGTGCCGACCGTCCGGTTCACGTTGCGGATCGGGATGTCCAGCCGGACCGGGTCGCCGTAGGCGATGGCGCCTTCGGCGAGCTGGATGAGGGTGTTGTCGAGCGCCTTCTCCAGTCCGTGGTCCTGGGCGGTGGTGCGGCGCAACGGGGTGCCCTCGGGCAGCTCCGGCCGGTGCAGGATCGGTGCGAGGTCGAGCCCGCCGGCCTTCCAGTGGTCGACGGCGTCGCGCGGGTCGATCAGCTGGACCTGCCCGATCGCCTCGTCGAGGGAGCGGAAGCCGAGGGCGGCGAGGTGTTCCCGTACCTCCTCGGCGATGAACTCGAAGAAGTTGACGACGAACTCGGGCTTGCCGGTGAACCGCTTGCGCAGCTCGGGGTTCTGCGTGGCCACGCCGACGGGGCAGGTGTCGAGGTGGCAGACCCGCATCATGACGCAGCCGGAGACCACCAGCGGCGCGGTCGCGAAGCCGTACTCCTCGGCGCCGAGGAGCGCGGCGATGATCACGTCGCGGCCGGTCTTCATCTGGCCGTCGGTCTGTACGACGATCCGGTCGCGCAGCCCGTTGAGCAGCAGGGTCTGCTGGGTCTCGGCCAGGCCGAGCTCCCACGGCGCGCCCGCGTGCTTGATCGAGGTGAGCGGTGAGGCGCCGGTGCCGCCGTCGTGGCCGCTGATCAGGACGACGTCGGCGTGCGCCTTGGACACGCCGGCCGCGACCGTGCCGACCCCGACCTCGGCGACGAGCTTGACGTGCACGCGCGCCGACGGGTTGGAGTTCTTGAGGTCGTGGATGAGCTGGGCGAGGTCCTCGATCGAGTAGATGTCGTGGTGCGGCGGCGGGGAGATCAGGCCGACCCCGGGGGTGGAGTGCCGGGTCTTGGCGATCCAGGGGTAGACCTTGTGGCCGGGCAGCTGGCCGCCCTCGCCGGGCTTGGCGCCCTGCGCCATCTTGATCTGCAGGTCGTCGGCGTTGCTGAGGTACTCCGAGGTGACGCCGAAGCGGCCGGAGGCGACCTGCTTCACCGCGGAACGACGCAGGTCGCCGTTGCCGTCGGGGATGAACCGCTCGGGGTCCTCGCCGCCCTCGCCGGTGTTGGACTTGCCGCCGAGGCGGTTCATCGCGATGGCGAGGTTCTCGTGCGCCTCGGCCGAGATGGACCCGTACGACATGGCGCCGGTGGAGAACCGCTTGACGATCTCGGAGACCGGCTCGACCTCGTCGAGCGGGACCGGTGGCCGGACGCCCTCGCGCAGCTTGAACAGGCCGCGGAGCGTCATGAGCTTCTCGGCCTGGGAGTCCACCAGTGCGGTGTACTCCTTGAAGATCTCGTACCGACGGGTGCGGGTGGCGTGCTGCAGCTTGAACACCGTGTCGGGGTTGAACAGGTGCGGCTCGCCCTCCCGGCGCCACTGGTACTCGCCGCCGACCTCGAGGGTGCGGTGCGCGACCTCGTTGCCGCGGGGCGGGTAGGCACGGTGGTGGCGCTCGGCGGCCTCGCGAGCGATGACGTCGAAGCCGACCCCGCCGAGGCGGGAGGTGGTGCCCGTGAAGCACCGGTCGATGACCTCGGGGCCGAGGCCGATGGCCTCGAAGATCTGCGCTCCGGTGTAGGAGGCGACCGTGGACACCCCCATCTTGGACATGACCTTGAGCACGCCCTTGCCGTAGGCCTTGACCAGGTTGCGGGTGGCCTGCTCGGCCTCGATGCCGGTGATCACGCCGGCCTTGACCAGGTCCTCGACCGTCTCGATGGCGAGGTAGGGGTTGATCGCGGATGCGCCGTAGCCGATGAGCAGGGCCATGTGGTGGCACTCGCGGGCCTCGGCGGTCTCGAGGACCAGGCCGACCTGGGTGCGGGTCTTCTCCCGGATCAGGTGGTGGTGCACCGCTCCGGTGAACATCAGCGCGGGTATCGCCGCCCGGGTGGAGTCCGAGCCCCGGTCGGAGAGCACGATGATGCGCGCTCCCCCGCGGATGGCGCCGGACACCTCGTCGCAGATCTCGGCGAGGCGCTCTTGGAGGGCCTCGCCGCCGCCGTTGACGTCGTACAGCCCGTGCACGACGTGGGCCTCCAGGCCGGGGAGGGTGTCCTCGTCGTTGATGTGGACGATCTTGGCGAGCTCGTCGTTGTCCAGGATCGGGGTGGGCAGCACCAGCCGCCGGCAGGAGTCGGGGCCCGGGTCGAGCAGGTTGCTCTCGGGGCCGAGGGTGGACTGCAGCGAGGTGACGAGCTCCTCGCGGATGGCGTCCAGCGGCGGGTTGGTGACCTGGGCGAACAGCTGCTTGAAGTAGTCGAACAGCAGCCTCGGGCGGTCGGACAGGGCCGCGAGCGGGGTGTCGGTTCCCATGGATCCGATCGGCTCGGCGCCGGTGCGGGCCATGGGCGCCAGCAGGATCCGCAGCTCCTCCTGGGTGTAGCCGAAGGCCTGCTGCCGCTTGACGAGGGTCTCGTGGCTGGGGTGTTCGAGCTCGCGGGCGGGCAGTTCCCCGAACCGTACGAGGCCGTCGCGCAGCCAGTCGGCGTAGGGGTGCTCGGCGGCGAGTTCGGCCTTGATCTCGTCGTCTTCGATGATGCGGCCGGCCTCGGTGTCGACCAGGAAGATCCGGCCGGGCTGCAGGCGGCCCTTGCGGACGACCGTGGCCGGGTCGATGTCGAGCACGCCGGCCTCGCTGGCGAGGACGACGAAGCCGTCCTCGGTCACCCAGAAGCGGCCGGGGCGCAGGCCGTTGCGGTCGAGAACCGCGCCGACGACGGTGCCGTCGGTGAAGGTCACGCTCGCGGGGCCGTCCCACGCCTCCATGAGGGTGGAGTGGAACTCATAGAAGGCCCGGCGGGCCGGATCCATCTCGGTGTGGTTCTCCCAGGCCTCCGGGATCATCATGAGCACCGAGTGGGCCAGGGAACGGCCGCCGAGGTGCAGCAGCTCCAGGCACTCGTCGAACGAGGCGGTGTCGCTCGCCTCGATGTCGATCACCGGGTAGATCCGGGACAGGTCGCCGGGGATCACGTCGGAGGCCAGCAGCGCCTCACGCGCGCGCATCCAGTTCCGGTTGCCCTTGACCGTGTTGATCTCACCGTTGTGGGCGATGAACCGGTACGGGTGGGCGAGTTCCCAGGCCGGGAAGGTGTTGGTCGAGAACCGCGAGTGCACCAGCGCGATCGCGCTGGTGAACCGCCGGTCGGACAGGTCTGGGAAGAACGGCTCCAGCTGGGGGGTCGTCAGCATGCCCTTGTAGACGATGGTGCGGCTGGACAGGCTGGGGAAGTAGACGCCGGTGTCCTGCTCGACGCGCTCGCGCATGCAGAACACCAGCCGGTCCAGCTCCAGGGCGGTGCGCCCGTCGTCGGCCGCCAGGAAGAGCTGGGCGAAGTGCGGCATGACCCGGCGGGCGGTCGGCCCGCAGAACTGCGGGTCGTAGGGCATCTCGCGCCAGCCGAGGATCGTCAGGCCCTCGTCGGCGGCCACCTCGGTGATCTTCCGTACGGTGGCGGCGCGCTCGGCGGCGTCGGCGGGCAGGAACGCGATGCCCGCGGCGTAGGCGCCTGGGGCGGGTAGCACGAAGTCGACGACCTCGCGGAAGAACGCGTCCGGAATCTGGGTCAGGATGCCCGCGCCGTCGCCGTCGTCGGGTTCGGCGCCCTTGGCACCGCGATGATCCAGATTGCGTAGGACGGTCAGAGCCTTCTCGACGATGTCGTGGCTCTTGCGTCCGGTGAGATCGGCCACCATGCCGACGCCGCAGGCGTCGTGCTCGTTGGCCGGGTCATAGAGCCCCTGGGGTTCTGGCAGCCCAGGAGTGAGGGCGGCAGCCGTCATCAACCCTCCCGTCGTCGTCATGTCACTGCTGTTAAGTCAGTGCAGTCGGGGACGGCGTTGGCCCTGCCTGCGGTGTAACGAGGTTACATCACCGTCGGGATCATCCCCGAATCGCCGTGATCGCGAAACTTCTCCTGGTCACGCCGTCCGTGCGGATGATCCCTGAGGAAGCGCAACGCCCGCACGGCACCGTTCGACGGAGCCTTTCGGGCGTTGCATAAGGGGTGGATCCTCCATGTATGTACCCAGTACCCACGATGAGATACCACAGGGCTACAAGAAACCGCCAAATCGGGGCAATGCGTTTTCAAGGATCTCTGCTGGCCGCACCGTAGCGGCACGGCGGCGACCCGCCGGGGCCCCTCGGCGGCCACCGGCCGGGTGCCTCGGTACCGTTACCGGCCGCCGGGTCAGCGGGCCCTGGTCACCCGGGAGAACAGGAAGTTCTTGGCGGCCCGCTCCACCGCCGAGCGCGGGGCAATGGCGTCCAGGCTCGAGGAGGAGTCGTTCGTGCCATCGGTGTAGCCGACCCAGGACACGACCACCAGGTGACCGTACGCACCGGCGTCGGCCCCGGAGTAGCCGGTGCCGAACCGCTCCACCGGGGACGGCTGTCCGGACAGCGGGACGAGAAAGCCCTTTCCGGTCGCGGGGTCGAGATCCTTGATGAACTGGTCGGCACTGGTCACGTCACGCAGGTTGAACACCGCGACGTGCCCCACGACCCGCCTGCTGGAGTCGGTGTAGACGCCTCGCACGGCCTGAGTGCAGCCATGGCTCCGCAGCGCGGACCTGAGCGCCTCACCCCAGACCGCCTGCGCGCAGTCGGTGTCGAGCCGGCCGCCGTTGCCGAGCACTGTGTAGAGGTTCTTGCGGCTGTCCTCGACACTGCTGGAGTCCCTGCTGCCGAAGACCTCCTCGGCACTGAGCGGGGCACTGTCGTTCGAGCGGTCGTTGAGGGGATCCCACAGGCTCCACGAGGGGTCGCCGTCATACTCGTTCGGCTTCAGCTCGGCGCCCGCGACCGGTGCGCCGCTCGTGGACGTCCGGACGGTCGGGGACGGCTCCGGGTCCCCGCCGCGCACCGCGACGAGCACGACCGCCAGAACGACGACGATCATGAAAGCGCCGCCCGCCACCAAGCCGATGATCAAACCGGTGTTGGACCCACCGGACGGCGGCGGCCCGTAGGGCGGGCCGGGCGGCATGCCAGGTCCCCCGGGCATCATCTGCCGGTGCTGCCAGCCAGGGCCGCCGGGAGGAGGCACCGGTCCCTGCGGCACCCCTCCCCAGCCTCCGGGCGGCGGGCCGGCCGGCGGCTGCTGGGACGGGTCATGGGGATACGGATAGCTCACCTGAACGCATTCCTTTCGTACGACCCTTCGACGCGGCCGACCCCCATGGCCGTTCCACGCTCATCGTCGCAGCCGATCACTCGTACCTCGTTCCCGGCCGTCCCCCGGTCCCGGACGCTCCACGTCCCGCCGCCCGGACCACGGTCGGTCACCGCGGCCGCACGGCCCGGGCGAGGACGGCCTTGGAGTCGCCGGACTGGACGAGGAGGGACAGCAGAGCCTCATCTTGTGCATCGCCCTTGCCGTCGAGACGTTGCACCCAGCCGACGACCGCGTAGTGACCCATCGCCAGACCTCGGGCCATGCTGAACCCCTGCCCGAAGTCGCCGAGCGGCTTCACGAAGCCGCCTCCGCCGCTCTGGCCGAGAACCGTGACCAGGCGATTCGCGTCCTCGGCCCCGGCCATGTTGAAGATCGCGACGGTCATGCCGTGGCCACCGCCGGAGTAGGCCCCCCGGGCCGCCTGGGTGCAGCCGCCCTCGCGGAGCGCTTCGCCCACCGTCACGCCCCACACCGCCTCGGCGCAGTCGGCGTCGAGGCGCTGGTCTCGCAGGGTCAGCTTGCCTTTGCCGGCCGGCCCGGCCAGGGACCGGGAGCGCGCCGGGAACACCTCCTCGCCGGTGAGCGGGGCGGCATCGGCCGTACGCCGGTCGATCGCGCCGAACGCGGCCGTGGACGGCGCGGACGAGTACGTGGAGGGAACGACGCCGTCCTCGTCGGGGCGGCCCACAGTCGACCGCGGGGCGGAGCGTTCGCCGCCGTCGAGCCCGACCACCACCACTGCGGCGACCAGCCCGACCACCAGGAGCGCCGCCGCGCCGAAGAACATCACCGGCGCCGCGCCGGGCCGGCGAGATCCGGCGGCGGCGCCGGGGGCGCGGGGCGGCCTCCGGCGCGGGCGGCCGGGCATCGCCCCGGCGGTGCGGGCTGCGTCGCGCGAGCCGGCCACGGGCCGCGATCCGCCCGGGCGGACGCGCTTCGCGCCGGTACCCGTGCCCTTCCTGCCGGTGCGCTCCCTGGGGACACGCTCCCGGGAACCGCCGTCCTGGCGGGACCCGTCCGGACGTGCCCGCTCCTGGCGGGCCCGTTCCTGCCGGATCCGCTCCTGACGGGCCCGTTCTTGGCGGGCCCGCTCTTGCCGGGCCTTGTCCTGCCGGGATCCCCGTGCGGCCGGCGCGGACCTGCGACCGCCGTGGGAGGGGTTCGGGTCTCTGCTCACCTCGGCGCGAGCGACCTTCCCGGGGTTCGGGCCAGCGTCCGGACAGGCGCCCGGTCCAGGTGGACCTGCGAAGCGGAACCGTCCATGCGGTCTCCTCAGCCGCCGGCCAGGATGAGGCGCTGCCAGACGAAGTCGTCGGCGCCTTCGATGGCGACGCTGGCGTCGAGCAGCTCGTTCATCGAGTCCGGCCGGGCGCCCCCGTTGCGCTGCACCCAGCTGAGGACCACGTAGTGCCCGAAGGGCTGACCGTAGGCGGCGCTGAAGCCCGTCCCGAACTTGGACACGCCCGGCGCGTTGAGCGGCAGCACGAACCCGGCGTTGGTCTGCGGGTCGAGATCACGGACGATCTGGTCCGCGCCCTCCAGCCGGTCGAGGTTGATGGCGATGAACTGGCCGACGTGCTTCTTGTCGGTGGACAGGTACGCGCCCCGCACGATCTGGGTGCATCCGTACTTGCGCAGGTCGGCCTGGAGGCGCTGACCCCAGGTCACCGAACCGCAGTCGTTGGAGAGCTGGGAGGCGGCGAGGTTGAAGGTGTACTTGCCGTGCGAGACGCTCTTGACCTCGTTGGTGAAGATCTCGCCCTCGTTCAGCGGCCGCCGGTCCGCGCTGCGCAGGTTGAGCTTCGCCGTGCCCGCGCTCGCGGCGGTACCGACCCACACGGTGGGCGGCGCGCCCGGCCCGTTCCCGGTGGCCGCTCCCCCCTTGTCGTCGTCGCCCGAGCCGAGGACCATGACGACCACGACGCCGATCACCACAATGACCAGTACCGCGGCAATCCCCATCAGCAGCTTGGGGGACACGGGCCTCGATCGTTCCTCGGGCCAGAAGTCGTCGTCCCCTCCGGCCTGCCGTGTCTTCATGGGCGAACTCGTATCGCTCACGATTCCTCCGCTTCGCTCCGCCCACTCGGCGGGTCCGCCTTCGCCGATGCCGCACGGACGTCGCGCCGTGACTGCGACGCGAGCGGCCGCTTGCGCGGACGTCGCTCGCCGTTCGTGAGCTTAGCGGTCCCCTGGGGAACGCCGCGGGCAAACACCCGATTCCTCCGGTTTTGTCGCACGTTAAGGGTCAGAGTCCGCTGGTCCCGATGAGGGAGCCGACGGCAAAAGTGATCAGAGCGGCCACCCCGCCGAAGGCGAACTGGCGCAGGCCGCCGAACCACCAGGACCGTGCGGTGATCTTGGACACGACCGCACCGGCCAGGAACAGCCCCGCCGCGGCGATGAGCGCGGCCGGCCACAGGCTCTGCGCGCCGAGCAGGTACGGGAGCACGGGCAGGAACGCGCCCACGGCGAACGAGAGGAACGAGGAGCCGGCCGCCAGCAGCGGCGACGGCAGATCGTCCGGTGACACGCCGAGCTCGGCCTCGGCGTGGACCCTCAGCGCCTCCTCAGGATCGCGGGACAGCTGGCGGGCCACCTCTGCGGCCAGCTCCGGCTCCAGCCCTCGAGCCTCATAGAGGCGGGCCAGCTCGGCCTGCTCGGCCCGCGGGTGACGGGCGAGCTCACTCCGCTCGACCTCGATCTCGGCCTCGGCGAGCTCGGCCTGCGAGGCCACCGAGATGTACTCCCCCGCCGCCATGGAGAATGCACCGGCCGCCAGGCCGGCCAGACCCGCGAGCACCACGACCTCCTGGTCGGCCCGGCCGCCCGCGACGCCCGCGATGAGCGCGAAGTTGGAGACCAGCCCGTCCATCGCGCCGAACACGGCCGGCCGTAGCCAGCCTCCCGTGACGTCCCTGTGCTCGTGATGGATCTCTGTGTCGGAGGCCGTCGCGCTCACGACGGTTCCTTGTCGGCCGCCTCCTCGGCCGAGGGCCCGGCCGTCTTCGAGCGGTCGCCCGCCACGGCGGAATCGCCTTCGGCGGCGTCCTCCTGGGCGGGGGGCCGCGGCTCGTCCACGGCGGGAGTCCCGGACTCATCGCCGGGCTCCTCCGGGTCCCGGTCACCGTCCCCGCCCGCGGCCTCGTCCGCCGCCTGCTCGGTCGCCGCACCGGTCGTCTGGTCGGCCAGCTGCTCGGTCGCCGCGCCCGCCGTCTCGCCTCCCGGCGCCACCGGCTCATCGGCCGTGGCGCTCTCCGGCGCGCCGGGCACCGGGGCGTCAGGCGCGTCCGGGGGCGGGGTCTCGCGCTCGTCGGTGGCCACCGCGACCGGGCCGGCCTGCGGCGATCCGGACGCGGACTTCTCCACTTGGACGGCAGCGGGCGCCGCGACGGAACCGGCGGGCACGGGGTCGGCGGTGTCGGCGGTGGACGAGGCGGTCTCGACGCCCGCCGCCGCGACGGTGACGGCCTCCTCACCACCCGCACGGCCACGGGCCTGCCAGAGGTAGGCCACCGCGCCGATGAAGACGATCAGAGCCGTCCAGTTGTTGAGCCGCATTCCCAGGAGGTGGTGGGCGTCGTCGATGCGCAGGGATTCGATCCAGAACCGCCCCACGGTGTAGGCGGCGACGTAGAGCGCGAACGTGCGGCCATGGGTGAGGCGGAACCGCCGGCCCGCCCAGATGACGAGGACGGCGACCCCGACGCACCACAGCGACTCGTAGAGGAATGTGGGGTGGTAGGTGGCGATGTCGGCGTACTTCGGATCCGCGGGCCGGTGCGCGGCGTCGATCTTCACCGCCCACCAGGTGTTGAGCGGCTTCCCGTACAGCTCCTGGTTCCACCAGTTGCCCCACCGGCCGATCGCCTGGGCCAGCGCGATGCCCGGGGCGACGGCGTCGCCGAAGGCGCCGAGCGAGATGCCCCGCCGCCGGCAGCCGATCCAGGCGCCCACGGCGCCCAGCGCGATGGCCCCCCAGATCCCGAGCCCCCCGTGCCAGATCTTCAGCACGTTGACGGGGTCCTGCCCGTCGCCGAAGTAACGCTCGTAGTCGGTGATCACGTGGTAGAGCCGGCCGCCCACGAGGCCGAAGGGCACGGTCCAGACCGCGACGTCGACCACGACGTTCGGTGTACCGCCACGAGCGGTCCAGCGCCGCTCACCCAGCCAGATCGCGACGACGATCCCGATAATGATCATGAGGGCGTAAGCCCGCAGGGGAAGGGGGCCGAGGTGCCAGACACCATCGGATGGGCTGGGGAGAGAGGCGAGCGGCTGCATGACGGTTGACGCTACCTTCCGGAAGGCCGCGCCCGCCGCGGGTCCTCACCGATCGAGGACCCGCGGCGCGGCGTACAAAGCGGACTCTAGTTGCTCTTGCTCGGTGTGGCACTCGGTGTGGCACTCGGGGCGGGCGCGGACGCGGCCGCCTGAATCGCCTTCTCCAGACCCGCCTGGGTGTAGGTCGCGTCGTCGCCGAGCTTCGTGCCGTTGAGATTCAGGGTGGGGGTGCCCTGCACACCGGCGGAACTCGCGTACTGGGTGGCCTGGTCGACCACGGAGTTCTTCTCGCCTTGGTTCACGCACTTCTCGAAGGCCGCGTCGTTGATGCCGGCCTCCTTACCCCAGCCGATCAGGTCCTTGTTGGAGAAGCCCTTGCTGCCCTCGGCCGGCTGGTTCTTGAAGATGAGGTCGTGAAGGGCGATCCACTTGTCCGCGGGGGCGCACTCGGCGGCGTTGGCCGCGCGCTGCGAGTTCGACTTCAGCGGCTCCTGCTGGAACAGCCGGAACGGCCGGTAGATGACCTTGACCTTGCCCTCGGCCGCCAGCCGCTTCGCGGTGTCGCCGTTGACGTCCTCGAAGTTCTTGCAGGCCGGGCACTGGAAGTCCTCGAAGACCTCGAGGACCGGGCCGGCGACCCCGGCCTTGGCCATCACGACCGAGCCGTCGGCCTGGCGGGACAGCGGTGCGAGGGGCCCCTGGTAGCCGTCCGTGTTGTCCCTGTTGGACTGGACGGCCACGAAGGCGACCACGACGACGGCGATCACCGCGATGGCACCCAAGGTGACCATGATCGCCCGGAGCCGCTTGTGCCGCTCGGCCTGCCGCTTGCGCTCCTCGGCGAGCCGGTCCCGGGCCGTACGCTCCCGCGCGGCCTTGCTCATCTCGTCTCCTTCGAATTCATCACTGCCCGTTCATGACCCGCGCGGCCCGGCGCACAGGTCCGCCGGTGCGTTACGGCTCCGGCCGGCGAAGTCAGTCCTTGTACAGTCCGAGCAGGCGGTCCAACGCGAGCTTGCTGCGGGGGAACGCCGTGATCCAGGCCGCGAGGGCAAGGAATCCGGTGTCTCGCAAGATCTCCTGAAGATAGCGTGTCTGGCCCTGTTCGACGGCCCCTCCACTACCGAAACATCCACAGTCGATCGAAAGTCCACGTGACCAGACCGAGATGATCCCGCCGATGAAAATGATCATCAGCAGGCCGGAGAACGCGCCGGTGAAGCGGGTGCCGAAACCCAGTAGGAGCAGCACGGCGAGCACCAGCTCGAGGATGGGCAGACCGAAGCCGACCGGTGCCACCAGACTATCCGGCAGGATCTGGTACGAGGAAACGGCGAGTTTCTGCAGCGCCGGGGGCTCGGTGACCTTCGCCCAGCCCGCGTAGCCGAGCACGCCGGCCAGACCCACGCGGCCGGCCGTCGTGATCCAGGGCTGCGCCTTGGTCCAGGCGCCGCCGGCGTCGGGAACCGCGGCGTCTTCGATCGCCATCGTCTCCTTGATCGCCATCGTCTCCTCGTCTCCATCGGCCGGCCGGGACGGACCGGGCTGCGCCCGTGCGCGCCCCGGCGCGACGTACCTTACGCCGCGTGACATAAGCGCGACGTCAGAACGTGGTTCCAAATCCTGCCGGGTTCCACGAGCCGATGTCGACGATGCCCCGGGGACCGGCGTCTCACCGTCCCCGGCGCACTCCCTCGGCGAGTTCGGCGGTGAGCTCGCGTACGGCGTCCAGACCCGCCTGTTCGGACGGGGCGTCGAGCAGCCTGCGGATGAACGCCGAGCCGACGATGACCCCATCGGCGAACCCGGCCACCTCGGCGGCCTGATCGCCGGTGCCCACGCCGAGTCCCAGGCCGATCGGCAGGCGCGGCGCACCCGGGGGACGGTCGGAGATGACCTTGCGGGTCCGCTCGACCAGGCGCGCGGCACCGGTGTCGACCACGCTGCGGGCACCGGTGACGCCCATGAGCGAGGCCGCGTACACGAAGCCGCGGCACACCCCGGTGATCTTCTGGATGCGTTCGTCGGTGGAGCTCAGCGCGACCAGGAAGATCCGGTCGAGGTCATGGGTCTCGGCGGCCTCGAGCCAGTCTCCGGCCTCTTCGGGGGCGAGGTCGGGGGTGATCAGGCCGGCGCCGCCCGCCGATCTCAGGTCCCTCGCGAAGGCGTCGACACCGTACCGGTCGACCGGGTTCCAGTACGTCATGACCAGCGTCGGCGCACCGGTCGCCGCCACCGCCTCGACCGTGCGGAAGACGTCGGAGATCCGCACACCCCCGACGAGCGCCTGGTGAACGGCGTCCTGAATGGTCGGGCCGTCCATCAGCGGGTCGCTGTAGGGCAGGCCGATCTCGATGACGTCGCACCCGGCCCGCACCATCTCGGTCGCCACGTCGATCGCGCCCTGGACCGAGGGGAATCCGGCGGGGAGGTAGCCGACGAGCGCCGCGCGGCCCTCGGCCCCCGCCTTCTCGTACGCCCCGGCCACGCCACCGCGCGCCGGGCCGGCCCCGAGGCCGCCGCTCACCGTCTCGGCGCGGCC
Organism: Actinomadura alba; assembly: GCF_014323705.1. Taxonomy (GTDB): domain Bacteria; phylum Actinomycetota; class Actinomycetes; order Streptosporangiales; family Streptosporangiaceae; genus Actinomadura_C; species Actinomadura_C alba. Next base: position 99,681 of record NZ_JABVEC010000024.1, read on the forward strand.
GTCACGCCCGCCCGCCGGCTCTTCGTGCCCGCTCACCGGCCCGCTCCCGCTTCCTCGTCCATGAGCCCGAACCACTGTGCCGCTGTGTGCATGTCCTTGTCGCCGCGCCCGGAGAGGTTGACCACGACGGTGGCGTCCGCACCGAGTTCGCGGCCGACCTTCAGAGCGCCGGCGAGGGCGTGGGCCGACTCGATCGCCGGGATGATGCCCTCGGTGCGGCACAGCAGCGAGAACGCGTCCATGGCCTCGGCGTCGTTGATCTCCCGGTAGACGGCGCGGCCGGTGTCGTGCAGCCATGAGTGCTCGGGGCCGACCCCGGGATAGTCCAGCCCGGCCGAGACCGAGTGCGTCTCCATGGTCTGCCCGTCCTCGTCCTGCAGCAGGTAGGTGCGCATGCCGTGGATGACCCCGACGGATCCGCCGACCAGTGTGGCGGCGTGCTTGCCGGTGCCGACTCCGTCGCCGCCGGCCTCGAAACCGTAGAGCTTCACGTCGGTATCCGGGATGAAGGCGTGGAAGATGCCCATCGCGTTCGACCCGCCTCCGACGCAGGCCACCACGGCGTCGGGCAGGGACCCGGTCAGGTCGATCACCTGCCGGCGGGTCTCGACCCCGATGATCCGCTGGAAGTCGCGGACCATCATCGGGAACGGGTGCGGGCCCATGGTCGAGCCGATGCAGTAATGCGTGCCGTCGACCGTGGAAACCCAGTTGCGGAACGCCTCGTTGCACGCGTCCTTGAGGGTGCGGCTGCCGGTCTTGACCGAGACGACCTCGGCGCCGAGCATCCGCATGCGGGCGACGTTGAGGGCCTGCCGGACGGTGTCCTCCTCGCCCATGTAGACGACGCACTCGAGGCCGAGCAGCGCCGCCGCGGTCGCGGTGGCCACACCGTGCTGGCCGGCGCCGGTCTCGGCGATGATGCGCTTCTTGCCCATGCGGCGGGTCAGCAGCGCCTGGCCGAGCACGTTATTGATCTTGTGCGAGCCGGTGTGGTTGAGATCCTCGCGCTTGAGCAGGATCCGGACCCCGCCCGCGTGCTCGCCGAAGCGCTTCGCCTCGGTCAGCGGGCTTGGGCGGCCGGCGTAGTTCTCCAGGAGGTCGGTCAGCTCCGCCTGGAACTTCGGATCGCCCTTCGCGGTCGCGTACTCGACGGTCAGCTCGTCCAGCGCGGCCATGAGGGCCTCGGGGGCGAACCGGCCGCCGAACCGGCCGAAGTGGCCGCTCTCTGAGGGCACGGCGAAATCACGCCGCGCGGCGTCGATGGTCATCGATGTTGTCCTGTCGTGCTTGAAGGGGCCTATCCGGTCAGTGGTACAGCGGATAGGCACGCCATCGTTCACGCGGCTGCGGCATAGGGCTGATCCTACTTGCCCTGCCGGAGCGCCGGGTGCGCACCCGCCGCGACCAGATCGGCGACGGCGGCACGCGGGTTCTTGCCGATGACGAGGCTCTCGCCGACGAGGACGGCGTCGGCGCCGGAGGAGGCGTAGGCGAGCAGATCGTGCGGCCCACGCACTCCCGACTCGGCGATCTTGATGATGTTCCTGGGGATCAGCGGGGCGATCCGGGCGAAGACGCCGCGGTCGACCTTGAGGGTCTTGAGGTCCCGGGCGTTGACCCCGATGACCTTGGCCCCCGCGTCGACGGCCCGCTCGACCTCGTCCTCGGTGTGCACCTCGACGAGCGGGGTCAGCCCGATCGACTCGGCACGCTCGACCAGCGACACAAGGGCCGGCTGCTCCAGCGCCGCGACGATGAGGAGCACGAGGTCGGCGCCGTAGGCGCGCGCCTCCCAGAGCTGGTAGGAGGTGAGAATGAAGTCCTTGCGCAGGACCGCGACGTCGACGCTGTTGCGCACGTTGGCCAGGTCGTCGAGGCCGCCGCCGAACCGGCGACGTTCGGTGAGCACGCTGATGATCTTGGCTCCGCCGGCCTCGTAGTCGCGGGCGAGCGCGGCCGGGTCGGCGATGGCAGCGAGAGCTCCCTTGGAGGGGCTGCTGCGCTTCACCTCGGCGATGACCGAGACGCCCTCGGACCTGAGCGCGCCGATCGCGTCGAGCGGGGAGGGCGCGTGGCGGGCCATCTCCTTGAGCGCGTCCAGCGAGATCGCGCGCTGCCGCTCTTCGAGATCGGCCCGCACGCCTTCGAGAATGTCGTCGAGCACGCTCACACGCCCACCTCACCTAGCGGCTCATCGACACGCTCGCAGCACTGCTGTACCAAACTGTTCGCTCCGTTCCTCACCTGGCGGCTCGTCACGTCGCTCACTGGGTCGGGTCCCCTCGTCAGCGGAAAGCGGTCCTTGCGTTCACCGATCGTATCCGGAGGGCCGACCCGCCTCCGCACCCGGGAGGCGGAAGAGGCGGGGAGGACGGTCCGGGCGGCCGCCGCCGACCATGGCCTGCCTGCTAGGGCGCGAGTGCGTGACCGACGGGAAGGTTCCGCGCGATCCAGTAGGCGATCAGCAACGCGCCGAGGGCCCAGGCCGTCGCGGGCCGTACGAGCCTGGCGCTCACCGGCCGGTCGGCGGCCGCGGCGGTGAGCCATCGCCACCACAGGTAGCCGAGCACCGGGAGCAGCAGGAGGGCGAGCGGGTTGCGGCCGAAGGCCTCGCCGACGTCACCGTGGGCGAGCGCGTGCACCATGCGCATGGATCCGCAACCCGGGCAGTACAGGCCGGTCGCCCACAGGAAGGGGCAGGTGGGGTAGTGCCCGGCCTCGTTCGGGTCGACCGCGGCCACGTACGCGGTCGCCGCCGTCACCGCGCCCAGCAGCGCGAGCGGTGCCGCCAGCGCGCGCCACCGCCGGGGCCGGGTCGGAACACGGGTCTGGGCCACCCGCCCAGCCTACGTTCCATGGCGTCGCCGGGCATGCCGGGACCGCGCTCGTCCGCCCCTGTCCCCACCGCCCATCGCCCATCGCGCCCGCCGCGCCCGGCCGCCCCACCCTTCCGGGTTCGGCGGATCTCACAGGTCGGCGGCGTAGCCGACGCCCCGCACCGTGCGGATGGGGCTGGCCGCGCCGAGCTTGGCGCGCAGTTGGGCGATGTGGACGTCGACCGTGCGGGTGCCCGCGCTGGCGCCGGGCGCCCACGCCGCGTCGAGCAGTTGTTCCCGGGTGAAGACCCGGCCCGGGTTGGCCATGAAGAAGGCGAGCAGGTCGAACTCGGTGGCGGTCAGCGCCGCGGGGCCGCCCGGTACGCTCACGGAACGGGTCTGCGGGTCGAGCGTGACCGCTCCCATGCGCAGCACGTCGGCACCGTCGCCGGCGTCACGCCGGCGCAGCGCGTCGGCCACGGCGGCCACCAGGAGCCGAGGGCCGAAGGGCCGGCTCACCCGGTACTCGCCGAGCTCGCCCTGGTCGGTGTCGGGCGAGTGCACGCAGATGATCGGAGCCGGATGGGCCGCCTCGGCCACCCGGCGGTAGAGCTCCGCCGGCCGTACGCCCGGTGCGGACACGTCGAGCACCACGATGTCGGGCCGGATCCGGGCCGCGGCCGCGGGGGCGTCCGCGGGCTCGGGCTCGACGTCGACGACGAAGCCCTCCCGGGTCAGATACAGCCGTTCCAGTTCGGCGACGCCGGGATCGTGCTCGACCACCAGCACGCGCCCGTCCTCATCGACCACCGTGCCCTAGCCCTTTGGGGGCGTGGGGTTCCCGCCGGACATCAATGCTCCTCCTTCTCCCGCGCGCCTCCATCATCCCGGTCCGCTGGGGTGAGCGTGGGGTCCTCTCCGCGATCCAGGGACTTCCAGAGGGTCGAGGCGTCACCGTCCTGCGGCCGCGTGGTCGCTCCCGCGCGCGGCGGGCCGGGCGGCGTCCCCTCGCGCGCCCCGCCGGTGCCGGCGGTCTCGTAGCGCGCGGACATGCCGGGCCAGCGGGCACCCCGGAGCAGGATGATCACACCGGCCGCGGCGAGCAGCAGGCCGCCCGCCAGGGACACGATCCACCAGGCGGCCGGTTGCACGACGGCGTCACCGTCCAGCCGCAGCATCGGGCTCTTCTCCGCCGCGACGCGCAGCACGTTCGTATCGCGCACGGCCGTCGCGGAGGCGTAGCCGATGCCGGCGCCGAACAGCGCCAGCAGGCAGCCGACCGCGGCGCGGACCCTGCCGCGCGTGGCGAACAGCGCGGCCAGCCCGGCGAGTCCCGCCCAGCCCAGCGCCAGGGCGACGGCCGTGAGCTCGCGCCCCGTCACGTGCTGCGAGAGAGGGGTGATCGTGTCCGTGGCCCGGACGGTCGCCCATGAGCGGCCACCGGCGACGACGGCCGAGCCGGCCCCCACGGCGCACATCAGGGCCGCGGTGGCGAACTCCCGGCGGGGGCTCACGACGACCTGGTCATTCCGGCCGGGTGCCGACGACGGGATCGAGCACGTCGGCGTCCCAGCAGGTGCGGTCGCCGGTGTGACAGGCGGCACCGACCTGGTCGACCTTGACCAGGATGGCGTCGCCGTCGCAGTCGAGCGCCACCGACTTCACCCACTGCTGGTGACCCGACGAGTCGCCCTTGACCCAGTACTCCTGGCGGCTGCGGGACCAGTACGTGCAGCGGCCGGTGGTCAGCGTGCGATGGAGCGCCTCGTCGTCCATCCAGCCGAGCATGAGCACCTCACCGGTGTCGTACTGCTGGGCGATGGCGGGAACGAGACCGTCGGCGGTGCGCTTCAGCCGATCGGCGATCTTGGGGTCCAGGTCGGACGAGCGTACGGACATGCGGTCCATTCTGCCGCCTCGACCCGGCCGGCCCCGCATCGCATCGCCGGAGACCGGCCGATGACACCGAACAGGGCAGGAGAAGACGCCTCGCCGCACGAAATCGAGGCCCGCACCATGATCGGTACGGGCCCCGTTTTCGACGACTGGAGACTTACAGGGGGCGGACCTGGTCGGCCTGCGGACCCCGGTTACCCTGTGTGACCTCGAACTCGACACGCTGGTTCTCGTCGAGAGTCCGGTAACCGGAGGACTGAATCGCCGAGTAGTGCACGAAGACGTCCGGACCACCGCCGTCGACAGCGATGAAGCCGAAGCCCTTCTCAGCGTTGAACCACTTCACGGTGCCCTGCTGGGCCATGTCTTTCTCCTTGCGGCAAAACTTTGGGCGCACACCTCGTGAGCCCAGTGCGGTCACTGCGCAACGTTCTCGTCTTCCGGGTACGGCCCCTGGAAAACCAAAACGCCCGCTGCCATCAGTCCGCGGGCGCCTGAGTCAAACGATCGAGAACCACGACTGCAACCGACGGCACCACCGTATCATCGCTTGCGCCTTAAGCGGGGAAACAGAAGAACGCGATTCCCCGACCGGAAACCGGCGCTCTAACCTTGACAATAGGCGACGTATCGGCGAGCGGCGGTCCCGTAGAGACGGGCCACGGGAAGGGCTCCGAGTCGGGCGGCCGAGCACCGATGCGCGCTTCACCGAGGACCGTCCCCCGCGAGCCGCGCGAGCCGCGTTGCGGCCAAGCGGGGGCAGGGTTCGCGTCAAAGGCTCCAGCGCGCGTCCGCTAGAGCCCGCACGGCGTCGGCCGCACCGGTGAAGCGCACTTGGGCGACTTCGCCCCGCCCCAGTGCCCAGAGCATCAGCTCGCCGACCGGGCCGTGCACCCGAGCCTGCCCGGCGCCCTTGCTGACTCGTATCGTCTTGCCGTCAGGCCGTACCAAGGTGACCTCGACCTGCACTTTACGCAGAACAAATCGTGCCATTTTCAACCGTCGCCACAGCCGTTCCTCGGCGTCCGGGGGAAGGGAGCGCGGCCGCCAGTCCGGTTGGGCGCGCCGGACGTCCTCGTGGTGCACGAAGTACTCAACGGAGTTGCCCGCTTTGTCCATCCCTGGCAGGCGCCAGAGCGAGGCTTTCGGCGGCCCCTCCCGGATCCGGTCAAGCATCTGTGGGAATGGGGTCGAGTCCTTAACCGCGAGACGGACGCGTTCGGTGTAGCCGCTCAGTGGGCGGAACAGGATCCCCGGCCCAGCGTCCGGCCGGTATTCACGGATGACGAGATGGGCGGCCAGATCGGCCGTCGTCCAGCCCGCGCATCCGGTGGGCGCGTCCGGGCCCAGCCGCGCCATCAGGTCGCAGAGGGCCAGCCGCTCCGCCCGCGCCAGGCCGGGCGCCGGCGACGGCCCGGACGCCGGATTCGAGGAGGCGCTCACGCCCGAGATGCTAAGCCCTCAGGCCCTGCTGGTGCGTGGGTGGGCCACAGACCGCATCATGGCGGGAATAAGCGGACGTCTCCGGATGGTAGGCATGAGCAGTCTCAAGCTTCCATCGTTCGGAGGAACCTCGTGCAGAAGGCGGCAGACCGCAATATTTTGCGGGAAGGGCTACGGGTGCTCGCCGTCGCGATCCGGGCGGAGCCCCGGATCTTCACACTGTCGGTCATCGCCAGCGCGCTCTACGCGGCCATGACGGTGGCGACCGCATGGGTGCTCGGCTGGGCCACCGACGAGATCGTGCTGCCCGCGTTCCGCGACGGCCGGACCACGGCCGGCGCGCTCACCGCGGGCGCGCTCGCCATCACCGGAGTGGCGTTCCTGAAGGCCCTGGGGGTCGCCGGCCGCCGGTTCTTCGCGGGCCTCATGCAGTACCGCCTCCAGGCGACGTACCGCCGCGCGGTCACCCGGCAGTACCTGCGCCTGCCGCTGGCCTGGCACCACCGGCACCCCACCGGCCAGCTGTTGTCCAACGCCAACGCCGACGTCGAGGCCGTCTGGGCGCCCATCGCACCGCTGCCGATGGCCGTGGGCGTGCTCTTCATGCTCGTGATCGCCGCGGCCTCCATCCTGCTCGCCGACGTGGTGATCGCCATCGTCGGCTTCCTGGTCTTCCCCGCGATCGCGCTGCTCAACGTCGTCTACCAGCGGCGGCTGTCCCCCATCGCCGCGCGGGCACAGCAATTGCGGGCCGAGGTCAGCGAGGTGGCGCACGAGAGCTTCGAGGGCGGGCTGGTCATCAAGACGCTCGGCCGGGAGCAGATCGAGACCGAGCGCTTCGCGGCCCGGGCCGAGAGGCTCCGCGACGCCAACGTGGCCGTCGGCCGGGTGAGGGGGCTGTTCGACCCCCTGCTCGAGGCCATGCCCAACCTCGGCGTGCTCGCCGTGCTGCTCATCGGCTCGATCCGGCTCGAGCACGGCGCGATCCACGCGGGCGACCTGGTGCACGTCGCCTACCTGTTCACTCTTCTCGCCTGGCCGATCCGGGCACTCGGCTGGGTTCTCGCCGAGGTTCCGCGCAGCGTCGTCGGCTGGGAGCGGGTGCGCGGTGTGCTGGACGCGACCGGCTCGCTGCCGCACGGCACGCGGACCTTGGACGGCGACACCGCCGCCTCGCTGGAGGTCCGCGAGGTGCGCTTCGGCTACGACGCCCCAAGTCGCGATCACCCAGACGAAGACGGCACGCGTGACGGCGCACGCGGCAAGGGGCGCGGCGGCGGAGACGACGCCGGTGATGACGGCGGCGGGCCGGTGCTGCGCGATGTGTCCTTCACCGTCCCGGCGGGCGGCACGGTCGCCGTGGTCGGGCCCACCGGATCCGGCAAGTCGACGCTGACCGGCCTGCTCGTACGGCTGGTCGACCCGGCCGCCGGCACGGTGCTGCTCGACGGCGTGGACGTGCGCGACCTGCGGCAGGGCGGTCTCGCGGCGACCGCCGCCCTCGTCCCGCAGCAGGCGTTCCTGTTCGACGACACAGTGCGCGGCAACGTGACGCTGGGCCTGGAGGTGCCGGACGAGGCGGTCTGGGAGGCGCTGCGCGTCGCCCAGGCCGACGGGTTCGTCGCGGCGCTGCCCAGCGGGTTGAACACCCGCGTCGGCGAACGCGGCGCGACGCTGTCGGGCGGCCAGCGGCAGCGGCTCGCCCTCGCCCGGGCGATGGTGCGCCGGCCCAGGCTCCTGGTACTGGACGACGCGACCTCCAGCGTCGACCCACAGGTCGAGACCCGCATTCTGCGGGGCCTGCGCGAGACCGCCGCGACCGTCGTCGTGGTGGCCTACCGCAAGGCGACCATCTCGCTGGCCGACGAGATCGTCTACCTCGAACACGGCCGGGTCGCCGACCAAGGCGGCCACGCCGAGCTGCTGGCCCGCTCTACCGGCTACCGCAATCTGGTCAACGCGTACGAGCGCGCGGACGAGGAGAGACGAGCCGCGGAGCAGGCCGCCGCGGAGGACGAGGAGGCACTGGCGTGAGCCTGAACGACGTCGCCCAGCGAGAGGGAGCGCTCAGCACTCTGCGCCGGGGACTGCGGCTCAGCCCGGAGTTCCGCGCCGGGCTCGCCGGCACACTGGCCCTCGCCCTGGTCGCCACGATCGGCCGGATCGTGGTGCCGGTCGCCGTACAGCAGACACTGGACGAGGGGCTGCGCCCGGTGACCGCGCACGGGGGCGAGCCGGACATCGCCTTCATCCGCACGGCCGTGCTGGTGTGCGCGGTGGCGGTCCTGGTGACGGCGCTGTGCGCGTACGCAATGAACGTCCGGTTGTACAGGACGACCGAGACGGGCCTCGCCGCACTGCGCGTGCGGGCCTTCCGGCATGTCCACGACCTGTCGATGCTCACTCAGAGCGGCGAGCGGCGCGGCGCGCTGGTCTCGCGCGTGACCGGCGACGTCGACCAGATCAGTCAGTTCATGCAGTGGGGCGGACTGATGATCATCGTGTCGCTGGGCCAGCTCGTCGTGGCGAGTGTGCTGATGGCCGTCTATTCGTGGCAGCTCACCCTGCTGGTGTGGGTGTCGTTCCTGCCGCTGGCGCTCGCGCTGCGCCACTTCCAGCGCCTGGTCTCCCGGGCGTACACCACGGTGCGGGAACGGGTCGGCGACCTGCTGTCGGCGGTCAGCGAGTCGGTCGTCGGCGCGTCGGTGATCCGGGCGTACGCCGCCGAGGGGCGCACCGCCCAGCGGGTCGACGAGTCCGTCGGCCTGCACCAGCGGGCACAGGTCCGGGCGCAGGGCCTGGTCGCGCTGACCTTTCCCGTGAGCGAGCTGGTCGCCGCGGTCGCCACCGCCGGCGTGGTGGTGGCGGGCACCCTGCTCGGCGTGGGCGGGCATCTCACCGCGGGCCGGCTGGTGGCCTTCCTGTTCCTCGTCACCCTGTTCGTCGGGCCCATGCAGGTGGCCACCGAGGTGCTCAACGAGGCGCAGAACGCGATCGCCGGGTGGCGCCGCGTGCTCGGAGTGCTGGACACCACTCCCGACGTCGCCGACCCGGGACCGGCAGGGCGCGATCTGCCGAGGGGGCCCATCGAGGTGCGGTTCGAGAACGTCTCGTTCGCCTACCCGGCGCACTCCGAGGAGGCGAACCCAGAAGGAGGGAAGGCGCCGGAGAAGAAGGCGTTCGCGGACCGGGCCGCGCGGTCGGGCCCCACCGTGCTGCACGAGGTCAGCGTCGAGATCGCCCCGCGCTCGCGGGTCGCGGTCGTCGGCGAGACCGGGTCGGGGAAGACGACCTTCGCCAAGCTGCTGACCCGGCTGATGGATCCGACCTCGGGCCGGGTGCTGATCGACGATGTCCCCCTCGACACGGTGCGCTTCTCGTCCCTGCGAGAGCGGATCGTGATGGTGCCGCAGGACGGCTTCCTGTTCGATGCCGGCATCGCCGACAACATCCGCTACGGGCGACCCGGCGCGAGCGACGACGACATCCGTCTCGCCCTGACCGAGCTCGGGCTGACCGACTGGCTCGAGGGGCTGCCCCGCGGCCTGCACACCCCGGTCGGCCAGCGGGGCGAGTCGCTGTCGGCGGGCGAGCGGCAGCTCGTGGCGCTGGCCCGCGCCTACATCGCCGACCCCGACCTGCTGGTCCTGGACGAGGCGACCTCCGCGGTGGATCCGGCCACCGAGGTGCGGATCCAGCGTGCGCTCGACGGCGTGACCCGCGGTCGTACGGCCATCTCGATCGCGCACCGCCTGTCGACGGCCGAGGCGGCCGACGAGGTGATCGTGTTCGACCAGGGGCGCATCGTGCAGCGCGGCCCGCACGCCGAACTGGTCGGCGAGCCGGGCGTCTACGCGGATCTGCACGAGTCGTGGATCGCGCAGCGCCGGGTGTGAGCCGGGCCTCCGGGCGTTCCGTTCCCTGGCCCTGCCCAAGCTCGCACCATAAAGGGCTTGCCCGTTATGTTGTCGAGTGCGCATCCTGCACACATGGACAAGGTCGTGATGCAACCAGCTGACACGCTGCACGGGCAACTGCAGCGCGGCCTGGGCCGGGCCGCCCGGCGAGCGGCGGCGAGACCGGGCGCGGGCGAGTTCGTCTACGACTGCATCCGCAGTGATCCTCGCTGGGATCGCCAGGTCGAGTCCCGCAGCCTCTTCTACGCCAGGCTCATCGTCGACCTGGAACTTTCCATCGGTCCCGTGGCCGATCATCTCGCCGATCCCGGCGGACCGGCCGACACCGATCTCTGGCGTGACTCGCTGGCCATCGACGTTCTGGCCGATCTGCTGCGGTTGAGCCGCCGCGAGGCCGCCGGGCCGCTGAGGAGATACGCCGAGGAGGGCACGCACTGGTACGACGCCCTGCACGCGCTCAGCTCGGTCGGCGACCCGGCGCTCGCCGGCGGCCTCGACGAGATCGCCGTGGCCCGCTGTAACGACGACGATCTCCGCTGGCTCGTCGCCGAGCCGGACAACCCGGTCATCCGTGATTGGGCACGCCGGCAGCCCCGGATCGCCGCCGCCGTGGCCGAGCACGAGGCCGCCGGCCGTCCGGGCGTCCGCTGCGCGGCGCGCCCGGACACCTCGGGGCGGTCCGACGCCGAGCTTCTGGAGCAGGCGAGGCATTCCGGCGACTCGGCGGTCGCGGCGATCCTCGAGCTCGGGCGCCGCCGCAGCCCCGCCCTGCTCGACCTGGCCGAGGAGCTGTTGCGCGGGCAACCCGGACGCTACGGCGGAGCGGTGTGCCACGCGATACGCGATCTCGGCGCGCTCGCGGTGCCCCGAGCCCGGATCTGGATCGCCCGCCGGTCCGGCTGCTTCGACGTGGGCATCTCCGTGCTCGCCCGGCACGGCACCGAGCAGGACGTGCCCGCGCTGCTGGGCGATCTCGACACCGCCCTCACCGAGCGGAACTGGGGTGCCGCCGCGAGCCCCATCGAGGGCCTGGGGCGGCTGCGCTCGGGCGCGGCCGTCCCGTTGCTGAAGAAGACCTGGACCGAGTCGGAATACGCCTATCTGCGACCGCGCCTGCTGGCCGCCCTCGCCCGGACCGCTCCCTACACCTCCGAGGCCTACGCCACCGAAGGGCTCTGGGACTGCGAGGAGGACGTCCGGCGCGCGGCGGTCGCCACCGCTCCCCCGAGCGACGACAACATGCTGCGGATCCGCCGCCTGTCCGGCTGCGCCGCCGAGGACGCCGACGTGCGATCCGCGGCGGCGCTTCGTCTCTGACGCTCCCCGACGCCCCACGGGTCGACGCGCCGGCTCGGCGGCCGGGACGCGCCCCTCCGAGGGTGACCGCGCGGCTCCCATGCGAACGTGCGCCGGGCGCGGCGGCCCGCGGATGTGCCCTGTACGGGCGCCCGCGCCCGTGTTAACCAGGGAGCATGGGTGAACAGCGGGTGGTCGAGCGGGCGACGGTCGAGAACGCCGAACTCATCAGGTTCCTCTATGCCGACCACGACGGCGTGATCCGCGGCAAGGCCACCACGCTGACCCGGCTGGGCCAGCGGATGCGCAGCGGGATCGGCCATACCGTCGGCATGATGGCGATGTCCATGCTCGACCTGCTGCAGCCCGTGGAGGGCGCCGGCCCGGTCGGCGAGGTCCGGATCGTGCCCGATCCCTCGACGTTCACGATGCTGCCCTACGCGCCGGGCGCCGCCGCGATGTGCGCCGACCTCGTACGGCTGGACGGGCGCCCCTGGGAGGCGTGTGCGCGCACCTTCCTGAAGGACGCGGTGGCCGAGTTGGCCGCCGACGGCACCGCCCTGCGGGCCGCCTTCGAACCGGAGTTCACACTCGGCCGCCGCGTGCCGGGCCCGGCGGGCGGGCCGGACCGGCTGGAGCCGCTCGACGACAGCGCCTGCTACTCCGCCACCGGGTTCCACCTCGCGCACGAGTTCGCCCTGGACCTCGTACGGGCGCTGCAGGCACAGGGGCTCGAACCCGAGCTCTACTACCCCGAGTACGGGCATGGTCAGCAGGAGCTCTCGGTCCGGCACGCGCCGGCGCTGCGCGCGGCCGACAACCATGTGCTCTACCGCGAGACGGTCCGGGCCCTGGCGTTCCAGCGGGGTCTCTGGGCGTCCATGGCCGCCAAGCCCATTCCCGACCAGATCGGCAACGGGTGCCACCTGCACGCGTCCCTGTGGTCGCTCGACGGGTCCCGCAACCTCTTCCACGACGGCGGCGACCCGCACGGCCTCTCCGAGACCGGCTATCACTTCATCGGCGGCCTGCTCGCGCACCTGCCCGCCCTCATGGCGTTCACCGCGGCGACGGTGAACAGCTACCGCCGGCTGGTGCCGGGCGCGTGGTCCAGCGCCTACGCCTGTTACGGCATGGACAACCGGGAGGCGGCCGTCCGGATCTGCTCGCCCATGGGCGACGACGTGGCCGGCTCCACGAACCTGGAGCTGAAGCCGTCGGACTCCGGCGCCAACCCGTATCTGGCGCTCGGCGCCTACATCCACGCCGGTCTCGACGGGGTGCGCAACCGGACCGACCCGGGCGAGGCGGTGGGCGTCGATCCGGCCACGCTGACCGACGAGGAGCGTGAGCGGCGCGGCGTCCGGCGCCTGCCGGTGTCGCTGGAGGAGGCCCTGGACGCGCTCGAGGGCGACCCGCTGCTCATGGACGCCCTGGGGCCGCTGCGGCGCGAGGCCTACCTGGCCGTCAAGCGCTCCGACATCGCGGAGTTCGCCGGGCATGACGCCGCCTTCGAGTGCTTCCACCACTTCGCCAGGTTCTGAGCCGGCTCACCGATCGAGCTCGACCACGACCGCGCACCGTAGACTCGGCTTCATGATCTCCCCTCTTCGCCGCGTTCTCGTCACCGTCCCGTTCGCCCTCCTGGCCCTCGGCACCGTCACCGGGTGCGGCGGCGAGGGAACCGACACCAGTTGCTCGATCAACTCCTGCACCGTGACGTTCGACCGGGGCGTGGACGCGAGCGCCTCCATCCTCGGTGTCAAGGCCGAGCTGGTCGGCGTGAAAGGCGACCAGGTCACCCTCAATGTCGCCGGCCAGACCGTGACCGTCCCCGTCAACGGGGAGGAGCAGGCCGAGGGCTTCAACGTCTCGGTCCAGTCGGTCACCCAGGACAACGTGGTCGTCAAGATCTCCCAGGGCGGCGGCGGCTGAGCACGCCACGTCCCATGCCGCCCGCCGGGGACGGGTCACCGCTCCGATGAGCTGACGAGCGGGCCGCGATCATCGCCGCCCCGGCGGGCGCGTACCTTGGTCGGCGGACGACCAGGTCGGGCCCGCGAGGCCCTGTTCATCCAATACGCCCGTTAAGTTTGTTATGTCTGTTACGCCGCGTCCGGCGTGACAGTGAGAGGTGCACCATGCCTGCCGACCGCGTTCTGCCCTCGTCCGAGGCCGAGGAACTGCTGGCGCTGACACGTGAGATCGCCACCGCCGAACTCGCGCCCCGCGCCGCGCCGGCCGAGGAGCGGGCGGAGTTCCCCCGGGAGATCTTCCGGCTGCTCGGACGGTCCGGGCTGCTCGGGCTGGCCTATCCGGAAGAGCAGGGCGGCGGTGGCCAGCCCTACGAGGTCTACCTCCAGGTGCTGGAGGAGCTGGCGTCGGCCTGGGAGTCCGTCGCCGTGGGGGTCAGCGTGCACTCACTGTCCTGCCACCCGCTGGCGGCGTTCGGCTCCGAGCGGCAGCGCGAGCGGCTGCCCGAACTGCTCGCCGGTGAACTCCTGGGCGGGTACGCCCTGTCGGAGGCACAGGCCGGATCCGACGCGGGCGCGCTGAGCACCCGCGCAGTCCGGGACGGGGACGGTTACGTCGTCACCGGCGGCAAGTCCTGGATCACGCATGGCGGCGAGGCCGACTTCTACGCGCTCTTCGCCCGCACCTCTGATGAGGGCACGCGGGGGATCAGCTGCTTCCTCATCGACGGCGAGATGGCCGGGATGACGCCGGGGCCACCGGAGCGCAAGATGGGCCTGACCGGCTCGACCACCACCCAGCTGCACTTCGACGGCGCGCGCGTGCCGGCCGATCGGCTGATCGGCGTCGAGGGCCAGGGCTTCCCGATCGCCCTGTCGGCGCTCGACTCCGGCCGTCTCGGCATCGCGGCGTGCGCGGTCGGCCTCGCCCAGGCGGCGCTGGACGAGGCCGTGGCCTATGCCGGCGGCCGCAGGCAGTTCGGGCGAGCCATCATCGAGCACCAGGGGCTGGCGTTCCTGCTGGCCGACATGGCGGCCGCGGTGGAGTCGGCCCGCGCCACCTATCTCGACGCCGCCAGGCGCCGTGACCGGGGCCTGCCGTACAGCCGGGCCGCGTCGATCGCCAAGCTCGTCGCCACCGACGCCGCGATGAAGGTCACCACCGACGCCGTGCAGGTGCTCGGCGGCAACGGTTACACCCGCGACTACCCGGTCGAGCGCTATATGCGTGAGGCGAAGGTGATGCAGATCTTCGAGGGCACCAACCAGATCCAGCGGATGGTCATCGGCCGCGACCTCGCACGCGGCGCCAGGGGATGACCCTGACGACATGACCGTGCCGCGGCCCGCGTGGAGCGGGCCTCGGCAAGGACGCGGGGGGCGACCGGTCGCCCCTCGGGGCTCGTCACCGCGAGCTTCGCCGCGGCGCCCTCCTCCGGTGCGATCAGAGCTCGCGCGACGGAATCGGCCGGATCTGACGAACCGGATGGCCCGCCGCCCGCAAGGAGTCCTTGACCGCGCTGATCCGCAGGTCGCCGAAGTGGAAGACGCTCGCGGCGAGCACGGCGTCGGCCCCCGCGTCGACGGCCGGCGCGAAGTGTTCGAGCGCGCCCGCGCCGCCGCTGGCGATGACGGGCACGGTGACGGCCCGCCGGACCTCACGCAGCATCTCCAGGTCGAAACCGCTCTTGGTGCCGTCGGCGTCCATCGAGTTGAGCAGGATCTCTCCGACGCCGAGCTCCTGGGCCCGCGCCGCCCACTCGATCGCGTCGATGCCGGTGCCCTCGCGGCCGCCGTGCGTGGTCACCTCGTACCCGGACGGGGGGCCCGGGGCACGGCGGGCGTCGACCGACAGGACGACGCACTGGGACCCGAACCGGTGCGCCGCCTCGCGCAGGAACTCGGGCCGCGCGATCGCGGCGGTGTTCACCGAGACCTTGTCGGCACCCGCCCGCAGGAGCCGGTCCACGTCGTCGACCGTCCGGACTCCCCCGCCCACCGTCAGCGGGATGAACACCTGCTCGGCGGTCCGGCTCACCACGTCGTACATGGTCGACCGCTCCGCGCTCGACGCCGTGATGTCCAGGAAGGTCAGCTCGTCGGCGCCTTCGGCGTCGTAACGGCGGGCGAGTTCGACCGGATCACCCGCATCGCGCAGATTGCGGAAGTTGACGCCCTTCACGACCCGGCCGGCGTCGACGTCCAGGCACGGGATGACCCGCACCGCGACCCCGGTGGCTGCGATCATGACACCGCCTCCAGGGCCTCTTCCAGGGTGAACGCGCCCGCGTAGAGGGCCTTGCCGACGATGGAGCCCTCGACGCCGTCCGGCACCAGGATCGCGATGGCGCGCAGGTCGTCGAGCGACGACACCCCGCCCGAGGCGATCACAGGCCTGCCGGTACGCGCGCACACCTCCCTGAGCAGGTCGAGGTTGGGGCCGCGCAGCGTGCCGTCCTTGGTGACGTCGGTGACGACGTAGCGAGGGCAGCCGTCGGCCTCCAGCCGGGCGAGCACCTCCCACAGGTCGCCGCCCTCCTCGGTCCAGCCGCGGGCGGCGAGGGTGGTGCCGCGGACGTCGAGCCCGACCGCGATCCGGTCACCGTGCGAGGCGATGATCTTGCGGCACCACTCGGGGTCCTCCAGCGCGGCGGTGCCGATGTTGACCCGCTCGCACCCGGTGGCCAGAGCCGCCGCCAGGGAGTCGTCGTCGCGGATCCCGCCGGACAGTTCCACCTTCACGTCGAGCTTGCCGGTCACCTCGGCGAGGAGCTCCCGGTTGGAGCCCCGCCCGAACGCCGCGTCGAGGTCGACGAGATGGATCCACTCCGCGCCCGCGCCCTGCCAGGCGAGGGCCGCCTCGAGCGGACTGCCATAGGAGGTCTCGGTACCGGCCTCGCCCTGGACCAGGCGTACGGCCTGGCCGTCGGCGACGTCGACCGCGGGAAGGAGCGTGAGCGTCATGCCCGAAGCCTATCGAGCCCGGACCGCCGGCCGGGCGTCCGCCGCTCGTGTACGGGACCCGTCAAAAGCCGCCCGACCAGCGTATGGATCTCGTCAAGGAGACTCAAACGATCACTGATCGGTGTTCTCCTCGTAGTCGGGGCCGCCGCACCGGACGGCACGGCACCCGTCGAGAAGGGCCGGTCATGGTGATTCACGAGGGAACGGCGGACCAGCCCGGCCGGGGCGTCTGCCCGCTGGGCTTCGCGCTGGCCGCGGGATTCGGGACCTCCGTGACGGGCTGCGTGGTCGCCGCGCTGGCCGCGCCGCCGTACCAGACCACGACCCGGCTGGTGGTCCTGGCGCTGATCGTCGGCGGCTTCGCGACGGCGATCCGGAACCTGCCGGGCGCCGTGCTGACCGCCGGCATGGCCTGGTCGATGTATCTGGGCTTCCTGGTCGATCAGACCGGTGAGCTGCGATGGCACGGCGGCTCCGACCTCCTGGCGCTGGGCGTCGTCGTCGCGGTGGCCCTGGCCGGGTGGGGCCGATGGCCGATCACCGACCTGCTGACGGCCCGGCCCACGCCGGGCCGGGTGCCCGGGCCACGCGGACGGCCCGGTCCACCGTCTACCGTGGTCCGCGCGCCGGGCGAGCCCGCTGAGCGAGTTCGCCCGGTCCACGCGGCGGCCGTACGGTCGCCGCGATGAGACGGACGCGGCGATGGGATGAGCAGGTCGAGCGTCCCGGGGGATCTGGAACCTCGTCGCCGCGTCCCCAGCCGTCCCAGCCGTCCGCCGCGGGCAGCCGCCGCGGCCGCCCGGCAGCCCGGCAGCCGCCCCGGCAGCCCGGTGGCCGGCCGGCTCAGCCGCGGCGGTCGAAGGCGAGGGTGACGAAGACGGGCAGGAGCAGGATTGTGAGGACCAGCACCGCGAACCGTGCGGTCCAGGAGGGGAAGTACAGCCACGCCGCCGCCTGGACCAGCAGGAACAGGACCACGACCCCGGCGTTCTGCGTCCTGCGCCGGCGGGCCCGGATGCCGGTCTGACGGGCGTACCGAACCGGCCGCACCGGTCGCGGCAGCAGCTCTGTCAAGCGCCGCCGGCGCTCGCGCCGTCTGGCCTCCTCCGCCTCGCGTTCCGCCCGGACGGTGGC
>NZ_JABVEC010000025.1 GCF_014323705.1 Actinomadura alba
GTTTGACCGAAATGTTCCCGAGAGTCCAGATTTTGATGCGCAATTCTGGCCCACAGGTATTCGAGCGCGACATGCGGCTGTCCGGCGAGAGGGCGGCGTCACTCAGATGGCGGTGATGCGGCGGGTGGCGCGTTCGGCGGCGATCCGGCGTTCCATCGCGATCTGCTTGCCTGCCGGGTCTCCGCGCCCGCGACGCGAGCGACTCTTGATTGATCACAATGTGTAGCTATAGTACTACTGTCCGCATCGCATTCCTCATTGGAGGTCCCCCCGATGGATGCACGTCTGGATCGAATCAAGGCCGCGTTCGATGCTCTCGACACCAACTCCAACGGCTACCTGGAGGCGGACGACTTCGACAGGCTCGGGCACAGGATCATCGAGGCGCTGGACGTGGCGGAGAGCTCACCGAAGGCTCAGGCGCTCCACGCGAGCTGCCGGCGCTACTGGCAGGGCCTGGTCAGCGCCCTCGATCAGAACAATGACGGAAAGCTGAGCTGTGAGGAGTACGCCCGGTTCCACGAACCTGACGGGTACGAGGGGAACGTCCGGCCCTATGCGGAGGCGTTGACCGCGATATGCGATCGAGATGACGACGGCTTCGTCCAGCACGCCGACCTCGTGCGGGGGCTGGGGGCTGTGGGATTCCCCGTGGCGAACATCGAGGGTCTCTCCCGGGCGCTCGACCCACAAGGCACCGGCCAGGTCTCCAGGATCGAGTGGCGGACCGCCATCGAGGACTTCTTCCTCGCTAAGGGCAGCCACGCCGTCAGCGACACACTGGTCTGACACGCGTCCCCGGCGGCCGATGTCGAACCGGTGCCCGCACCGGCATCGGCTCGACGCATGTTCCCGTCTTACCTGACCGCCGCCTCACGGTTTGCGGATGAGTTCGCCGACCGCGAGGCGGGGCCCGGAGAGGAGAGCCCATGGCCGGCAACACCGGCGTGGAAGAAGGCGTCGGACGGACCGCCCTCATGGTCGCCGCAGCGCGGGCGATCGAGACCCACCGCCACGACGCCCTGGCGCGAGATGGCTACGCCGAGCACTTCGTGCGCGCGGCCCGGGCGTCCGCGGACTGGCCGGTGCGCCTCCAGCAGGTTCCGGACGGCGACGCCGATCCGTTTTGGGGCCGGTTCGCGCGCTACTTCGGCCTGCGGACGAGGGTCCTCGACGACTTCCTCCTGCGGCAGGTGCGCGCGGGGACCCGGCAGGTGGTACTCCTCGGGGCCGGCCTGGACACGCGTGCGTACCGGCTCGACTGGCCGCATGGCTGCACGGTCTTTGAAATCGACCAGGAGGACGTCCTCGCGTTCAAGGACCGCGTGCTCGACGGGCTGAGTGCCGTGCCGAAGGCGGAGCGCATCACGATCGGGGCCGATCTGCGCCTCGAATGGGCCAGGGAGCTGATCGACGCGGGCTTCGACCCGGCCGCACCGACCGCCTGGCTCGCCGAGGGGCTGCTGCTCTACCTTCCCCATGCCGCCGAACGCGCCCTCATCGAGGCGGTGGACGGGCTGAGCGCGGCGGGGAGCGCTCTGGCCTACGAGGTCAAACTCGGCACGGAGTCGGCGGCCGTCCGCGAAAGCCCGATCTACTCGGCGGCCAGGCGACGGATCGGTGTCGACCTTCTCGTCCTGTTCGGCGGCGAGCCGAGGCCCGACTCCGCCGGGGACCTGACCGCCCGGGGCTGGTCCACCTCGGTCCACACCGCGTTCGACTTCACCCGCCGCCACGGGCGCGGCCCGCACCCCGAGCCCGAGCGGCCCGACGCACTGGCCGCCAACCGGTGGGTGTTCGCAAGCAGACCCTAAAGCGTCCACTGATCCGGACACCGGGTGATGATCCTGATCCGCGTACACGCTGAGAGTCCTCTCAATCGGTCATGACATGTCCTCGAGAAGCTGGAAAACATGCTTGGCCACGTCGGTCTCCGTGTGCACGGGGTTCAGTCGTTCCCGTGGGATAGCGGTATAGTCGGTTCCCAGGTAACTGCCGGATCCGTGCAGCAAGATCTGTTCCTGAGATACGAGGCCGCGCTCGACGGCGTTGAGCACTCCAGTCAGACCCATGAGCAGAGACCATTCTCGTAATTGTGCCGGGTCGCTACCGAGGCCGGGATGACCAGACCGAACGAGAATGCAATCGATTTCTGCGTATCTTTCCAAGCATTCCTCTCGTGATACCACGATCCCGAATCCGCCCTGGTCACGGATGATGTCGGTCATGGCCTTCGCTGTCGCGGGCTGCCGGGTATAGAACGTACTGTCAATCCGCTGCTCCAGTGAATCCACTCGGAAGGGAAAGTACGGATCAGAATGCTGGATCCATGCGCGCAAGTCTTCACGCCACGTGTAGTTCGGAAAACTCGCTCGGGAAAAGCCCGCATCACGCGTGTGGAGGACCATTGCGGGCGTGCCGATGTGTTGGATCAAAAGGTAGGCGGCATGCGACCGTCCCAGATGAGCCTCGCCAAGGGCATGGCCGAGCAGGCCATACGCGCTGGACACCGCATGGGCGTGCAAGCGCCGCCCCTGAGAGTTCGCGCTTGTCTGTGGCCAGGCACGTTCGACGGCAAATGCGCGTGTCGCGTCGGCGAGCCGGTAATTGTCCAGGTCGAGCGTGAACCACACGCGGGTCCGCTGCCGTACCGTGGACGACTTCACGTGGGCCTTCTCTACGCTGCTCAGCGCAGCTGCCTTCACCGACTCAGCCGGTTCTCCGGAAGCCAGCGACAGAACCGGATTGGCAGAGCGCAGCTCCGGATCATCGTCCAATGCCGACGACCAAAGCTTCTCACGGGAGTCTTCCGGCACAACCGATACGAGACGCAGCGTGCGAGGGGTTGCCAGACCTAGAACGTAGGCTCTTAGAACGGCATCGCGCAGCGCCACCGCCTTGTTCGCGGAAGAGGGCGTCACCATGAGAACCGGGCCGCCGGTACGACGTGTGTGGTCGATTGCCCGCAACACGATGAGCAGGGATGCGAACGTCTTCGTCGTCCGAGTGGTTGGATTGCCGGTGAGATCCAGCATCCGCACGTCCTTACCGCCGACCTCGGCCAAAGGACGCAGGGCGATGGTCGGACTGGCGAGGAAGCGGCGCAGGCCATCGTCCAGCTCGGGGAGCACGAAAGACGGCCGGAACAGTGAGCTTCCGCCGGACCCGGACTCCATCGTTCGGGACAGCGCGGCCAGGCGGTCATAAAAGGTGACCAGGGGCGCGTCAACGACCACCGGGCGGTCAGCGGGTGAAGATCGCATTTGACTTTGTCCTCCGCTTCTTATGTGCTGCTGTTTCTCGTCGGTCGGCGGTAAGCAGAGCGCCATCGCCGTCCACCACCGTCGCGTGCTCACCTGTCGCGATCACCACACCTATCCTTTCTGATCGCCCTGCTCGGCATGCCGGCGTCGACCGGCCAGGGGTGGTCAAGCGCGACAAGGACGAAGGCCTTGAGCAAGGGCACGCAGGCGCTGCAGAAGGTGTCCCAGACGATCCCGAGAGGCCCGGTGTGGGCATCGGATGCGCGGCGCCGAGATACCAGATCCGGTCGCTGAACAGCCGGCCGCCCTCGGCGGTGACGGCACGGAGCAACACGGTCGTGTCGCCGATGATCGCCCGTCATGGGCCGTTCAGGCAGTCGAAAGGGCCCAGCGCTAGTAGTGGTCATGCCCCTTCGATCAGAGGAAGCGTGTGAACGATTACGTGGAAAGAAGACGACGCGCGAGGTGGCGGCGACCGCTCACGGCCGCCGTGCTGTCGCTGTCGGCATTGATCTCGACCGCCCAGATCGCCCATGCGGACGCCTCCGCCCCGGCGCTCTCCCTCGCCGAGGGCCAGGTCGTACGTGGACAGATCACGGTCTACGCCGGAGGCGCGCCCGAATCCCGGCTGAGCCTCGAACTGGACGGCACGGCCGTCACCGCGGAGCCGGCGTCGAGCCTGCCGGCCACGGTGCTGTTCGAGGCCGACGGCATCCAGAGCGGCTCGCAGCGGCTGCTGAACTCGGTCTGGGTCAACGGCGAGATGGTCACGCTCATAAACCGTGACTACTCCGGCTTCGCGACGGTCGCCGTACCGCTGCCGGCGGGCTCGCTGCACGATGGAGCCAACCGGGTGACGGTTCGCGCCGGCGACTCGGTCTCGCCGACCAGCCTGGCGAAGAACCATGACGACTTCACGATCCGCAACGTCCGGTTGCGCCTGCTCGACGGTACGGAGCTGAGGGACCCGGCCGTGCCCGCCGACCGGCACCTGTCGATCGGCGACGGTTACCCCGGCGGCAACGCCACCGAGGAGCAGGTCACAAGGAACTTCGGCATCGGCGTCCCAGCGGAGCGGCTGCGCGGCGTCTCCTATGACCTCGACACGCGCCCGCTCACGGACGGCCCGCACACCATGCGGGTCGTCGCGGGCGACGACGGCGGGCAGGCCCATCGCGACGTGACGTTCCGCGTCGACAACACCGCACCGCGGATCATCTCCACTTCGCCCGCGGCCGGCGAGCGCGTCAACGGCGGGGACGTCACCGTCCAGGTTAACGCAATCGACTCCGTGTCCGGCGTCGCGGGGGCGACCGCGGTGCTGGACGGCCGGGCCGTCCCGGTGCCCGACCGCTTCCCGGTGGAGAACATCCCGGCCGGGTCACACCAGCTCACGGTCACCGTCACCGACGCGGCCGGCAACGCCGACACCGAGACCATCCGGTTCAGTACCGTTGAGGTGCCCATCGCGCGCGGTGCCCGTGACAAGGGCCGCCAGGACCACGGCCCGGTCTCCGGCCCGGACGCGCCGGTGCTGGCCGCGGCGGGCGACGTCGCGTGTGCGGCCACCAGCCAGGTCACCCCCAAGACCTGCCACCAGGCCGGCACCGCCGCCCTGGTCCGGCAGCTCGAGCCGGACGCGGTCGCGATGCTCGCGGACGGGCAGTACGACGTCGGGACCCTGGAGGCGTTCAACTCCTCCTACGACAAGACGTGGGGGACGTTCAAGGACATCACGCACCCGGCCGTGGGCAACCACGAGTACGCGCAGGCGTACTACCCGGGGGCGAGGGCGGACGGCTACTTCGACTACTTCAACGGCGTGGGCGCGGCCGACGGCCCCGCCGGAGACCGGCAGCGCGGCTACTACTCCTACGATCTGGGCCGCTGGCACGTCGTCGCACTGAACGGCGAGTGCGGTGTCGTGTCGTGCGCGCCTGGCTCCGGGCAGTACCGCTGGCTGGAGCAGGACCTGCGGGCTCATCGCAACAAGTGCACGCTGGCGTACTGGCACAAGCCGCTGTTCTCCGCGCTCTATCCGAACCGGCCGGCCAACCCGGACACCAAGCCGCTCTGGCAAGTGGCCGAGCGCTACGGCGTCGACGTCGTGCTCAACGGCCACGACCACAGCTACCAGCGCTTCGACCCGCAGAACGCCGACGGCGCCGCCGACCCGGCCGGGCCGCGTCAGTTCACCGTCGGAACGGGCGGCGTCGGCTTCCACACCGACCTGTCCCCGACCGCGAACCTCGCCGTGGCGAACGCGGACACCTTCGGCGTGCTCAAGCTGACGCTGCGGCCCACGGGCTATGACTGGCGGTTCGTGCCCGAACCAGGCAACGGCAACGGCACATTCACCGACGCCGGCTCCGCCGCCTGCGGCCACCTCGCCCCTGGCCAGGCCCGGAAGTAGGCACCCGACCCCGCGGCAGATCGCGGCTTCGCGCCCGCGCGCCGTCGTGGTGCGCCGTACGGTCCCGCCCGGGCGGGAGCGGGACCGTACGACGTCATCACAAGTCCGGGCGGCTACCGCCGCCGCGCCTCCACGACCCGCTCACCAGGCTGCCAGCAGGAGATAGCTCGCCACTGCCGACCCGGCCAGCGCTGCGCCGTAGCAGAACAGGTTGATCGGCCTTCCGAGGTGCTTGAGCTGTAGCCCGTCGTACAGGGTGTAGCGGAACCGGTGAGCCCAGTGGAAGAGCGCCAGCACGCAGAGGCCGAGAAGAACGACGCGCGTGACGGGCTGGCCCAGTACGGCGGACAGGTGCGCATGGTCGGGCGGCGACACCCAGCCCAGCGGGAACGCGAGGCCGAAAAGGAGCAGCAGGGCCGGGATCAGCAGCGCCGACAGCACGCCGCCGGCGCTGAACAGTAGCCACAGGAACGGTTCCATCGGACGCCTGGCCATCGTTCACCCCAGGATCAGTGAAGCCACGAGCGCCGATGCGAGCACCCAGGCCACGAGATTGCCCGCGCCGACCACGGCTGCCGGCAGGCGCTTGCCGCGCAGCCGTACGACCATCGCGTGCGGCGCGAGCATGAACAACCAGGTGACGGCGTGGAGCACGATGAAGCACAGCGCGATCACGTTCAGCGAGAGCACCCCCGGTCCGGCGCTCCAGTCCAGGAACCGCCGGTAGTCGTCCGGCCCCTGAGCAACCGCATTCACCAGCAGCAGTAGGAAGACCACGAACCAGGCCACAAAAACGCTGCTCAGCTCGCGGAGTACGAACAGCAGATACGAGCGGCGTCGCAGCCACCAGAAGACGGGAATGTGAGGCCGGTACCACCTGGGATGGAACGGCGTGTACTCGATCTTCTCGCTCATCGTGCCCCCCGCGGCAGAAGGAGGGTCTTGAGGGACTCCATGGCGGCCGTGAACTTGTAGCGCTGGATGGCACCGGCGGGATCGACGTCCTTCGGGCAGACCGCGCTGCACTCGCCCACAAAGGTGCAGGCCCAGATGCCTTCGGCGGCCGAGAGGACATCCATCCGCTCCGAGGCGCCCTGGTCACGCGAGTCGAGGTTGTAGCGCTGGGCGAGAGCGATGGCCGCCGGGCCGAGGAACTCCTGGTCGAGCCCGTAAACGGGGCAGGCTGCGTAACAGAGCATGCAGTTGATGCACATGCTGAACCGCTCGTACTCCTCACGCTCCGCCGGCAACTGCGGATATTCATTTTCGGCCGGTGGTTCCTGCTCCGAGCGGATGAGCCAGGGCTTGATCTGCGGCAGCTTGCGCATGAAGTCGCCGATGTCCACAACGAGATCGCGCACAACCGGGAAGTTGGACAGCGGCTCGACGCGTATCGGGCCCGGCGCGTAGTCCTCCAGGAAGGTGGCACAGGTCAGCTTCGGCTCTCCGTTGACGGTCATGCCGCAGCTCCCGCAGACGCCCATCCGGCAGGACCAGCGGTATGAGAGCGTGCCGTCCAGGTGGTCCTTGATGTGGTTCAGGCCGTCGAGGATCGCCCACTCCTTGCGCAGCGGTATCTCGTACTCCTGCGCCGTCGGCTCGGTTTCGCTCTCCGGCCGGTAGCGGGTTACCCGCAGGGTGATGCGATCCGTCATGAGCGTTACCTCCCGTACACCCGCTCCCCCGGGGGCCACCGGGTGATCGTCACCGGCGGATACTCCACCCGCTGTGACCCGTCGGCGTCGCGGTGGACAAGCGAGTTGGCGAGGAACCTGTGGTCGTCGCGGGCCGGGAAGTCGACACGCTGGTGCGCTCCACGCGACTCCTCGCGCAGCAACGCACAGTGAACGATGATTTCGGCCACGTCCAGCATGAACGACAGCTCGAGAGCGGCGAGCAGCTCGGTGTTGAAGGTCCGGCTGCGGTCCTCGAGGCGGGCGGAGCGGAACCGCTCCTGAAGGACACTCAGCCTGTCGGCGGCCTTGGCCAGTGAGTCTCCCGAACGGTAGATCCCCGCGCCCTCCTCCATGGTCGCCCGCATCTCCTCGCGGATGGCCGAGATCGGTTCCTTCCCGTCGCGGTGGAACAGGTCGCGTTCCAGCCGCCGCCGCTCGTCCTCCACCTGCGCCTGTACGGCCGGCCGTACGGCGGTGCCGCCTTGCGCGCCCGAGGCGAACGAGGCGGCGGCTCGCCCGGCACGGGCACCGAACACGAGCAGTTCGGGCAGCGAGTTGGACCCGAGACGGTTCGCGCCGTTGATGCTGACACAGGCGGCCTCGCCGGCGGCGAACAAACCCTCCAGAGGAGTGGCACCGTGGATGTCGGTGTGGACCCCGCCCATCATGTAGTGAACGACCGGCCGCACCGGGATCAGCTCGTGGACCGGGTCGATGTTCTCGTAACTCCGGCAGAGCTCCCGTACGAAGGGAAGCCTGGCGTCGATGACCGTCTCTCCGAGGTGACGCAGGTCCAGGTGCACGACAGGCCCGTAGGGCGTGTCGAGGGTCCGGCCCTTCTCGATCTCCTTGACGAATGCCTGCGACAGGCGGTCACGCGGCCCCAGCTCCATGCTGCGCAGCACGGGTTTGGGTGAGGGCGTGCCGAGATCATAATCCTGCAGATACCGGTAGCCATCCTTGTTGATCAACCAGCCACCCTCGGCCCGAGCCGCCTCTGTGACAAGGATGCCCGTGAACGGCAGGCCGGTCGGATGGTACTGAACGAACTCCATGTCCTTGAGCGGAGCGCCCGCCCGGTAAGCCAGGCCCAAGCCGTCGCCGGTCTTAATGGCAGCATTGGTGGTGAAGGGGTAGATCTGGCCACACCCGCCCGTGCAGAGAATGACCGCCTTGGCGGTGATGGCCTCGATCCGGCCCGACATCAGCTCCACGGCGACGACGCCGACCACGCGGCCGTCGTCGACGAGCAACTTCATCACATACCACTCGTCGTAGCGGGCGATGCGCTCGTATTGCAGGGCGGTCTGGAACAGCGTGTGGAGCAGATGGAAGCCCGTCCTGTCCGCGGCGTACCACGTGCGCATCTTCTTCATTCCGCCGAACGGTCGTACGGCCACGCGTCCGTCCGGCTCGCGGCTCCACGGACAGCCCCAATGCTCCAGCCGGAGCAACTCCCCGGGTGCCTCCTTGACGAAGACCTCGACGGCGTCCTGAGCGCACAACCAATCCCCTCCTGAGATCGTGTCGTAGGCGTGCTCGTCGAGGCTGTCATCAGGCCGGATGACAGCCGCAGCCCCGCCCTCGGCCGAGACCGTGTGGCTACGCATCGGATACACCTTGGAGACGATCGCCACGCTCAGCCGCGCATCATCCTCCGCGACGGCGATCGCCGCGCGTAATCCCGCGCCACCGCCGCCCACGATCAGAACGTCATGCGAAAGCGTCATGGTCACGCAATCAACTCATGGGCGATATCGCCTTCGGCTCCGTGCGCCCGCTGTGGGCACACCCGTCAAGAGCCATGGTCCGCACCGAGCTCATCTCGGGCGACCTTTCCATCGTGCCGAACGGCTGTCACCTCGATGCTGCCGTCGTGATATTCATGACGGCTCCTGCGGCAGCCGCAGGAAAAGTACTCATCCCTGATGAGTAGGCCCTGCTCGTCATCGTCCACGTAGCGCTCGCCGTCCACGGTCTTCCCGCACGGCGCCTTCTCACCTATGAAACGGGTCCTCGTGCCAACCATCGTCCGCTCCCCCTGCAGACATCTGGGCACCATGAACAGCCGGGAACTCCCGGCTCCATACGTCGGGTGAACCGGAGCAACGACCCCGACCCGCACCACGAACGCATCTACACCCTCCAGCCTCTCACCCGACAGAGGCTGGGAAAAGACCCGCAATCAAGATCCCAACACTGGCCCGCGGCACACCCCAGAACACCTGATCGTGGTCGTGGCTGTCGATCACCTCACCGCGTTGAGAATCATTGGCGTGCGAGCAAGCGCAGCAGGGTCCGCGTACCGAAGCCGGTCGCCCCGTCACAGGACGCGTCCCCGGCCCAAGCCGGACCGGCGAAGTCGCAGTGCACCCAGGGGATATCGCGGGGGACGAACTCCCCCAGGAACAAGGCAGCGGTCAGCGCTCGGCCCGAGGACCGCAGCGGATGGTTGCGGACACCGGAGGCAGTACGCACCTGGTCGAGGTAACGCGGTGCCCACGGCAGCCGCCACATCGGCTCACCCGCCGCCGCCGACGCGGAGAGCAGCGCCTCGGCGGCCGAGTCGTCCGGGCTGATCACCGCGCCTATCTCAGGTCCGAGCGCGGTGACCGCCTGGTACGTCAAGGTAGCCATGTCGATCACAAGATCCGGCCGCTCCTCCACCGCCAGCGCCAACGCGTCGGCGAGCACCACTCGGCCCTCGAAGTCGGTGTCGAGAATCTGAATCTGCGTGCCGTCATAACTTGAAACGACATCGCCTGGACGGGCGGAGCCCGGCCCCGGCAGGTTCTCGGCGAAGGGCAGGATCGCGCGCACGGTGGCTCGCACGCCGAGGCGCCCGAGCACGGCCATGACGGCCAGCACGACGGCCGCGCCCGCGACGTCCGAGCGCATCGACTGCATGGCATCCGGCGACTTCAGCGACAACCCGCCGCTGTCGAATGTGATGCCTTTGCCCGCCAGGGTTATCGACGGTCCGTCGCCGGTGCCGTCGTAGCGCAGCTGCACCAGCCGCGGACCGTTCACCGAGCCGCAACCGATCGCGGTCAACCCGCCGAAACCTCGGTCGCGTAGCTCGATGTCGTCGAGAATCGAACACTGCAGCTCTGCGCGTACCGCGATGTCCCGGGCCCACAGCGC
Source organism: Actinomadura alba (assembly GCF_014323705.1). GTDB lineage: Bacteria > Actinomycetota > Actinomycetes > Streptosporangiales > Streptosporangiaceae > Actinomadura_C > Actinomadura_C alba. The sequence continues at coordinate 10,497 of NZ_JABVEC010000025.1, forward strand.
GGCTTGTCCGGGCGTGACCACATTGGCCGGAGCGCTGGTGAGCAGGCTCGCCAACCGAGACGCCTGCGCCGCGATGAGTCCTTCACGGGCGGCATCCGGCACGCTCCCGCCGAGGGTATCGAGTGTCAGGCGAACATTCCGGTCGGGCCGGATGCCGCTGACCAGGCCGTCGATCCAGGCGCGGACGTTGTCGGCGTCGCACTCGGGCAGCTCGATCAGCACGTCGCCGTCAGCGATGACCGCCCCGGCCGCCGTGCCCGCGACCCGCAGCGTCTCCGGAGTGGAATCAGCCGCGCACCCCAGCCCGACGAGCAGCGTGTCCCCGGCCACGGACAGTTCTCCGGGGGCCCCCGCGAAGGGCAGCCAACCCTGGGAGAACCCGGAGGCGTTCTCCGCGGTGACGCCACGCACCGTTCGCGTGGCCCTGCCCGACCCCAGCAACTGCACACTGCCGGTGCCAGAAGCAGCGGCCGCCACCGCGGCCTCGATCTCCGTGCGATGGTCGCGACCGCGTGCGGTTCCGGGCCCGGTCGGGGAGCCGGACGCAAACGGTTGTTCGCTCAGCGAGGCCATGGTCCTCCTTGCCGGAATTCGTGGGCGAAGTCTCCACCGCGGCGGTCGGTGACCCGCCGTGCGCCCCGCACGCGAGAGGGCACGGCGGCTATGCGCCGTGCACAGCGAGGGCTGCGACCCGACACCTAACTTTCGGGTACGTCTGCTGGATCGGAGATTGTCATGGCGAAGTACCGAGTGTCGATGGACATCGGGGGAACCTTCACCGACGTCGTCACCTACGACGACGATGCCGGCGTGTTCGCCGCGAGTAAGGCATCGACCACGCCGGATGACCTGAGCGAAGGCGTTATGGCGGGTCTGGATTCGGTCGTCGAATCACCCGGTGACATCAGCTTCCTGGTGCATGGCACCACCCAGGGTCTCAACGCCTTTCTCGAGCGGCGCGGCGTTCCCGTGCTGTTGCTGGGTACCGCCGGCGCCGAAGACACCTACCACATCGCGCGTGGGCCCCGAAAGCGCCTGTACGACCTGCACTACCGCAAGCCGACACCGCTGGTGCCGCGCCGCGACGTCGTCGGTATCGGCGGTCGGATCGCCGCCGACGGGACCGAACTGGTGCCCTTGGACGAACGGGCGGTGCGGAACGCGGCGATCACCGTCCGCGAGCGCGGCCTGGGCGCGATCGCGATCTCATTCCTGTTCAGCTTCAAGAATCCCGCTCATGAGCTGCGGGCTCGCGAGATCGTACTCGAAGAGCTCGGCGAGGACTTCACGGTCTCCCTGTCACATGAGGCGGCGAAGGAATGGCGCGAGTACGAGCGCACCTCCTCCGCGGTCGTCGAGAGCTACACCGGTCCGATTGTGCGCCGCTACCTGAACGATCTGGAGATCCGGCTACGTCACGGGGGGATGACCGTTCCGTTGCACGTCATGCAGTCCTCGGGAGGGATTCTCACCGCCGACTCGGCCCGGCGACGTCCGCTGCAGACGCTGCTTTCGGGACCGGTGGGCGGTGCGATGGCATGTGCCGAACTCTCGCAGGTCGTCAACCGTCCCAATCTGATCGGTGTCGACATGGGTGGGACGTCGTTCGACGTGTCCCTCATCGTCGACGGCGAGCCGGATGTGTCGGCCGAGGCGCAACTCGAGGGATTGCCGATGCTGATGAGTGTCGTCAACATCCACACGGTGGGCGCGGGCGGTGGCTCGGTCGCGTGGATGGAGGCCGGTGGCCTGCGAGTGGGGCCGCGCTCGGCCGGCGCACGACCTGGACCGGCCGCCTACGGCCGAGGCGGCATCGAGCCGACGGTCACGGACGCGAACCTGGTACTCGGGCGCATCGACCCCAACGGCTTCGCGGGAGGTCAAATGACTCTCGACACCGGCGCGGCGGCGGCCGCCGTGGCTGAACTCGCCGGCGAGTTCGGTCTCGATGTCATCGCCATGGCCGAGGGGATCTGCGATGTCGCGAACTCCAAGATGGCCCAGGCAATCCGAACGATCACGGTCTCGCGTGGCATCGAGCCGCGCGAGTCGAGCCTGGTCGCGTTCGGTGGCGCAGGTCCGATGCACGCTGTGTTCCTGGCCCAGGAACTCGGCATCGCGGAAACGATCGTGCCGCGCTTTCCCGGCGCTTTCTCCGCGTGGGGAATGCTCCAGACCCAGATCCGCAAGGACTTCACCGAACCGTACTTCTATCTGGACGCGGACCTCGACGGCCGGGACATGTCGGCGATGCTCCGCGGTTTGGAGAAGCACGGCCTGGCGACGCTGGCCGATGAGGGTGTGCAATCTCAGCACCGGACCGCCGCGCATGCGGTCGACATCCGATATGCCGCGCAGGAGTACACCCTGACGGTCCCGCTGACAGACGCGAAAGAGCCGTCGACGCCGGATTTCCTGGCCGTGATCGCCGAGCGATTCGCGGAGATGCACAAGAGTCGGTATGGGCATGCCAACCTCGGTGCCCCGATCGAGTTCGTCACGCTGCGCAGCACCGCGTTCGGCCATCTCGGCCGACCGGAGCCGCAGAGATGGCCGCGCGCCGAATCCCCGGAATTCCCGCACGACGTGCGGCAGGTCGTGTTCGGTGGCGCGGAACGCGACGCGGTGGTCGTGCGGCGCGACGACCTGTTCTCCGGACACCGTTTCGATGGTCCCGCCGTCATCGTCGAGGACACCGCCACCACCGTGGTACCGCCTGGGTATGAGCTGTCGGTCGACGAAATCGGATCTTTGATCATCCGAGTGAAGGAGCAGTCATGACAACCGCCGTCGGAATGGATCCGGTCACCGTCGAGATCATCCGTAATGCACTGAACGCGGCCGCCGACGACATGAACGCCACCCTCATCCGGTCGGCGTACACCCCGATCATCTATGAGTGCGGCGACTGCGTCGTCGCGTTGCTCGACGCCGAACACCAGGTGCTTGGTCAGTCCGCCGGTCTGCCGATCTTCCTGGGAAACCTCGAGACCTGCACCAAGGCGACCGAGGAGATGTTCGGTCGCGAGGTGTGGCAACCCGGGGATGTCTGGATTCTGAATGACAGTTACCTCGGCGGTACGCACCTGAACGACGTGACGATCTTCGGCCCGGTCTTCGTGGGCGACACGCTCGTCGGCTTCACCGCATCTCGCGCGCACTGGATCGATGTCGGTTCGAAGGACCCGGGCGGATCCATGGACTCGGTGACGATCTTCCAGGAGGGTCTGCGACTCGGCCCGCAGAAGCTCGTGGCGGGCGGTGCCGACCAGCGGTCGATCATGGACACCATCACCACCAACGTGCGGTTCCCGTATCCGACGACCGGCGACATGCACGCGATGATCGCCTGCATCACGATGGGTGAGAAGCGCCTGCAAGAGCTCGTCGAGCGGTTCGGACTGGAGACGCTCGAACGGGCGCGTGACGAGATATTCCGCCAGACCGAGATATTGGAGAGGCGGACGATCGGTGCGATACCCGACGGCGTCTATGTGGCCGAGGGCATGCTGGACAACGACGGCATCGACCTCGACACCCCCGTGCCCATCCGACTGAAGATCATCGTCGACGGCGAAGCCATCGACTTCGACGTGACAGAGTCGGCCGATCAAACGGTCGGCCCGGTGAACTGCGGTGTCTCACAGGCCGTGTCGGCGCTGCGGGTGGGCTACAAACTGCTGGTGAGCCCCGATCTGCCGGGCAACGGCGGGTCGTTCCGCACGATGACCACTCAGGTCCGCGAGGGTTCGGTGCTCGGTGCACGCTCACCGGCGGCATGCCAGTGGTATTTCTCGCACCTGGGCCTGCTCATCGACATGGTGGCGCGCGCCCTGGCTCCCGCGATGCCCGACCGGGTGGCCGGCGCCAGCCACGGTGACTCGATGATCGTGCTCACCTCGGGCACCGATCCGCGCTTCGACCGCGAATTCGTGAGCCTCGAGGCCACGGTCGGCGGCTGGGGGGCGTGGCATGGATCCGACGGTGAGAGCGCGTTGATCAACAATGTCAACGGCTCGCTGAAGGACATCCCGATCGAGGTGTTCGAGACCCGCTACCCGTGGCGTATCAACGAGTACCGCATCCGGCCCGACTCCGGAGGCTCGGGCAAGTGGCGCGGCGGCAACGGCGTCATCCGTGAGTACGAGGCACAGTGCGACTGTTCCCTGTCGCTGTGGTTCGAGCGCTCGCGGCAGCCTGCCTGGGGCCTGTTCGGAGGGGAGGACGCCACCGGACCTGAGGTGATCATCAACCCCGGGCGACCGGACGAACGGCGGATGTTGAAGGTCAACGGCACCAGGCTGAAGAAGGGTGACGTGGTGCGGTGCGCCACCGGCGGTGGCGGCGGATACGGCGACCCGATCGAACGCGTCGTGGCGGACGTGCGTGCCGATGTACTGGACCGCGACATCACGAAGGAGGCGGCACTGACCCGCTACGGCATCGGCGACGAGTAGTCACTGCGAGCGCTCGGCGCCAGGCGTCCGCCACAGCGCGCCGAGCGCGTAGCAGACCACATGCAGGGCGAGGCGCCGGCTTGGATCGTCGAAGACCAGGCCCAGCTCCTTCGCCCGGGCCACTCGCGAAAGCACCGTGTTCCGGTGCACACCGAGCCGCGCCGAGGCCTGGCTCAGCGAGCCGCCACAGTCGAGAACGGTCAGGACCGTCTCGACCAGTGACGAGCGGTCGCGTGCCGCCATCAGGTCGGCGAGACAGAAGTCCGCCACTTGCGCGATCTTGCCGACCGGCAACCAGGCGAGCGCCGCCTGGGCACCCACCTGATCGAACCAGGTCACCGATCCGGCGCCGCCTTCGCGGGCGACGTACGCGGCCAGGCGTGCCTCGACGACCGATCGCATCAGACCAGGGATACCGGCATGCGCACCCCCTACTCCCAGTACGAGAGCATGCGTTCGCGCGGTCGGGGTCATCGTGGTGATGCCGCGCCGCATCGCCGTGCCGCTGTCGGCATCGGCTGAGTTCTGCCACGAGATCCAGCCGTCGTCGTCTGCGACGATGGGCCAGTCCGGAAGGTGCCGCTGCCAGGTCGCCCGCAGCAACTGGGTGAGCTCGGGCGGCGGCTCACTGCCCGGGTCCTGTATCGGCGCGATCCAGACCGCCCTGTTGACCCCCTCGACCCGCCAACCGAGCTCGCTGCTCCACGACGTGCTCTCGGCTCCGTCGTACTGAACCGGCACGGCCCGGTCGGTGGCCGGTTCGCTGCCGAGCCGCCGGAGCATCTCGAACGCCGCCCGCTCCTGCGCGACCTGAGTCGAGGTGTCCATGCGGGCCTGTGCCCAAGCGGCCAGCAACGGCAGCCGCGCCAGCCGCAGCAGCGTGCCGACGTGGCCGCCGAGGTCAGCGGCCGGCGTCGGCACCGAGGCGACCAACTCCGCCCACGGTCGCTCGCCCGCCCCGTGCACCTGGACACGTACCTGCTCGTGGTCCGCACGTTCCCGAACGGCCGCTGCCCGCCCGGCCACGACGGAGCCACCGATCGTCAGCGCCACCGGCACATGTCCGAGTTCGGTGTTCAGCACGCCGAGCACACCGCGGATGCTCGACTGTTCGGCCAGCCGTTCTGCGCACAGCGCGACCCGGACCGCCCTGGCGCATTGCGGTGCACTGATCTGACCCGCAAGAGTCAGCGCGACGTCGACCGGGTCGTCGTCGATCACCAGCAGGGCGATGCCGAGCCGCTCGGCCAGCACGGCGCTGGACGAGCTCATCGCCGCCCGGGGCACGACGACGACGGAAGCGTTGCGCTCCCAGGCCGCGTGCAATGCGGCGGCGAGCGACCAGCCGCCCGCGGCGGCCTCGGCGTGCAGCACGACCACCGAGTGCGGAACGATATGCCCAAGGCGCTCGAACGTCTCCGCCAGCACCACCTGGTGTACGCGCCGGGACGGATCGGCCAGATGCACCGCCTCGGCGCGAGCCAGCGGTTCAACACGCAAGAGCTCGGCGAGGTCCAACGAGGCGGTGGAGGGACGGTTCCTCATCGCCGCCTCGGGTGGTCCAGCGGGATGCCGTGGGACGTCGGTCCGACCATGGCCAGGCCTTCGGCGGAATACCAGATGGCGTCGGCCGGCATGACCAGAACGTCCACCACGTCACCCGGCTCGAGGCTGTCGAGCGTCGCCAGTTCGCCCCGCAGGATGTCCACGAGGCAGACCAGATCCGGTGCGGCGGCCGCCAGCGCGCCGTCGGCGAACACGGCAACGATCTCGCTGCGCAGCTCAAGGCGGAACAGTCGCCCTTGACCGCCGATCTCATCGATGACCACACTCGACGGATGCGCGGGGATGGTGACGTCGCTGGGACGGCTGAGGTGTTCCAGCTCGACGATGCGTCCTCTGCCTATTCGCTGGCAACCGGTGACGGCGGCCAGCCTGGTGACCAGAACATCGGCACCCACAGGTTCCAGCAGCAGCCGGCCGACGTTGATCAGGCGCGAGACGGTACTCGGCAGTGCCGCGCGGCGAAGGTCGCCGGCCGTGCAGGGGTAGGAGGCCAGGGCCGCCCACCCTCCGAGCGTGTCGACGTTCGAGCGCAGCAGCGTGTCGGCGCGCGCTGAAGCACGCACCTCGATCGTGACCGTCTCGCCGGTGGGGCCCCGCACGACCAGCGGGGCGGGCGACAGGCCGGCCAGCGACATGGACGTGTGATGGATGAGCGCGAACGTCCGGCCCATGCCGTCGGCGTCCAGCAGCGGCACGTCGAGCTGCGACGCCGCGGCCAACGGGACGAGCGCGCTGATCGTCGCCGCGGCGAGCGGATACACCGCGCCGAAGCGCCGGTGCATGACGTGTTCCAGCTCCCGTACGGCCAGCACGAACTCGTCACCGGACGGAGGAAGGTCGGCCAGCGCCGCACCGGATCCGATCACGCACAGCGAGACGCAATGGACCTGCGGAGGCAGCGCATCGGGACGGACGAGCACGACCGGCCCATTGCGCTCGAGCAGATCCATGAGCCAGGACACCAGCGAGGCCTTACTCGCGTCCCCGACGGCCGGCGAATAGAACTTGGCGCCCTCGTACAGGGCGGGAATGTCGGCAGCAGTGATCGATTTCCCCGAACCGACGTATCCGATGCTCATGAGCCCGGCCGTGACCGGATGTCGAGGGCACCCGCGACGCGCACGCGTACCCGCACCGTGCCCGACGGGCTGTAGGGCATCGCAACGGTGGACATCTCTACTATGTCGGCGGTTCCGGGATTGGCACCGTTGGCTGTGACGATCGCGGTGGCCCTGGCCTGGGCGTCCCGGCGGATGCCCTCGAGCTCGTCGGTCGACTCGATGAAGGCGATCTCGTCCAGCCAGGCGGTGGGCCGGCTGACCGCGGCACCGATACAGATCAGCTCGTCCGGATCACGGTCGGCTTCCACCAGCGGGACGTCGCCGGACCGCCACGCCATCGGATCCGACGCATTCTGCACGCCGTCGGCACCGGTCAGCGCCGCTGTCGGCACCACCAGCTCCGTCCCCAGCCCGTGGAGTGCGTAGGGACGGACCGCCACCAGCAGATGACGTACGTCACCCACGACCCGTCCGGACGGGCGGTCGAGCAGCACGCGACAGTCGTCCACACCGGTCAGCGCCGCGGCGCCGAGCAGCTCTAACGCGTCGGCGGCGCCCAAGCCGAGTACGGGCAGCGTGCGCATCCGTGACGCGGTGACCCACCCGCCGTCACCCCGCCCCACATGCAGCGGCATACCGGGCGTCCACCGACGCACGGCGCTCTCGCAGGCATCGAGGATGTCCTCTGCGATGTCGCTCAGCGCGGAGTTCAACGCCACGGTCGCCTCGCGTGGTGCCAGCCCCAGGCCGCCGAAGTCGTACGCCACCGATATCCGCGCGTCGGGCAGGACGGCCTGGAGCCTGTCCGCCACCTCACGCTCGTGCCGGGGTTGCGCCTGCGATCCCGCCGCCACGACGGCGATGCACCGCGTACCGTCCCGCTCGATCTCGCGGCAGACCGCCTGCAGAGCCTGCCGGTCGAGCGGCCCCAGCTCCCGTCCGAAGAGATCGTGTCCGCCGGGAATGGTGAATCGACGGGTCACCAGCCGTTCGATGACCTCGGCCGGATGGCGCCCGAGCGCAAGATCAGTGGCCGCGCGTGGCCGGACACGGATCATCGCGACGGGGGAAAGCCCACCGGACGCCTGCAACACCGCCGCCAGGAGCAGCCGGCTGATGTCGATGGTCACACTGCGCGCCTGCGCCCGGTCGGCCGGCCGGATGCCGGACAGCAGCTCGCTCGGGTCGGAACCGGGGACCGAGACCGACCCGAGCACCGTGCGATGCCGGACGACCACCGCCTGGGACCGGTCCGGTCCCAGACTCATACCGACGTGTACCGGCACGTCAGCCCGGTTGGCCACCACTGAACACTACCTCGCGCGTTTGCGCAGGTAGCGATCGACTGTGACGGCCAAAAGGATCAAGCAGCCCTGCACCACCTGCTGGTACGTGGTGTTCCAGCCGAGCAGGTTGAAGCCGTTACCGATCAGCGTCAGCAACAGCGCGCCGACGACCCCGCGCCAGATCGCGCCCTCGCCGCCCAGGATGCTGGTGCCGCCGATGACGGCGGCCGCGATGGCCGACAGCTCCATGCCAGTGGCCATGCTGGACTGGGCCGAACCGGCGCGCGAAGCGAGGATGAGTCCGGCGAGCGCCGAGCAGATGCCGCTGACGACATAGGCGGCGACGTGGATCTGGCCGACGCGGATGCCGGACAATCTGGCCGCCTCGGCGTTGCCGCCGACCGCGTAGACGCGTCGGCCGAAGGTCGTCGCCGCGATCAGAACCGCGATCGCCGCCACCACGACGATGAACACGACCGTCGCGGAGGTCAGGTTGAACACCGAGGGCCAGGTCAGCACGCCAAAGTCCTCGGCCTGCTCGGCCAGCGGGTACGCGATCACGCCGGAGGTGACGACCACGGCCAGGCCGCGGTAGATGATGCTGGTGGCGAGTGTGGCGATGAACGAGTTGACGCCGCTGCGCACGACGATCGTTCCCGTGATCAGGCCCAGGATCGCGCCGGTGAGCACGGCCGCGGCGAAGCCGATCGGGACACCGAAGTGTTGCACCACCTGGACGCCGATGATCGCGGACAACGCGAGCGTGGCACTCGCGGTGAGGTCGAAGACACCGCTGATGATGCAGACGGTCGCACCGGCGGCGAGCAGCCCGACCACCGAACACTGGTCGAGCACGTTGACCAGATTGGAGGTGCTGAGGAACGTGCTGGTGCTCAGCGACAGCGCGACGACGATGACCACGAGCGCGACGAGGATCCCGTAGTCACGCAGCCTGCTCGCGCGCCGCACGCTGCTGGTGTGGCTGGTCGAGGTCTCTGCGACGGCTTCGACGGTCATGTGGTCTCTCCTACGTCTCCGAACGCCGCGGCGATGACGGCTTCCCTCGGCGCTCCCCGCGGGAACTCTCCGACGACGTGCCCGTGCCGGAGCACCAGCGCACGGTGGGAGAGTTCGAGCAGTTCTTCGATCTCCGACGAGACGACCACGACGGCCATCCCCTCTCTGGCCAGCTCGACGATGAGTTTGTGGATCTGGGTCTTCGCGGCCACATCCACACCGCGGGTGGGCTCATCGATGAGCAGCACCCGGGGCTTGCGGAGCAGCCACTTGGCGAACAGCGCCTTCTGCTGGTTGCCACCTGAGAGTGTCTGGATGGCCGCGTCCGTCTTGGCCGCGCGGATGTCGACCGCGCGGGACGCCGCGTCGACGGCCGAGCGCTCCGCGGCCGGCCGGACGAAGGGCCCGTACCGCCTGCCGCCGAGCGATGCCAGCGCCACGTTCTCGCGTACGGAACGGGCCATCACGAGCCCCTGCTCCTTGCGCGACTCGGGCACCAGGGCCAGGCCCGCCGCCATCGCCTTGCGGGGCGTGAGCTTGATCAAGGCCGTACCGTCCAGCTCCACGACGCCGTCGGTCGCGCGGTCGGCGCCGAACAGCAGCCGCAGGGTCTCACTCCGGCCGCTTCCCACCAGGCCGGCGATGCCCAGGATCTCCCCGGCCCGCACGGTCAGGTCGACGCCGCCGACCAGTCCCCGCCCGAGGCCCCGTGCCGCCAGCCGTACCGGTGCGTCCGCCGGGACCGGATCAGGTTCGGGGTACAGCACGTCGATCTGGCGGCCGACCATGTGCCGGACCAGCGTGGCCGGTGTGTGCAGCGCGGCGTCCTCCGTGATCACCAGCTGACCGTCGCGCAGCACGGTCACCCGCTCGGCGACCTTGAGCACCTCGTCGAGGAAGTGCGACACCAGGATGACGGTGGTGCCCCCGGCCGCCAGCCGCCGGATCAGCCCGAGCAGATTCTCCTTCTCGTGCTCGGTGAGCACCGCGGTCGGCTCGTCCATCGCCAGCACCTGTGCGCCACGGGCCAGCGACCGCAGGATCTCGACCTGCTGCTGCGTCCCGGTGGGGAGCCGGTCGACCCTGCGGTCCGGATCGACGTCGAAACCGGTGAACTCCAGGAGCCGGTCGAACCGCTCGCGGTCCTCGCGTGCTCGCCGGAACCCCAGGCGCTGTGACCAGCGGCCGAGGAACACGTTCTCCAGCACCGTCAGGGCGGGCACCAGCGCGCCCTCCTGCGAGATGAGGCTGATGCCATGCCGGATCGCGTCCCGCGGGCCATGGATCGCGGTGCGCTCTCCGTCGAAGGTGAGGGTGCCGTGATCGGCGCGGATGGCGCCGCCGAGGATCTTCAGCAGCGTGCTCTTGCCCGCGCCGTTCTCACCCACGAGGCTGTGGACCTCGCCGGGAGCGATGTCCAGATCCACATTTTGCAGAACCGAGACGCCGCTGTAGCTCTTGCCGACTCCGCGCAGCGAGATGGCGGGAGCTTTCGTGCTGGATCGTTGCATCCATCCTCCGGGGGGTTACGGATCCCCGGGAGGCGGCGCGGCCGCCACCCGGGACAACGCGTCAGTCCGAGTAGTCCGCCGTCTTGCCCTGCAGCGTCTGCTTGGTGCCGAGCGAGTCGTAGTCCGTGAGCGTGCGCGCGTCGGTCGCGGTGGGAACGTTCTGCCCGCGGGCCTTGGCCAGCCCGAGCTCGGCCGCCTTGGCGCCTTCGGCCTTCTCGGGGATGACGTACACCCCGTACCAGTCGCCGGTCTGCACCGCCTTGAAGGCCTGTGTCGAGCCTCCGTTCCCCACGAACTTGATCTTTTTGCCGGCGGCCAGCGGTGCCGCACCCTGGATGGCCTGCGACGAGCCGATCACCACGTTGACGTCCGGGTTCGCCTGAAGCACGTTCTGGAACGCCGCGCGGCCGGAGTCCGCGGTGTACCCGCCCACGACGCTCGCGACCACATCGGCGCCGCCCTTCTTGAGGGCCGCCACGGCCGCGTTCGTCCGCGCGGTGTCCAGCGGGTAGTTCTCGAAGCCCTGCAGGAAGGCCACCTTGCACGGGGTGGCGCCGGCCTCCTTGCACGCCCCGAGGCCGAGCGTCGCCATGCCCTCCCCGTTGATCGTCGGTGCGTCGACGATGCTGATCGTGCCCGGGATCTGTGCCTCCGTCGTGTCGTAGCGACCGCCGACCGGCGTGAACTCGATGACGACGGTGATCCCGGCGGCGACGGCCTGCTTGACCGCCGGAGCGATCGCGGTGCCGTCATTGGCCTGCACGATCGCGATGTCGTAGCGCTTGGAGGTGACTGCGTCCTGCAACTGGTTGACCTGCGTCGGCCCGTCGAAGTTGGGGTCGAGGAACGTCGCGGTGGCATTGTGCGACGCCGCGTACTCCTGGATACCCGCCCAGGTCGCCTGGGCAAAGGAGTTCGCCTTGGAGAAACCGAAAAAGCCGATGTTGAGCTTTTTGTCCGCGGCGACGGACTTGCTCGCGCCGACAGCCGAGCTGTCCGGCTTGCTGCATGACGTCATGCTCAACGTCAGGGCCGTGAGGGCCGTGGCGGCCCCCAAGAGTCGTAGCGGACGTGTCACGAAAGCTCCTCGGTTGTGGGTTGATCCGTTCTGTCGGAGATCACGGGCTCGTAGAGGCCGCCGATGACGGGCTCGCCGGGCTCGATGTCGAGCAGGGCGGTGAGTTCGCCCGAGATGGTGGCGCGCCACGGGTCGGCCACCCAGCGCCGGTAGGCGTCGGCGTCGTCCCAGTCGGCGATGACCAGGTGGGTGCCGGGGCCGCCGTCGGTGCACCGTAGGAGGGTCGCCGCTCGGCAGCCGGGGAATTGCACGGAGCGCTCCAGAATCCCGCGCTCGCGGTACAGGTCCTCGATCTCCTGCGCCCGGCCGGCCTTCGCCCGGAGAACGAGTACGCTCTGGATCACGCTTCCTCCCAGTATCTGCATCGTCGGGGTTCCGGAATGCTGACTGTGGGCCGCGCGGCGACGATGTGCTACGAGCACACGCTCCGCCGGAGGGTCTGTGCATCGTCATCCGCCCGTCCCATTCCGGTAACAGAGCGCGGCCGGATCTACGGCTCGCCCGGGGACGGGAGCGACTTCAGCGCGTCGCTCATTCGCACGTTCTGGTGCCCCATGCCCGGCGTAGTGTGACATTGTACTGATCGGCTGCCTATCGTGACGTCGCCCCTCCCGGGCGAGCCGGAGCGGGTCGCCGTCCGGGGTGCCATCGCCGCCCCGCCGGGGCGGACGCCACCGCAGGAGAGGAACCATGCTCGAGTTGTCGTCGATCGTGCTGCCCGACCGTCAGCCGCCGGCCGAGTTCATCGCCGATGTCCGTTCCGCCGAGGACTTCGGGGTGCGCACGGTGTGGACGTACGACCACCTGACGTGGCCACCGCTGCGGGACGGTCCATGGCACGCCGCGGTGCCGCTGCTGGCGGCCGCGGCCATGGCCACAGACCGGGTACGGCTCGGCACACAGGTCGCGACGCCGAACTTCCGGCACCCCGTCCCGTTCGCCAAGGAGCTGATGACGCTCGACCAGCTGAGCGCAGGACGGCTGGAGCTCGGTGTCGGAGCCGGTTCAGAGAGCGCCGACGCGGCGGTGCTCGGCGACCGGCCGCGGACCCGCCGCGAACGCACTGACCGGTTCGCCGAGTGGGTGGGGCTCCTCGATCATCTGCTCACCCATCCGGTGAGCACGGTGCGCGGCGAGCGGTACACCGCGATCGAGGCGCGCCAGATGCCCGGATGCGTGCAGCGACCTCGGGTGCCGTTCACCGTGGCAGCCGCGGGACCACGGGCGTTGCGGTTGGCCGCGCGCCATGGTCAGGCCTGGGTGACCTATGGCCCGTACGGCGCGCAGCGTGAGCCCGAGACCTGGTTCGCCGCGTTGGAGGACCAGCAGGCCGCTCTGCGCGACGCGCTCGCCGAGGCGCATCGCCCCGCCGGCGCCGTACGCCGCGTCGTCCAGCTCGCGCTCGACCTGCGATGGCCGTTCGAGAGCGCGGCCCGTTACCAGGACACGGTAGGCCGGCTGGCCGCCATCGGTTTCGACGAGATCACCGTCCACTGGTGCCGCCCCGGCGACGCGGGCGGTGTCCCGGCCGCCGCACTGGGCTTTCTCGCCGAGGCGCACGGCCGCTGACCGACCGCGGCGGGACGGTCAGCACACTGACGGCGCCACTTCGGTGTACCGACAGCACACTGACGGCGTCTCGCGGCGTGACACCGTGCTGCCACTCGTTCGGAGGGCAGTTATCACATGACCAACACCAGCCGTCTCGCCATCGATGTCGGCGGCACCTTCACCGACGTCGTCGAACTGGTGCCGGAGACCGGCGAGCTGCGGTTCGACAAGGTCCCCACCACCCCACGGTCACCGACGACCGGCGTGATGGACGCGTTCGGCGCGGCGACGGTGGGCATCGGTGACATCGCGATGTTCACGCACGGTACGACCCTGGGCCTGAACGCGCTGCTCACCCGGACCGGCGCTCGCACCGCGGTCATCGGCACCAAGGGCTTCCGCGACGTGTACCTGCTGGGGCGCACCGACCGGCGTACGAACTACGACATCACCTATTCCAAGCCCGCGCCGCTGCTCGAGCGCTACGACACCTTCGAAGTGCTCGAGCGCAGCCTGTTCGACGGCTCGGTGCACCGGCCGCTGGACCTCGAGGACGCCCGCCGGGTAGCCGCGGTCGTCGCCGAGCGCGGCTACCGGTCCGTCGCCGTCGCGTTCCTCCACTCGTACGCCAACCCCGCCCACGAGCTGCGGATGCGGGAGGTGCTCGCCGAGGTCGCCCCCGACGTCGCCGTCACGCTCTCGCACGAGCTGTCGCGCGAGTACCGCGAGTACGAGCGCACCAGCACCGCCGTGCTGGACGCCTACGTCAAGCCCATCGTGCGCCGCTACCTGCGCGCGCTGGAGGACGAGCTGGCCGCCGGCGGTTTCTCCGGACGGTTCCTCATGACCCGCTCGGGCGGCGGTTCGATGACCGCCGCCACCGCGCGCGAACAGCCGGTGAGCCTGATCCTGTCCGGTCCGGCCGGCGGCGTCATCGGGGCCGCCGCGCTGTCCGAACTCATCGGAGCGCCGAACCTCATCACCATCGACATGGGCGGCACGAGCCTGGACGCCTCACTCGTCCTGGACCACGAAGCGGTGCTGTACCAGGGTGCGGAGTTCGAGCAACTGCCGATCAACACGCCATCGCTGTACATCCACACCATCGGAGCCGGCGGAGGCTCCGTCGTGCACCTGGACGGAGCGGGTGCCCTGCAGGTCGGCCCGCAGAGTGCCGGCGCCGCTCCGGGGCCGGCGTCCTACGGGCGTGGCGGCACGATCCCCACCTTCACCGACGCCGCCCTGGCGATCGGCTACCTCGGGACCGAGACACCGCTCGGCGGCAAGCTGAGGCTGGACGCGGAACTCGCCGCGAAGGCACTCGAGCCGATCGCGGCCGAGCTGGGGATGGCGGTGCCCGCGCTGGCGCGCGGCGTCGTCCGGATCTCGACGACCAAGATCATGGGTGCCGTACGCGCGATCACCGTCGAGGTGGGCCGCGATCCGAAGGACTTCTCCCTGCTCTCCTTCGGCGGCGGCGGGGGGCTCGTCGCCGTCGACGTCGCGAGCGAACTCGGCATTCCCATCGTGATCGTCCCACCGGGGCAGGGGGCGTTCTCCGCCTTCGGCATGCTCATGGCAGATGTGCAGCACGACTTCTCGCGTACGTCGGTGTCCGCGCTGGCCGGCCTGGACCCGGCGCGGGTCGAGGCCGCCTACGCCGGCATGGAGGAGGAGGCCGAGGCGATGCTCGCCTCGGAGGGCTTCGACGCCGGCCGCCGCACGATGACCCGCAGTCTCGACGTCCGCTACGCCGGGCAGGAACATTCGGTGACCGTCGCGTTCCCGCAGCCCGGGCAGGACATGGTCGCCACCGTCGAGAAGACCTTCGCGGAACTACACGAGCGCCAGTACGGGCACACGATGACCGACCCGGTCGAAGTCACCACGTTGCGGCTGCGCGCCACCGGCTCGGTCGACCGGCCGACGCTGCCGGTACTCGCCGAACGGGTGTCGGGCTCGGCGCGACCGGACGGGACGAGGCCGGTCTACGTGTCCGCCGACCAGCCCGCCGTTCCCTATTCGCTGTACACCCGTGAGGCGTTGCTCGCCGGTGACGAGATCACGGGCCCGGCCGTCATCGCCGAGCACACCGCCACGACGGTCATCCACGCGGGCGATCACCTGAGCGTGGGCCGGCACGGCGAGCTTGTGATCCGAGTTGGCCACGACATCGAAGGAGGTGCCCGATGAGCGACGCGATCACCACGGAGATCATCCGGCATGGCCTGCTGGCCTCTGCCGAGGAGATGGCACGCAACCTGTGCCGGACGGCGTACAACACCGTCGTCTACGAGATTCATGACTACGGCATCGGCATTCACGACGCGGGCGGTGACGTCGTGGCCGACGCGCCGGGTATCGCGATCTTCACGCGCGGGAACGACCACGGGATCAAGAAGGCGGTGGAGTTCCTCGGGGTCGACGCCATGCGGCCGGGCGACGTGTTCGTGCTGAACTATCCCTACTGGTCGTCGGCGCACACGCTGGACCCGCTGGTGTTCGCACCGATCCATGTCGACGGTGAGCTCATCGGCTTCGCCTCGTGCCGGATCCATGTACTCGACCTCAAGCAGAAGGATCCGGGGTACGTCCTGGACTCCACGGACATGTACCAGGAGGGGCTGTTCTTCCCGGCCACCAGGCTGTACAGCGAGGGAGTGCAGAACGACGATTTCTTTAACATCGTCCGGTTCAACAGCCGTATGCCGGAACGCACGATCGGCGATCTGCAGGCGCAGGTCTCGGCGTGCGTGACCGGTGTCCGCCGCACCCAGGAGATCGCGGCCAAGTACGGGACCGCCACGCTGCTGGAGGCCATGGACGCCATCCACGACCACGGCGAGCAGTTGGCCCGGCTGGCGCTGGCCAAGCTGCCGAAGGGCACCTGGACGGCACACGACTTCGTCGACTCCGACGGCGTCGACGTCGATCGGCTGATCAAACTGCGGGTCACCGTGACCGTGACCGACGACGAGATGGTGATCGACTGGACCGGCAGCGAGCGTGACGTGCGGGGCCCCATCAACCTGCCCGTCGGGCAGACCGAGGCGTTGTGCAGCCTGATCTTCAAGGCGCTGACGACCCCGGATACGTCGGTCGTGGCCGGCAACTTCCGGCCGATGCGGGTGATCACCGAGCCGGGATCGGTGATGCACGCCGTTCCGCCGATGCCGACCTTCACCCTCTGGACCGGTCTGCTGGCCGGCGAGGTGGTGCTGAAGGCGCTCGCACAAGGCATGCCGGAGTTGGTGCCGGCCTGTTCCGGAGGTGATGTCTGCTCGATGATGGGCCTGGGTGTCAACCCCAGGAACGGCGAATCATGGCTGGAGGCGACGAACGAGGCGGTCGGGTTCGGCGCCCACGCCGACGGCGATGGCGCGGATGGCATCATGCACCTGTCGGAGCCGGGCTGCCGGAACAACCCCGTCGAGGTGCTCGAGACCAAATCGCCCATGTTCATCGAGTCCTACGGCTACCGGCCCGACACCGGCGGCGCCGGCCGCAACCGGGGCGGGGTCGGTGTGAGCCGCTCGTACCGGTTCACGGCTCCGTCCACCGGCATCTGCCTGGTCTACAAGACCAAGACCAAGCCGTGGTCCATCGACGGCGGAGGCGTCGGCGACAACAACCACATCGTGCTCAACCCGGGCACCGAGCGTGAGATCGTGCAGGGCGGCAGCTACAACAAACTGGAAGCAGGCGATGTGCTGGTCAACAACACCGGTGGCGGCGGCGGTTACGGCGACCCGTTCGAGCGAGAGCCTGAACGAGTGGCCCACGACGTCCGCAACGGATTCGTATCCGTCGAAGCGGCCGCACGGGACTACGGCGTGGTCGTCGACGCGGTGACCTTCGGCTACGACGCCGCCGCGACCGAGCGGCTGAGGCGTGCGGAGCCGGTCGCATGACCGGCTCGACACGGCCGACGCTGTCGATCGTCAACGGCCTCGTGTTCGACGGCGTGTCCGAGGAGCTGATCGACGGCGCCGTGCACGTGGCCGACGGCCGGATCGTCGAGGTCGGTGGCGCCCCGTGCCCCGCCGACCGGGTGATCGACGCTCGTGGCGGAACGGTGCTCCCAGGGCTCATCGACGCGCACTTCCACGCCTACGGCATATCCCTGGATCTGCTCGCCATCGAGGCCAGGCCGCTCAGCTTCGTCGCGTTGTCCGGTGCGCGCCGGCTCGCCGCCGCACTGGCCCGCGGCTTCACCACCGTGCGGGACGTGGCCGGTGGCGATCCGGGGCTGGCGAGGGCGATCGGCGAGGGCCTCATCCCATCGCCGCGCTACCTCTACACCGGGCCCGCGCTCAGCCAGACCGGCGGGCACGGCGATCCGCGCGGGGCCGACAGCGATCTCTGCGGTTGCCACGAGTTCGTCAACGAGGTCGTCGACGGGGTGGACGACCTGCGTCGTGCCGTGCGCGACCGGTTCCGGCGAGGCGCGCACGCGATCAAGATCATGACATCGGGCGGCGTCGTTTCCCTGACCGACCCGATCCGCATTCCCCAGTACTCGGTCGAGGAGGTACGGGCCGTCACCGAGGAGGCGCGCCGTCGTGGCAGCTACGTGGCCGCGCACGCCTACTCCCCCGAGGCGATCCGGCACTCCGTCGAGAACGGCGTACGCAGCATCGAGCACGGCAACCTGCTCGATGCCGAGACCGCCGCGCTGATGGCCGAGCACGACGCCTTCCTGGTCCCCACGCTGGCCACGTATGACGCCATGGACCGCCGCGGCGCCGAACTCGGGATGGCTCCGGTGTCCCAGGCCAAGAACCGCGAGGTGCTGGACTCCGGACGCAAGGCGGTCGAACTCGCCCGTGCCGCGGGCGTCCGCGTCGGCTTCGGCACCGACCTGATGGGCGTCCTCGAGGACGAGCAGCTGAACGGCCTGCGAATCCAGGTCGAGGTCGAGGGACCGCTGCGTACCCTGCGTTCGGCCACGTCGGTGAACGCCGACCTGCTGAACCGCGACGACCTGGGCCGGGTCCAGGTCGGTTGTGCAGCCGATCTCCTCATCGTGCAGGGCGATCCGTTCACCGATCCGTCACTGCTGTGGGGCTCACCCGACCGGCGCACCGTGGTGCAGGCAGGCGAACCGCTCTGAACCATTCGTCGCCGTAGTGAGTGTCGCCCGCGCCGTGTTCACGTGCTGGGTGTCACGGCGTACGGTCCTTCGGTGAACCGTCGCAGCCCCGGGCCTCGGCACCCACAGGCCGAGCCGGCCTCCCCTGCTCCGACAGCGAATCCTGCTCATGACCACACACCGTCACCACCGAAATCGTGCCAGAGCCAAAATCCGGACAGTCCCAAGGCAGGTCATATCTGATCGAGCGGGATGGCCGGGTCCGCGAGCCTCGTGCGGTCGGCGGGAGCGGCCGCATGGATCAGTGCCTTGATCTGGTCGGTGACGTCCCAGATGTTGACGTTCATTCCGGCCGTGACCCTGCCGTCGTTGAGCCAGAAGGCGATGAACTCGCGGGTGGCGAGGTCGCCTCGGATGACGACGTCGTCGTTGTGACCGGGAGGGGTGTAGCCGGTGTACTCCATGCCCAGGTCGTACTGGTCGGTGTAGAAGAAGGGCAGCAGATCGTAGGCGGCATCCCGGCCCAGCATGGCGCGAGCGGCGACGGCGGGTTGGTTGAGGGCGTTGGCCCAGTGTTCGACCCGAATATGCGCGCCCAGCAGCGGGTGGTAGGCGTTGGCGATGTCGCCGGCGGCGAAGATGTCGGGGTCTGAGGTGCGCAGATCGGCGCCGACCTGAACACCATTGTCGACCGTCAGCCCGGCGGCGGCCGCAAGGTCGGTGTTGGGGGTCGCCCCGATGCCCACGAGGACGGCGTCGGCATCGACCGCTGAGCCGTCGGCCAGCCGCACGCCCGCGTCGGTGACTTCTCTGACCTGTACGCCCAGCCGCAGGTCGACACCGTGACTGCGGTGCAGGTCGGCGAAGACGGCAGAGACCTCGAAGCCGAGGACGCGCAGCAGCGGCTGCCGCTCGGCCTCCAGCACGCTCACCTCAACACCGGCGGCGCGGGCCGCGGCCGCGACCTCCAGACCGATCCAGCCGCCGCCGATGATCGCGATCCTGCGGGCGGTGGACAGGGTGGCCTTGATGCGCTCGCAGTCGTCCACGGTGCGCAGGTAGAGCACGCCGTCCCGGTCCGCGCCCGGAACGGTCAGCCGGCGCGGTGTGGCCCCGGTGGCCAGCAGGAGTTTGTCGTAGCCGAGCCGGTCACCATCGGACAGCGTGACCTGGTGGGCGGCACGGTCGATACCGGTGACGGAGATGCCCGAGCGCAGCTCGATGTCGTGCGCCCGATACCAGGAGGCGTCGTGGACGAAGATCTTCTCCCTGTCGGACCTGCCCTGCAGGTATTCCTTGGACAGTGGCGGCCGTTCGTAGGGCAGATGGGTCTCCTGGCCGACCAGGACGACGCGACCGTTGAAGCCCTCCGTGCGGAGGCCTTCAGCGGTCTTGGCCGCGGCAAGGCCGCCGCCGGCGATCACAAAGGTGGTTGGCGCGGGCATCAAATCAGGCTCCTGTCGGGTCGGTGGCCGCGGTGCCGAGTTCGACGCAGCATGCGCCGGGCCGCGGTGCCAGGGTGGCGTTGAGGGTGACGGCGCCGAGTCCGCCGAGGTATCCGGCGATGAAGGCGTGGTTGATCCCGCAGACCAGATCGGGGGCCTTGGCCGCCAGTGGGTGGAAAGGGCAGTTCCGCAACCGCATCAGGGTCGGGGTGGCGCGTGCCGGTTCGAAGCCGTGGCGTTCCAGCATCCGCCCCGCGCAGGTCAGAGCCCGCTCGGCGCCGAGCCGTCCTGGCCTGAGCTCGTTCCGGTCGGCCGTGCCAAGGCCGCGGCCGCGATCGGAGGCGACCCGGAGGGCGGCCTCCTCACCGCTCTCTCCCGGGCCCTGCCCACGGACGGCCTCCAGCAGGATGTCGGCGAGCAGGCCGTGCTCGCGCTGCGGAATGCTGACCTGGACGTTCAGCTCGGTGGGCGCGTACACCTTGGGTGCGCGTCCCACCCTGCGCAGGCCATCCGGCTGGGCGTATCCGGCGGACAGCAACCCCACCGCGACCAGCTTGTCCAGATGGAAGGCCGCGAGCTTACGGGAGATCCCCACACTCTGTGCCGCCTCGTCCCGCGTCACCGGACCGCCGGACCTCCGGATGAAGTCGTACATCCGGTGCCGCAGACCGTCGCTGAGCGCCGCGACGGCTTCAAGCGTGGAGGCATCCTGGGTCACACACTTGAGATTAACACCAATGCTCATGGGTGAAACAGTGGTGCCTGGCTCACGATCCTCGTTAATTGACGTTTATCTAAGATATAACTAACGTTTATTGGTGCAATAGGCGACGGTACGGTCGCAGTGTCGGGTCCGCTCCATCGGGCCGCAGAGCCGGTGGGAGTGCTCGCCCGGTCCGTACGGCCACCCGCCGCATCCGATCCTGGCAACAGTGGTGCGTCGCGCGCCACGGAAGAGGGAGATGATGGGCATCGCCACCCGCCTTACCCGGCTCCTCACCACGCCCGCAGGCGTGGTCATCGAGGCCGACCACACCTGTATGACCCTGCGCGGCGTGCAGGCTCCGGGATCCCGCACCGTCACCTCCACACTGCTGGGGATTCTCCGCGACGAATCCCTCCCACGCGGCGAGTTCTTCGCCCGCACCGGCTCCTGAGAGGACCAGGCATCACGATCATGGAAATCTGGATCAATCCCCGCTGCTCCAAATGCCGCTCCGCGCTCACGATCCTGGACGCCGAGAACGCCGAGTACACCGTGCGCCGCTACCTGGAGAACCCTCCGACGGAGGGCGAGATCCGGGACGTGCTGACCAGGCTCGGCCTCGAACCCTGGGATATCGCCCGGACCGGTGAGGCCACGGCCAAGGAGCTCGGCATGGCCGCCTGGCCCCGCGATCCCGGCGAGCGGGAACGCTGGATAAGGGCGCTGGCCGAGGAGCCGATCCTGATCCAGCGCCCCATCATCACGTCCGACGACGGGACCGCAGTGATCGGGCGCTCCGAACAGGCCGTACGGTCGGCGCTCCCCGGTGCCCCGGAGGGCAAGCGATGATCAGCCGGCTGAGACAACTCGTTGGGCGTATATCCCCTGGCGAGACTGCGGAGCCGGGCTACCCGCCTTCGGCGTGAAGGTTCCCCGTCGCCTGGACGACGGGGAACCTTCACGCCGAACACCATTCACGTGTGGAGCGCTACGAACGCTCCCCCGGCCGGTCGACGACGGCGGTTTCGAGGGCGTACTCGGCGTGGACGACCTCGCCGGCGCTGGCCTTGAAGCTGCTGTTCCACGTCATCTTCTCCTCGTGGTCACGGATGGCGACGTCGCGTATGCCGAGGTAGCGGTACGTGCCCGGCTCGAGAAGCAGTTCCGTGCGCAGCCAGCCCTCACCGCTGGTACGGGTGACGGCGATGGCGCTGCGGCCGATCGCATCGCGGCCCTGCTGATTGACCTGCACGCCTGGGATCGACGCCAGCACCCGGTACAGGGCGGCCTGGTGCTTGGACGGCACCGCCAGGGCGTCCCGGAAGATGCCGGACGCCTCGCCGAACGCGCGCTCGTCCGGTCCCTGACTGGCGGGCCGGGAGGAGGCATCACGGTAGATCCGTTCCCGCAGCGCCTGCGGGTCGGTGGGCAGCGAGTCGAGGTAGTCGTAGAACTGCTCGGGTGTCCGGTTATTGGCGTCGGCCGGCCCCGGAGTCAGCTTCCCGTCCTGGAGCAGATTCATCGCGCCACTGTCGAACCGCCACCACTCTTCCTGCTTTTCCAGGTGGGTGGGGCTGTCCTCCTCGTTTCCCTCGTCCACCGGGATCAGCAATGCCCGGTAGATCCACTGGCCCGGCCGGGGACGGCGAACCGGCCGTTCCTCGACCGTTCTGGCCGCCCGCTCGAGGAACGCCGCGGCATTCACATATCCATCCGCGGGCAGTACGACCTTCGGACCGCTGGGCTGCTGCGAGTCCACGCCGCCGTCTCTGGTCGCCAGGACTCCCGTGGCGACCACGGCGGCCAGCGCGCCCGCGAGGGCCATCCGGCCGGCGGTGCGCGGCAGGCTCGGCAGCCACGCCGGCCTGCGGCTCCGGGTCGTCAGGCGCTTGCGGAGTTCCCGCAGCGTCGCCTCCGACGGCGTCGGCGCCTCGGCGCGCAGCTCTCGCACGAACGTCATCTCATCCATTGCAGGACTCCTCGCTGATCTCGGTGGGGTCTACTCCGCCCAGCGCCTCTCGTACCTTTCTGCGGGCCCGATGCAGACGTGAGCGCACGGTTCCGACCGGGATGCCCAGCGCGTCGGCGACCCCCTCGTAGGTGAGGTCGGCCCACGCGACGAGCAGCAGCACGTCCCGGTCTCCGGCCGACAGGCCGGCCAGCGCGTCGGCTAGCTCGCGCTGCACGCCCTCCGCGGTCACCCGGGCGTCCACGCGGTCGGCGTACGACTCCGCCACCCGATCCACACCGGCGCGAGCGAGGGTGCGGTAAAGCCGTTTCTCCGCGCGCCGGTGCTTGCCGATCAGATTGCTGGCGATGCCGTACAGCCACGGTCGAGCGTCGGCCCGGGTGACGTCGTAGCGTTTCCGTCCCCGGAACGCGAGGAGAAACGTTTCCGCGACGACGTCGTCGGCGGTGGACACGCCCAGCCGACGGGTCACATACCGGTGCATCTCCGAGGCGTGCCGGTCGAACAGTGCCGCGAACCTCTCGTGCTCGTGCTCATGCCACGACTGCTCGATCAGAACTGCGTCGGCCACGATTTCCGGTGGGTCGGCGCGCAGTGGGGGGGCGGTCACATCCAGCTCCGTTCCAGTCGGCGTTCTCTGGTGTCAGCCAAGGCGCGTGACACGGTCACCCCTACTAACCCGAAGCCCCCCGAACAGTTCACGGGAATCCGAGCGACCGGAAGAATCCGTCCTTCGTTGAGTCGTGGCGTGTCGGGGCTCACGGGCAGCTGGAAACCCCGACACGCCACGAGTCGACGTCTTGGGCATGTCATGATCGGCGGCATGTTGACACGAATCAGGCTTGTGGTCGGGCTGGCACTTGCAGTCACGGGTGTGGCGCTGTGGGCGGTAGCGGTGACCGTCTTGGTGCCGGCCGCGCAGAAAGGCGACGCTGCGGCGATGGCCGGGCCCGACACCGTTTTGGACCCGGACACCATGGGTGTGCTGGCCGCGTGGGTGCACGATCTGCGATGGGCCGCCATCGTCGTGGTAGCCTGCGGGCTCGCACTGACCGCGCGCGGGTCCGCTGTCTGGAAGCCGGCCGTCCCTGCCGTGTGCGGGATGGCGCTGGTCATCGCCGATGGTGCGTTCGACGCGGCAGACGCGACGGGCTGGGGTGCTGCAGCCATCGCCTGCGGCGTGGCGCTCGCGATCGTCAGCACCGCGGTGGCCGTGCTACGTGCGCGCGAATCGATGGACCGCCCACGCTGGCCCCTGATCTATGGGATTGTCGCCGCCTGGTGTTCGCCGCTGCTGCTCACCAATCTCCACGACGAGGAGTCTCCCGTCGTGCCGGCGGGGCTGCCGGCCGGTGTAGGGGTGGCGCAGGCCCTGCTGGTGTTCGCGGCTTTCGCCTGCGCCGCCTTCTCCGTGTCACACATCCCACCCCGCGCTGTGCCCGCAGCGGCCGGGTTCGCCGCCGTTCTCGGCGCGGCGGGGATACTCTCCGGGGGAAACGCGGCTGTCCTGTCGGCGACACTGCTCGGCGGGCCGCTCATCGCCGTTGTTGTTCTCCTCACCGGCCCGCCCCGATCCGTGCGTCGGTACCTCACGTTCGTCGCCATTGCAACGGTCGCCTACCCCTTTCTGGTCTCCGCATCGTTGATCGTGGGTGTGGGCCCGGCGTGGGCCGCCCTGGCGCTCTCCGGCGACTCCTACTTGGCCGAGGGGGTAGGAGTGGCGATGCCAGGTGGAATTCTCGCTGGCGCGGTTGCCGGTGTCCTCACCGTGCGGGCGAGGGCTCGCCGACCTGTAGTTGCCGTGTCCACGGGAATGGACAGCCATCTCATCACCGACGGTGATGCCGCTCGCTGACCTCGTGGCGCGGCGCAGGCGCGGTTCGGTCCGCGTTCAGCGCCGCGGAAGCTCCAGTGGGGATCACAAAGCGCGCTGTGGGCACGGTCACAGCGGCACTAGGGGTCGCGTGCACCTGGCTGATCGGAGCGCTCACCCTTTCGGCACTGGCGGCTGTGGTGCTGCCGGCCACGTTCGTCTTCCACCTGAGCTCCAAGGAAGGCGCCGCGCTCCTGAGTGATGACTTCTGGACCGGGTCAAGGACGGAGCGGTCATCATCGGCGTGGTCCTCTCCGCCGTGGTGTGCCCGTGAACAGGGCAGGCGCAAGAGCCCGCCGAGGAGTCGTACGGGCTAACGGCGATGTGCACCGACGACCAGGGCACGCATTTCTACCTGGGCCGCCTCTGAGCCCCGATCCGCCGATCGGCTTCTGAGGTGATTTGGTGTGCGTCCTTCCGGTCGTTGAGCATTAGGGCTTCATGATCCGCTGGTGCTGACCCATTTCTCGGTCGGCTTCGTAGTTGTCCTTGCCGCCCAGCCAGTAGTTCCAGATCCGCGCCGAGTGCGGAATCTCTCGCCGGAGATTGACGGAAGGAGGATCAGCCGGCGTACCACCCGGCTCAAAGAGACCAGCGGTATCGTTGCTCATGAAGGCTTCCTGGTAGTAGGCCAATACCTCTTTGCCTGCGGAAATTTTAGATCATTACTGAACAGGACGCCTCTCGAAAGACCACAGCGACCCGGTCATCAGATCCGCACCGCCGCCGTACTCCCGCGAAACGCATACGGAAGGTCGCCCTAATCGGTGGGCCGGGAATCCACCTGTCGATAGGCGAACGAATGGACCGGCACATCCAGGCCGGAGCCGTTGCACGTGCTCGCGGAACAGATTTCCCGCGCTGATGACCTCCAAGCGGGCGGCACCTGACAATGCGCTGACACGCGGCTGGCGCCTCTCGGAACACGCCGAAAGGCACCAGCCACTCCGCACGGACTGCCGTCACATCCCGGAGACCAGGGCGCGATCGGCCGGCTGCGCTGTGGTTCAGGTCATCAGCCGCTCACGCCGTAGTCGGAGGCGATGCCCGTCAGTCCAGAGGCGTAGCCTTGGCCGACCGCACGGAACTTCCACTCCGCGCCATTGCGATACAGCTCGCCGAACACCATGGCGGTCTCGGTGGAGGCATCCTCGGTCAGGTCATAGCGGGCGATCTCGTTGCCGTCTGCCTGGTTGACCACTCGGATGAAGGCATTGCGGACCTGCCCGAAGTTCTGCCCGCGCTTGTCGCCCTCGTAGATGGACACCGGAAAAACGATCTTCACTCCCTCCGCCGGGACAGCGTCAAGATTGACCTTGATCTGCTCGTCGTCGCCCTCCCCCTCACCGGTGAGGTTGTCCCCGGTGTGCTCGACCGCCCCCTCCGGGCTCTTGAGGTTGTTGAAGTACACGAAGTGCTGGCCGGACAAGACCTTGCCCGCCTCGGAGACCAGCAGGGCGCTGGCGTCGAGATCGAAGTCGCTGCCGGTGGTGGTACGTACATCCCAGCCCAGGCCCACCACCAGGGCGCTCAGTCCGGGTGCTTCCTTGGTCAGTGAGACGTTGCCGCCCTTGGTAAGACTTACTCCCACGGAGGACCTCCAGTTGTCGAGAGTGCATTCCGTCACACCACGTTGGTGAACGTAGGCACCTTCACCGACCCAGCGGCATCTGAGTGGCGCCGGGCCGGTGAGGGACCAAACTATTACAACCGTAGTAGATGATCTTACGCGCGATGCAGTGTTTCCCCGGACCCGCAAGGGTCGCCCTTCGCTCCTGCCCGGGTTCTCGCGAGATCTCGCTACTACTGATGTAATAGCATTGGAAAATCACGGTAGGCGGGATGGCTAGGTGATCTTCAAACACATGGTGGGCTGTCGGGTACGGGGAGGTTCGGTTGGTTCAAGCCACGAAAAGGGATCGGATCCGGTACTGGTTCGACAACACGATGTCGCGAGGCACCTCAGCATTGATCGGCTGGCTCGGCTTGGCGTCAGGCGTACTGATCATGATCATCGCCACCGCAGCCGTGGCGATCGCACCGCAGGATTCCGCAGATAACGGGCACTGGGCGGGAGTGCTGTGGCGAAGCCTGCTGCGGACACTGGATCCGGGCACCATGGGCGGCGACGAGGGCACCGCCCCTTTCCTAGGGCTGATGCTGACCGCCACCATCGGTGGGATCTTCATCGTCAGCGCACTGATCGGCGTACTCACCACCGGCCTGGAAGGCAAGATCACCGAACTGAGGAAGGGGCGGTCGCGGATCGTCGAACGCGGCCACACCCTCGTGCTGGGCTGGTCCGATCAGGTCTTCACCGTCATCTCAGAGCTGGCCGAGGCCAATCAAAGCGAACGCCGCTCCTGCGTGGCGATCCTGGCCGACCGGGACAAAGTCGACATGGAAGACGCGATCCGGGCCAGCGTCGGCGACACGGGGCGCACCCGGGTGGTGTGCCGGCGTGGCAACCCTTTGAAGGTCGCCGATCTAGAACTGGTCAGCCCCGGCACCGCCCGGTCGATCATGGTGGTGTCGCCGGATGTCGATGATCCTGACACCCACGTCATCAAAGTCCTGCTCTCGCTGGGCGCTCGAACCTGGGACGACGAGCGTCCGCACGTTGTCGCGGCCGTTCAGAACTCAGGCAACCTCCCCGCCGCCCGCCTGGCCGGGGGGCCGGCCGCGCACGTCATCGACGCCGACGACATCGCCATCCGCCTCATCGTGCAGTCCCACCGCCAATCCGGCCTGTCCACCGTCTGCACCGACCTGCTGGACTACGAGGGCCACGAGATCTACATGCGCCCGGAGCCCACATTGGCAGGGGTCACCTTTGGCAGGGCACTCGACGCCTACGAACTCGGCATCCCCATCGGGCTCCGCCACCAGGACGGGTCCATAGCGATCAACCCCGCCATGGACACCATCATCAACGCCGACGACGAAATCATCATGCTGGCCGAGGACGACCTGCTCATCCGGCTCGCCGACACCCCACCGGCGATCATCGAATCCGCGATCGCCACCGCCGCTCCACACACCCCCAAACCCGAGCGCACCCTGCTCATCGGCTGGAACCACCGAGCACCAAAGATCATCAACCTGCTGGACGAGTTCGTCCAATCCGGGTCGACCCTGACCATCGCCACCCAACACGAAGATCCCCGCAACGCACTGAAACCACCGGTCAACCTGACAGTGCACGTCACCGGATGTGATCCAACCGACCGTGCCCAGCTCGAAGCACTCGACGTAGGGTCCTACCAGCACATCATCGTGCTCGCCGACAACGACCTCGACCCCTACCATGCCGACGCCCGAACCCTGGTCACCCTGCTGCACCTACGAGACATGGAGGAACGCCTCGGCGACCCCTATTCAATCGTGAGCGAGATCAACGACGACGCCAACCGAGAGGTCGCTCAGGTAACCAAGGCCGACGACTTCGTTGTCAGCAACAAACTGATCAGTCTGATGCTCACACAGCTCAGCGAGAACCGGCACCTGCACGAGGTGTTCGTCAATCTACTCGACCCCTCCGGCTCGGAGATCTATCTCAAACCCGCATCCGACTACCTGTGGCCCGACGCTGCCGCGAACTTCGCCACGGTGATCGAAGCCGCCCGGCGCCGCGGTGAGACGGCCATCGGATATCGGCTCCGCGACCAATTCCACCAACCCCCCGACTACGGCGTCGTCCTCAACCCCTGCAAAGCCGGGCTCCTCAGGCTGACCTCGCAGGACCGCGTCATCGTGCTCGCCGAGAGCTGACCTCATGTCATCTGGTCAGTCGGCGGTGGCCGGACGAGCCGAACTCATGCCCGGCACCGTAGCCGGACTCGTCCGTGTCCGCGACGCGCTCACCGCGACCCACACCGCCAACCCGCACTGACGCCGTCATGGATCAGCCGATCTTCACAGCGTCCCTGCTCGCCGCCGGGTCGGTGCTGGCCGTTGTCGCGCAGTGGCGCGGCTGGCGGCCGTCGCTGCGCACCGCACTCGCGGTCGGGATCGGGCTGCGCCTGGTGCTGCTGGTCACCGCCGCGAATGACTCCTGGCAGCCGGTCGACTTCGTCCTTAGCTTCAAGCCCGCGGGCGAGGCGGTCCTGGCAGGTCAGGACCCAGTGCTGGCCACGGAAGGCGCCTGGCATTTCCTGCCGATGATCCCCTACCTGTATGCCGCCGGACTGGCGGTGGGGCTGCCATGGGAGATCGCCGGACGGCTGGTCACGGTGGCCGCCGATGTGGTTTTGATCGTGTTGGTCGGGCGGCTCGCCGGCGCGTCCAGGGAACTGAGCCGGTTTCAGTACGCCTGCAACCCGATCGCTTTGATGGTGTCGGTGATCCACTCGCAGGTTGAGCCTGTGGCTCTGGTGTTCCTGGTGGCCGCCTATCTGTGCGCACGTTCGAGCCGAGGTATCGCCGCCGGTGCGCTGCTGGGATTGGCGTTGTCGGCAAAGAGCTGGCCGGTCATCGTGCTGCCGGTGGTCTTGGCCATGCTGCCCACGTGGCGGCACCGATGTCAGGGCCTGGTGGCAGCCGGAGCGGTGCCGCTGATGTTCCTGCTCACCCTGCCGCTGATCGTGAACGTCTCCTGGGCCCGCTTGATGGATATAGCCGGGTACCTGGGTGGAGTCCGTCCGATCGTCGGCGAATGGGGCTGGACCGCGTGGATGACCGGAGGCAACTGGGAACTGGCACCGGCCCCGGCCAAGATCGGCCAGATCGTCCTCTACATAACCCTGGCGGTAGTGGCCTGGGCGTGGCGGCGCGCCGACCCTGTGGACCAGACCGCGGCCATGCTCCTGGCGTTCATGATCGTCACGCCGCGGATGGCCGCGCAGTACCTGCTGTGGTTCGTCCCATTCCTCATCGCCCGGCCTACCCGATGGAGCGGGCCGGCCATGGCGGCGGCAGCGACATGGGCCGGGCTCGGTTACATCTTCCTGACCCAATTCGACTACATCGGCTGGGCGCGCCACCATTCGTGGTGGGCGATGAGTTCGGCCGCCGTCATCCCGCTCCTGGCCCTGGCCATGCCCTGGGCCCGACGCCGACCCTCACGGCCTACTGTGACGCAAAGCCCGCCGCAACCTGAACTCGCCGCTGTCACCTGACCCATGCCCGCCTGGTCGAGCCGGCCGTGCCCCACGGATCCGCACCATGAGGACAGAGCTCGGCTAGGTCAGGGCGCAAGATCGTCAGCCACCCGGGCGCGGGCGGCCATTTCATGTTCATAGCTGCCGCGCAGCGCCTGGATATCGGCGCGCAGGGCGGCGAGCTCGGCGAGCATGACCGCGTTGGTGTCCTGCCCGAGGTCGGCGTCCGACCTTTCCGTCCCCTCCCCCTGCTGGGCTTCGTCCTCCTCCATCGCACGCACGACCACGGCGATGAACAGGTTCAGCACAACGAAGGTACAGATCAAGATGAAGACCACGAAGAAGATCCACGATGAGGGGTGTTCCTCCATCACCGCGCGAGCGACCTCCGACCACGCCTCACCCGTCATGACCTGAAACAGGGTGAACAGTGAAGCTCCAAGGTCGCCGAAGTATTCGGGATGGGTCGCGCCGTACAGCTTGGTGGCCATCACCGCCGCCACGTACAGCACCAGTCCCAGCAGGGCGGCAATGGAGGCCATACCGGGCATCGCGCTCAGCAGCGCCGACACCACCCGGCGCAGGCTCGGTACCACCGAGATCAGCCGTAGGGCCCGCAGGATCCGCAAAGCCCGCAGCACGGACAAGGTTCCGGAGTGCGGGGCGAGGGAGATGCCGACGATGACGGCATCGAAGATGTTCCACGGGTCGCGGACGAACCTGAGCCGATGGACATACGCCTTGGCCAGCAGCTCGACCACGAAGACGTACAACGCCACTCGGTCAATGACATGCAGCACGCCGCCGTACCGCTCCATCATCGCCGGAGAGGTCTCCAAGCCCAACGTGACAGCGTTGACCACGATCACCATGGTGACCAGCTGCTGAGTGCGGCGCGATTCCACCACAGTGCGAATGCGCGCACGCCGGGTCATCCCGTGCTCCCGGCCGCGGCTCGACGTCCCGCCGCGCCGATGATCATCGTGATATCCGCACGGTGCAACGTGCGAGCCCTACGGTGACGACGACCACGACGCGCCTGCGCCGATCCCACTGAGGCACCTCCACGGCATGTGAGCAGCCGGCGAACCCGCCGCTGCTACTACTAGCGTAGTAGTATTGGGTGGAAAATCACGGCAGATGGAAGGATCTTGTAGCGTTCAAACGCGTGAGGGTGCGTTCGGAGTGGACGGCCCCATCGGCGGACACCGTCCTGACATCGGCACGCTGCCGACCGAGTGAGTACCTGTAGGCGACGTTCAGATCGCGGCGGCGGACTATGACGTCGAAGTTCAGCGCGTGACGCTGATCGCTGCGCAGGGTTGGCGCCACAACCTCATCGCTTGCCGCACCACACGACATGAAAGGGCATCGGAAACCTCCCTTCCATCGCAGCAAACTAAGCGACGACGGAACCATGAAATCGCACGCTCGGCCGTGGGCGTCGCGCGGACGGCATTCCCCTACAGCACACCGATGCGCTGACCCGACATTGCTATCGGAATGAGCCATTAGCGCAGAATTAACCCGGCGCTCAGCTGCTGCAGAGATCAACGACTACGACATCTGTAGCAGGTCGGTTAGACTTCTGATGCAACGTCAACGATGAGGAGGCCTCCCTGATGGCCCTATGGAACAAGCTTCGGGATTCCACCCAGAACATGCAGACCCAGCTGATGGCGAAGAAGAACGATCTGAAGAGCGGCGCGTTCCGCGACGCGAGCATGGCGATGTGCGCACTCGTCGCCGCGGCGGACGGATCGGTCGACCCGTCCGAACGGCAACGGACGGCATCCCTCATCGCCACCAACGAAGTACTGCAGAACTTCCCCGCCGACGACCTGCAACGCCGCTTCAACGACTACCTGGCCAAGCTCACCACCGACTTCGACTTCGGCAAGGTCAGCATCCTGCAGGACATCGGCAAAGCGAAGAAGAAGCCGGCCGAAGCCCGCGCCGTCATCCAGATCGGCATCATCATCGGCGGCGCCGACGGCAACTTCGACGACGCCGAGAAAGCCGTCGTACGGGAGGCCTGCCACGCCGTCGGCCTGTCCCCCACCGAATTCGACCTCTGAACCTCTCGCGCTTTACCGCCGGCGGGGGCTGCCGCCGGCGGTATAGCGCCGCAAGACCCGGCAGTCGCCGAACTCGCCAAAGAGCTCGCAATCCAGTTCCTGCGGACCGGATGAGGGTGCTGGCTGCCGTGCCACTGCCGACTGTCCGAGAAGAAGCGCGATAACCCAGTAACGCGCGAGCGGACCTATGTACACGCCGATCGCATACCCGCCAATGCCGATGTGGTGCCGGGCAAGACGCGGGCGGAGTACCAGAACATCCCCCTCCCCGCACGCCCGATCGTTTGTCCTCCCCTATTACGACCTCCTATCGCCGGCAGGCCGAGCACGCCCTGTCGTACTTGAGAGTGACGGACGAGGTGTGCTCTTGCGGGTGATGTGGCCGACCCCGGTGGATTCCTAGTGTCCTTGGCGACCGGCTTGGCCAGCGCTGGGGATGGGACGGCACATGATCGAGGCGATGGATCTCACGAAGAGTTATGGCGGCAGGCCGGCGGTGGACAGGCTGTCGTTCCGTGTACGGCCGGGAGCCGTGACGGGATTCCTCGGGCCCAATGGGGCCGGCAAGTCGACCACCATGCGATTGATCCTCGGTCTGGATGCGCCGACCGGCGGGCGGGTGATGATCAACGGCCGCCCCTACGGTGCGCTGCCGGCGCCGCTGCGAGAGGTCGGGGCCCTCTTGGACGCCAAGGCGGTGCACAGCGGGCGTTCGGCCTACCACCACCTGCTGTGGCTGGCGCGTAGCAATGGGCTGGCCCGCCGCCGGGTGGACGAGGTGCTGGAGCGGGTCGGCCTGGCCTCGGTCGCGCGCAAGCGAACCAGGGGGTTCTCGCTCGGGATGGGTCAACGCCTCGGCCTGGCCGCGGCATTGCTGGGTGACCCCGGAATCCTGATCCTGGACGAGCCGGTGAACGGGCTCGACACCGAGGGCATTCGGTGGATCCGCACCCTGCTGAAGGGCCTGGCCGCCGAGGGCCGGACGGTGCTGCTGTCCAGTCACCTGATGAGCGAGATGGAACTGACCGCTGACCACCTCATCGTGATCGGCCGGGGCAGGCTGCTGGCCGACACCACCATGCGGGACTTCATCGATCGCAACTCACGGGCGGTGACTCTCGTACGAACCCCGGACACCGCCCGGCTCCGGACGGCGTTGGAGGAGCGGGGCGCCCTGGTCCATCCGCATGAGGCGGGGGCGTGGCTGGTGAGCGGTCTCACCGCGGCCACGATCGGCAAGATCGCGACCGAGCAGCGGATCGAACTGCACGAACTGGCTCCGCGGACGTCCTCCCTCGAGGAGGTCTACACACAGATGACCGAAGCCGCGGTCGAATACCGGGCCTCAGGCGAGGGATCCGTACCGCGGATCCGGGCGGAGACGATGAGCTGATGACCACTGTCGCGACGAAGGACCGGGTGGGATTCGGGAACGTGCTGGCGGCGGAGTGGACCAAAGCCTGGACCGTCAGGTCAACGATGTGGACCCCGATGGTGATGATGGTGCTGATCACGGGTTTCGCCGTGTTCGTCGGGGCCACCAGGAGCCTCCAGCCTGACGACACCATCCTGGGCGGCAGCCTCACCGGCGCGGTGACGGCACAGATCGCCGCCAGTGTGTTCGGCGTGCTGGTGGTCTCGGGAGAGTTCGGCTCCGGAACGATCCGTGCCACCTTCGCCGCCACCCCGCGCAGGGGGGCCGTACTGGCAGCCAAGGCGGTGGTGGTCGCGGTGGTGATGTTCACAACCGCATTGATCGGCAGTGTCGTGGCATACCAGATCGGCACGGAGATGCTCACCGGTGAGGGGTACGCCTCCGGTGACGCGTTCCCCGCAGTGCTGGGCATTGCCGTGTGCTGTGCCGCGGTGGGCCTGCTCGGCCTGGCGCTCGGTGCCGTGCTGCGACACTCGGCCGCAGCCATCACCACCATGATCGGCGTCCTGCTGCTGCCGTCGCTGTTCGGGCCGCTGTTCGGGGACCTGCAGCGCTGGGTGGCGGGCGCCTCGCCGATGGCGGCGCTGGAAAAGCTGACGCAGACCTCGGACGCGAGCCCGGACACGGTCGGCAGTCTCGGTGCGTGGCCGTCGCTGTCGCTGGTCTGCGTCTACAGCGCGACTGCGCTGGTGCTGACCGCCTGGCTGGTGCGGCGCAGGGACACCTGACGGTTTGTACAACGGCGAATGGCCGGCGGCGTTTAGAGCAGATGGTTCATAGGAAGGTCAGCCCCAGGACGTGGTCGAGCTGCCAGGCGGCCGAGGCCAGGAGGCCGGTTCCCAGACCGGCGCCGGCGAGGATGACCGGCCCGGTGATGGTGTTCTTGTCGGGGGCCGTGGCCAGCAGCGCCTGCACGCGCTGGACGACGCCGGAGTCGGTGAAGGCCGGGAAGGGCAGCGCGGCCGGTTCGGGCGAGGAGCGGGCCAGGGCGACTTGGGCGATTGTGTGAGCGACCAGGGTGCGGTCGCCGACCGCTTCGGCGGCGTCTTCGTCGGCCCAGCGCTCTAGGGCAAAGCGCAGGCGCGTGTTCAAGCTCCGCAAAAGTGGGAGGGTGCCTGCGGCCAGCGCGCCGAGCGCGAGGTAGCGGTGGTGGCGATGACGCAGGTGAGATGCCTCGTGCTGGAACACCACCTGCAGTTGCGTCCCGTCCAGCATGCGCAGGAGGCCGCGGGAGACCAGGACCTCTCCACCGCGGCCCGGGACGGCGAGCGCCAGGGGGACGTCGGACTCCACGACCTCTTGGGAGGTACGCCGAGCATCTCGGACCTCAGCGGCCCAGCGGCTCGACAGCCTGGTGGCGGTGAGGACGCTCAGACATGTCAGCGCGATGGCCGGAATGCCCAGGCCGGCGGGCACGGGCTGGTCGTCGCCGAACAGCGCCCATTCGGGCAGCTGTCCGGCAGCCCGGGGGAACAGCGTCGCGGCATAGTTGACGGTGATGAAGACCAGCGTTCCGATGGTGGCGACGACCGTGGTGGCCGCGACGGTGGCCAGCAGGCGCGCCGACCAGGCCGGGTGCAGCGGCAGCTGCGCCACGCCCAAGACGACGCCGAGGGCGAGCGTTAGCCCCGCGGGCAGAAACGTCAGCCAGATCACGCGGTTTCTCCAGGCTGGGACTGGGGTTTGTCCAGGACGGCGCGCAGGGCGTCTTCCTCGTCGGTGGTGAGGTTCTGCACGAACCGGCTCAGCACGCTGGAGGGGTCGCTGGCATGGCGCAGGTGATCGCGCATGCGGTCGGCCACCAGCCGGGACTCATCCACAGCCAGCCGGTACAGGAAGTGGCGGCCGTGACGCTCCCGCGTGACCAGATGCTTGGCGTGCAGCCGGAACAAAATGGTGTTGATGGTGGTGTAGGCGGGATCGCCTGGGATGCGGTCTCGCAACCCGGCAGTGCTGATCGGGCCGTCGGCGGCGGCGAGCGCGGCCAATACCTCGGCCTCCAACTGCCCCAATGGTCGTCGTGACATCGGTTGCACCCACCCCCTCACCTCCAGGACACCGCGTGTCCTGCGGGCAGCCTAACGGCGCGCGGCTGCTGGTGGCCCACCGACGGCGGCGTCAATCCCCCTGAACAGCAACGGACCGCATCACTGATCGCCACCAACTACGCGGGCGGGACGCTCGCAGCGCAAGATGTCGGGCTCGATGTAGATCAGGCGAGCGATCGGCACTGCGGCGCGAATTCGCGCCTCAGCGCCGTTGATGGCATGAGCGACCTCAATCGCGCTGTCCTCCCGATCGATGGCGATCTTGGCAGCCACCAGCAGCTCATCCGGCCCCAGGTGCATGGTTCGCATATGGATCACGGCGTCGACGCCATCACCGGCTACGATCGCCCGCTCGATCGCGCGGACATGCTCCTCGCTGGCGGACTCGCCGATCAGCAGGCTCTTGACCTCGGTGGCCAGCACGATCGCGATTGTCACCAGCAGCACGCCGATCGCCGCGGTGCCGATACCGTCCCAGACCCCGTTGCCGGTCGCCAGCGCCAGCCCCACGCCGGCGAGCGCGAACACCAGACCGGCCAGCGCGCCGGTGTCCTCCAGCAAAATCACCGGCAGCTCGGGCGACTTGGAACGACGCACGAACTGCACCCAGCCCGCCGAGCCGCGCACCGCGTTGGACTCCTTCACCGCCGTGCGCAGCGCCACCGACTCCAGCGCGATCGCCACCAGCAGCACCACGATCGGCACCCAATGCCACTCAGTGATCGCGTGCGGATCGCTGATCTTGTGCCACGCCTCATACAGCGCGAACAGCCCTCCGACGCTGAACAGCACGATCGAGACGATGAAGGCGTAGATGTAGCGCTCCCGCCCGTACCCGAACGGATGCTCGGACGTCGCGCGCCGCTGCGCCCGCTTCCCGCCCACCAACAGCAACGCCTGGTTACTGGAATCGGCCACCGAATGGATCGCCTCGGCAAGCATCGACGAGGACCCCGTCAGAGCGAACGCCACGAACTTGGTGACCGCGATCCCCAGATTCGCCACCAACGCCGTGACGACCGCTTTCGTACTGCCCTCCGCAGCCATGCCTCTCCCCTCGTTCCTCTGCGCTCGCCACCACGACCGTACTACGACACTTGTAGCAGAATGCTGAAGTCGATGCGGAACCACCCCCGGGCAGCCGAAGTCGGGCGGACCACTCGGCTCAGCTCAACACCAAGAGCAAGACCAGGACCTCGCGGCATCGCCCCGGCCTGCCCGGTACGGACGATCGTCAGCCCAGTGCGTCTCCGTCGAGCACGGTGCGCAGGAGCTGTTCCTCATCAGGGTTGAGGGACCGGACGAACTGGTTCAGTGCGTGACAAGGATCGCTGGCATAGCGCAGGTGATCACACATCCGGTCAGCCACCAGGCGCGGCTCATCCACCACCGTCCGGTAGGCGAAGTGCCGTCCCCGGCGCGCTCGGGACACGAACTGCTTGCCGTGCAGCCGGGACAACACAGTGTTGACGGTGGTGTAGGCAGGATGGCCTGACAGCCGGGCCTGCACGTCAGCGGGCGACAACTCCCCTTGAGCACTGGCCAGCACCGCCAGCACCTCGGCTTCCAGTTGCCCGAGCGGTCGTCGAACCACAGATGAAGTCTTCATGAACCCAAAACATGCCGCCGCGGTCGGGCCCCAACCATAACCGCCGCATGCCCTACTCCGAAATGCTCGGCCGGCGCTCATGCGTCCGCACAGACGCACCCAGGTACGGATCGACTGCGCGGAGGGCTCGAACTCTGACGCGTTCGCGGTCCTCAGGTGCGATGCCGGGGCCGTGGCGAACACCACCAGACGATCAAGTTCGCCGGCCGCGGGCCTGCGCGGCGGCACGGCTCCCCGCGTTCGCGGGCCCCTTCTTAGAATGTAGATGGCGGCTCCACATCTATTAGGCTGACCGTCTCTTCCCGCTGGATTCCTGGAGGCCCGCACCATGGCCGCATCGTCAGAGGAGTCGCCGGCCGACGCCGTCGACGACAAGATCTCCGGCGTCCGCGAGGTGAAATCGGCCGCGCGTACGCTGGAGCTGCTCGAGCTCCTGGCCTCCCGGCAGAATCGTCCGGCGCGGTTGCGTGAGTTGACCGAGGCGCTCAACGTTCCGCGGAGCAGCCTGTACGCCCTGCTCCGCACGCTGACCAAGCACGGTTGGGTGCGCACCGACGCCTCGGGGACCATGTACGGGATCGGCATCCGGGCGCTGCTG
This sequence comes from Actinomadura alba, assembly GCF_014323705.1. Classification (GTDB taxonomy): domain Bacteria; phylum Actinomycetota; class Actinomycetes; order Streptosporangiales; family Streptosporangiaceae; genus Actinomadura_C; species Actinomadura_C alba. Next base: position 47,976 of record NZ_JABVEC010000025.1, read on the forward strand.
GTCGGCACCAGTTACCTCGACACCGACCAGCATCTTCGGATCGTCAAACCGGTGCTCGACGAGCTCGGTGAGAAGCTGGATGAGACCTTCCACTTCGGCCGCCTGGACGGCTTCGACGTCGTCTATCTCGCGACCCGGGAGTCCAGCCAGTACCTGCGGCCGTACAGCAGGGTGGGGCGCCGGCTTCCGGCGTACAGCACCGCGCTCGGCAAGGCGCTGCTCGCCGAGCACGGCGGCGAGCAGCTCGACCACCACCTGCCGGCCGAGACGACCGCGTTCACGCCGCACACCATCACCGACCGTGCGGCGCTGGTGGCCGATCTGGACCAGACCCGCGCCCGTGGTTACTCCATCGACAGGCAGGAGAGCAGCCTCGGGCTGCACTGCTTTGGTCTCGCGCTGCGGTACGCGACTCCGGCCCGCGATGCGATCAGCTGTTCGGTGCCGCTGGCACGCCTCAACGCCGAACTCGAGGCCGAGATCCTGGCCACGATGCGCCAAGCACGTGAGCAGATCGAACGGTCCGCTCCGCCGATCGGTGACGACTCCTGGGTGTGAACGAGACGCTGTCTACACATGTGAACTACGTCTGCTAATGTAGCGGCACGTTCCTTGGTGATGTGAGGTGTGCCGTAATGCCCGAAGCAGTCGCCCTTCCCGTGACCGACTCCCAACGGCAACGCGTCACCGGTGTCACCGTCACGCCGGTCGCCTTCAAGGACCTTCCCCTGCTGAACACGGTGGGCGTGCACGAGCCGTACGCGCTGCGCGCCATCGTCGAGGTCCGCACCGAGGACGGGCTGATCGGCCTCGGCGAGACGTACGCCGACGCCGACCATCTCGCCCGCCTGCGCCTCGCCGCCGACGAGATCATCGGGACCGACGTCTGGGACGTCAACGAGCTCGCCCGCCGCATCCGCGTCGTCCTCGCCGGCGGGCCCGGCACCGGTGATCACGGGATGGCCGGGATGGTCACCGGCACCAGCACCGCGGACGCGATCCTGTCCCCCTTCGAGGTCGCCTTCCTGGACATCCAGGGACAGGCCACCGGCCTGCCGGTCAGCACGCTGCTCGGCGGTGCCGTCCGCGACACCGTCGACTACTCGGGCTATCTCTTCTACAAGTGGGCGGCCCACCCCGGCCACGAGCCGGACCGCTGGGGCGCCGCGCTCGACCCCGACGGCATCGTCGCCCAGGCCCGGCGGATGGTGACCGAGTACGGCTTCTCAGCGCTCAAGCTCAAAGGCGGGGTCTTTCCACCCGACGAGGAGATCGAGGCGATCCACGCGCTGCGTCGCGCCTTCCCCGAGCATCCGCTGCGGCTGGACCCGAACGGCGCCTGGACCGTCGAGACCTCGATCCGGGTCGGGCAGGAACTCGACGGCGTGGTGGAGTATCTCGAGGATCCGACCCCGGGCGTGGAGGGGATGGCCGAGGTCGCCCGCAAGGTTCCGATGCCGCTGGCCACCAACATGTGCGTGGTGAGCTTCGCCGGCATCGAACCGGCCGTACGGCGGGACGCCGTCGGCGTCGTGCTCTCGGACCACCACTTCTGGGGCGGTCTCGGCCGGTCCCGGTTGCTCGCCGGGATCTGCGACACGTTCGGGCTCGGGGTGTCGATGCACTCGAACTCCCACCTCGGCATCAGCCTCGCCGCCATGACCCATCTGGCCGCGGCGACGCCCAATCTCACCTACGCCTGCGACACGCACTGGCCGTGGAAGGACCCCGGTGAGGACGTCATCGCCCCGGGCGCGCTCACCTTCTCCGACGGTGCCGTCGCGGTGCCGACCACGCCCGGGCTCGGGGTCACGCTCGACCGGGACATGCTCGGCCGGCTGCACGAGCAGTACCTCGAATGCGGGCTACGCAGCCGCGACGACACCGGCTACATGCGCGGCATCGACCCCTCGTACGAGCTGCTGAGCCCACGCTGGTGACCGCAGGATGAAAATCGTGGTCACTGACCCCATCATCAGCCGCTTCGCGACGATCCTCCGCTCCGGCGGCCACGACCCGCTGATGGCCGCCGACCGGCCGGACGAGGAGGTCGTGACCACGCTGCGCGACGCCGACGTGATGGTGTGCTCGCGGATGACCGAGCCGATGGCGCGCGCCGGGACCGGGCTCAGGCTGGTGCAGGTGACCGGCGCCGGTTATGAGCGCATACCGCTCGACGCACTCGCACCGCGCACGGCCGTGGCCAACACCTCCCACCACGGGCGGGCCATCGCCGAGCACGTCATCATGACCGTCTTGATGCTGTCGCGGCGGGTGCTGCGGACCGACCGGCTGCTGCGGCAGGGCGTGTGGGAGTCCGTCGCCGTCGATCCGGACCTGACCCTCGGCGATTCCGTCGCGGGCCGCACCGTCGGGCTGCTCGGCCTCGGCGAGATCGGCGGGCAGGTGGCCCGGCTGGCGGCCGCGATGGGCATGCGGGTGCAGGCGGCACGGCGCGACCCCGGCTCACCGCTGGAGCCGGGCCTGGAACTCGACCGTGTCGTCTCCATGGGAGAGCTGCCCGCGCTGCTCGCCACGTCGGATGTGGTCGTCGTGACGGTGCCGCTGAACCCGCACACCCGCGGCCTGATCGGTGCCGCGGAGCTGCGTCGAATGCGGCGTTCGGCCTTGCTGGTCAACGTCTCACGTGGCCCGGTCGTCGACGAGCGAGCGCTGTACGACGCGCTCGCCGACGGACAGATCGCCGGAGCCGCGATCGACGTGTGGTGGCCGACCGACGGGGTGAACCGCAGTGGCGCCACCCTGCCGTTCGCCGAGCTGGACAACGTCGTGCTGACCCCGCACAACTCCGGGCACACGAGGGAGACGTTCGAGAGCCGCGCCCGCGACATCGCCGCCAACCTCACAGCACTGGAGACCGGCCGCCCACTTCGCAACGTCGTCCGCGCCGCCGCAGGCGCCTGAGCCGCCGGTGGTCTCCAGGCCGCCCGAACAACCCGGCGAGCCCAAGGCCGCATGACCGATCCGAGTTTTCGGGCCCGCGTACGCCATGTCCCTCGCCGAAGAGCACCTTCGGCGAGGGACGGGAAGAGCTCCCTCTGTCCCAATGTCACATTTCCGGCCTTCTGGGCGTCTTAGTGCTAAGGGCGCCTCGGTCAGAGGCGGTCAGGCAGGGGGAGAAACGACGATGGGGGCCCAGAGGTCACGGACGGCGGCAGCCGTGCCGAAGCGGTGGTCGCGGTCCGTACGCGCGGATCAGTGGTCGTTCCTGTTCGGGGAGATCGCACTGTACGCGTTCGGGGTGCTGGTCGCCACGGGTGCCTACCTGACCGTGTTCTTCGACCCGGACATGACGCTGGTCGCCTACGACGGCTCGTACGTTCCGCTGCGCGGTGTTCCGGTCAGCAGAGCGTACGAGTCGACGCTTGAGATCAGCTTCGACGTGCGCGGCGGGCTGCTGATGCGGCAGATCCACCACTGGGCGGCGCTGGTCTTCATCGCCGCGGTCTGCCTCCAGCTCGTCCGGATGTTCTTCACCGGCGCGTTCCGCCGGCCGAGGGGGCCGAACTGGCTGGTCTGGGTGATCCTGCTCGTACTGGGCATGGCGGCGGGCGTGACGGGCACGATCCTGCCGGACGACATGCTGTCGGGCGGAAGCCTCGGGCTGATCCAGGGGGTGGTCCAGTCGATCCCGGTGGTCGGTACCCGCCTGACGTTCTGGCTGTTCGGTGCAGACTTCCCCGGCGACGCGATCATTCCCCGGTTCTACTGGCTGCACGTGCTGCTCCTACCGGCGGGCATGGCCGGCCTGCTCGCCTTCCGCCGTCGACTGCTCCGGCGGCACGGTCACTCCCGCTTTCTCGGCCCGGCGGACTCGGCGCGCACCGTCCGGGCGCGCACTGTGCACCCCGGACGGGCGCTGTTCTTCGCCACCTGCGGAGTGCTCGCTCTTCTCGGCACGGTCGCGCAGATCAACCCGATCTGGCTGTACGGGCCGTACCGGCCGGGGGCGATCAGCGCGGGAGCGGTACCCGGCTGGTACATGGGCTTCCTGGACGGCGCGGTCCGGATCATGCCGAACTGGGAGTTCGACGTGGCCGGTCATCCGCTCACGCTGGCGGTGCTGGTGCCCGCGCTCCTCGTCCCCGGCGCCTTCTTCACCGTTCTGGCGGGCTACCCGGCGCTCGAACGCAGGTTCACCGGCGACCGGGATCTCCACCACGTCCTCGACCGCCCGCGCGACGCGGCGACCCGTACGGCGGTGGGCGCGGCCGGGATCACCTTCTACGGGCTGCTGTGGGCCGCGGCCTCGAACGACCAGATCGCCTACCACTTCCACCTGTCCCTCTACACCGTCACCTGGTTCTTCCGGGTGGCCGTCTTCGCCGGACCCGTGCTCGCGTACACCCTCACCCGACGGATCTGCCTCGGCCTCACGTACCGGGAACAGGAGGCGGCGGAGCACGGGCGCCAGACCGGGCGGATCGTGATGAGCCCGAACGGCGGCTTCACCGAGGTCACCGAGCCGGTGGCCGTCGCCTCGGCACCGGGCCCCCGTGTGGGGATCGGTTGGTCGCGTCTTACCCGGTGATGGGTTGGCGGTCGAGGGGCAGCCGGCGGCCCCCGGGATTCCGGAGGCCGCTTGGGCTGCCGACCCGTTCAGAAGACCGATACGCCGTCGCGGACCAGCTTCCAGTTCTCCACGTGGAAGGTGGAGGGGTCGATGGTCTTGGCCGCGGAGGCGTACGCGACGATCGCCTCCCGGATCGCCACCTGGGCGTTGTAGACGACCGGGGCGGTGGCGATGTGGGGGAAGCCGCCACCGCCGGACTGGCGGTAGTTGTTGACCGCGACCACGAACTGCTGGTCGTCGGTGACCGCCGCGCCGTCGTAGGCGAGGTTGCGGATCCGTGCGCCCTCGGCCTGGGCAAGGTCGATGTCGTAGGCGATGCCGGAGAACTGGTCGAAGTTGTAGTCGGGACGGTTCTTGGCGTTGGTCCACGATGCCGGATCGACCGGGGCGTCCGCGGCGACCTGCTTGAAGTACTGCGCCGAGTACTCCAGGTACGCCTTGATCTGCGAGCCGGTCAGGACGCTGGCCAGCAGCGTGTTGTCGTAGATGTAGAGCCCGGCGATGTCCCTGATCGTGACCTCACCGGCCGGAAAGGTCGCGGCGCGGTTGAACGGCGCGGCGATCGACAGGACCGGCAGGGACGCGTGGGCGGTCCCGGCGATGGCCTCCTTGACCTTCGCGATCTGCACCAGGTGGATGTAGTCGAGGATCGCGGTGTCCTTCCAGCATGACTCCGCCGCGGACATCGCCTCGGTGGAGGTGGCCACGTTCTGGTTGACGTACGCGACCACCGTGTCGTGCTGCTTCTTGACCACCGCGACGAGCTTCGGGTCGTCTTCCACCGTGTTCGTGTTCACCGTCGTGGCGGACTTGCCGGTGACCTTCCAGCGGCCGCGGTCCCGGGTCAGCGTGAGGTCGAAGACGGAGAGTCTCTGGCCCCAGCACTTGGGCTCGCTCATCACCACGGTGTCGCCGGTGATCTCGTTGGTGACGAACCGCTCGGCGACGTCCCTGTGCGCGTGGCCGAACAGGATGGCGTCGATCCCGGGGACCTGCTGGGCCACCATGGCCGATGCGTTCTCCACCGGGATGTCGCCGGTGTAGGAGGACAGGCCGCTGTCACCGGCGTGCGCACTGACGACCACGACATCGGCGCCTTCGGCACGGATGGCCGGAACCCACTTCTTGGCGGTCTCGACCAGGTCCAGGAAGTCCAGCTTGCCGGAGACATTGGCCTTGTCCCAGATGGCGGAACCCGGGTTGGTCAGGCCGAGCAGGCCGACCCTGATCGGCGGATGCCCCGGAACGTCCATCTTCTTGATGATGTACGGGCGGAACGCCGGCCGGTCGCTGCCCGCGTGCACGGCGTTGGCGGCCAGAACCGCGGCGTCCATCTGACGGATCCACGTGTTCAGGAACGGGATGCCGTAGTTGAACTCGTGGTTGCCCAATGCCACGGCGTCGTAGCCGATGGCGTTCATCTGCGCCGCTATCGGGTGGATCCGGCCGGACTTCGTGATCGGCTCCACCGTGGCGTAGTAGAACGCCAGCGGGGTGCCCTGGATGGTGTCGCCCGCGTCGAACAGCAGAGTGCGCTCCCGCCCGCGGTCGGCGCGGACCTGGTTCACCAGGCTGGACACCCGCGCCAGGCCGACCACGTTCCCGGCGCTGTCGCTGAACTCGGCGTCCTGGTAGTAGTCCCAGTTGACCGCATTGCTGTGGATGTCGGAGGTGCCCATGACGGTGATGGTCACCGAGTGGCCGGCACCGGCCGGGGCGGTCGCCGCCTCGGCCGAGCGGGGCCAGCCCGCGAGGGCGAGCGCGCTCGCGGCGGTCAACCCGCCCAGTGCCTGCCTGCGGCTGATGCCCGGACTCTCCGTGGCCTCATCCGGAACACGGCAGGAACACCACCGAGGCGCTGGACCGGACCGGTTCCCGTGATTGTGCATGACGAACGCTTTCCTTCCGGAGGTAACGAGATGCCAGGTTAGAGGCCTTATGCCGGATTCATACCGGTGAGATCTTGCCATCCCGGCACCCGATCGTTGGCACTCCGCGGTCTTGCGATCGCGTTAACAACGGATGGCCCCCGCGACGCCGACCAGTCGCGGCGACCACGACGACAAGCTGCGCGCGGCGTTCCGCGAGCGCGCGATCACCTGCCGAGCAGGTCGCGGATCGCCTGGAGTACGGCGTCGGGACGGCGGAAGGTGATGGTGACGTGTCCGGCGTCGTCGATGAGACGGTTCTCGCCGCGCGAAACCGATTCGGCCAGCGCCGTATAGAGCCGCCGCTTGCCTTCGATCTCCTCGTGCAGCAGCGACTCGGGCGTGCCGTGGGACACCGCCCTCTTGAATGAGTCGATCCCCACGGCGGTGAGGACGATCAGTGGCACGTCGGGCATCCCCGCCTGCCGGAGCTCGTCGTTGAGCCGATCGACGTTGCTCGCCTCTTGGGCGCCGGCCTTCAGCCCTTCAAGGCTCACGTGGTATTCGATGAGCGGCTCGCGGATCTCCGCCGGCCAGTCCGCCATCTCCTGCGCGAACATGCCGCGGTAGAGCTGGATGAGTTCGTCGGGCAACTCGTCGGGGAGCGCCTGGTCGGGGTCCCATGCGTTCCAGATCTCGACCAGTTGCTGAGGCATGTATGCGTTGTAGTCCTCGTGTGCGGGGTCAAGCAGGAGCAGACCCGCCACCTCGTCGGGGAAACGCTGTGCATAGTGGCGTGCATAGAAGCCACCGAGAGAATGACCGACCAGCAGGTAGGGAGCGGGCACACCGGCGGTGTGCAACAGCTCTCGCAGCTCGTCGGTCACCTCTGCGGAGCTGCGCGGCAACCGAGCACGGTCACTCCACCCCGTTCCGGCCCGGTCGTAGAGCACGCTCGTGGTGAACTCGGCGGCTCGCTCCTGGACGTTCAGGTAATCCAGACCGACCGTGCCACCCCCGGCCAGGAACACCACCGCCGGGCTCCCGCTGCCCGATCGGTGCAGCAGCAACCGCCGACCCCCCACGTCGTGGTATCGCCCCAGCGGCGGCGCGCCCTCGGTCGTCGTCTTCGATCGGGCCTCGGACGGTCGGCGTTGCATCGCTGGCTCCCTCGCTGTCGGCGCCGGCTCGGCGTGGACGAGCGCACACCCGTTCGGGCTGCCCCCATCACCACGCCACCAGCATGTCCTTTTCCAATTTTTGGAACGGTACCAGATGTGGGATCGTAGTCTGGTGGACACCCTTGATCTGCTCCTGCACCCCGTCCGGCTGCGCATCGTGCACGCCATGTCCGGCGGACGCACACGCACCACGTCCGACCTGTGCGCTGACCTGCCCGATGTCCCCAAGACCACCGTGTACCGGCACGTCGGTCTGCTGGCCGAGGCAGGAGCGCTGGAAGTCGTCGACGAACAGCGCGTGCACGGCGCCGTCGAACGCCACTACCGGCTACGCCGCGAGCAGGCGGGGATCGACGCTGACGCGGCAGCGTCGATGTCCCTGAACGACCACCGTCACGGGTTCGCCGCGGCCATGGCCGCCCTGCTCGCCGAGTTCAACGCCTACCTCGACCGAGAGCACGCCGACCCGACCGCCGACTCGGTGTCCTACCGGCAGTTCCCGCTCTGGCTCAACCAGGACGAACTCGCCGAACTGATCAGCGAGATAAGCAGCGCCGTCTTGTCCAGGATGGGCAACGAAGCCACACCGGACCGCACCGCTCATCTGCTCAGCACGATCCTGTTTCCGACCGAGGAACCAGCGCGGCACAGGACGGACGAGCAGGCCGACCACCACCAGTGAGCCCGAGCCCGTCAGACTCGGTCGAAGCCGCCGAGCCTGTTCGGCGGACGCCGCGGCTGCCGGCGCGACGACATGAACTCGTCGGCATGGCGAACGTCGAGCACCTCAAGATCGGGGCCAGATGCGCGGTCGGCGACATGAGCGGGCATTCGTGGATACCGTCGCCGTTGGCATGGCAGCGGTCGGCCGCCTTACCGGGCAGTGGTGAGGGTTGCTCTAGAGCATCGATCGCCTGTCCACGCCCAGATGGATCCGCACCTGCGCGTACGGGACCTTCCCGGCCGGTGGACCTCCTTCCGGCCGCAGGGGACTGACGGGAGTTCAGGAACCAGCTGACCATTCGATCAGCGGAGGCCGGACCGCCGCGCACAACGGATGGCCGCGCGCATCGGTCAACCCCAACCGGGCCACCAACAGCCCGCTGCTCACCGCGGCGTCCAGGACGTCCGGGCCGATGGCGTCGAACCACAGTTTCGCCCGCCGGAACATTTCGAACAGTCCGCCGTCGTCTACGGTCCCCCACGACAGGTAGACGAACCGGCTACCCGGACGGCCCTGTACGTGGTGGCCGCGAAGATCCCACCCCGTCTCGGTTGCGGTGGCGGTGACCTCCAGCTCCCATGTTGCGGAGGGGGCGTCGCCGGGGTGCAGGTCGAGAAGCTCGGTACGGCGGTCACGTCGCTGCACGCCGACGTGAATGTTGCGGTAGCCAGGAAAGCCGGGCGCTTGCCCGCACTCTCGTCCGGGCAGCTGCGACGCTTCGATACGAATCAGCACACCATCATCCTGCCGCGTGCGAGTCAGGTCCGATCCCGCGCGAGATCGAGGGAGTGCACAGATCGGGGAGCCGGCGTCGGTGTGATCCGGCCGCGGCTGCGCGTGACGCGGCTGAGGGGATCACAGTGATCCGCTCAGCATGGACGGGGTTTCGGCACTTGGATGGTCCCGGCTGCGTGCAATGCAAAGGACGGGATGATCGAATTCGTGTGGTCAGAGGGACCTGTGACGGCGGGCTTGGAGGTTCGGCAGGTTCACGGCTGGCCGGTGGATGAACAAGCACGGACCTTGATCCGAGATCGGTTCTACGAGCGGAAGTTCCTGCTCGCCGGGGCGGAGTTGAGGCGTCTGACGCCGATTGGAGCGCAGCGCTTGTCCGGGAGGCCGAGGACGAGAGCCAGGTCCGCCTCGACCCCGGTAGCGTGCGGTATCTCGGGCATCAGGTCGTCACCGGCGATCCGGCCGCGTCGGCACCCTCTGGTGGATGGTCGGCTGGGCGTACGGGACGACTGGCCAGGATCTACGGACGGGTGGGCGGGAGGCCGTACCTGGCCGGAGGGTCGGTGGGCAGGCCGATCGGGATGATGTGTATCTCGGGGCGGTACTGGTCCTCGTCGTCGGTGGTCAGCAGGTTGATCGCCAGCCAGCGGCTGTCGGGGGACCACTGGAGGTCCAGCGGCTCCGTGCGACCGGGTCTGGGGCCGATCCCCCGGCGAGTGACGACCTGATGGTCGCCGACCCGTCTGATGGACACCGCGCGCTCCCAGTGCTCACTCAAGATCGCCAGGTAGTCCCCGCAGGAGCTGACCCCCAGCGCCTCGACCTCCAGTCCGTCGTTGTCGATCGTCGCGACGGTGCGGCCGTCGGAGGGGTCCAACGCGAAGATGGTCGCGCCGCGGGCGGCGAACATCAGCCTCTCGTCGGCGGTGAAGGCCACCGACCGGCGGGTGTCCACACCGCCCTCCGATTCCGGATCACCGACCGGAAGCGTCCGCTCGGCGCCGACATCATCGTGGACCGTGATGAAGGTGCCATAGTCAAGGTCGACCCGGTGGCGGCCGGTGGCCGAACGAACCACGCCCACCTGGGTGGGCGCCTGAACCCGGGTCCCCGACACCACATCGTAGGAGAGTTGCGCAAGAGCGTCCTTCAAATAGTCGCGGAGGGTGATCACGTGCCGTCCGGGCACCCACATCAGCATCGGTGAGGAGTAGCCCTCCGGATGGACACGCAGGAGTTCGTGCCAATCGGTGGCGTCGACGACCACCAGCTCACCCTCCTCGCTGCAGGCGGCCAGGTAGCGGCCATCATCGGAGAACGCCAGCCGGTGGTCCTCTCCGTCCTCGAACAGGGCCAGGACGGCGGACGTGGTGCGCAGGCCGGGAACGTCCGCACCCTTGCCGGGACGGATCTGGTCGGCGCGGGTGGGGTAGCTGGCGGTGCTCCAGTAGGCACCGGGTTGGAGGTGCTCGATCCAGCGTGGATCGGTTACCACCACGTCATAGTCGGCGGACATGAAGCGGTCCTCACGGAGTAGGCGCCCCTTGCGGGTCCTGCCGGAGAACTCGGGCAACTGCTCGTAGTCGTCATCGGTGAAGGGGTGGTTGCGGGTCGCGACCCGCTCGACGCGCTCGACGAACCATCGGGTGTTGGCGTCCACCCAGTCCTCATCGTGGATCTCGTCCCACGTGACCAGATCGCCCATCTGCGTCCCCTGCTGCGCGGTGTCGGTCAACAGGCGGAGGAAGAAGCTCGGATCGTTGGGCAGATCAGCGTAGGGGACGTCGGTGTCGTAGTACACGACGATGGCGCGCAGCCGCACGTACCTGCGTGGCACATCGAGAGCGAGCACCCGGACGTCATAAAGGTCGTCGGTCATGGTGATCTCTCCTGAGGAAGGGAGACGGGCACAGCGAACCATCAAGATCGCACATGCCGCCGACAAGAGCCGCGATGATCACGCCACCTGCCTTGGCAAGGGCGCTAGGAGAAGGAAGAACGGCCTCATTGAACGGAGCAGTCTGCCCGCTCCGACCGTTACGCTCCCGCGCGTCGCCCGGGGGTCAGTTTTCGCCGACACCGAAGGCGTACGCCGCTTGAGCTAGGCGGATGTGATCCTACGGAAGAGCTACACCCTTAATAGATGACCGAGTCAGGACCGGAGAACGACCGCCTGCGATCTAGTCGGCGGGCAGTCCCCACCCACTTGCGATTGTGGTCACGTAGTCCCCTCATCGGCAGAGTCGGACGGCGTGCGCTGGCGAGCCCTGCCAGCCGTTGTACTCGACGGCGAGCACGGCGCCGCCGATGTCCAGCACCGCGGCCCACGGATCGATCGACTGCCGGCGCATCAGGTCCTCGTTGATGGCCCGCATCGACTCCGGTCGGGCCGGTCCGCTCCGAAGGCGCTCAGCACGTCCGCGACGTCCGCCCCGGTCACCACCGTGACCGTCGCGGCCTCGGCCAGCGTGCTGCGGCCGCGTGGGCTCCGACCACCGTCGATCGCCTTGCCCCACGCCCGGGTGGAGACACGGACTGACAATGGAGGCGAACCGGTCGAGCGACACCCGCATTAGAGTCGGGTAATGGTCACCTTTCGGGTCGACGATGTCGCGCCAGCCGCCAAGTCGCTGCCTACGTTGCCGCTCGGCGACCAGTTCTCAGGAGCGCTGGTGGTCGGCGGCGACCCGTCCTTGCCGGTCCTCGAAACGGACGGGGTGCATCCGCTTCTCAGTGCCGTTGGGCGGGCGTTCGCCGACCACCGCCCGCTCGTGCTCTCCCCAGACGCAGTGTGGCTGACCATCATGCAGGGCCTCGCCCAGCACGTACGCCTACACGCCGAGGAACTGCGCCCGCGGCTGGTGAGCCATGCCGGCCGGAAGCGGCTCACGGTGGTCGTCGACGGACCGATGCCACAGGATGCCGACTCGTGGCAGAGCGCCGTTGAGTTGTTCAGCAAGCTGCTCCTCGCCGAGATCAACCATGCCGACGTATTCGAATGCGACTTTTCCACCAGCACCGACGTTGAGCGGGTGGCCGGACGGATCGTGCTACTCGACGCGTACTCACCGTACTTCGCGCTGTGGATGATGTTCGTCTGCGGCATCCCGTCGATCACATTGACCGGTACGGTCGAGGACTGGCAGAAGATCCGCACGCGGGTGGAGACGATCGCCGCGTTCGGCTTGGAGACCTGGTGCCGGTCGCTCGCCCCGATCGCCGACCAGTTCGTCCGAGCCGCGGCGGGTGATGTGGACACCGCGTTCTGGCGGCGTATCTACAGTCCGACCGACGCCTACGGCGGCGAGGTGATAACCGGCTGGGCCGCGCGGCTCTATCCGTACCTGACCGGTGACGGCGAGGTCGACAGGCCCAATCCGCTGCTGGAGTTGCCGATCGATGAGCCGCGCGACGTGACCGTCGATGATGACATGTCCTATCGGGGTCCGGGCATCCGTAGCGACAGCGTGCCGGTCACCTTGTCGCGGGTGACCGTAAACGTCAACGACCGAGTCGGACGTGACAACCGGGTCGTGGCCCTGCACGCCGGCCTGGTCGGCGTCGCCCAGGACGAAGATGGCGCGCTACGGCCGGTCGCCGGCTGGTACTTGGCGCCGGCGACGGTCGAGATCGACGACGTGATCGACCGGATCGTGCGCGACCATGACACCACCCCGCCGCAGCCCCATCCCTTGTTCTTCGCGTCCGCTGATCTCATGGCCATCTACCGCCGCATCGGCTCCGCGACGCTGTTCGACGGCGCCTGGCGGTTGCGGCCGATCGCCGACCACCGCCGGGTACCGCGCGGCGGAGACCTTTGTTCGATCGAAACGATCATCGACCTCGCCGACGGCAGAAGCGTCGGCGCGGCCATTGACTTCACCACGCAGACATTCCACTGGGTCGTCTGCCGCATCGAGAAGGTCGTCGCCGAACGTCCGGATACGCCGACCAGTGGATTCCGGCTGGTCGACGAGCCCGCAGACGTCCCGGTGTACGGCACCTCGCTCGCACTGCTGCTCAATGCCGCCCTGGACTCCGGCGGCGATATCTCCCACCTGGAAACCGGCCGGCTCGACCAACTCAACGGAGGAGTGCTGGAAATCTGGCTGAAGCACGACCAAGGTGCCCTGCTGGCGGTGGTGAGCAACGGAATCCGAGCTCTCATGAGTCCACCCCACGCGGCAAATGAGGACGTTCAGCCGAGCGATCTCCGGAGGCGTCTGCAGGTATTGGCGGCAAGACCCTATGTTCGCGGCGTCAAGGAGCCGCCGGCGGCGGGTGGGGCAGCGGGTGGGCTCCTTCTGGGCGTAGACCGTCGAAGATGATGGCGAGGTATCGCTGCCACAGGTCGGGCGAGGCATCCGGCACGTAGCTGGTGACGTAGTTCGGCGCGCACATCAGCAGGATGACGTCCGCGCCGGTGACGTCGACCCGCACCACGCCGTGCTCGCGGGCTCGGTCGACCAGCGCATGCACGGTGTGGAACATCTGCGCGCGGGCCCTGGTGACCTCTGCGGGCAGCTCGCCGGCGTCCTGCAGGAACGACAGGTCGCGTTGTTGTCGCTGATGCGCGGCGACGGTGAGGAACTCCAGCAGTGCTGCGCCTGGATCCGCCGCTTTGAGAAGCCTTTCGCCGACCGCGTTGAGCGCGTCGATTCGGTCGAGGACGATCGCGGCGAGCAGGTGATCCTTCGTGGCGAAGTGGCGGAACACCGTGCCCTTCCCGACACCGGCCCGGCGGGCGATGTCGGCGACCGAGGCGTCCAGACCCCGCTCCGCGAACTCCTCTGCGGCCGCCGCCAGCAGCAGCCGCCGGTTGCGGGCGGCGTCGGCACGCAATGGACGCGTGGAGGTCACGTCGCCACCCTAGCAAGTTGACCGCCCGGTCCGTTTATCGCTACCTTCAACACGCATAACATGACCAGGCGGTCCGTTTTCTGGAGGAACACATGAAGGCAGTCGTTGCGACCGGATACGGACCACCAGAGGAGTACACGGTGGCCGACGTGCCGGCGCCCCGGCCCGGTCCAGGGCAGATCCAGGTCCGGATCGCCGCCGCCTCGATCAACCCGGCCGACGTCCGATTGCCCAGCGGCGATTTCCGCGACGTCGTGCCGCTGGAGTTTCCGCACGTGCCCGGCAACGACTTCGCCGGCACGGTCAGCGAGGTCGGCGCTGGCGTGACGGCCTACCAGGTGGGCGACGAGATCTTCGGCATGGCCGTGCCGCGGGCGCTGCGCGCGATGGCCGGTGCGACCCGACCGTCGCTGAGCACCGGCTCGCTGGCCGCGTACGCGGTCTTCGAGGCCGACACTCCGTTTCTGGCGCACCGCCCGGCCGGCCTGGACATCGAACAGGCGGCGGCACTGCCCACTATCGGCCTGACCGCACGGGCGCTGATGGCCACCGCCAAGGTGCAGCCCGATGAAACCGTCCTGGTCGTCGGTGCCACGGGCGGTGTGGGTACCGCGGTGATCCCGCTCCTCGGCGGTACAAACGCGCGGGTGATCGCCACCGCGACCGCCGCTGATGCCGACATCCTGCGAGCTCTCGGCGCGGACGAGACCATCGGGTACGCGGAATCTGAGTACCCCTCCGACGTCGACGTCGCGTTCAATCTGACGCTGCCGAGCGACCATCTTGCCGGTGTTGCAAGTGCCATCCGCCCAGGTGGACGCCTCCTCACGATCACCTACCCCGTACCGCAGCAGGAGTGGATCGGACGCGATGACGTCGGTCTTCATTTCGTGCTGGACATGGACGGCACATTCGGCGGGATACGCGAGGTCGGTGAACTGGCGATCCGCAGCGAGCTGCGGGCCACGATCGGCCGCCGCTACACCCTCGACGAGGGCGTTCAAGCATGCGTCGACTTCGTCCGCCTGCACACGACCGGCAAACTGGTCGTCACGATGTAAACACACTGTCATCGGCATTCTTGGAAGTTCAGAGATAGCCGAGCTGGACGTGCGCTGTTACGACCACGCCGTACTTCGGACAAGCCATTTCCCGAACCCGCCATCACACAGCCTACGACCGCCCTCAGCACGGCACCTTGACACAGAGGGGAGCCAGAAGAGTGCGTCTCACCGTCTGGGGATCAGGCGGGCAGGGAGGCGAGCCAGCCGGTCAGGATCTCGTTGACCTCCTCGCGGCGCTCCTGCTGAATCCAGTGGCCGCAGCCGTCGAGTATGTGTGACGCGACCAGGCCTGGCAGGGTGGCGGGGTATGCATTGATGGCGTCTGCCATCCAGGTGGTGGAGGCGTCCTGTGCGCCGCCGATGAACAGGGACGGCTGGGTGATGGGGGAGCCGTCGAAGTCGGCGAGGTCTTCCCAGTCCCGGTCCATGTTCCGGTAGCGGTTGAGCGCCCCGCTCATGCCGGTCCGCTCGAACTCTGCGGCGTAGACGTCCAGGTCGTCCTCACTGAGCCAGGCGGGCAGCCGACCGGTGGGGAACCGGTCGCGCAGCGTCCCGCCCCGGGACGCGAAGTGTGGGTCCGGGCCGTCGGCGGGCGGCATGGTGTCGGCGGACAGGGCGGCGTAGAAGCCGGCGAGCCAGCCGCGGACGTCCGGTTCGATCTCGGCCTCGGCCCGGCCGGGCTCTTGAAAGCGGCTGACGTAGAACTCCTCCTCTCCGCCCATTTTCGCGAAGACCTCGCTGGGCCGTGGCCCGCCGCGTGGGGCGTAGGGCACGCTCAGCAGCCCGACCGCGCGGAAGACATCGGGCCTGACGAGGGCGGAGTTGGCGGCGATGGTCGCGCCCCAGTCGTGGCCCACGATCACGGCCGTTTGCTCGCCCAGGGCGTGCACCACGGCGACGTTGTCCTCGACCAGCTCCAGCATCCGGTACGCGGCTGCGCCCTCCGGCTTGGAGGAGCGGCCATAGCCACGAACGTCGACGGCGACGGCCCGGTAGCCGGCCGCGGCCAGTACCGGCAGCTGGTGGCGCCAGGAGTACCAGGACTCAGGGAACCCGTGCACCAGCAGTACCAGCGGCCCGGAGCCCTGCTCCACCGAATGGATGCGGCCAGCGGAAGACAAGACCAGACGATGCGTGGTCTCCGTGACCGGAGCGGGCTGCGACATCAATCCTCCAGAGTTTTCGATCCTTGCGCATCGAGTGCACACCACTGGCCGGTACCAGGTCGGCCCACCGGCTGGCGGTTCATTGCATGAATCATCCGGGAGACGATGCGGCCGCCGTGAATGGGTTTGCCACTTCGGCAAACCGCCCTGGGAGACCATGTCTCACTGCTCTCGCGGCCGCCGCGGACGGCGGCGTCTCCAGGAGCAGCATTCGCTCTTCGGCAGAGTCGGATGGCGTGGGCCGGTGAGCGGGCAACGCTCGATCAATGCACTCGATCTTGGTTCAGGTGGCAGTAAAGATCACTGCGCGTTCCGCTGCGGCGGCTCGATCGTAGAACGCCTGAACATCGACGAAGTTGTCCCAGGTGTACTCGAAATCCCCGCCGTCGTGCGCGCCGTCGTAGCCAGGGTCATCGATAGCGTCGAAACGGCGGCGCAGCCATATCCGGTCTGCACCCCGCAGGGCGCCGGCCACATCCCCCACCTCCGCGGCGCTGACGTATACGACGTAGTAGTCATCGTGCAGGTGCCGCCCACCGAGCACCGCGTGCGACAGCGGATACACGCCACCGTCTGGGTCGAGCGTGCCATCGGTCAAGCAGCGGTGGATGGCGTCCCAGGCCTTGTCGGTGTCGACCTTCAACGCGTCGTCGTCCCAAGACTCCTCGATTTCTTCGAGAAGTTCGGCCACCGTGTCGCCGTCGTCGTCTGCCGCTAGCAGCGAGCGCTCCTGCTCCGATGTGATGGCGAAGTGCACCCCCAACATGCCGGCAATCGTACGGGTGCAGTGGGAGTTTCAGGAAAGATCATGCCGCCGTGCCGCCACGTTCACACCGGAGCGGTCGCCCACCGCACGAAGACGCACGACCTCGGCACGACCGGATGTCCCGACCGCTCAGCGGCATGAGCGGATGCCTGCGTATCAGTCCGGCTTCACCCCGACGGGCACATGCCCTCCCGCACCTAACGTTCGCGTGTCATCGACCTCGCCCGGATCGGGCCCAGCCGCCGTCGGCTGTGGATCCACGGCAACTGCCGTTCGCGAACTCGCCCGCTTCCGTCCGTTCGCGGATGCGGTCGACGTTGGACGGAACCTGATCGCGGTCTCAGCCAGGGGCAGCTGAGGCACTGGGGGTGGTTGGACTGTCGCCGGCTCGATCCAGCCACTCGGCCAGCAGGGCGCGCTCGGCGTCGGTGAGCATTGTCAGCTTCGGTGCGACGGCCCGGAATGCGACAGCGGCCGCGGCCGCGCTGTCCGCGGGAAGCGTCGGCACGTCGGTGAGGATCGATCGCATCACCGCCTCGTACATCGCGTCCGCAAGGTCGAGGTCCCGGTGCTCCGGCAGGGTGGAGAGCAAGGTGAGCACGGCGCCGGTGCCGGCGGCGTGGACGAGTTCGACGGCGCGCCTTTCTGGGACCCGAAGCCGGCCGATTGCGGCGACGCGGTGCACCCGGGCGCGCAGAACCTCTAGGCCGGCGGCCGCCGCCGGTGAACGAGCCCCGCGGCTGGGGTCGGTGAGGAGACCGAACAGCGCTGCGTTGGCAAGACCGAAGCCAATATGCGTGTCCCACCCCGCCCGAAGATCTGCAACTGGGTCGCTGCTGTCCTCGGCGAGGGTCTTCCCTGCGACGTAGGTGGCGAAGACGTGTTCGGCAACGGCGTCGAGCAGCGCGTCCTTGTCCTCGAAGAACCGATAGATGGTCGGCGCCTGCATGCCGGCCGCCTGCGCGACCGCACGGGTCGTGACCGCGCTTGCGCCCTGCTCACGCAGGAGCTGCGCCGCGCACTCCACGATGTTCGCTCGCGTGTTGTGCCTGCTGGCGCTATCCCGCCGAGCCTCTGCCATGCTTCCAATGATAACGCACTCTTGCTATCCCTGTTGCTAACATTGATATCATCCTTATCATTCCAGCGTTAGCACGAGAGGGTAAACGTGATCATCATTACCGGCGGTACCGGCCGGCTCGGCTCCCAGATCGTTGATCGGCTGCTCGATCGCGTCTCGGCGGACCGGGTCGGCGTGAGCGTCCGCGGCACCGACCGCGCTGGCGACCTGGCCGCACGCGGGGTACGCGTGCGCCGCGGCGACTTCACCGACCCCAACTCCCTCGCCGATGCGTTCGAGGGTGCGACGCAGGTGCTCATCGTCTCAACGGACCAGACCGGCGAGACAGCGGTCGCCCAGCACATCGCGGCGATCGACGCCGCTCGCGATGCCGGCGCCAAGCGCATCCTCTACACCAGCCACCAGGGCGCCGCCGAGGATTCGGTCTTCGCGCCGATGCCCGACCATGCCGCAACCGAGCGCTACCTGTCGAAGACCGGCACACCCTTCACGGCGCTCCGGAACGGGTTCTACGCCAGCACCGTCCGGCACCTACTCGGCCGGGCGCTCGAGACCGGCGAGCTCGTCGCGCCAGCCGATGGGCCCGTATCCTGGACCACGCACGCCGACCTCGCCGAGGCGGCAGCGATCATTCTCGCCGACGAGGGCCGGTTCGATGGCCCGACCCCGCCACTGACCGCGCCGGACGCGCTCGACCTTGCGGATATCGCCAGCATCGTCACCGAACTCACCGGACGCACCATCCGCCGCGTCGTCGCCGACGACGCGGCGTGGACGGCCACAATGATCGGACACGGTGTACCCGCGGATCAAGCGAACATGCTGCTCGGCATGTTCCACGCAGCACGCCGCGGGGAGTTCTCCACCACCGGACCGGAGCTCGAGAATCTCCTCCAGCGCGCAGCCACGCCGGTCCGTTCTATGTTGAAGGGACTCGCCACCCAGCCATGAATTCTCCTCCTTCCCGATGTGGCCGCCCTATGGGGCGGCCACATCGCACTCACCTCGGCAGAGTCGGATGGCGTGGGTCGGCGAGCGGGCAACGCTCGACCAGCGGCAGATGAGTGTCCCCCGACAGCCTGACGCGCTTTCGGTAGTCGATTGGCGTGTCGAGCGGGTCAGAGATCGGTGATGCTGCCGTCGTCGGCGAAGGCCTCCACCGCGGCTAGGAACTCCTCGAGGAAGTCGCGTAGGTCTTCGCCGACGACCGTGATGCCGCGTTCGGTGCCGTGATAGATGCCGACCTCGTAGACGGCCTCCTGCAACCGGTAGACCGGGCCGCCGTCCGTGGTTGCCAAGGCGTAGAGGTCGCCGCCTCCGTTGCTGCCGAAGACCACGATGTCGACGTCCTCCGCAAACGGCTCACCGATGCGGTCGGCACGCCCGTCGTCGTGATACAGGTTGCCGATCACACTGTCCGGCGGGTGCAGAAAGTAGCCGTTGGTGATGTCCGGCAACGACAGCGGCCCGACAAATCGGTACAGGGCAAAAAGCTCATCCGGTACCCACGGCATGCGCCCGTGCAGCGCGGCCAGTTCCGCCGCGGAGGACGGCGAGCCAACACTATGATCACCCGCCTCGAACGGGTACGTCGACACGACGTCCCTCAGCGCCCGCACGACGGCCGCCTCGACCTGCGCCGCCCAACCAGTCAGCCACTCCTCGTTCAACACCAAATGCCGCCTCATCCACTCGTCCGCTTCTCGTCGATCATCCCCAGCCGCCCTATCGCGGCATGAGAGTGAATTTCGGGGGGTGCGGTGCGCCGAGTCGGACTTGGTCTTGTGCTGCAGGTCCTGTGCTCTCAGAACGGGCACCGGTTCAGGGTGAGCCTGACCCGGTTCCGCCGACCGTTGTCATGGCCATGCTCGCTCGGTGCGGCGCCATCGCTGTGGGGTTATGCCGTAGCGGTTGCGGAAGCGACGGACGAGGTAGGTGGCGTCGCGCAGGCCGGTTCGGGCGGCCACGGCGTCGAGCGATAGGTCGGTCTCGCGCAGCATTCGCCGGACCTCGGTCATGCGCCGTTCGGTGATCCATTCGAGCAGGGGGCGGCCGGTGCGCCGGCGGAGCACGGTCGTGAGGTGTCCCGGGGTGTAGCCGAGAGCGCGGGCGACATCCGCGGCGGAGATCGGTTCGCGGAACGTCGCCTCGATCTCGGCGAAGACCCGCTCGACGAGTGGGTCCGGCGTGCCCGGAGCGGAGGGTGCCAGTCGCGCGGCCGCAACCAGGAGCCGGGTGAGCATGGCGGCGACGGCCTCGCGGGCCCCGAGACGGCCAGGGTCGGTGAGTTCCTCGGCCAGGTCCGCTAGCCACGCCGACCAGTTCGCCTGGTCGGGTTCGGCGACCCGACCGTGCCCCGCGCTGGAGGCAAACAAGGCGAGTAGGGGATGGTGCGTCCAGGTCAGTGGGGAGACCGAGGCCAGGGCGGGGACGGCGTCCGGTGTGAACGCGACCGACCACGCGCGGCTGCGGGCGAGCTTGGCGACGGTCGCGACGCCGATGACCTGCCCGGGCGACACAGCGTGGACCTCGCCGGCGCGCAGCGGCCGTTCGGCGCCGTCGATGGTGAACGAGCCCGTGCCTTCCTCAACGTAGACCAGGACGAGGAAGTCGTGGGCGTGCCGGTGGTTCGGCGGGAGGCTGGCGTGGGCGGCTTCGGTGTCGAAGCGGGTCACCGAGACAGGAGGCAGGCCGGGGCGCTGCTGGTAGCGGTAGACCGGCGTCCCGTCGAGGCGTACCGTGCGCAGCCTCGACGGGGACACCGGCGAGTCATCGACCGAAGAATGTCCCATGGTTTCCAATTTAAGTCCTGCTCGGTAACCGCAGAATGTCCAAGACTGAGGGGTGACGACACCAGGTCTGTCACGGGCCACCGAGTCAGACCCGCCACCGAGTGCACAGGGGCATCCATGGCAGCTTCGACACACGTACGCATCCTCGACCAGCGAACCCCGGAGGAGCGCGACCGCCCGTTCCTGCCGGGCGCGGGCAAGACCTGGCTCCTCCCGTTCTACGACGCCTTCACCCGGGTGGCCGGCGTCCGCGCACTGCACGAGCGTGCAGTCGAGCTCGCCGGCATCGAGCCCGGCCAGGCGGTGGCCGACGTCGGCTGCGGCACGGCCAACCTGTCGTTCGCCGTGCTCGCGGCCCAGCCGGGCGCGCGGGTGACCGGCCTCGACCCCGACAAAGACGCCCTGCGCAGGGCCGCGCGCAAGGCGCGCCGCCGCGGCGTCGCTCTTACCCTCGTTCAGGGATATGCCGACCGGATCCCCGCCGAGGACGCCTCGCTCGACCATGTGGTCTCGTCGTTGGCCCTGCACCACGTCGATGACGACGGCCGGATCGCGTTCGCGCGCGACGCGCTGCGTGCCCTTCGGCCCGGAGGGAGAGTCACCGTCGTCGACTTCGGCGACCCAGCGTCCAACGTCGAGGACGCCGGCCACCCCACGCACGGCCATGGCCACGGCCTTGCCCATGCCCTCCAGCACCTGCCCCGCCTCATCCGCTCCCGCGTGGCGCACAGCCCAGTCGTGGCCCGCAACCATGGCGACGGCATCGTCGCGCTGCTGGCCGAGGCCGGGTTTGGCGACGCCCGAGAGGTCGCGCACGCCGACCACAGGTTCGGCCGGGTCACGTTCGTGCAGGCGACCCGCCCCTGAGCTGAAAACCTGACGGGGGTTGTCGACAGACCCAACCACGCCACGCAATGGCAACAGCTCCAATGCCGCAGGCCGGTAGCCGCGACCAGCATCCGCTCATCGACAAGAGCGCGCGACCTGCGGCAGAAGAGGATGCCGCTCGAGGCTCATGGCAGGTCGGGGTCGGGGTGCTCGGCATGATATTGGGCGGCCGCGGTGTCGGCGATCAGCGAGTTGTCGGCGAGCCACTCGACGGCCCGGCGGTGGGCACGCGCGTCACGAAAGACGTACCAGGCAGGCAGCAGGTGCGGATACTCCTGGTGCAGTTCGTCTTTGAAGCGGCGGAAGGCGCCCTTGCCCTGGATAGCCCCTTGTCAGTCTGCGCCCGGCGTCCTCGAGGTCAAGGCTGCTTAGATCAAGCACCGGCCCACCGTAGCCCGAACAAGTTCACATCTCGCGGCAGATGAGGTAGTTGCGCCTGCGGTGGCGATGTCTAGAGTCTGCGTCGTGACTGACACTGGAGCCGACGTCGACAAGCGCGTTGCCGAGGCGTGGGCGCGGATCGAGGCTGGCCTGAGTCGCGTCCTGCCGGCTTCCCTACGGCAGCTCAATGCGCAGGCCGCGGTACAGGCAATCGATGCGGTGGAGGCCGCCTTGGCCGTGCAGCTGCCGCAGGATTTCCGCGTCAGTCTCCGCATTCACAACGGAACCGACCTCGGCCCGACACTGCCGCCCCCTGAGCCCAGCCCGGTACCGCTGACTTACCTCTGCGACACCAACGAGATCATCGAGATGACCCGGATGTGGCGCGACAACTATCATCCGGAGCCGGACTGGGACGATCCTCAGGTCTGGGCATACCTGGTTGATACGGAGATGCTCTGGCTGAACGGGCCGGTGCGACCGATCATCGGTTCGCCGGGCGCAGTGGTCGTGGGCGACATGAATGGCGACGTGCAGTGGCTGCTCGACTTTGATCCGGCACCGGGTGGAACGCCCGGACAGGTGGTTCGGGTTGATGTCGAATGCGCCTCATGGGACGTGCTGGCTCCGTCCTGGACGCAACTGCTTGTCCGCTACGCCGAAGATCTGGAACTGTACGCGGCTGATCCTGATAACTCGACTCTAGAGATCGATCACCTCGGACCGGCCTGCGAATGGGGCAGCACGCCGACGGACTCTTGGGGGATGCGTCCCGCATGGCTCCAGGACGTTCAACCTCGCAGTCCATACCCGTCATGATGGCCCCCTGCACAGCTGTCCTCACGGCCGAGTGCGCCGCCCACCGCCTACATGATCCTGAAGAAGCGAATGCCCTGTCATCGGCATGAGCGGATGTCGAATGGTCACCGTGCTCGCTGGAGGATCATGATGAGTACGCCCTCGCCGACCGTGATCGACTCGGTCAGCTTCCACGCCGACTTGTCCGACGTCTCCCCGAACAGGCGCCTCCCGGTGCCGAGGAGGACCGGGAACGTCATGAGGTGGAGCTCGTCGACGAGGTCGTGCTCGAGCAGTCCCTGCACGAGCTGGATGCTGCCGGCGACCGAGATGTCGCCGTCCACCTCGTCCTTGAGCCGGGTCACCTCCTCGACCAGGGCGCCGGAGAGCACGCGCGTGTTGTTCCACTCGGGGTCGGTGAGCATGCGCGAGACAACGTACTTCGGCATTCCGTTGTACTTGTCGGCGAGCTCGCCCTCGTACTGTGGCCAAGCCGCGGCGAATCCCTCGTAGGTCCGGCGGCCGAGGAGCAACGCCTCGGCGCCGAGCGCCTCGTCGACCTTGAACTGCTCGCCCTCCTTGCCACGGTCGAACTCGAAGCTCCAGTTCGAATACTTGAAGTCCTCCCCACCGGGCGCCTGCACGACGCCGTCGAGCGAGATGAACTCGGTGACCACGATCCTTCCCATGTCTTCACCCTCCTCGACTCTCTAGTGGGCGTGGGCGTGGGCGAAGTCGCGCAGCGCGGCGGCGAGCACGCCGGCGGGGGCGCTGTGCTGCTCGCCCTCGACGGCCCGCAGGGTCGCGGTCGGCAGCAGCTCGGCGAGCGCCTGGGCGGCCGTGATGATGAATGGGTACGTCCCGGTGCCGTGCATCACGAGCGTGGGCACGGTGACGGCGGCCCAGCGATCACGGGGCAGCTGGGCACCCGACATTGTGGTCCCCATGATCCGGCCGTCGTAGGCGATCGTCGGCGCGACGGCCTCCATGATCGGCCAGAACTCGCTCTGCCGGATGCCACCGACGGCCTCGGCGGGCAAGCCGACCGCGGCGGTCATGAACAGCTCCGCGGCGTCCCCGGGGCGACCGTCCGCCACGGCGGCGTCGAGGCGCTCCACGTAGTCCGCAGGCAACGGCGGGCGACTGTCGTCGACGACGAACGGCGGCTCGAACAGCGCGAGCCGCGTGATCGGCAGACCGGCCGCCGCGGCGTCGAGCGCGAGGACCGCGCCGGACGACCAGCCGAACACGGTCGCCGGCGCGCCCGCGACCTCAATGAGCGCGGCAAGGTCCTCGATCTCGCGCTCCACGGCGTACGGCGCGGTGTCGGTGCTCTCGCCGCGTCCGCGACGGTCGTAGGCGTAGGTCCGGAACTCCTCGCTCAGCAGCCGTCCGACCTCCTCGTTCGTCGGATTGATGGCGGGATAGGCGGTCGCGCCGTCGATGATGATGAGCGGCTCGCCCTCGCCCCACGCGGTGAATGCGATCACTGTGCCGTCGGCGGACACGCCGGCCGCGCTGACGTTCTCGGTCATCTGGATTGCCCTTCTTGGTGACGATGCGGGATCTCTCCCGCTGCGGCGCAGTGCCGCGTCGCAGTCAGGCTAGGAATCGGCGGCAGCGCCGGTCTTGTACAGAAGCGACAGGGGCTGCTCGGTCGCATCCTGTCGACACAGCTCGGTCGCGGTGCGGCCGATGAAGCGCGTCAGCGAGCGGGCGAGGTGCGGCTGGTCGTAGTAGCCGAGCCGGTTGACGACCTCAAGCGATGCGACGCCATCGCCGAGCAGGATCGCGGCCTGCCGGGCGCGTTCGATCTGCCGGATGCCCCCCTGCGTGAGCCCGGTCGCCGCGGCGACGCGGCGCTGCACCGACCTCGTCCCGACATCCGGCATCCCGCCGGCCACGACGTCGTCGACTAGCGGGTCGCGTACGACGACGCCCTCCCGCACAAGCCGGACGACGAACTGCTCCGCGCTCTCGAAGCCGGGGATGAGCCACTCGTCACCGCCCAGCACGAACCTCGTCGCGGTCGCGTGCGGGCTCTCCCATGCGGAGTCGACAAGGCGCGCAGGAGGCAGGTGCGGCATCGAGGTGCCGTGCGCGAACGTGATGCCGAAGGACTCCGACCCGTCGGGCACGTCGACGCTCGAGGCCGTGGTCTCCGGACCCCGTACGGCGGCGTGCACGCGGCCCTCGTGCGCCCAGAACACCAGCTCCCAGTTCGACGTCGCGATCGAGGTCATCCGCGCGACCCCGGACGCGCGGCTACGCCACACGCGGTGGACGTAGGGCGAGTCCGACGGCCGGTCCTCGTTCTCCAGCGGCATCCCATCCCCCGATGACATGAGCGGCCGGTCTCGCACTGCCCCGCGTCACCCGGTCCAAGCCGCGGGCCGCCTGCGAGGTGGCACCCGGAGGCGGGATCCACCGAGGCCGGCGACAGCAAACCGACCTCGACATTGTGCCGCAACGCGCATCTGTGGCCGGCGGCAGGTCCTGCTCTCGACCACCACCTGTCATTTCGCCGTCATCGCGACCGACCTACACGGCTACGGGGCCAGCGGGCATTACTCGACCAGCGGCATGAGCGGATGGTCAGCGACAGCGGCTCCGGGCTCGGTGCGGTGCGGCGACGAACTCCCTGAGAATGGCGGCGCTCTCGACGACGTTCGAGCCGGCTTGCTGAAGAGGGTGAAGAACTTCGCGTTCCGCGACTGCATCCGCAGGCCCGTGGGAGATCCTCCTGGGCCGACGGTACCGGCGTACGCGACGCGCCGCGCTTCCCGAGGAGGTTGCCCGTCCACAGCGGGCAATAGAGGAAAGGGAGTACCTTCTCCTTTCCACTCTCAACGTATAGCGCACCAGCCGCAGTGCCACCTGAGCCCGCCGAAGCACTTCCGCCCGGACGCCCACATCGCCTGGGCCGCAACCATCGACGAACCCGCCGACACCGCCGCGCTCACGCTGCGAGAAGCGCTCTCCGGCTGGTGCGGCACGCCCCTGAAAACGAGGTCCCCGTCATCGATCAGCCATCCTGGGCAGACGTGGATTTCAAATCAGGTCACAGACAGCACCAGCAATAGAGCCGTTCGTTGGCCTGCTGGGCGCGGCGGGCCAAGGCTACGAACGCCTCGACGATGTCCAAAGCGAGTGTCGCGTCCATGTGGCCGTCGAACTCCTCGATCCGCGCCCACTGGTCGGCGATCGACGGGAGTGCGTAGTCATCAACGTTGGCGAACGCATCGCGGACCCGATCGTTCAACTCTTCCAGCCATGGACCGGTCGTCCATGGGGAGTCTTCTGGAAGTCGGTCGGCCTCTTCGACCGAGGCAGGCTTGGTCTCCTCCGGAGGCCATACCATGACGGTGGCGACCAGATCGACGCTCCATGGGACATTGAGGATCAGCGCGAGCAGCTTGCCCAGGATGACTGTGGAGTCGATTCCCTTGGCGTCCAGGGCGTCGATATCAGTGTCGACGGTGGTCGGACCGTGTGGAATGCCATCGCCCTCATCGAGAAGCTGCAGTGCCACCTGGCCGTCCGATGCCCGGAAGTAATCGAACAGCACACCCATGATGCCGGCCTCCTGCAGACTGCAGAGCAGATCGAAGTAGGTCGAATCCTACCTACAACTTGGCGCAAGCAGACCGCGCCGCACGCCGTGCAGCCGAGACCGCCCGCGAAATGAGGTCGCTTTTTACGCACCGCGGCATGTGAGTGCGTCTTTAGCGTTCGCGAACGAGCTTGATGTCGGCCACCGACGGTCACGTGGATGACTGCGGCTGACCGCTCCGAATCGCACGCTGAATCGCGCGCCGCGCCGCTGTTTCAGTGCCGATGATTCACGATGTTGATTACGTTGCCGTCTGGTGCTCGGACGAAGAACCGGCGCACGCCCCATTGTTCTGTAGTTATCGAGTGCACGATCTCGTAGCCGAGTTTCTGAGCTTCTTCATAAGCACCTTCGACGTCATCCGTGTGGACGGAAATGACCGAGTCTTCGGGTGCGGTTGCGTCGCGCGTTACGAGCTGGACGTTCGCCTGCGGCGTTGCCCCTCAGGCAGGCCGGGACGAGAGAACCGATCTCGTCCCGGCTCGCCAGTGAGTCATGTCAGCAGCGGGTACCAGCCGTCGCGATAGCGGACGCCGTCACGTCGGAGCCGCACCTCGTCGTGCCAGGTCCCGGGGACTGGTTCGGTGCGGACCAGTTCGGGTCGATCCACTACGATGCACACGTCCTCGCCGGGCCACCACCAGCCGCAGGAGCGTGCCAGCGCGGCCCAGTGGCCGAGGTGGTCGAGTTCGTCCGGCCCGTAGTGGGCCAGTCCGAGCCGATGCAGGGCGTCGTAGTATGCGACCCACGCCGCGTCCTGCTGCCCGTACCAACACACAGGTACGGGCCCGCCGGCGGCCAGCGTGTTGTGGATGGGCATGCGGAATCCGTGGGCCAGGCTCCGGTGCAGTGCGGTGCGGATGCCTTGGTGCAGCACGACACCCAGGGGAACGCCGGCGTCGAGTGCCTTCAGCGGTGGCAGTTCGGGCGAGGGTTCGTTGTGTTTGCCCTTCCGCGCCGCGGACAGTTCGGGGTCGAGGTGGGAGACACCGGCGCTGAGTGCGCCGCGCAGCTGGGACGCGACCATGGCCAGATCACTGGCCAGTGGCGGTTTCCCCCGCGGGCGAGGATCCCGGATCCTCGCGTAAAGCTGGTCGAGGGTGGGCAACCCGGCGACAAGCGGGATCGCCTGATCCGGAGAATCGACCCATTCGAACCGGGGCTTCGGGCGAGACATCCTCGCGTAGATAAGGGTCAGGCTGTGTTCGGCGGTCCGCCGGTCGGCCGGCTGCGTGGACAGTCCGTGGTCAAGCCACTCCTGTCGGATCTTGAAAGCTTCCTGCCACCGGTCGTAAGCGCTCTTGCCACGGACGGTCACAACAGCCTTGGCGGCGTCATGGCGCCGCACGGGCGCGATCAACGCGCGTGGGCGTTGCCGCCCTTTCGGTAGGAGATCATGCCCCGATGATGGCCTGAACTCCACTGTGTGCGCAACCACCCGACCCATCCCCGCCCGAACCGCCGCCGAACCAGGCACTCAAATGCCCAAGACCTACTCAACCGGGCCAGGGCGCACGGTCTGCGGCATGAGAGTGCGTTGCGTTGCAGATATTCCCAGACCGCCGACTCCAGAGCCTACGGGGTCTTCAGCCCGGGCCGGCCCTACCGTCGCGATCGGGGTTCAGGAGGTTGGAGGGGGCCAGTCGATGTTCCCTTCGATCATGCGGTGAGCGAAGTTCCGGGCCTCGTCGAGATACGTGACGTGGTGCGCGGCGCGCTCGGTGCGGAAGTCGCGGTCGGTGCGTTCGCTTTCCCATTCGGGGTCGTCGGGCTTGTCGAGCTCGTCCCTGTCGAGGTGAGTGAGAAAGGCGACTAGCTCAGGGCGTGTGGTGCTTGCTGATGCGATGTCCTCCCGGACGTGGGCGGGGAATCCGCTGGAGTACCGGGCGCCGTGGTATTCGTCGACGATGCCGAGGAATATCGCGTCGAGGCTGGGAAATGACGCCTGGTCGACAACCTCGGCCGGCAGTGGTGTGCCGTACTTTCGCGTGCTGGCATTCCAGCAGTCCTGTTCCAGATCGAGTTCGAGCAGTAGCTGGGCTGCTTGGGGTGTGGCCAGTTCGATCAGGCCGTCGTCCCCGATGACGTTGTCGTGCAGGTTCAGTTCCCAGAGCTGCGGCAGCACCGCCCACGAGGCGAGCGCTCGCGCGCCACGCGACCCAACGCTGTTGTAAGCCAACGAGATGCCGCGGAGGTAGGGCGCGGAGGTCGTTGCTGCGAGGGCTTCGATGTCGTCGTCGTCGAGACCGCACTCAGTGATGTTCAGAGTTCGCAGTGTGCGCCAGATCGGGGCGTTCTCAAGCGCTGGGGGCCAGCTGCCTACTGGATTGTGTGACAGGTCGAGGGTGTTGAGCTTCTGTAGCCGCTCGGATTTCATCAGCGCAACGAGGCCGTCCACTCCGAGTCCGGTGGCAGTCATGTTCAGGTATATCAGCTTTGTGGCGTTATGCGACGAAGCCCACGCCTCGGCGCCGGCGTCGCCGACTGGTTGGACTTCGGGGCGCGCGTAGTACGGTGAGCCACCTTCGCGGCCGCTCAGGTCGAGGTACTCCAGTGCGGGCATCCGGACGTCGGTCGCCAGCTGCCGCGACCCCATAATGCCGAGATGGTTGCGGCTCAGATCAAGGTAACGCAGGCACGGAAAGGCGCCGGCGGCAACGAATGCTCCGGCCGTCATGTCCGTGGCGACGAGATCCGCGAGCATCAACTTCTCGATGTGGTTGTGGTCGATGCCCCCGAGAACGCCCGCAATGGTCACGTCGCCAACCGGGAGCAGTTCGAGAGTCAGCTCGGTTAGCTGACGCAGCACGCCGCTGGTGACGATGGCGTCCACGCCGCGCGCACCGAGCCCCTCCCGACCGAGCCCCATAACAGTGCCCCGCACCGTGAGGCTGCTCAGGTTCGCGAGATCGGCGCGCGCGAAGAATGCCTCGCATGCGTTGTCGTCCTGCTCGATGACGTTGCCGAAGTACGGCTCCCACAGCGGCTGGCGTCCGTTCCTGCCGCAGCGGAACCCGATCGCCAGGCGGTCGAGCTGGGCGAGTTCCTCGCAGTCGGCAAGGTCTTGCGCTTCCTCGGTGTCGCACACGAGTACATCGGCGGAGCGCAGGCCCGGCACAAGTCCAGAACGCATCAAGTGGACCAGATCGGGCGCCCGCAGACCCGCGTGCCGCAGCCGCCACGGCCGCCCTGCGACCGGGCGGAACGGCGGCTTCCCGAAATGCCACATGTCCTCTCGAACGCTCACCAGATTCAGTGTTTCGAGCCGCGTGATGGCAGAGGTACTGGCGAGCTTCGCGACCAACTCCTCATCATCATCGGTGAGGCCGCAGGCCTCGAGCGACCGCAGGCTGTCCCAGTGGTCCATGGTCTCGACCAGTGCCGTGAGTTGATCGCCCGCGAACCAGCCGAGGTCGAGGTGGGTTACGCCGCGCACTTCAGACCGAGCGCGTGGATCCGGCAAAGCGGCATCGAGCATGCCGTCACGTACTGACTTCAGCGTCAGTGACCGGACGAGCCGCCACGCTGGCTTCGAGTAACCGGCGTCCAGCGCAGCAAGCCAGGACCACGGCGCCTCGCGCTCCACATCAGGCCACGAAGCGAGTCGCTCATCGCAAAACGAGACAAGATTCTTAGGGCTGCCCGCGCGGCCTAGAGCAGCGCAGAGAGCACGGAACGCAACCTTGCTCGGCGGGCCACCAAGTATCCGCTCAACCTCGGCATCGTAGTCGATCACACCCGAAACCTACTGCCTGTCGAGGGCCGGCCGGCAGAACGGTCCGGCCTCCGACCGTCCTGAACGCGGGAGAGACGTGCGGCACCGCCGGCATGCGCCGAACTCTTCGAACCACGTCATACACCGACACTGCGCTCAGCCGCCCGCCGTGACCAGACCACAACAGCAAGAACCAAACGCGGCGGATGAGTGCACCTGATCTTGGTTCAGGTGGCAGTAAAGATCACTGCGCGTTCCGCTGCGGCGGCTCGATCGTAGAACGCCTGAACATCGACGAAGTTGTCCCAGGTGTACTCGAAATCCCCGCCGTCGTGCGCGCCGTCGTAGCCAGGGTCATCGATAGCGTCGAAACGGCGGCGTAGCCATATCCGGTCTGCACCCCGCAGGGCGCCGGCCACATCCCGCACCTCCGCGGCGCTGACGTATACGACGTAGTAGTCATCGTGCAGGTGCCGCCCACCGAGCACCGCGTGCGACAGCGGATACACGCCACCGTCTGGGTCGAGCGTGCCATCGGTCAAGCAGCGGTGGATGGCGTCCCAGGCCTTGTCGGTGTCGACCTTCAACGCGTCGTCGTCCCAAGACTCCTCGATTTCTTCGAGAAGTTCGGCCACCGTGTCGCCGTCGCCGTCTGCCGCTAGCAGCGAGCGCTCCTGCTCCGATGTGATGGCGAAGTGCACCCCCAACATGCCGGCAATCGTACGGGTGCAGTGGGAGTTTCAGGAAAGATCATGCCGCCGTGCCGCCACATTCACACCGGAGCGGTCGCCCACCGCACGAAGACACACGACTTTCGGCACGAGAGGGCTTCCGAGCTCAAGATCCGCCCTATCGCGCCACTCGCAGCAGATCCGGACACCGCAAGTGGCTGATTCGTCGTCTGGAGACCAGGAAACATGCAGGTGATCAAGCTCGTCCCTGACCCGAAATCCCATCACGGTTTCAGGCCGGCTCGTCCACCAGCGGCTCGACCCAGGCGGCGTGCACGAACTCCGAGGTAAAGCTCACGCCGTCTGATTCTCCCATGGTCAGCTTGACGGTCGCGGCGATCAGGTGCTGTCCCGCGGGCACGATGGCGACTGTTCCCCGCACCCGCTTCCCATGGTGGATGCGATACCGCAGCCCCTCGATTTCCACCACGCCGCACTCGGTACCGGGTCGGTCCAGGGAAGTGGACTCTACCGCCACCGCCCAGCCGGCCTTCATCGCCTTGTGCACCCAGACATCGAACGCGCGCTGTCGGCCGTCGCGCTCGCCCACCCGCGCGATGATCTCAACCGGGTCGGTCCGGGTGTCCATCATCGTCCTCCGGTGAGATACGCCTACCGAAAAGGAGACACCCTAGCCCGTCGCCAGATCCGCGGGCCGCTGACGTCGGCATGGTCTTGTCGCCCACTTGGCGAATACGTGCTCGTCACAGCCCGGCCGCTCGCCGGCCGCGGGGTGGGCAGCACGCTACTCGCACACGCCAGCGGTGAGGCGCAACGTCTGGGCGTTGGTCTCCTGCGGGTCGATTGCTACGCCGGTGGTGACGGCCGTCTGGTCGACTACTACCGCCGTAACGGTTTCACCCTGGTCGGGACGTCGTGCAGCTGGTCTCGACCCGTCAGTCACTTTGAGGCGACCGCTCTGGCCACGGGGCCGCGCCAAGTGCCGCGGGGAAATCCGAGCGCGATCCGTCAGCGACGCCGGCGGGCGTTGAGCCGGGCGGCCTGGCGCGTCAGGTGGTCGCGCTCGGCGAGGTTGGGTGCCTTTTGGGCCGCCTCGGCGTACAGCCGTGCCGCCGTCGCCAGGTCGCCGTCGCGCTCGTGGAGGTACGCCGCCACCGCGGCGTGGCGGGGCAGTGAGTCGTCCAGCGCCGCGAGCGCCGCCAGGCCGGCGCGCGGTCCGTCGGCCTCGCCGACGGCCACCGCGCGGTTGAGCCGGACGACCGGGCTGTCGGTCAGGCGCGCGAGCTCGTCGTACCACTCGACGATCTGCACCCAGTCAGTCTCCTCGGCGGTGGGCGCGTCAGCGTGGAGTGCCGCGATGGCGGCCTGGGCCTGGAACTCGCCCAGCCGGTCGCGGGCAAGGGCCGCCTGCAGGATCTCGACGCCCTCGGTGATCGACTCCGTTTCCCACCGGCCGCGGTCCTGCTCGGCGAGCGGCACCAGGCTGCCGTCGGGCGCGGTCCGGGCGGCGCGCCGGGCGTGGTGGAGTAGCATGAGAGCGAGCAGCCCCGCCACCTCGGGGTGGTCGATCGCCGCCGCGAGCCGCCGGGTGAGCCGGATGGCCTCGGCGGCGAGGTCGACGTCGCCGGAGTAGCCCTCGTTGAAGACCAAGTAGAGGACGCGCAGCACGGTGGCGACGTCGCCGGGCTGGTCGAACCGCACGCCGGAAACAGTGCGCTTGGCCCGGCTGATGCGCTGCGCCATGGTCGCCTCGGGCACCAGGTAGGCCTGGGCGATCTGGCGGGTGGTCAGCCCGCCGACGGCGCGCAGCGTGAGCGCGACCGCGGACGACGGCGTCAGCGACGGGTGGGCGCACAGGAAATAGAGCTGGAGCGTTTCGTCCACCGCGGGCGCGGGCCCGGGCGCCGGCTCCTCCTCGACGAGGTCCTCACGCCTGCGGCGGGCGGCGTCCACCCGGGTCGCGTCGAGGAACCGGCGCCAGGCCACGGTGACCAGCCAGCCTTTCGGGTCCCGCGGCGGGTCGGCCGGCCAGACGCGGACCGCCTCGACCAGCGCGTCCTGCACGGCGTCCTCGGCCGCCGCGAAGTCGGCTCCGCGGCGGACGAGGATCCCGAGCACGCTCGGCGTGAGGCTCCGGAGCAGGACCTCGTTCACCTCAGAGGTCACTCCGTGATGGTGGGCTGCGCGGCTAGGAACGGGCGCACCTCGAGCCACTCGTGGATCGGCTCCCCGCCCGCCCCAGGGGCGGCCGACAGGTCCCCGGCCAGCTCGATGGCGCGCTCGTAGCTGTCGACGTCGATCACCATCCAGCCGGCGATGAGGTCCTTGGTCTCGGCGAATGGGCCGTCGGTGACCGGCGGGCGACCCTCGCCGCCGTACTGGACGAACATCCCCTCGGGGGCGAGCGCCTGACCGTCGACGAACTCGCCGGTCCCCTCGAGCCGGGCCGCGAAGTCGTGCATGTACTGCACGTGGGCCGAGATCTCCTCCGGCGTCCACTGTTCCATGGGCACGTCGTTGACCGGAGCCGGGGCGCCGCGGTAGTGCTTGAGCAGCAAATACTTGGCCATCGTGTTTCTCCTCGGTGCTGGTGCGACCCATTGTGGTCGCGTTCATTGCAGGGACGGAGCCAGTCATGAATTCTCGACATCGCCGTCCGAATCTTTTTGGGTCTCGCAGATGAGCCTGGGTGAGTCGTCTCGCGGTGTCCGGGTCCACGCCGTGGCGCGAAGGCGAGACGGAGCGAGGCCTTCCAAGATCAGCGACCAAGCAACTGAATCGAGAGAAGGCCTCGCGTGCGTCACTGTACGTGTGGTCCTGTCGCATCGTGGTGCGCTCGGACCGATGAGTTGTTCGGCGCGGAGGGCATGCACATCCTCGACGTCACCTGCGATCCCGACGTTGGCGGCGGGCCTGTGTCAGGTGGCGCGGCGTGGCCAGAAGTTCTCGGCGAAGAGGCGGGCTACCAGCTCGCCTCTGCTGGATACCCGGACCTTCCCGAAGATCGTCTTGATGTGGTCGCGGACGGTGTGCGGGGAGATGAACAGCCGGCCGGCAATCTCCCCGGTGGTCATGCCCAGCGCGATCAGCTGGGTGATCTCCAGTTCACGCGGCGACAGCTCGTACGCCTCGGCGACGATGACCGCCACGTCGGACGTGGCGGCGGGCTCGATGACCAGGACGATCGGGCCGGCCGAACCGCCGAGGCCGCTCAGGCTGGAGGCGTGGCACACCAGCCACCGCCCGTCGACAGTGCGGATACGCACGCGTGCGGCCCGCCCCTCGGAGACGGACCCGGCGGCGACTGCCCGCGACACGGCGACGGGCCCAGGAGCAGCCGCCCGCGTTCCACGACCCGCCTCCGCAGCCACCACCTGCGTCGCCGTGCCGACCTCCGTCCGTGTCCCGTGGGCAGGGACGGAGGCGCGGGCCTGAAGGGCCGCGGTGACGATCCAGATGGGCAGGCGTACCCCCAGCGCGGTGCTCGCGTACGGACCGTCCGGGAGTTGCGCCAGATAGTGACGGGCCTCCTCGTTGATCGACGTCGCCCTGCCCGACGGGTCGAACAGCACAAGCCCGGGCCCGGGAGCATCCGGTGCCGGCTGCACTTCCGCGCGCCGGGCGAAGGACCGCAGGCGGGCGGCCAGCGGCACGGACAGGCTGGCGACGAACTCCAGCTCCTCCGCCCCGAACGGTGCACGCCCCTTGTCGCGGAAGAGGCTGACCACCCCCACGGCCGCCGGCCCGTGCGCAGGACCGCGCGCAGTTCCTCGTTCTCCCCCTGCCAGGGGCGGCGACGCCCGGACCGTACGCTGGCGGCGGGCACCGCGGCGCGGGCCAGGTCACGGAAGGGGGTGGCGCTCTCCCCCAGGATCTCGCTCTCCCAATAGGCCGCGCAGTGCTCGCCGCCGCCGAGGTTCTCCACCCGCATCGGCGCGGTGACCAGTCCCGTCTCGGGGTCGGTGGCCGACCACACCGCCGCGTCGAACGCCACGACCCGCCGTAGCCGCGCCGATGTGACGGCGAACAGCTCGTCG
The DNA here is from genome assembly GCF_014323705.1 of Actinomadura alba. Taxonomy (GTDB): domain Bacteria; phylum Actinomycetota; class Actinomycetes; order Streptosporangiales; family Streptosporangiaceae; genus Actinomadura_C; species Actinomadura_C alba. The sequence goes on from NZ_JABVEC010000025.1 coordinate 82,931, forward strand.
GCATGTTCCGCCCGTTCGGCTGAAGACAGCACTTCGGTGCGGCGCCGCCGTACTGCAGAAGGAGAAGGCACGCTCCTACCCTGCCTGTTCGACGGCCGCCACGCGCACCCCCCAGATGAGGGATTGGCCAGGTCCGCGGCGGCGGCCAGCCTCTCCCCCATGAGAATCGGAATCGTTGGAGGCGGGGCAGCCGCTGTCGCCCTGCTCGACTCCCTTGCCCAGCTGGACGCGCTGCCGGGCACCGTCACCGTGTTCGAGCCGTCCACGCATCTGTGGGGCGGCCGGCCGTACGGACCAGATCTTGAGGTCGTGCTGGTGAACTCGCCGCCCGTGATCATGTCGATCCGCCACGGGGACCAGAGGCACTACGCACGCTGGCTCGGCGAGCGGGCGGCCGCGCACCTCGACGAGCGCCTCGGTGAGCCGCTGGTCCCGCGCGCGCTCTACGGCGAATACCTGCGGCAGGCCGCCGAGGAGGCCGCCGCCCGGCTGCCGGTGGACGTCCAGCACGGTCGGGTCACCGGAGTTGAGCGGCGCGGCGGCGAGGTGGTGCTGCGTACGGCGGACGGCCACGGGCAGGCCGTGGACCGCGTGGTGCTGTGCGTCGGCAGCGGGACTCCGCGCGACCACTTCGGCTTGGCGGGCACACCCGGGTACGTTGCAGACCCCTACCCGCTCGCGCGCACCCTGCCGGGCGTGCCGCGGGAGAGTGCGGTCGCGGTGATCGGCAGCGGGCTGACGGCGGTCGACGTGGTCGTCTCCCTCGCGGCCGTGGGACATACGGGCCCGATCAGCCTTTTGTCGCGTAGCGGCGTCCTTCCCCACGTGTGGCAGCGGCCCGTCAGGTACGAGCCCCGGCACCTGACGGCCGCCAACCTGCGCGGCGCCCGCACGACCGGGGACCTGGCCGGCCTGATGCGTGCGGAGCTGGACGGCCTGGGCGAGGACTTCGACGCCTTCGCCGCCGACCTGCTGGCGACTCCCGCGGAAGATCCGGTCGTACGGCTGCGCCGCCAGATCGCCGCGATCGACGCCCCGGATCTGGGGCGCCGGATCCTGCAGCAGGCGGCGCACACGCTCGGCCCGCTCGCCTGGAGCCTGCTGACGGACCGCGCCCAGCTGGCCGGGGAGCATTACCGCACGGCCGTCAGCGTCAGCTCGCCGATGGTTCCGGTGAACGCCGTCCAGTTCGACCGCCTGCTGGAGCGCGGGCAGCTCACCCTCGTCCGCGACCTGCGCACGGTCGAGCCGTCGAGCCCGGGCTTCCGCATCCGGGCCGCGGGCGGCAGCCTGCGCGCCGACGTCGTGGTCAACGCCGTCAACCCGCCGCCGCACTCGGTGCCTCCGGCGGCTGCGCCCCTGGTCGCGTCGCTGCTGTCCACGGGCCTGGCGACTGCGAACCCGGCGGGTGGCCTGGACGTGCCCTCCGGCGCTCCCCTGCACGTCGTGGGCGATCTCGCGGCGGGCGGGACCTTCGTGACGTCCAGCATCCCGGCGATCGCCGCCCGCGCCGCCGCCACCGCCCAAGCCCTCCTCAGCGACTAGATCACAGGGCGTCCGTCAGCGGCGAGTGGGACGCCGAACCCCCCACCGCCCGCACTCGATGAACCGCGAGAGATTGCGTCAGGGAGAGCATCTGGTCTGGCTCGTAGCCCCGCACCCCGCCAAACGGGCGACCGAAGTTGATCCCGGCCAGCGGGGCTGATCTCGGCCCACAACATCCGATACGCAGCAGATGAGGTTGCTTGGTCCTAGCCTGTCCCGATTTGCGGTGGCGCAGGTTGAGTCGGTGTGAGAGGCACGCCGACGAGAGCGGGCCCGTCGCCCTGGACCGTCTACGTCGTAAGGGCATGCCGTTTACCGGGTGAACAAATCGGTCCGTTGTGCGACGAATTCCTCGATCGTCTGTGCCGGTTGCCCGGTGATCAGCTCGACAGTGCGGGTCGAGCGGTCGTACCGGTTCTGACGATGCAGACGGGCCATGGTGGCGATGTGCTCTTCGAGATGCGGCTCTAGTCCGGAACGGGAGAGGACCTGCTCGACCCACCTGTCCAACGGGACGTCCACATAGGACACGGGCCTGCCCAGCGCCCGGGCGTATTCCTCGGCGACGCCGGTCATCTCCTGGGACCGCGGGCCGGTCAGTTCATGGACCCGCCCGACATGCGAACGTGGATCTTCCAAAACCGTGGCGACGACCCGCGCGACATCATCGGCCGCGACCGGTGAAGTGCGGCCGGTTCCAAAGGGGAGCCGGATTGTTCCGCTGTCCGCGATGGATCGCGCAGCGAGTGTCGTGAACAACGGGTTGTCCAAGAAGATTGTCGGGCGAATGTGCACAACCGGCAACGCGGACCAGTCGAGTACCTGCTCGGACAGCCAGTGCAACCGCTGCTGATGTGACTCCTCGGTGCTCACCGCGTCCATCTGTGACACCGTCATCTGCGAGATGGCGACCAGCGCATCGATGGTGCCGACCGCGCGGGCCACGGTCGCGACGGTGGCCGCAGCCTCCAAGTAGGACAGTGACACGCTCATACTGAAGAACATCCGACGGGTACCGTCGAGGGCCTGCGCCACGTCGGAGGGCCGCGTGAGATCACCGACGACCACCTGCGCGCCCAGCGCACGCAGGGCGTCCGCGCGGTCGTCGTCGTGGTGCACCACCGCCCGTACGGCCAGACCACGCTCGCGCAGCAACTTCACGACGGTACGTCCCACGCCTCCAACGCCCCCACCGGCACCGGTCACGAGGACCGGACCGTCCTCAGCCACACTTCACCTCCCCACCCTGACCAGGGTAGACGCCATGCTGCCCGCTGCTTCCCTCGTCATGGTCCGCTCATCGCCATGAGCGGACGTCCACGGTCTTCACGACCGATGGCTCAGTGGCCCGAAAGGCGGGATCCGACCCTTCAGCGCGACCCGGTGCCGGTGGCGACCTCCAGCGGGAAGTGGCAGGCCGCCTGCTGGGAGGTGTCGCCGGCAAGCGGCCCTGGCGGCACGTGCTCCGCGCAGTGGTCGCGCGCCTGCCAGCAGCGGGTGCGGAACCGGCACCCGGACGGCGGGTCGAGCGGTGAGGGCACCTCGCCCTCGAGCAGGATCCGCTGCTCGCGCTCACGTCCCGACACGTCGAGCACGGGTGCGGCCGAGAGCAGCGCCGCGGTGTACGGATGCTTCGGGTGCTCGAAGATCTCCTCGGTCGGCCCGGTCTCGACGATCTTGCCCAGGTACATCACGGCCACCCTGTCGGCGACGTGCCGGACGACCGACAGGTCGTGCGAGATGAACAGGTAAGAGACCCCGAGGTCTCGCTGCAGCTTGTCCAGCAGGTTGAGCACCTGCGCCTGTACGGACAGGTCGAGCGCCGAGACCGGCTCGTCACAGATGATCATCTCGGGGTTCAGCGCCAGCGCCCGCGCGATCCCGAGACGCTGCCGCTGCCCACCCGAGAACTCCTGCGGATAGCGGGAGGCGTCGCCCGCCCGCAGCCCGACCAGGTCGAGCAACTCGCGGACGCGGGCCGGCCGCTTCCCGCGCGGGACCACGTCACCGTGCGTCCGCCACGGCTCGCCGATGATGGCCTCGGCGGTCATCCGCGGGTTCAGCGACGCGAACGGGTCCTGGAAGACCATCTGCACCCGCCGCCGCCAGGCCAGCAGCTCTTTGCCGGACAGGCCGAACGGGTCCACGTCGTCGAAGCGCATCGTGCCCTCGTCCGGCCGCTCCAGCATCAGCAGCACGCGGGCGAGCGTCGACTTCCCGCAGCCGGACTCCCCCACCAGGCCGAGCGTCTCTGCCCGCCCGAGGGTCAGGTCGACGCCGTCGAGCGCGCGAAGCCGGCTGTGACCGGCCGCGTTCTTCGGCACCCGGAAGGTCTTGCTCAGGTCGCGGACCTCGAGCATCGGTGGGCCGGTCCGCTCGGCGCCCGCGCCGGGCGCCGTCATGGTCGTCTCAGGCATGGGCCAGCTCCTCCGAGAAGTGACATGCGGCACTGTGGTCCGAGCCCGCCTCGGCGTCCACCACGGTCAGCCGCGGGCGCTCGGTCCGGCAGCGGTCGCGCACCATCGGGCAGCGGTCCTGGTACACGCAGCCGCCGGGAATGGAGTGCAGGTCCGGCGGGCTGCCCTTGATCGACTGGAGGCCGGTGCCACGACCGACCCGCTCTGGCATCGACTCGAGGAGCCCCTTGGTGTACGGATGCCGAGGCTCGGCGAAGACCTCTTTCACCGGGCCCGCCTCGACGACGCGACCGGCGTACATCACCACCACGTGGTCGGCCTGCTCGGCGACGACAGCGAGATCGTGGGTGATGAGCACGACCGCCATGTCACGTTCGGCACGCAGTTCGCGCAGAAGCTCCATGATCTGGGACTGGATCGTGACATCGAGCGCCGTGGTCGGCTCGTCGGCGAGCAGGACGCTCGGGTCCAGCGCCACCGCCATGGCGATCAGCAGCCGCTGCCGCATGCCGCCGGAGAACTGGTGCGGATACGCCGACATCCGGGCCCCGGCGTCGGGAATGCCGACGCGTTCCATCAGCTCCATGGCCCGTTTGCGGGCCGCACGGCGGGACAGCCCGCGATGGATGCGGAAGGGCTCGGCCAGCTGTGCGCCGACGGTCTGCACTGGATTGAGAGCGGTGAGCGCGTCCTGGAAGACGATCGATATCCCGGGGCCGGCGAGCCGCCGCCGGGCGGCGCGGTCCAGGGTCAGCAGGTCCGTGCCGTCGAGCCGGACGGCGCCATCGGAGACGTGGGCCACCGGGTCGAGCAGCCCGACGATCGCCTGCGCGGTCATGCTCTTGCCACAGCCGGACTCGCCGAGCAGGGCGAGGGTCTGGCCGGACCGTACGGAGAAGCCGACCCCGTCCACGGCGCGAGCGGTACCGGCCGGCGTGCGAATGTCCACGGACAGACCTTCGACGTCGAGCGCGACGGTAGAGGTGGAGCTCACTGGTGCACCTCCTGGAGGGCGGACCGGGTGCCGCGGCGTCCGCGCGGGAGCGCCAGCCGCCATCGCTGGGCGGGATCGGTGGCCAGCCGGAACCAGGCGGCGAGGACGGTGGCCGAGACCGTGGTGATGACGATGGCCAGGCCGGGGAAGACAGCGGTCCACCAGGCCGACTGCAGGTACTGCCGACCCTGGGCGACCATCAGCCCCCAGCTCACATCGGGGGCCTGGATGCCGATGCCGAGGAAGCTCAGGGAGGACTCCGAGAGCATCACGAAACAGAAGTCGAGCGTCGCGACGGTGAGCAGCGTCGGCGCGACCACCGGCGTGACATGCCGGACGATGATGGCGCCGCTCTTGGTACCGAAGGTGCGTGCCGCGTCGACGAAGAGCCGGCTGCGCAGCTCCGCCGACTCTGCCCTCGCGGTCCGCAGGTAGACGGGGATGCGCGCGATCGACAGGATCAGCACGATGTTGGCGACCCGCGGGGAGAAGATGTAGAGCACGACGACGGCGAGCAGCAGCGAGGGGAAGCTGAGGATGATGTCGGCGATCCGCATCGAGACGTTCTCGCGCCAGCCCCGGTGGTAGCCCGCCCACATCCCCCAGGCTCCGCCGACGACCAGTGAGATGAGCACCGCCGGGATCGCCACCGAGAGGGTGGTGCCGCCGGCGACGATCAGGCGGGCGAGCACGCTGCGGCCCAGCGCGTCGCTGCCGAGCACGAACTGCCAGCCGTTCTCGAAGTGCAGTGGCGGGGTGTTGACCGCCCGCAGGTTCTGCTCGGTGTCCATGTCACCGATCAGCACCCGGCCGAGTGTCGAGGCCAGGAACACCCCCAGCAGCACCAGGGCGGCGACGGTCGCGGCCGGGTCCCGCAGGAGCAACCGCCACCACCGGGCCCGGTGTACAGAGCGCGGCTCCCCCGCGGGCGCCGGGTCGCCCTGGCCGGTGACATGGTCGTCGACGGTCACGGTCATGGGTGCTCCGTTCGTCATTCCGGGTTTCCTCATGCCGGGACCACCTGTCGTACGCGCGCGTCGAGCAGTGCGTGACAGAGGTCGATGAGGATGTTGAGGGCGAAGATCGTCACTGCCGTCACCAGGACCGCCGCCTGCAGCACCGCGAAGTCGCGTTGCAGGATCGAGTCGATCATCAGTTTCCCGATGCCCGGCCAACCGAAGATGGTCTCGACCACGACGGCACCGTTGACCAGGCCGACGGTGAGGTCGCCGGCCACCGTGAGCACGGGGGGCGCGGCGTTGCGCAGCGCGTGCCCGAAGACCACCCGCGGCTCACTGGCGCCCTTGCTGCGCGCGACCTTGACGTAGGGCGCGGACAGCGCGGTGACCATCGATCCGCGCACGACCTGGACCAGCACACCGAACGGCCTGATCAGCAGGGTGATGACCGGCAGCACCCAGACCTCCGGGCCACCGACGACACCCGAGGTGGGCAGCCAGCCCAGCGTCACCGCGAAGATGAGCACACCCATGATCGCGAACCAGAAGTCCGGCATGCTGCCCGCGGTCATCGACAACAGGCTGGCAATCCTGTCTGCGACGGAGTTCGGCCGGTACGCCGCCCAGCTGCCGATCACGATGGCGCCGACGATGGCGAGCAGCATCGTCGTTCCGGCGAGCTGCAGTGTCGCGGGGAACGCCCGCAACGCCATGCCCGCCGCGGACTGGCCGGTCCGCAGCGACTCACCGAAGTCGAAGGTGAACACGTTGCCGAGGTAGTCGAGGAGCTGGGAGAGCACGGGCCTGTCGAAGCCGTTGCGGGCGAGGAACTCCGTCCGCATCTCGGGCGTCGCGCTCAGCGGCAGGTAGAGCTTGGCCGGATCACCGGTGAGCCGGGCGAGGCAGAACACGCCTAGGACCACGACGACCAGCGGGATCGCGCTGGAGACGATGCGTCGGCGCACGAAGGTCGGCATTCTGTCACCTCACTTGGCCGGTCGGACGTCGGCGAGCCGGAGCTCGTCACCGGTCGCCGGGTTCGGCTGGTATCGGATGTTCGGCGACATGCCGAGCAGCCCTCGCATGTGCGCGAGGTGCGCGTACTCCACGACGTGGTCGTTCTCGTAGCGGAGCACGCCGGCGAATGCCTGCTGGCGCTTCGCCCCGGTCATCTGGCCCGCCTTGTCGATCATGTCGTCGAGCTCCGGTGCGCCGAACCAGCTCTGCGGACCGTCGCTGGCGATGTACTGGCTGGTGGTGAAGGCGGCGTCACCTGCCTGGTTGCCGTGCTGGATCAGCAGCAGCACCGGGCCGGCGCCCTTGACGAAGGGACGCAGCTGGTACTCCAGCTGCGCGGCGGTGTCGAGCATCTTGATCTTCACGTTGAGCCCGACCTCGCTGAGGGCGTTCTGCATCGCCTCGACGATCTCGGCCACCCTGGGGAACTGCTCGTTGCGGCCGATGAGCGTGATCTGCTGGTCCACGGGAACCCCGTCGGCCCGCGCCTGCGCGATGAGCGTCTTCGCCTTGGCCGGATCGTACGGCCACGGCCTGATCGCCGGATCGTGGCCGACGACGCCGGGCGGCACCAGCTGACCGGCCGGCTGGCCGAGGTTGAGCAGGAGCGACTGCACGATGCCCTGCTTGTCGAGGGCGTAGTTGACCGCCTGCCGGACCCGGATGTCGTTGAGCGGGGGCTCCGTGCCGTCCATCCGCAGCGCGGTGGTCTCGTTATTGGCGTACGGCACCGCCAGGTCGCCCGCGCCGTCCTCGGGGCCGAGCCCGGTGGCGAGATCGGCCTCACCGCTGGTGATCATCGCGGCGCGGATGGTGCTCTCGGCCCGCCAGGAGTAACGCACGGCGGGGTAGGACGGTTTGGCGCCCCAGTAGTCGTCGTTGCGGTCCAGCTGCAGGCTGATGCCGGGATCCCATTTGGCGATGCGGTACGGCCCGGTGCCGATCGGCTCGCGCACCTTGGCCTGAGTGTTCGTGCCGGTCGGCACGATCTCGAGAAAGGAGAGCCGCAGCGGCAGGATGGGGTCGGGCTCGGTGGTGGTGACGGTGAGCGTGGACTTGTCGGGCACGTCGACGCTCAGCTTGCTGTCGGCGAACACGTACCCGTCGACGTTGCAGCCGAGCTTCGAGCCGACCGCGCGTTCGATCGTGAAGGCGACGTCGTCGGCGTCGAACGCCGTGCCATCCTGGAACCGCACGCCCTCGCGCATCTTGAAGGTCCAGGTGGTGGGCCCGCCGGCCTTCCACTCGGTCGCGAGCAGCGGTTTCAGCGCTCCGGATGTCGGGTCGCGTTCGATCAGCGGCTCGGTGACGTTCGACCGTACGACGACGCCGGTCGAGGTCAGCGAGGACTCGCAGGGTTCCAGCGTGGGCGGCTCCTGCGGCAGCACGATCCGCAGCGCGCCCTTGGCGCCACCGGTCAGTGAGTCACTGTTGGCCACCGTGCATCCGCCGGAGGCCACCAGGCCGGCGAGCGTCACGAGGCAGACGATGCCGCTGCGCGGCGAGGGCCGCGCGGTTCGGCAATGGGAAGTGCGCATGATCTCTCCGGGGCAGGGCTTGTCGAGAGCGCAAGTGATGGACGCGGCTGCGGGGGGTGGGCGCGGCCGGAGAAGAGCACCTTCCTGCGGACGGGTCGTCTACGAAGATGGAACTCGTCTCTATGCGTAGACGGACCTTAAGTGGCCGGTCTGCCGCCGTCAAGCATCGAGATCAGGTCGCCGCGGCCGCCGGCCGTCAGTGACCGACCAGCCGGAACAGGGCGTGCAGGGCCGGGTCCTCGTTCGCGGTGCGCCAGACGCAATGCGCCTCGACGATGTCGGGCGGCAGGTCGGTGACATCGAGGAACGCCAGGTTGGCGAGCCGCAGGGCCGAGGCCGACCGGGGCACCAGTGCGACGCCGAGCCCAGCGTCCACGAGCGCCAGCAGGCTGTGCACCTGTCCGATCTGCTGCACGTAACGCGGCACCACGCCCGCATCGCGGAAGACCGTGATGACCAGCTCGTGAAAGTACCGCGCCTCCACCGTGGAGTACGTCACGACGTCGTGCTCGGCGATGTCGGCGAGCCGGGGCGTACGGCCGAGTCCTGCCAGAGGGTGGTCGCGCGGCGCGGCGAGGACCAGCGACTCGGTGTGCACCAGCCGCGCGCTCAACACGTCCGAGCGGGGCACGCCGCGGGCCAGGCCGACGTCGATCTCCCCCGCCAACAATGCGTCGAGCTGCTCTCGGGTCACCATCTCGGTCAGCACCAGGTCGACGCCCGGCAGATGCTCGGCGGCGGCGGAGATCCACTGGCCGAGCACGGTCAGCGCCGACACGGCGGTGAAGCCGATCCGCACCGAGCCCATCGTGCCTTGCGCGCTGCGGCGGGCCACCAGCGGAGCCGACTCCGCGAGCCTGAGCAGACGCCGCGCCTCGGCGAGGAAGGCCCGGCCGGCGGGCGTCAGGGTGACGCCGTGCGAGGTCCGTTCGAACAGCGTGACGCCTACCGCGCGCTCGAGCTTCTGCACCTGCCGGCTGAGCGGAGGCTGGGTCATCCGCAGCCGGTCTGCCGCTCGCCCGAAGTGCCGCTCCTCGGCGACGGCGACGAAGCCGCGGAGCTGATCGAGCGTGTACGCGATACCCCTCCCGCCCTCTTCCGGTGGCGTACGGCCACCGTCACTACTCACCATGCAGGGAAGGTATCACCACATGCCACTTTCGTCTTGGACAGGCATAAGTCCAGCACCTAGCCTGACAGCCAGCCGTTATCGAGAACCGCCGACCTCTCCATGAGCCCTTCGACCCCCTGGAGCCAGAGCAGATGGCACGTGTCACCCATGAGGATCTGAAAGCCGTTCTCGGCAATGGGCTGCTGGCCTTCCCCGTGACTCACATGGCGTCCGACCTCGGCTTCGACGAGCCGGCCTACCGCGACCACGTCGCCAGGCTCGGCGGGTACCCGGCCTCGGGAATGTTCGCTGCCGGCGGCACCGGGGAGTTCTTCTCCCTGACCCCCGGCGAGGTCGGACAGGTGGTGCGCGCGGCGGTCGCCGCGACGGCCGACGGCATCCCGGTCGTGGCACCGGCCGGCTACGGCACCGCGCTGGCGACCGAGATGGCCCGGGACGCCGAGGCCGCGGGCGCGGACGCACTGCTCCTGCTGCCGCCGTACCTCACCGAGGCGAGCCAGGACGGCCTCGTCGCGCACGTCGAGGCGGTGTGCGCGGCGACCTCACTCGGCGTGATCGTCTACCACCGGGCCAACGCCGCCTTCACCGTTCGGTCCGTGGCCAGGTTGACCGAGAGCTGCCCCAACCTGATCGGCTTCAAGGACGGCATCGGTGACATCGAGCTCATGACCCGGCTGTACGCCACCCTCGGAGAACGGTTGCTGTACGTAGGCGGGCTGCCCACCGCCGAGGTTTACGCGCTCCCCTATCTCGAGCTCGGCGTCACGACGTACTCCTCTGCCCTGTTCAACTTCATCCCCGAGTTCGCCGTCGGGTTCTACGACGCGGTGCGCGCCCGGGACCGGTCGGCGGTCTACGCCAAGCTCAACGAGTTCGTCCTGCCGTACCTCGAGATCCGCAACCGGCGCCCGGGATATGCGGTGTCCATCGTCAAGGCCGGGATGACCGCGACCGGCCGGCCCGCCGGCCCGGTCCGGCCGCCCCTCACCGACCTCACCGGACGCGAGCTCACCGAGCTGACCGAGCTGATCAAGAAGGTGGCCCGTTGACCGCCGAAGGCGCCCTCACCGGTGCGCTGCTGATCGGCGCCGCCGACGTACCCGGGTCCGCGGGCGAGTTCCGGGCGGTCGACCCGCGCACCGGTGCGCGACTCGAGCCCGCCTACGGGGAGGCCGGACCCGACGAGGTCCGCCGTGCGACCGAGCTGGCTCAGCAGGCGTTCGCCGGCTACCGGCAGACCGATCTGGAGACCCGGGCCGCCTTTCTGGAGAGCGTCGCCGACCGCATCGACGCGCTCGGCGACGTACTCGTGGAACGCGTGCGGGCCGAGACCGGGATCCCACGGGCCCGCGTCGAGGGCGAACGCGCTCGGACCACCGGCCAGCTGCGGTTGTTCGCCGCGGTGGTCCGCGACGGGGACTGGCTCGGCGCGCGGATCGATCCGGCGATCGCGGACCGCCGGCCGCAGGCGCGGCCCGACCTGCGCCAGCGCATGATTCCCCTCGGGCCGGTCGCGGTGTTCGGCGCGAGCAACTTCCCACTGGCCTTCTCGGTCGCGGGTGGCGACACCGCCTCGGCGCTGGCCGCCGGTGCTCCCGTCGTGGTGAAGGGGCACCCGGCGCACCCGGGCACCGCCGAGCTCGTCGGCCGGGCACTCCGTGCCGCCGTCGAAGAGCACGGCCTGCCCGAAGGGACCTTCTCCCTTCTGCAGGGTGCCGGTCACTCGATCGGCACCGCCCTGGTGACGGATCCGCGTATCAAGGCGGTCGGCTTCACCGGTTCACGAAGCGGCGGCCTCGCGCTCGTCGCGGCGGCGGCCGGCCGGCCGGAGCCGATTCCGGTCTACGCGGAGATGTCCAGCGTCAACCCGGTCTTCGTGCTCCCGGATGCACTGCGACGGCAGGGTTCCGAACTGGGCACCGCGTTCGTCGCCTCGCTCACCACCGGGGCCGGCCAGCTGTGCACCAGCCCCGGTCTGGTGTTCGCACTCGGCGCCGACGGCGTCGAATCCTTCCTCGACGCGGCCGCGGCCGCGGTGGCCACGGCGCCGAGCGCGCCAATGCTGACCAGCGGCATCCAGGCCGCCTACACCGCCGGAGTCGAACGGCTGGCGGCCACCGAGCGGGTGCGTACCCTGGCCCGCGGTCTCGGCGACCCCGCGATCGGCGCTCCCGGCCGGCCCGCGCTCTTCGTCACGGACGGGGACACCTTCCTCGCTCACCCCGCACTGCACGACGAGGTCTTCGGCGCCGCGTCACTCGTCGTCCGGGTCCGCGACACGGCTCAGCTGCACGAGATCGTCGACCGGCTCGAAGGCCAGCTGACCGCTACCGTGCACGCCGCGCCGGCCGACGTCGGCGCGGCGCGCGAGCTGCTCCCACGACTCGAACTGATCGCCGGCCGGGTGGTCTTCAACGGCTGGCCGACCGGCGTCGAGGTGGGCCATGCGGTGGTGCACGGCGGCCCCTTCCCGGCCACCTCGGCACCGGCCACCACGTCGGTGGGAACCCGGGCGATCGAACGTTTCCTGCGCCCGGTGAGCTACCAGGCCCTGCCCGCGGAGCTGGTCCCGGACGAACTGGCCGACGGCAATCCACTCGGCATCAGGCGCCTGGTCGACGGCGTCCCGGACCGCCACTGAGATGGCCGGCTCACCGATCGTCACCGATCTCCAGGTAGTACCGGTCGCCGGCCGGGACAGCATGCTGCTGAACCTCAGCGGCGCCCACGCACCGTACTTCACCCGCAACGTCGTCCTGCTCACCGACTCCGACGGCCGTGTCGGCGTCGGCGAGGTCCCCGGCGGAGAGAAGATCACTCGTGCCCTCGAAGAGTCGAGGTCCCTGCTCGTCGGCCGGCGGGTCGCGACGTACAACACGGTGCTGGAGTCGGTGCGGCGGCGCTTCGCGCACCATGACGCGGCCGGACGGGGCGCGCAGACCTTCGACCTCCGCACGACCGTGCACGTCGTGACCGCCTTCGAATGCGCTCTGCTCGACCTCCTCGGGCAGTACCTCGAGGTGCCGGTCGTGGAACTGCTCGGAACGGGCCGCCGGCGGGACCGGGTCCCCGTGCTCGGCTACCTGTTCTTCATCGGCGACCGCCGGCGCACCGATCTGGCCTACCGGGCCGGCGAGGACGACGACGACTGGCTCCGGCTGCGCGACGAGGAGGCGCTGACGCCGGACGCGGTGGTGGCACTCGCCGAGGCGGCACAAGCCCGGTACGGCTTCGCTGACTTCAAGCTGAAAGGCGGCGTGCTGCCCGGGCCGCGCGAGGCCGAGGCCGTGACCGCGCTCGCGCGGCGCTTCCCGGCGGCGCGCGTCACCCTGGACCCGAACGGAGCCTGGTCACTGGCCGAGGCGATCCGGCTCGGCCGCGACCTGGGGGACGTCCTGGCGTACGCCGAGGACCCGTGCGGTGCCGAGAACGGATTCTCCGCCCGGGAGACGATGGCCGAATTCAGGCGAGCCACCGGTCTGCGCACCGCCACGAACATGGTGGCCACCGACTGGCGCGAGCTCGGGCACGCCGTCACGGCGGGCGCCGTCGACATCCCCCTCGCGGACCCGCACTTCTGGACGATGGGCGGCTCCGTGCGGGTCGCGCAGCTGTGCGACGCATGGGGGCTCACTTGGGGCTCGCACTCCAACAGTCACTTCGACATCTCCCTGGCGATGTTCACCCACGTCGCCGCCGCGGCACCCGGCGACATCACCGCCATCGACACCCACTGGATCTGGCAGGACGGCCAGCGCCTGACCACTGCCCCACTCGATATCGTCGACGGCCACCTGCCGGTACCGTCCGCGCCCGGCCTAGGCATCGAGATCGACCTCGACCGGCTCGACTCGGCGCACCGGCTTTACCTGACCGAGGGCCTGGGCGGCCGGGACGACGCCACCGCCATGCGGTACCTCATCCCCGGCTGGACCTTCGACCCGAAGCGCCCCGCACTCGACCGGCACTGAGCATCAGGAGACGAGCATGGTGGACGAACCGACGACCGGCCGGGCACCCGCCCCCTCCCGGGTTCTGCAGGTCGGCCCGTTGCAGCCGTCCCTGGACCGCAGGGTGCGCGAGCACTATGACTCCGTCCGGCTCGACGAACAGCCCGACCCGACCGGATTCCTGACACTGCATGGCGCCGACTTCGTCACCGCGGTGACCACGTCGCGGATCGGGGTGAGCGATGAGCTGATGGCGGCCCTGCCCCGGCTTCGAGCGATCGTGAACTTCGGCGTGGGCTATGACACCACGAACATCGCGATGGCCACCGCACGCGGCATCCAAGTCAGCAACACCCCGGATGTACTGACCGACTGCGTCGCCGACGCCGCGGTCGGAGCGCTGATCAACGTGATGCGCCGGTTCGCCGCCGCCGACCGGTACGTACGCCGGGGCGACTGGACGCTCGGTGGCTACCCGCTCGCCAGGAAGGTCAGCGGCAGCCGGATCGGCATCCTCGGCCTCGGCCGGATCGGCCGCGCGATCGCGCGCCGGTTGGAGGCCTTCGGCACGCAGATCCGCTACCACACCCGATCCATCGTCGACGACGTCCCCTACGACCATGTCGACTCCGCCGAGAAGCTCGCCGCCTGGTGTGACGTGCTCGTGGTCGCGACCTCGGGCGGCCCCGGGACCCGCGGACTCGTATCGGAAGCGGTGCTCACCGCGCTCGGCCCGGACGGCTACCTCGTGAACATCGCACGGGGCAGCGTGGTGGACGAGCCGGCGCTGGTCGACGCGCTCGTCACCGATCGGCTCGCGGGCGCCGCGCTCGACGTGTTCGCCGACGAGCCCAACGTGCCCCCCGCACTACTCGACCTGGACAAGGTCCTCCTACTGCCGCACATCGCGAGCGCGACGCGCGAGACACGCGAGGCAATGGGCGACCTCGCCTTCCGTAACCTCTGGCAGTTCATGGCAGACGGCACGCTGCTCACCCCGGTTCCGGCACAAGAACCGCGCGGGACACCACGCTGATCGTCGTCGTCCACCGGATGACCAGATCACCGCAGCGCATCGCGGCCGCTCCCCCGCACGATCGCGCGATTATCCGTCCAACCCGACGATCGACCGCACCGCTCCGACAGGCCCTGGGACGTCCAGGTCGGCCGGCAAGGGCCGACCTGGACGTCATGATCAGACGAGGATGATCAGACGAGGTCGAACCGGTCGAGGTTCATCACCTTGTCCCACGCCGCGACGAAGTCGTTCACGAACTTCTCCTTCGCGTCATCGCTCGCGTAGACCTCCGCGAGCGCGCGCAGCTCGGAGTTCGACCCGAAGACGAGGTCGGCACGGCTGCCGGTCCACTTGACCTCGCCCGTGGCGGCGTCGCGACCCTCGAACGCGTTCGCGTCCTCGGACGTCGCCTTCCATGTCGTGCCCAGGTCGAGCAGGTTGACGAAGAAGTCGTTGGTCAGAGACCCGGGGGTCGTGGTGAGGACGCCGAGCGGCGACTGCTGGTGGTTCGCGCCCAGGACACGGAGGCCACCGACGAGGACCGTCATCTCGGGGGCGCTCAGGGTCAGCAGGTTCGCCCGGTCGATCAGCAGGTACTCGGCCGGCAGCCGGTTGCCCTTCCCGAGGTAGTTGCGGAACCCGTCGGCGGTCGGCTCGAGAGCGGCGAACGACTCCTCGTCGGTCTGCTCCTGCGACGCGTCCGCGCGGCCCGGCGTGAAGGGGACCTCGACGTCGAAGCCGGCGTCCTTGGCTGCCCGCTCGACGGCCGCACCACCGGCGAGCACGATCAGGTCGGCGAGCGAGATCCGCTTGCCGCCGGTCTGAGCGGCGTTGAAGGCCTCCTGGATTCCCTCCAGGGTGCGCAGCACCGTCGCCAGCTGGTCGGGGTCGTTGACCTCCCACCCGCTCTGCGGCTCGAGGCGAATGCGCGCACCGTTGGCGCCGCCGCGCTTGTCGCTGCCACGGAACGACGAGGCCGAGGCCCACGCGGTGGACACGAGCTGGGACACCGACAGGCCAGAGGCGAGGATCCGGCCCTTGAGGGAGGCGATGTCCTCAGCACCGATGAGCTCGTGCGTCACCGCGGGGAGGGGGTCCTGCCACAGCAGCGTCTCGGCCGGGACCTCCGGGCCGAGGTAGCGCACGATCGGGCCCATGTCGCGGTGGGTCAGCTTGAACCACGCCCGGGCGAAGGCGTCCGCGAACTCGTCGGGGTTCTCGAAGAAGCGCCGCGAGATCTGCTCGTAGACCGGGTCGATGCGGAGCGCGAGGTCGGTCGTCAGCATCGTCGGGGCGTGGCTCTTCGACGGGTCGTGGGCATCGGGGACGGTACCCGCCCCCGCGCCGTCCTTCGGCCTCCACTGGTTCGCGCCGGCGGGGCTCTTGAACAGCTCCCACTCGTAGCCGAACAGGATCTCGAAGAAGCTGTTGTCCCACGTCACCGGGGTGGTCGTCCAAATCCCCTCGAGACCACTGGTGATCGCGTCGCCGCCCTTGCCGGTGCCGTAGGAGTTCTTCCAGCCGAAGCCCTGCTCCTCGATCGAGGCGGCCTCGGGATCGGGGCCGACGTGGTCCGACGGGCCCGCACCGTGGGTCTTGCCGAAGGTGTGACCGCCCGCGATCAGGGCGACCGTCTCCTCGTCGTTCATCGCCATCCGGCGGAACGTCTCACGGATGTCGCGGGCCGCGGCGAGCGGGTCCGGGTTGCCGTTCGGGCCCTCCGGGTTGACGTAGATGAGGCCCATCTGGACCGCGGCGAGGGGGTTCTCGAGCTCCCGGTCACCGGTGTAGCGCTCGTCGTCGAGCCAGGTGGACTCGGGACCCCAGTAGACGTCCTCGTCGGGCTCCCAGACGTCCTCACGACCGCCGGCGAAGCCGAAGGTCTTGAAGCCCATCGACTCCAGGGCGACGTTGCCGGCGAGGATCATGAGGTCGGCCCACGAGAGCTTCTGACCGTACTTCTTCTTGACCGGCCACAGCAGGCGGCGAGCCTTGTCGAGGTTCCCGTTGTCCGGCCAGCTGTTGAGGGGGGCGAAGCGCTGCTGGCCGGCCCCGGCGCCGCCGCGGCCGTCGCTGATCCGGTACGTGCCCGCGCTGTGCCACGCCATCCGGATCATGAACGGGCCGTAGTTGCCGAAGTCGGCCGGCCACCAGTCCTGTGAGGTCGTCAGCACCTCCGCGACGTCCTGCTTCACCGCCGCGAGGTCAAGGGTCTTGAACGCCTCGGCGTAGCTGAACTCCTCGCCGAGGGGGTCGGCCACGGCGGGGTTCTTGGCGAGGACCTTCAGGTTGAGCCGCTCCGGCCACCACTGGCGGTTTCCGCCGCCCTGAGTCGGGTGCGGGGCGCGCCCGTGCGCGACCGGGCAGCCACCCTCGCCCTCCGACTTCGCGTCTACGACGATTGCATCATGGTTCTCAGACATGGGCATCTTTCTGTTCTAGGCGGATCACGGTGCTCAGGAACTGCTGGCGGTGGAACAGCCGGGGCACAGGCCCCAGTAGATGACGTCGGCCTCGTCGACCGAGAAGCCGTGGTCGTCCGACGCGGTCAGGCAGGGCGCCTCGCCGACCGCGCAGTCGACGTCGGCGACGACACCGCACGACCGGCACACGACGTGGTGGTGGTTGTCCCCGACGCGTCCCTCGAACCGGGCCGGGCTGCCGGCCGGTTCGATGCGGCGTACGAGTCCCGCCGCGGCGAGCGCGTGGAGGGCCTCGTACACGGCTTGGAGGGAGATATGGCCTACGCGATCGCGCACCCCGGAGGCGATCGCCTCGACGCCGAGGTGGTCACCGTCCCGTACGGTCTCGAGCAGCGCGACGCGGGCGGCCGTCACCCGCAGGCCGGCACCGCGCAGTTCCTCGGCGGTGGTCGGAGTCTGGGATGCGGTCATGGCCCAAACCTACCTTCATAAACGCGAACGATCCAAGACAATGAACAATCCAAGTCTACGTGCCGCGTCAGGCGACCTTCCCCCCGTAGTGGCATGGCGCGCCGTCCGGATGGTGGTCTTGGGGCGCGCCACGGTCAGGCCGTCTTGGTGGCAGAACGAGTACGCGTACGCGAGATCGAAGATGAAGAGGGGCCGTGGCTGCTGCGGATCATCCGCAGAGGCACTGGGTCGGTGGTGACCTCGCGGAGGGCGCAGATGGTCCTACTGTCCGCGCAGGGCATGCCGGAGGTGGATTCGCACGCACACATCCGCCGGACCGCCGCCGGCCACGTTCAGAAGTAGAGGGAGCTGTAGTCCACCGAGGGCCACGTGGTGATCCCGTTGGCCACGCCGTAAAGGAGAGGGTCGATGTCGCCGAAGTCGGGCTCGCTGTCGGTTTCTTGGCGGCGGTTGAAGAAGGCGGCGTAGGCGACCCCGTCGTACCTCCTGCAAAGGTACGTGTGGGTCCCGGCCAGGCCGCCGCTGTGCCAGGTGTTGAGCCCGCCGTTGTTCTCCCGGACGTACCAGCCGGCGCCGTACCACGACCCGGAGGGGAAGGTTCCCCACTCGGGTCTGGCGAAGGCCCGTGAGATCGACCGGGCGTCCAGCAGGTTCGTGGTCGCCGGCAGATCGAAGACGCGCTCGAACCTGACGAGGTCCATGGCCGTGGCCACCCAGCCGCCGCTGGCGTCCTTGTTGGCCATGTTGAACCCTCCGTACGGGTACGGAACGATCTTGGCGGACTCGTCGAGCACCGTCCTGGTGGTGAACACCGACTCGTAGGGCACCTCGCCCGGCGTCTCGGCCTTCAGGGTGCGTCCCAGCCGCATGCGCGTGATCTTGAGCGGGGTGAGCAGCCTGCTGGTGACGTACGACCCGTAGCTCTGCCCGGTGACCTCCTCGATCACCCGCCCGAGCAGCAGGTAGCCATAGTTGCAGTACGCGTGTCTGGAGCCGGGCGTGAAGTCGAGCGGCAGGCTCGTCATATAGGTCATCATGTCGGCGTTGTCGTTCGGCAGCCCCGTGCCGAGGGCGTCGGCGATCTTGTGCTCGATGGTGCCCGGATCGTCGGAGATCTCCCGATCCCACCCGCCGGTGTGCTGTAGCAGCCGCCAGATGGTCACGTTCGACAACCGCGCGTCGGCCTTCTTGCCCGTCATGGGCTTCAGATCGAGCAGGCTGGTGACCGGGGTGCCGAGATTCAGCCTCCCCTCCTGCGCCAGCCGCAGGATCGCGGTCGCCGTGATGTGCTTGCTGAGGCTCGCGATCCTGAACAGACTCGTCGGCGTCACAGCCGGCACGGGTTTCGCGGGCGTCGACAACGTGTAGGCGCGGGTGAAGACCAACTTGCCCCCGCGAGCGACCGCCAACTGCCCCGCGGTGATCCCGCGCTCATACATGTACTTCTTCATCGTGGTGTCGAAATTCACCAACGCGGAAGGCACATTCCCCCTGGCGACCACGGCCTCCCACGGCTCCGCCGCCGCCGACGCGGGCCGTGCGGCCGCCACCCCGATCGGCGCCACCAGGGCGGCCTTGAGCACATCTCGTCGATTCAGCACATGAGCCTCGATCAATGGGTATGTCCGGCGTGGGATTAGTTGGAGGAGAGATCGATACCGCCATCTGTGATGGCGCTGCACACTGGTTGACCGTCCGCCCATCGCCCGGCATGGCAAGCACGTTGTCGCGCCAAGCCGGCCTGCCGAGAGACTGGGTGCGATGAACCCCGGCCGCGGATATCCGGGCCGCGCGGGTGAGCCGGCTGCACGAGCCCGAGCGCCAACCACAAGACCGGCAACGCGACGAACTGTGCCGGGTCTCGGAGTTCACGACTTGCAGGATTGTTCAATTTGGTAAACTCGCAACCTGCGGACGGTTAGATAGGTCAGCCGGATCGGTAGCGGCCAGTGTGTCCAGCACGGCCCTGAATGAGGAGGCGAGCGCGTGGGGCGCGGTCGAGCCAAGGCCAAGCAGACGAAGGTCGCTCGCAAGCTGAAGTACAGCAGCGGCGGAACTGATCTCGACCGGCTCCGAAAGGAGTTGGGCGCAGGTGTCTCGGTGGCCGACGACGCCTCCGACACCCCTGGCGCCGGGGCCCACGAGGCCCGTGACGGCGGAGACGCTGGTGAGAGTGCGTGAGTGATCTCAGTGCTGATCCTTGGTGGCGGATGCGTCAGCTGGGTAATGGCCGCCGATGAGATTGGCGTGTCGGGTCTAGGCGTACGACGTGGCGTAGCTCCAGAGCCTGACTTCCGAGCGCGACGTCAAAGCGACGCCCGCAGAGCCTTGGGCTGCCGGATCGAGGGCTGAGCCATGCCTGTTCCGCTGCATCAGGCCAAGGCCGAGCTGTTCAAGACGCTTGGTCACCCTGTGCGCATCCGGGTGCTGGAGCTGTTGTGCGACGGGCCCATGCCGGTCCGGGACCTGCTGGCCGCGATCGAGGTAGAGGCGTCCAATCTGTCCCAGCAGCTGGCGGTGCTGCGCCGGGCAGGCATCGTGACCGCCCGGCGTGAGGGATCGACGGTGATGTACGAACTTGCCGGCGGGGACGTGTCGGATCTGATGCGGGCCGCACGGCGGATCCTCACCCAGCTGCTCACCGGCCAGCGCGATCTCCTGACCGAATTGCAGGAAGCAGACCAGATCTGATGACCCAAGGGTTCATGAGGCGATTGAACGCTGCTCGGATTCGGGCGCTGCTGCCCAGCAGGACCGACCTGGAGGCGATGGGACGCCAGCCCCGCCGGGAAGCCGGGCTCACCGTCGCGGTCATAGCGCTACCACTCGCCCTGGGGTTCGGTGTCTCCTCGGGGATGGGAGCCTGGTGACGGCCTGGAGGGCGTGCACTACCTCCGCACCCTGGAGGACGCCCTCACCCTGCGCAAACGGCTGACATCGCAGGCCGGCGACAAAGATGTAGAGTTGACTATTGGTCTATTGAAATGATAGGGACGCTTGGCAGCGTGATGTGATGGCGTGAGCCGCGTTCGCTCACCTGACGCGCGCCCCACCGAGGAGCAAGTCCCAGTCGAGGAGACAGCTTCGTGGCGAGACCGCATCAGCGGCATGCCCTGGAGGCGGCTCGGCGAACGATCGGCCTCGTCACCAGATGACGTGCACCTGCGCGAAATACGATCATGGTATGAGGGAGTGCGCTTCCAGACATGTCCCTTTCCGCACTGCACATCCGGTTACGCCCGCAGTCGATCCGCGGGCAGGTGACCGCCCTGGTGACCCTCATGGCGGTGCTCTTCCTCGTCCCCGCCGGAATAGCCGCAGGCGTGGCCGCGCACCAGGCGCTGAACAGCAACACCTGGCGGCACATCAGGCAGGAGGCCGAATTCACCGCGGCGCAGGTTCGCCGCGGGCGGCTGATCAGCCCGATCGTGCCGCGGGCCGGTGGCGTGGATCTGATCCAGGTCGTGGCTCCCGGCAACCGCATCATCGGGTTCTCCCTTGCAGCTCGAGGGATGCCGCCGATGACCAGGGTGTGGCCTCCCCCAGACGACCCGCAGCAGGACGTGCAGACCTGCGCGCAACCCGGGCCGGGCTGCCTGCGCATCTCCGCCCTCCGCGTCCGCTCCGCCCCTGACTCCCCCGTGGTCTACGCAGGCCGGCACGTCCCGGCCCTATCGTCGACGGGGATCTTCGATGCGATCTTCGTGACTCAAATCACCGCACTGGTCGTCCTCATCAGCTGGGGGACCTGGAGGGTCACCGGCCGGGCGCTTCGACCGGTAGGGGTCGTCGGCGCGGAGCTGGCCGCCATCAACGGCGACGACCTCAGCCGCCGCGTTCCCGAACCGGCCGGCGGAAACGAGATCACCCGATTCACCGCAACCGTCAACAGCATGCTGGGACGACTCGAGCGAACGCTCAACCAACAGCGGCAGTTCGCCTCTGACGCCTCACATGAACTGCGTACACCCCTGGCCGGGCTCCGCGCCCAACTCGAGGAGGCACAACTCCACCCCGATCAGACCGACCTTGAAGCCCTTCTGCAGCATGCGCTCAAAGGCGTCGACCGGCTCGAGTTCATCATCACCGACCTCCTGCTCCTAGCACGGGTCGAGGCGAACAGGCCCCAGGCACTGCAAACACTCAACCTGGCAGAACTGGTCGAAACGGAGATCTCCCACCGCGTCGACCCCCACGTCGTGGAGCTCCACCTCGACCCTACGGTGACCATCCACGCAGTCCGCCCCCAGATACACCGGGCTCTCGCCAACCTGCTCGACAACGCCCAACGCCACGCACGACACGCCGTGTGCGTGGAGGTCCACCACAGCGGAGACCACGCCGAGCTCACCGTCAACGACGACGGAGAGGGCATCGCCGAAGCCGACCGCGAACGCATCTTCCAACGCTTCACCCGCCTGGACACCGCCCGAAGCCGCGACCACGGAGGCACCGGCCTCGGCCTCACCATCGCCCGTGACATCGCCCACGCCCACCATGGAACCCTCCGCATCGAAGACTCCCCCACCGGCGGCGCACAGTTCGTCCTGCGCCTCCCCCTGCAAACCCCCGACCCACCCGCCGACCTGTGAATCCGTTGGCCTACCGACTGCGCCGACGCGTCTGACCCACCGCACGGGCCCGGCAAGCCGGCAGCCTGCCTGTAGGTCCCCAGACACCCTTCCTCTCATGGAACGCGTGGTGCCCTGAGCACCCGTGGACGGGAGGTGCGATCACCTGGCCCAGCAGCGGTTTAGCGGCATGCGCCCAACTACCGCTGCCGGATCTTGCAGTTTTTCCCGCGTTTGCATATGCCGTACTGGAAGATGATCTCGCGGCCTGAATTGTTGGATGATTTATTCTGCAGCCCCTTGTTCTTGGTCGGGCTGTTCGCGGTAACACTGTTCGCACGGCCGGAAACACTCGAGTCGTTGCAGTCGACATCATTGTCTCCTTTGCCGACCACGGCATTTCTCGTGACGCCGGGCCGCGACACCTGCGCCGCCTGTGCGGTCCCCTGCATCAGCACACCCGCCACCAGGACCGTCGAACAGGCAGCGAAACCAAAGCGGGCGACGCAGCCGACCTCACTCGAAACACCATTCACCTCGAAGACCACCCCTCTGCCGCTCATTGATCATCGGTGGATGGGCCGAATCTCGACAGCTTCATCCGCACCACACATAGACGGCATGAGATCTCATACCCACACGCCCCACACTGATCACCGCACCGAAAATTCGAACAAAAGAATTGACGCCTCTTTACGTTCTTGATCTAGCGAGCGGGCCCTGGACCGCTCAGGTCGGACCGGCAGGCACATCCGGAAGCGGGCATCACCCGACCGGGCGGCCACCCGTACAAGCAAGATCGCGATGGCTGATAGAGCCCGGTATCGCATGGGCCGTTGACGCCCAAGCGGCTCACCCGACCGAACGCGAGCCGCCGCAGAACAGAACCCGACCATTCGGCAATCATACGGCTACGTTGAGTTAGGGAATCTTGATCGCAGGCAGGCGCCCGGCCTCGCCAGAACGCATCAGGAGACCTCATGCACGATGTGCATGCCGGCCGGTCAGGGGTGGGACGATCCGGCTTTCCGGAGCGGAGCCGACCACGCATCAGTTGCGCCTACGTTTGACACTCTCGGTTCGGGCGGGCCGCCGAAAGGCTGTTCCTCATTCAGCCGGCAGATCCGCGCCTTGGAACAGCTGACGTTTCTCGCGATCCAGCGCCCACGGCAACGCCGACCCGGGCACCAGGTCCTTGCCGGTCAGATCGATGCCCTCCAGCGCCTCGCCGACCGAGGCGTCGTCGAGCAGACAGGTCACGACCAGCGTGTCCCGTGACGTGTACGACGAGGTCCCGCCGCGTGTCGAGTACGCGCTGACCGAGCCTGGTGTCGCCCTCGGAATCGCACTCCAGCCCCTCGGCCTGTGGGGACGGGAGCACGTCCTCGGACACGCTGGCTGAAGGTCCTGCGTACCGCGTTGGAGCAGGCGCCGGGGGTTCGTATGGAGTGTGCGGACGGCCCCATCTGGATCGTGGAGTCGGAGTCCATGTAGCCGCGTCGCGGTTGTCTATCGCTGAGGTCTGCGAATGGTTCACCAGCCAGATGACGCGGTCGAGGTGTTCCATGCGGTGTGGGCCGCGGACGGCCAGGACTGCGTCGGTCATGCTCCGCCGCCGTCACGTGGCGGTTCCGGGCCCGTGACGACCACCCCGAACAGGTGCGGCGCGCTACGTACCGCCGGCGGCCGGATCGTCCATCTGCCGTAGCCTGAAAGTAGATCGCATCAGGTCATCGGCTGAAGCGGGATACCAATGGGTGATTTGAAGCCTACGGCGGAGCTGCATCTTCGCATGGTCGGTCACGCCGCGGATTGGACAATGCTCCTGCATGGTGAGCCGCCGAGCGAAGATCTATTGGCGTCGTGGATGCAAGAAGGCATGGTCGCCAAGCTCCTGGTCGCCGAACAAGGCAGCAACGAGCCCTACACCCTGCTGGTGAACTTCGCCCTGGTCATCTCCGCGCGGGTTTCGACACCCTTGGGCGGGCGGGGTGTGCGTTTCTGACCCAACGCGCCAACGGCATCTGGAAGCAGTCCTTAGAGCCCTACGAGCTC
>NZ_JABVEC010000026.1 GCF_014323705.1 Actinomadura alba
TGAGGCCATCGCCACGGCGGCCTCGCCGTACTCGTTCTGGGCGAGCTGCCGGCTGGCCTGGAATCGCTCGAGGTGTGAGCTCAGCGCCGTTGACCGGTCGACGGCCTCTTGGATCGCCTGCCGGGGCAGCACCACCACTGTGCAGCCGGTGACAGCCTTGATCGTGAAGTCCCAGTCGTCCTGTCCGCTGAGGAATGCCTGTTCGCCGAGATAGTCGCCGTCCGCGAGCACCTCCAGAACGGTCTGGTCGCCGTAGTGACCCGGGCGGATCTTGTTCGCCTTGCCGTGGGCGAGGATGACGACCTCGTCGGCCAGTCGCCCGGCTTCGATGATCACGTCGCCGGGCTCGTACTCCCGTTGGACGAAGGCGTCGGCCAGTGCCTCGAGCACGGCGTCGTCCTCGAACTCCCGCAACAGGCGAAGCTCCCGTAGTTCCTGCGGGATGACCCGTACCTGCGCGCCGGCGGTCGTGAAGGCCACGCGCCCGTCACCGATCGTGTAGGTGAGCCTTCGGTTCACCCGGTAGGCCCCGCCCGAGACCTGCACCCACGGCAGCAGCTTCAGCAACCACCGTGAGGAGATGCCCTGCATCTGCGGAATGGACTTGGTCGTCGTCGCCAGATTCCGCGCCGCCGTCGTATCCAGACTCAGTTGCGGTTGGCCGTTTTGAGCTGCCGATTGTACGGACTCCGTCATGAATTACACCGCCAAGCTAATTGCGCCGACAGATGGGGTTGTCGCGGCAAAGAAAGAGCGGTCGCCTTTCCGGAGAAGCCTTCTCGAGCGGAGGTTACCTAGCGCACTTGCTTGATCACAACGTGCAATTAGAGGTAGTTGGTCGGAATTTGTATCCATTTACATACTTTTGTGACCTGCAATGGCGCCGGCCGGCCGAGAGTCGAGGACGAGTCGCACCCGTGTTCTCCGCGCCCCACAGAGCCACGACGAGGCGATCGGATGGATCCCGCGCTTCCGGCGTGCCGGAGTGTTGATCGCTGGGCCGTCCAAATTTGTTGCATTTGTTGGCGAGTGCGCGCATGACGAAGTGGAAACGTCGAGAACGTTTTTCAGATCGGGCTGGCAATTCTCCACCTCGTGTGCATAATCCGGTGAAGCGGAGGTGGAGATGATGCCCTATCTGGTACTGGCCGCGCTCGCGGCCGTCCTGGCGGTTGTGGTCGCCGCGCTCACTTTCAGGAAATTCGCCAAGGACGACGACGAACCGGACGGCGCCACCGCGGGCCACGCGGGGTCGATGCTCTCGGCATTGTTCCTCCTGGTGTTCGCCATCGCCGTCATCGTCCCGTGGACCGTGGCCGACACGGCACAGCAGAACACCTATGCCGAGGCCCGTTCCCTGACCGAGGCGTACTGGGAGACCGACGATCTCCCGCCGGCGGCCAGGCAGGAGATTCGCCGCCGGATCGACGCTTACACGAACTTCGTCGTCAGCCGGGAATGGCACGCCATGGGCGACGGCAGACTGAACGACGAGGGATGGAGACAGCTCGACGCACTCCGCGTGACGTTGAACGGGCTGCAGCTCAAGGACAAGGAGCAGGCTGATGCTCGCGACGACATCGTCGACCGGGTGAAGGAGACCTATGCGTTCCGCAAGCAGCGCGGTGTCGACGCACGGTCCGGCCTGCCGCCGGGAATTCCGATCCTCACCGTGTTGACCGGCGTCATCATCGTCATCTTCCCGTTCCTGGCGGGTGCCAAGCCGCGCGGGATGACCCTCGTGCCGTTGCTGGTCATGTCCGCGCTGCTGGGCATCAGCATCTACCTCGTCTTCAACATCGAGCACCCCTTCACCGGCGGTCTGGCCGTCGGGCCCGATGCCTTCACCTCCGCGATGCGGGAGTTCGCGCGGATCCAGGCCGTGGCCCCGTAGGCCCGGATCACGACTCCACGCGAAGGCCGCCGACCCAGCGTCCGGGCATCCCCTAACCACCCCATCGGGGCGGAACAGGCAGCATGGGGTGCATGATGCGGTTACTCCGGTCAGCCGTCGCCCGGTGGATGATCGTCGTCCCGGCGATCGCGGTCGTGGCCCTGGCGCTGACGTGGGGGCGGCACCTGCTCGGATTCGTGGTGATGATCGTGGCCGTGCTGCTCGCGGGTGCGATCCTGGCCGCCGTCCATCACGCCGAGGTCGTCGCGCACCGGGTCGGCGAACCGTTCGGCTCACTGATCCTCGCGGTGGCGGTCACGGTGATCGAGGTGGCGCTGATCGTCACTCTGATGGTCTCCGGAGGTCCGAAGACGGCGTCCCTGGCCCGCGACACGGTGTTCGCCGCAGTCATGATCACCTGCAACGGCATCGTCGGGCTGTGCCTGCTGGTCGGCGCGCTCCGCCGCCGGGTGGCGGTGTTCAACGCCGAGGGCACGGGCGGAGCGCTCGCGACCGTGGCGACGCTCGCCACCCTGAGCCTGGCGCTGCCGGCCTTTACCACGAGCAGGCCAGGACCGGCCTTCTCCCCGCCGCAACTGGCGTTCGCGGCGGTCGCCTCCCTTGCCCTGTACGGCCTGTTCGTGCTCACGCAGACCGTCCGCCATCGCGACTACTTCCTCCCCGTCGGACCCGACGGCACCGCGGCCGACGCCCCCGGCGAGCACGCCGCCCCGCCCTCCGCACAGGCCGCCATGACCAGCCTCGGCCTGCTGCTCGTGGCCCTCGTCGCCGTGGTCGGGCTCGCGAAGGTGGAGTCACCGGTGATCGAGTCCTCGGTCGAGTCCGCCGGGCTCCCGCAGCCGGTCGTGGGTGTGGTGATCGCGCTGCTGGTCCTGTTGCCGGAGACCCTCGCGGCGGTACGGGCCGCCCAGCGAGATCGGATCCAGACCAGCCTCAATCTGGCGTACGGCTCGGCCATGGCCAGCATCGGCCTGACCATCCCCGCCATCGCCGTCGCGTCGATCTGGCTGACCGGGCCCCTGCTGCTCGGCCTGGGCGCCACCCATCTCGTGCTGCTCGCGCTCACCGTCGTCGTGAGCACGCTCACCGTCGTGCCCGGCCGCGCGACCGTACTTCAGGGCGGGGTGCACCTCGGCCTGCTGGCGGCTTTCCTCTTCCTGGCCGTGAGCCCCTGAAACGGCAAGGTCCCGAAGAGATTCATCGATGCCCGCCGGTCGAGGTCGCCCGGCGAGGACGCGGCCACAGCACGCCGCGGTGACGGTGACCACGAACGCGGACACGAGCAGGGCCGTGCCGAGGCTGCTCACGGCCGCGAGGGCGCCGATCAGCGCGGGTCCCAGGAAGCTCCCGAGATACGCGATCGCGGAGACCCGGGCCACCGCGGCGGCAGGTGATCGTCCGGCTTGCGCCGCCCGATGTCCGGCCACACCGAGAGCGATCGGGAATGTGACGGACAGGCCGAGGCCGAACACGGCGAATCCGGCCAGGCCGGCGATGGGCCGATGCAGGAGCAATGCACCGCCCAACCCGATCGCGGCCGTCAGTGCGGCGCAACGGAACAGCATCACCGGGCCGATCCGGGCACGCAGGTGATCGCCGGCGAGGCGGCCGAGCGTCATCGCGGCCAGGAACGCCACCAGGCCGCTCGCCGCGAAGGAGTCCTCGGCACCGAGGTCGTACAGGTACACCGCCGCCCAGTCGTTGGCGCTGCCCTCGGCCATGGTCACGCCGAACGCCACCGCTCCCAGCGCGAGCAGCCGACCTCTCGGGGACGCCTGATCGGAGGGCGGCCGCACGGTATCGGCGTCGGCGTCGTCTCTGATCAGCCACCGTGACGAGATCACCGCGGTCAGCGCGGCGGCCGCGCCGACCGCCCCGAAGTGCGCCATCACTCCGTCCGCCAGCCATGTCGCGAGCACGCCGGCACCGGCCCCCGTGATGCCGCCGAGCGTGTGCATGGCGTGCAGCCGGGACAGCACGGCCCGGCCGTGGTGCCGTTCCAGTACGACTCCGTTCGCGTTGATCGCCACGTCCACCACACCGTTGGCGCAGGCGGAGATCGTCAGCACGAGAACGAGGACCGGCAGGTCGGGGGCGGCGCCGATCGGCGGCAGCAGCAGGGCGAAGAGCGGTAGCGAGAGCCGCAGTGTCACCCGGCTGCCGAACCTGCTCACCAGCAGGGCTCCCACGCGGAGCCCGACGATCGCCCCGCCGTTCAAGGCGACGAGGGCGATCGCGAGGTCCGCCGCGCTCAACCCGAGTGCGGTCTTGACGGCCGGGACGCGGGCCGCCCAGGTGCCGAAGACCAGTCCGGCCAGGAAGAAGGCACCGGCGACGGCACCGGCGGCTCCGCGATTCGGCGACATGACGACCCTTCTGAACTAGTACAGACTGAACTAGTTCAGGACGCTACCATCCGGATGTGGCTCACCGGGAGGGGAAGAGAACGGGCGGCGGGCGGCCAGGCCGCGGAGTGACGCTGCAGGATCTCGCTCGGAGCCTCGGGGTCTCGAAGGCCACCGTCTCCAACGCCTACAACCGGCCCGACCAGCTGAGCGCGAATCTGCGGGACCGGATCCTGGCCGAGGCGGATCGCCTCGGCTATCCGGGCCCCGACCCCATCGCGGCCACCTTCAGCCGCCGCCGTGCGGGAGCGATCGGGCTGGTCTTCGACGACCCGCTGACCTACGCGTTGACCGACCCCGCGGAGGTGCTCTTCGTGACCGGGATCGGCGAGGTGTGCGAGCGGACCGGGATCGGGCTCGTCCTCATTCCGCGCGGGCCGACCGAGGACCTCGTCCAGCGGGCACTGGTCGATGGCTTCGTCTGCCATTGCGATCTCGACGGCGACGACCGCCTGGACATCGCGCTCGCGAGGGAGCTGCCCGTGGTCGTCGTCGACGGCCCGCCGCGCGCCGACGCCGGACACGTCGGCATCGACGACTTCGGGGGCGCGGCCTTGGCCGCACGTCACCTGCTCGAGCTCTGCCATCGCCGGATCGCCGTGCTGGTCGGCCCGCTCCACGCCGACGGCGGCAGTGGACCGGCGAGCCCGGCGCGTCAGGAGAGCGCGCGCTATCACGTCACGCTGCAGCGGCTGAAGGGCTATCGGAGCGAGATCGAGAGCGCGGGACTGGACTGGGCCGACGTGACCGTCGCCGAATGCGCGCCGTACGGCAGGGAGGCCGGATACCGCAACGCGTGCGCGCTGCTCGACCAGGAGAGGCGACCCACGGCCCTGCTCGCGGAGAGTGACGAACTCGCGCTGGGGGCTCTGCGCGCCGCGACCGAGCGGGGCATCGACGTACCGCAGCAACTGTCGATCGTCGGATTCGACGACGCGCCACCGGCGGCGTGGGCGACCCCCGGGCTGACGACCGTACGGCAACCGCACCAGCAGAAGGGACGCGCGGCCGCCGAGTATCTACTCGGCCCGCACCGCAACGAGCGGACCGTCCTCCCCGTCGAACTGGTCACCCGCGGCTCCACCGCGCGAGCCCCTCGGTCGCCCTGAACATGGTGGCCGGAGACGCGCTCCGTCGGCCGCGGTGGCGCGTCAGTCGAAGAGAAGCACGAACGCCACCACCACGGCGAGCACCACGGTGGCGATGACGAACCAGAGGACGACCGCTATCAGCGTCAAGGTCGTCAGCAGGCGGCCGAAACCGTCACCGGCCCGCTTCGCCCGCCGCCGTGCCCAGATCGCGAGCGGGAACGCGGCGATCTCCAGCGGAAGACCCAGGATGAAACCGGCACCGGGAAAGAGCAGTACGGCGTACCCCACGCCGGCCAGGAAGGCGGCGGAGTAGGCGACCTTGTCGCGGTCGCCACCAGCGAGCCCGGCCCTGCCGGAACCTGGATCATCAGAGGCCACGGCCGGAGTGTGACACATCCCCCAGAACGTCCGCCAGACACCAAAGCCTCGTCCGGCCACCTGGTCGCGGCCAGGCGTGCGGTCAGGTCGTCCAGGTCCGCCTACGGGTGTCGAGGGTGAACGGGCGGACGGCGGTCTGGTCGGCCGTCACGGCATCCGCCCCCATGCCCGGTCGTCGTCCTCGCGCTCGGGTTCGCCGGCGGCCGCGCGTACGACCGCCACCTCGTTCTCGTCCAGGCCGGAGTAGCCGCTGCGCCGGTGCTGCTCGGCCTGATCGTCGATCCACCGGCCATGGGCCTCCCAAGCGGCCTGCTTGCTGGTCCCCAGGGCCGCACCGATCTGTGACCACGAAGCACCGGCACTGCGGGCCGAGCGCACGGAGAGCTGACGCCCGTAGCCGGCCTTCCGTGCGATCACCTCGCCCAGCGCGAGGAGCTCCAGGGCCTCGTCGCGCGACAGCGGCACGGCGTCGGGATCAGGCGGCGTGAGCGGAAGGTCGTCGTCATCGACCGGCGTCGCGAGGGAATCGCGGGCACGGAGCTTGTCGTAGCGCGCGGCGGCGGTCAGCAGGGTGAACCGGCCCTCGATCTCATCAGGAGTGGACATGGGGCCGATTCTGACGTCAAGACAACCTGACGTCAAGTTGTCCTGACGCACTTTCGCAGAGACCCATTCGCGGCTCCATGACCACGGCCACCGGCGAGCCCGGCCGCTCAGCCGCCCCGAATCCCGGTGCCGACGACCGCCCCGCGTCCGGTTGACGTTGACGCGGCGTCAATGTTTCTACTTGTTCCATGCGCATCGGAGAGCTCGCCGACCTCGCCGGGGTCACCACCCGCACAGTCCGGCACTACCACCACTGCGGACTGCTGCCCGAGCCCGCCCGCCGGTCCAACGGATACCGCGTGTACGGGCTGCGCGACGCGCTGGAACTCGTCCGTATCCGGCGGCTGACCGAACTCGGCCTGAGCCTGGACGAGGTCAGGGACGTGCCGCCGACGACGCCGGCAAGGAACTGCACGAGGTCCTCGCCGAACTCGACTCCGACCTGGCCCGGCAAGAGGACGTCATCCGCAGGCGACGCGCCCGCCTGGCCGAGCTGCTGAGGCAGGCGGAGGAGGGCGACGGGTTTCCCGCCGAGGGGCCGGTCTCACCCGAGCTCACCGCGTTCTTCGGCGAGATGGCCCGCACTTCGGCGCGGCTGCCGGGGCCCGAGCCGATGATGGCGGTGCAGGAGCGGAAGCTGCTCGCGCTGCTGGACGGTGCGGCCACCGTCGAAACCCGCGGGTGGCTCGAGGTCCTGCGGTCGGCGACTTCCGCCCCCCACGCGATGCAGCGCGCGTACGAGATCTACGCGCGGATGGACGAGCTCGCCGACGCCGCTGTCGACGATCCGCGGGTCGGCGCGGTGGCACAGGCCATCGCGGACACGATTCCGGACGACATGGTGCAGGCGATGGCTCTCGGCTCCGAGCACGCCCCGCCGGTCCACGAGGAGGGCGGTGCCTTCGCCGAGGCGTTCTTCGCGGACTTCGCACCCGCCCAGGCCCAGGCCATCCGGGAGGCCATGCGCCTGTTGTACGAGCGGACCCGATGAGGACGACCCGAAGTGGATCAAGGATCGAGGCACTCCTGTGTGCCCCGATCCTTGATCGACTTCCTCTACACGGCGCGGGGGGTCGGTGGTATTGAGGGAGAATGACGGAATTTTGGCGCCCAGACGTCCCTGAGGTTCTGAGGTACGCGGCCTTCACCGCCGACCCGGCGGGCGGCAACCCCGCCGGTGTAGTGCTCGACGCCACGGGCCTGGACGACGCGACCATGCTCGCGATCGCCGCCGAGGTGGGCTATTCGGAGTCCGCCTTCCTGACGGCGCCCCCCGCGGATCTCGGCGATCCGGCGCGGGCGTTCACGGCGCGGTACTTCAGCCCCAAGGCGGAGGTCACGTTCTGCGGGCACGCCACCGTGGCCACGGCGGTGGCGCTGGCCGAGCGCATCGGGCCGGGCGAGCTGGTCTTCGCCACGCTGGCCGGGATCGTGCCGGTCGACGTGGTGGCGGACCGCGACGGTACGCTGCGGGCCACTCTGACCAGTGTGGAGCCGTACGTCGAGGAGGTCGGGGCGGGCGATCTGGCCGAGCCACTGGCCGCTCTCGGCTGGCACACCGGGGAGCTCGATCCCGCACTGCCGCCGCGGATCGCCTATGCCGGAGCGCGTCATCTGGTCCTGGCCGCCGCCACCCGAGAGCGGCTGGCCGACCTGGACTACGACTTCGAGCGGCTGACCCGGTACATGACCGGGCTGGACCTCACCACCGTGCAGCTGGTGTGGCGAGAGTCCGCGGACACCTTCCACGTACGCGACCCCTTCCCCGTCGGCGGGGTGGTCGAAGACCCAGCGACCGGGGCGGCCGCGGCCGCGTTCGGCGCGTACCTGCGCGAGCTCGGCGAGGCCGGTCCCACCGCCCTGCTGACCCTGCATCAGGGAACCGACATGGGCCGGCCCGGGCTGCTGCACGTGGAACTGCGGAAGGGCGACCCCAGGATCCGGGTCTCCGGAGCCGCCGTGCACATGCCGGACGAGGGCTGAGTCCGGCCCCCGTCACCCGACCGGCTCGCCGAGACATCGGGCGAGACCGGGCGAGGACGGGTGCCCAGCGAATACAGGTGGTCAGCGGATACGGGTGGTCAGCGGCGAAGGGTGCCGGGCGAGGACGGTGCTAGGCGGCGGCGGCGCGGCCGGTGCCCTTCTGCTGTGAGCCATGACGCGACGCGCCACGGCGCCCACCTCCCGGACGCCCACGCCGGCCACGGCCGGACGCACCGGCGTTACGCGCCCTGGGACGCTCGGCCGGTACGGGGGCCACGGTGACCGGGACACCGGACGGGGTCTCGGCGCCGGTGATGCGAGCGAGCTCGGCATCGCCGGGACGTACCCGCGTGGTCTCCGGCCGGATGGCGGCGGTAATCATCATCCGGTCGAGTTCCCGGCGCTGGCTCGGGGTCACGAGGGTGACGACGGTGCCGGACTCACCGGCGCGCGCGGTGCGGCCGCCACGGTGCAGGTAGTCCTTGTGGTCGACCGGCGGGTCCACGTTGACGACCAGGTCCAGGCCGTCGATGTGGATGCCCCGAGCCGCGACGTTGGTGGCCACCAGCACGGAGACCTGTCCGGTGCGGAACTGCTCCAGGGTGCGCGTGCGCTGCGGCTGGGACTTGCCGCCGTGCAGCGCCGCCGCCCGTACGCCCACCGCCAGCAGCCTGCGGACGAGCCGGTCGGCCGCGTGCTTCATGCCCACGAACATGATCGTCCGGCCGTCACGGGCGGCGATGTGCGTGGTGATGTCGTGCTTGTCGGCATCGGTCACGTGCAGCAGGTGGTGCTCCATGGTGGTGACCACGCCCTCGGACGGGTCGACCGAGTGGGTGACCGGGTCGCTGAGGAAGCGGCGGACCAGCCGGTCGACGTTACGGTCGAGCGTCGCGGAGAACAGCATCCGCTGCCCGCCCGGAGCGACCTGGTCGAGCAGGGCGGTGACCTGGGGCAGGAAGCCCATGTCCGCCATCTGGTCGGCCTCGTCGAGCACGGTGATGGACACCTGGTCCAACCGGCACGCGCGCCGATCGATCAGGTCGGCGAGCCGGCCCGGGGTCGCGACGACGACTTCGGCTCCGCGCTTCAGAGCGTTCGCCTGCCTGGAGATGGACATTCCGCCCACAACGGTCGCCATGCGCAGGCGCACACTGTCGGCGTACGGCGTCAGCGCGTCGGTGACCTGCTGGGCCAGCTCACGCGTCGGAACGAGCACCAGGGCCAGCGGGGTGCCCGGCTCGGCACGCCGCCCGGCCGTGCGCGCGAGCAGCGACAGGCCGAAGGCGAGGGTCTTGCCGGAACCCGTCCGGCCGCGGCCGAGAACGTCCCGGCCGGCCAGGGCGTCCGGGAGCGTGGCCGACTGGATCGGAAACGGCTCGGTGACCCCTTCGCGGGTCAGTGTCGCCAGCAGGGCCTCGGGCATGTCGAGTTCGGCGAAGCTCTCCGCCGGCGGGCGCGCCGGCGTCGACTGCACCGGGGTCGCGGGGGCGGAGCGAGCGGCGGCCGGGCGGCCGGCGCCGGTGGAGCGGGACGAACGGGACGAGCGGGACGAGCGGTTGCGGGGCATGCGTTCGGTACTGATGATCTGCCCTTTCTGGGCTTCAAGAGCGTCTTGGGGCGCCTAGGGACGGCGCCGCACCGGCCCGGGCGCGGATCGCACCGACGAGCCGAGGTGAAGCGGGGAACGACGGGAGAACGGGGGCGCGCGATGTACCGGCGCGCCCGGCACTGTGGACGGTCGCGAAGACCTCACGCCAGGACTCGGGCCGGTCGGCGGCGGTACTTCTGCCGCGACGGACCGGCCGCCTGAGCGGCGTGTCCCGTCGTGCTTCCCGGGTGTGGATGCGGCGCGCGGTTCCATGTGGCCGCAGCGTGCCGCGTGAGGCGACGGCCGAAGGCCCGCACCGACGGTGCGGGCCCGGTCGCGTGATCTGCGTGAGGTCAGAGCGTGCGGATGTTCTCTGCCTGCAGGCCCTTCTGGCCCTGCGTGACGTCGAACTCCACCTTCTGGCCCTCGAGCAGCTCACGGAAGCCCTGACCGTTGATGTTCGAGTAGTGGGCGAAGACGTCAGCGCCGCCATCATCCTGCGAGATGAAGCCGAAGCCCTTTTCGCCGTTGAACCACTTCACGGTGCCGGTTGCCATATCTGTCTCCTTCTGGGGCAGTGCTGGTAAGCCCGCACTTCGCGGGCCCGGGTGTCGCCGTGATGATCGCCCCGTCCGGAGATCCGGATGAAAACAAAAAGCGCCTGAGGTCACAACCAGCAGGCGCACACAAAGTCCATGGGAACCACAACTGCAACTGTCACAAGCTAGCACGTCCACGGACGAGTTGGGGACACCGGCCGCCCGACCAGCCCTCCCCGTGGGGCCGTCTCAGCGGGGGCGCGCCGTGATGGAGCGGAACTCGGTCTCGGCGTCCTCGGTGTAGACGCCGACGGCGCCGGAGAGGTACGGGCGCTCCTCGTCGGTGCGCACGGTCAGCTCGCGATCCTTGACCCGGATCGTCATGGTGGCGCCGCGCTGACTGATCTTGACCTGGTACCAGCGGTCCACCGGGAAACCCGGACCGCCGGTGGCGAGGAACCGCTGCCCGCCGGGATAGGCGGGGTCGCGCTTGCCCAGCTCCCAGCCGTTGGGTTTCAGCGTCAGGTAATAGAAGTGGTGCTCGTCGGCATAGGCCCAGACCACCCAGGCGACCTCCCAGGGGTTGGGCTCCGGGCTCCGGAGCTGCTCGGTCGTCCGCAGGCTGACGCTCAGGTCCAGGTCGTGGTAGCCGCTGCGCGACACCACGAGGCACGCGTGGGTCTCGGCCGGCTGCACGGCCGGTTTCGGCCGCAGCACGATCGTGCCGTTCCGCGCGCCGCTGAACCCCTCACCGTCGAAGACCGCCCGCCACCGCCCATGCGTCGTGCCGTCCCGCCACCGGTGCAGAACCCCGTCGTCGGAGTCCGGCAGGAACGCCGTCACCAGGACGCCCACCAGGCCGGCGAGCGCGAGAACGGTCGGACAGCCCACCCGCGGCCGGAGCCACCAGCGGCGGCGACCATCGCGCTGCGACGCCGCGACGCGGGCGGGCGTGACCCACCGTTCGTACAGGGACGAGAACGCCTTCATGGGGCCACCGGGACTCTGGGTGGGCGGTGGCCGCCCAGTCTGTCAATCCATGATGGCCGCCAGCAAGGCATCGTCGTCCCGGCGGCGATCGCGTACGAGTTCCATGAGGATGCGCTCGCTGGCGCGGCCGTCGCCGAACGGGTTGGCGGCGCTCGCCATCCGCCGGTACTCGAGTGGATGGTCGAGCAGCAGGGACGCGGCGGTGAAGACCTCGCCGGCGTCGGTGCCGACGAGCCGGGCGACGCCGGCCTCCACGGCCTCGGGGCGTTCGGTGGTCGCGCGTAGGACGAGAACGGGCTTGCCAAGGGTCGGCGCCTCCTCCTGAACTCCGCCGGAGTCCGTCAGGACCACGTCGCAGGCCGCGAGCGTCGCGGCGAAGTCGGCGTAGCCGAGGGGTTCGGTCACGGTGATGTGCGGATGGCCGACCAGCTCCGGCAGCAGCGACTCCCGTACGGCCGGGCTCTTGTGCAGGGGCAGCAGCACCTCGCAGTCGCCTCGGTCGGCGAGCCGCCGGAGCGTCCGCGCCATGCCCCGCATGTCCGTGCCCTGGCTCTCCCTGCGGTGCAGGGTCACGAGCAGCCTGCGCCGCGTGGTGCGGAACGCCGAGGTGCCCTCGCCGCCGGCCAGGATCCAGTGCAGGTTGTCGATGACCGTGTTGCCGGTGACGACCACCCGTTCGGGCGGCACGCCCTCCGCGTACAGGTGATGCGCGGCACGTTCGGTCGGGGCGAAGTGCCAGCGGGCGAGCCGGCCGATGAGCCGGCGGTTGATCTCCTCGGGGAAGGGGTTGTACGGGTCGCCGGTCCTTAATCCGGCCTCGACGTGGGCGACCGGCACCTTCTCGTACGAGGCGGCGAGCGCACCGCAGAGCGCCGTGGTGGTGTCGCCCTGCACGATGACCAGATCGGGTCGTCGCGCCCGTACGACCTCGTTCAGGCCGGTGACGAGCCTTCCGGTGAGCTCCGACAGCAGCTGCCGGTCGCGCATCACGGCCAGGTCGACCTGCACGCCGACACCGAGCAGATGGAGCATCTGCTCCAGCATCTCCCGGTGCTGCCCGCTGTTGATGACGAGGGGCGCGAACCCGGCCGTACGGGTCATCGCCCGTACGACGGGGGCCAGCTTGATCGCCTCGGGCCTGGTGCCGAGGACGACCATGGCGCGTATCACCTCCCCGGGCTCGGGTTCCCCTGGCCGGTCCTCGGGCATGGTCGTGGACATGACGATCTCCTCACGGTGACGTGGGCGCGGGGCGGAACCGGGGCGTGATCAGTGGCGCTCAGGTGCGCGCGGTCTTCAGCCAGGTCTGCCGGCCCCTGATGGTGCGGCCGACCGCCCACCAGCCGGAGACGAACCAGATGTAGCCATAGAGCACGTAGACGTGCCCGAGCAGGACGCAACGCAGGAACCCGAGGTCGGGTTCGCGCTTGCGGTAAACATGCGTGTACGCGCTCGCGACGCCGAAGGTCATCAGGTAGAACCAGGGCAGCCACCAGGGCGACAGCAGCAGATGCCCGGCGGAGACCGACGCGACGCCCACTCCGATCAGCGCCAGCAGGAAGGACAGCGGCAGCAGCGAGGTGAGCAACAGCAGCACCGGGCTCGACAGGTGGTAGAGCAGGTCGACGGCCGGGCGCGGAGCGATCTTCCGCAGGATCAGAGGTGCGAGGCGGGCGGCCTGCATGTGCCCCTGGAACCACCGGGACCGCTGCCTCAGCAGCCGGCCGAGGGAGAGTACGGCCTGCTGGTGCACGGCGGCGGTGAGGCAGTGCACGTTGTTCCACCCCTCGGCGAGGAGACGTACGCCGAGGTCCAGATCCTCGGTGAGACAGTCGCTCCACGGTTCACCCGGCAGCGAGTCGAGGGCGGACAGCCGCATGAACTGGCCGTTGCCGCCCATCCCCACACTTCCGATGTGCCGGCGTGCGCTCTGGAATATGTCGCCGTATACCACGAACTCCATATCCTGGAGCCGGGCCAGCAGACCCTGTTTCCGGTTGTACATGCGGACGCCGACTTGTACAGCACCCGTAGCGGGGTCATCAAAATGCGGGTTGACTTCCTGAAGGATGTGTGGGTCGAGGCGCCCGTCCGCGTCCACGACACAAATGATCACATCGTGCGGATCATAGTGTTGGATAATTCGCGCCTCCCGCAAACGACGTAGCCCGGCGTTGAGCGCCGCCCCCTTTCCACGTCGCGCATTCGGCAACTTCCGTTGGTAAAGCGCCACTTTCGGGGAGCCGATGTCGCGGACGACCTGTGCGGTGCCGTCATCGGAGGCGTCGTCGATGACCATGGCCACGAAATTGTCACCGCGCAGCGAGGTGATACGACTCAGGCTCGCCGCGATGACCTTCTCCTCGTTCAGACAGGCCAGGATGAAGACGTACAGCCGCGGCCGCGGCTGCTCGCCCGTCCGCCGGTGCGAGCGCCGGGACAGCCCGAACATGCCTGTGTTGTACAGGACGGCCAGGGCGATGAGCCCGACACTGCCGACCACCGTCAGGTCCGAGATCACAGGCCCTCCGCGGTGCTTCGGCGCCGGCCGGCCGCGGCGTCGCGCCACCGCATCCAGCACCCGGCGAGCAGCAGCACGGCGGCGCCGGCGCAGTAGAGGCCGAAGCCCACGCCGGTGACCTGGAGCAGGATCCGGGCGACGCGGAACACCGGGGTCGCCGTCGGCATGGCGGCCGCCCCGGCTACGGCGAGCAGGCCGATGGAAGGCTTCGCATACATTAATGACCCCGTCCGAAAATGCCGGCGACTAATCGATCGCCCTATTCGATTCGGATCTTGGGGATGGGGCACAGGGCCCCGTCGCCCCACCCACCGCGACCCGCATGCTTTACGGAGGCAAAGTACCCCGCGCCAAGTGCCGGGCGAAGGCTTAGGCAATATCCGGCCACCTGGGCCGACTACAGCAACGGCGGATTGCCCTACCGGATGTGGCCGTGGTAGAGAGGCCTCGACCGCCATTGATCAGGCATTGCCGTGCCGACGCCGGTTCCGGCCATTACTGGTTAATTTCAAGTTCTTCTGTTCATACTTCCCTAGTGCGCTTTGCGCGCACCAACACACCGCAAGGAAAGGCGGGGGTAACATCATGCGAATCCGACGGGAACGGGGGAAGGCGGTCGCGGTCATCATCGCGGCCGCCGGGCTGCTGGCGGCCACCGCCGGCGGCGCCGCCGGGTCGCCCGGCATCCCTCCGGGACCCGCACCCGGCGAGAGGGCCGCGCTCGCGCAACCGGCCGCGGTCACCACCGCGTTGTCGAACTGGGCCAAGCGGCAGCGCTCCGCAGATGCGACCCGAAGGAAGCAGCGGACGGCCGCGACCGCGAAGACCACCACGACCAAGGCCACCACGGCCACGACGGCGCGAACCGTCCAGGGCGGCGTCCTCGGACCGGGCCGGCAGCAGGGCCTGCGGGCGGCGGCACAGCCCAACACCCTGATCCTCTACGACACGGCGGGGCCGTACGGCTTCCTGGGCGAGCTGTACGCCATGGCCACCGCCAACCTGGCCGGGCACTTCGGCGCGGTGGCCACCAAGCCGGTCTCGCAGTACACCGCCGGACAGGTGAACCAGTACACCGCGACGATCTACATCGGCTCCACCTACTACGGGGGTGACATCCCCGACGCGATCCCGAACGCCTTCTACTCCGACGTCGCGACGAGCAGCAGGCCGGTCATCTGGATGAACGACAACATCTGGAACCTCGCCGGCAAGGTGGGCGTGCCAGCGTTCACCGCGCGCTACGGCTGGGACCCGACCACGTCCTACTTCGACGTCGGCGGCTCGGTCGGCAAGGTGACGCAGGTCGACTACAAGACCCAGCCGCTGGGCCGCAGCATCCCGGCCGGCGCCGACAGCGGGATCCTCCGGCCGAACATCCTCACCGGGGGCGGCCAGCCGGCCGTGACCACCCTGGCCGAGGCGGTCGACACGAGCACGTCACCGAACACGAGGTTCCCCTGGGCGGTCCGGTCGAGCAACCTCACCTACATCGGTGAGATCCCCTACACCTACTTCAACGAGTCGGACCGGGCCATCGCGTTCTACGACCTGCTGTTCGACGCGCTCGCACCCGAAACACCAACGCGCCACCGGGCGATGCTCAGGCTGGAGGACATCAGCCCGGGCAGCGACCCGGACCAGCTGATGGAGATCGCCCGGTATCTCGACCAGGAGAACATCCCGTACGGATTCCAGGTGATCCCTGTCTACACCGACCCGAAGGGGGCCTACAACGGCGGCACCGCCGAGACGACGACGCTCCAGCAGGCGCCCGAAGTGGTGGCTGCACTCCGATTCATGCTGGCCAACGGCGGCACGATCATTAACCACGGATACACCCACCAATACCGTGACGCCGACAACCCCTACAACGGTGTCACCGGCGACGACTTCGAGTTCTTCCGGGCCCACGTCGACAGCGCCGACAATGTGATCTACGACGGCCCGGTGCCGGAGGACTCCACCCTCTGGGCGACGAGCCGCATTCTCAGCGCCAAGACGGCGTTCACGCTCAACCTGCTGCCCACGCCGAGACTTTGGACGACCCCGCACTACGCGGCGTCCGCCACCGACTACGGCGTGATCAACCAGCACTACGCCGCCCGGTACGAGCGCAGCCTGTACTTCGCGGGCCAGCTAACCCCGGCACCGATCAACCCGCAGGTCTACATGGGCCAGTACTTCCCGTATCCGGTCAGGGACGTCTACGGCTCGAAGGTGCTGCCGGAGAACCTCGGCAACTACGAGCCCGACTCCTACAACAACCGTCCGCCCCGGCTGCCGGCCGACATGATCAACTCGGCCAGGCTGAACCTGGCCGTACGTGACGGCTTCGCCAGTTTCTTCTACCACCCGTACTATCCGGTCGCCCCGCTCCGCGAGACCGTGCAGGGCATCCGCGCCCTGGGCTACACGTTCGTCGACCCGGCGTCCGTCATCCCGTAGACACGGTCATCACCGTGGACACGGTCATCCCGTAGGCACGGCAAGGGGCCGGTGCCCCCCGCTCACCGGCCCCGCCACCACCGGCGTACGACCTGCTCGGCCGGCTTGCCGTGCGGTGAGTACGCCAGGGGTGGCGGAGTCTCGCCGGCGTCCGGCCAGTCGTCCCACATCCACCAGTGGACGCCGGCCCACCACGGCTGCCCGCTGAACCCCTTGAGCAGTGCCTCGTAGGCGGCGGCCTGCTCCTCGTCGCCGCGCACCTCGCTGATCGTCCACGAGTACGGCCGGGTCGTGGCACCTCGCTGGCTGACATAGCCGGCCTCGGTGAACAGGATCTTGCGCCGGTGCTCGGCGGAGAACGCCGCGAGCCGCATCGCGATCGGCCGCCAGGCTCGCCGCAGCGCCGCCGGATCGGTCGTCGGGCGGTCCGCGATCGGCCAGTACGCATCGATCCCGATGAGGTCGAGGGCGTCCCAGAACCGTACGCGGGCGTACTCGTCGTAGTTGGCGGCGTAGACGAGCGGCCCGCCGAACCGCTCCCGTGCGGCGGTGATGACGGCCAGCCATTCGGGTCGCTCGGCCGAGAGCCCGGCGAGTTCGGTGCCCACCGCGAACTCGGTGGCGCCGGCCTCCCTCGCCAGTCCGGCGTAGTGGACGATGAGGCGGGTGTACGCGGCGAACCAGCGGCCCCGGTCGGCCGGCCGGATGGTCGCCCGGTCCTGCCCGTCCAGCAGATCGACGTGCGGCTTGAGCAGCACCTTGAGCCCGGCGGCCCGGGCGAGGCCGATGATGTGGCGGACGCCGTCGTCACTCGCCGTCTCGTCGGTGCGGCGCGGCTCGCCGTCGCGCGGGTCCTGCTGATACCAGGTCGGGTTGAGCTGCAGCCAGCTCGCACCCGTGTCGGCGATCGCCTTGACGTAGGCGGCGGCGTGCGGCCCGTCGTAGTCCCCGGTGCTCCACGACGGGAGGGCGAAGCCGCGCCGCTGCGCCTGGATCGCGGGGGACGACCGCTCCGCCGAACCCGGCGCGCAACCGGTCACGGCGGCCAGCGCGGCGCCCGCCAGCGCGAGCCATGAGCCGCCACCTCGTAATGCCCCCCGTACACGCATCGGCCGCGTCCCCCTCGTGAGCCCGGTCTCCACGGTGCACGCAGGCTCGACGCTACCCGCCGAGCGGGATGGCGGCGATACGTTCCCACCGATACAGGTGATCGACACGTTCCTGGGCCACCAATTGCACGTCACGGACGGCCAGCGGGCACGGTCCTGGACGCGGCGTCAATGCTTCGATGATCGGTGTGGCAGAGCCATCACTGTTGCTGTAGGCAACCGACAGGTGAGGCGTCCAGTCTGGTTCGTCGGCGAGTTGGTGGACCGCGACCTCCTTGGCGATCGCATCTCGAATGCCCGCGCGGACCGCATCGAGCGCGCGGGGTGGATGGATCCCCAGCGCCACGCCCTCGTCATGAAACAGCACCCGCTGGAGCCCAACCGTGACGGGGCTGAGTACCTGCAGGTGCTTGGCCGCAGAGGCCGTCATCGCTGTGATCTCCGCCGTGCTGATCTCGTCAGCGAATCCGATGATCTGCGTAGTGATGTGCAGCCATTCGGTGGGGACCAGGTCGAGGCCAGGCAAGTGTGCGAGCTGGCCTCGGCACTTGCCGGCGAGGGCATGCACTCCAGGTTGGTCGTCAACGAGGATGTGCCAAACCAGCAGTCGGCGGCCTGGTCGTACGCCTGGCCGCCACCACCAGTGATCGCGCATCCGTTCCGGCATGGGACTCACGGCGCACCTCCGCCCGTGATGGCCTCGTGCTCCAACGATCCGGATCGGAGGCATGTTAGTCACGGTGGTCAGTGTGCTCAGCTTTCAGCCGGCGTTGCAATGCGGTGAGGCAGGCGGCGATGAGGCCGAGGGCCAGTGTGGTGGTGGCGGACAACAGGAGGGTTTCGCGTGCGCCGAGGGTGGCGACCAGAGGACCGCCGAGCATGGTGCCCAGCGGCACCGACAGCACGGTGACCGCTCCGTTGGCGGCGAGTACCTGTGGGAGCAGCGCGGTGGTCGTGGTGCGCTGGAACAGCGCCAATGAGATCGACATGTAGGGCCCCCAGGTCAAGCCTGCGACCGCGAACGAGGTCAGGGCGAGGACGGTGGGGGCGGCGAGCCCCAGTGGCAGCATGGCGGTCCCGAACCCCAGCACGATGCCGATGAGGGTCGGCCATAGCGACCAGCGACGCAGGTAGCCGACCGCCAGTCCTCCGATCACGGCGCCGATTCCGAATGCCGTGTAGTAGGCACTGAGCATGGTGGCCGAGCCGTGTAGATCCTCGGTGACGTGGATGGGCAGGGCCACCAGGACCGGCCCGAAGCAGAAGAAGAACCCGAAGGTGAGTGCGAGCAGGCCAAGCCGAGTGCGGTCGCGGCGGATAACGCTGAAGCCGGCGGCGCGGGACGCGCCGGCCTCGATTGGGTCGGCTCGGCCGATCCGCGGCATGGCGAAGCGGTAAGTGGCCGCGAGCACCGCGAAGGTGGCGGCGTCGATGGCGATGACGGTGGCCGCACCGCCCCAGCTGATGAGGATGCCGGCCAGTGGAGGACCGACGATGGTTGCCAGCTCGGTGATGGTGGTGAGCACGGCGTTGGCCGGGAGATGGTGTCGTTGGGGAAGGAGTTCGGCAATCATGGTGTAGCGTCCGGCCGAACCCCAGGAGTGCAGCAACGAAGACACCGCCAGGAGAGCGACGTAGAGGCCGATGCTCAGCGTCCCGAACGCGTAGGCCACGGGGATCGCTGCCAGCGCGGCGGCTCGTAGGATCGCGTCCCAGCCGGCCAGTTGCGCCCCGTGGCGTCCGCGCAGGAGGCGGCCGAACAGCAAGGCGCCGGCCGCGCTTGGCAGGGTGTATGCCGCCACCGCGATCGCCACCCACGTGCCGTGCTGCTCGCTGGGCGCCAATTGCAACGCCAGCCAGGTCACCGCGACGAGGGCCATGCCGTCACCGAGGGCGGACACCGCCAACCCGGGAAGTAACCGCCGCAACAATGGGTGAGTGACTACGGGCCAGTAAGGCGAAGAACGCGGGAACCGGCGCATCACTACTTGAGGGCTCATCCAGCAACCTGACCCCGTATCGTGATCGCGATCAACGATTCTCACGTTCAGCGAAATCAGCTCAAAGCCGAAAGCCGGACCACTTCGCGGCGTCTGCTCCGTGAGCTGGAAAGACGGACGTCCGTCTCTCGTCACGGGTCGGGTCATGATGGGCGGGCAGCAGCTCCCCCTGGGTTGCCGTTTCTGATCATGCGGCGCAGGCTGGTGCGGGCCGCGGCCAGGTCGGTGTGCAGGCTGGCGGCAGTTACATGCACGCGCCCCTCAGCCCACGCGTCGCCTAGCATGCGTGCGTGCGAACTCTGGTGCTCTGGGACATCGACCACACGCTGATCAGCATCGACGGACTCAGCCGAGAGATTTACGGCGAGGCATTCCACGAGGTCACCGGGCGGCCCATGGACAAGCTCGCGGACATGGCGGGCAAGACCGACCGCGCGATCGTCTCCGAGACGTTGCGGCTCCACGGGATCGCACCCGCCGCGGAGGTCATAACCGCCTTCGCCGACGTTTTGGCCGCTGCTTTCACGGCGCGGCAAACCGAGATCAAGAAACGTGGTCGGGAGCTGCCCGGGGCCCGCACAGCGCTGACGGAACTGGCCGCTCGAACTGACACCGTCCAGTCGGTTCTCACCGGCAACATGAAGCCGATCGCCGTCTGCAAGCTGACGGCTTTCGATCTGCAAGGCTTCGTCGACTTCGAGGTCGGCGCATACGGCCTCGATGACGCTGCCAGGGCGCCGCTTGTTGGACTGGCTCGCCAGCGTGCGAAGCAAAAGTACGGGGAGACCTTCAACGCCTCCACGACAGTTCTGATCGGTGATACACCGAACGACGTGGACGCCGGGCATCGCGGTGGCGCGCGCGTGGTGGCCATGGCGACCGGCGCTAGCGACGCGGATGAGCTGCGCGCGGCAGGCGCCGAGATCGTGCTACCAGACCTCACCGACACCGATGCCGTAGTCCGAGCGATCCTTCAGGTCAGTACGACTTGACCTGGTCGACGAACTCGCGGATTTCCGGGACGTCATAGAGCTCGAGCTTGGCCACCAGCTCGGAGATTCCCGCCATCATGCCGTGACGGCGCGGAACCCGGCCTGCGCGGGCACCGGTCCGCGCTGATCCCCCAAGGGCGCGGGCCCGAACGGACCCGCGCCCCCGGGCGGGGCTCATCGGCTCAGAAACCGGCCGTG
Organism: Actinomadura alba; assembly: GCF_014323705.1. Classification (GTDB taxonomy): domain Bacteria; phylum Actinomycetota; class Actinomycetes; order Streptosporangiales; family Streptosporangiaceae; genus Actinomadura_C; species Actinomadura_C alba. The sequence continues at coordinate 20,767 of NZ_JABVEC010000026.1, forward strand.
ATCCGGGTGAACTCCCATTGCTGCTGCGCCACGCCGCTGCAGTGCGCGACGACTCCGCCGCCGGGGCACGGCCGGTCGCGGTTGACCGACCAGAACGCCAGACGCGCGAGGCCCCTGGCCTTGGCCCAGTCGCGGATCTGCGTCCAGGCGGCCGCGGACGTGGTCTCCTGCTGGTCGGACAGTCCGTTCATACCGGAGATGCCCATGTGGCCGTACGCGGTGGAATCGGACCAGCCGAACGCCGCCTTCAGGGCGTTCTTGAGCCCTTCCGAGGCGCTGACGGTGCTCTGGTACATGTTCGCCCCGCCGCCGAAGTTGAACGGCATGATCGTGAACACGTCCACGCCGGCCTGCAGTTCCGCCGCACGGTTGATCAGCCGGGTACCCCACCAGCTCGGCCCCGAGGTCGAGGTGCCGAAGGTGAGGATCGTCGTGATCCCGGGGTTGTTCTGCTTCACGATCTTCAGCGCACCGAGGATCCGGTCCTGGACGGCCTCGTTCTCGAACTCGTCGGTGTTCTCGATGTCGACGTCGATCGCCTTGAGTCCGTACGCGTCGATCACCTGCTGGTAGGCGCCGGCGAGCGCCTGCGGCGTCGAGCAGTTCGGGCCGAGCTTGTTGCCGCTCCAGCCGCCGATCGAGGGGACGATGTCGCCGCCGCCCGCCCGGATCTGCGAGATCGCCTGGGCGTCCGCCCCGCCCTGCAGCGGGCGGTTGCCGTCCCACGCCGGGGCGCAGCCGCCACCCGAGAGGATGAACGCCATGGTGAACCAGCGGATCCCGGTCGCGCTCATCACCGTGGAGGGGCTGGGCGGGTCACCCCATCCCACGTAGAGGTACGGTGCCGCCCGCATGCCGTTCGGGGACGGGTTGGTGCAACCGGTGGTGGTGCCGGTGACCTCCGCGCTCGACGGGGACTCGCCGGCCGAGTTGTAGGCCCTGACCGTGTAGGTGCGGGTCGAGCACGCGGCCAGCCCCGCGATCGTGGCGCTGGTGCCGGTGACGCTCGCGCGTACGGTGCCGCCCTCGTAGACGCGGTAGCCGGTCACCGTGCCGCCGACGGCCGACCAGGCGAGCGAGATCGAGGAGCTCGTGGTGCCCGTCACCCGCAGGCCGCCGGGCGTGGCGGGCACGCCGGGCCCGGGGTCACCGCCGCCGCCGCAGGGCGCGCCGTTGAGCGTGCAGCCCGTCGGGCTTGCCGAGCCTGAGGCGACGAAGCCGAACGAGGCCGACGCACCGGGTGCCAGCGTGCCGTTGTAGTCACGATTCGTGAACGTGTAGTGGCCGCCCGACGTGGTGAGCAGCGCGTCCCAGTAGGTGCCGATCGTCGTGCCGGAGGCCAGGTCGAACTCGACCCGCCAGCCGGTGATCGTCGAGTTGGTTCCGTTGGTGATCGTGTACTTGCCCTCGAACCCCGATCCCCAGTCGGCGCTCTTGGCGAAGGTCGCGGTCGCCGACGCGGCCTGCGCGCCGGCCGGCGCCAGGAGCGCCAGGAGGGTCGTCGAGATCGTGGTCAGGACGAGAAGGATCAATGAACGTCGCAATGTGGGTCCTCGGGCGGTGGGGGCGAGGCGTGAGGACTTGCGTCCTGGCTCCCGGCGGGGGAGGGAGAGAGCGTGCCGTTCACCCGGCCGGCAGGGGGGCGCGCGCGGCATGGCGGATCCTCCTGGAGCAGACCTTACTAATAGTAAAGTTTACTGTTTGTTTACCGACCATAACCGCTCCGCGCCCCGCCGACAAGGCCCCGTTTCAACGGCCGACTTGGAGCCCAAGGAGGCCTTCCACGCCCTGGCCGACGGCCTACTCCCGCTGAGATCCCGGCCCGGGCAGGCCGCCCTCCGGCTCCTCATCCGGCGACGCCCGCAGCACCTCCGCCAGCACCGCCGCGTGGCTGTGCTCGACGTCCCGGGTCGCGGTGAGCAACGTGACCGGCCCGGAGCTCGCGAGCCGCCGGAGCCGGTCCAGCGCCCGCTCCCGGTCGGGCTCGCGCAGTTCATCCTCATAACGGCGGCGGAAGTCGGCGAACCGCTCCGGCCGGTGGCCGTACCACTGGCGCAGCTCGGTCGAAGGTGCCGCCTCTTTGCACCATTCGTCGAAGCCGGCCTCGGCCTTGGCCATTCCCCGTGGCCACATGCGGTCGACGAGCACGCGGGTGCCGTCCTCCGGCGCCGGGTCGTCGTACACCCGGCGCACTCGTACCTCGACAGCCCCCGTCATCGCACCCCCGGCGTCTCGTATTCCCGCCGGCCGGCACCGGCAACCGCACCGATGCCCGGCGGCAGTGCGGGCTTGAAGTCGTTGGACGTGTAACGCTCGCTTTCGTCCGGACATCTGCCGGGATAGCCCCTGGAAGGAGACAGCGTGGGTCACCCGCCGGACGAGCGTCGGCGCTTCGAGGAGCTCTATGCGACGCACTACGACGCGATCTCTCGCTACGTGCTGCGCCGTACCGACTCCTCCGACGACGCCGTCGACGCGATCGGCGAGACGTTCCTGACCGCCTGGCGCCGCCTCGACTCCGTGCCCGAGGGTGACGGAACACGACTCTGGCTGTACGGCGTCGCGCGCCGCGTTCTCGCCAACCACCACCGCGGCGCGGCCCGGCGGGAACTGCTCATCACCCGGCTGCGCAGCGAGTTCGCCGAGGCCGCGCCGAGCGAGCCAGAGCACCGGGCGGAGGTCCGCGCCGCCTTCGACCGGTTGACCGCCGAGGACCGTGAGCTGCTGTCCCTGACCGGCTGGGAGGGGCTCTCGCCGAGCGAGATCGCCGAGGTCCTCGGCTGCCGGGTCGGCACCGTACGAGTCCGCCTGCACCGCGCGCGCAAACGCTTCGCGCGGCAACTGGCGCTGACCGGTGTGGACGTGGAGCGGTACGGGGCGCGCGCGGTGACGATGGCTGAGGGAGTGGGCAAATGAGCATCAACGAGATCGTCAAGCGGCTCGAGCCCGAGCATCGCGTACCTCCCACCGGTGAGGGCACGCGGGAGCTGCTCGCCGAGATCACCGCCATGTCGCGCACGACCGAGCCCGGCCGGGCCGCCCCGGGCGCCTCGGCCGGGCGGCGTCGCCGGATCGCCCGCCGGCGCATCGCGGTGCCGCTCGTCGCCGCGATGGCGGCCGCCGTCCTGATCGCCGGCTGGTTCCTGCCACAGACGTCGTACCTGGGGCCGAGCCAGGCGTCCGCACTCGACATCAGGAGGGACGGCGACTACTACATCATCACGGTGAAGGACGTCTTCGCCGCTCCCGAACGCTACGAGAGTCAGCTGCGCGACCGCGGCATCGACCTCTCCATCAAGGTCTTCCCCGTGTCCCCCAGTCTCGAGGGCAACATCTTCGCCCCCTTCGACATGCGGGCCAACGGCCTGGAGTTCGACGAGCTGGCGCGCCGCCGCGACCTGATCTCGCCCATCGAGCGCCCGGGCGCCTGCGCGGAGGCCGTCCGTTGCACGATCGGGTTGCGGATACCGGTCGATTACCAGCCGTACAAGGACGCGAGGGTCAAGGGGAAGCCCACCATAGGGCTCGGCCGAAAGGGCCGCCCGGGTGAGCGGTACCGCGGCTTCGGGGCGCTCAACAATCCCGGGGAACCGCTCGCATGCGTCGACTTCATCAACCAGCGCGTCGCCCGGGTGACGGACCTTCTGCTGGAACGCCACGTGAAGGCGACGTTCGCCGTCCCCCTCAAGGGCTTCCGAACCTCGGTGCCGGGTTCCTGGTACGTCCACGAAGGCTGGCTGACCGCGAAGGGCAGCGCGCTCCTGGTGGCCGACACGAAACGTACCCCCGGCGCCCACCGGGTGAGCACGAACTGCCGTAAGGGCCGCTGACCTCAGAACCACCTCGACCCGGCGTCCCGCAGGGACCCGGCGCGTCCGTCCGAGCGTGCACCCGCATGGTGCACGCCCCAACACACCCCGAGGACTCCTCCATGAATCGTGTCTCGACACTGCTGCTCGCCGTACCGCTGCTGGCCCTCGCGGCATGCGGCGGCGGCTCGTCCGATGACGGCATCGCGAGCGCGGGCGGCGCCAAGGCCGGCACCTCGGCGTCCGCCTCCGCTGGTCCATCCGCCGACTCCGACCAGGCCCGGCTGAGGTACGCGCGATGCCTGCGCGAGAACGGCGTGCCCATGCCCGACGACCCCAAGGACCTCCCGAAGGGTGGCCTCGCGATTCCGGACAAGGCCATGAAGGCCTGCGAGCAGCAACAGAAGGCCATGGGCGGCAAGCGGATCGACATGAACGATCCCGCGACGCGCGACAGGTTCACCAAGCTCGCCCGGTGCATGCGCGAGCACGACTTCGACTTCCCCGACCCGCCGAACATGCCGGCGCCCGACTTCGACGGGGGCAACAGGCCCAGGTTCGAGAAGGCGCTGAAGGAGTGCAACCACCACCTCCAAGGCGACCGGTGAGGCGCTACCTGGCCGCCGGGGCCGCGCTGCTCGCCGCCGCCACGGCCGGGGTCGCCGCGGTCCGCGCCGGAGGGGAGGACCGCCCGGCCTCGGCGGGCTCCACCGCCCCCGCCACGGCAGAGATCACCCGAGGCGATCTCGTCGACACCACGACGGTCGACGGCACCCTCACGTACGCCGGCGAGCGTGGCATCGCGGCCACGGCGGCCGGCGTCGTCACCCGGCTTCCCGCACCGGGCGCCGTCATCGGGCAGGGTGCGGCCCTGTACGAGGTGGATCGCCGGCGGGTCGTGCTCATGTACGGAACGGTGCCGCTCTACCGCACGCTGCGGCAGGGCATCGCGGACGGTCCCGACGTGCGGCAGCTGGAACGGGCCCTTCGGACGCTGGGCCACGGGCGCGACCTCACGGCGGACACGCACTTCTCCTCCGCCACGGCCGCGGCGGTGCGCCGGTGGCAGGGCGACAACGGGCTGGTGAAGACCGGCTCGGTCGACGCGGCACAGGTCCTGTTCCTGCCCGCGCCGGTACGGCTCGTCGAGACGAAGGCTGCGACCGGGGACCGGATCGCCCCGGGCCGGCCGGTGCTCACGGTGACGAGCACCAGGCGTGTCGTGCACGTGGACCTCAAGGCGAGCGACCAGGCGCTGGCGAAGAAGGGAGCACGGGTGACCGTGGAACTGCCGGACGGTGCGTCCGTCCCCGGCAAGATCGTTTCGGTCGGGACCGTGGCCGAGCGGCCCGAGCCGGCCGGGGGATCCGGTTCCGGGCAGAGCGAGAGCCCGACCATCGACGTCGAGATCCGGCTGGACGGCGTGCCGAAGTCCGGCCGGTTGGACGAGGCTCCGGTGACGGTCACGATGGAGAGCGCACGGCGCGAGGGGGTGCTGAGCGTACCGGTGGAGGCGCTGCTGGCCCTGCGCGAAGGGGGCTTCGGCGTGGAACTCGTCGACCCGGGCAGCGTCCGGCGGGTCGTCGGGGTCCGTACGGGCGCGTACGGCGGCGGCCGGGTGGAGATCACCGGCCCGGGGCTGTCGGCCGGCATGAAGGTCGGGGTGCCCGCACTATGACAACTCCCGATCGGCCCGACTCCAAGATCATCGAAATGACCGGCGTGACGAAGCACTACGAGGGCGGGGTCCACGCCCTGCGCGGGGTCGACCTGACGGTCGAGGCCGGCGAGTTGCTGGCCATCACGGGTCCCTCCGGTTCGGGCAAGTCCACGCTCCTGCACCTCATCGGCACGCTCGACCGGCCCTCGTCCGGCACGGTGCGGATCGCGGGACACGATGTCGGCAAGCTCGCCGACGAGCGGTTGTCCGCGCTGCGCGCCGCGCACATCGGCTTCGTGTTCCAGCAGTTCCACCTGGCCGCGGGCCGGTCCGCCGTGGACAACGTGGCGGACGGTCTGCTCTACGCCGGCCGGCCGGTGCGCCTGCGGCGCGAACTCGCCGTGGCCGCCCTCGAACGCGTGGGGCTCGGTCACCGGCTGCACCACCGGCCGCACGAGCTGTCCGGCGGGGAGCAGCAGCGGGTGGCCATCGCGCGGGCGGTGCTCGGCGACCCCCCGCTGCTGCTGGCCGACGAGCCGACCGGCAACCTCGACTCGGCCTCCGGCGACGCGGTGCTCGGCCTGCTCCGGGATCTGCACACCGAAGGCACGACGGTCCTCATCATCACCCACGACCATGAGGTCGCCACAGGTTGCGACCGGCTGGTGCGCGTGCGCGACGGCGAGATCGTCTTCGACGGGACGGCGAACGACCGCGCGAGCACGGCGCCGAGGCCGGAGGGAGCGCGATGACGACCGGGAACACGACGACCGGGAACACGACGACGGGGAACGCGATGACGACGGGGAAGGCGATGAAGCCTCCGGTCCCGGCCCGTCTCGGCCCCGGCGACGTCGCCAGGGTCGGCCTCTCGGGGCTGCGCGCCCGCCCGGCCCGGGTGGTGCTGTCCGCGCTGGGCATCGCGATCGGGATCGCCACCATGGTCTCCGTGATCGGCATCTCCGCCTCGGGCCAGGAGGAACTGCTACGCCGGCTGGACCGGCTCGGCACGAACCTGCTCCGCGTACAGCCCGGCGACTCGTTCACGGGCGGCGAGGTGAAGCTGCCGGCCGGCGCGGTGGCGATGGTCGACCGGATCGGCCCGGTGTTCACGGCGAGCGGCACGGGCGAGGTCTCGGCATCGATCCGCCGGACCGACCGCATCCCCAAGGAGGAGACCGGCGGGATCAACGTGCAGGCCACCACGCTCGGGCTCCTCCAGACCCTCGACGGGCGGGTGAGAACCGGCGTCTGGCTCAACGCGGCCACGGAGCGCTATCCGGCCGCGGTGCTCGGCTCGGTGGCCGCCGACCGGCTGGGAATCCAGCGCCCCGGCGTACAGGTCTGGGTCGGCGACCGCTGGTTCACCGTCATCGGCATCCTCGACACGGTGCCCCTGGCACCCGAGATCGACCGCGCCGCACTCGTCGGCATCCCCGCCGCGCGTGCGCACCTGGACTTCGACGGGCATCCGACGACCGTCTACGAACGGTCAGCGGAGAGCTCGGTCGAGGCCGTACGGGAGGTCCTGCCCCGCACGGTGAACCCGGAGAACCCCTCGGAGGTCGCGGTGTCGCGCCCCTCGGACGCACTCGCCGCCCGGGCGGCCGCCGCCGGCACCTTCACCGGACTGCTGCTCGGCCTCGGCGCGGTGGCCCTGCTGGTCGGCGGGGTCGGGGTGGCCAACACCATGGTCATCTCCGTGCTGGAACGGCGCCGGGAGATCGGCCTGCGCCGTTCGCTCGGCGCCACCCGAGGGCAGGTCCGGACGCAGTTCCTCACCGAGTCGCTGATGCTCTCGGCCCTTGGCGGGGCGGCGGGCTCGGCCATCGGCGCCGTCATCACCGTCGCCTACGCGATCGCGCGGGGCTGGCCTCCCGTCGTGCCCGCCTGGGCCCTCGGGGGCGGGCTCACCGCGACCGTCGTCGTCGGCATGGTCGCCGGGCTATACCCCGCCGTACGGGCCTCCCGGCTGCCACCGACCGTCGCGCTGAGCAGCACGTGATCCTCTTCGCGCACGGGCACCGGGTCACCGCCCACGCCGCTCCGCCCTGATCATGCAGTAGTTCGCCCCGACCGCCCGCGCATGTTCGCCGTCTGAACCAGTGCGCACGGCGCCCCCGTCGATCAAACGGATCGTGTGGGGGCGTCACTGTGTGTGCGGAAGCCTTGCGAAAGGACAAACCCCGCGCCGTACCCTGAAGTTGTCGAGGCTTCAGGAGGCGCAGGGCCATGTACGACGAGGTCACCATCGGCGCCCGGCTCAGGACGCTCAGACGCTGGCGCGGGATGACCCTGGCGCAGCTCGCCGGGCAGTCGGGTCTGTCGACATCGTTCCTGTCGATGGCCGAACGCGGACAGCGGTCACTGGATCGGCGCTCCCATATCGCGGCACTCGCCGCCGCGCTGAAGGTGAGCGAGACGGAACTGACCGGCGCACCGCACCTGGGGCACGACCCAGCCCAGTCCGACCCCCACCTCCGCATCCCCGCGATCCGCGCGGCACTTCAGACCTCCACACTGACCGAGCCGTCATGCGAGCGGGCCCGGCCGCTACCGGAGCTCGTGGCCGAGCTCGAGCAGATCGAGCCGGCGCACCAGGCGTGCGACTACCTCGCAGTCGGCGAAGTGCTACCGGACCTGATGGACGAGCTACACCTGCATGTCGCAGAACCCCAGGACGAGCGGGCCCATGCCGTGGCCTTGAAGGCACTCGTCCATGCGTGCGTGATTGCCACCTTCATGTCGAAGGACCTCGGCCACAACGACCTCGGCCACCTCGCGGCCGTCCGGGCAGACCATGCCGCCGCCTTCCTCGACGATCCGGTTCAAAAGGCGATCAGCGCATTCCTGCGCATCCACACCGCGCCCCGAGCCGGTAGCTGGGACCGGACTCTGCGCATGGCCGAACGGGCAGCCTCCGACCTCCAGCCTCACACCACCGATCCCAGAGCGATCGAGGTGTGCGGGATGCTCACCTTGTCGGCGTCGCTATCCGCTGCCGTACTCCACAAAGGGGACACGTCAACACACTGGATGGGCCAGGCGGATGAGCTGGCCGCGCGGATCCCCGACACGCCTGAGGCGAACTGGATGTCCTTCAGCAGCACGAACGTCGCTGTGTGGAAGGTCGCCGTCGCCGTGGAGAACGGCGCGGCCGGCGGCTCTGTGCTGACGCTGGCGAACAAAGTGAACGTGGACAGGCTCGGCGACAAGCGAGGCCGGCGAGCCTCCTACATGGCCGACGTCGGGCGGGGGCTCGCTCGGGATCCGAAGACCCGCGGCGAGGCCGTCCGGTGGCTGCGTGAGGCAGAGGAGACCGCGCCGCAGTGGATCCGCAACAGTGCTCCGGTACGGGAGGCAGTGGCGGTGATGCTCGAGCAGGCCAAGGTGGCGGTCGGCGGGCGGGAACTACGCGGGATGGCGGCTCGGATGGGCGTCTCCCACTGACCCGATCCGGCCATCTTCACGCGATTTCACACTCGTGAAATTTCACCGTGTGCACGCACTTACTGTGCGTGTTCATGGACGAGACGCACGCCGACGCGAGAGCGCACCTAGAACGCCTCGGGGCTGAACTCGCCGACCACGGCTGGACCGCAGAGGTCGGCGAGGACGGCAGCCGATCTGTCCTCTCGGTATGTAACCCCAACATCGCGGACCTGAACGAGGTGATCGTCTGCTCAGGTGAGACGTTCCGCTGGACGTGGGGGCAGGGCATCGGACCAGCCACCGAGGTCACGGGCGTCGCCACCCGAATCATGTACGTGCTGCGCGAGGTGGCGGAGTGAACTCCCACGAGCCACCGCGGATGTATTCGTGGTCGATCGTCGGCGCAGACGGTACCGGCGCCTGCGGCGTGAGCAACGACTACGAACTCGCTCTGGACGAGGTGGTGATGGCGCTGTGCAACGCCCGAGCCGGCTCCCGTGGCCTGGTCCACCGAGTCTCACCGAGCTACCACCGCACGGCCCTCGTCTACGAAGGCTTGGTCGCGCGCTGCCGGATCGGCACGGCCGACGCCCCCGTGTGGGACGACATTCCCCCGCCATCGGCATGGACGCATCTGCGGCCGCTGTACACCGACCCCGATCACGCCCTCGGCGACGCCATCCCGCCCGAGGCGCTCGCAGCCGGCTTCGAGGACCTCCGGATCCACAGGGAGCGCCTTGAGCGCACCACCGCATCCACCTCTACGGACAGGCGGTAGCCGTGGGCATCTCTTGGGTTTGCAGACGTGGACGCGTCGACACGGCGCGCCGACGCGTCCACACAGTTCCCCGGGATCGTGGAACCCGGGAAGGCGCAGTGACGGGCCGGCCCCCGCGGCCCTCCTGCGTGCGTACGGCCCGGCGTCACCTCGGGCACCTCGGCGCCGGGCCGTACGACTACGTTCGTCAGCGGGGGAACGGACGGCGGCGGCGTGGGTGGCATCGCCGCAGCGCTCATCTGTAGTCGCCGACTAACCAGATGAGACGACTGGTCGTCTCATCTGGGTTGATCGCTAATCTGTCCGTGTGGGCATCGGCTCCGCATGCGGGTGCGGTACCAGCGCGTCACCGACCCGATGCTGAGGAGCGTGGTGAGCGGCCAAGTGAGACGGAAGGCGACGGAGGGCCCGGCAGGCTTCGTGACAGGGCAGATGGTGGGGGTGGGGCGTGGAGCCGGCGGATGAGATCGCGGGGGGCCGGTCATGGCGGCAGTCGTTGGTGGTGGTGGTCGTCGTCGTGGGGTTCCTGCTCACCGTCTGGCAGGCGGTCGAGGCGCGGCGTGCCGTGCAGGCGCACGAGGACTGGCGGAACAGCCGGGTGTGCGCCGCCGCTGCGGTGCCGGAGTGCCGGGAGACGGTGCCCGCACAGGTGGTGGGACGTGAGAAGGACGTGTCCGGGAAGTCGGTCCATTACTGGCTGCGCTTCCGCGAGACCTCGCACGACACCGCTACCGCCATCGGGGACGTGGCGGGCGGGGCCGCGCGCACGTACCGAGTGCGGGTGCTCGACGATGACGCCTGGGCCCGCGCCGCCCCGGGCGACCGTGTCGAGCTCGTGCGCTGGCGCGGCGAGATCCGCGAGGTCCGACTGGACCCCGGCGGGCCGCGGCAGCCGGCGGTCCAGACGATTCGGCACCCCTCCCGGCTGCCGGCCCTGCCGACCGGGCTCGCCGTCCTCTTCGGCGGCTTCGCCGCCGCCTGGGCCTGGTCCGGAGTGACGTACGGCCGGAAGAACGCGTACGGGACTCCGCGCGGGATCACGCAGCGGGGAGAGGTGGCATGGTACCCGTTCGTGCCAGTGATCTCGCTGTTCGTGGGCAGCTGCCTCGTCGGTATCGCCGCAGCTCTCGGAGGCCGGACCGACGAAGGGCAGGCTCTCGGCGCCGTGCAGATCCTGCAGGTTGCGGCGGTGGCGGTGGCCGCGTGCGTCCCGGTGTTCACGCTGTGGTGGCTGTGGCAGCGCAGGATCATCCGGCGTCGTATCCGGAAGGCGTACACCGCGCCGCGCACGCCCCTGACCGAGCGCACCGTGCGGGCGGTGGTGTGGGGCGACGACGACTTCCACAAGCCCGGGTACGACGGCCTCCTCATCGGCCCAAAGGGGGTCCTGGCCAGCACCCCCGACCCCGACGTTCGCGTCGCCCTGCACCGGCTTCCGCAGGATCTGGTCCTTGACCGCATCCGAGCCTCGCGCCACGATGACCCCGCCCGGCTGGACCCCGCCCAGCTCGTGGCCGACTGCCGCACCCCGGACGGCCGCCCGCTCCACATCGGCGCCCGTCACGCGGACATGCGCTGGATCCACGGCGCCCTGCAGGCGGCAGGGCAACGGCACCCCTGACCGTGCCGCGGGCCCGGTACCGTGACGGTCCCATGACGCCCGTCACACCACCGGCACCGTGTTCCTGTTGTTCGGGTACCGGAGCGGCTCGTGGACGCGATCACGGGCTGGGAACCTGAAGTTCTGCCCGCATGCGGGCACAGGGGAGCGAGAGGCGCCGACAAGAGGGCATCCGGGAGGGCTCCGAAGGGGCCAACGGCCGTGAGCGAGCGCACAGGGGAGGGGCGTTGTCGGCACATCGCCCCTCCCCCGCTTGTGCAATGCGGCGAGGACAGCCAACCGCGGGGGCGTCTCCACAACGTCTCCGGCGCGTCTCCGGCCCGGCGCGGCAGGTCTTGGCACCCCTTCTTCCGGCACCACTCGCCGGGTCAGCCGCCGGAGCCGAGGAAGTTCCACCGGGTGGGCGGCCACACGATGATGAACGCCTTGCCGATCACGTCGTCGACCGAGATGGTGCCGGTGAACTGATCGCTCACGTGGGCACGCGAGTCCGCTGAGGCCGACCTGTGGTCGCCCATCACCCAGAGCCGGCCCTCCGGGACGGTCACGGGACCGAACGCCCGCTCCTTGACCGGGTTGTTCTCATAGATGTACGGCTCGTCGAGCGGCTTGCCGTCCACCGTGACCCGGCCACGCCGGTCGCAGCAGGCCACCTTCTGGCCGCCGACCGCGACGACCCTCTTGACGAAGTCCTTCTCACTCGCCTGCGGCACACCGAAGAACCCGCCGATCCGGCCGAGCACGCCCTGATTCGGGGGCGGGGCCTCCGGGGTCCATGACGACGGCCCGCGGAAGACCACGATGTCCCCCGGGCTCGGTTCGCCGAACCGGTACGACACCTTGTCGACCAGGATGCGGTCGCCGGTGCAGCCCGCGCACCCGTGCAGGGTCTGCTCCATCGACTCCGAGGGGATGAAGAAGGCCTGGACCAGGAAGGTCTTGACGAGCAGCGACAGGACGAGGGCGATGCCGATCAGAAGCGGAAGCTCGCGCAGGAACGACCGGTTCTTCGGCTCCTGTTTCGACCTTCGCCAGGCCGATCCGCCGAATCTGCCCGAAGAGGAATCTCGACTCACCTCCGTACTCTAGATGCACACGAGCTAAGAGCGATGTAAGGGTCCCCGATGAGGCATCGGTTCATCGGGCCGCCCCAATTCCCCGGTGTCCGTCGCATGACTCACGCTGCGTGACGCCCCCTCCGGGACAGGGGACGGATCTCCAGGGCGATCACCTGGTGAAAGCCGCGACGCGATGACGGCGAGCGTCACGTCGAGACACCCTCCGTTACAGGCGTCGAGCGCCGATTCTGTTTAGCGGAATTCAGCCCCATATGTATTGCTTCATGCAGAAGCACCACGTTAACTTGCCTGAAATCTCGGAGCCCCTGACAGGAGGCACATGTCGTGCGGCAACCCGTAAAGGACAAGGGCGGCCCGCCCTCTGTCGCGGTGCCCGAAACGGCGGCGCCAGGTGCGCGGGCCGCCCGGCGACCGGCCACCGGCGCCTGGCCGGCCAAGCGCGCCGATCTCGGTATCAAGCTGGCCGGGGTGCTCGTCGTCCTCGCCATCATGGAGCTGTGCTCACGCCTCGGGGTTCTGCCCCGTGACTGGTTCCCGCCGGTCACCTCGATGTACGCGGAGCTGTTCCGGCTCATCGTCGAGCAGCCGCTGTGGGTGGAGATCGGGCGCACGCTGCGCGCCTGGGCGGTCGGCATCGGCCTCGCCGCGCTCCTGGCCGTGCCGTGCGGAGTACTTCTGGGGTCCATTCCGCTGGCCTACCGGATGGCACGGATCGTCATCGAGTTCTGCCGGCCGATCCCGTCGGTGGCGCTCATCCCGCTCGCGGTGCTGGTGTACGGCACCGGCTTGGAGATGAAGGTCTTCCTCATCACCTTCGCCACCTTCTGGCCGCTGCTGTTCCAGACCATCTACGGGGTCCAGGACGTCGATCCGGTCGCGCGGGACACCGCGCGCGCCTACGGTCTCGGTCCGTCCGCCCGGTTCTGGGTCATCACGATCCCGAGCGCGGCGCCGTACATCGCGACGGGCCTGCGGATCGCGGCGGCGATCGGGCTGGTCCTCGGCGTCACCTCCGAGCTGGTCGGCGGGGCGCCCGGGCTCGGCCGGGCCATCGCGGTGGCACAGTCGGCCGGCAACGTCACGCTGATGTACGCCCTGATCATCACGACCGGCCTGCTGGGCCTGACCCTGAACTCGGCGTTCGCCGCCGTGGAACGCAAGGCACTGCGGTGGCACCCCGCCCAGCGCCAGGAGGTGGCACGGTGACCCTCAGGCGGCTCACGCTGTTCGCGCAGCATCTCGTCGTACCCGTCGTACTGCTGCTGGCCTTCGGCCTGTGGTCGGCGCAGGCGGAGGACTTCTTCTTCCCGCCGCTGACCGAGATCGTACGGGTCTTCGCCGACAACTGGCTCTTCGACCGCGTCGGCAGTGACCTCGTGCCCAGCGTGCTGCGACTGCTCGCCGGCTACGCCATCTCGGTGGTCGGGGGCGTCACGTTCGGTGTGCTCTTCGGCATGTCGAGGATCCTGCGGACCGCCACCGACCCGGTGGTCCAGTTCCTGCGGGCGCTGCCGGCCCCGGCCCTGATCCCCTTCGCGATGCTGGTGTTCGGCACCGGCAACAGCTCGAAGGTCTTCATCATCGTGCTCGGCACCATGTGGCCGATCCTGCTCAACACCCTCGACGGCGTGCGCGGCGTGGAGGAGCAGCAACTGGACATGGCGCGCTCGTACCGCATCCCGATGACGGCCCGGCTGGCGCACATCATCCTGCCGGCCGCGTCCCCGCGGATCTTCGCCGGCATGCGCACCAGCCTGGGCATCGGCATCATCCTGATGGTCGTCTCCGAGATGGTGGCCAGCCGTAACGGCATCGGCTACTTCGTGCTGCAGTCCCAGCGCTCCTTCGAGATCCCGGCGATGTGGGGCGGCGTCATCCTGCTGGGCCTGCTCGGCCTCACCCTCAGCTGGATCTTCGTACGTGTCGAGAACCGGGTGCTGCGCTGGCACCGCGGCGCCAACGGGCTGCTGCCCGAGTCCGACCAGAGTTCCAAGAAAGCGGGCTCCACCGCCCGGAAGAACGCCCCGGAGGTCAACGATGCTTGAGGTGTCCCGGCTCCGCAAGGTCTACGGAGCGGATCCGCAAGCCGCCCCGGCCATCGACGACGTGACCTTCTCGGTCGCCGATCGCGAGTTCGTCTGCATTCTCGGGTCCTCCGGGTGCGGCAAGTCCACCCTGCTGAGGTGCCTGTCCGGGCTCATCCCCGCGACGAGCGGCGAGATCCTGCTGCACGGCGACCCGGTCCTCGCTCCGCCGAAGGACATGGCGTTCGTGTTCCAGGACTACAGCAGGTCGCTGCTGCCCTGGATGACGGTGGCGCGTAACGTCTCCTTCCCGCTCCGCTACAAGGGCGTGTCGAAGGAGGACGCGCAGAAGGCGACCGAGGAGGCACTCGAGGCGGTGGGCCTGTCCGGGCGGCAGAAGCGCTACCCGTGGCAGCTGTCCGGCGGCATGCAGCAGCGCGTCGCGATCGCGCGGGCGCTCGCCTACCGGCCGAAGATCCTGCTGATGGACGAGCCGTTCGCCTCGCTCGACGCGCAGACCAGGTTCGACCTCGAGGACCTGCTGCTGGACATCTGGCGGCGGTTCGACGTCACGGTCCTGTTCATCACCCACGACATCGACGAGGCCGTGTACCTGGCCGACCGGGTACTGGTCCTGGAGGCGCCGGCGAAGGTCGCGCTCGACGTCGACATCCCGCTGCCCCGCCCGCGCGACCAGCTGAAGACCAAGCAACTTCCGGAGTTCGCCGAGTTGCGGACCCGCCTGTTCTCCGCGATCCAGCGCGAGCCGGCCGCCCTGTGACCGCCACGCCCGCGTCGACGAGCAACTCGGAGAGGATCAGATGAGTCCCGTCAGAAGGTTCCTCACCGCCGTGGGGGCGGTCCTCGCTCTCGCGCTGGCCGCCACGGGGTGCGGGAACGCCGACTATGACCTGTCGGCCGGCACCTATTCGGCGGACGGCAAGGCCGAGGACGGGCTGCGCAAGATCACCGTGGCGGACACGGCGGGCATGCCCGCGGCCTTCGTTCGGTACGGGATGGACCGCGGCCACTTCAAATCGCAGGGCCTGTTCATCAACTTCAAGACCTCCGGCGGCGGCACGACGGTCATCCCCACGCTGATCAGCGGCGAGCTCGACATCGCCGGATCGGCCGTCGTCTCCTGCATGATCGCGATCGATCGGGGCCTGCCCGTCAAGATCATCGCGCCGGGCACCAGCGCGTCCGACACCGCGACGACGGACTTCTCCTCGCTCCAGGTCCCCCAGAACAGCCCGATCAGGGATGTCGCCGGGCTGGCCGGAAAGCGCGTGGCGGTCAACACGCTGCAAGGTGTCAGCGACGTCGTCATCGCCGGGCTGATGGGCGCGGATCCCAAGGTCTTCTCCACCATCAAGTTCGTCGAGATGCCCTTCCCGGACATGGTCGCGGCCATCCAGCGCGGCAACGTGGACGCGGGCTTCCTCATCGAGCCGTTCGGCACGGTGGGCCTGGCCCGCGGCCTGCGTGAGATCGTGCAGCCGTACGCCGCGCTGCGGCCGGCCCTCCAGATCGGCGGCTACCTGGCCGCGTCCGAGACGGTGAAGACCAAGCCCGCCCTGATCGCCGCGTTCCAGCGCGGGGTGGCGGCGACCTCGCAGGACATCGCCGACGACCCCGAGTCCTTTCGCAGGGCGCTACCGAAGATCAGCACCCTGGACGCCGCCATGGCCGCCAAGGTCCGGCTGAACCAGTGGAAGCCCCAGAACGACCGGGCGTCGCTGGAACTCTTCGCAAGCATCATGCGCAAGATCGACTACCTCAAGCACGACTTCGACTACGGCAAGGCGGTCGTCGGCTGACCGCGATCGCACCACCGCCGGCCGGGGCCGCCATCGACCCCGGCCGGCGTGGACGTGCGGGTTCACGGTCCGGCCGGCGTGGACGTGCCGGTTCACGGTCCGGCCGCGATGGCGCGGGCCGTACGGCGGTATGCGGTCATCGTGCAGCGGGTGCGCGACCAGGGGACGTGGTGCGGGCTGGAGCCCACCCGCGTCCACCGACTGCTCAGGAGCTCGAAGAAGCCGTCGTCGGCGCAGTGACCACCCGGGCCCTCGCCGATGTAGATGAGCAGGTCGCCCCGGTAGGCGGCGAGGGCGAGCGCGGCCCACGGGTCGTCCTGGGACGGCCAGCAGAGCAGCAGGGCACGGTCCGGATGGCGCCCGGCGGCGGTGTGGTCGCCCCGCAGGGTCGTGACGTACTCGATGCCGTCGCTGTAGCCGTTGTCGGCCGGATCGCTCGGCTCGTACGCGAGGACGTCGATTCCGGCCTGCCGCGCCTGCCACGCCCAGTAGCCGGAGCCCGCGCCGATCTCGACGAGCCCGCTGCGGCCCAGCATCCGGCCCAGCCACGCGATGTCGCCCGGCGAGGGGATCGCCCACGAGTAGCGCTTCGTGAGCAGGTGATGGCCGACCGGCAGCCCTCGGGCGAAGCCGTCCGCGGCGACGCCCTCGCCGCCCTCGCCGGCTCCGACGGAGGGAAGCTGGCGCACGAGCTGCCAGTAGGGATTGTCGACGCCCTCGCGAGTGGTCTGGTCGCCGGTGCTCCCCGCGATCGGGAAGGGCACCGGGCCGGCCGTCGGAGCGGTGGATCCGAAGCCCGCCGTCCACCAGTGGTGGATCTCGGCGAGCTCTGCCGACACGGTCACGAGCGCCCCCTCGGCGGACTGACGCTGATGGTACGCCCCCGTGGACACGCCCGCGCGGGCTCAGAGCTCGGCGTGGAGCAGCTGCTGGACGGCCTCCGCCGCCTGCAGCACCGTGGGCGCCAGCTCTCGCGCGGACTCCTCCGTCGGCATGCGGCTGGACGGGACGACGACGGCGATCGCGGCCAGCGGAGCCCCGGTCACGTCGCGGAGCGCCACGGCGACGGCGCTGATGCCGCTCTCGCCCTCCTCGCTGTTGAGCGCGTACCCGTCCCGGCGGATCTCCTCGAGCTGCCGGGTCAGAACCTCCCAGTCGCTGATGGAGGCCGGCGTACGGGTGGCCAGGTCGCGGTCGCGATAGCGACGGTCGAGCTCCACGGGGGCCAGGCTGGCGAGGATCGCCTTGCCGCCCGCGGTGCAGTGCGCGGGCATGACCATCCCGGTCCGGTTGCCGACGCGCACCGACCGGGGGCTCTCCACGCAGTCCACGAAGCGGACGTTGCGGCCTTCGAGCAGGGACAGGCTGACCGTCTCGCGGGTCTGCTCGCGCAGCTCCTCGAGCACCGGTCTGGCCGACCTGCGGATGTCGATCCGCCCGATCGCGGCCAGGCCGATCTCGGTGAGCACCGGCCCGGGGCGGTAGGCGCCGTTGGGCTTGTCCTGCAGCACGAAGCCCCGCCGGCGCAGCGCGGTCAGCAGGCGGTGCGCGGTGGACCGGGCGACGCCGAGCAGGTCCGCAGCGTCGGCGACCCGCAGCACCTGCCGCTCCCCGATGAGTTCGAGCAGGCGGAGAGCGTTGTCCACCGAGCTTGATGCACCATCACCAGGGATCTGATTATTCGACATAAAGGAACTATAGCTGGATCTACTTCTGATAGCTGGAATACCTCGTTACTGTGAGGCCATGACGAGCAAAACCGCCGGTCACAACGACCCCCCGGTCATCATCGTCGGCGCCGGGCCCGTCGGTATGACCGCGACCGCCATGCTGGCGCGTGAGGGCATCCCGGTCGTGCTGATCGAGGCCGAGCCGGTCCCCAAGACCGACTGGCGGGCGTCGACCTTCCACGCCGCGACGCTCGAGCTGCTGGAACGGATCGAGATCACCGATCAGATGATCGCCGAGGGTCTCTCCGTGCCCAGGTACCAGTTCCGCGACCGCCGCGACGGCCTGGTCGCCGAGTTCGACCTGACGCTGCTGCGAGACGAGACGCCCTACCCCTTTCGGCTCCAGCTGAACCAGCAGCACCTCGTGCGCATGCTGTACGAGCGGCTGCGCACCGACGACAACGTCACGATGTTCTTCGGCAGCCGGGTCGACGAGGTCGCCGGCACGTCCGACGGCGCGACGGTGCTCATGGAGACCCCCACCGGCCCGGTCACTCTGCACGGCTCGTACGTGATCGGGGCGGACGGCGCGGGGAGCACCGTGCGGCAGTCGCTGAAGGTGGACTTCGCGGGCTACACCCACCCCGAACGCTTCCTCATCGCGAGCACCACGGCCGACATCAGTGCGCTCGTGCCCGGCATCGCCGAGGTCAACTACGTCGCCGACCCGCAGGAGTGGCTGTTCATCCTGCGCACCCCAGAGTCCTGGCGAGCGGTCTGGCCGGTGCCACCCGAGGTCTCCCGCGAGACGGCGACCAGCCCCGAGACCCTCCAGGCCCAGCTGCAGGGGCTCGCCCCGTGCCCGGGCGGCTATCCGATCGTGGACCACCAGATCTACAACGTGCACCAGCGGGTGGCCTCGACGTTCCGCGTCGGCAACGTCATGATCATCGGCGATGCCGCCCACATCAACAGCCCGATGGGCGGGGTCGGCCTCAACAGCGGCATCCACGACGCCATGGACCTGACCAACCGGATCATCCGCGTCCTCGCCGGGACCGCCGAGCGGGAGAGCGAGCTCAGCACGTTCGCCGAGATCCGCCGTCGCGTCGCCATCGAGTACGTCCAGGCGGACACGCGACGCAACACCGAACGGCTGGCCGAGACCGACGACGCGCGCCGTCGCGAGAACCAGGCCGAGATGCGGGCGATCGCGGGCGACCCCGACCGCGCCCGCGCCTGGATGCGCCGGGTCTCGCTGCTCGAGAGCGTGCGCCGGTTCGGCATCGGCACTCCCCCGCACGAGTACGAGAGCATCCGCGCGGCCGCCGGGTGACACCCGGGGCCGCGACAGCCGAGAAGGGATCATTCAGATGACGGAAGAGCGCGCCGTCCCGGTCGACGAACTGGAGGCGTTGTACAAGGAGATCGCCGCCGCCGAGCTGCGACCGCTGTGGACCATCACCGAACAGCTGCTGACGCCCACCCCCCGGCCCAAGGCCGTGCCGTGGCTGTGGCCCGCCGCCGTGATGCGCCCGCTGGCGGAGCGCTCGATCGGGCTCGTACCGGTCGAGCGCGGCGGTGAGCGCAGGGTGCTGAGCCTGGTCAACCCGGGGCTCGGCGGGCAACCGTACGCCGCCGGCACGCTGTGGGGGGCGATCCAGGCTCTAGGCCCGCACGAGTCGGCACCGGCGCACCGGCACACCCCCGGCGCCATCCGGTTCGTCCTCGAGGGAGAGGGCGTGTGGACGACCGTCGACGGGGACGCGTGCGAGATGCGTCCCGGAGACCTGATCCTGACCCCCGCCTGGAACTGGCACGACCACACCAACACCGGCGACGGGCCCATGTTCTGGTTCGACGGGCTCGACCTGCCGATGATCGAGGCCCTCGACGGCGTCTTCTTCGAGCCCCACCCCGAACTGCGGCAGCCGGTGGCGGGCCGAAACGTCTCCGAGGGCGGGTACGCCGCCGCCGAGGGGAGGCTGACCCACGGCCAGGTGGCGGAGTCCCTCGACCCGGCACCCTCACCCCTGCTCGTCTACCGGTGGACCGACACCGACGCCGAGCTCGGCCGGCTCGCCGAGCGCACCGGCGACGCCATGGTCAGCGTGGAGTTCACCAATCCGCGGTCGGGCGCCAGCGCGCTGCCCACCCTGGCGTGCGCGATGCACCGGCTCGCCCCGGACCACTCGACCCTGCCGGTACGGCGCAGCGGCAACTCCATCTACGTCGTCCACCGGGGCACCGGCACGAGCGTCATCGCCGGGCAGCGTTTCGAATGGGAGCCGGGCGACATGTTCGTCGTTCCGTCCTGGGCACCCGTGGAGCATCGGGCCGAGACGCCCGCCGATCTGTTCACCCTGAGCGACAGCCCAGTGCTGCGCGCGCTCGGTATCCACCGCGAGCAGACCCTCGACTCCGCACAGACCGTCACCGGCATGTTCCGGCCCTGAGGAGAACCCCTATGAAGCTGGCCATCTTCGACGCGCTGCGGCTCGGCGCGGTCGACGGCGACACCGTCGTCGACGTCACCGAGGCCCTGCCCTGGCCGCACGACCCCGACGTGCTGACCGCCGGCTGGTGGCGCCGGCTCTGCCGGGACTTCGCCGAGATCCGGCCCGATCTGGAGAAGGCGGCGAACGGCGGGCCCCGGCTTCCGCTGGACTCCGTACGGCTGCACGCCCCCGCGCTGAACCCGTCCAAGATCGTCGCCTGTGCGAGCAACTACTCCGCCCACGTGGAGGAGATGCACGAGGTGCAGCGGCGCACGCTCGGCCGCGTCGAGTCGTGGATGATGAACTTCGACGTCTTCCTCAAGGCGCCGTCGTCGATCTCCGGCCCCGCCGACGACATCGTGCTGCCACCCGAGATCGTCGCGGCCGGTGAGGAGATCCACCACGAGTCCGAGCTGGTGGTCGTCGTCGGCAGCGGCGGCAAGGACATCGACGAGGACGCCGCGCTGGGCCATGTCTTCGGCTACACCCTGGGGCTGGACATCACCGTACGCAGCGCGGCCGACCGGTCTCGCCGCAAGAGCTACGACACCTTCTCGCCGCTCGGCCCCTGGGTCACCACCGCCGACGAGGTCGGCGACCCCGGGGATCTCGACATCCTCCTGCTGGCGAACGGCGAGGAACGCCAGCGGGTCAACACCGCCACACTGATCACCAAGATCCCCGCCATCGTGTCGTACGCGTCCCGGATGATGACGCTGCTGCCCGGCGACGTCATCTTCACCGGCGCCCCGCCAGGAGTCGGACCCATCCGCCCCGGTGACCTGCTCGAGACGCGGATCAGCCGGCTCGGCGCGATGACCCTGCGGGTCAGGTAGGCCGCCCGCCCATGACGACGACACGAGACACCCGGGCGCACCTCGCGCCGGTGCTGGTGGCGGGCCGGGCCCGGCCCGCACCCGGCGCGCCCGTGCACAACCCCGCCCGCCACGGCGAGATCGTCGGCGAGCACGCCCTCGCCACCGAATCGGACGTCGACGACGCCGTACGCGCCGCGCACGCGGCCTTCGGCCGCTGGGCCCGGCTCGGCCCGCACGAGCGGGCCCGCCTGCTGCGCGGCGCGGCGGACGAGCTCGGCGGGCTGACCGCCGAACTTGCCATGCTGCTGACCAGGGAACAGGGCAAGGTGCTCTGGGAGTCCCGGGTCGACGTCGGCGGCGCCGCGTACATCCTCGGCTACTACGCCGGCCTGGCCGGCGAACTCGACGGGGACCGGATCCTGCGCGAGGACGAGCGCGTCACCGTCCACGTCGGGCGGCGGCCGATGGGCGTCACCGGGGTGATCGTGCCCTGGAACTCGCCGGTCTATCTCTGTTTCCTCGGCATCGCGCCGGCCCTGCTGGCCGGCAACACGGTCGTCGTCAAGCCCTCGGAGTTCGCGCCGCTGGCGCTCGGAGAGGTGCTCGCGACGCTGGCCAGGCGCCTGCCCGAGGGCGTGGTCAACGTGGTGCCCGGGACCGGCGCCGAGGCGGGCGACGCGCTCGTACGGCATCCCCTCGTCCGCAAGGTGTTCTTCACCGGCTCGACCGGCACCGGCCGGCAGGTGCTGGCCGGCGCGGCGGGCAATCTCAAGAACGTCAGCCTGGAGCTGGGCGGCAACGACCCGGCGCTGGTGCTCGAGAGCGCGCGGGTCACCGACACGCTGGTGCGCGAACTCGTGCGGGGCGTGTACGGGAACACCGGCCAGGTGTGCTTCAACGTCAAGCGCATCTACGTGCACCGGTCGCGGTACGACGACTTCACCGACCGCTACCGCGCCGCCGCGGACGAGATCGTCGTGGGCGACGGGCTCGACCCGCGCTCGACGATGGGACCGCTGAACAACCGGGACCAGTTCGACAAGGTGACCGGCCTGATCGACCGTACCCGGGCGGCCGGCGCCACGGTGCACGAGCTCGGCCGCAAGCTCGACGCGGGCTCGTTCGGCGACGGGTACTTCCTGCTGCCGCACGTGGTGACCGATCTCGATCCGAACGCCGAGCTGGTGACCGACGAGCAGTTCGGGCCGGTGGTGCCGATCCTTCCCTTCGACGACGAGGACGACGCCGTGGACATGGCCAACGCCACCGAGTTCGGGCTCGGGGCATCGGTGTGGAGCGAGGACCGCGATCACGCTCTCGACGTGGCGCGGCGCATCCAGTCGGGCAGCGTGTTCCTCAACGTGCACCGGGTGGGCGCGTCCGCCGTCGACATGCCGTTCGGCGGGTTCAAGGGCAGCGGGATCGGCCGCGGACACGGGATCGCCGCTCTCGAGGCGTGCACCGAGCCGCAGACGATCGCCGACTGGCGGGACGTGTCCGGGCTGCCCGGACCGGGACCGGCCGGAGACGCGCGATGACGGCGGGACCGACCACCGCGGACGCGGTGCTCGACGTGCTTCAGGCGTGGGGCGTCGACCGGGTGTTCATCTGCCCGGGCAGCACCGAGGCGGCCTTCCTCGACGCCACACTGCGCCGGCCGGACCTCGAGGTGGTGCTGACGACGCACGAGTCGGTGACGGTCGCGATGGCGGACGGTCACGCCCGTGCGACCGGCCGGCCCGCGGTGGCCTACCTGCACACCCATCTCGGGCTGGTCAACGGGCTGAGCCACCTCGACGCCGCCCGCATGGCACGTTCGCCGGTGATCGTGCTCAACGGTCTCAAGCCCGCGAGCGTCCAGTCGCACGGCGGCTTCACCACCCTGCCGGGCACGGGCGAGCTGGCCCGACCTTTCGTCAAGCGGCAGTGGCAGTCGCTGACCGCCGAAGGCGTGCCCGAGGACCTGACCGAGGCGCTGCGGCTGGCCACCGCCGAGCCGACCGGCCCGGTGTGGCTGGGGCTGGCCCAGGACCTCATGGAGGCCCCCGCCACCGGTCCCGTACCGGACCCGGCCCGGCACCTCGTGGCGGCCCGCGTGGCACCCGACCCCGAACGGGTCAGCGCCGCCGCCCGACTGCTCACCGCCGCTCAGCGGCCCGTGCTCGTGGCCGGCGCCGAGGTGGCCCGCCACGGCGCCCACCGGGACCTGGTGCGCCTGGCCGAGCGGACCGGCGCCGTCGTGTTCAACGAGGACCGGCGGAGCTTCGAGCGCCCGGCCTTCCCCACCGGCCACCCTCAGTACGCCGGCAACTACTCGGCCGCACACCCGGCGGCGGCCGGGGCCGATCTCGTGATGCTGCTCGGCTGCCGCTCGTTCATCGAGTTCGAGCCCGACCCCGCCCCCGCGACCCCTCCCGGCGCCAAGGTCGTGCACACGCACGTCGACGCGGCCGAGATCGGGCGGGTCGCCGCGGTCGACGTCGCGATCGTCGGCGACGAGTCCCTCATCGTCCGCGGGCTGCTGGACCGGGTGCCGGACGGCGCCGGGCCGGGACCGGAGCCGGCGACCGGCGTGCCGCGGCCCTGGGCTCCCGGGGACGGCGATCACGCCACCGCGGCGGACGTCGCCGGAGCGCTGGCCGAGGTCATCGGTGCGCGGACCACCGTGGTCGAGGACGCCACCACCTCGGCGGGCGTCCTGCTGCGAACGCTGCCGCAACCATCGCCGATGTCCATCCTCACCACCGCCTCGGGCTCGCTCGGCTGGGGCATGGGCGCAGCGCTCGGCGTCCAGCTCGCCGCCCCGGACCGCGAAGTGATCGCGGTCGTCGGCGACGGCGTGTTCCAGTTCGGGCCACAGGCGCTGTGGGTGGCCAGGCGCTACGACCTCCCGGTCCTCTTCGTGGTGATCAACAACCGGTCGTACGCGGCGGTCGCCGCCGCCCTGCGCCGGTACGGCGGCCTCGCTGAACGCACCCGCACCTACCCGGGCAAGGACATCGCCGGAGTGGACATCGCCGCCGTGGCCCGCGGATTCGGGCTGCCCGCCCGCCGCGTCACCCGGCCCGCCGACCTGCCGGGCGCGCTGAAGGAGTTCCTGAGCCGGCGCGAACCGGCCCTCATCGAGGTCCTCACCGACCCCGACGACCTCGGTGGCGCCCCGAGATGACGAAGGCCAGCGGACACGGGCCGTGGATCTCATGCCGCGCACGGCCCGGTCCCGGCGACCCGGCGGCGGGCTTGGGAACGTCTTGAACCACTGCCGCCCCTGTGAGGGATGTGACGCGGCGGGTGGCGACGCACACTGGGGTCGTGGAGGGCAATGCGCGGCCACCCCGCTGCCTGGTCACCGGCGCTACCGGCTACGTGGGCTCACGCCTCGTACCGGAACTGCTCGCGGCCGGTCACCCGGTGCGGTGCATGTCGCGCTCGATCTCACGGCTGCGCGAGTTCCCGTGGATCGACGACGTCGAGGCGGTCGCCGCCGACGCCCAGGACCTGCGGGCCCTCCGCAAGGCGCTGGCCGGCGTGGACGTCGCGTTCTATCTGATCCACTCGCTGCCCCGCGGCGACGACTTCGCGGAGACCGACCGGCGCGCCGCCCGGGCCTTCGCCACCGCCGCGAGGATGGCCGGGGTACGGCGCATCGTCTACCTCGGCGGCCTGCGGCCCGCCGACGGCGATCTGTCAGCGCATCTGCGATCCCGCTCGGAGGTCGGCGAGATCCTGCTGAACTCGGGCGTGCCGACCATAGTGCTCCGGGCTGCGGTCATCCTGGGCGCGGGTTCGGCCTCGTTCGAGATGCTGCGGCACCTGACCGAGCGGTTGCCGGTGATGGTGGCGCCGCGCTGGGTGGCCACCCGGGTTCAGCCGATCGCCATCCCGGACGTGCTGCGCTACCTGGTCGGCTGCGCGAGCCTGTCCACCGAGGTGAACCGCACGTTCGACATCGGCGGACCCGACGTGCTCAGCTACCTCGACATGATGCGCCGCTACGCGGCCGCGGCCGGGCTGCCCCGCCGCCTCGTCCTCAGGGTGCCCGTGCTGACGCCGAGGCTCTCCAGCCTCTGGATCGGCCTCGTCACCCCCGTACCCGGCAGGTTGGCGCGGCCCCTCGTCGACTCGCTGTACCACGAGGTCATCTGCCGTGAGCGGGACATCACCGAGCATCTCCCGGCCTTCCCGAACCTGATCGGCTTCGACAACGGCGTTCGGCTCGCCCTGCGGTGGGTCCGGGACGCCAAGGTCGCCGCCTCGGCGGCCGAGGAGCACCGCAGCGCGTGCGACCCGTTGCCCACCGACCCCGGGTGGACGGGGGGCACCCTGTACGAGGACGTCCGTGAGCGGGCGGTCAGCGCGTCGCCCAAGGCGCTCTGGCGGCGCGTCTCCGCGGTGCCCGCCTGGTTCGAGGGGCGCCGCCCGGCCTCCATCGGGCTGCGGTCGCGCCCCGGCGCTCTGGGCGCGGTCTCGGCCGGGCTCGCCGGCGTGGTGCGCAGGGCCGGCGCGGTGCTCGGCCCATGGCACGTCGACGACGTCGAGCCGGGCCGGCTGCTGCGGATCCGGTCCGGCGCGCCCCTGCCCGGCATCGTCTGGCTGGAACTCGGCGTACGTTCGGGCACGGTGCCGGCCGTCTACACCCAGCGCGCGATGTTCCATCCGTACGGCCTGTTCGGGCACTTGTGCTGGTGGGCCACCCGCCCGTGCGCCCGGATCCTCCTGACCGGACTGGAAAGCGGGGTCACGGCGGCGGCGAGCATGGAGCGACGCCCGGTCACCGACCAGCCCCGCGACATCACCACGCTCACCGGTACGAGGTCACCACACTGACCGGACCGCCGCAGCACCTGATTCAGCTGATCCGAAGTGCCGGGCGGAACGGCGGGAGACGGCGCGAAACGCCTGCCACCGTCCCACCCGGCACTCGTACGACTGGGCATGCCTGCGCCGCAGGGGTCGGCCGCTTTCTGCCGGGTACGGCTCACCAAGCGCGACGGCAACCGCGAGCGCATCGGGAGGTGCCATGAAGTCGGTCGTATCCGCCGGCCGGGAACAACGACGGGAATACGCCGGAGACGACGATCGCCCGCTCGGCTCGTACCTCGGCACGCTCGGTCTCTACGGGCTGACGCTGGGCGTCATCGGAGCCGCCGCCCGCCTCACCGGACGACGGCCGCCGAGCGTGAGCGTCTGGGACGTCGTGCTGATGACCGGCGCCACCCACCGGCTGTCCCGCCTGCTCTCCAAGGGTGTGGTCACCAGCCCGCTGCGGGCGCCGTTCACCCGGTTCGAGGGACCGTCCGGGCCCGCGGAGCTCACCGAGAAGGCACGCGGATCGGGCGTCCGGCACGCCGTCGGCGAGCTGATCACCTGCCCCTTCTGCGTGGCGCAGTGGGTCGGCACGGCCTATGCGGCGGGACTCGTCTTCGCCCCGGACGCGACCCGGCTGGCGGGTGCCACCATGACGGCCGTGGCGGGCTCGGACTGGCTGCAGCTCGGCTACGCGCGGCTCCAGCGGTCCGCGGCCCAAAGTCCCGGATAGGGGCAGGTGACCGGCCACATCGCGGTCAGGCCGGAACCCGTTCCTTGGCCCGGTCCCAGTGCCGGTGCCGGGCGATGGCCTCCGTGAGCGCCGACAGGAAGCTCGGCGTGGCGCCACCGCTCGCGGTCTGCGTGACGACGCCCCTGTCCACGACCTCGTCCTCGTAGTCGCCCGCGAGACGCACGCCCTCGAGCATCGGCACCGCCTTCAGCAGTTCGATCCCCTCGCCCATCGCGCCGACCGGCTTGCCGTGCTTGACCGCCTCGGCCACGAAGTGCACCGCGTCGCCGCACTCCTTGAGGACCTCCACACTGTCCCTGCCGCCCGGGATCACGACCGCGTCGTAGACCACCGAAGCGGCGTTGCGAAGCGCGCGGTCGACCTCGACGACCCCGCCCCCGGCGGCGGGCAGGGCGCCGTCATGCGGCCCGATGACGTCGCAGAACGCACCGTCGTCGATCAACGCGTCACGCACGCTGCGGACATCGCCGACGTTCACGCCCTCGGCGGTGAGCACCGCGACCTTGCGCCCGACGACCGAACCCGGCTGGCCGGCCTGGCTGAGCGCGGGCGAGCTGCGGCCGTGGTTCGTGGTCACGGGCCGGGACGGCGGCTCGACTCCGATGCCCTCGGCGACCCGTACGGCGAGTTCGTGGTCGACGTTGTTCAGATTGCGGACCACTCCCTCCCGGACGT
Source organism: Actinomadura alba (assembly GCF_014323705.1). Lineage (GTDB taxonomy): Bacteria > Actinomycetota > Actinomycetes > Streptosporangiales > Streptosporangiaceae > Actinomadura_C > Actinomadura_C alba. The sequence continues at coordinate 48,211 of NZ_JABVEC010000026.1, forward strand.
GCCAGTGGGTCACGTTGCCGAGCTCGAACCGGAACGCCTCGACGATGTGCTCCTTCTCCCAGTCGGTCATGCTGTTCCAGAACAGGGTGGCCTGGGAGTAGTGGTCGGCGAAGCTCTCACTGCGCTTCCTGATCTTGTTGCCCTGCACCCACTCCGGGTAGTGCACGAACGCGTCCCCGTCGGCGAGCGCCGGGCAGCCGCCGCTGAGGCTGTTCGGGTGATAGGCGGCCCGGCCCTGGTGGACGGCCATCTGGTGCGGGCCGTCGCGGTGGTGGTTGCGCACCTCGTTGATCGGCTGGTTGACCGGGAGCTGGGTGAAGTTGGGGCCGCCGAGCCGGAGCAGCTGGGTGTCGAGGTACGAGAACAGCCGGGCCTGCAGCAGCGGATCGTCGGTGAAGTCGATACCGGGCACGGCGTTGCCGAGGTGGAAGGCGACCTGCTCGGTCTCGGCGAAGAAGTTGTCGGGGTTGCGGTCGAGCACCAGCCGGCCGACCGGCCGCGCCGGCACCATCTCCTCGGGGATGATCTTGGTGGGGTCAAGCAGGTCGAAGTCGAAGTTGTGCTCGTCCGCCTCGGGCACGATCTGCAGGCACAGTTCGTACTCGGGGAAGTGGCCCGCCTCGATGGTCTCCCACAGGTCCCGGCGGTTGAAGTCGGGATCCCGGCCGGCGATCTTCTGGACCTCGTCCCAGACCAGCGAATGCACACCGAGCCGCGGCTTCCAGTGGAACTTCACGAACGCCGACCGGCCGGCGTCGTTGACCAGCCGGAAGGTGTGCACGCCGAAGCCCTGCATCATCCGGAAGCTCCGCGGCAGGGCGCGGTCGGACATCATCCACATCATCATGTGCATGGTCTCGGGCTGGAGCTGCACGAAGTCCCAGAGCGTGTCGTGCGCCGAGGACGCCTGCGGGATCTCGTTGTGCGGCTCCGGCTTCACCGCGTGCACGAAGTCGGGGAACTTGATGCCGTCCTGGATGAAGAACACCGGAATGTTGTTGCCGACCAGGTCGAAGTTGCCCTGGCGGGTGTAGAACCTCGTGGCGAAGCCCCGTACGTCCCGTACCGTGTCGGCCGAGCCGCGCGACCCGGCCACCGTCGAGAACCGCACGAACACCGGCGTCTCGAGCGAGGGGTCGCAGAGGAACTCGGCCTTGGTGAACTCGGCCAGGGACTCGTGCACCCGGAAGTGACCGTACGCGCCGGACCCCCTGGCGTGCACGACGCGCTCCGGGATCCGCTCGTGATCGAAGTGCGTGACCTTCTCGCGGAAGTGGAAGTCCTCCATGAGCGTGGGCCCGCGCTCGCCCACCTTGACCGAGTTGTCGGTGTCGTCGACCGGGATGCCGTGGTCGGTGGTGAGGCGCCCTCGCGGGTCGACCCGGAACTCGTCGAGTTGATCTTGCTTGTCCGGCGCGCCGCGCCTGCTTCTGCGTAGTGGTGACATGGTGAATCCCCCGCTGTGTTTTGTCCCAGTTAGTCCCCTTTCCAGGGATTTGTGATCTATTCCACCCACAGGGCCTCGAGGGAACTTTGCGAAAGCCGGCGGCAGGGCCGGCGGAGGCCACCCGGGGGCTCGCCGAGGATCTACCTCTGCCGGCCCAGACGCTCGATGGTCTCCTCCAGCGCGCGCATCGGTTCGGAGTCGCCCGCGAAGGCCCTCAGCGCCGTCAGCAACTCGGCCACGCCGCCCGGGAAGTCCAGGCAGGTCCGCAGAATCGAGTGCGTGTCGAGGTTGGCCTGGGAGCGGCGCGGGATGCGCACCGCCACCTCGGGGCGCAGCGACCCGACCACCTGTTCCCGGCCCTCCTGCGTGGTCATGATCGGAACGGCGAGGAGCATCTTCACGACCTCGAACAGATCGTCCATCGAGCCCTGCCGCCCCGCGCCGTCGTCGGCCCGGATGGGCCGCCGGCGGTGACGGTCGAACGGATCGGGCTCGGCCGGCCGCAGTTCCCGCGTGGACGCCTCGGCCACGGCGCGCCCCGGAGCGGAGATCCGCATCCACGCGGTGGTCCTGGTCTCCTTGAGCTCGACCGCGATCTCCTCGTACTCGCCGGGATCGATCAGGCCCCGGCCCGGCCGGATCACCGTGTCGTACAGATCACGGGACACGATCAGGCCGAACCTGGCCCCTGTGACCTGGACCGCCTCCTTGAACACCGGCGCCTCGATCAACCTGGCGGCGTGGTTCACCGCGGTGCCGACGATGCCCCGGGCGTCCGCCTCGACGTTCCCGACGTGAAGTGAGACCCTGAGCCGAATCTGCGCGAGCTCACTGGAGATCTCGTTATGGCGCCGCAACTCCGCTCGCAGCCGGTCGATCAGGGGATGGACCAGCGTGTCCGTCTCGACGTCCGGAGGAGCCACGATGATCGCCCCGTCTCCGCGATCCTCCTGATAACAGCGCTCGAACGGCACACCGGACTCATCGAAGCCGCGCCGGAGCGCCGTGTACAGCGCGGTCCGCAGGAGGCCCTGGATGTCGTCGTGCCGGTCCTCGCGCCCGAAGGAGACGATGTCGCAGATGAAAATGGCGCATCGCCCAGACGGTCGCCACCCGTTCCGGGAGGCATTGTCACCTTCGATCATGTCCACAGCGGCCACCTGACGACTCACGGATGCGTTCACTGTCCCCTGTCGCCGCGAACGCGGCAAGTGACTATGCCACAGGACACAGAAGAAGCTGGCCTATCGCGATTAAGTGCCGACAATGAGTGAAAGGATCGGCGACGAATGGGCCTTGGACGGGGGAACCACGAAAACATCGGGAGCGTCGTAATCAGGCAGTCGCGTGCAACGGCGGGAGCACGCCGATCGCCTGGAGGTGAAGGCCGGTGATCGACTTGACCGGCTCCGCAGGGGGCAGAGCCGTGACCGGGCGTGCGGGCGGTACGCCGCTGTTCGCGTTCGTCAACGCGCTGACGTCGCTGCCGTCGCTGGCCGACGACGCCGGCCGCTCGACGCTCGTGAGCCTGCTTCCGTCCGCGCTGGCCGCGGGCGCGCAGCACGACCCGCGGCCCCGGATCCATCTGTTCAATCTCGTGCTCGCGTGCCTCGACCACGAGCACGGGCTCGCGGACCTGCTCACGGCCCTGCACCACATGGAGGGCGACTCGCTGCCCATGCGGCGGGCGCTCGAAGCGGCCGAGGGCCTGGCCGGTCGGCCGCGCGAGAGCCGGCACGATCATGGGGGATGACATGGAGAGATGGCCGGCACTGACCGGTCCGCCACTGGAGGCGGGCGCGGGTTCGGTGGCCGTCGAGCCGGGGCAGCAGCTGACCCTCGAGATCGCGGACGCGCTCGTCCAGATCCGTGACTTCCAGGACGAGGCGGGGCGCTCCGCACTGGTCCACGCCGTGGGCGAGGCACTCGGAACCCCTTTGCTGCTCTCCGGCCACGGCAGCCCCAAGGTGTTCCTGTACCACCTGGTCGCCGCCTGCCGGGAGCACTCCGAGGGACTGCCTGCGCTGGCCCGCGCGGTCGACTTCCTGGCCGGCCACACGTCGGCCGCGGCGACGATCCGGCGGCTGGCGAGCCCGGCCAGCGACCTGCTCCAGTCGGCGGTCGAGACGCAGATCAAGGACCTGCTCGAAGGCCTGACCCTGCCGTCCCTGGCGCGGCTCTACTACACCGCCACAGGCGGCGGCTCGTCGGCTCCTCGCCGGCTCACCGACGCGTGGGACGCCTTCTCGATCCTGCTCGACGCCAACGCCGGCCCGGACGGCCTCGCGCCCCATCTGGTGTTCGTCGAGTTGCTGATCCAGATGATGCGCCGCCGGCAGAGCTCGGGGATGTCCACGTCACAGGAGCTTTGGCGCTCGGAGCGGCTGAGGAAATGGATGACCGCGCAGCTCGACGAGCTGCGCGGTTCGGGCGGGTCGAGCGCCGCGACCCGGCTGGACCGCATCCGGGACCGGCCGGAGCTCCTCGAGGTCCGCCCCGACCTGCCGATCTACCTCATCATCCAGCTGGAGCGGCTGCCCTCGGCCGACGGGAACGACGATCTGTACCGCCTGTCGCACTGGCGGCAGGTGCACCCGCTGGAATGGCGCCCGGAACCCGGCGACGACCGCGAGGTGGCACTGCACGAGGTACCGGAGCAGGTCGCCGAGCTCGTCCAGGAGGCCGAGGGCGGCTGGGCCTACGACCTCGACGACTCCCTCGTCATCGAGGTCGTCCTGCCACTCGAACTGCTCAATCTCGATCTCGACCAGTGGACGCGCGACCCTCCCGGCGTGCCCCATCCCACCCCGCTCGGCAGCGAGTACGAGGTGCTGGTGCGAAGCCACGAGCGGCTTCGCACACTGCACATGCACCGGGCCTGGCGGCAACGCTGGCGGGTCCTCCTCGGCGCCGAGGGCGCCACGCACTGGGCGGCGGGCGAGGCGCCCCCGGACCCGCAGCTGCTGCACAACCGCCTGCTCTCCGAGAAGAACGTGGTCGCCTGTGTGCTGAGCTCACCACCCGACCGCGAGCCCGGCAGCAGCGAGCTCTGGATGGCGCTGCGGGCCGGCGTGCCCGTCGTCCTGTGGGACCGTACGGACGGAGCCGCCACCGAGTTCGAGACCGAGCTGCGCGAGGTGATCGAAGGGCCCGACCTCCGCAGGCTTCCCGATGACGTGAAGCGGCTGCGGGTAAACGCGATGGGCGGCGGCGAACACATAGATCGACGAACACCCCAGGTGACACTTCTCTGGGATGATCCCACCCACTTCCTCGACGAGGCGCCGCCACTTCGACCACCTCGGGCGTCCTAATATGGAGCCTTCCAATTCGCCGTAAAGGAGAGCCAATACCGACGATCGACTTGCAAAACTCCACCGTAGAGAGCATGCTCGCAGTAGGGTTTTATCCCGTGTGCTTTGTGCAACATTTGTCAGGTAGATAGCAGAAGCCAGGCGTCTGGCACGGACCAGGCCAGAAGGGGACGTCACCGATGAGCGCTGACGAGCGGCCCGGTGCGCCCTCCGCCTACGCCCAGAACGGAGCGGGCGGCACCCCCGCCGAGCCGGTCCGGCCGGGCTGGTGGATCTACCGTGGCACCGGGCGGCCGCTGCGTGACATCGAGCTGAGCGAACTGCTGCCGCCGCCCCCGCCGTGGCGGGCCTTCGACGGCGGGCCGGCGCGACCGGCGCCTCCGCACGACGACGGGGATCTCGACCGCAGGCTCGGAGCCCTCGAGAACCTCACCGCGCGGCAGCCCGCACGCGGCGAGGTCGAGGCCGTCAATGCCGCGATGTTCCTGCGCCGCCCACTCCTGGTCACCGGGAAGCCCGGCGTCGGCAAGTCCAGCCTGGCTTACCAGATCACCCGGGAACTGCGCCTCGGCAGGGTGCTGCGCTGGTCGATCAGCAGCCGCAGCACCCTTCGGGAGGGACTGTACGAGTACGACGCGATCGGCCGGGCGCAGGACGCGGCCACCGCGCGGCAGCTCGTGGAGGCCCGGCCCGAGGCCGGCGAACCACCCGGCTCGAGCATCGGCGACTACGTACAACTCGGCCCGCTCGGCACCGCACTGCTCCCCTACAGGTTGCCCCGCGTTCTACTCATCGATGAACTCGACAAAAGCGACATAGACCTACCCAATGATCTGCTGGACGTCTTCGAGGAAGGCGAATACCGAATTCCGGCGCTCACCAGAGTGGCTCCCCGCGAACGCGACGTCGAGGTCCACACCGCCGACCCGGACGAAAAAGCGACCGTCACCAAAGGCCACGTCCGCTGCAAAGCCTTCCCGATCATCATCATCACCAGCAACGGCGAGCGGGAATTCCCGCCGGCATTCATGCGCCGCTGTATTCAGTTCTCCATGGAACAGCCCGACGAGAACGGCCTGGCGAGCCTGGTGGCCGCCCATTTCACCCGGCAGGCCGACGCCGGCGCGGCACAGATGATCCAGGACTTCATGGAATACCGGCGGGTGCACCATGAGATCGCCGCGGACCAGCTTCTCAACGCCTTCTTCCTGGCGACCTCGGGTGCCCATACACAGGACGCCTCGTGGAAGCGCCTGCTCGATCTCGTCTGGCAGCGCCTCAGCCCAGAGGCGGCCCCCGAGTGAGGGGCCGGGCCCCCGACCCCACGGCCCGGAACGCGGAGCGCACCGCGAAACCGGGCGATAAGCCCATCTCGTACGAGTTGGCCGACGCGCTCTGGCTGGCCGCGCAACAGGCCGCCATGGCACGGCCCATCGACGCGAACCCCACGCCCGAGGATGACCGGCCACCCGGGGGGCGGCCGGACCGGCCGGCCCCCGCGGGCTCCTCCGCCGGGCCGTCCTCACCGGAGGGCTCGCGGGCCGCACCCGGCCGGCGCCCTTCCACCGGCCGGGGCGACGAGCAGGCCGAGACCGATCAGGCCGGTCAGCGGGGCGACGCGCCGGGGCTCACCACGCCCGCGGCTCCCGACGAGGCGGTCTGGGGCTCGTTGCAGGCGCGGCCGCGGATCTGGCGGCCGCCGGCGTCGCTGATCGGCCGGCTCGACGACGACCCCTTCGCGGGCGTTCCACCGCTGCTGAACCGGCGGCGGCTCGCCCACGCGCTGCGCCCGTTCAAGCGGACGACCGACTCGCGTACCGAGACCGAACTCGACGACGAGGCGACCGCCGAGCGCGCCGCCGAGGACGGACTGTGGCTGCCCGAACAGCGGCCGGTGCGGGAACGATGGCTCGAACTCGACGTCGTCGTGGACGACAGCCGGTTCGCGACCCTGCACCGCCCGGTGGCCGACCAGCTGATCGAAGAGATCACGACGGTGGGCGCCTTCCGGCGCATCCGGATCCACCTGCTCGACACCGACGGTGCCGAACCCGCGACGCTCACCCTGCGCGGCACCGGCGAGGCGGCTCGGCGGCTGCCCGCCACCTCCCTTCCGGGCCACGGACGGCGCGAACGCAGGATCATCGTCGTCCTGACCGACGGCGTCGGCGACGCCTGGCACGCGGGCGCCGCTCAGGCGGTGCTCGCACGGTGGGCGAGGTGCTTCCCGGTCGCCATCGTCCAGATGCTGCCGACCCGGCAGTGGCGCCGGACCGGCATCGCGGCACTCGCCGCGAAGCTGCGCACGTCGGGCCCCGCACTGTGCAACACGCGCTACCAGGTCTCACTGTCCGCGCTCGGGACGTCCACCTTCCGCACGGCGCCGCCGGGCGAGGTGTGCGTTCCCGTACTCGAGCTGGGCCCCCGGCAGCTCGCCGGATGGGCCCGCTTCGTCGCCGGTACCGACCACGGGTGGCATGGCCCGGTCACCCTCTGCTCCGAGAACCCGGTGCCCTGGGCACCCGACGTCGAGGACGACGAACCGATCCCACCCGCGATCGTCGACGACGAGACCGACCTCTCTCCCGCCGAGCTGGTGCGGCGGTTCCGCGCCGCCGTGCCGCCGACCGTCTACGAGCTGGCCGTACACCTGGCGGCTGCGCCGCTGAACCTGCCGGTGATGCGACTCGTACAGCGCACCATGCTGCCCGCTTCACGGCCGGCGGACCTGACCGAACTCGTCGGCAGCGGACTGCTCCAGCGGATCAGGCCGGTCGGCGGGCACGACGCCGAGGCCGTCGACAAGGTCACCTACGACTTCCTGCCGGGCACCCGTGCCGAACTGCTCGCCGCCGGGCGCCGGTCCGAGACGAGCAGGGTGCTCATGACCGTCGCCGAGCATCTCGGCGAGCGGGTGGGCGTGCTGCGCGAGCTGCGCGACATGGTGGTGGCACCACAGCGAGCGGCGGCCCCGGCCATGACCGCCGATGTCGTGCCGTTCGCCGAGCCCATGCTGCACGCGTTCAGGGCGCTCGCCGGGCCCTACCTCCGGCCCGCACAGAATTTGGACGTCGCCCTGCAGTCCGCGACCTTGGGCGTGGATCGCATGGGCGAGTTCTCGATGCCAAATCTTGGTTCTGATATGCCGAGTCAGCCGCAAGGAAGATCCAAAACTGGAAATAATGGCTCCATGCGAACGATCGACGAAGAGGCACTTGGCGATGGTCACCGTCCCGCTAAAACAGGGATGGGCAGTGACCGGGACGTAGATAGCAAAACCCCCCTTTCTGGAGTCGGCGTGACGATCCGCACCATGCCCCCGGCGGCAGAGCGCAGCCCCTCTGACCCCCCTCCCATATGGGGGAATGTTCCTCCCCGAAATAGAAGCTTCACCGGACGGGAAGCGCTGCTGGAAACTCTGCACCAGCGGCTCTCCCAAGGCACGACCGCCGTGCTGCCGGAGGCACTGCATGGAATGGGCGGCGTTGGAAAGTCGCAAATCGCCATAGAATACGTTTATCGTCATACTCAGGACTACGATCTGATCTGGTGGATTCCTTCGGAACGCCCCGGACAGATCCAGCAGAGCCTGGCGGAGCTCGCGGCCCAGATGGGGCTACCGGTCAGCACCGAGGTCAATGTCGCGGTGCCGGCCGTGCGAGAGGCGCTGCGGCTCGGCCGCCCCTATCGCAACTGGCTGCTGATCTTTGATAACGCCGAGCATCTCGAAGAGGTCCAGGACTTCTTCCCCACCAACGGCTCCGGCAAGATCCTGGTCACCTCCCGCAACCAGGGGTGGACCAGCGTCGCAAGCTCGCTGGAAGTCGACGTCTTCGCCCGGGACGAGAGCATCGCCCTGCTCCGATTGCGCGGCCCGGAACTCGACGCCGGCGACGCCAACGAACTGGCCAACCTGCTCGGCGATCTGCCACTCGCCATCGAGCAGGCGGCGGTGTGGCTGTCCGAGACCGGCATGCCGGTGGCCGAGTACCTGCACCTGTTCCGCGAGAAGCACGAAAAGGCGGCCGAACTTCTGCACGATGCCGCACCGGCCGCCTACGAGCTGCCGGTCGCCGCGGCGTGGAACGTGTCGCTGGACCAGCTGCGCTCCACCGATCCCGGCGCCCTGCAGCTGCTCCAGATCTGCGCCTTCTTCGCGCCCGAGCCGATCTCGCGCCGGCTGCTCAGCGGTACCCGCAACGTCGACGGACCTCCGGAGCTGATGGAGGTGCTGTCCGACCCGGTCAAGCTGGGCCGGGCCGTGCGCGCCATCAACCAGTACGCGCTGGCGAAGCTCAGCCACAAGCACAACACGATCATGCTGCACCGCCTCGTGCAACGCGTGCTCGTCGGCCAGTTGACCCCGCAGGAGGCGGCCGAGCTGCGGCACTGCGGTCATCAGCTGCTCGCCCAGGCGGATCCGAACGCCCCGGACATGTCCGTCCACTGGCCGCAGTACGCGGATCTCCTTCCGCACGTGCTGCACTCCGACATCGTCGAGTGCGACGACGCGTGGGCCCGCCAGCTCGTGTTGAACCAGATCGAGTTCCTCTGGCAGTGGGGTGACCACCAGGGCTTCCTCAATCTGGCCCAGCGGGCCGTCGACACCTGGACCGAGAAGCACGGTGCGGATCACGAGCAGACACTCGCCGCAGGGCTGCACCTCGGGCGGGCACTGCGTATGAACGGGCGCTTCCAGGAGGCCTACGAACACCACGTGAGAGTCCGTGACAGCCTCGCCGCGAGCCGCGGCTTGGAAGACGAGCGGACCCTGGAGGCACAGCAGTTCGTCGGGGGTGACCTGCGCTATCTCGGCGACTTCGCTCAGGCACTCGAACTCGACAAGCAGTCCTTCGACGTCCTGCGCCGCCGCTTCGGCCAGGACGACCCCAGCACGTTGTGGCAGGCCCACCTGTACGCCATCGACCTCCGGCTCACCGGGGATCCCGAGCAGGCGCTCGAGCTCGACCGCGACACCTATCAGCGACTGGTCAACCTGTACGGCGACAACCACCCGCGAGCGGTCGGTTCCCTCGCCTCGATCGCGGTGGACGAGATGGAGTCCGGCCGGTACGTGGAGGGCCGCAACACGATGCGGCAGCAGATCCAGTACCTGGAGAAGATCCATGAGCCCGGCTCCGCGGGCTTGGCCGAGGGACTCACGAACATGTCGGTCATGGAGCGCAAGGCCGGCGATCACGAGAGGGCCCTGGAACTGTCGAAGCAGGCCGTGACCCTCTTCCAGGGCAGGTACGGCCGACTGCACCCCGGCACCGTCGCCGCGGCGTTGAACCACGCGGTCAATCTCCGGCAGGTCGGCGATCTGGCCGAGTCGATCGCCCTCACCCAGGAGACCATCAAGCACTACCAGTCGATGTTCGGCCCGAGGCATCCGAACACCCCTGCCGCCTATGTCAACCTCGCCGTCACCCTGCGACAGGACGGCCAGGTGGCCGAGGCGCGGCAGCTCGACGAGTCCTCTCTCGCCACCCTGACGGAAGTACTCGGCCCGGACCATCCGCGAAGCATCGTCTGCTCCATCAACCTGGCCAGCGACCTCTATGTGCTCGGCGACTTCGAGGGGGCGCTCCGGCTCGATCGCGAGTCACTCCAACGCGCCCAGCAGGTCTTGGGAGAGGACCATCCGACTACCCTGGCCTGCGCTCTCAACCACGGGCTCGATCTGCGCGCCGTCGGCGAAGAGGCGGAGGCCGAGACCCGGCTCGCCGACACGATGGCCCGTCTGCACAGGGCGCTCGGCGATGACCATCCAGCGGTCATGTCGGCTCGTCGCGGTATCCGTGCCGACTGCGACATCCATCCGATCCCCGTGTGATCACCTGAGCGGTGGGATCCGTCCCTGCGGCCCTGGATCCCACCGCCGTTCCACAGGAACGCATATTTGTAAAGGGCTCTCTTGACAAGAACCCACGGACATCCTTGCCGACAGGCACGAAAGCCGATCAGATTAGGTCATTCGCAAATCGCCATTTTGGTCTGTCACTCAGTCATCGATGTCGCACTAGGGCGCTACATGGACAAGATAGACATCCCGACGTATAGTGCAGTAGGTATATTTCCTACCTATCTCGACAAGCGATTTCTGGCTGCCTAAGAAAGAATGGAAATATGACCAGGTGAGCAACTCCGGGTCCCGAGCCCCCCGCGGACATGCCGTCCCGTCTTCTCGCGGCCATTGAGGATGCTGCTACAGAGCGGAAGAAGGAATGGTCAGTCAAGAGGAGTTGGAAAATGCCTCGTGGCGCAAGAGCAGCCAGTCCGATGAGGCCAATAGTGGCTGCGTGAGCATGGCATCACTGGGCGCTTTTCGCGCCATACGGGACAGCAAGGATCCTCACGGTCCAGCGCTCGTATTCAATGCCACCGAATTGCGTTCATTTTTTGCCGAGATAAGGCGAGGGGGTTTCGATTTTCCAAATTGCGGGACGAACGGAGGCGCGGCCGGGTGAAGCACCACGCCTCCCGGTCATGTTCGCTTCAGAGGTCGAATTCGTCGCTCTTGATGGCGGCCATGAACGTCCGCCATTCGGCAACCGAGAAGGCGAGGTGCGGGCCACCCGGGTTCTTGGAGTCCCGGACCGCCCGATCCTCGCCGATCGTGGCGACCTCCACGCATGCGGCGATGGCAGGGTCGCTGCTACGGCGGCTCTTCCGCCACGCGGGCATGCCAACTGAAGTGCTCATGGTTTCTCCTTAGAACATGCATCCGCCGACACTCGTCAGGCTGCGCCGACAGAGTAGTTGGTATCGAGACCAAACTATCGCAGCATTTCCACAGACAGGAAATGCTTCTCGTTATCCTCAGCGAAAGCCCCGCTAATGCATAATTACTCTTAAGGTCATAAACAGCACATATCGCCAAGGCATGGATGGCGTTCCGCATTCGCTAATACGACCAATGACTAACAAAGTCCCTCGATACCAGCCGATCAGTGATCTTGCGGTACGTATCGCCACACCAGGGCCGTGATCATCGTGATCGGCCACGGAGTTGGGCAAGATGGCGATCGTGACGGGAACACGACCGGCCGCTCCACCCGAGAGGCGCGAACTCGAAGCGGTGCTCGAGCGGTTCACCTATGTCAACGACGAGACCGGCTACACCATCGCCCGGGTGGCCACCGAACGCTCGGGCACCGACCTGCTGACCGTCGTCGGGGCCCTGCTGGGCGCCCAGGTCGGTGAGAGCCTGCGGCTCACGGGCCGGTGGACCTCGCATCCGAAGTACGGCCGCCAGTTCGAGGTGCACTCCTACACGACCGTACTGCCGGCCACCATTCAGGGGATCCGGCGCTACCTGGGCTCCGGGCTGATCAAGGGCATCGGCCCGAAGATGGCCGAGCGGATGGTGGACCACTTCGGCACCGACATCCTGCGGGTGATCGAGGAGGAGCCGGGCCGGCTGATCGAGGTGCACGGGCTCGGCCCGAAGCGCTCGAAGCTCATCGCCGATGCGTGGGAGGAGCAGAAGGCCATCAAGGAGGTGATGGTCTTCCTGCAGGGCCATGGCGTCTCCACTTCCCTCGCCGTGCGGATCTACAAGCAGTACGGCGAGGAATCGATCAAGGTGGTGCGCGAGGAGCCGTACCGCCTGGCCGCCGACGTGTGGGGCATCGGATTCAAGACCGCCGACACCATCGCCCGCGCCGTCGGCATCCCGCACGACAGCCCGGAACGGATCAAGGCCGGCCTGCAGTACACCCTCTCCGAAGCGGCCGACGACGGCCACTGCTACCTGCCCGAGCCCAATCTCGTCGCCCAGGCGGTGAAGATCCTGGAAGTGCCGCACGAGCTCGTCGGCCCCTGCCTGGACGAGCTGGTGGCGGCGGAAGGGCTCGTCAGAGAGACGGTGCCTCTGGAGGACGGGGAGGTACCCGCCGTCTACCTGGTGCCCTTCCACCGGGCCGAGCGCTCCGTGGCCGGTGGCCTGCTGGAGCTGCTGCGCACCGAGCAGGACCGGATGCCCGCCTTCCAGGACGTCGACTGGGACAAGGCGCTGGCGTGGTTGCGGCAGCGCACCGGGCACGAACTCGCGCCCGAGCAGGAGGAGGCGGTACGGCTCGCGCTCACTGCGAAGGTGGCCGTGCTCACCGGCGGCCCCGGCTGCGGGAAGAGCTTCACCGTGCGCTCCATCATCGAGCTGGCCAAGGCCAAGAAGGCCAAGGTCGTACTCGTCGCGCCCACCGGGCGGGCCGCCAAGCGGCTGGCCGAGCTGACCGGCCACGAGGCGGCCACCGTGCACCGGCTGCTGCAGTTGCAGCCCGGCGGCGACGCCAAGTTCGACCGGGACAACCCGCTCGACGCCGACCTGGTGGTGGTCGACGAGACCTCCATGATCGACGTGATCCTCGCCAACAAGCTGGTCAAGGCCATCGCGCGCGGTGCCCATTTCCTGCTGGTCGGCGATGTCGACCAGCTCCCCTCGGTCGGCGCCGGCGAGGTGCTGCGCGATCTGCTCGCCGCCGAGTCGATACCGCGGGTCCGGCTGACCAAGATCTTCCGGCAGGCGCAGGAGTCCGGCATCGTCGTCAACGCTCATCGGATCAACGCCGGCCGGCCGCCGCGCACCGAAGGGTTCCCCGACTTCTTCCTGTTCCCCTGCGAGGACACCGAGGCGACCGCTGAGCTGACCGTCGACATCGTGGCCGGCCGCATCCCGCGAAAGTTCGGCCTGGATCCGCGCCGCGACATCCAGGTTCTCGCGCCCATGCACCGCGGGCCGGCGGGGGCGGGCAACCTCAACGCGCTGCTGCAGAACGCGCTCACGCCACAAGCGGACGGACGGCCCGAACGGCGCTACGGCGGCCGCGTCTTCCGCGTCGGCGACAAGGTGACCCAGCTGCGCAACAACTACGACAAGGGCGCGGCCGGAGTGTTCAACGGCACCGTCGGAGTGGTCACCGGCCTGTCCCTCGAGGACCATACGCTGACCGTGCTGACCGACGAGGACGAGAGCGTCGACTACGACTTCGCCGAGCTGGACGAGCTCGCCCACTCGTACGCCATGACCATCCACCGCTCACAGGGCAGCGAGTACCCCGCCGTGGTCATCCCGCTCACGACGAGCTCTTGGATGATGCTGCAGCGCAACCTGCTCTACACCGCGGTGACCCGCGCCAAGAAGCTGGTGGTGCTGGCCGGTTCCCGGCGTGCCCTCGCCGCCGCCGTGCGCACCGCGGGAGCGGGCCGGCGGCACACCGCTCTCGACCACCGCCTGTGAACCCCTACCTCGCCGCCCCCGTACCGGGGTGCGGTGCCAGGGGCGTCTCAGGGATCCCTCAGGGCGAATCCCGATGTCGCGCCGGCCGCGCCGAAGGCATGCTCGTCACATGAGCGAAAACACCTCCCCGATCTCGTTCCACCGCACCCGCGACGGCAAGATCCTCGCCGGAGTCTGCGCCAGCGTCGGCCGCCAGTTCGGCGTCGACGTCAACCTCATCAGGCTGGCCCTGGTCATCACCGCCTTCTTCACCGGCGGCACCGCCGTGGCGATCTACGTCGCCGCGTGGCTGCTCATCCCGGAGGAGGGCAAGACCACCTCCATCGCCCAGGACCTGATCAGCAAGCACACGAACAAGAGCACCGACAAGTACGTCGCGCCCTGACCGGTCGCCCCCGCACCAGGGCCGTGACCGGCGGCCGAGCCGTCCGCTCCGGTGTCGTACAGGACCCGGAGCGGGGTGGCATGCTGAGGTAATGGACGAGCCAAAGGTCTACCTCCGCTTCGCCGCCGAGCTACGGTCGTTCCTGGCCCCGCGCAATCGCCACGGGCAGGTGGCGGTCGCCCACGACGGGACGTCCTCGCTGGGACATCTGATCCAGTCGCTCGGACTTCCGATTCCGGAGATCGGCGCTCTCGTCGCCGACGGCCGTGACGTGGCGCACTCCCACCGGCCCACCGCGGGCGAGACCGTGTCGATCGAGGCACCGCAGCGGCCACAGGAACTGCCGATCACCCCGCCGAGGTTCCTGCTGGACGTCCATCTCGGCAAGCTGGCCCGCCGGCTCCGGCTCATCGGCGTCGACACCGCCTACGACAACGACCGCGACGACCCCGCCCTCGTCGTCCAGGCGAACGCCGAACGACGCGTCCTGCTGACCCAGGATCGCGGCCTGCTGTGCCGCCGAAACCTGTGGCTCGGCGCCCACGTTCGCGGCACCGACCCCGACGAGCAGTTGCAGGACGTCCTGGAGCGGTTCGCACCACCACTGGCCCCCTGGACCCGCTGCACCAACTGCAACGGCGAGCTGGCCCCGACGGGCAAGGATGAGGTGGAGCACCTGCTCCAGCCCGGCACCAGCCGCAATTACGACAACTACGGGAAGTGCTCCGAGTGCGACCGGGTCTACTGGCGCGGAGCGCACAGCCGGCAGCTCGAGGCCATCGTCGAAAAGGCGACCCGTACCGTGAGCGCACACCACTGAGACGGATCGCCATCGGGCAGCAAAGAATTGAGCGGCCGAACCGGGCGGACCCTGACTAGAGTGCCCGGATGTTCGTAAAGCGTCGGCGGTCCGCCCCCTCCATCTTCGAGCACCTGCGCGACCACCTTCCGGCCGACGGGTCCATGCTCCCCCCGGACGCCGAGACATTGCCCGACCAGGACGATCTGCCCGACGGCGTCCTGTGGGCTCCGGGCGCGAAGGACGGGGTGCTCACGCACCACTGGGCGGGCTCGGCGGACACCGATGAGGCCGACCGCCTCTACGACGCGATCGTTGCGGCCGTGAAGAGCCGCCTGGCCTACGACGCGCTGTACGAGGCGGCGAGTGAGGTGAGCACCATCTCCCTCGTCGATGAGATCCAGCAGCGGCTGCGCTCCTCCGAACTGGATCAGGAGGCCGTCTACCGGCTCGGCCACCGGCTCGCCGTCACCGCGCGGCATCGTGAGCCCGTGAAGCTCGGCATCTCGATGCTCGGGCTGTTCAACGCCGACCACCATCGCGACGAGCTGATGACGCTCGGCCGGCATGACGAGTTCACCCTGTTCGCCGCCGTCGCGCTCGCCAACCGCGAGACGGACGCGGAACCGGACCTGTGGGAACTGGCCCGGCAGGTCAACGGGTGGGGCCGGATCCACTTGGTGGAACGGCTGGCGGAGGACCCGAGCCCCGAGGTCAGGGAGTGGATTCTCCGCGAGGGCTTCCGCAACGAGGTGATGAACGAGTATCTCGCCGCGATCGCGGCCGAGACCGGCGACCTCGCCGAGCGGCTGGACGGCGAGCCCGACCACGAGGTCCTGTATGCGGCCGGCGACATCCTGAGCGCGCTCTGCTCCGACATCGGAGCGACCGGCGGGATGGCCGACTACGCCGACGGCCGGCGCGCCTCCAGTCTCTTCCTGGGGCAGATGCGCACCCGCGCGCTGGACCTGCGGCACTTCCTCGCGGTGCACGAACTCCACCGGCATGCCGAACAGGAATGGCCCGAGCTGGTACCCGCGTGCTCGGAGATCCTGGCCCGGCCGCACTGGCCGGAACTCGCCCGCCGCGGGCTCGACTCGACCGAGGACCACGAGTTCCGCCGGGCCGACCGGGCCTGCACGGCCTTGGGCATCTCGACCCTACGGGTGCACATGGAACGGCTGCGGTCGAAGCCATACGAATCCTCCAGCTGGTTCGCCGCAACCGAGCAGGCCGACGCCTCCACCATCGACGAGGTGACCGGCCTCGCGGTGGAGCTCTTGCCGCTCGAGGAGATCGCGACAGGACCGGCGGACGAGAACGGGATCGGTGCGGGGTATGCCCCGCACCGGTGCCTCGACGGTCTGCTGCAACCACTGGAGAACTGGCCGGGACGCGGCTGGCCGCTGATCGCCGCCGGACTGGCCAGCCCGATGATCCGCAACCGGAACCAGTCCATCCGTGTGCTCGCCGCCTGGGACCGCTCGGCCTGGCCCGCTGAGGCGGCCGGGGCACTCGACACCGCACTCGCCCGTGAACCCGTCGCCCAGGTGCGCGACCGCATGCGGAACCTGCTGACCGGCCGCCCCCTCGAAGACTGAGCACAACCGGCCCGGCACCGTCGGCCCGGCACCATCGCCGCGCACCGAGCGGAGCCGTGCAGCAGCCCCCGCCCTGATCACCTCGCGATCTTCCGCGTCCCATCATGGAGGGGGACGGTCTGGACGACCTCGCGTACGGCGGGAGGGCAGGGTGCCGTGCGGCCGGTGGGCCGAGTCCTCATGACCCGGATGCGCAGGTCGTACGCACCCGCGCGCGGATAGAGCGGCAGGCAGACCGATCCCGCGACCAGGGTCCGCCGGCCGAGCGGAGTGGCGATCAGCGAGAGTTCGGCGTACGTCCGGGGCCAGGCCGGGCGCAGGACCCACCACCCCGTCCCCGCGAGCCGCGTACGCGTCCCCTCGAGGTCGTAGTAGTCCAGCACCGCCTCATTGGTCGACGCGAGCGCGTACATCGTGAAGCCCTGCCCGGCCACCGCGAAGAGTTCGACGGCGGGTGACCGGTAGGCGGAATGCTCGTAGGCGAGCGCGAACGAACCGCCCGCGGCCGGCGGGCGGGCCACCAGCGCCGAACCACCGGCCCGCTCCGCCACGATCGACCACTCGCCGGCGTCGTGCGAACCGTCGGAGACGGCCGCGCAGCCGAGCAGGAGGGCCCCACCGACGCACCGGCCCCACAGGGCCGGCCGCCTCATCCGCCGGAGAAGTACCGCTGGGCTCCCGGATGCAGTTGGACCGGCGTGACCTGCTGGGCCAGCTGCTTGTCGAGGTTCTTGGCCTCCGGGTGCACCCGCTCGAGGTCGGCCTTCTTGTCGAACAGCAGCTTGGTGAGGTCATGGGCGAGGTCGTCGCTCATCTTGTCGCTCACCAGCAGGAAGTTGGCGACACCCACGGTCTTGACGTCCGCCGGCAGGCCGTAGGCGGAGCCGCTGATCGTGATCTCGCGATACGCCTGGCCGTACCGCTGGGTGAGCGCCGGCAGCAGATCGGTCGTGTCGACCAGCGCGACGTCCTTCTTCGTACTGGTCAGGTCGGTGATACCGGCGGTCGGCACGCCACCGGACCAGAAGAACGCGTCTATCGTGCCGTCCTTCAGGGCCTGCACCGACTCATTGATGCCGAGTTGCTGCGCCTTGATGCCTGATGACGGGTCGATCCCCGCGGCGGTCAGCATCCGCTGGGCGATGACCAGGGTTCCGGAGTTCGGCGCTCCGACGCTGACCCGCTTGCCCTTCAGGTCGGCGACCTTCTTCACCCCTGAGTTCTTCGTCACCGCGAGCTGGGTGTAGTTGTCGTAGATGCGGGCGAGCGCGCGGACCGGCTGGGGTGAGGTGAACGACTCCTTGCCCTGTACGGCGTCGGCGGCACTGTCGGCGAGCGAGAACGCGACGTCGGCCCGGCCCGAGGTCACGAGCTTGATGTTGTCGACGGACGCGGAAGTGGCCGACGCGGTCGCCTCGACGTTGTCGAGCCCACCCGAGATGAGCTTGGCCAGGCCACCGCCGTAGACGTAATAAACGCCGGTCGTCCCACCCGTGGCGATCGACAGCCGGGTTCCCTGCTGGCCGCAGCCGACCAGCGTCAGCACCGCCGCGAGCAACATGGCCGTTAGTCGTTTCATGCCTGTTTCCTCCTTAGCGCGAGATGCACCGCGACCGCCAGGCCGAGCAGGCAGAGCCCGGTCACGACCGGGATCGGTTCCAGGTAGAGCAGCAGCACGGCCGCCACCGCGCAGAGCACCCGCTCGGGCCATCGCGCCGGGCCGACCAGCCACCGGCCGGTCACCACGGCGAGCGCCGCCACCGCAACGATCGAGATGGCCGTCGCGAGCAGCACCTGCGGCCATGGCGCCAGCCAGAGCAGCGCCGCGCCGTTGTCGGTCAGGACGAAGGCGAACGGGACCAGGAAGGCCGGCAGCGTGTAGCGCCAGGCCATCATCATGGTCTTGAACGCGTCGCCCCCGGTGATGGCGGCGGCGGCCACCGCGGCGAGTGCCGTGGGCGGGCTGACCTCGGAGAGCACCGCGTAGTAGAAGACGAACATGTACGCCTCGGGCGGGGCCACACCGAGACCGGTCAGCGCGGGCGCGACCACGACCGCGGCGATGATGAACGACGCGGTGACCGGGACCGCGAGCCCGAGGATCCAGATCGCGAGGGCCGCGAACAGCGCGGTGAGGCCGAGGTTCCCGCCGGCGATCGACACCATGATGTCGCTCATCTTCAGCCCAAGGCCGGTGAGTGTGACGACCCCCACGATGATCCCCGCGACGGCGCAGACGGCGGTCACCGGAAGAACGCCGAGGCTTCCCTGCACGAGCGCCCGCCAGAGGCGGGGCGGGGTCATCCGGTGCTCGGGGTCGAGGAACGACAGCGCGAAGGCGACCACCGTGGCGATCACGACGGCCTGGAACGGTGAGCGGCCGATCGCCATGAGCATCACGATCAGCAGGAGCGAGCTGAAGTGGTAACCGAAGCGCAGGAGCAACCGCCAGAACGGCGGGGCCTTGACGTCCGTGGCCTTGGTCTTTAGGCGGCGCGCGTCGATCTCGATCGCGAGGAAGACGCCGACGTAGTAGAGGATTGTCGGCACCAGCGCGTACAGCAGGACCTTCAGATAGCTCACGCGCAGCAGTTCGGCAATGATGAACGCCGCCGCGCCGAGAGTGGGCGGGGACAGGATCGCCCCGATGCCGCCCGCCGCCATCACGCCGCCGGCCTGCTCCGGCGGGTACCCGGCACGGCGCAGGATGGGCCACGAGACCGAGCCGAGGCTGACGGTCGTCGCGACGCCGGACCCCGACACCGTGCCCAGCAGGAACCCCGCCGTGGTGACCGTGCGTCCAGGGGCGGTGCGTGACTTCCGAAAGGCGGCGAAGCTGACGTCGATGAAGAACCGGCTGGCGCCCGACAGGTCGAGTACGGCGCCGTAGATCGTGAACAGCACGATGTAGGTCGCCGCGACGTCGAGCGGAACGCCGAAGAAGCCCTCGGTGCCCATGTACAGGTGGTCGACCAGGCTCGACAGGTCATAGCCCCGGTGCCCGATCTCCCAGCCGATCGGGATGTAGGCGCCGAAGTATCCGTACAGCAGGAAGGCGACGCAGATGGCGGGCAGCGCCCAGCCGACCGTACGTCTCGTCGCCTCGAGCAGCAGGAGGGTGAGGCCGATGCCCATCGCGAGGTCGGTGCTCGTGGGTTCGGGACCGCGGGTGACGAACGCGTCGAAGTCGAGCAGCGGGTAGACGAGGACGGCCACCGACGCCGCCGCGAGCAGCCAGTCGAGGATCCCCGGCGAGTCCGCGCGCGGACTCGCGGTGCGCTCGCCCGCGTCCTTCTCGGTCTCGCGCTGGGACTTCCGCTCGCCCTTCTGCTCGCCCTTCTCTTCGCCCTTCTCGGCACGCTCGGCAGCGGTGGAGAGCTTGCTCTTGCGGACGCGCGCCAGCCGGAGCCCGGACCGGTAGGCCAGGAAGGTCAGCGGCAGCGCGACCGCGAGGAACGTGATGCGGTACTGCAGCACCGCGGTCGGGCGGAACACGACCACCAGGGCGTAGATGGAGAGCAGGCCGGAGGCGGTCCACACGAGGTGCCTGGGCAGTCCCGTGAGGCGGCGCGCGGGCCGTTCCTGCTCGTAGTCCTCCGCAATGCCGGCCGGTGCCGCCTCAACCGTCATGCAGGGCATCCCTCCTCACAGGAGTTACCCGGACACTACGGGTCGACGTTCGCGCACTGAAGGCCACAGGTGGCCAGATGGCCGGATCCGGCCATCTGGGTAACGGGACAGGTGCCGGCTCGTTCCGTATGCGGCCGACGGTCAGGACGGCATCGGCTTGTAGGCGATGCTGGCCCTCCGGGCGCCCACGGGACCGGAGGCGAAGCCGAAGCAGAGCCGGGCCTGTGGCGACCGGCCGCTGGGCGAGATCACCTGGATCGCCATGCCCTCGGGCTCGCGGTAGGTGAGCCCCTGGAACGCCCTGGTGAGCTCCCGCTCCACCACCCGGCCACTATTGAGGTCGACGCAGGTGATGCGAGCGTTGCCGACGGGTGCCTTCGAACCCGCGTGACCGTAGGGGGTCCCGTGGAAGAGGTACATGTACTGACCGAACAGGGCGAAACCCTGCGCCGGTTGCGCCGCCGGATCGGGGTCCGGCAGCCGCACGTCTGCGAGGCGGTGACGGCCGTCGGTCCTTCCTCGTACGGCCTGGTCCAGGTCGAAGACGGCGGCACGCAACCGGCCGTCTTTGCGGTAGCGGACCACGAGCCGGTCGTGCCAGGGATCGATGGCGGGCCGGGGACTGCCCAGCCCGGCGATACGCGGTGTCCGATCAGTGATGCCGGAATGGCCAGAGCCGATGGTCGCGCCGTTCACGAACCTGAAACGGGCGATCCTGGTGCCCCAGCCGTCGCTGGACCTGTACTCCGTCCACAGGTACGGAGCCGCACCACGACCGGCCGACTCGACTCCGATCTGCTCTCCGTGGCCGAACCCCCGGAGGTTCATGCACCCGACCCGCCGGCCGGTCGGATCGAGCCTGGTGACACAGAGGTCGCCGTTGCGCGCCGGGCTGCCGGATCTGAGCTGAACCGTGTAGATGTGCCTGTCGACATCGTCGAAGCCGAAAGATTGCAGCACCCTGGCGCCCGTCAGCGCCCGCTCTTTCAGGAGGGCGTTCGAGGCCGCGGTGAGCTGGAACCGCCGTGACCGCCGGATGGCCGCCCGTGCGTTGTTCGCGCCGGCGACTTCGAGGGCGAGCGCGGCGGCGACGCCTCCACCGCCCTGCAACAGCCGCCGACGGCTGAGAGCATCGGACACGAGGCATCCCCTTCGCTTCTCGGCGAATGGTCGGCCGACTGCCGGCGGAACCCTTCGCGCCGCGCGGGGCTCCCCGTAACGGCCGTTATCGCCATTGCGCACTACGCGACTGAGCCGTCACACTACGTGGCCATAGCGGCACTGTCAGCGAAATGGCCGCTTCGCGCCAGGGAGCTCAGTCCTTGCGACGACTCACGTCCGCGGGCCGAAGAGATCGGGCGGCGGCTCGGGCGACGCCTGCGCGTCGGCGTCCGTGACCGGAGCCGCCCCGGCCGCGAAACGGGTGAGCTCCTCACCGTGCACCACCCGGGCGGAGAACGGATCCGAGGCCGTGAGCCTGGTCAGCACGGCGATGGGAAGCTCACGACGCGCGCCGACGAGCACGACGTTGCCGAATCGCCGACCGCGCAGCACGGCCGGCTCGGCGATCAGGCAGGCGTACGGAAAGACGGCCAGGACGGTGGCGACCTGTCCACGTGCGAACGCCAGCGGAGCGCCATCGGCGACATTCGCGGCGTACAGCCCGTCCGGCCGCAGCGCGCGGGCGGCGGCGGTGACGAACTCGACCGAGGTGAGGTGGGCAGGCGTCCGGCCGGCCGCGAACACGTCCGCCACCAGGAGGTCGAACGCCTCCTCCGGCGCACGCGACAGGACCTGCCGAGCGTCGCCGGTCCGGACCCGGATCCGCGACGTACGTTCCAGCGGCAGACGACGGCGGACCAGGTCGACCAGGGCGGCGTCGATCTCGACGACCTGCTGCCCCGAACGCGGCCGGGTCGCCGCCACGTACCGCGCGAGGGTCAGGGCGCCGCCACCGAGGTGCAGCACCCGCAGCGGCCGGCCAGGCGGCGCGGCCAGGTCGACCACATGGCCGAGCCGCCGAACGTACTCGAACTCCAGATGTCCAGGATCGTCGAGATCGACATGCGACTGCGGGGTGCCGTCGATCAACAGGGTCCAGGCACGCGGCCGGTCGGGGTCCTGCAGGAGTTCGGCCACACCGAAGTCGACGGTCTCCCGCTCCACCGCCGTACGCCGGGTCCGCTGCCGATGCGCCATCTCTCCAGTATCGGGTTCCGCGGCGGCGACCGAGCCCGGCCGGTGAGATCGGCACGACACATGCACGCCGTGGCCTTCGACCGGATCGGGGAGCCTTACGACGAGGCGCCGATCGTCTTCCTCGGCAGCCCATATGGGTCACCGCCTACCGGCGGGGCGTACTGCGCTCGATCGTCGCCAAGGCCGGCTTCGAGGTGCTCGACCTGGCCGCCATCACGTACACCCGGGCGACCCCCGGCGCATGGCCGGAGATCCAGCTCTTCCTCTCCTGCCACCGAGATGATCATCGACCCCCGATAACGAGTTGGCGCATGTCCCACCGATCGCCTATGCTTTCGGACGTTGCCCAAGCCGGGGATGACCGGCTGGGCCACAGCCGGGGCCCTGAGGCCTCGGCACGCAAGGTCCTGTGGAGCAGCTAGGAGTGCTCGCCACCCTGTCAAGGTGGAGGCCGCGGGTTCAAATCCCGTCAGGACCGCTGAAGGCACGGCAGTGCCCCTGAGGGCAGGTAGCTCAGTCGGTACGAGCGTCCGCCTGAAAAGCGGAAGGTCGGCGGTTCGACCCCGCCCCTGCCCACCACCTCTGAACAGCCAAAAGACCCCGAGCGATGATCGCCCGGGGTCTTTTTGACGGCAACGCTGACGGCAACGTCCTCAGCCGAGAGCTTCCCCCAGCTTCCCGAGCGCCGTCCGCTTATCGTCGAGCGAGCTGTGTGCGTAGATCGTCATGGTCACTTCAATGTCGCTGTGTCCGACGATCTCCCGGACCACGTGCGGCGCGATGCCCAGGTGCAGGAGCAGCGAAACGCGGGTGTGGCGCATGTCGTGGAGGCGAACTGCATCCATACCGGCGACCGCACGGACACGGCCCCAGCTCCGGCGGAGGTTGTCAGGCTCCATCGGGGTGCCCCGTCTGGACGGGAAAACGAGGTTGTTCTCCTCCCAGTCGGGCCAGGCGTCGGCCCGCTCAGCGGCCTGCCGGACCTTGTGCTCGCAGTGCCGTGATGCAGAAGGCGGGTAGCGGGATGGTCCGCTCGGAGTCTTCCGTCTTGGGGCGTACGAACCGCAGCGCTCCCCCGACCCGCTGGAGCGTCTGGACCACTTCCAGTGTGGCTCTCTCGACTCCGCTACCAGCGCAGGTCGCGCACACGACGCCTTCCACCTCTCCCCCTTCGCCGGCGCAAGCCCTACAGGCGACGAGAGTGATGTCCTCCCAGCGCAGACCGAGCAGCTCACCGCGCCGCAGGCCCAGGCAGAGCGCCAGGACGTACAGGGCATAAAGCCGTTCACCCTGGGCGGCCTTCAGCACCATGCGGGCCTGGTCAACGGTGAGGCCTCGGTTGACCTTGTATTTGGGCGTACTCACCTTGACGAGCTTGGCCACGTTACGTGGGATGACCTCCTCGCGTACGGCGGACTCCACGGCGTTCCGGAGTACGGCATGGATCGACTGGACCATGCGGACCGACAAACGGGACTCTTACAGCACTCACCGCCCTTGACGGCGCAGCAGCGCGGTACGGCACGAGCCGCATCCCTCGTCGTGGGTCCGGCCGTAGAGCCGGATCCGCTTCTCGGTCCCGGCGGTGGTCGGCACGAAAGCAGCCCCCTCGTACCGGCCATCCTTGCGCTGGTAGATCGCGCCTTCCCCATTGGCCCGCTTCCGGGAAACGAGACCTACGAGATTTGCGCCCCTGCGGCTCTTCCGGCTCGTCGGGCATCGCAATCAGGGTGACGGCCATCAGGCGGCCACCTCCGCGAACGGGGCGGCCGTGCCCGGCTCTGCGAGCCGGGCATGCGGCCTGTTCCGTCCGGTCCCGTCTCGCAGCCCGGTCACGCCCGCCCCACACCACTATGAGGGCACCCAAGGAGGAAGAGAGCCGCTCCATCGGGCAGGCCCACGAAGCTCCGGGCAGCGGCTTCTAGGCCGTCGACGCTTTCGCTGAATCTGCCCACGGCGCCGGCAGTTGCGCATTGGAAGAAACCCCCCACAGGTGCCGCTCTCTTGGTGAATTCGAAAGCTTGACTGTCAAGTGGGGTTTCCCGAGTCGTCGCCTGGTTCATCGACACGGCATCGTGGCATGAGTCCGGTCAGGGATCGGATAGGAACCCGGCTTGGCCTTGCCCTTAGAACTGCCAGGCTTGGGCTTGTTGGCGAACGAGGACTTGGAAAGCCGCTTCCTCTGGGCTGCTGTCAGACGAGCCATGGGAACGAACCTGCAACTGGGGTCTTGACAGACGATCACGGCAGGCAGATGATCATCTCACCCAGATCCCCCCGAAGGGAGCTCGAAATGCGAATGGTGGGCAATCGAGTCCTGTCCATGGCGGCTGCGGCGATTACAGCGGTTGTGGCGCCTGTTGTGATTGCCAATCCGAGTGCAGCGGCGAACGAGAACGACGCCGAACTCATGGCCTCATGCTCGGACTGGACGCCGCATATTAGGCGAGTCATCGTCGGGTCGGCTAAGGTGCACAGCAGCTATTCGGGGTCATCCACAGTGATAGCTACGTGGAAGTACAAAACGCTTTTCCGTGTCAACAAGCGTTGCGTGAACAATGCCGGAAACCTGTGGTGGCACTCGGACTGCTGCACTGGCGTTAAAGGCTGGATCTGGAACGACTATACAGAGTTCGCCGAATGGAACTAACAGAGCTCGCCTAGCGATCTGTGGCTGTAGGTCGCAGCTGCACATCGCCTGGTGAGCCCTAGATCGATGACCGGTAATTCGTCGCTGGTCCTGGGCCCGCGCTCGAGATCCATTGGGGGTGATCGCCCAGATGATCGCCTCGACGCGCTGCCGCAGCCAGTTGGGGAAGATCCCCGGATCGTCCTCGTTAGCGCGCAACTGAACCGCACGGGCGGTCAGGTGGGGCCTGAAAAGCGGAAGGTCGGCGGTTCGACCCCGCCCCTGCCCACTTCCATGATCAGCGAGAACGGCCTCTGACCAGTATGTATGTGGTCAGAGGCCGTTCTCATGTGTCCGGCTGTGTCCGACGGTCACCGATGGCTTGGGTTGCGTCCACGGGGGTGGTGTACGAGTTTCCGCTGATCAGAGGCGTGGCGTCGTGAACTGAGACGGCCATCGCGGCTCGCAGGCAGAGGAAGGTCAGCGTCGCCGTCGAGCATGGCGACGCATCCCGTCCACCTTCTGGCGAAAGACCTCAGGGGTGACGATCGGGGTACCGCGCCATGGCGACATCGAGATCAGATCGACGTCGTTGCTGACAATCAGCAACGCGCCCACCTCCACCGCGAGATCCAAGATCAGGTTGTCCTCGTGATCGGGACAATCATGCACCGTGCGAGGCGGATCGATCACCTCGCCCTCACTGTGTTCGGCGATCACGACCAGCGCCGCCAAGTAGGCATCGATCTGTGCCTGCTCCCACTTGAACAGCTCCGACAGGATCCGCTCAATGTTCAGCAAGATGTGTGGAGACAGCCACAGCGAGAACTCGGCCGCATCGTTGGCGATCCCTAAGCAGTCCGCCGAGGCGTTGCCGGAGGTAGGTGGCGGCGAGGGCCATGAACGGAACGGGCTGTTACCAGTGGCAGCAGCCGTCACCAGAACGTTGACGTCATAGACGACGGGCGTCGGCATGGTCACGCCTCGCCCTTACCCTTGAGGAACTCCCGGATCCGGTCAGGGACATCGGCCGGCTCGATACCGAGTTCGGCGGTGCGCTGCTGACCGTAAGTCTGCAGCTCACGCAACTGCTCCGCAACCATGATCGACCTCATGACACGGTACGTGGCACGCAGGTAGGCCGACCGGTTCCCATCCCCGAAGTAGTCGACGAGCTCATCCAGCGTGGGTCGGTCCTCGGGCTGAACGGAGAAGCCCAGGGTCTGCGCCTGCGACTTGCCATGCCGGCTTGGCGCCCTCGTCTTGCGGTTCTTGGTCTCTGCTCCCATACCATCAGTTGTACCTGGCGCTGCACGTAAAATGCAACTAACTGCATTCCTACTATCGCCGAGCATCAACCGGGCACCTCAGCGTGCCTGCGTGACTACCCCCGGGATCCATCCAGGCGACGACAACACTGACGACAACGTCCACCACCACTGACGTTCAACGGCACACGCCGAGCGCCGTCCACCTCTGCAAGACCGCCGCGATCAGGGCGTTTTGCTCCTCCTGCCCGCCCCTGCCCACATCTCTGAACAGCCAGAAGCCGGCCACTGCGGAGAATTCCACATCCGGCCGCGTCACCTGCCGTCCGGAAAGGGACGCTCAGCGCCTCGGCGGCGCGGGCGCGAGCAGCGCCTGCCACAGATACGACGGCACTCCGCGGCTCTCCATCCGCCGGCGCATCCCCTCGATGAGGCCGACCCTCGGCCAGACGAGGAACACGATCAACGGCCAGCCGAACGCGAAGCCCACGGCATAGAACCTCAGTCCATCGCCGCCCCATCCTGAGGTGACCATACCGAGCAGAATCGGGATCCAGCAGGGGTAGATTCGCCTCCACAGCGCCCGCCTGAAGGCGGCGAGAGCCGCCTCGGCCGTCTCGGCGGGATGCCGGTGGCCGTGATCTCGCGGCGACAGCGGCCGCGGCGTCCACCATCCGACCGCCAGCGCGGCCCCCGCGGCGACCGCCATGACCGTGCAGACGGTGACGAAGGGGATCATCGGCTCACCCCCCTCGGTCCCGACCTGGGAGAGCATGAGCAACATCAGCAGCGGACCGGTGATCAGTATCGCCCCAAGGAGCCGGAACTGACGAAGGTGGGTTCCGGGCGGGCCCAGCAGTCCGAACCTGACCCCGGCCGGAGGGCCGCTCATCGGAGCCTGGAAATCCGAAGGGTCGAATGACGGCGGCGGAGAACCCTGGGGGTTCGACATGGACCGGAACGGTACCAAAGCGGCGCCCGCGGCCCCAGATCGCAGGCCTCATGTGGCCGTCGAACCGGGCGGGCCCATGCCGCGGGCTTGAGCAATGATCGTGCCGAATACGTGCGGAAGTCCCGACTCTGAGATCACGCGCTGATCGAGTCATGCCAGGTCAGCAGCGATGCCGCGACTGTGACGCGTCGTTCACTGAAAGCGGAAGGTCGGCGGTTCGACCCTGCCCCTGCCCACCTCTCTGAACAGCCAAAAGACCCCGAGCGATGATCGCCCGGGGTCTTTTGACGGCAACGGGCGGCGGACGGTCGCAGTTTGTGAAGATGTTTACGACCGTGCTGGTCACGAGGCTGAGGCCGTCTCGCCGCCAGGTTCGGTTTCCGATGCGCGGCGTCGCTGTCGCCTTCCCCCTGCCTTCCTGGGCAGTCGATTCGCGGGAGTGTGTTGGGCAAGCTCTGTAGGCGCTAGGGAGTGAGAGGAGGCCCAGGATGACCGCACAACCAAACGACTTCGCCCCTGGCAGCGCACCCGAGCCGGCCAAGAGTCTGCGCGCCATCCGGGCCGCCCTGGTGGTGCCCCAGGACCGCGGAGCTTTCGACGCCGGGCTCAAAGCGGTGCTCGATGAGGTCCGAGTGAACCTCGATCTCGGAGTGCTGAACGACTTCGTGCATCGCTGGTGGATCTCCGCTTGCGACTCGCACACGACCCCGAAGGGCGTCGGCGGATGCACGCCCGCGCCAGTCAGATCGCCGCCGGGGAAGCTGTCCCTGCGGGACGGCCGTGGCGTGAGCTCCTCGCTGAGCGCGAGAACGGACGGTAGGTGTACCGGCTCAACCTGGACCCGGTCGCTGAGGAACAGATCAACGCGGTCCCCGAGGGAGCTCTACGCCCGCTCGCCGAGTTGTTCACGTTGCTGGAGACGGCACCTTGGAGCGGGCAGCCGTTCAACCCTGCCAATCCCAGGGGAAACATGCTCACGCACGCCTTCGGCGAACGCGGGCTAGCCACGGACCTCGTCCTCGAAGAAACGGCGCGAGGTGCACGTGCTCCGTGTTGAATGGCCATGATCGATACTCCGTGACGAGCGGCGGCCGTTGACGGCAACAACGGCTACCGTGGACAGCCCTCAGCACACTTCAACCGCCGTCTACCTCGGCACGGAACCCCTGAGCTGGGTGGTTGTTACTCCTGAAAAAGGGTCGTGGGTTCAAATCCCGCCGTCCCGACCAGCTTTTAGCAGGTCAGAAGGGCTTCGGATCTTCCTCCGAAGCCCTTTTTCGATCTTAAAGGTCGATCCGTGATGTGACAGGGAATGGCCCATTCCCTGTCATGACCACATCCGGCCGGATCCGCCGTCCTCTTTCTTACCTGGAGTGTCGGTACGGCGGTCTATGACTCCACCGACCCCTTCGGCGAAGATAACGCCATCACAGCGTCCGCGCTGCAGGCGGCACGGGGGCCGGAGGGCAGGCCGGCCAGCCCTTGGGAGCTGCCTCACCCCGAGGACTGGGCGCTTCTTGCCCAATGGAACGGCTTGATCGGTGGTTACGGCTACTGGACGATCGCGAGGAAGGCCGCCAAGATATCGTCATCCGACGATCGTGTAGCTGATGTGCGACCAGAAACCGGCTAAATGATGAGCAGATTCAGCGGGCTCGCCGTTGTCTGGGCCGGGATCTGGCGGCGGCGCGGCATGTCGGCCGCCGTATTCCTGATCGCGGCCACGGCGGTGGCCGCGGCCTCGATCGGGCCCTCCTATCATGACGCCGCCGCGACGTACATAACGCGGACGACGATGGCGGAGGCTCCCGCCTCGTCCCAGGGGATTTTGCTCACCCGGCAACGGCAGCAGGGACCACCGATCACGCCGAGCATGCTGTCCAGTTATGCGGATCTGGCGCTGGACGGCTCGGAGCACCTATTCGAGCGGCCGATCCGTGAGATGGAATTCTCCGGCGTCATCCCGGGGCGCACGAACACCTCGCTGTCGTGGCGCGACGGGGTCTGCGCGCAACTGACCATCCTGCGGGGCCGGTGCGCGACCCGGGCAGGTGAGATCGTGGTCAGCGCGGCCGCCTTGCGGGACCTGCGATGGACAGTAGGTTCCCGGGCGCCCAGCACATTGCGCGGCGTGGACGGGCAGCGGGTGACGCTGACCGTGGTCGGTGTCTACAGCCCGAAGAATTCCCGCGCGGCGTACTGGTTCGGCTCCTCGGTGGACCCTGCCCAGCAAAGCCAGGAGCAAATCGACCCTTTTTTCGCTGCGGAGACGACAGCCCTCAACGCCGCCCTGCTCGCCGGGGCGGACACGCCAGCATTTATGGGCCGGGTTCTGCTTTTGCTGAGGACGGACCGGCTTACCGCGCACGACCTCGAAGCGGTCGGCGAGTCCGTACGCCGAATAACCTCGGTCAGTGAGTCGCACGGCCCGACGAGCCGGTTCAATTCCACCGTCGCCGACACTATCGACGAAGCGCACACGGCCATCGAGACGCTGTCGGTCTCGATCCTCATGATCTCCGCGCAACTGGTGGTGCTGTGCTGCCTGTTGCTGTTCTTCGTGGTCATCGACGTGGCCGAGGCCCGGACGTCGGACGTCGCGCTGGTCAAACTGCGAGGGCTGAGCGGTATCCGGCTGATCACGTTCTGGCTGGCCGAGCCGATCTCGCTGCTCGCCGCGGCGGTGCCCGCGGGCCTGTTGGCCGGGCGCCTCGCCGCGACCACGATGTCGGCGGCGCTGTTCGGGCCGCGGATCCCCGTGGGGGCGCCGGGTGAGCTGTGGCTCGCCGTCGGGCTGGCGGCGGCCGGTGGGTTGGCCGCGGTCGTCCTGGCCTCCCGAGCGGCTCTCATCCGTCCGGTGACCGAGCAGTTCCGCAGGGCCGGCACGGGACCGCCGCGCCGCGGTTGGGTGCCGGACGCCGTGGTGATCACTCTCACCGCGGGCGGCCTGGTGCAGATCGCCGGCGCCGGTACGTTGCGCGGGCCGGGCCGTCAGGACGCGATCTCGTTGCTGGTGCCAGGATTGCTGGCGATCAGCGTGGCCCTGGTCGCCGCCCGGACACTGCCGCCGGCCTGCCGCGCGCTCTTCCGCCACAGCCGTCGACGCCGTGGAATCGGTCTGTTCCTCGCGTTGCGTCAGGTCGCGCGGCGCCCCGGTGGCGTGCGGACGACGGTGACGCTGACCACCGCGTTCACCCTGGTGGTCTTCGCCGTAGCGGCCTGGTCGACGGCACGGGCCAACCATAGAGCGGTCGCCGCCACCCAGGTGGGCGCCCCGGTGGCGCTGACGATCACGCCGCCGCCGAGCGAGTCGTTGGCGGCCTTCGTCCGCACCATCGATCCGGGTGGACGCGCCGCGGCCGGAGTCCTGGTCATGCGGCACGCCGAATCCGGCGCGCCGGTCACCATCGGCGTGGACCCCGACAGGTTCGCGCACGTGGCGTACTGGCGGCCCGACTTCGCCGACACCCCGCTGCGGTCCCTGCTGCCCCGGCTCCGGTCGCCGTCGGCACCGGCGGTCCGGCTGAGCGGCGACCAGATGCGGATCGGCATCGAGGTCAAAAGCCTCACCGTGAACGGCGGGCCGGTCAAGGATCACGTCCTCGGGCTGCACGCGGAGCTTGCGGTTCCCGGCCAGTCCGACCCCGTCGACCTGCCGCTGGGCTCGCTTCCACCGGCTGGGGAGATGACCAGCGTCGTACGGCTGCCGCGCTGCATGGCCGGCTGCGAGCTGCGGCTGATGCGGTTCAAGTACGGCACGACGGCGAGTCCGCCGGTGTTCAACGGGCACATCGTCATCCGGGCGATCGAGGAGCGGGCAGCGGGCGCGTGGCGGCCCGTGGACGCCGGTCTCACAGAGCCGGGACGGTGGCGGACCAAGCAGAACAGGACGGGCCAAGGGACCTCGACGGCCTCGGTGGGAGCCCGGCCGGACGGTATGAACGTCGGTATCTCCATCGAGGCGGGCACGTTCCCGGGGATCGAGCCCGCGTCCTTCCCGACGCGGCTCCCGGCCATCACCACCGCGGGCATGACGGAGCGGCCGCTGCTCGCCAGCGGCTCGGACGCGCTCGATTTCCCGATCGATCGGGTTGCCGTCGCGCGGGCGCTGCCCGCCGGGGCCGGTAACGGCCTGCTCGTCGACGGCGAGCTGGCCCGGCGGGCGGGCGTCGGTGTGGTCGCGGACCGTACCGAATATCAGATCTGGGTCACCGCGAAGGCCGCGGAGGCCGTCAAGGCGCGGGTGCGCGCCGCGAGGGTGAGGCTCCTGGCCGAGCGGCGGGCCGAGGACGTCGCCCGCGATCTGGGCCGTCGCGGTCCAGGCCTCGCGCTCACCCTCATGCTCGCCGACACGGCGGTGGTGGCGGCCCTCGCCGTCGCCGGTGTGATGCTGAGCCTGTACACCTCGGGTCGGCGGCGGTCGTACGAGATGGCCGCGTTGAACGTCGCGGGTGCCCGTCGGCGCGCCCTGCGACGCGGCCTGCTCACCGAGCAGGGGATCGTCCTCGGCCATGGTCTGTTGGTGGGCGTCGGCGCCGGCCTTGCCGTGGTATGGCTGGCGCTGCCGGCCGTACCGCAGTTCTCCCGGCCTCCGGCGGCTCCTCCGCTGCACTACGCGCCGGATCCGGTCCTGCTCGGCGGCGTCATCGCCGCCACCGCCGCGCTGGTCGCCGCGGGAGCGTGGCTAAGCACCGTGTCGATCATGCGCCGGATCGGCGCCGAGCAACTGCGGGAGCAGCCGCCGTGAGCGTCATCAGCTGCGAGAACGTCGTCCACATCTACCACCTGGACGACGATGAGGTGGTGGCGCTGCGCGGCGTGGATCTGCAGATCGCGGAGGGCGAGGCCGTCGCGCTGCTCGGTCCGTCCGGATCGGGCAAGACGACCCTGCTGTGGCTGCTGGCCGGTCTGCTGCGGCCCAGCGCCGGGAGGCTGCGCGTACTGGACCGTGACGTGGGCGGCCTGAGCACCCATGCGCTGACCCGGTTGCGGTCCCGCCAGATGGGGATCGTGCTGCAGAATCCCGCCCGCAACGTGCTGCCGTACGCCTCCGCCGCCGGCAACATCACCTTCGCGCGGCGCATCGGGCGCGCCGGCCGGTCCGCCCGCCCGATCGACGAACTGCTGGATCGCGTCGGCCTGTCCGAGGTGGCACGCCGACCGGCCGGGCGGCTGTCCGGCGGCGAGCAGCAGCGCCTCGCGGTGGCGATCGCGCTGGCCCACGGGCCGCGGCTGCTCCTCGCCGACGAACCGACCAGCCAGCTCGACCTCCGATCCTCCGAACGGGTCATCGACCTGCTGAAATGGGCGAACCAGCAGTTGGGCACCACTGTGGTGGTGGTGACGCACGACCCCGCGGTCGGGGACGCGTTCGACCGGACACTGACCATCCGGGACGGCCGGGTCGGCATGGAAGGGCGCGGCGGCCAGGAGTACGTCGTCGTCGGCCGTGACGGCTCCGTACAATTGCCGCCGCATGTGCAGGAGGTGCTGCCGCCGGGCTCGCGGGCCAAGGTCCGCCTGCTCGCGCACGGCGCCGAGCTCCGCCGGGCCACGGAGTGACCAGATGGACGGTGACCAGATGGACATCCTGTGCGGGCAGAACCTGGGCCATGTCGTGGACGGACGGTGGATCCTGGACGACGTGAGCGTCTCGGTCACGGCCGGCGAACGGGTCGCGCTCATCGGCCCGTCGGGATCGGGCAAGTCGACGCTGCTGGGCCTGCTGGCCGGGATCATCCGCCCCACCCAGGGCCGTGTCCTATTCCGCGGCGAACCCGTCGACGGTGACCGACGGCGACAGATCGCCTTGATCCTCCAGGGCTACGGCCTGGTCTCGCTGCTGACCGCCGAGGAGAACATCGAGGTCGTCCTGCACGCGACCGGCCACTCGCCCGCCGAGGCACGCCGTACCGCGGCCGAAGCGCTGGAGACGGTCGGCCTGGGCCCGTTCGCCACCCACCTGACCGACCAGTTGTCGGGCGGACAGCAGCAGCGCATGGCGGTCGCACTCGCCCTCGCCAGGCGGCCCGCCGTCATCCTCGCCGACGAGCCCACAGCCGAGCAGGACCCCGTCCACCGCGACCTGGTGCTGGACCGCCTGCTCGCCCAGGCCGACCGCGGAGCCGCCCTCGTCCTCGCCACCCACGACCCCGAGGTGGCCGACCGCTGCGACCGGATCGTCCGCTTGGACGACGGCCGCCTCGCCGCCTAATGGGAGCTACCGGGGAACTCCATGAAGTTCACGAAACCTCGGAGATGGGGTAGGTAATTTCCATAGCAGAACGCCACGGTTCCACGCCGCCGGGGACGAAGACCCGATCACCCTGTTCGGCGTCCGGCTGCACGTGCTGCCCGCCGGCGCAGTCCCGCCCGCGCCCGCCGGTAGCCGATGACAGCGCGGCCCTCCGCGGGAACATTTGTCCAAGACTGATGGTCGGGCGCCCGTGCATGGTCTCTGCATGAGTGAGTACGACGTTGAGCATTCGCATGGGATGCACGTGGTCCACGACGGCCCGCGGCAGGCGCCGCCGTTGTTGCTCATCCACGGATCGGGGGCCTCGGGCGCCTCCTGGAGCCCGATGGTCCCGGAACTCGCCGGCCACCATCACCTCATCCGGCTCGACCTCCCAGGCTGCGGCCAGTCCCCGCCCGCGCCGTCGTACGACGTGCCCGACCAGGCGGGCCGGGTGGCGGCGGTGCTCGACGACCTCAGCCTTCGTCCCGTCGCCGTGGTCGGGCACTCCAGCGGCGGCTACGTCGCCACCGCGCTGGCCGAACAGCGCCCCGACCTGGTGAAGTCGCTCGTGCTGATCAGCACCGGCCCGAGTCCCAATGCGCTCCTTCCGCAGCCGTTCATCCTCCGGGTCCTGTTGGGCCCGCCTTTCGGCCCGCTGCTGTGGTCGAGGCGTTCGGACGCGATGATCCGCAATGGGATCAGCGCGACGGCCGCTCGCCCGGTGAACATCCCGAACGACATGGTCGCCGAACTGCGGGGCATCACCTACCGCGCGTTCAGGACGGTGCTGCGCCGGAACGGCGCGTACATCGCCGAGCGGAGCGTGCCCGAGCGTCTGGCCGCCCTCGAGGTCCCGCTACTGGTGATCTTCGGCGCTGCCGACCCCCGCTGGGAGCCGTCGTCGGCGCACCAGTACGACGCGGTACCGGACGCCCGGGTCGAGCTGCTGCCCGGTGTCGGGCACCTGCCCATGTTCGAAGAACCCGAGACGACCAGCAAACTGCTGCTGGGCTTCACGGCAACAAGCCGCTGACACCCCCGCCCGCGATCCTGAGGCCTAGACTCGTCACGTGCTGGACCCCGACTGGGCGCAGGTGAAGGTCGCTGTCCCGCGCCCGTCCGCTCGGCTGCCGGGGATCAGCATGGCCGGGTTCCGCCATCGTGCCCCCGCACTCGTCGACATCGCCATGGTCGCGCACCCGTCCGTCACCCTGCTCGTCGACCTGAGCGAGGGAAAAGGCATCGTCTGCGACACCCATGGCCGGCAAGAGCGCGGCAGTGTCGTCGTCGGGCTCCTCCCCGGCAATCTTCGGGCAACCGGCCGGGGGGTCGGCGAGTGCCTCCAGATCCGGCTGGAGCCGGTCGCGGCGGCCGCGGCGCTCGGCGCATCGACCGAGCTCAGCGGGACGCTGGTATCCCTGGAGGATGTCTGGGGCCGCGACGCTGGGCAGGCCGAGGACAGGCTGCGCGCCGCCGCGTCGTGGGACGAACGGTTCACGATCGCGACGGAAATCCTCCGCCGACGGCTGGGCGCCCACCCACCGGTCGATCCGGAGGTCGCCCACACCTGGCGGCGGACGCTCACCACCCGGGGGCGGGTACGGGTCGACGGCCTGGCCGACGAGGTCGGCTGGAGCCGCAAGCGCCTGTGGTCCCGCTTCCGGTCCCAGCTCGGCATCACCCCCAAGCGCGCCGCCCGGCTGGTGCGGTTCGACCACGCCGCTCACCTTCTCGCGGCGGGTCACGCCGCCGCCAGCGTTGCCACCGAGAGCGGCTACGTCGACCAATCCCACCTCCACCGCGAGGTCAAGACGTTCGCCGGGCTCACGCCCACGGCCTTGGCCGCCGCGCCGTGGCTCGCGATCGACGACGTTGCGTGGCCGGCTTCATCGCCAACCCAGAGCCCTGCGAAGAGTGGCGAACACATCCCCGACCTTCGTTGAACAGCCTGCCTACGACGATGCGGCTTCCACGCGCTGCGCAGATTCGCGTTCTGAGGGAGTAGCGGCACGAGCGTGAGCGCGAACCTTCCTACTTATCGTGCTGTCGGCGCACCATCTCGGTGATCCAGATGGGCGCGAACGGAGACGTGCAGCCCGGGGAGGTCGGGTAGTCCTTGAGCACCTCCAGGCGCTCACCGATGTCGATTGCACGGGCGCGGTGCTCGGCGTGCTCGATCCCGATCTGAGCCAGGCAGTTGTTCATCGCCCACTGCAGGCGATCCGGGGCGTCTTTCATTTCCGCCTCGATGACGTCGAGCAGTCCTGCGAGGTCAAGGCCCTCGGGCTTCTTCGTCACGCGTTCGGCGGTCAGCGCCCAGCCGGCACTCGCGACCACTGGATCCGGATCGGCGGACCAGGGCAGGCGCAGCTCTTCGGAGTGCGGGTTCTTCTTCACCACGTAGTTCACGAGCCAGTCGTGCACCTTGGGTATGCGCGCCTCGCGCAACATGACGTCCAACTCGTCACGCTCGAACGCCTTCGGGCGGCAGATCAGGATCGCCAGCAGTCTCGCCGCGGTGTCATCCGTCACCCAGAGCCGGCACGCGAGTTCCTGCTGCGTCTTCAGCCGCTTCGCGAGTGCGCGCAGCTTGCCGAGGTTCACACCGTGATCGTCACCGTGTTTCTCGTTCACCTCGCGTGCCCTCGGGTCCTCGAGCTCGGCCAGCTCGGCCATCACCTCGGCCACCGTTGTCTCGGCCACCTCAGCCTCCTGTCGCGTGCGAGATTCAGCCTACGACGGAGCTCGGCCCCCTGTCGTACACGCCCATTCGGCGGCAGCCACCGACACGAAATCCCACGTCTTCACAAATTTGCAGCAGTTCTCGGATGAACGCGGCACGTGCGCCCCCGTGCCCGATCAGCAGCGTCCGTTGCGTACCTTTGCGGAATCGATCCTCCACCGCCCGTCGTGGAGAGGGCCGGGCTCACGGACCGTCAGACAGACGGGGTACTTGCCCTTGCGATTGGTCAGCTCGTATTCGGTGTACTCCCAGCCGTCTTTGGTGTACTTGTCCTTCCCCTTGCGCTCCTTGTGGCGAAGATTGTCATCGCTTTCCGTGGTGATGATGGGGCGCACATTGAATACGAGTTCGCCCACCAGCTTGGCCGCCACGGCCTCGGCCTTCTTGCGCACCTCGGAACGGCTGTAGGTCTTGGCCTTGTCCGCGTCGGGGGTCGGCGTCGTACTGAGGAACGATGGGAACGAGACCCCCGTCGTCGGACGCCTGTTCTTTTGTTCGTCCATGCTCCGCTGGGCGTCCATGACCAGCACGGCGGCGATGATACTCATGACCGCCATGGCGAACATGCTGAAGCGGCCGAGGGCCAGCGAGGAGTCCGACGGCTCGTTGGCCTCGGGATTGCGGTACTGCCACGCGGTCGTCATCCACCAGAACTTCCGTTGGTCGACGAGCCCGAGCAGGATGAACACCCCTGCGAGGATGAAGAGTAGGACCACCCAGCCGGTCATGGTCGACATTCCCTTCGTAAGCGCGGAAAGTCCGTCACTTGATCAGATGCCGCGTCCCGAAGGGCGTTCCCACGCCTCGGAAGCGTGCAATACCGACCGTCCGTCTGCCGATGGAGGGCGCAAGAAGGGGTCGTGCGCCTTCGCGAGCGTGTGGCCTGTGGTGGGCTTCCACGACATCGAGCGGATACGGGAATCGATTTCTCACACCAGAGGCGGGCCCGCGCAGCTGAAGTCCTGGAAGATCCTCACGAAACTCCGCTGCCGCCCCTACCGGGCCGGCCACCTGGCCAAGGCCATCCACGTCCTGCAGAACCACGAGACCACCACGTTGTGAAACGCTCAGGATCATGGAGCGTGCGCACCCGTCCGAGGCCTCCATGAACTCGCCGTGGCCACTCAAGGCATGGCCAGACGTGCCAACGAAATTCGTGCTGTGCGACCAGGATCGCTTCTTCCCGCCCGCCTTCTTTCGCCGGCTGGTACCTGAGCGTCTCAACATCATCCCCGACGAGATCGCGGCTGGGCACTGCGTCGCGCTCAGCCGCCCGAAGAAACTGGCAGACCTGCTGGCGGGGTACGTGACCAGCCGCCGGCGTCTATCGCCGGCGCCGGGGTGAGGGCGTATCGCGAACCGGCCCCGAGACCTGACGACAACAGAGTGTTCAGCCCAGGATGATCAGGCAGGGCGGTGGACCGTTGTCAGCGATCGTGGCACGCCAGAAGACCGAGGTGGCGGGCGTGTCGACGGTTTGGGACCGCGTCTGTGCGGCGTCAGTGGTTCGGCGTCTCGTGCCGGTCGATGTGATCGCGGAACCAGTCGAGCGCGAAGCGGTGTGAGGCGATGCCGTAGTCGAGCGTCGCGCGCTGATGGGTGGCGAGGTCGCGGTGCTCCTCAGGGATGTTCAGGGTATCGAGGTGCTTGTCGAGGGCCGAGAGCCCGGCGAGATCGGTCTCGATGCGCGCCATGATGCGGCGGAGCACCGGTACGCGTTCGACCGGCTCCAACAGACCGAGAAAGTAGAGCCTGGACAGCGCCGCGGTCTCCAGATCGGGCCCAGCCAACTCACCTGTCATCCACGCGCGGAACTCCTGACGACCGAGGTCGGTCAGGCGGTACACCTTCCGCCCCGACCTCCGGCTTCGATGCTGGCGACCTCGATGAACCCCCGCGCGAGCAGGGTGTCCAGCGCCCGTTTGATGCTGCCGGGGCTGGCGCTGTAGAAGAGCGCGACGCCGGCCTCGAATCCTTTGATGAGGTCGTAGAAGGTCTGCGGGGCGATCAGCGCCGCATCGTGACATCGCCGCTCGCCACGACCCCTGCTCATGACAATCACGTTCCCGACGACGTACGTTGCGCCGTTCGGTGAGCAACTCCAGTGAGCGCGGCAGCGAATTTTCGAGCGGGACAGGATCCATCTGTGGCGAGATAGCGTTGGCGCTCTATGACCGCAACCATTGTCGCGAAGGAACTCGCCGCCGGGCACGGTGACCGTGCCTTGTTCTCTGGGCTCGACCTGGTCGTCTCCACTGGAGAAGTCATAGGGCTGGTCGGGGTCAATGGCGCGGGGAAGTCCACCCTGCTGCGGACTCTCGGGGGCCTGCTCACCCCCGAGGGGGGCTCCGTGACGCTCAGCCCGTCGTCGGCGGCCGTCGGCTACCTGCCACAGGAGCGGGAGCGGCGCGACGGCGAGACGGTGATCGGCTTCCTCGCCCGGCGTACGGGGGTGGCGCGGGCTCAGCGGGAGCTGGACACCGCGACCGAGGGCCTGGTCGGCGGGCGCGAGGGGGCCGATGACGAATACTCCTCCGCCCTGGAACGATGGCTGGCCCTGGGCGGCGCCGATCTCGAGGACCGGGCCGGGGAGGTGGCCGCCGAGCTGGGGCTGGCGGCCGGCCTCGATCAGCAGATGACCTCGTTGTCCGGCGGGCAGGCTGCCCGCGCGGGGATGGCGTCGCTGCTGCTCAGCCGCTATGACATCTTCCTACTCGACGAGCCCACCAACGATCTGGACCTCGACGGGCTGGAGCGGCTGGAGCGGTTCGTCATGAGTCTGCGGGCCGGCACGGTGCTGGTCAGCCACGACCGCGAGTTCCTGGACCGGACGGTCACCCGGGTGGTGGAGCTGGACCTGGCCCAGCAGCAGGTGAACATCTACGGCGGCGGTTACGCCGCGTACCTGGCCGAGCGTGAGGTCGCCCGCAGGCACGCCCGCGCCGACTACGAGGAGTACGCGGGTAAGGTCGCCACGCTGGAGGAGCGCGGCCGTACACAACGGGACTGGGCGGGCAAGGGCGTCAGGAACGCCAGGAAGAAGGCCCGGGGCGCCAACGGGGGAGACAACGACAAGGTCGGCCGGAACTTCCGCGCCGACGCGAGCGAGAAGCAGGCCTCCAAGGTCCGCCAGACCGAGCGCGCGATCGAACGCCTCGACGTGGTCGAGGAGCCCCGCAAGGAGTGGGAACTGCGGATGGAGATCGCCGTCGCGCCACGTGCCGGTGCTGTGGTGGCGACCCTGCGCTCCGCGGTGCTACGACTCGGAGACTTCGCTCTGGGCCCCGTCGACCTGCAGATCGGCTGGGCCGAACGGGTCGCGATCACCGGAGCCAACGGGGCGGGCAAGTCGACACTTCTGTCGGCGCTGCTGGGCCGGGCCGTTCTCACCGAAGGTCACGCCGCGCTCGGTCCGGGCGTGGTCATCGGCGAGGTCGACCAGGCGCGGGCCCTGTTCCTCGGCGAGGGCGCCCTGCTGGATGCCTTCGGCGCGGAGGTTCCCGAGCTGCCGCCGGCCGAGATCCGTACCCTGCTGGCGAAGTTCGGCCTACGCGCCGCGCATGTGACCCGCCCTGCGGCGACACTGTCCCCTGGTGAGCGCACCCGGGCGGCCCTCGCGTTGCTGCAGGCACGGGGCGTGAACCTGCTCGTTCTGGACGAGCCGACCAACCATCTAGACCTGGTGGCGATCGAACAGCTGGAGTCCGCGCTCGACTCCTATCCCGGCACCCTGCTGCTGGTGACCCACGATCGCCGGATGATCGACGCGGTGCACACCACTCGCCGTCTGCACCTCACAGACGGCCGCGTCACAGAGACAGACCCGGGCTGACGAGGAGAAGAATCGACCCAGATCGTGGCGGGTTCGGCGATCCCGGCGGTTAAGTCCGTCGGCCTCCTCAGTGGATCGAAGACAGCCGAATCAATCAAGGGAAGAAGGGCGTGAACTTCGCACTCCACAGGTCCTCGCCGAAGGTCACGCCGGTGGTCTTACGGAGGTGCTTCATCGCGCAGGTCTCGCCGTCTTCGTAGTCGCAAGCCGCGATCTCCAGACATCCGGCGAGACCTCGCGCTTCCACCATCTGCTGGCCGTCGCGGTAATGCAGGATGATCGGTTCATCGGAGATCCGAACCAAGTGCAGGTCGGTCGACGCCGACGCTTCAACCAGGTAGTCAGAACTCCCGGACAGCCAACAGTTCACGTCGATGACTATGACCCAGTCGCCGACCTTGGCGGCGCACAGGCCCGGCCCACGCACCACAGAAGTCGCATCCTCGAAGCCCATCGTGGTGCTTGTGGGGACGAAAACATCCGGTACCGCATCATGGAGTTCATCCGCCCGGACAGCAGCCACTTCTAGGTTCCAACCCCATCCGGCAAGACTAGATCATTTACGAAGAGCCGGTCAGGCAGTAACGAAGACCGACCACCACGGCGAACGACCTTCCGCCGTACTGAGCTGCTGCGATGGCGGACAGCCCGCGGCACGACACGGACCTCCTGAGCAGGGCTCGGCCATCTCTGCGAACAGCGCCGTCGCTGCTACGACGCCTGGCGCTGCCGGTCAGGGAAACGAAATCGTGCCATCTAAACACAAAGAGGGTCTTTCCCTCAAACATGCGGTGCACTACGGTCTAGCCGATCTACGAGCCAGGAGTCTGCACAATGCGCAACTCGATACGCACCGCCATGGTCGCCGTCGCAGCCACGCTCGGCATGGCCGCGTCGTCAATGGCCCTACCGGCGAACGCCGAGCCCTACCATCCGGGCGGCCATCAGGCCGGAGCCCTGCACTCGCTGCGTGGTCCGGTCACAGGCGAGGACTTCTATTTCGTGATGGCCGACCGCTTCAACAACGGTGATACCGCCAATGACACCGGAGGTCTGGGCGATGACCGGCTGGTCTCCGGATTCGACCCCACCAGCAAGGGCTTCTACAACGGCGGTGATCTCAAGGGCGTCACGGCGAAGCTCGACTACATCCAGGGCCTCGGGACCGACGCGATCTGGCTGACCCCCAGCTTCAAGAACAAGGCGGTCCAGCTCGAGGACGGTCCCTCCGCCGGCTACCACGGCTACTGGATCACCGACTTCACGCAGATAGACCCGCACCTCGGTACGAACGGGGACCTCGCCGCACTTGTGCAGGCCGCGCACAAGAGGGGCATGAAGGTCTACTTCGACATCATCACCAATCACACCGCCGACGTGATCGGTTACAAGGAGGGAGCGCGCACGGCGTACGTCTCCAAGGACCGGCAGCCCTACCGCACCCCCGACGGGAAGCCGTTCGACGACCGCGACCACGCGGGCACCTCGACCTTCCCGACCCTGGACCCGGCCAAGTCGTTCCCCTACACGCCGGTGCTCGACGACGGCGAGAAGAACCTCAAGGTGCCGAGCTGGCTCAACGATGTGACGCTTTACCACAACCGCGGCAACACCACATTCACCGGCGAGGACTCGCAGTACGGCGACTTCTTCGGGCTCGACGACCTGATGACCGAGAACCCCCGCGTCGTCAACGGGTTCACGGACATCTACAAGGCGTGGATCAAGGACTTCGGCATCGACGGCTTCCGGATCGACACGATGAAGCACGTCGATGACGAGTTCTGGCACAAGTTCGGACCAGGCCTCCTGCAGTACGCACGGGCGAACGGCAAGCCGGACTTCTTCATGTTCGGTGAGGTGGCCCTCGACGGCAGCGACGCCGCGGCGAAGAGCTTCACCTCCCACTACACGACGCACAACAAGATGCAGGCGATCCTGGACTTCCCGTTCCAGGACGCCGCGCGGAACTTCGCGTCCCGGAGCCGGGGCAACGCGGCGCTGGCGCAGTTCTTCCGAAACGATGACTGGTACACCGACGCGGACTCCAACGCCTACGAGCTGCCGACCTTCCTCGGCAACCACGACATGGGGCGCATCGGCTACTTCCTCACCCGCGACAACCCGGGGGCGAACGACACGGAGCTGGTCGCCCGGGACAGCCTCGCCCACGAGCTGATGTACTTCTCGCGCGGCAACCCGGTCGTCTACTACGGCGATGAGCAGGGCTTCACTGGTACGGGTGGGGACCAGCTGGCCCGACAGACGATGTTCGCCAGCAAGGTGCCGGAGTACCTCAAGGACGATCTGGTCGGCACGGACTCGACCCACGCGGTCGACAACTTCCGCACCGACCACCCGCTCTACCGTACGCTCAGCGAGCTGGCCGCGATCACCAAGCGGCACCCTGCCCTGCGCAACGGCGCCCAGCAGGTGCGCTACGCCTCCGACGGCGCGGGCGTCTTCGCGTTCTCCCGCATCGACCGCAAGCAGCAGCGGGAGTACATCGTCGCGCTCAACAACAGCAAGACGGCGCAGTCGGCCTCCATTCCCACCTACGTCGGCGACCGCGGCTTCCAGAAGGTGTACGGCGCCGGCCCGTCCACGCTGCGCAGCAAGGGCGACCGGACCCTTGACGTGACCGTGCCGGCTCTCTCCGCAGTGGTGTACCTCGCGGACGGCCGGATTCCCGAGTCGAACGCCGCCCCGGCCATCAAGCTGGGCCGGCCCGCACCAGCGGAGGTGTCCCACGGCCGCATGCATGTCGCCGCCGACGTCGCCGGGTCATCGTTCAACGAGGTGACCTTCCAGGCCAAGGTGGGCAACGGCCCCTGGCAGTCGATCGGCACTGACGACTCCGCCCCGTACCAGGTGTTCCACGACACCAGCGGCTACCGGACCGGCACCCCGCTGCAGTACCGCGCGGTCGTGTTGGACAACGCCGGTCACACCCGCTGGAGCAACAACCGGTCGACCGCCGTACCGGCACCGGCGGTCACCGTGACCGCACCCAAGGACGGCGGGACGATCACCAACATCGACCCGGTCACCGTCCAGGCGAACGTGGACCCCGAGCGCCCGGCACAGTCGGTGAGTTTCCAGCGCAGCGTCAGTGGCGGCACCTGGGAGAACCTGGGCACGGACACCTCCTCTCCGGCGTACACCGTCACGGACGACGTTTCGAAGCTGCCGCTGGGCACCGAGGTCCAGTACCGCGCCACTCTGCTGGAACCCGGCTCCCCGTCGGTCACCAGTGCGCCGATCACGGTGACCACCGCCGAACCGAAGCCGGCGCGCGACCATGTGACGCTGGTCGGGTCACTGCAGAACGAAGCCGGCTGCGACAGCGACTGGAACCCGGCCTGCGTGAACAGCCGTCTGGCCTTCGACAAGACCGACGGCCAGTGGCACGGCACCTTCGCGCTGCCCGCCGGCGACTACGAGTGGAAAGTCGCGATCAACGACTCGTGGAATGAGAACTACGGCGCAGGCGGTGCCGCCGGTGGCGACAACCTGAAGCTCAGCGTCCCGGCGGACGGCACCAAGTACCGATTCACCTGGAACCAGGTCACGCACGTCCCATCGGTGGAGCAGGTCTCCTAAAGGCTCGACGACGCTCGTTTGCGGTTGCCCGCAACGGGGTCGCTCCCCCACGCACATAAGGGTGGGGAAGCGACCCCGCCCGTCGCGGGCGCTCACGGAGGTCATTCGACTACGAGCGGTTCGTCAGCCACGCTCGCCGGATATGAGCCAAGGGTTATAGTGGCTGGGTGGCATGGGATGTCATACTCCTCGAACCTGTCGAGACCTGGTTCCTGAAGCTCTGCGAGTCCGAGCCCGACAGCGCAGTCCTGATCGAGCAGGCCATCGACCGCCTCGCCGACATCGGCCCTACGCTGGGCCGACCGTTGGTGGACACGCTGGAGCACAGCGAGCTGCGTAACCTCAAAGAGCTG
The DNA here is from genome assembly GCF_014323705.1 of Actinomadura alba. Classification (GTDB taxonomy): domain Bacteria; phylum Actinomycetota; class Actinomycetes; order Streptosporangiales; family Streptosporangiaceae; genus Actinomadura_C; species Actinomadura_C alba. Next base: position 92,445 of record NZ_JABVEC010000026.1, read on the forward strand.
CGGCCAGGCTCTCGCGGACGCTCAGAGATCCGGATGCTGTTCGTCTTCGACCCGGACCATGCCGCTATCTTCCTGGTTGCAGGCGACAAAGCGGGGCAATGGTCCCGATGGTACGACGAGGCGATTCCACTCGCCGAAGCCCGATACACCGACTATCGGGCCGAGAAAGACAAGGAGGCGGGCCGATGAGCACGGGACGCAACTGGCAGGACATCAAGGCCGAAGCCCACCGCCGCCACCCCGAGCTGGCCGACCCCGAGCGGCAGGCCAAGGCCCGCGCTGAGCTCGACGCCTACGTAGCAGGCCACCACCTCAAGGAACTCCGCAAATCACTCGGCAAGACACAGACCGAGATCGCCCAGCTTCTCGGCGTCTCCCAATCCCGCATCTCCCAGATCGAAAACGGCAACATCGAAGCAATGGGACTGGAGACCCTCCGAGCATACGCAGCAGCACTCGGCGGACACGTCGACATCACCATCAGCGTCGGCCCCCACTCGGTGAAAGTCGCCTGAGCCAGGCCGCGCACAGCCTTGGGTGGGCAGAGCGGCCCGAACCAGGCCCGACGAATAGCCCCGCCAGTAGCATCTCGCTCGTGCCAGATAGCGAAGTTACTCCCTGGCGCCTCATCCCCGAGAGTCCTCTCACCCCTTTCTCGCTCTTTCTCTATGCTGACGATCCAGCAGCGTATGTCCTTGACCTAACGCCGATTGCGCGGGAGGACATCGCGGAAGTCTTCGTGAGCCAGGGGCAAGCGGGGGCCGGGGACTGGTGGGCGATCGTTGGCCTTGCAGCAAAGGCAGAGGCCCCGAGCCTCCTTGAGCACATCCGATCCGGCCGCCCAAGGGCCGTACGGTCAACTGTTCGCGACAGCCAGTCCGGCCAGGCTTCAGCCCGCTCGTCCTCCTGGCGGACCTTGCGCTCGCAAATCGCCGTTTTACCGGGTAAGCGCCGGAAACCGCCCGTCACCCTGGGCGTAATCCGTAACACTGGCATCCGTCAGCGGTGGGTCACAAGGCAGGTCACTGGAGGTGCAGTGGAGCGCGGCACATTGATCGCGGGCAAGTACGAGTTGCGCGAGCGGCTCGGCCGGGGCGGGATGGGCGAGGTCTGGGCCGGCCGCGACCGTGACCTCCACCGCAACGTGGCCATCAAGCTGCTCGTACGCGACGACGACGCCTCGCCGGACCTGTTCCATCGGTTCGAGCGCGAAGCCGTGGCCGCCGCACAGATCAACCACCCCAACGTGGTCTCTCTCTACGACCGGGGCATCCACGACGGCCTGCAGTTCTTGGTCATGGAGCACATCGACGGCAACACGCTCGGCCGCCACATGCACGAGCAGGCCCCCATGCCTCCGGCGCGGGCGCTGGAGATAACTCAGGAGATCTGCGCCGCCCTCGTCGCCGCCCACCGGGCCAAGGTCGTCCACTACGACATCAAACCGTCCAACATCATGCTCACCGCCGACGACCGCATCAAAGTCGTCGACTTCGGCATCGCCGGCTTCACCCACACCCACACCTTCACCGTCGTCCCCACCTCCATGCTCGCCCCCGTCGGCACCGCCCTCTACGGCGCACCGGAACAGTTCCTCGACCAGCGCGGTGACGAACGCTCCGACCTCTACGCCCTCGGCGGCGTCCTCTTCGCCCTGCTCACCGGAAAGCCCCCCTTCGGCGACGGCAACCCCCTCTCCATAATCCGCCGCAAACTCGACGACGAACCACCGCCGCTCCGCAGTCTGCGTCCGGATGTCCCGGAATCCGTCGCACAGTTGCTCACCGACCTGCTGCAACGCGACCCGGACCGACGCCCCCAAACCGCGTCAGTCGTCTATGAACGCCTGGAGCAACTCCGGTCCGCCGTCACCACGTCCGGCGCAGGAGCCGGCGAACCCGACACCGAGCGTCTGCCACGGACCGCACCGACCCGCGCCCTCACACATGAGGCGCCGGACACCGAAGACGCCTTCGAGATCGCCTGGACCGGGCAGGAACCCATCTCCACATACGTGACACACAATCGCCGACCCCTGGTACGCCACTGGCTTCTCTTCACCATCCTTGCGTTGCCGCTTCTCTACGTGGGCACGGGAGTGACGGTGGTGATGATCTCGGAAGGCGAACCCGTGGAGGACCTTTTGATCCCGATCTGCCTCTTCGTGGTCTATGCGATTCTGCTCCACGTCATGTACGGACGGAAGCTCTGGGCGGCCGCCCTGAACTGGAGGCGACACCGGCACGCACTCAAGGACAGGAACCCTTGGTCACTCCGCGTCGACGCCGCCGGAATCACCACCACAGACCCGCGCCATGCCACACCCGTCGGCGGCCCCGCGGGGCACCGGACGTTCCGCTGGAGCCTCGCAACGGCCGTCACGCTGGAGCACGCCGCGGAATTCCGCTGGGGCCCCAGTTACGCCGCGCTGCACGTCCAGCCCGAGGGGAAGGGGACGCGCATCAACTCAATAAGCCCTGCGGGCATGGTCCACCCCCGCTCCCCCCAAGGCAAGGCAGGGCGCTGGCCGCTCTGCGCCCTCGGCCCCATGACCCAGCAGCAGCACGAAGCACTCATCGCCGCCCTCGCCCGCCACGCGGGATCGCGCTGGAAGCCGGAACTCGGTGAGGGAGCATCGAGGAGCATGGCCCAGCACGCTGCGTAGCTGCGCTGGTCGAGGCCCTGGGCGCGGAGATCCTCGACGGGCCACCCGCGGGCTGGGAGAGCACAGGTCGGCGAGCTTGACGCCTTGCGCTTCATCACACGCCGTGATCCAAGCAGCGGCGAATCGGGTGGCCCAGGACCGTCCGGACGCTTGATTCGTTCATCTCATTCGCGAACGTTCGGGAGTCGGACGTCCGGTACCCGGACGCGCGATTTGCACGAGTCGGCTTCTCCTGATCGGTCAATCGGCGATCTCACCGACCGGCGAACGCGTAGCGTTGCATTCGTCTACAAACAGTAATCGGACTTGGTCAACACGCCGTACATGCACGCCCTGGGAGGTCGCCGATGGCCAGCTCGTACGTTCGACGCCGCCGCCTCGCCGAAGAGCTCCGCAAACTGCGCGAGGACCGCGACTTCACGACCGACGAACTGGCCCGGCTCGTGTACCAGTCCCGCACAAAGATATCGAGACTCGAGAACGCCCAGATCCGCCCCGATCTCGCCGAGATCGTCACCATCCTCAAGGCCTTGGACGTCACCGGCCGGCAGTACGACAAGGTCTTCGCACTCGCCCACGAAGCCGCCCGCAAGGGCTGGTGGGACAGGTACGGCAACGCCATGGGCCCCCGTCAGCGCCTCTACGCCGACCTGGAGTCAGGAGCCGAGTCCATCCGCAGCTACAACCAGACGGCCTTCCCGGCCGTCCTGCAGATTCCCGAGTTCATCGACGCGATGGTCGAGCTGGACCAATGCCAGGGATCGCTCGACTACCGTCCAGACCGTATGGCCGATGCCCGGACCCGCCGCCAGCAGCACCTCCTCAGCCCGGACGGCCCGACCTACGAGGCGGTACTCGACGAGAGCATGATCCATCGACTGGCCGTACCGCCGACGGTGAAGGCCGCTCAGCTCCGCCACCTGATCAAAGTGATCGCGACCGAGGAACGCATCACCATGCGGGTGCTGCCATCGGACGTTCTGATCCCTGGTGGTTTCCTCCCGAAAGCGTCGTTCTCCCTTTACGCCTTCCCCGACCCGGGCGATCCATCCATGGCGATCATTGACACTGTCACCACCGATGTCGTTCTCACCCAGCGGCGTGAACTGGCACGCTTTACCGGGATGTATGACCGTCTCCGGGAGGCCGCGCTGTCCCCTGCCGACAGCCTCGCCTTCCTCGACCGAGTAGCCAACCGGCTGACCGACCATACAGAATCGGGCACATGACCAAGCACTACACAGGCTGGCGCAAGTCACGACACAGCGAGCCGAACGGTGATTGCGTCGAGGTGGCTCGCGCCACTGACGGCACCATCGGCGTCCGCGACTCCAAGGCCGAAGCGCCGGACGCCATCCTTGAGTTCACCCGATCTGAGTGGGCGCGTCTACTCACCCACCTCCGCAACGCCTGACATGGTCGCAGTCCACCAGGCAGTCATCGACGCCCTCGCGGGCTACGGGCCGAAGACCCCGGCGGAACTCGCCGACGTCGATCGGGTACGCACCCTTGTCGAGACAGGTGATCCTTGGCACCGGTCGAATCCCTTGCACGTCACGGCGTCGGCGCTGATCGTGCATCCAGGCAGTGGCCGGGTACTGCTGCGCTGGCACCAGCGCCACCAATCGTGGCTGCTGGTCGGCGGGCACGCCGATCCGGACGAGCACGACCCGCTCGCCATCGCGCTGCGGGAGGGACGCGAGGAGACGGGGCTGCCCGACCTGACCCCGTGGCCGGACCCGGAGGTACGACACGTGGTGATCGTGCCGGTCCCGGCGAACAGCCGGGAGGAGGCGCACGAACACGCCGACCTGCGGTTCGTGCTGGCCACCGGGGTTCCCGAGGCGGCGCGGCCGGAGAACCCGGACGCTCCGCTGCGCTGGCTGTCGCCGAACGAGGCACAGGAGACGATCACCGAGGCCAACATCCAGGACACGCTGTCCCGAGTGCAACCACTGCTCGCACGCTGAACCTCTCAGGAAGAGGCGCCAGCCTCGTCCTCCTCTACGCGGCCAAGCCGATCTTCACTGTCCCGGCTGAGCCTGGTCCGGAGCGGATGGTGGCTCATCGTCGACCTGCCGCAGGCGTGCATAGATGTCGCCGGAGCGGCCAGAGGGTCGGATGCTCTCCAGCAGCCGGATCAGGTCGGCCGCGTCGAGCCAGTCGTCCTCGGCGAACCGCATCGTCTCGACGGGTGAGTAGTTATAGAGGTAGCCGTTTGCCGACGCGCCGAGCCGTTCCACGATGTCCAGCGCGGCCAAGGTGGCATCGTGCGCCGACGGCACGTATTCGAACGACAGCGCGCGCACAGGCCGGGTGAGCCCGGCCAGCACGTCGGCCTCGAAGCCCTCGACGTCGATCTTGCAGAAGGCGGGCGCGCCGTGCACCTCGATGAGCTCGTCAAGGGTCGCCACCTCAACCTCGACGGATCGGTCCCACCGTACGCGGGCGAAGCTGCGGTCCGTCGCCACCGACTCGATCCAGTCGGGCGACATCGACGAAACCGTCGGCGTCGCGCTGGAGAGGGCCAGCCGTGCCCGCCCGGCCCGCGCCCCGACGGCCCCCGGCACGATGGTGACTCCCCGATCGCGGCCGAAGAGGAGACGCAGGATGCGCACGCAGTCCGGCTGCGGCTCGACCGCGATCACCCGTACGCCCAGGCGTCGCCAGGCGCGCACCCGGCTCCCCACGTGGGCGCCGATGTCGAATGCGAGGTCTCCCGGCCCGAGAAACTCTTTGTAGTGGCGTACGGCTCGTCGGTGCTTACCTGGTACGCCGTGGTACATGACCAGGGATCGCGCGATTCCCCATGCGCGGAACAACATCCGCCGACCCTACCGGGCGGAGACCGGGCCGCACCGATACTCGCCCGGCCACGGTGCGGTGCACCCCGTGATTCACATCAAGGCGAGCAAACGACCAGACGAAGGCCGCCGTCAGGACGTGATCGGCGGGTGCCGGCTCGGACCGGCACGGCACCCGCCGAGGCGGCTCAGCGGTGGGTGAACACGGGGTACCACGCGCCAGGCCGGTCGGATCGCCGGTATCCGGTGAGAGGTGTGATCTTGCCGTCGAGACTCACGAGGAGGAGCCGGTTGCGGAATTCCCCCTTGCCCTTGCATTGCTTCGCGGCGCAGCCGAAGGCGAACAGTCGGTCGTCATCGGCCCAGGCCTTGGCCTGCTGGATCGGCAGAACCGCGACGGCCTTGCCGGTCGTCACGTTCGTGATGGTGACGGCGGGACCGGGTCTCGGCCCGAACCTGGGCCGGAGGGTGCCGTTCGGGGAGAGCCCGGCTTCCTCCGACCATTCGGCCTCGTGCGCCGGCGCGGGTCGCCGTGCTCCGTTGAGGTCGTAGAAGACCTTTCCGGGATCGCGGTCGACGAAGGTCCAGATCAGCGTTCCGTTCCTGCTCCAGAAGAGGTCCTGCCGGGAGCCGACCCTGTCGCGGTCCGCCGGCAGGGCATGGAAGCCACCCTGTCCCGACCCGGCGTCGACGACGTAGAAGCCGGTTCGTGAGCTGGAGCCGGGAGCGCCGTTCACATCGGGATTCCTGTCGTAGGAGGTCAGGAGCAACCGGCGCCCTTCCGGTGACCAGGCCACACCGCCGACCGGGTGCCCTACCGGTATCCAGCGGGTGACCCGTTGCGTCTTCATGTCCAGAATGCCGACCCGGGAGCTGGGCAGCGCTTCGAGCACGGCGGCGTGGTGCATGCCGGGTGCGACATCGAGGTACGCCCAGGAGGTCTTCTGGTACGTGCCCGACGCCGGGGAGTACAGATGCCACGTGCGCTCGATCGCCTTCGGACCGTTGCCCGACGACCGCATGTGGGTCGTGTAGTAGGCGGCGACGGCGGTGTGTCCGGCTGCGACGAGACGGCGCGGGAACGAGCTGCTGAGATCGGTGCGCAACGTCGTGTCCGCGGACAGGGGCACGGGCTGGATCGCGGACTGCGACGGCTGCCGCGTCGGCCCGGCCACGGAGACCACCGCCACGCCGACCCCAACGAGGAGTGCCGTCGAACCCGCGGCCAGCACCACCCTGGGGGTACGCCGCCGGGTGCGTCTCCGCAGCGCCCGGTCGGCCAGGCCGGCGGGTACCTGTGCCTCCGCGGACCAGTCATCACAGGCGCTCTTGATGAGCATGTCCAGCTTCACGGTAGGACCTCCTCAGTAGGCCTCAGTTCGTTGAGTTCGGGAGCCAGCTCGCGCAACCGAGCGAGCGAGCGGTGGGTCGTGCTGCGCACCGTGCCGACGCTGCAGCCGAGTATGCGCGCGACCTCCGCTTCGGGCAGGTCCTCGAAGAACCGAAGGACCAGTACGGCCCGCTGCCTGGGCGTGATCCGCGCCAGGGCTCTGCGGACGGTGACCTTCAGGTCCACGGCCGGCGTGTCGTCGTACCGCGCCTCATCGGGAAGGACGGCGACCTGGGTCTCGCGCCGCCTCCACTTGAGCCGCCAGGAGCTGATCTGCTGGCGGTACATCACGCGCCGCACGTACGTCTCCGGGCTCTCCACGCTGCCCCAGCGTGCCGCCGTCTTGGTGAGCGCCACTTGCAGAAGATCTTCGGCCGCGTGCTGGTCACCCCCGGCGAGCAGATAGGCCAGCCGCATCAGTGCGGCCGACCTCGCCACCACGAACTCACGGAACTGTCGCTCCGCCGTGGTATCCATTCCATCGTCACCTCCGAAGTGCTGTCACCCCTCAGACGCTTCTGGGCGGCCGCGGCTATGCGTCCGCGGTCCGACTTTCCACAGAGGTCTCACGCGTCGAGTGAATCCTCGACCCCGCGACGACGCACCCGCCGGCGGGTGGCGGGAATCAGCGTGACGATCACGCCCGGGGCCTGGGACTACGGCATCCGCGATGCGCCAGGTCCGGGGCGCTATGCGGCCACTGCGGATCGGGGAGGCTGCAGGGCGTTCAGGACCGCATTCGGAGTATCGGCGAAGAAGCGGATCGTGGTGACTTCCGCGCGGCGACCGAGGGGACGAACGACGCCGATCGGTTCGGTCAATTCGACGACCAGGTTGGTCTGGGACGACATCGCCACGCTGAGCCGCCCGTCGGCCACCCTGACCATGTTGCCGTTGTAGTCGCGGGACAGCCGCACCGAGGAGATCTGCTCGCGAGGTGTGCGCAGGTCGAAGTACGCGCCGTACCGGATGCGCAGTTCCTCGTGCGTCACGACGTGCGGCCGGGTGACGCAGGACGCGCCGAGCGCCAGTCCCCAGACGATTCCGTAGATGTCGATCACCAGCACCGGGACACGCAGCCCGTCCGGTGCGTTGAGCCCCTTCAGCAGCAGGTCGACTGCCACCGCTTCCACGCCCATCAGGAACAGCATCACCATCAGTGTCGGAGTCTGTTCCTTCGAGTACGACACGGCGGTGGCGCCGGGCGGTACGCCATTGCGGCGGCGCGTGCCCCAGAGGAAGATGCTCGCCGTGCCCTTCAGCTCGAACTCGATGAGCTTGCGCAGGTGTACGGGCACCAGGCGATGCACGGTCGCCCGGAGCGCCGCCCGCCGCTCCTCACCACGCAGGCGCTCGGCCCTGGAGAGCCGGTACGCGCTCGCGGCCACCAGGATGAACACCAGCACGACGGCCGTCTCGACGGCCACGACGACCGGGTCGGGTGGCGACACCCCTGACACGAGCATCACCATGAGCAGCAGCTCGGCCGGCAACACGGTGAAAAGGGCGGCGCGTGCGATTTTGACCATCACGCTGTCTCCTCGAGCATCTTCACGGCGGCGGGCGGGGCGGTCGGCCGGGCGGTGAGCGGAGCGACGCGCAGGTCGCCGGGCTCGGCATCGTCGAGGTCGTCGGGTCGTTCATGGCGGCCGTGTCGCTGTGCGAGCACGTCGGAATCCGGGAGGAGGCGCAGGTGAGGGTGGTGGCGGCGCACGATGCGGGTGGGTATCCCGACCAGCGCGGCAAGCTCGTCTATCCGCATACCTGCATT
>NZ_JABVEC010000027.1 GCF_014323705.1 Actinomadura alba
GCCACACCCGGTCAGGCGGACGCCCCCGATCAGGTACGGCTCCGCGGACGTCAGATCCCGGCGGGCACCTTCATGGTCGGCTCCGCGGCGTGCCCGTGTTCGCGGATGCCGTACCGCTGGTAGAGGCGGCCGAGGGGCCTGGGTGCCCACCAGTTGGCCCGGCCGAGCAGCCGCATCGTCGCGGGCACGAGCAGCCCCCGGACGATGGTCGCGTCGACCGCGATCGCGGTGGCCATGCCGATCCCCGTCATCTTGATGAAGGTGATGCCGGAGGTGGAGAAGGCCCCGATCACCACGATGAACAGCAGCGCCGCGCTCGTGATGATCCCGCCCGTGCGCCGTATGCCCGCCGCGACCGCCGCGATGTTGTCGCCGTCGCGGTCGTACTGCTCGCGGATCCGCGACAGCAGGAACACCTCGTAGTCCATGGAGATCCCGAACAGCATGACCAGCATCAGGATCGGCATTGCCGGGGCGATGCTGCCCGTCGCGGTGAAGTCCAGGACACCGGACAGGTTCCCGTCCTGGAAGATCCAGACCAGGGCGCCGAAGGTGGCCGACAGCGACAGCAGGTTCATCACGATGGCCTTGAGCGGCAGGATCACCGAGCCGAAGGCCAGGAACAGCAGGACGAAGGTCGCGACACCGACGAAGAGCGCGAGCAGCGGCAGGACGTCTCCGATGCCGGCGAGCTGGTCCACGAGCTCCGCGGGCATCCCACCGACGTGCACCCGCGTACCCGGTGGGGGCGGCACGTCCCGCACCTCCCGTACCAGTGAGCGGGCCTGGTCCGAGTTCGGGCCGGCGTCATAGCCGACCGTGATGCGGGCGGTGGTGCCCTGGGCCCCGCTCAGGCCGGCGCTCGTGACGCCGGGCACCTGGCGCAGCCGGTCGGCGTAGGCGGCGATCGCCGCCTGGTCGCCGGTGCCGGTCACGACCGCCTCGATCGGCCTCGTGGCGTTGTTCGGGAAGTCCCGTTCCAGGACCTCGCCCACGACCCGTGCCTCGGTTCCCGCGGGCAGCACCTTGCCGTCGACGCCGCCCCAGTTGATGTGCAGGAACGGGGAACCGAGCGCCAGCAGGAGCGCGATCGTCGCCACCGTGAAGACGATCGGGCGCCGCATGACGGTCTGCGCGAGGCGGTACCAGCCCTGGCCCTCCTCCCGGGCCGGACGGCCGCCCGTCCCGCGCCGCCGGCGGATCAACCGGCTCGCCGAGAGCGAGTTGACCCGGGGGCCGAGCACGGCCAGCAGCGCCGGAAGCACGGTGAGCGCCGCCAGCATGGCGACCAGCACGGTCGCCACGCCGCCGAAGCCCATCGACCGCAGGAAGACCTGGTCGAAGAGGAGGAGACCGGACAGGGCGACGGCGACCGTCACCCCCGACACGGCGACGGTGCGCCCGGCGGTCGTCATCGTGCGGGCCAGTGCGTCCTCCGTCTTCGCCGCCCCGTCCGAGGCCTTCAGCTCCTCGCGGAACCGGCTCACCATGAACAGTCCGTAGTCGATCGCCAGGCCCAGGCCGAGGAACGTCGTGATGTTGATCGCGAAGATCGAGACATCGGTGACCAGGGTCATCAGGTGTAGTGCGGTGAACGAGCCGAGGATCGCGACGATCCCGATGGCCAGGGGGAGGCTCGCCGCGGCGAGGCTGCCGAAGATCACCACGAGCAGGACGAGCAGCACCGGCATCGAGATGGACTCGGCCTTGGCGATGTCCTCGCTGACCCGCTCATTGATCGTGATCTCGGTGGGCACGGCGCCACCGACCTGGACGGTCAGCCCCGGCGCCGTGGCGGCCACGTCCCGTAGCTCTTCGTAGGCGTCGTGGCGGGCCTGGTCGTCGGCGCCCGCCAGCCGTACGACCGCGTACGTGGCGGTGCGGTCCTTGCTGACGAACTGCGGCGAGCCGGTCGACCAGTACGTCGCGGTGCCGTCGACCTTGTCCGAGGGCAGCGCAGAGAGGGCCCGCTCGACCGCGGGCCGGAAGGCGGGGTCGTCGACGGTACGCCCCGGGCTGCGATAGAGCATCACCATGTCGGCGGAGTCCCGGCCCAGATCACGGTCGGCGATCTCGGTGGCGCGGGCGCTCTCGCTGCCGGGGGTGTCGAAACCGCCGGACGATGTGAGGGCTCCGAAGACGCCGGTGCCCCATACGGCCGCGACGACGAGCATCGCCGCGGTCAACCAGAGGGTCGCCCGCCGTCGCCGGTAGACGAGGCGAGCCCAGTTCTCGAACATCGAATCTCCCGTGTCGGAGCTACACTGCTACTTGGCGTTACCGTGGTAAACGGCGTTAACTTGCGAATGGTGTTAACTTCGCATACACCGTTTACTTCCGTCAAGCGTGTTCAGGAGATTGGAGTCGGATGAGTGAGACGCGGCGGGACCGTCTGCGGGCCGCGACGATGCGGGAGATCACGCAGACCGCCCGCCGGATCCTCGTGGACGAGGGACCAGAGGCCGTGACGCTGCGGGCCATCGCCCGCGAGATGGGAATGACGGCGCCCGCCCTGTACCGGTACTTCGACAGCCATCAGGAGCTGATCCGGCACGTCGTCGGCGATCTGTTCATCGAGCTGGCCGAGGAACTGCAGCGAGCGATCCATACGGTCGGTCCGGACGACCTCTCGGGAAAGTTCCTGGCCGTGTCGCGATACTTCCGCCGCTGGGCGCTGGACCACAGGGCGGAATACGCGCTGCTCTTCGGCACACCGCTACCCGGCCTCGACGTCGACACCGACGACATCGCGACCGACAGCGGCCGCCGGTTCGGCCGGACCTTCCTGGCCCTGTTCCAGGAACTGTGGCAGAAGGCGCCCTTCGCCGTGCCGGCGGACGACGAGATCGACCCGAGCCTGCGCGAGCAGTTGACGCGCTACCGCGAGAGCCTCGGCGGCGGCCTTCCGCTGGGCACCATGCTGATCTTCGTGCAGTCCTGGATCCGCCTCCAGGGCATCGTCAGCCTGGAGGCGTTCGGGCACCTGAAGTTCGCGATGGACGACGCCACCGAGATGTTCGAGCTCAACCTCGCCGAGATCGGCCTCATCCTCGGGCTGACCTATCGCCGCGAGGAATGAGGTCCGCCCCCCGGCACCGCACGGCGGGCCGGGGCGGAACGGTACGGGCCGTCAGTAGGAGGGCAGCGAGGGGTCGATCTGGTTGACCCAGGCGAGAACTCCGCCGCCGACGTGCACGGCGTCGGAGAAGCCCGCGCTCTTGACGACGGCAAGGCATTCGGCCGAGCGCACACCCGACTTGCAGTGCAGGACGATCTTCTTGTCCTGCGGCAGCCTCTCGAGCGCGGAACCGTCGAGGATCTCGCCCTTGGGGATCAGCGTCGCGCCCGGGATGGACACGATCTCGTACTCGTTCGGCTCACGGACGTCGATCAGGAAGATGTCGTCGCCGCGGTCCTGCATGGCCTTGAGGTCGCGAACGCCGATCGTGGAGTCCTTGACCGCCTCGGAGGCCTCCTCGGACACCGCGCCGCAGAACGCCTCGTAGTCCTCGAGGAGCTCGGTGATCGTGGGGTTCTTGCCGCAGAGCGGGCACTCCGGGTCCTTGCGCACCTTGACGGCGCGGTAGCTCATCTCGAGGGCGTCATAGATCATCAGGCGTCCGACCAGCGGGTCGCCGATGCCGGTGAGGAGCTTGATCGCCTCGTTGACCTGAATGGACCCGATCGAGGCGCACAGCACGCCGAGAACGCCGCCCTCGGCGCACGAGGGCACCATGCCGGGAGGCGGGGGCTCGGGGTAGAGGCAGCGGTAGCACGGCCCGTGCTCGGCCCAGAAGACCGACGCCTGGCCGTCGAAACGATAGATCGATCCCCACACGTACGGCTTGCCGAGCAGCACCGCAGCGTCGTTGACCATGTAGCGCGTGGCGAAGTTGTCGGTGCCGTCGACGATGAGGTCGTAACCGCTGAAGATCTCCATGACGTTGTCGTTCGTCAGCGCCTCGTTGTGGACGATGACCTCGACCAGCGGGTTGATCTCGGCGACCGACGCGGCCGCCGACTCGGCCTTGGCCCGGCCCACGTCCGACTGGCCGTGGATGATCTGCCGCTGCAGGTTGGACTCGTCGACGACATCGAAGTCGATGACGCCGAGCGTGCCGACGCCCGCGGCGGCGAGGTACATCAGCGCGGGCGAACCGAGACCCCCGGCCCCCACGCAGAGCACCTTGGCGTTCTTGAGGCGCTTCTGCCCCGTCATCCCGACATCGGGGATGATCAGGTGCCGCGAGTAACGGCGTACCTCATCGACGGTGAGCTCTGATGCGGGCTCGACCAGCGGTGGCAGCGACACGGTTGTTCTCCTGCGGTCGATCGGTCGTGATCGGACACTCTCGTCCTGTTCAGGATCAACCTACCGACGTCCCGGCTCATTCCCGATGTGGACCGGCGGCTCGGCCACCGCGCCCGACGGTTCCGGACAGCCGGGATGAAACATTGCCGGCCTGCATGAATCCGGTCTCACCGGGCACCGCGTCGGTAGGGAGGTCGGTAGGGAGTAAGTGAATGGAGGCAGTGATGAGCTTCATGGACAAGCTCAAGAATCGTATGCAGATGGGGAAGGGCCACGCCAAGGAGGCCACGGGCCGCGAGACCCGGGACCCGTATCTCGAGTCCGAAGGCCGTCGCGACCGTGCCGCCGGCGGGGTCAAGCAGGTCGGCGAGCACGCCAAGGACGCCGTCAGGAATGTGAAGAAGTCCTTTGGGCGGTGACCCGGCACCTGCTGAGAGATCACGCGGTCAAGCGTGATCTCTCAGCAGGTGCGGCGCGTCGCGTGCGCGCGCGACGCCATACCGCGGCGCTGGGGCCATCTATCGGTCTCATCACAATGATTAGCCGATCTATGTCGGTACCACCTGTCGACGGGCGTTCGGTGGGCTACCCTGCCGAATCGTGTTCCAAGGCGACGTCGCGGGCGGATGGCCCCATTCACAACCACAGCCCCGGCGCCGCCGTGGCGCACTGGTGGTCGCCGGTGTGCTCACGGTCGTCTGCCTGGCCGCCCTGGTCGCCTCTGCCGTAGTGCTGGCCGGTGAGCTGACCCGGCCGCCCACCGCCGCGGAACGCGACCGTGCGACGGCCGCCGAACTGGCGCGGCGCTGGGAGGCCTGGCCGGCCGGGAAGATCTTCCCTGACACCGTTCCGTACACGCTGAGCGTGGGCGGGAAGGAGTCGGCACGGCGGATCGGCATCGGCCACGAGACCGCCTGCGAGGGCGCCGTCGACGCCTCACTGCGAGCCGTACTGCGCTCGCACGGCTGCCGGGCCGTGATCCGTGCGACCTACCTCGATCAACTCCAGGGCCTGGCGATGACCGTGGGCGTCGTGGCGTTCCCGGACGCGTCGAAGGCGAGCGGCGCGATGAGCGGGCTGCCGAAGGAGATCAAGGCCTCCTCGGGGCTACGGGCGCTGTCGCTGCCCGGCTCGGTGGCCGCCCGGTTCGACGACGCCGCCCGGCAGGAGGCCGCCATCCGGCATCGCGGCCCCTATCTGGTCATGGCCACGATCGGCTACGCCGACGGCCGGCCGGCGGCCAAGATCAAGGAGAAGCAGGGCTATCTCAAGGTCGTCGTGCCACAGCTGGCCGATTCGATCATCGGATCGCTGGCGAAACCGGCCCGGCCCGACTGCTCGTCCCCGGCGTGGTCATGCTGAGGGGCCTGCGGGTGCGCGGCCATCGGCCCGGTGGACGGCGCGGCAGACCGCCCGGCGGACGGCGCGGCAGGTGGCCGGGCGCACAGGCCGGCACGCGGCTGGTCGCGTGCGCGACGGCCGTCGCCCTCGTCGGCCCGCCCGTGTTCATCACGGACGCGCACGCAGACGAGATCCGCGACGAGATGTGGCCGGTGCTGTCGTCCCTCGACGTGCAGCGCGCCTGGAACATCACCAAGGGCAAGGGCACGACCGTCGCGGTGCTCGACTCGGGCGTGGACGCGCGGCAGCAGGACCTGGTCGGCTCGGTGACGACGGGGCCCGACCTGACCAAGGGCGCCAACCCGCCCGGCGTCGCCGCAAAGCGGCTGCACGGCACGAACATGGCCTCGATCATCGCAGGGCACGGCCACGGCTCAGGGCGACTCGACGGCATGATCGGCGTGGCGCCCGAGGCCAAGATCCTCGCCCTGCGGGTGATCCTGGAGAACGACGAACCGGGATTCGGCCACTTCAACAGCAACGAGCGGTTCAGCGACACGATCGCCGACGGCATCCGCTACGCGGTGGACCACGGGGCCGATGTGATCAATATGTCGCTGGGCAAGGCCCTGCCGACCAAGCAGGAGCGTCAGGCGGTCGCGTACGCCATCTCCCGGGGTGTGGTGGTCGTCGCGGCGTCGGGGAACGCGGGCGCGTCCAGGAGGGCTCGCCGCACCGGCCACGCACCGTACTCCTACCCGGCCTCCTTCCCAGGCGTGATCTCGGTCGCCGCCGTGACCGCCGACCACCGGCACGCCGGGTTCTCCAACCGCAACTCCGCCGTCGTGGTCTCGGCGCCGGGCGTACGGATCCTGGGCGCGGGCCCGGGAAACCAGTACTGGGTCGGCGACGGGACCAGCCCGGCCACCGCGTTCGTCTCCGGGGTCGCGGCGCTCGTCCGGTCGAAGTACCCCAAGCTCTCCCCGGCGCTGGTCACCCAGGCGATCGTGGCGAGCACGGCTCATCGCCCGTCCGGTGGCTATGACTCCGGAGTGGGGTTCGGCGAGGTCAACGCCGCCGGTGCTCTCGAGGCGGCCAAGAAGCTGGAGAGCGCCAAGACGGAGGGCGTGGGCCTGGGCGCCGCCCAGCGGTTCGCGGAGGACGAGCCGGGCCCGGTACAGGTCGTGCGGCACGACGTTGCGCCGCTGGCGATCGGCGGAGGGCTCGGCGCCTTGGGGCTGCTCGGGCTGATCGGCACCGCCGTCTGGATGGTCGCCCGCAGGCGCAGGCGCGGCCAGCCGGCGCCCCCGTTGCCGCCGGCCGCCCCGATGTACCACCAGCAGTATCCGAACCAGGCGCACCATCCGAACCACGCCCCGCACCATCCGAACCAAGCGCCGCACCATCCGAACCAAGCGCACCATCCGAACCAAGCGCCGCACCATCCGAACCAAGCGCACCATCCGAACCACGCGCCGCACCATCCGAACCACCCGCATTATCCGAACCACCCGAACTGGCAACCGTGATCGTGGGGACGGCGAGGGGGTGCACCGGTGCCAACCGATCCCGATGAGTTCGCCGAACTGGTGCTCGACGTCGTAGAGCGCATCCCGGCCGGACGGGTCATGTCGTATGGCGACATTGCCGAGTATCTGGGGCTCGGCGGGCCACGGCAGGTCGGCCGGGTGATGTCGACGCAGGGCGGTGGTGTGCCGTGGTGGCGGGTGATCCGTGCCGACGGCCGGCCGCTGCCCGGTCATGAGCGGGAGGCGTTGGAGCGCTACGCCGCCGAGGGGACTCCGTTGCGACCGGACGGTGCCCGCGTCGACATGCGCAGGGCCCGCTGGGACGGCTCGTAGGCCGGGACGCCGGCCGCGCGCGCCCTTCTTGTAGCATTCGCGACCATATGCGGCATTTGCCGATGCGCCGGAGGCGGGGGCCTGAAGGCATGGGCGCCGCGTGAGCACTCCCAGAAGGAGCCCGTGTGCGCCGGACCCGCCTCACTGTGTGGACGGCCCTGACCATGGCGCCGCTGCTCCTCTGCGGCGGTGCGGCGTTCGGCCGTACGGCGGACACGGCGCCTCCACACGCGGTCGCGTCCCCGAGCGTCCCGGCGGCCGCCCCGTCGCCGTTGCCGCCGCCCGCTCCCACCGCGACGCCGAAGCCGCGCAAGCTCGACCGCAAGGGGCTCACCCGAGCGCTGGACCGCTACGTCCGTGGGCGGCCCGTGTCGCTGGTCATGCGCGACCTCACGACCGGGATCACCTACCGCTACCACCCGAAGCGGCGATTCGTCACGGCGAGCTGCGCCAAGGTCGACATCCTCATGACCCTGCTCCTGCAGAGACAGGGCCGCTCGTCGAAGGGGAAGCGCACGCGTTCCCGGCCGCTCAGCGCCGAAGAACGGCGGCTCGCCGGGCTGGCCATCCGCTACAGCGACAACAAGGCGACCGACCGGCTCTGGGAAGTGGTCGGCGGACCCACCGGGGTCGCCGCCGCCAACCGCCGGTTCGGGCTGCGCGATACCCGTACGTCCGGCGGCAGGTGCCTGGACCTGTACTGCTGGGGCATCACGGACACGACGACCGAGGAACAGGTCCGCCTGCTCGCGAACCTGGTCCGCACCGACGGCCCGCTGAACGCCGCTGACCGGGCGTACGTTCTGCGGTTGATGAGCAGCGTCGTCAAGGAGCAGGCGTGGGGGGTGAGCGCCGCCGCGCGCAAGGGCGATCAGGTCGCGCTGAAGAACGGCTGGCAGCGACGGCTCGCGCACGGCAAGCTCTGGGCGATCAACAGCATCGGCCGGGTGCGGACGCCCGGGCACGACTGGCTGATCGCCGTCATGTCGGACCACCATGCCACCACCGGTGACGGCATCGCCGTGGTCGAGCACGTCGTCGAACTCGCCGCCCGGGAGTTCCGCAAGACCACGCCCCGCACTGCAGCCGACTAGAGGGTCCCTGGTCTGCCTTTTCGCGGGGACAACGCAACCGGCCCGAAGGACGGGTCAGAGCACGCGGTCGCCGTACATCTCGCCGAGCGGGTCGGCGAGCAGTTCCAGCCGGGCGCCGTCCGGGTCGCGGAAGTAGATCGACGCGCCGCTCTCGACCTGGTACGGGACTCCGGCGGCGTCGAGCTTGCCGCGCAGCCGCTCCCAGGTCGCCGGGTCGACCGAGATGGCGATGTGGTGCAGCCCGCCGAGCACCTCCGCGTACGGGCCGAGGTCCAGGCCGGGGAAGTCGAAGAAGGCGAGCAGGTTGCCGTTGCCGATGTCGAAGAAGAAGTGGTTCGAACCCTGGTAGTCGCGATTCTCGAAGATCTCGGTCAGCGGGAACTCGAGCAGTTCCTGGTAGAACCGCACGGTCCGTTCGACGTCCGAGGACAGCAGCGCCATGTGGTGCAGGCCGCGTGCCGAGCTGCCCGCCCGGTCATCGTGGAGGTAGGTCTCCCGGATGCGCGCCCGCTCGGATTCGATGGCTGCCAGATCGATCATTGCTCCGCCTCGCTGTGCCGCCGCGTTCAACCTTGTGCACCATTGTGCGGCCTACCCACGGGGCCAGGGCGCACACGCTGCGATCAACGTCCTAGAATCCGTGCCATGCGGCGGCTGAGCAGCACAGTGGTCGTGGTGGCGGGCGAGCGGGCCGACCAGGTGGTGTCCGCGCTCGGCTCGCTGCACAACGTACGGGCTCTGACGGCCGGGGACCGGACGGCGGCCGAGGTGACCGACGCCCTGTCGGCGACCGCCGGCAGATGGTGGCCCGCCGACCTGGCCGGCTGGCTGCGCGCACTGCCCAAGGTCGTACCGGACCAGGCCGGCATCCGCCCTTAGCGGGCAGCGCACGGAGCCGTGCGGATCGGGTGGCCCGCCCGGCCATACCTGCGTCCGGGGCGGGCGGGACGTCAGCCCTCCGGGAAGTCCTCGGGGTCGACCTCGGACGTGCGCGCGTTCCCGCCGGTGACGGGCTGCAGGGTGATGCGCCAGGTGCTCCACCGGATCTGGGTCGCCGTCGTCGTCGTGCGGAATGCCAGCGACTCCTCGAACCGCTCGAACGCGCAGTCGCGGCTGAAGCCCTTCGCTCCCGCGTCCCAGTCGGACCCGCCGGTGAAGTAGACGCGGTAGGTACCGTCCCGCACGCCGGTCACCGTGTACTTCTTGCCCTTCCGCACGTAGACGGAGTAGACCGGCCGCTTCCCCTTGGCCAGCGTGACCACGGAGTCGCTGCCGCCGCCGTTGTCGATGGTCAGCGTGCCGCGCGCGCCGCGTGCGCCCGCCCGCACGAACCGTCCGTTCGGCAGCCGGCGGGTGCGCTCCTTCACGGCGGCCGGGACCTTGAGGTCGACCCGGTAGTCGGGTCCCTTCGCCGTCAGGGCCGCGGCGACGTCGCGGACGGCCGTCGACCCGTCGGCCCGGCCGAGCCGCCCTCGTGCCGAGGCCGCGGTGCACAGCTCCCGGTCGCCGACCTCCGAGCCGAGCGTCCGCAGGTCCTCGTTGAACCGCTGCAACGCGGCGACCAGTTTCACGTGCTCGTCCGCCACGGCGGCCGGCGGCCGCACCACTCCCAATCGGGCGGAGGCCTGGGCCGCCGCCTCTTCGGCGGTGCTGATGCGCTGGGTCAGTCCTTTGTACGCCTTGGCGTCGGCCAAGGCGGAGAGCGCCGAGTTCAGCGGCGTGGTGGCCGCCGACAGCGCTGTGCGGTACTCCTGCGGCGAGATCGCCGGGGTTTGCGTGCCCCCGCCGGCGTTCTTTGAACCGGAGCCCTCGTCGTCACCCGTGCACGCGCCGAGTGCGACCACCGTGGTGATCGCGACAGCGGAGCCGAGTACGCCCCTATATCTCATCATCAGCGAATTGTCCGGCCGCTGCTGACCGCGATCAAGATATGGCCACCTAACAGTGGCGTGGACAGTTCCGACCGGACTCATTGGCGTGCCGCCCGACCGTGCCCGACCGCGCCGGACCGGTGACGCTTCGGCGTGTTCTCGGCACCGAACGTTCGCATCCGCAGCCCGCCGGCACCCTGCGGGCACTGCCGCTGACAGATTTTTCGTGGGTCACATTCGCGACATGCGGCTCTCTTGGTCAGTGTTGTCCCGATGATCTGCTGAAATCGTCTGTTGTGCCAGAAGCCACCTATCGTCTCGTGCGTCGCGCCGGCCCGGCGCGCGCGCTCCCGCCCGTGCTCGACGAGCACCAGCGGCGGGTGGTCGAGCACGAGCGGGGGCCGATACTGGTGCTGGCCGGGCCGGGCACCGGCAAGACGACCACGATCGTCGAGGCGGTCGTCGACCGGATCGAGAACCGCGGCGTCGATCCCGAGCGGGTGCTGGTCCTCACCTTCAGCCGCAAGGCGGCGGTCGAGCTGAGGCAGCGGATCAGCGGCCGGCTGCGCCGCACCATCCGCTCCCCGCTCGCGCTGACCTTCCACAGTTACGCCTACGCGCTGCTGCGCCGTGACGCCGTCCTCGCCGACGACCACCCTCCCAGGCTGCTGTCCGGTCCCGAGCAGCTGCTCGAGGTTCGGCGGCTGCTCGAGGGCGAGCTCGAGGACGGCGGCGCGCAGTGGCCCGAGCGGCTCCGGCCCGCCCTGGCGACGAAGGGCTTCGCCGAGGAGCTCAGGGACTTCTACCTGCGTGCCGCCGAGCGCGGCTTCGGCCCGGCGGAGCTGATCGAACTCGGCCGGGTGCGAGGGCGCCCCGACTGGGTGTCGATCGGCGGGTTCATGGACCGCTACGCCGCCCGGTTCGACATCGATCCGGTGCCGTCCTACGACTACGCCGAGCTGATCCGCGCCGCGGCCGGGCTGCTCACCGACGAAGAGGTGCGGCTCCGCGAGCGCGACGCCTACGACATCGTGTTCGTCGACGAGTACCAGGACACCGACCCGGCACAGGAGTACCTCCTGCAGCGGCTCGCCGGCGATGGCCGCGACCTCGTCGTGGTGGGCGACCCCGACCAGTCGATCTACGGGTTCCGCGGCGCCGACGTGCGCGGCATCCTCGACTTCCCGGACCGGTTCCGCACCGCCGAGGGCGAGTCGGCGCCCGTGGTCGCGCTGGAGACCTGCCGCCGGATGGGCCCGGCGCTCCTGGACGCCTCCCGGCGCATCGCACAGCGGCTGCCTGCGAGTGGTGCGGCGGCGGCTCGACCCGCGAGTGAGCCCATGGGTACCGCGAGGGACCATGCCGATGGGCCCCGCGAGGGGCGCGGCGGTGGCTGGACTGAGGAGCGCAGGGAGCGAGGAACGAGCGACCGGAGCGACGAGGGAAGCCGCCGCCTCGAAGCGCCCCGAGCCGCGCGAGCGGAGCGAGCGCCATCAACACAGCACCGCGCGCTGCGGCCGGTCGACGGCGCCGACGAGGGCGAGGTACAGGTACTCGTCGCCGACAGCGTGAGCCAGGAGTCAGCGCTCGTCGCCGACGAGCTGCGCCGCGCCCATCTGCTCGACGGGGTGCCGTGGTCGCGGATGGCCGTGCTCGTACGGTCGGCGGTGCGGCAGGTACCGGTCCTGCGGCGCGCTCTGAGCCAGGCGGGCGTGCCGGTCGTGGTGGCGGGCGACGAGGTGCCCCTCTACGCCGAACCGGCCGTACGGCCGATCATCATCCTGCTCCGATGCGCGCTGAAGCGCGGCCATCTGAACGATGAGATGGCCGAGGACCTGCTCACCGGGCCGCTCGGCGGGGCCGACGCCCTCAGCATGCGCCGGCTCAAGCGGGCGCTCCGCGATCTCGAGGCGCTGTCCGGTGGGGAACGGCCGCAGAGCGAGCTGCTGGTCGCGGCGCTGAACGACCCGCGTGAGCTGCTCCTCGTCCACCCCAAGGTACGGGCGCCGGCCGAGCGGATCGCCGGTTTGCTCGCGACCGTACGAGACGAGGCGCGGCGGAACGGGACCGCCGAGGACGTCCTGTGGGCGGTGTGGCAGCAGAGCGGGCTCGCCGAGACCCTGCTCGAGCAGAGCGTCAGGGGCGGCGCGCGCGGCGCGGCGGCCGACCGGGACCTCGACGCCGTCGTGGCGCTGTTCGACCACGCCGCCCGGTTCGTCGACCGGCTGCCCAAGGCGGGCCCGGAGCTGTTCGTCGACGACCTCGCCTCGCAGGAGATCCCCGGTGACTCGCTCGCCGAGCAGGCACCCGAGGGCGAGGCCGTACGGATCCTCACCGCGCACCGTGCCAAGGGCCTGGAATGGGACGTCGTGGTCGTCGCGGGCGTGCAGGAGGGCGTGTGGCCGGACCTGCGGCTACGCGGCTCCCTGCTGGGCATCGAAGAACTGATCGAGGTCGCCGCCGGCAGTGACCTGGCCGTCGACGAGGTCGCGGGGGCCTCGGTCGCCGCCAAGCTCCTCGACGAGGAGCGCAGGCTGTTCTACGTCGCCGTCACCCGGGCACGCAGGCGGCTGGTGGTCACGGCGGTCGGCGGCGCCGACACCGAGGAACGGCCGTCCCGGTTCCTGAGCGACCTCGTGCCGGGCACCCTCGAAGAGGCGCAGCTCGACGAGAAGACCCGCTGGCTGTCGCTGTCGGCCCTCGTCGCCGACCTGCGCTCGGTGGTGGCGGACCCGTCCCGGCCCGAAGCGCTGCGCCGGGCGGCCGCCGGTCACCTGGCCCGGCTGGCCCGTGCGGGCGTGCGCGGAGCGCGGCCGGAGCTCTGGTACGCCATCACCCGGCTGTCGGACGCCGGGCCGGCGTTCGCCGAGGACGAGCAGATCGCCATCTCGCCTTCCCAGGTCGAGACGTTCACCACCTGCGGGCTGCGGTGGCTGCTGGCGTCGGCGGTGGGCGCGCAGGAGGGCCCGCCGGGGGAGTACAGCACCATGGGCAAGGTCATCCACGCGGTGGCCGAGATGGTCGGCGTCGACGACGGTGTGAACGAGCTGCACATCGCCAAGCGGCTGGACGAGATCTGGCAGGACCTCGACTTCCGCAGCGGCTGGTACTCCGACAAGCAGCGACAGTCCGCCACCACGATGGTGGACAAGTTCCTGACCTGGCATCGGGATAACCCCAACGAGGTCGTCGCGCTCGAGGAGTCGTTCAAGGTCGACCTCGGCCGGGTCGTCATCAAGGGCCGGATAGACCGGGCCGAGCGCGACCAGCAGGGCCGCGCGGTCATCGTCGACATCAAGACCTCGTCCCAGAAGGTCCCCGAGGACGACCTCGCCCGGCACCCTCAGCTCGGTGTCTACCAGTACGCCGTGATGCTCGGTGCCTTCGAGCGGCACGGGCTGATCGAGCCCGGCGGCGCCAAACTGGTCCAGGTCGGCAAGGCGTCGCTCACCGCGAAGGCACGGGAGCAGAACCAGCCCCCGCCCGCCGAGGACGACGACCCGGACTGGCCCAAGAAGCTGGTTGAGGTGGTCGCCACCGGTATGGCGAGCCCGGTGTTCGAGGCGCGCGCCAACGACGGTTGCCGTACGTGCCCGGTGCGTTCCTGCTGCCCCGTCCACGACGAGGGCGGGCAGGTCGGCGAGTGAGCATTCCTTGATCTCGCCGCGTGAACTCGCGCAGCGGCTCGGGCTGCCCGAGCCGACCGTCGAACAGGCCACGGTCGTCCAGTCGCCGCTGGCCCCGATGGCCGTGGTCGCCGGCGCCGGGTCGGGCAAGAGCGAGACGATGGCCTCCCGCGTGGTGTGGCTGGTCGCGAACGGGCTCGTACGGCCCGAGCGGGTCCTCGGGCTCACATTCACCAGGAAGGCCGCCGCCGAGCTGGCCGCGAGGGTGCGCAGGCGGCTCGATCAGCTCCGCGAGCACGACGACCTGGTCTCGCCGGAGGTGCTCGACGGCGAGCCCACCGTGTCGACCTACCACTCCTACGCGGCCCGGATCTTCGGCGACCACGCGCTGCGGGAGGCGCTCGAGCCGACCATGCGGCTGATCAGCCCGGCGGTGGCCTGGCAGATCGCCTCGCGTGTCGTGGACTCCTACGGCGGCCCGATGGACCGGATCGACTGGGCGCCCGACACGGTCACCAAGGCCGTCATGGAGCTCTCCGGCGACCTGTCGGAGCATCTGCGCACCGGCGACGACGTGCGCAAGGTCGGCGAGTGGCTGCACGAGCGCCTGGCCGCGGTGAAGAAGCCGCTGAAGCCGCAGCGGACCATCGTGGAGCGGCACGCCGTACGCGAGCAGCTCCTGCCGCTCATCGAGGCGTACACCCAGGCCAAGAGCCGGCGCGAGGTGATCGACTACGGGGATCAGATGGCGCTGGCCGCCCGGATCGCCTACCGGCATCCCGAGGTCGGGCTGGTCGAGCGCTCGCGCTACGCCGTCGTGTTGCTCGACGAGTACCAGGACACGAGCCACGCCCAGCTGGTGCTCCTGCGGTCGCTGTTCGGACCGGTGCACGGGAACGCCGGGCATCCCGTCACGGCGGTGGGCGACCCGTGCCAGTCCATCTACGGGTGGCGCGGCGCCAGCGCGGGCAACCTGCTGCGGTTCGCCCGCGACTTCCCGCTGCGCCGGGACCAGGCGCCCGTGGCCCGTGGCCCGGCGCCGATGGCCGGTGACGAGACGGTGGTGCCCGCGCCCGTGGAGCGGCTGTCGGTCAGCTTCCGCAACGGCGACCGGGTGCTCGACGTCGCGGCGCGGGTACAGGAGGAGCTGCGCGCGGACGCCCAGGTCGTCCCCCGGTTGCTCTCCGGGCCGTCCCGCCGTGAGCGCGGACGGGTCGAGTGCGCGCTGCTGGCGACCGCCGAGGACGAGGCGGAACGGGTCGCCGCCCGCATCGCCCACCTGCAGGCCCTGCCGCCGGAGACGGCCCCAGACGGGGAGCCCTGGGCCGAGGAGCGGACCGAAGGGCTGCGGTTCTCCGATGTGGCCGTGCTCGCACGCAAGCGATCGCAGTTCCCCCTCATCCGCCGGGCCCTCGAATCCAGGGGGATCCCGGTCGAGGTGGTCGGGCTCGGCGGGCTGCTCACCGTGCCCGAGGTACAGGACGTCGTCGCCAC
This sequence comes from Actinomadura alba, assembly GCF_014323705.1. Lineage (GTDB taxonomy): Bacteria > Actinomycetota > Actinomycetes > Streptosporangiales > Streptosporangiaceae > Actinomadura_C > Actinomadura_C alba. Next base: position 15,601 of record NZ_JABVEC010000027.1, read on the forward strand.
GCTCAAGGTGATGCACGACCCCACGGCCGGCGCCTCCCTGGCGCGGCTGCTCACCGGCCCCCGATGGCGCATCGGCCCTCGTGACCTGGTGGCGCTCGGCCGGCGGGCCCGCGAGCTGGCGCGCGAGGTGGCACGTGACGTCACGCGCGAGGAGCCGCCGGAGGGCGAGAGCCAAGGCGAAGCGCCGCGGGACCGCGCCGACGACACCGATCCGCTGCGGCAACTGGTCAGCGAGCTGAGCGAGGAGACCGGCAGCCTCGTCGACGCGCTCGACGATCTCGGCCCCCCGGAGCACTACACGCCGGAGGGCCTGCGGCGGCTGCGGCGGCTGCGCGACGAGCTGCGTAACCTGCGCGGGCAGGTCGGCCTGCCACTGCCCGACCTGGTCACCGAGGCCGAGCGGGTACTCGGACTGGACATCGAGGTGGCGGCCCGGTCCGGGCTCGACCCGGTGACCGCGCGAGCGGACCTCGACGCCTTCATCGACGCCGCCGCCCGCTTCGCCGGTGACGCCGAGGACCCCACGCTCGGAGCGTTCCTCGCCTACCTGCAGGCGGCCGAGGCCGAGGAGTTCGGGCTCGAGGCGGGCCGGGTCGGCGAGACCAACAGCGTGAAGTTGCTGACGGTGCACGCGGCCAAGGGCCTCGAGTGGCCGGTGGTCGTCGTTCCCGGCCTGTCGTACACCCCGCAGAAGAACGGCGGCCCGGCCAAGGGATCGATCTTCCCGTCGCCGCCGCGCAGCGGCACCAAATGGACCGACAACCCCCGGTTGCTGCCCTTCCCGCTCCGTGGCGACCGGGCCGACCTGCCGAACCTGACGGGTCTGGAGAAGGACGACCTCGCGGCGTTCGACGAGGCGTGCTCCGAACGCGACATGCGAGAGGAACGCCGGCTCGCCTACGTGGCGGTGACCCGCGCCTCCTACCTGCTCATCGCCACCGGGTACTGGTGGGGAGCGGCGAGCCGGCCACTCGGGCCCTCACCTTTCCTCGAGGAGATCAGGGAGACCTGCCTCGCCGGCGCCGGATCGGTGCCGGTGTGGACGGACCCGCCGGCGGAAGGGGCCGTCAACCCGCTGCTCGCCGAGCCCGATACCGCCGCGTGGCCTCGGCCGCCGGCCGGGGACCGGCACGCGGCGATCGTCGAGGGCGCCGGCATGGTCGACGCGGCGATGACCGGCCGTACCCCGACGTGGGCGGGCGACGCGGGCCTCATGGCCCCCGACCGCCGCCGCATGTCGGCCTGGGCGCGCGACGTGGAACTGCTGCTGGCCGAGCGTGACCGCGGGCGCGGCGGCGACGGCCTGAAGGTGGCGCTGCCCGTTCAGCTGTCGGTGAGCTCGCTCGTGTCACTCGCCCGTGACCCCGAGGCACTGGCCCGGCACATCCGCCGGCCCATGCCGCGCCGGCCCGCGCCGTACGCCCGGCGCGGCACCGCCTTCCACCGCTGGCTCGAGACGCGGTGGGGGCAGCAGCGGCTGCTCGACCCCGACGACCTGCCGGGCGCCGCCGACGAAGGGGCGGCCGACGACGGCGAGTTCGCGACGTTGCGCGCCAGGTTCGAGGAGTCGGTGTGGGCGGCCCGCGAACCGCTCGACGTCGAGGTGGCGTTCGAGACGGTGATCGGCGACCGGTTGATCCGGGGCCGGATGGACGCGGTCTTCCGCACCGACGACGGCTACGAGGTGGTCGACTGGAAGACCGGATCACCGCCGTCGGGCGACGAGGCCCGAGCGGCGTCCGTGCAGCTCGCGGCCTATCGCATCGCGTGGGCCCGGCTCGCCGACGTGCCCATCGAGCAGGTCAGCGCCGCCTTCCACTATGTCGCCGCCAATGTGACTGTACGGCCCGCGGATCTGCTCGACCTCGAGGGGCTGACTGTGCTCCTTGACACAATCCCCGTTAAATGACCTGTCGGCCTCTGGCCACCGGCTGCCTTTCCAGGGATGATCCCTGGAACGACGATGAAGGTGCTGGAGACCCCGGCCGGTCGCCGCCCGGCCTTGGCCGCGCTCGTGAGAGGCGGGGTCGGTCGGCGCCCGGGCCGGGAGGCGGACGTGACGGTGACGCACCAAGAGAACATCCTCAGGGAGTTCACCAAGCAGGCGAAGACGTTCGCGGATCCGCAATTGAACCAGACCTTTACCAGTCGCTTGACCGGGCTGGTGAAGTTCGTCGAACCGGAGCTCGACACCGAGGACATCTGCCTCGAGGTCGCGTGCGGCACCGGTCTCGTGTCGCGCGCGCTGAGCCGGCGGGTACGCCACGTGACCGCGCTCGACGCCACGCCCGCGATGCTCGAACAGGGCAAGCGCGAGGCCGACCGCGCGGCCATCACGAACGTCACCTTCGCGCGGGGCGATGCCGGTGAACTGCCCTTCCTCGATCGCTCCTTCACCCTGGTGATCACCCGCTTCTCGCTGCACCACTTCGAGGAGCCGCTCGCCGCGCTGCGCGAGATGGTACGGGTCAGCCGGTCCGGCGCAAGCCTGATCATCGCCGACCTGATCAGGACGGACGCTCCGGGCGACCCCGACCGGCACGAACGGCTCCGCGACCCCTCGCACGCGACCCTGCTCACCATCCAGCAGATCGCCGAGCTGCTGGCCGAGGTCGGCGCGGAGGTCAAGCGCTCCACGGCGTTCGAGGTCGTACGGCCCGTCGACGCATGGATGGCGCAGTCGCACACGGCCGAGGACGCCGCCGAGCAGATCCGCGCGGAGCTCAGGGCCGAGCTCGACGGCGGAGCCGTGACCGGGATGCGGCCGGTGCTGGCCGACGGCGAACTGTGCTTCACCCAGTCACAGGCCTATCTCGCCGCCATCGCCTCGTGACCGTCGCCTCGTGACGGATCGCCTCGTGACGGATCGGCCGAACTTCGAACACGGTGTCGGTGTCGCTGCATAGACTTCGAACATGGGTTCTATCAAGGCTCCATCCCCCGAGGCTCCGTCCCCCGGCGGCCCGTCCCCCGGCGGCCCGTCCCCCGAGGCCGCGCCCAACACGCCCCCGTCTGTCCTCGCCATGCGCATCGGTGTGGTCGCCGCCGAGGCTGCCTTCGCGTCGTTCGCCCGCAACATCGACTTCGACGAGGTCGCCGAGGGCGGAGTCGACTTCGAGGGGTCGATCGACGCGGCCGACTGGCCGGTGTTCCGGCTGGTGCTCGACACGCTGGCGGCGGCCAAGGGCCCGGGCGACACCCGCACGCTCGACGAGCGGTGGGCAGACGCGCTCAACGACCTGGCCCGGATCTGCCTGGCCGCCAAGCGGGCGGGAACGGCCGCCTGAAAAGCGGCGGTTAGCCCCCGTCCGTTCTGGCCTTGCCCGTTGCGTGCCCGTTAGAGCGAGCAATCAGGGGCATGTACGGACACTCACGGCGATGTCATCGCGTCGGCGCAGGTCAGCCGCATGGCAGGTGAGCGACGAGCGCTGGGAGTGACTTGCCAACCTAAGAGCGCGGGTCCGATTCCCGTCACCCGCTCCGGCAACACAGAGCCTCAGGCCAGGGACCAGATCCCCAGCGCTCATCTGGAGGCTCCGCCGCTTACCTGTGCGAAGCCGCGATCAGCTACAGCGAGATCGAGGTCAAATCGCCTTGCCCGCCGATCGACCGGATCCCCAGCCTGTCCGCCGCCAAGCAACGGATCCATCTGACTTTCGGAACCTCGTCGTCGGACGAACGCGTGTGCCGCACGCACCTCGACGGGGGTCACGTTTAAGGCGGGGTCGACCGTGGCCGGTGGCGTGTGGTCAGCCTCAACTGGCCGCACGCCACCATCGCCGTCGCGGCAGCGCACCGCCCCGACTCCCCGCACGAATTCCACCTGAGGTTCGAGTTGACCGGATACCCACAGGACGCACCTACCGTCAGCCTCTGGAACCCAATCGGTCGCGTAGCTCATCCGCGGATGCGGGGGACAGCGTCTCGATCTTGGCGGCGACTCCGCTCACCTGAGCCATGAGCAACGGCACTCGCAAGTCGGCCGACAGCGCCGTGATGGCGCCTGCGGCGGTCCTCGAGGCTTCTTCCGCCTCACCGTGTTGCGCAAGGTGCCGGGCCCGGTCGAGGAGGATCAGCGGCCGGTCCATCGGGTCGTCGGCCGGGTAGGCGGCAAGCGCCCGATCTTGTGCCTCCCACGCTTCCGGGTCGCCGGCCATCGTCAGCACCTGCGAGGTGTACATGGCCATCTCCGCAGCGGGGTCGGTCCAGCGTTCTGTCTCCACGCCGGGCAGTGCGTGCCGTAGGCCTGCGTCCATGCGCTGGCGTACCCCGTCGAGCTGGATGACAGGGTGCCGGGCAGCAGGGCGAGTCGGCGCTCCGCTCCCGAAGGTGTCCCCAGCCCCAAAGTAGCTGGGTAGTGATCACGATTGCGGTTCGTGGGGTCCCAAGGGGCCTGCCGCCACCTGGGCTTTTTGGGAGCGAGAGATGCTAGGGCCTGTCCGACGGATCATGGTCGTACTACTCGGCGGCGTTGTCGGTGGTGCGGCATCCGGGGATGCGAGCTTCAGGAACATTCAAAGTTGCCGACTTCACCCCGGCGCCGGTGCCCAGCCCCGCGATCGAGACAGCGTTGTCCGTCGGCGTCGCCACGATGGAGAAGCAGTACGAAGGCGAGGTCGTCGGGCGGTCCACCACATTGTTCACCTCGGCGTTCGACCAGCCCAGCGGGACGGGGACGTATGTCGCGATGGAGTCCTTCGAAGGAACACTCCATGGGCAGGCGGGCGCCTTCAACTTTGCGCACTCCGCGACGACCCTGGGCGAAGGGAGGGAGAGCGAGTTCTTCATCATCGTGCCGGCCAGTGGGACGGGCACGTTGGCTGGTATCACTGGAACTGGCGGCATCGCAGTCGACCCGGACGGCACCCACCGGATCTGGTTCGACTATGAGCTCGGCCGCTAGTTCGGCGCGTCACGAACGGAGCCAAAGCCGGATCGCGACGACAGTGACGGTGCCGTGGAAGACGTAGGCGCGCTTTATCGAGCCTCGTCGCCACGGCCCGGAAGTTCTTGATGGCGTTGATCGTCCGTTCAACTTCGTTCCTGCGCTTGTAGATCGTCTTGTCGAAGCCGACGGGCCGACCGCCCTTGCTCCCACGGGCTTGCCGGTTGGCCCGCTGGTTCTTCGGCTCGGGAATGGTGTGCCTGATCTGACGTCGTCGCAGGCCCGCAGCGCTCTCCTGCGAGCCCCGGCGGCGTGCTGGTGGGCCCGGCAGGAGGTTGAATCGACGCTCACCATCGACCAGTCGATCCGGCCTTCCGCGTCGGCGGCGGCCAGGACTGCGGCGAAGATCTTGTCCCACGTGCCGTCCGCCGACCAGCGTCGATGTCGCTCGTACACGGTCTTCCACGGACCGAAACGCGCAGGCAGATCCCGCCATGGCGCCCCGGTGCGCTGCCGGTACAGGATCCCGTTGATGATCCTGCGGCGGCCGGCCCAACGGCCGCCACGCATACCGGACTTCGGCAGGTGTGGCTTCAGCCGGACCCACTCCGCGTTCGACAGATCTCCCCGCCCCATGACATGCCAACGACCCGGCGCCCATGACGGTCACAAGATCCGTCGGAGAGGCTCTAGGGAGCCGAGCCCCTGGATGACCTGGTCAGGGGAGAGGGGGCACCGGCAGGTCCAAGCCGGCCTCGGTGCAGGACCAGACGATCAGCGCCGCACCCGCTGATCGGGTCTCGGCGAGGTGGGCGGCGAGTCGGCCACAAGCTCTTTAGTAGGGAAACACCACCCCTTTGTCGGTCCACGTGACCCCTTTGTTGCGGCACAGACAGAAGGGATGCCCGACCGGGTCGGTGTAGACCCGCCAGCCGTAGCCCTCGGGTCCGATGAAGTCCTTCTGCAGTGTCGCGCCAAGTTCGACGACGCGGCGCTGTTCGGGTTCGATCTCGTCCACTTCGAAGTCGAGGTGGAACTGCTTGGGGTGTTCGTCGTCGGGCCAGCGCGGGGCGCGGTAGCCGTCCACCCGCTGGAAGGCCAGCTCGATCTCGCCGAAGGCGATGCCGGCCCAGTTGTCCTTGTCGTGGCTGTTCTTGATGGGGCGGCCTGTCACCGCGGCGTAGAAGGCCGCCAGCTTCATCGGGTCCGGGCAGTCAATGATGAAATCTGTGAATTTTAGCATCAGGCGATCTTGCCACAGGGTAAGAGGTAGCCAATATTGCGCAGCGCAGCATCCAGTCGTCCGGTCCAAGGCGCCCGTCCCGCGCTCGGATTGACGACAGGATTTCCCGACAGGTAGAAGGGGCTCCGCCACTTCCTCGAGGAGCCTTCGGTGCGGATCCTCTACTCGCGCGTGTCCACCGCGACCCAGTCGCTGCTGCGGCAGCGGCACATCCTCACCGAGGCCGGCCTCCTGGTCCGGGTCGAGGGCGTCGCCGAAGGGTTCCGCCCGGCCGAGGGGGTGCTGCTGTTCGAGGACCCGGCGACCACCTCGAAGATCCCCGCGCTGGAGCGGCCCGCGTTCGCGAAGGTGGCTGCGGCCGCGCACCCGGGTGACGTGCTGACAGTGTCGAAGCTGTTCCGCCTGTGCCGTGACCTCGTCGACATCCACTCCGTGCGCGACTGGTGCACCGCGCGCGGCGTCGCCCTGCGCGTCCTGTCCGGGCCCCTGTCGAACTTCATCCGGGCAGAGTGCGGCGGCCGGTCCGCCCAAGGGATACTTTCGCACGCGTGGCGCGGGCGGAAGTGGTTCGCCCAGCCACAGCTGTGTGAACGGCTCGTCCGCGGCCTCGGGTCCGTTGGTGCTCAGGTGCCAGCTGCATCCGCGGCAGTAACCCGTGTGCAGGGCCAGGCCGTCGCGTTGGCGCCGGGCGCACCGACCGAGCTGGCGCCCGGCGCTCCGCCAGCCCTGGCAGGCTCGGCACCGGTTGCGCGAATACGACATCCACGTCCAGCAGTCCAGGCAGGCGCGCGGCGCCGGAGGCAGGAGAGCGTGGCGGTGCGAGACCTCTTAGGGGGTCCGGCACCGCCGCGCCCTCACGGGGTCGTACGGGCACCTTAAGAACCTGGAGGCCACACGTGGCGCCCTTCGGCTGACGACAACGCTGACGATAACGACCCCAGCCGCTGACAGCTTTCCGCGCATGCCCACCGCCGTACGACCTCGGCTAGCGGACTGGCAGCAGGGCAGTTGTCACTTCTGAGGGTCACCCGGTCAGGTAGTGGAACGCCGGCTCGGGGTGCATCAGGAAGCCGTGGTGCGAGATGTTCCAGGCGTACGCGCCGGCCATCCCGAACGCCACGAGGTCGCCCTCGCGCAGGCGGCCGACCGGCACGGCGCGGGCGAACACGTCCTTCGGCGTGCACAGCTGCCCGACCAGTGTCGCCGTCCCGGGCGGGCCGCCGTCCGGCTCGGCCGCGCCCCAGCGCGGCAGGACGGCGAACGGCTGGTCGTGACCCTTGGCGGCGGGGGTGCGCAGATGGTGGGTACCGCCGCGCAGCACCGCGAACGCCGCATCCCGGGTGTGCTTCACCTCCAGCACGTCGGTGACGTACCAGCCGTGATAGGCGGCGACCGCCCGGCCCGGCTCCACGCGCAGCGCCCGGCCGTCCGCCGCCAGCCGGGCCAACCCGGCCCCGTACGCCGCCCAGTCGAAGCGCTCGCCGGGAGCGCGGTAGTCGACCGCCATCCCGCCGCCCAGGTTCACCTCGGCGGCGTCCATGCGATCGGCCCAGCGCACGATCCGGCCGGCCAGTTCCAGCATGACCGGCGCGGCCAGCCCGGACGCCAGGTGCGCGTGCACGCCGTACGGCCTGACCCACGGCATCCGGGGCAGTAGCTCCAGGCACCGGGCGATGGCGGCGTCGTCCATGCCGAACGGGCCGTCCATCGTGAGCGCCGCCCCGGCCACCGTGACGTCGAGATTGGCGCGCAGCAGCACGCCGGGTTCGTGCCCCAGCCGCCGGGCGATCGCGGCCAGCCGCTCCAGCTCCCGCGGGCTCTCGACGTGGATGCGGTGGACGCCGGTGCGCAGGGCGAGCTCGAGCTCCTCGTCGGTCTTGCCGGGGCCGCCGAAGGCCAGCCGCGCGCCGGGCAGCGCGCGCGCCACGTGGGCCAGCTCGCCACCGGACGACACCTCGATCCCGTCGACGTATGGCTCGAGGGCCGCGAGGATCGGCGGGTCCGGGTTGGCCTTGGCCGCGTAGAAGATCTCCACGTTGGGCAGCGCGGTACGGATCGCGGCGGCGTGTTCGCCCAGCCCGGCGAGGTCGTACACGTACGCGGGGAACCGTTCCAGTTCCAGCGCGCAGGCGCGCACCCGGGGCGGCGGTTCCAGCATCACCGCGCTCCGAACGGGCTCGGCACCGCGACGTAGCCGGCGTGGCGGTCGGCGGCGCGCTCCCATCGGTTCCGCAGGTTCGCCTTGCCTGGCAGCGGGACCCCGGCCAGCAACGCGCGCAGCCGCGCGGCCCCTTCGGGCCGGATGCTCTGCGCGTGCTCGCTCGCGTAGCGCTCGACGCGGCGGTGGGCCAGCCGCCACAGTTCGGGCTCGGCACCGGGATGCACGTCGGCGATCGTCGCCGCCAGCTCGGCCAGATGATTGACGAACAGGCAGTAGACCACCCGGTTCCAGCCCTGCCCGGCCTCGTAGGTCAGCGATTCGCGTACGCGCGGAGGCAGGTCGGACAGCTCCCACCGCCCGTCGTGCCCGGCCACCAGCTTGGTGCCCTCGAGATCCCGGAAGATCGCCTGGACGGGCCGGTCGGTGGCGTCGACCGCGACGAGCACGTTCTGCAGATGAGGTTCGAGCACGACGCCGTACGCCAGAAAGGCGTGCAGTACCGGTGGCACGACCAGCCGCACGTAGGCGTCCCACCAGGCCAGCGCGTCCTCGATCGGGGTGCCCGCGAGCAGCCGGGTGAGGGAGGCCGGGCTGCAACCGTACGGATCGGCGAGGGCGGCGGCGAGCAGAGGGGAGCCCGCGTGGCTCCGTACCCCGGAGCGGACGATGACGCCGAGGCCCTCGTGCAGCCGACGGTCGGCGAGCGTGACGGTGCGGTAGGCCGGCTCGGCGAGCAGCGCGCATCCGTCGAAGGCCCCGGCCAGTTCGGCGAACACCGGCCGCAGCATCCGGCTGAGCGCGACGGCGCCGGTCAGCTCGTACCACGCGTTCTTGCGGACGCAGTTCGTGATGCGCACGTCGAGGCTGAACTTGCAGAACAGATCGGCGGCCGGCAGGTAGGCGGTGCGCACCGACGAGGTCGGGACGGCCTCGGGACCCGTGGCGCCGAGGTCGAGCACGCCTCCGCCGGCGAGCGCCGCCCGCAGGACGGGCCGCTCGGCCAGCAGGGAGAACTGCCATGGGTGCACCGGCAGGGTCCGGTATCCGGGCGGCGCGGGCGGCCCGAGCAGCTCCAGCGGCGCCGGATCGCCCTCCTCGGCGACCAGGTCGGCGCGCACCGCGAGCCACCGGAGCCGGAAGCGGGCGCGGGCCTCGGGTGCGTACGGAAGCCACTCGGCGGGGGTGCCCTGCCGGGCCTTCGGTGCCGGATGGAAGCGGTGGCCGGCCACGAGCGCCTGCTCGGACTCGATGAACCGATCCACCTCGGATTCCCGCACGGGTCCGCGCGCCTCGATGAGCGCCGCCATCGCGGTGTGGCCGGCGATGACCTGCTCGGTGAACTCGGGGTTGGCCCGCCCGGTCGCGAGCTCGAGTTCCCCGGCGGTCAGATCGGCCAGCCGCCGCCAGCCGACCGCGAGCCACTCGGCGCCGCGCTGTTCCTCGATCGGCGCCGCGAGCGGATAGGAGGGACCGTACGGCGCCCTGCGCAGCCGGGCCCGGAGCACGACGCCCACCCGTGGCAGCCGCAGGACCAGATGCCGGCCGGTCCGGCGCGCCTGGTGCTCGGGCACGCACACCTCGCGCACCAGGCAGTTGAGCAGCGCGATGCCCGTGGCGTCGTCGGCGTTGAGAACAGGGCGGGTCAGGAGCACGTGTCGCCTCGGAGGTAGTTGGGTGCGGGGGGTCCGTAGTGCTTGTTGACGTCACGGGCGCCGGTGCGGGCCTTGTCGACCAGCGTCCCGGCGGTGACCATCGCCTTGGTCGGCAGCCGGTCGGCATGGAGGGTTCGGCTGCGTAGGAGGCCGGCGGGCCCGGCCGGGTCGTGCCGGTCGAGTGCCTCGCCGAGCCGTTCCCTGAGCATCGCCAGGCCGGTGCCGAGCGGCAGCAGCCCGCGCTCGGCCAGGCCGAACGCCACCGCGCCCGCGCACAGGTGCAGGGTGATCGTGACGAAGACGCGGGCAAGCGCCTCGGGGTCGCTGGTGGTCATCCGCGCGTCGGCGAAGTCGTACGGCCCTGCGCCGAGGGCGGCGGCCAGCGTGCCGGGATCGACAAGCGCCCCGTCGTTGTCCTTGAGCAACAGCGACGGTCGCCGCGCGTCGTCGCCGATGACCAGCGAGACGTTCTGCTGATGGGCCTCGAGCGCGATGCCGTACCGGGCGAACAGGGTGACGTTCCAGCCGAAGAGCGCGCGCAGGTAGCCGTCGAAGAGCTCAGGCACGGGCCAGCGCTCGATGACGTGCCCGCCGCCGGGGGCTTTCGCCAGCAGCGCCGCGACCGGCACGACGTGCGCGCCGCGGGTCTGTTCCGGCAGCCGCCGGACGAGGTAACCGAGCAGCGGATCACCCGCGTGCCCATAGGTCTGCTCGTCGGCGAGCAGCACGGGCGCATCGGGCTCGCGCTCGCCCACGGCGCGCAGGATCCGCTGCATGAGCGCCCCGTCGGCGAGGGTGCCGGGCACTATCGTGCGGCGGTTGCGCAGGCCGAGCGTGCTGGTCGGCAGCGGCAGCTTCAGATGCGTCCCCGCGTCGACGGCGACGGTCCGCATCGACAGCGTCGGCGTGACCTCGAGGTACGGATCCGGGGCGCGCACGACCGCGAGATCGCGGCAGGGGAGTGGGGTCAGCGGGTGCAGGGGGAGCAGATCGGTGTCCGGGCGGGAGGGCAGGCCCACGTCGGCCGGATCGGGCCACCAGGCGGGCCGCTCACCCGACGCGACGACCCGGTGGCGGGGCACCGCGGCCCAGTGCAGCGCGAACGTCGGGTGGAACTCGGGTGCGTGACGCCGCAGGTCCGCCTCGGTGAGGCCGGTGCGGCAGCGGGCGGTCGGATAGACGGGGTGGTCGGTGAACGCGGCGAGCGCTTCGTAGTAGGTGCCCGACCCCCGGGGGTCGACGCGCGCCAGCCGGGCGAGCACGGCGGCGTGCTCGCGGTCGTGCAGTCGCGCCGTGGCGAGGGCCTGGCGGCATTCTTCGGTGAAGGCGGCCATGTCGTCGCGAGGGTCGGCGAGCCGGCTCGCGGCGGCCAGCACGTCGTCGAGCCGCAGCGCCGCGTCCGGTGCGACGGTCGCCTCGGCCAGGAACCCGCCTCGGCGCAACGGCACGGCCGGGCCGCCCGGCAGCCTGAGCGTGCCGCCGGTGATGTGGCGGCGAACGCCCCCGTAGTCCTCCAGCAGCAGCGAGCCGAGCACGCGTGCGGCGAGCCGGCACTCGGTCGTCTCGCCGGCCGCCTCGGGGACGGTCATCCGTGCAGCTCCCAGGTGTGGGCGGAGCGGAACCGCGCGACGCACGCCTCGACCCGTTCGCGGTCCGGGCCGATCGCCCGGATCGTGCCCAGGTAGTCCCGGTTGGTATGGGTCAGTGTGATGACCTCGCCGGGCCGGCGGAGCGGCCGGTAGCTGAGCCGCACGCCGTCCTCGGCGTGCTCCACCGCGCCGGGGACGGCGCCGAGCGTTCCCGAGCGCTCAGCGAACACGTAGTCGACCAGCGCGTGCCCGCCGCCCGCGCCGCGGTGGTCACCCAGTCGCTCGCCGAGATGGACGCGCAGGACGTGCTCGAAGACCGGAACGCCCAGCAGGTCGGCGAGCAGGAAGTCGCAGTGGTCCCCGATGATGCGGTAGTTCACCTCGATCAGCCGGGCCCGTCCCCCGGACACCACGAACTCGGTGTGACACGCGCCGAATCCGACGCCGAGCGCCGAGAGCAGCGCCAGGACCCGATCGGTGCCGTCCGGCGGCGGTGCCCACTCCAGCCGCTGCTCGGCGAAGTACGGAGGCGGGGACAGGATGGTGCGGAACGACCCGAGCACCCGGGTCGTATGACCGTCGCCCAGGGTCTCCAGGGTGTGGAGGTGGCCGGGCAGGTACTCCTCCACGATGAGCGGCTCCGGGCGGGTGATTTCGCGGCGCCGTGCCGCCAGTTCGGCCCGGTCGGCGACGAGCACGACGTCCTCGCTGGCCACGCCCTCGCGCGGCTTGAGCACGAGCGGGTAGGGGGCGTCGTCGGGCACCTCGTCCGCGGGAGCGGTGAACACCGGGTCGAGCTCGGCGAGATGGTCCCGCATCAGCGCCTTGTTCTTGGCGCGCGTGGCGGCCCGCCAGTCCTTGCCGGGCAGGCCGAAGTAGGCCGCGGCGAGGGCGGCGGGCGCCTGCAGATGGTCGCTGTTGGAGAACACCGCGGCGGGCGCACGCCGGATCCGCTCGATGATCGCCCGGAAGTCGGTGACCTCGCAGGCGACCACCTCCTGAGGGGCGGATGCGCCGGTCGCGGCGCAGGCCCGCACGTGGTCGGCCGGCCGGTCGGTGAGCACCGTGACCGCGAGGCCCAGACGGGCGGCCGCCGGCAGGAAGCCCTGCGTCACCGAATCGGTCACCTTGCCGGCGACGAGATACAGCCGGTCGGCCACGACCCAGCCTTTCTAGTGAGGTAAGGCTTACCTAAACAAGGAGAACCATAGTGGCTGGGCCGGGTGGACCGGGCTCAACCACGAGAAATCGCGTGTCGCGGAAGTCGGCGAAGATGGAGGGCATGGACCTTGTGGACCGATGGGTCGAGCTGGCCGGACCAGGCGCGCGTCGCATCGGCGTGGACATGACCGCCCGCTATGGCGAGCCGCACCGGCGCTATCACACCCGTGAGCACCTCGCCGACGTGCTCGACTGGGTCGACGAACTGGCCGACCATGCCCGCGACCCCGACGCCGTACGGCTGGCGGCATGGTTCCACGACGCCGTGTACGACCCGCACCGGCACGACAACGAAGAACGCAGCGCCTGGCTGGCCGAGCGCATGCTGGCCGACACAGATCTCGGTCCGGGTGTGACAGCCGAGGTCGCCCGGCTCGTACGGCTGACCACGACGCACGCTCCCGCCGAGGGCGACACCAACGGTGAGGTCCTCTGCGACGCCGACCTGGCGATCCTGGCCGCGCACCCCGAGCGGTACGCCGCCTATGCCGCCGCCGTACGGGAGGAGTACGCCTTCGTGCCCGAGGAGCACTTCCGGCAGGGCCGTGCCGATGTGCTGCGCGGCCTCCTGAACCTGCCGGAGCTGTTCCGCACCCGGCCCGCGCGGGCGCGCCTCGAACAGAGGGCCAGGCACAACATCGAGACCGAACTCATGCTGCTGCGCAGCTGATCCATGGCCCCAGAGTTCATGGATTCTCGCGTACGCGGATCCCGGTTGCCGTCGCGGTCGATCGCACCTGACGCTCGGCAACGGGGATCCGTTGGCACGGTAGCCACTTTCGGCCAACATGCGCATTCAGCATAAAGGCTCTATTTTGCCCTTATTGCGAGCACTAGAGTTCTCGCCACTTTGATCTGTTAGTGGACGAGAGGACTCCATGCGTCTGAAGCGTCGTATCACCATGGCCGGATCGGCCACGGCCTTGAGCGCCGCCGCGCTCATCGCGGTCCCTCCGCCGGCGGCCTTCGCCGCACCGCTCGGCGTCTCCAGCGACTTCAACGGCGACGGGTACAGCGACCAGGTCATCGGTGCGCCGACCGCGACGGTCAGCGGCAAGAAGTCCGCCGGGTACGTCGCGGTGGTGTACGGGTCATCCAGTGGCCTGAACAGGGCCACGCGGCAGATCTTCCATCAGGACTCCGCCGGCATCCAGGGCGCGGCCGAGACGGGAGACCAGTTCGGCTACTCCACCGCCGCCGGTGACTACGACGGCGACGGGTTCGCCGATCTCCTCATCGGCTCGCCGGGTGAGGATCTGGGCGCGGCACGCGATCCCGGCACCGTGACGTTCCTGCGGGGTGGCCCGTCCGGACTCACGGGTGGGCCCGCGTGGTCGGTCGAAGCCGACTCGAGCGACACCCTCATCGGAAGGTCTCTGGCCGCCGGCGACTTCAACCACGACGGATACGCAGACTTCGCCATCGCCGGCGGCAACCTGTTCACCGTCTTCTACGGCTCGCCGCAGGGTGCGGCGCGCGCTCCGCAGGAACGCCAGGCCCGCCAGACCCGGCAGCGGACGCTCGCCGCCGCGCCGGTCATGACGTCGACGGTCGCGGCCGGCGACGTCAACAAGGACGGATACACCGACGTCGCCTGGCAGATCCTGAACGGTGACCACAACCTGCTGACCTTCTTCCTCGGCTCCGCCGACGATCTGCGCGAGCAGAGCGGCGACATGGTGTACATCCCCGGCGAGATCGGCCAGGCGATCGCCGATGTCAACGGCGACGGCTACGGCGACCTCATCTCGGGCCGGCCGTACAGCAGTGGGGTCAAGGGCGGTGCGGTGTCCATCCGCCCGGGTACCGCGAAGGGCCTGAACTTCAGCAAGTACTACACCGTCCACCAGAACACCTCTGGCGTGCCCGGCGCGAGCGAGGAAGGCGACGGCTTCGGATACTCGGTGGCGGCCAAGGACCTGAACGGCGACGGACGGGCGGAGATCGCCGTCGGCGTGCAGGGCGAGGACAAGAGCACCGGCATGGTCGTGCTGCTGCGCGGCAGCTCGACCTGGACGCTCGGCAGCGGTGCCAAGGTGTTCACCCAGAACACCTCTGGCGTGCCCGGCAACAACGAGGCAGGCGACCGCTTCGGCCGAGCGGTGGCCTTCAACGACCCGAATCACGACAACCGGCCGGATCTCGTCATCGGGGTGGCCGGTGAGAACGCCTGGGACGGCAGTGTCGTGCTGCTCAAGGGAGCCGGCGGGACCATCGGCACGAGCGGCGCCGGCGTCCTCACCCCGGCGGGGGTCGGCGGGCCCGGCAGGGCCGGCTCGTTCGGCGCGTCGTTGCACAACTGAACCGGCGATGTCCTGGGCGTCGGCCTAGAGCGGTGTCAGCCTGAACCGACATCGCGGGATGTCGGCTCAGGCTGACACCAGGACACCGATGGCGGAGTGGCGGATGCCACGAGATTCCCTCACGAACGCGCGCCGGGGGCGGGGCGTGGGGATTTGCGGCGGCGCAGACCGGCTCCGGTCAGGCGGGTCAGCAGCTCCTGGCAGCCGACCGGCTGGGCGCCGAGTTCGATCGCGGTGTCGTAGAGGTCGGCGGGCACGTCGTAGTGGTCGCGTTCGAACGCCCGTGGCGGCATCCCGAGCCGGCCTGCGAAGACGTGCAGTTCCTCGTACGAGGAGTCGCTGACCATGTGGGACCACACACGTCCGCGCGCGGGCCAGAGCGGCCGGTCGATGAGGATCGTCACCGGACTAGAGTGCCATGGGTATTCGCATGCGAACGTAGGTGGTGCTGAGTGACGGAGTCGCCCCTCGGATGGCTGGCGCTGGCCCGGGGCACCCTCGACCGGATGTCGGCCCGGCGCCGGGACGACGACTGGGTCGCCTCTCTCTGGAGCGATCCACGGACGCGCGTGGTCGTCGTCGAGGGCGGGAGGGTGCTCGTGTCGCACGAGCCCACGCCCCGCCTGGTGTTCCTGCCGCCGGACCGGGCGCCCGAGGGTGAGCGCTACCTGCTCGGCGTGGACGACGACGAGATCGCCTACTTCGCCGTCTCGGGCGCCCTCCCCGCGGTCGAGGCCGCCGAGCCCGCCGGGCTGAGGAGGGTCGGCGCGCTGCTCGGCGACCGTGACTCGGGGCTGATGACGCATGCCGTGGCGATGCAGAACTGGCACACGACGCACACGCACTGCCCGCGTTGCGGTACCCCGACGGAGCTCACCTCGGCCGGGCACACCAGGACCTGCCCGGCCGACGGCTCGGACCACTTCCCGCGCGTGGACCCCGCGGTCATCATGCTGGTGTACGACTCCGACGACCGGATCCTGCTCGCCCGCGGGCCGAACTGGCCGGCCGACCGCCGCTCGATCCTGGCCGGGTTCGTCGAGCCGGGGGAGTCGCTGGAACAGGCGGTCGCCCGCGAGGTGCACGAGGAGGTCGGGCTGACCATCGAGGACATCCGCTACCTCGGCAGCCAGCCGTGGCCGTTGCCACAGAGCCTGATGATCGGGTTCTTCGCCCACGCGCGAGACGGCCAGCGGCTGCGACCCGACGCCGAGGAGATCGAGGACGCGGCGTGGTACAGCCGCGACGAGCTACGGATCGCGATCGAGACCAAGAAGATCGTGTCGCCGGGCCCGCTCTCGATCGCCAGCCGGCTGATCACCCGGTGGTACGGCTCCGAGCTCCCCACCTCAGAACCCTTCTGACCACCTCAGAACCCCTTCTGGCCCCACGCCGCCGTCACCAGTCGTGATCATGCAGTTGTTCGCGTCTTCCCTCTGTGGCGGGGCGCCGTACCCCTCTGTGGCGGGGCGCCGTACCGCGAACAACTGCATGATCACGGCAGAGGGTCCGCTGTCGTGTTCCGGCTCGGGATCGGCCGGCCGCGCATAAGTGCATGATCACGGCTGAGAGAAGGGTCACCGAGGTGTCGTCCGGCTGCGAGATCACGGCGCCCGAGACGCGACCTCACGGTCGTGCGCAATCTGCGCCGCCGTGTCCGGATGTACCCGGGTCGTGGGCGCCCGGGTCAGGCGAGAGCGGCGAGACGGCTCTTGACCTGCTTGGCGGACGGGTTCGTCAGGGCCGTCCCGTCGGGGAAGACCACGGTCGGCACGGTCTGGTTGCCGCCATTGACCTTCATGACGAACTCGGCCGCCTCGGGGTCTTTCTCGATGTCGACCTCGACCATCTCGATGCCCTCGCGAGCCAGTTGGCTCTTGAGTCGGCGGCAGAATCCGCACCATGACGTCGTGTACATCGTCAGCTGGTCGGGCGTCGGCATCGCCATCGGTCGGTCGTCCCCTCAGGTTGATCAAAGGTTGCAATGGCACAACGCCCCGGGGCGGGCCTGCATTCCACCGATCGTCCTTCCGCGTGTCGTCCCTTCGGGTGTCCCTCCGCGAGCGGCGGCGCCGTCCCTCCCGCGACAATGGCACGAGGGTTCACCCGGCGACGGGGCCGGTTCGCGCGGCGACCGGTGGGAGGATGGTCCAGCGGGAAACCCGGCGCGCGACGAGTGGAGGGCGATTGGAAGCCGACGCGGTCCTGGAGGGTCTCGATCCGGAGCAGCGCGCGGTCGCCGAGGCCGTGCGCGGGCCGGTCTGCGTGCTCGCCGGCGCCGGCACCGGCAAGACGCGGGCCATCACCCACCGGATCGCCTACGCGACCCTCACCGGCATCGTGTCCCCGCAGCGCGTGCTCGCGGTGACGTTCACCACGCGGGCCGCCGGTGAGCTCAGAGGCCGGCTGAGGCAGCTCGGCGCGCCGGGCGTGCAGGCCCGCACGTTCCACGCCGCCGCCCTCCGGCAGCTCACCTACTTCTGGCCCAAGGTTATCGGCGGCG
Source organism: Actinomadura alba (assembly GCF_014323705.1). Taxonomy (GTDB): domain Bacteria; phylum Actinomycetota; class Actinomycetes; order Streptosporangiales; family Streptosporangiaceae; genus Actinomadura_C; species Actinomadura_C alba. The sequence goes on from NZ_JABVEC010000027.1 coordinate 33,158, forward strand.
AGCCACCCAAGATCATTGAATCCAAGATCGGGCTCATCGCCGACGCCGCCCGGGCCTGCCGGCTCTCCTTCGGCCGTACCGAGCTGCGCGACGTCGCCGGCGAGGTGGAGTGGGCCAAGGTCACCCAGACCAGGCCCGAGGACTACGCCGCCGCGGCCGCCAAGGCGGGCCGCAAGCCGCCCGTGGACGCCGTCGACGTCGCCCGGATCTACGTCATGTACGAGAGCCTCCGCCGCGAGCGCAACCTCCTCGACTTCGAGGGGATGCTCGAGCTCACCGCCGCGGTCCTCACCGAGCACCGCGACGTCGCCAACCAGGTGCGCGAGCAGTATCGCTACTTCGTCGTCGACGAATACCAGGACGTCAACCCGCTGCAGAAGCTGCTGCTCGACACCTGGCTGGGCGACCGCGACGACCTGTGCGTCGTCGGCGACCCGAGCCAGACGATCTACTCCTTCACCGGCGCGACCCCCTCGTACCTGCTCGGGTTCACCAGGGACCACCCAACGGCGCAGGTGGTCCGGCTCGTCCGCGACTACCGCTCCACCCCGCAGGTGGTGAAGCTGGCCAACGACGTGCTCGCGCGGCGCGGCACCGGCTCGCGCGGGCAGGTGCCGGGGGTGGAGCTCATCGCGCAGCGGGACGACGGGCCCGAGCCGACCTTCGCCGAGTACGACGACGAGGTCGCCGAGGCCGAGGACGTCGCCCGCAAGGTCACCAAACTGATCGAGAACGGCGTGCCGGCGCGCGAGGTCGCCGTGCTGTTCCGGATCAACGCGCAGTCGCAGATCTACGAGCAGGCGTTCGCCGACGCCGGCGTCCCCTACGTGCTGCGCGGTGCCGAGCGCTTCTTCGAACGGCCCGCGGTGCGCGAGGCGGTCGTACGGCTGCGCGGTGCCACGCGGTCCGGCGGCGACGCCGAGACCGACGGCATGGGCCTGATCGCGACCGTACGGCACGTGCTGTCGGGCATCGGCTTCACCGACAAGGCGCCCGAGGGCACCGGCGCGGCTCGGGAGAAGTGGGAGTCGCTGGCCGCCCTCGCGCAGCTCGCCGAGGACATGGCGGCCGCCGACGCGGCGGCCGGTCTCGTGGAGTTCGTCGCCGAGCTCGAGGAACGGGCCGCTGCGCAGCACGCGCCGCCGCTCGAAGGCGTGACGCTGGCCTCGCTGCACGCCGCCAAGGGCCTGGAGTGGGACGCGCTGTTCCTCGTCGGGCTGAGCGACGGCACGTTGCCGATCATCTACGCCGAGACGCCCGAGCAGATCGAGGAGGAGCGCAGGCTCCTCTACGTCGGGGTGACCCGGGCCCGCGAGCACCTCGCGCTGTCGTGGTCGCTGGCCCGCGCGCCGGGCGGGCGCAAGGTACGGCGTTGCTCGCGGTTCCTCGATGGGATCGCCCCGCAGACGTCGACGTCGACACCCGCCCGCATGCCGGCGACCGACCGAAAGAGGTCGGCGAAGGGACCGCAGCCGTGCCGGGTGTGCGGCCGGCCGCTGACCGCCGCCCTCGAACGCAAGCTGGGCCGCTGCCAGGGCTGCCCCGCGGACCTCGACGAGGCCTTGTTCGCGGACCTGAAGGCGTGGCGGGTGGCGGCCGCCAAGGAACAGAAGGTGCCCTCCTACGTCGTGTTCACCGACGTGACCCTGCAGGCGATCGCCGAGCGCAGGCCGGCGACCGAGGCCGAGCTCGCGGTCATCTCGGGTGTCGGCCGCGCCAAGCTGGAGCGCTACGGCGCCTCGGTGCTGGCGCTGTGCCGGGGTGAGACCCCGGCCACAACGACCGACCTGCTTGACTGACCGCCGTGAAGGAATCTTTGACGGAACTGCTCGACTTGCTGGACCTCGAGCAGATCGAGAACGACATCTTCCGCGGCCGCAGCCCCCAGGACCGGCAGCAGCGGGTGTTCGGCGGGCAGGTGGCCGGGCAGGCGCTGGTCGCCGCGGGCCGTACGGTGCCCGTCAACCGCCCCGTGCACTCCCTCCACGCGTACTTCATCCGGCCCGGCGACCCGAGCGTCCCGATCGTCTACACCGTCGACCGCGTCCGCGACGGCCGGTCCTTCACCACCCGCCGGGTGTCGGCGATCCAGCACGGCAAAGTGATCTTCACGCTGTCGGCGTCCTTCCAGATCGTCGAGGACGGTCCCGCGCACCTCGCGCCGATGCCGCAGGGGCCCGATCCCGAGACCCTGCCGACCTCCCATGAGCGTCTCGCGGCCCTGTTCGGCGATCGGTTCGCTGAGGAGTTCGTACGGCGGCGGCCGTTCGACGTCCGGCACGCCACCCCGCTGACCTGGGAGGCGGCCAAGGACCCCGGCCTGAAGACGCCCGAGTCCAAGGTCTGGCTGAGGGTCGACGGCGACCTGCCCGACGATCCGCTGCTGCACGTGTGCCTGATGACGTACGCCTCGGACATGACGCTCCTCGACACGGTGTTGCTCAACCACGGCCTGGCCTGGGGCGACAAGCGGACCATGGGGGCGAGCCTGGACCACGCCATGTGGTTCCACCGGCCGTTCCGCGCCGACCAGTGGCTGCTGTACGCCCAGGACACCCCCGCCGCCGGCGGCGCGCGCGGGCTGGCCCGAGGTCAGGTGTTCACCGAGGAGGGCGAACTCGTCGTCTCGGTGATGCAGGAGGGACTGATCCGGGTCACCGAACCGGATCAGTGACCGGCCCCGGCGCCGGCCGACGGGGAACCCCCGCCGGTTCCCGTAAAAGTCGCCAAGAAGTCACATCATCGCAGGTCAAAAATACCTTGATTGATTTCGGGGTCGCCCCGTACGCTCTACGCGAGCACTCAAACGGTTCGGTGCCCGGTGCACCGAACCCGAGGAACCAGAGAGGTGGTGGCAGTCCGGTGAGGATCTTGATGTCCAGCGACATGACCTGGTCCGTGACTGTCGCATGCCCGGGTTCCTATGCTCAGTCACCCGTGTTCATGCGGATAGACGCCGACGCGCTGAAAGACGTGCGTCACGTCATCCCGTCGCGACTCGAGAATCTCGGCTCGCGACTGCGCGACGAGCAGCGTTTCCAGGTCAAGCAGGGGCGGAGTGTCATCTCCGCCGCCAGCCCAGTCGCTACGACGGCCCACGTGGGCGCCACCGAAGGTGGCGTGTCGGGTCCGTACCCCTGGAGGCAACCGGTTTAGACACCGGCAATTGCCCCCAGGCCGCGGATCCAGACACCGGATCCGCGGCCTTCTTGTTTTGTCCGGGCCCTCATCCACAGGGGCCAACCGACGAACCCGTTGAGATACGACGCAGAAAATGGGGTGACACAGCGATGCACGGGACCGCGCTCAACACGAGCGTCGAGGACCTGGCGCTTCCGTGCCGTACCGACCCGGAGCTCTTCTTCGCGGAGGCGCCGGCGGACGTCGAGCTGGCCAAGGCCCAGTGCCTTGACTGCCCGATCCAGCGGGCCTGCCTCGCCGGCGCTCTCGAGCGCCAGGAGCCGTGGGGTGTCTGGGGCGGCGAGCTGTTCGTCCGTGGCGTGATCGTCGCGCGCAAGCGCCCGCGTGGGCGCCCGCGGAAGAACGCGGAGGTCGCCGCGTGACGACTTCTGTCGGAGTGGCCGGATCGCCGGTCACGGGAGCACATCGGGCCGGTGGCCGCGCGCCGTCCGCGCGGCCGCCGGTCCAGATCATCGAGCCGGGCGCCGACCAGGCGCTCCGCCGCGTCAACTTCAGCAAGGAGCGCAAGGTGAGTTTGCTCAGCGTAGAACTGTCCCGCGAGCGAATACGTGAGCACGACCGGCAGATCGAGAGGCTGAGTGCGATCGCACAGGTGCGCGCCATGCGGCGCGCGCGTCGGGACGCCCAGGCGAGGGCGCTTCGGGTGCGTCGCATCCTGTTCACCCGGTAGGGGCACCGCGCGGAACGCGGTAGTGAGGCCGGCCCCGCTCTTCTTGGATGGTTTGGCGGTGGCTGGACTCCCGGGTGGGCACGTCGAACGGGACCCCTGGGCCTGGCGGGACGCCTCCCGCACCCGGTCCAGGGGTCCCGTTCGGCTGTGAGGATGCGGGCTGCGGCGACCGGTCGCGCCCGCCCTGACCGAGGCGCCGGGCACGTGGTCGAGGCTCGTGCGGTTCACCGTGCCCAGGTGCGGATCGGCCTCGATGGAGATGAGCGGGAGCGAGACCGCCGCAGTGGAGTCGGCCCCGGTGAACGATCAGTACTTCAGCGTGGTGACGCGCCTGATCGGGATTCTCGCGAAGCCTGTCTCGTCACCGAAGATGATCGTTTCGGTGCGGCTTCCGACGATGATCGCGAGGCTTCCGATGCCGTACGGCGGCTGCCAGGTGGCCGGGTTCGGCCGGAAGGGGCGGTTCTCCGATCTGTGGGCTTCGGGACGACTATCACCCTGCGCCGTTCGATTCGGTGGTTGGTATTGCGGGAATCGGCCAGTACCGACCCGGAATCGAGCTTCTTGGTGCTCGTTCGGCGAACCTCCCTTCGCGCTACGTATTCCCTGCCGCGTGGGGGTCGAGGGACACGCACACGTGCCGGGTCGCTTGATCCGACCTGAGCGGCGGCCCTGGTCATCGCCTGGGCCCGGTCGGCGGTGAACGCGGCCAGAGAACCCGTGCCGGCGAAGGTGAGACCGATCACGGCGCAGATCGAGGATGTCGAGGCTCTCATGAATTGGACTCCGGAACGCGATGACCGACCTTTGTTCTCTCGCTCGGTGATCTTCCCGATTCAATTCGACTGATTCGAACGGCCGGAGGTTTTTGTTCGTGCTTTACCGTGTGACGCCATCGTGATCCGGAATTCTGGGCAGTTATCAGCGCATTACCGCAGACCGCCGGGCGGGGGGATCACGGCCTGGGCGGCCGTCCTCAAGCGGAGTCGGCGTCCTCGCCCGCGAACACCGCGTCGTCATCGGCTCCGGCGGGTTCGTCGGCGAAGCCCGGGACCCACGCGAGGGCCTCGCCGCGGAACGGGCCCTCGGCCTCGAGCTGGCACAGCACGCCGGTGCCCGCCGTGACGACACGGTGGATGAGCACGTACGACGGCGGCAGGTTGAGCTGGCGGACGACGTTGGTGGGTCGCAGATCGGTGACCCTGGCCGCCTCCTGTCGCAGCCATTCGCGGCTGAATTTGAACGTCTCCTCGATCAGCGGCTCGGCCACCGGGGCGATGAAGGCGTGCAGCGCCTCGGGATCGATCTCGACGCCGTCCCGGATGAAGTCGTCTTCGCGCAGCGCCTGCTCGATCAGGTCGAGGTCGAGCATGGTGCCGATCCGCATCAGCCGCCCGATCCGGCGGTGGAACCCTCCCGGCAGCCGGTCGACCGCGCCGAAGTCGAGCACGCCGAGGCGGCCGTCGTCGAGCAGCCGGAAGTTGCCGGGATGCGGGTCGGCGTGCAGCAGCCCGCAGCGCGCGGGGCCGGAGAACAGGAAGCGGCAGTACAGCAGGCCGGCTCGATCACGCTGCTCCTGCGTGCCCGCACTAATGATCTTGGACAGCGGAGTGCCGCCGTCCATCCACTCGGTGACGAGCACGTGGCCGGACTGCGCCACCACCGCCGGGACGAAGAAGTCCGGATCGCCGTCGTAGGCCTCCTGGAAGGCCGACTGCGACGCAGCTTCGATCGTGTAGTCCAGCTCCTCGGCGACCCGTTCTTTCAGCTCCGCGAGGATCGACTTGATGTCGAGGCCGGGCATCAGCACGGCGAACAGCCGGCTCAGCCGCGCGAGCTGGTTGAAGTCGGCGATGAGGGCCTTGCCGGCGCCGGGATACTGCACCTTGACCGCGACGGTGCGGCCGTCCTCCCACACCGCCTTGTGCACCTGGCCGATCGAGGCCGCCGCGGCCGGCGTGTCGTCGAACTCGATGAAGCGATCTCTCCAGCCGGCTCCGAGGCCCTCCTCGAGAACCTTGTGGACGGTTCTGGCCGGCAGTGGCGGCGCCGCCTCCTGCAGTCTGGTCAGGGTGGCGCGGTAGGGTCCGGCGATCTCGGCCGGCAGGGCCGCCTCGAAGATCGACAGCATCTGGCCGACCTTCATGGCGCCGCCCTTGAGCTCGCCCAGCACCTTGAACAGCTGATCGGCCGTCCGCTGCTGGATCTCCACGGCGACGAGTTCGGCCGGCCTGCCGAGGGTGCGCTTCCCGACCCCGAGGGCGGTGCGCCCGGCGAATCCGATGGGCAGGGACGCCAGCTTCGCTGTCCGCGTCACCGCGCGGCGGGGGAGATCGCTCACGGGCCCCATTGTCAGTCATGCGGATGATTCTCGCCACAACGGTCTTTGACGGACATTTTACCTGATCTCCGCGGCGAGGCGCCTACCTGCGAGGATGGAGTAAGCGTGTCCTTGCTCACGGCGGCGGCCAGGGGCTGGGCAGGCCCGCGAGCGAAGGTCCCGGCCGCTCGGCCCTCCGCTTTCCTTCCCCTGTCAAGCGGGTGACCGAGCGGCTCGGGGCCTCCGGGTCCGGTGGGCCGGAGGTGAGCGTTCTCTCGGCGCCTGTTGAGACACAGAAGGTAAGCGGGGCCGGACGAGGCGTCAACGCACCTCTGTGGACGGTGGTGTGGACTCCGTGGGGACGGCACGGCGGGTCACTGTGGAAACCGCCCGCCGACCCTGTGGAAACCGCTGGGGATGAGCAATTTGGTCGCTGCTGACCTGGTAAAACGTGGCCCACCCCCTGTGGAGAATGCAAAATTTTCGGTACGGTTCTGTATCGTGCCCCCCAACGTCGAGGTCCGCCGCAGCGCCCGACGGCGGCGAACCGTGTCCGCCTACCGTGATGGCGACAAGACCATCGTGATGGTGCCCTCCCGGCTGAGCGCGGCCGAGGAAGAGCAATGGGTCGCGACCATCCTCCAGCGGCTCGCCGAACGTGAGCGCCGCCGCCGCCCGAGCGACACCGTGCTGCACGACCGTGCCCGCGAGCTCTCCCGCCGCTATCTGGGCGGTGACGCTGAACCGGTCAGCGTGCGCTGGGTCGAGAACCAGCGCAGCAGGTGGGGGTCGTGCACACCCGACGACGGCACGATCCGGTTGTCGACACGGCTGCGCGGCATGCCCTCATGGGTGGTCGACTATGTGATCGTGCACGAACTGGCGCACCTGCTCGTGCCCGGGCACGGGCCGGAGTTCTGGGAACTCGTGTCGCGCTACCCCAAGTCCGAGCGGGCCCGCGGCTACCTCGAGGGCGTCGTCGCCGCCGCCCACCTTCCCGAGATGGAAGACGAGGACGAGGACGAGATGGCGCACGAGGCCGCGGGTTGACCGGTCGGCATGTGGCGGTCCTGGCGGTGCCGGCGACCCGGGCCGCCCACGCGGCACCACCGGGGGTGGACGGCGAGGAGTTCCGGCTCGCCCTTCTGGAGGACACCTACGAGGTGGTCGCCGGGCTGGAACTGGTGACGCCCGCGCTGGTCGTCGCGCCCTCCGGTGACCGCGACGCCGAGGCGGTCACGTGGCCGGGCACCGCGATCGTACGGGAGGCGGCGCTGGGCCCCGCCTTCGGCGCTCTCCACGCTCTGGGCGCCCAGGAGGCCGTGCTCGTGGCACCGGACGCCCCGGACCTGCCGCCGCTGCTCATCGGCAAGCTGCTGCGTGCCCTCGGTGGGGCTCCCGCGTCCGCGACCCCGGCCGAGGGCGGCGGGCTGGTGGCGCTGGCCGCGCGGCTGCCGCTGCCGGACTGGCTGTCGGCCGCGCTCGAGACCGTGGATCTGGACACCCCCGATGCCCTGGCGCTGCTGCGTGCCGCGGCTCCACGCCCCGGGCTCGTGCCGACGGGTCCCGGCTGGCACCGGCTCCGTACGCCCGCCGACCTGGGCCTGCTCGACCCGGGGCTGGAGGGCTGGGAGAACACCCGGGCCCTGCTCGGCGGGCGTCCGCTGTACGGCTGAGCTCGTCACCCGCCGTCAGGCGAGTCGCCAGGTGATCTGGGTCACTCCGCCGCGCGCTCGCGGGTCAGCGCGACGGCGCTCGCGACGAGCCGCCGCAGGGCGTCGTCGGTGCGGTCGGGCAGCGCCTCGACCGGAAACCAGCGCAGATCGTCGGATTCGGCGCTGACCTGGTACCGGGCTCCGGCCGGCGCGATCGCGACGTACTGCACGTCGAGGTGGTGGGAGCCGCCGGGATGGCAGCGCACCGCGTGCCGGTCCAGCCGCACCGGGCTCGGCAGCATCCGCAGACCCGTGATCCCGGACTCCTCGGTGGCCTCGCGCATGGCGGCGTCACGCAGGGAGAGATCGCTGGGCTCACAGTGGCCGCCGAGCTGCAACCATGCCTTGACCTTGGTGTGCAGGGTCAGCAGTACCCGCGAACGCGAGGCGTCGAGGACGGCGGCGCTCGCCGTGAGGTGCCCGGTCGCGCACTCGCGCCACATGCCGTCGGCGTACGAGTGGAGATGACCGAGGAACTCACGGCGCAGCCGGTCCTGGGCGTCATCGGGCGCCGCCCATTCGCCGAGCACCCGCACCGCGTCGGCGTGCAGCGACCCCGCGGTCCGCGACCTCAGCGGTCCGCCCGGCGGGTGCGGGGTCACGAGGGGCCGTCGTCCTTGCCGCCTCGGGCGTCGTCATCTCCCGGCGTGTCTCCGGGCGTGTCCCCGGTGCTGCCCGACGGCCCGTTCCCGGTCGGAGGGGCGCTCTCGCCCGGCGGCTCGGTGAGAGCCGAGATGTCGAGATCGTCCTGTGTTCCCTTGATGAAGGCGTCCGGGTCGTTGAGGTCGCCCGAGGTGGGCATGAGGTCGGGGTGCTGCCATACGGCGTCGCGCCCGTCGATCCCTCGCTCGGCGCTCAGCCCGCGCCACAGCACTCCTGCCTCGCGCAGCCGCCGCGGGCGCAACTCGAGGCCGACGAGTGTGGCGAAGGTGCGCTCGGCCGGCCCGCCCGTCGCCCGGCGGCGGCGTACGGCCTCGGCGAGCTTGGCGGCGGCCGGCAACCGGCCTTCGGCCACCCCGTTGACGACCGTGTCGACCCAGCCCTCGACCAGGGCGAGCGCGGTCTCGAGCCGGGTGAGGGCCGCCTTCTGCTGCGGCGTCTCCTCGGGCTGGAGCTGCAGCTCGCCGCCGAGCGCCTGTTGCAGTGCCTCGGGGTCGCTGAGGTCGAGGCCGGAGACGGCCTGCTCGAGCCGGGAGAGGTCGACGGTGATGCCGCGCGCGTACTCCTCGACCGCGCCCAGCAGATGCCCGCGCAGCCAGGGCACGTGGGCGAACAGCCGCTGGTGGGCGGCCTCGCGCAGCGCGAGGAACAGCCGGATCTCCTCGTCGGAGACCTCCAGGCCGGAGCCGAACGCGGTGACCCCGGCCGGCAGCAGGGCGCCGACGCCCTCGGGCGCCAGCGGCAGTCCGACGTCGGCCGACCCGACGACCTCGAGCGCGAGTGCCCCGAGCGCCTGGCCGGCCTGCCCTCCGACCATCGCGCCCGCCATCTGGCGGATCATGCCGACCAGCGGTCCGGCCACCGCCTGCATCTCGCCCGGCAGCGCGCCGCCGAGGGAGTCGACCATGCGGGCGGCGATGGGATCACAGAGTTTCGACCACACGGGCAGGGTCTGCTCGATCCACTCCGACCGGCTCCACGCCTGCGGCGCGCGGATGCCCGCGGGCAGCGAGGTGCCCTCGTCGAGCCAGAGGTCGGCCAGTCGCAGGGCCTCCTCGACCTGGCGGCGCTCGGCGTCGACGATGGACGGATCGCCCTGCTCGGCGACCGTGTGGCGAGCGATGTTCTTGGCGAGGTCCCAGTTCAGCGGGCCCCCGCTCTGGTCGCCCTGATGGGTGAGCATGTCGGCGAACCGGTGGAGCATGTCGGCGAACTGCCGCATGTCCCCGCCGCCCATGCCCGCGAAGGGATCTTGGGGCTTGTCGTCGTCGCCGTCGTCGTCGCGCGGCCGGCCGAAGCCGAAGGGTATGTCACTCATCGGTTGACCACAGGCTGCATGATGGGGTCATAACGCCACGTTAGTCGGTCCAGGCGAAGAGGTGCACAGAGGAAGGGGGCGCTCGCCATGGCAAAGGGGCAGGTTCGCCCTCGGCGTAGCAGGGGGCCGGTCGTCGCGATCACCGGTGCGGCGACGGGTGCCGGTCGTGCGCTCGCGGCCCGGCTCGCGCAGTCGCAGGAGATCCGCAAGGTCATCGCACTCGACGCGCAGCGGGGGGACGTCCCGGACGTGACCTGGCGTGTCGTGGACGTTCGCGACCCGCTGCTGTCCAATCGGCTCTCCGACGTCGACGTGATGGTCCACCTCGACGTCGAGTGGTCGCCCGAGCTCGACCATCGGGAGCGGCGCACCTACAACGTGCGTGGCGCCCAGACCGTGGTCACCGCCGCGGCGGCGGCCCGGGTGCGCCGTGTGGTGCTCGTCACCAGCGCGATGGTGTACGGCGCGCTCGCCGACAACCCTGTCCCGCTGGCCGAGAACGCCCCGCTCCGCGGTGAGCCCGACGCCGGGATCGCCGGCGACTTCCTGGAGATCGAGGAGCTCGCGGGCCGGGCCCCGGTCACCCATCCGGGCATGCGGGTCACGGTGCTGCGGCCCGCCACCCTTGTCGGCCCCGGTATCGACACGGTCGTCACCCGGCACTTCGAGTCGCCCCGGCTGCTGGCCGTCAAGGGCTGCGCGCCGCGTTGGCAGTTCTGTCACGTCGACGACCTGGTGACGGCGCTCGAACTGGCCGTGCTGGACAAGGTGTCGGGTGTCGTGGCGGTGGGCTCCGAGGGCTGGCTGGAGCAGGACGAGGTGGAAGAGATCACCGGCAAGCGGCGGTTCGAGCTGCCCGCCGTGATCACTTTCGGCACGGCCCAGCGCCTGCACCGCATCGGCGTGACACCGGCACCGGCCACCGACCTGCAGTACGTGGTCTACCCGTGGGTGGTCGACTGCGCCGCCCTGCGCGAGGCCGGCTGGAAACCGGCCCATGACAACGCCTCCGCCCTCGCCGCGCTGGTCGAGGAGACCGCCGGGCGCCATGCGGTCGCCGGGCGCCGGCTCGGCGGCAAGGAGGCGACGATGGCCACCGCCGCGGGTGCGACGGTCGCGGTCATCGGCGCCGCCGCGGTCGTACGGCGGGCCCGCCGCAAGAGAAGGATCCAGTAGCGCGAAGAGGGAGGCTCCGGCCACGTGGACGCCATCGGCCTGATCGGTATCCGGGACACTCCGCTGTCGGTCGACGAGGTGCTGCGCGCCGTCGACGACCGCGGGGCCGGGGGCACGGCCCTGTTCGTCGGGACGGTCCGCGATCATGATCATGATCGGCCGGTGACGCGGCTGTCGTACAGTGCCCATCCCAGCGCCGAGCGGGAACTGCGGGCGGTCGCGGAGAAGATCGCGACCGACTTCCCCGTCAGGGGGCTCGCCGCCGTGCACCGCGTCGGCGACCTGGAGATCGGTGATCTCGCCGTCGTGGTCGCGGTGTCCTGCGCGCATCGCGGTGAGGCGTTCGAGGCCTGCCGGCGACTGATCGACGACGTCAAGTCCCAGGTGCCGATCTGGAAGAACCAGCTCTTCGCGGACGGTACGGCCGAATGGGTCGGGGCGTGCTGAGAACGGATTAGGCTTCCGTGCATGTCACGTCGCGCTGCCACACTCGCCGTAACAAGCATCCTGGTCTTGGTGCTCGGCCTGGTGGGTGCGCTGATCCCGGTGCCGTACGTCGCGCTGACACCGGGCCCGACGACGAACACGCTCGGCAAGAGCGAGGACGGCAAGCCGCTGGTCGAGATCGAGGGGCGGCAGGTCTACCCGGACCAGGGACACCTCAACTTCACGACCGTGGCCTACCAGGGGGGCCCGGGCAACCGGCTCGACCTGTTCACCGCGCTGCGCGGCTGGCTCGACTCCCAGACGGCGATCGTGCCCGAAGAGACGGTGTTCCCGAAGAACGAGACGGTGAAGCAGGTCGAGCAGGAGAACACCCTGCAGATGCAGAACTCCCAGCAGCTGGCCGTCGCGGCGGCGTTGAAGGAACTCAAGATCCCGGTGGGCAACACCGTGTCGGTGGTGTCGGTGGAGAAGGGCATGCCCGCCGACGGACGGCTGCGCAAGGACGACGAGCTGATCGCGATCGACGGGGCCAAGGTCGGCAACGTCGACACCGTCAAGGCCGCGATACAGAAGAGGAAGCCCGGGCAGAAGGTGTCCATCACCTACGAGCGGGACGGCGCGGAGCGCAAGGTCGATCTGACCACGGCGCCCTCCCTGTCGGACGCGTCGCAGGGGGTCGTGGGCGTCGTCCTGCAGGACAGCTTCAAGTTCCCCATCAAAGTGAAGATCAGCGTGGGGGAGGTCGGCGGACCGAGCGCTGGGCTGATGTTCTCCCTGGCGATCTTCGACAAGCTGACACCGGGCAGCCTGACCGGGGGCAGGTTCATCGCCGGCACGGGCACGATCACGCCGGAGGGCGAGGTCGGCGCGATCGGCGGCATCCAGCAGAAGATGATCGCCGCGCGTCGGGCGGGTGCGACGGCGTTCCTCACACCCGCCGGCAACTGCGCCGAGGCCGCCGCGGACGTGCCCAAGGGACTGCGGTTGATCAAGGCCGACACCCTGCACAGCGCGGTCACCTCGCTGGATGCCCTGCGCACCGGCCGGGGCACCGTGGCCGCCTGCCCCACCTCCTGACCCGCACCCGGCACACCCGCCCTGCGAACAACTGCATGATCACGGCAGAGGTTCTCTGTCGTGATCATGCAGTTGTTCGCATGGAACCGGTCATCGGTCGAAGGGCGCATCTCACGGCGAGGGTGCGGGATCAGGTCACTGTGCGGGGTCGGTCTCGTCGCCGGGCTCGTCCGGCTCCAAGGTGGCCGCCAGCGCGTCGGCCAGGGCCGGCACCAGATCCGGGCCGGACAGCACCTCGTCGTCGGCGTCGTGCTTGCGCGATCGCAGCGCCGAGTGCCTGCTGCCGTCCCGCAGCACCCCGACGACCACCCGTACGTCGTCACGGGCCGGATGCCCGGACGCGTAGGAGAGCATCTCCGCGTCGGTCTCGGGCAGATCGTCCTCGGCGTCCGGCGGCAGCACGATGCGCTCCACCACGAGGGCGCAGCCTGTGACCCCGTCCGGCCACGCGATCGCGGCCAGCACGTCCTCGATCGCCTTGTCGTCGGGCAGCGGGGGTTGCTCCAGCGCGGCGATAGTGTCGACGTCGGCGGGCAGATCCAGCTGGTTCGCCAGTTCGGGCTCCCCGGCCCGCAGTTCAGCGGTTTCCACGAGTGCGTAAAGGCGCGGTGGAGCGTCCCATCCGACCTCGGCCGAGTGCCGCTCAAGATCCAGTACAACTTCTTCCAAGTGGGTCACGTCGCCATCTTTCCCTCAATCGGCATGGGGTAGAGCGGGAACCCCCCGCATCCTCGGTAAGTTGCACTAGAAGCATCTCGCTTTGGTCGTGCCCAACAGTGCGCGACGCCGTGGGAGCGAGCGCCACCATGAACGGAGCAGAGCCTTGACCTTCCGGACACCCGGTCTCAGGAGTGGGATCGGTACCGGCCGATCGCGACTGCTGCTGCCCGTGGCAGCGATCCTCGCGGTGGTCGTCGTGCTGTTCCTGGTCTTCACCTCGATCTGGACCGACCTGCTGTGGTACCGCTCCATCGGCTTCTCCTCGGTGTACTCCACCGAGCTGTGGACCCGTGTGCTGCTGTTCGTCAGTGCCGGCGTGCTCATGGGCCTGGTGGTCGGCGCCAACATGCTGATCGCCTACCGTCTGCGCCCGGCCTACCGCCCCCTGTCGGTCGAGCAGCAGGGCCTGGAGCGCTACCGGACGGCCGTGGACCCGCATCGCCGGCTGATCGCCATCGCGGTCGTCGGCGCGCTCGGGCTGCTCACCGGCACCTCGGCGGCCGGGCAGTGGCACATCTGGCTCGCCTTCTGGAACCGCACGTCCTTCGGCACGAAGGATCCGCAGTTCCACAAGGACGTCTCGTACTTCGTCTTCACCTACCCGTTCCTGCGGCTGCTGCTCGGTTACATTTTCGCAACGGTGATCCTGTCGATCGTCGTCGCCGTGATCGTGCATTACCTGTACGGGGGGCTGCGCCTGCAGGGGCCCGGCGACAAGGCCAGCCCGCCGGCGCGGGCGCACCTGTCGGTCCTGGTCGGCGTGTTCGTGCTCCTGAAGGCGGTCGCCTACTGGCTGGACCGGTACGGCCTGGCGCTGTCGGATCGCGGGGTGGTCACCGGACCGTCGTACACCGACGTCAACGCGGTGCTGCCGGCCAAGACGATCCTCGCGGTGATCGCCTTCATCTGCGCGGTGATGTTCTTCGTCAACATCGTGCGGCGCGGCATGATGCTGCCCGGCGTCGGCTTCGGCCTGCTCGTCCTCTCCGCCGTGCTGGTCGGCGGCGTCTACCCGCTGCTGATCCAGCAGTTCCAGGTACGCCCCAACGAGCTCGACAAGGAGTCGCCGTCCATCGCGCGCAACATCGCCGCGACGCGTACGGCGTACGGCGTCGACAAGGCGCAGGTGACGCCGTACGGCGCCCAGACCAAACCGTCGGAGGACCAGCTGCGCAGCGAGGCGGACACGGTCTCGGGCGTGCGGCTGCTCGACCCGCTGGTGGTCGGGCCGACGTTCCAGCAGCTCCAGCAGGTGCGGAACTTCTACCGGTTCCCCGACGTGCTCGACATCGACCGCTACCAGCTCGAGGGCGCCAGCCGGGACACCGTCGTGGCCGTGCGCGAGATCGAGGGAGCGCCCGAGGGCCGTCGCGGCTGGGTCAACGACCACCTCGTCTACACCCACGGGTACGGATTCGTCGGCGCGTCCGGCAACAAGATCACCGAGAGGGGCGAGCCGGACTTCGTCGAGAAGGACGTCCCGCCGACCGGTTCGCTCGGCAACTTCGAGCCGCGGATCTACTTCGGTGAGCGATCGCCCGTCTACTCCGTCGTCGGCGCGCCCGCCGGGGCGGCGCCCCGGGAACTGGACTATCCGGACGAGAGCCCGGCGGGCCAGCAGAACAACACCTACAAGGGCAACGGTGGCGTGCCGATCGGCTCGTTCTTCAACCGGCTGCTCTATTCGGTGAAGTTCCAGGAGAAGAACCTGCTGCTGTCCGGGGCGATCAACTCGGAATCGAAGATCCTCTACGACCGGACGCCGCGCGAGCGGGTGCAGCGCGTCGCGCCCTGGCTGACGCTCGACGGCGATCCCTATCCCGCCGTCGTGGGCGGCCGGGTCCTGTGGATCCTGGACGGCTACACGACCTCGGCCGGCTACCCGTACTCCGAGAAGATGAGCCTCGGGGACGCCACGCGCGACACGGTCACCGACACCCGCTCGGCCGTCGCCCGGCAGGCCAACGACCGGGTGAACTACATGCGCAACTCGGTCAAGGCCACCGTGGACGCCTATGACGGCACGGTCCGGCTGTACGCGTGGGACGACAAGGACCCCGTGCTGCGCACCTGGATGAAGGCGTTCAAGGGGGTCGTGCAGCCCAAGAGCGAGATCAGCCAGCAGCTGATGGCACACCTGCGCTACCCCGAGGACCTGTTCAAGGTGCAGCGCCGCATCCTGGCCCGCTACCACGTGCAGCAGCCGGGTGCCTTCTACAGCGGCCAGGACTTCTGGGAGGTCCCGCAGGACCCGACCAGCAGGGGCAAGACCACTCCGCCGTACTACCTGAGCCTCCGGATGCCCGGTGATCAGTCGCCCAAGTTCTCCCTGACCACGGCCTACAGCCCGCGCGGACGCCCCAACCTGGCCGCGTTCATGTCGGTCGACGCCACGCCAGGGTCGACGTACGGGCAGATGCGGGTGCTGGAACTGCCGCGCAACTCGCCCATCCAGGGGCCGGGGCAGGTGCAGAACACCTTCGAGGCGGACGCCAACGTCAAGGAGGTACTGAACCGGTTGCGGCTCGGCGGCACCCAGACGGTGCTCGGCAACCTGCTCACGCTGCCCTTCGGCGGCGGGCTGCTCTACGTCGAGCCGGTCTATGCCCAGGCGGCCGGCGGCACGGAACAGGAGCCGTACCCCATCCTCAGGCAGGTCCTGGTGATGTACGGCGGAGACGTGGGGACCGGTGCGACGCTGCAGGAGGCGTTGAACCAGATCTTCAAGGGCGGCACCGGTTCGGTGGCTCCGCCTCCGCCCGAGTCCGGATCGCCCGCCACGGGCCAGCAGGCCAGCCCCGAGGTCCAGCGCGCCATCTCCGACGCGCAGAAGGCCTTCACCGACGGCCAGGAGGCGATGAAGAAGAGCGACTGGACGGCGTACGGGCAGGCGCAGCAGCGGCTCAAGGAGGCCCTGGACCGGCTGGCGAGGGCACAGGCCGCCGCCGCGCGGCCTGCGGCGTCGGCCTCGCCGAGTCCGTCGGCCAGTCCCTCGGCGACGCCGGCCGGCTGAGCCGGCCCGGTCAGCGTGCACGCGCCCCCCGGCGGATCATTCGCCGGGGGGCGCGTTGCGTCGGCATTCGGGAAACGCGCGGCGGAGAGGCGCGTGGGGGCGCGGCGGCCGGCGATTTGCCTAAGGTCCAGGGTGCCCATAGAGTTGGGACATCGCCGCGGGGTGGAGCAGTTCGGTAGCTCGCTGGGCTCATAACCCAGAGGTCGCAGGTTCAAATCCTGCCCCCGCTACCAGAAGAGATCGAAAGGCCGGTTCCCGGATAATGGGAACCGGCCTTTCGGCGGTTCACACCCGGCGACCGTTCGCGCCCGGAATATGCGTGCCGTAATTCATCGGACAGAGGACGAACCCGGGCGCGGAACTTCGCGAACCGACGGAAATAGAAGAGGCCGCGTTGACGGTGCGGGAGTCCCGCGGGCGGCCGGCGAAGGCATCCGGAGATTCGGCCGGCGGTCGAACCGGCGTTGAGATTCGATTTGCGCAAGCCCCGGCAGCCCCATACAGTCATCTATGTCGCCGCGGGGTGGAGCAGTTCGGTAGCTCGCTGGGCTCATAACCCAGAGGTCGCAGGTTCAAATCCTGCCCCCGCTACCAAGTGACCGAAGGCCGGTACCAGATCCTGGTGCCGGCCTTCGGCGGCTTCAGACCGAGGCGAGGCCCTTCGGGCAGGGGGTGACCGGACGACTGTGCTGCGGGAAGGCGCTGGAGTTGGCGTGAATCGCCACGCTGACCAGTGAGGTGAGCAGCTCGACATCGCTGTCGCCGTCCAGGCGGACACGCACCCAGTCCTCGCTCGGATCCAGCAGCACCCGTCCGCTGTTCAGCAGCACCTCGTGCATGCGCTGGATCACGGGCCAGGTCAGGCAGAGTTCGGCCTCGTCAGAGGTGTGCAGATGCAGGATCTGCCGGTTGCTCAGCGCCAGCCCGCTGCCCTCGCCGCAGTCGACGCGGCACACGCTCAGAGCAGGCCAGCGGCGCAACTCGTCCACGACACGCTCGGCGAAGGAGATGCCGGCAGGGAGGGGAGTGCCCATGTCGCCATCGTTCAGGAGCAGGTCACTTGATCGATACCCGGCGTTCCAAATTGTTATCAATCATCCGTTGTCCAACTTCGGGGGTGATTCGGCGGGAATCCGGGGGCATTTCAGGGGCGGTGCCCGGCGCGGCTCACGAGTTCCCGGATCCGCTGGGGCCGGCCGGTGTCGGGGGCGAGCGGAGGCGTGTCCATCCCCGCGCCCGCGCGGAGGCCGTCCAGGAACTCGCTCACGGCGTCGAGCGCGCTGTGTCGGGGCGACCAGCCCAGTTCCCTGCGTGCGCGGGTGGTGTCCATGAGGGGCAGCCGCGACACCAGGTCGAGCAGGTCCGGCGAGGCCGGCACGAGCCGCAGGTGCCAGGCGGCCGCGAGGAGGCCGCGCACCGGCCACGTGGGCACGCGGACGGCCCTGGCGCCGAGGAGCCCGGCCAGGGCGGGGACGTCCAGGACCGGCTCGGCCGCGATGTTGAAGGGCCCGCTGACGTCCTTCATGAGGGCCAGGCGGAACGCCTCGGCGGCGTCGAGCGAGTGCAGCGCCTGGAACTCCACCGGCGGCGCCGGCAGGATCGGGACCAGACCGGGCCGTACGAGCGGGTTCGGCAGCAGCGGGCCGGCGAACAGCCGCCGTTGCTCGGAGGCGGCCTGCCCCTTGAAGACGAATCCGGGTCTCAGCCGTACCACCCTGCGGTCGGCGTGCTCGCGCTCGAACGTGTCGAGCACCCGTTCCAGATAGGCCTTCTCGCGAGAGTACGCGGCGGCCGGCCAGCCGTGGGTGGGCCAGGTCTCGTCGACCCTGCGGTCCTTCGGCCCGGGTGAATAGGCGCCCACGGACGAGGAGTACACGAGAGTGGGCACCCCGGCGTCGGCCACGGCCTGGAACACCCGGATGCCGCCGAGCACGTTGGAGTGCCAGGTGCGGATCGGGTCGTGCGTCGGCTGGAACCGCCAGGCCAGATGGACGACCGCGTCGGCGTTCCGGAAGTGCGGACCGAGGTCGTCGGTGGCGATGTCGGCCTCGGCCCACTCGGTCTTGCCGGGGTGCCAGTCCGGTCTGCGGCGGGCAAGGCCGAGCACCGAGGTGATCTGCCCGTCCCGGGACAGCGCCTCGACGAGGCTCGTGCCGATATTGCCGCTCGCTCCGACGATGACCACCCGCATGTCGCGGGGCTGCCCGCTGCTCTACCTCGGTAAACGCCCCATATGTTCTCGTTCGTCCCTGCTCCGGGGCGGGCGAGGGGCGGGTGGCGCTCAGCCGGTCATGGCGGGCGTGGCCCCTCCGGGCGTGCCCTCACCCGGGGAGCCGTGCTCGGTGAGGGCGGCGCGCAGTGCGGCGTGGGTCTCCGGTCCGGCACCGACCTCGTCCAGGCCCAGCAGTGCCGCGCCGAGGATCGGCGGGGCCTCGGCGACGACCAGGTCGGCGCGCGGGGCCCGCTCGGCGTAGCGCCGCTCGATCCCTCGCATCAGCAGCGGATGCCGTGCGGTGAGCACACCGCCGCCGAGCACCACCTCGGCCGGGCTCTCCAGCAGGCCGAGACGGCGTAGCGTGACCGTGCCGAGGGCGGTCACCTCGTCGGCCAGCCGGTCGACGACCGACAGGGCGACGGCATCGCCCTCGGCGGCCACGTCCAGCAGTACGGGCGTGAGCTCCATCAGCCGCCCGGAGGCCAGCTCGCCGCTGTGCAGGGCGAGCCCGACGTCGACGGCGGTGCCCACGCCGAAGTGACCGGCGACCGCCGCGGTGAGCGAGGTGCGCGGGCCCCGGCCGTCCTCGCCGCGGACGGCGTTCCACAGGGCCAGATCGCCGATCTGCATCCCGCCGCCCCAGTCACCGGTGTGCGGGCCGAGCGCGGGGAAGCGGGAGACCCGTCCGTCAGGCCCCACGCCGAGGCAGTTGATCCCGGCGCCGCAGACGACCGCGACGCCCCAGCCCTTCGAGGCGCCGGCCCGCAGGAGGGCGAACGTGTCGTTGCCGACCCGGACCGTACGGGACCATCCGCGTTCCCTCAGGGCCCTGGTCAGGCTCTCCTCCTCCTCGGGCAGGTCGGCGTTGGCGAGGTAGGCGGCCACATGGTCCACGGGGACGCCCGGCACGGCGCCCGCCTGGTCGAGCGCGGCGGCGACGGCCGAGGCGATCACGTCGACCGCCGCCTGCTGTCCGACCTCATGAGGCCGGAATCCGCCGCCGCGGAAGCCGGCGAGGACCCCGCCGTCCCGGGCCACTACCACGACGTCGGTCTTGCTGTTCCCTCCATCGATGGCGACGAGCAGAGGGGTGATCACAGGCACTCCGGTTCTCCTTCGGACGGCGGCTCAGCGAAAAGTGCTCGAGAAGACCTCGTCGCGGGCCTGGGCCAGCGCGAGGTGCAGCGCGCCGGCGAGGACCGGATTGCCTTCGACCGAGCTCAGCCGCAGACGGGGCCTCGGGATGGTCAGCGCGTGCAGCTCGCGTTCGATCAGAGCCCGCAACGGCTCACCACCGGCGTGCAGCACACCGCCGGAAAGGATGATCAGTTCGGGATCGAGCACCGCGGTCACGTTCGCGAGCGCGATACCGAGCCGGGCGGCCAGCTCGGCGAGCGCGGCGGCGGCTCGCGCGGCCTCGTCCGCCGCCTTCTCCGGCAGGCCGGCGGCGAGCGCACCACCGTCGAGCGTACGGCCGTCGGGCACACCGCCGTCGAGCGCGCCCCCGGCCGCGCGCTCGATGGACGCGCGCTCGATGGACGCGGCGGCCCGCTCGACGGTCTTGACGGCGTCGGTCCCCCTGAAGCCGTGCCCCCGCATCAGCTTCAGGACCGCCGGAGCCCCGGCCGCCAGTTGCATCCCGCCGGTGTGGGCGCGGCGAACGCCGCGCACGAGCGGAGCTCCGGCCAGCGGCATGTAACCGATCTCACCCGCTCCGCCGGTGGCGCCACGGTGCAGCCGCCCGCCGAGGACCGCCGCCATCCCGATCCCGTTGCCCACCCACAGCAGCACGAAGTCGCGGATCCCGGCCGCCTGCCCGTGGTCGAGCTCGGCCAGCGCGGCGAGATTGACGTCGTTCTCGATGGCCACCCGCAGGCCGAGCCCCTCGGCCATCCGGCCGGTGACGTCGGGGACATGCCAGCCGGGGATGTGGGCGGCGTAACCGAGCCGCCCGGTCGACGGGTCGACGGCGCCCTGGATCCCGATGACGACCCGGTTCAGCCGGTCGAGCTCCAGGCCTCCCGCCCGGGCAGCGCTGTCGACCGCGGCCCGGACGCGGCCGACGACGTCCTCGCCGGACCGGCCCGGGGTGCGCAGCGTGTGCTCGCCCACGACCGTGCCGAGGAGGTCGGCCACGGCGACCCTGATCCGTACGGGGGTGACGTCGAGGCCGGCGACATGGGCGGCGGACGGATCGATCCGGTACATCTCCGCGGTGCGCCCGGTGGACCCCCCCTTGATCCCGTCCTGTACGACCAGGCCGGCCTGCTCGAGCCGGGCGAGCAGCTGCGAGGCGGTCGGTTTGGACAACCCGGTCAACTCGCCGAGCCGCGGGCGGGTCAGCGCGCCGTGCGCGAGCAGCATCTCGAGCGCGGCGCGGTCGTTGATGGCGCGCAGGAGGCTCGGTGTGCCCGGGGTGGGCGGGGCCAACTCGGTCTCCCTCTCCGTCCGTCGCCGGGATCAGGGCGTCCACTGGTCGCCATCCGTGCTGATCTCACCTGCCGGGCCGGCCACCCGTCGGGAGCACCATTAGGAAAGTTCCCTAACTAAAGAAATGGGACCATCGCCGGTGCTCTCGCGTCAAGTGGGATGAGGGCGCAATCACACGTCACGGCGCGGCTCGGCATACTTCAGTCAGAAAGACATCCGACCTTCGGGAGGCGCGAGGCGATGGCGGTCACCGACGAGGCGATCGAAAAGATCAAAGAGATGATCGTCTCCGGCAGCCTGCGCCCGGGGCAGCGGCTGCCCCGGGAGGCCGACCTGGCGGCACAGCTCGGCCTGTCCCGCAACTCCCTGCGCGAGGCGGTCAAGGCTCTGTCGCTGATCCGGGTGCTCGACGTACGGCAGGGCGACGGCACGTATGTGACGAGCCTGGAGCCGAGCCTGCTGCTCGACGCGCTGAGCTTCGTCGTCGACGTGCACCACGACGCCACCGTGCTCGAGTTCTTCGAGGTGCGACGGTTCCTCGAGCCCCGGGCGGCGGCGCTCGCGGCGACCCGGATCGGCGAGGACGAGGTGGCGGCGCTGCGCGGCCACCTGTCGCTCGTCTCGGCCGATTCCACGTACGAGGAACTCGTCGCCAACGATCTGGAGTTCCACCGCCGGATCGCCGTCGCGTCGGGCAACTCCGTGCTGTGCTCGTTGCTCGAAAGCCTGGCCGGCCCGACCATGCGCGGCCGGATCTGGCGCGGGCTGACGCAGGAGGGCGCCTGGGAGCGGACGCACTCCGAGCACCACGCGATCCTCGACGCGATCGCCGATGGGCAGCCCGACGTGGCCAGGGCCTGGGCCGAGGTGCACGTGGCCGGTGTCGAGCAGTGGCTCAGGAAGGCCCTCTGACGTCAGGGAGCGACGCGGCCCGCAGCCGGGCCCGGCTTCGTCGCGCAGGCACGGATCAGCCGAAGGAGATCACGCGGAAATGAGCACGCAGTGAGCACCGTACGGTTCGACTACTCGGGCGAGCGGGTCCTGGTGACGGGTGCGGCGGGCATGATCGGGCGCGCTCTCGTCAGCGGCTTCGCCGAGGCCGGGGCCGACGTGCTGGCGGTCGACCGCGACGCCGACGGACTGCGGGTCTTCAGGGGGCGGCCACGGATCATCACGTTGGCCGGTGACCTGGCCCGGGAGGACTTCGCCGACGAAGTGTTCGCCCAGGCCGAGCGCGCGGGCGGGTTGCACGTCCTCGTGAACAACGCCGCCATCACCGGGCACCGCACGCCACTGATCGACATCGGAGCGGGCCAGTGGGACGAGGTCATCTCGGCCAACCTCCGCTCGGTCTACCTGCTGTCCGTACGGGCGGCACGGCACTGGCGCGACGGCGGCCGGGGCGGCGTCATCATCAGCCTGTCCTCGCCCGGCGCCTTCCGCGCGCACGAGAACCAGAGCGCCTACGACGTCGCCAAGGCCGGTATCGAGGCGCTCACCAGATCGATCGCGGTCGAGCTCGGCGGGGCCGGAATCCGCGCGGTGTGCATAGCGCCGGCGAGCGTGGTCGCGGACGTCCGGGCCGCCGCCGATCTGCCGACCGGACGCACCACCCGGCCCGACGAGGTGGCCGACGCGGCGCTGTTCCTGGGCTCATCGGCGGCCGGCCAGTTCAACGGCAGCACGCTGCTGCTCGACGGCGGCCTGCTCGCGCGGCTCCGTACCGACCCGACCCAGGAACAGGCGACGCACCAGCTCAGAGATCGATGATCACCGGGACCTAAGTCCCCGCCGCGGAGGGCCTCGCGCCCCTGGTCATGGGGGGCGCGCAGCGGGCAGGCTGGTCGGGAACGCAGCCGTACCGCGCCTCTCCGGGAGTCGTCATGCCGATGTTCGTCGGCACCTCCGGCTGGCAGTACGCCGACTGGCGCGGCGTGCTCTACCCGGCCGGTCTGCCCCAGCGGCTCTGGCTGGAGCAGTACACCGAATGCTTCGACACGGTCGAGAACAACAACGCCTTCTACCGGCTGCCGACCCACGAGATCTTCGAGAGCTGGCGCGACCGGACCTCGTCCACGTTCGTGATGGCGGTGAAGGCGAGCCGCTACCTCACCCATGTCAAGCGGCTGAAGGAGCCCGAGGAGCCGGTCGGACGCCTGCTGCGCGCGGCGACCGGCCTCGGCGCCAAGCTCGGGCCGATCCTCGTGCAGCTTCCGCCCACACTGCAGGCCGAGCCGGACCGGCTCACCGCGTGCCTGCGCTGCTTCCCCACGGGAATCCGGGTGGCCGTCGAGCCGCGGCACCCCTCATGGTGGACCGAGGACGTACGCGCGCGGCTGACGCGGTGCGGTGCCGCGCTGTGCTGGTCCGACCGCCTCGGCCGCCCCCTCACGCCGCTGTGGCCGACCACCGACTGGGGATACGTACGGTTCCACGAGGGCACAGCGCGGCCCCGGCCGAGCTATGGCGACCAGGCCCTGCGCGGCTGGCTGCGGCGGATCTGCGCGAACTGGGACGACGACCAGGACGTGTTCGTCTACTTCAACAACGACGCCGGCGGCGCCGCCGTGCGCGATGCCGCCCGCTTCGCCGAGCTCGCCCGCGGCGCGGGGCGCAGTGTCCGCCGTACGCCCACCCTGCGGCACGACGGCACCGCCGCGCCCGCCGCTCCGGCGGCTGCGGACGGCGGTTGAGCGCCGCGTTCGACCGGACGCGGCGGGGTCAACCGGGGGAGCCACGCCTCCCGCTGAGATGGCGGGCGGGGACGGCCCGAGGGGACGGCCGGCGGGCCGGACCGTCTCCGGGCGGGTGGCTCCTCAGTACCTTGACGACGACGTCTCCGTCGACGGTCTCCTCTTCGAGCAGCGTCGCCGCGAGCCGGTCGAGCGCGTTGCGATGTGCGTCGAGCAGGCCGGTGGCGCGGTGCTCGGCGAGGCGGAGGAGGCCGGCGACCTCGGCGTCGATGAGTTCCTGGGTGTGCTCGGAATAGGGCAGCCGCAACGGGGTGTCCTGGGGCGCCTCGCCGAGGTCGTGCGGGGTCGTGGAGCCGTACCCCACGGGGCCGAGCGCGGTGGACAGGCCGAACTCGCGCACCATGCGACCGGCGATGTGCGTCGCCCCTGCGAGGTCGTTGGCCGCCCCGGTGGACCCCTGGCCGAACACCACCAGCTCGGCCGCCCGGCCGCCGAGCCGTACGGTCAGCAGGTCGAGCAGGTAGGCCTCGCTGTAGAGGTGCCGTTCCGCCTCGGGAAGCTGCTCGGTCACGCCGAGCGCCACGCCCGCCGGCAGGATCGTCACCTTGGCGACCGGATCGGCGTGTTCGCAGAGCGCGGCGAGCAGCGCGTGCCCGGACTCGTGCACGGCCACCGCGTTCCGTTCGTCGGGCAGCAGTGCGTTGGAGGCCTCCCGGCGGCCCAGCAGCACCCGGTCGCGGGCCTGGTCGAGGTCGCGGGCGTTGATGACGATCCGGTCGGCGCGCACCGCGTTGATGGCCGCCTCGTTCACGAGGTTGGCCAGGTCGGCGCCGGAGAAGCCCGGCGTGCCACGGGCGAGCACGTCCAGATCCACGTCCCGCGCCACGTGCTTGCCCTTGGCGTGCGCAGCCATGATCGCGGCCCGTTCGGCCTGATTCGGCAGCGGTACGGTCACCTGGCGGTCGAACCGGCCCGGGCGCAGCAACGCGGCGTCCAGGGATTCGGGCCGGTTGGTGGCGGCGAGGATCACGATGCCACTGCCCTGGTCGAAGCCGTCCATCTCGGCGAGCAGCTGGTTGAGGGTCTGCTCCCGCTCCTCGTGCCCGCCCAGCCCGACGCCACCGCGCTTGCCGCCGATGGCGTCGATCTCGTCGATGAAGATGATCGACGGGGCCCGTTTGCGCGCGTCGTCGAACATGTCGCGGACCCTGGAGGCGCCCACGCCGACGAACATCTCGACGAAGGCCGAGCCGGTGACGGACAGGAACGCCACCTCGGCCTCGCCCGCGACGGCGCGGGCCATCAGCGTCTTGCCGGTGCCGGGCGGCCCGACCATGATCACGCCTCGGGGTGGCTTGGCCCCCGCCGCCGCGTAGCGCTCGGGATCGCGCAGGAAGTCCACCATCTCGGTGACCTCCTGCTTGACGCCGTCGTAGCCCGCGACGTCGGTGAACCGGGTGGTCGGCCGCTCCGCTTCGATGATCTTGGCTTTGGATCGGCCGAACCCGCCGATGCCGCCCGCCAACGACTGCTGTGCATGCCGGCCGGCCCACATGAACAGCCCGAAGATGAAGATCAACGGGAGCAGCGTGGCGAGCACCGTGGTCCATGAGCCCGCACTCTGGGTCGCGGCGACCTGGACGTGCCGGGCCTCCAGCCGCTGCGCGAGCTGGGTGTTCCCGAGCGCGGTCGGGATCTGACTGGTGAACCTCCTGCCGTCGGTCAGCGTCCCGCGCACGCTGCCCTTCTCGTCGATCGTCACCGACCGCACCTGACCGGCGTTCACCTTGGCCACCAGGTCGCTGTAGGTGGACCTCTGCTGCGCGGGGGCGGAGAACAGGGCCGGCCCGATCAGCAGGAAGAACGTCGTGACGAGTGCCATGGGCAGCAACCAGCGCTGCCATGGCGGAGTCGGACGCTCCGGCGAAGGAGGTGGCTGCTCCTGTGGAGGCCCCGGCCTGGTCGGCCCCATCGCGTGCCGAGGCGGGAGCCGTACCCGGCTGATCATCGCCGCCCGGACCACGTCGTTACGAGATGTGATGCGCTCATATGCCGTCCCCCGGTGGGCCCGTGCCGGCGGTTCGGCCGGTCTCGCCTGCCATGGGCGGGCCCTAGGTCCTCGCCGGCACAGGCGCCGCGAGTGCGCGCGCTCGCGGCCTGGGCGACTGGACGCCTCGCGCCGGCCATGAAAAGACCCGCGAGGCGGTTTCCCTTCGCCGGCATTGTCCGGATCAGGTGATAGGGGTCGCCGTAGGACCTTTCGGTCTTCCGGCCTCTCAGCCCTTCCGTCGGACTCCTTCGTCGGAGTCGGCTCCATTGGAGGTTGTCCGCTCGGAGCTCCCCCGCTCGTCTCGCAGGCCTAGTTCAGATGCTCGTTCGGCAGTGTGATCACCATCAGGGTCGAAGGTCCCCGGCAAACGGGACCAACAGCCCAAAACCGCATCACCGCAAGTTCGAGGTCCGCCAGGTGCTCGGGCCCGAGGACTTCGGCCTCGGCGCCTGCCCTAGCCGAATCGGGCAGATCGAGACGGTTTCGGCGGATTCACCTACTGATTCGGACCTCGGGATGGTCACGCTCCGTTGATGCAACGTGACCTATGCCTGATCCGGCAGGCGAGTATTTTCACAGAGCGTCAAATTGTGATGACCATACGTGCGAAATCTGGGAAAGCCTGAAGACAAGGTCATAGACGCACGGTGATGGGGTGATCGTGGTGACGGCGACTCCGGTGATCAGCGGGGACCCGTGGGACGTCCGCGTCGGCGGTTTCCCCGCGTGGCCGTTACCGCTCGACGCTACGGGAGCGGGAATCGCGCGATCGCTGGTGCGCACGGTGTTCGGCGTGCTGGGCATGCCGGCGGAGCTCACGTACGACACCACGCTCGTCATCTCGGAGCTGGCCACGAACGCCTACGTGCACGCGTACGGCGGTGGGCGGTCCGCGGGGGCGCCGGCGGGATCCCCGGAGATGTGGGTGTACGTGCGCTGGGGCGCGCGGCCCGAAGTCGTCCTGAAGATCTTCGACTCCGGACCGTGGCGCGGGCCGTTCACGGATGGGCTCTCCCGGCCGCCGCCCACCGCGGAGAGCGGACGGGGACTGGAGGTGGCACACGCGTTGACGGCCGTACATGGCGGTCAGTGGGGGATGCACCGGACCTGGTCGCGACTCGGTGCCCGCCCCGTGGTGGGCAAGGCGGTGTTCGTCACCGTGCCGCTGCCGTCCACCTGCCTGGCCGCGATGACGCCGAGCCATGGCTCAGCGCGTGAAGTGGCCGAACGGTTGCAGCGCATGTTCGAGATCCGGGGGATGGCCCGGGTGCAGCGAACCGACGGCCATGGCATGGCCGTGATCTGTGTACGGGCCGGCGTGCACGTGTGGGTCCGGGACGACGGGATCTCCTACCGCGTGCCCGGCAACGGCCGCGCGGGTCTCGGGCTGTGCGACGTCGTCGAAGCGGCCGAGCGGATCGTCGGTCACTGCGCCGACCTCGACGCCGTGACGGGGAAGGGCGTTGCCAGCTGACCAGGGACGTGGTGGCCCGGCGAAGAGAGCGTCGACCGAGGCGGCGGCGGGTCTCTGCCACCCCGGTGCAACAAACCGTCCCGGGATTCTTTCGTACAAAACTAGAGGGTGATGAACTCCAGGCCGCGGTCCTTCAACCGGGGGACCACCTTGCGCAGGGAGCTGAGGGTCTGCGAGCGGTCGCCCCCGCCGTCGTGGCAGAGCAGGATGTCCCCGCCCTTGCCGCGCAACAGCGAGCGCGTGATGCGCTCGGCACCCGGGCGGGACCAGTCACGGGGATCGATGTCCCAGTCGATCGGCAGCATGCCGTACCTGGCCGCCGTCCTCATCACGGTCGGCGACCAGTTGCCGCCCGGCGCGCGGAAGAGCGTGGGCGTGGTCCCACCGACGTCCTGAATGCGGCGGTGGGCATCCCTGATCTCCTTCTCGACGCCACGTGCGGACAGCCGCGAGAACGACACCGGATGGTGCATGGTGTGGTTGGCGACCTGATGGCCCGCCGCCACGATCTCACGGAGCAACTCGGGGAATCGGCGGACCTCCATCCCGATCACACAGAATGTCGCCTTGACGTCGTGGCGGTCGAGCAGCGCGAGGACTTTCGGCGTCCACTCCCGGCTGGGGCCGTCATCGATGGTGAGCGCGATCGAGCGCGCGGGAGCGTCCGGACGGATGTCATGGATCTTGAACGCGGGAGTGCGCCGCGCGGGGATCGGAGTCGGCGTGGGCCTGGGCTTCCTCGTCACCGAGTGCGCCGGCCGGGGACTCGGCACCGGAAGTGCGGAGGACTGCCGCGGGTCGGCCGGGGGAGCGTCGCCGCGGAGGAGCGCCGAGCTCGTGACGCTCACCCCGAAGGCGCCCAAAGCCCCTAGCCCCAGGGCCTGCCGACGACTCAAGTCGGTAGGAAGATCCATGTGCTCACCCTATGAGCCAGGGCCCTCCGTCGCCGGGCGGGAGGCGAACTGAGGGCCTACGGATTGCCAAGTGACAGTTCTTCTTGTCGAATGCACCATGTGGGGGTGACGATCTCGCGAGACGACCTCGGACGGCTCGTCACGCTGCCCGGTGAGGTCCGCCGGGTGGTGTCGCTGGTGCCGTCGCTCACCGAGTCGGTGGCCGTCACCGCCCCGGGCGTGCTCGTGGGCGCGACCGACTGGTGCGTGCATCCGGCCGATCTCGACGTCGTACGGGTGGGCGGCACGAAGAACCCCGACGTCGAACGGATCCGGCTCCTGCGGCCCGACGTGGTGCTGGCCAACGAGGAGGAGAACCGCGCCGCGGACCTCGACGCGCTGCGCGCCGCCGGGATCGCGGTGTGGGTGACGGTGATCCGCGACCTGGGCGAGGCGCTCGTCTCGCTGCGGCGCATGCTCACCGAGGTCTGCGGGCGGCCTCATCCGCCGTGGCTGGCCGAGGCCGAGCGGGCCTGGAACCGGCCGGCGACGCGAGCCCGGTGCACCGCCGTGGTGCCGATCTGGCGGCGGCCGTGGATGGTGCTCGGCCGCGACACCTTCGCCGGAGACGTGCTCGCTCGCCTGGGCGTCGACAACCTGTTCGCCGGCCATTCCGAGCGCTACCCGAAGGTGGCGCTGAGCGACCTGCGCGCCGCCCGCCCGGACCTCGTCGTGCTGCCCGACGAGCCCTACCGCTTCACCGGTGAGGACGGCCCCGAGTGCTTTCCCGGCCTTGACGTCGCCCTGGTCAGCGGGCGCCATCTGACCTGGTACGGCCCGTCGCTCGCCGAGGCGCCGGCCATCCTGGCGCGGGCGCTGCGCGAGCCCGTACGGCAGTCGTGAGCCGACCTGATCCGCCACCGGTCGAGGCGACCGGTCGAGACCTCCGGGTTCAGTCGCGCCGCCGGCGGCGGTCCAGGAAGGCCGTCATCCGGTCATGCTTGTCCTGGTCGGTGAAGAGCACCGCCTGGGCGAGCATCTCCACGGCGGGATGTGCGGCGTCCGGGGCGTCGATGGCGAGCTTGGTCAGGCGCAGCGCGAGCGGCGCCTGGGCGGCGAGCCGGTCGCACAGTTCGTGCGCGGCGCTCATCAGGTCGGCCGGTTCCGGCACGGCGTGGACGAGCCCAGCCGAGTGCGCCTCGGCGGCGGTGAGCCTGCGGCCCGCCATGAGAATGTCCTTGGCGAGCGACTCGCCCACCAGCCGCGGCAGCCGGTAGGCCGCGCCGGCGCCGGCGACGATGCCCAGGCCGACCTCGGGCTGGCCGAAGACGGCGCGCGGCGTGGCCAGCCGGAAGTCGCAGGCGTAGGCCAGCTCGGCGCCCCCGCCGAGCGCCCAGCCGTCGATCGCGGCGACGGTCGGCATCGGCACCCGGCGGAGCCGCTCGAACAGCCGGAGGTTGATCCCTTCGAGCGCCTCCGCGACCCCTCGGTCGCGCAGCTCGGCGATGTCGGCGCCCCCGGCGAAGACGCCCTCCTGACCGGTCACGATCGCGAGCCGGGGGTGCTCCTCCAGCTCGGCGCACACGTCGTGCAGCGCGTCGATCATGGCCCGGTCGAGCGCGTTGCGCCGCTCCGGCCGGTTCAGCGTGACGACGAGGCGGTCCTCGCGGGTGCGGTCCAACTCGATCAGATCGCTCATGCGCCGTCCCTCCGCCCGGCGTCGCCGCCGACGTTCGCCGGTCCCCGGCCCTCGGTGTTCCAGTCATAGAAGCCGCGGCCGGTCTTCCGGCCCAGGTGCCCCTGCTCGACCAGGCGGACCAGCACGTCCGGCGGAGTGAACCGCGGGCCGAGCGCTTCGGTCAGGTGGCGGGCTATGTCGAGGCGCACGTCGAGCCCCACCAGGTCGGTGAGGCGCAGCGGCCCCATGGGGTGGCGGTAGCCGAGCTCCATGGCCCGGTCGATGTCGGCGGCCTCGGCGACGCCCTCCTCGAGCATCCGCATCGCCTCGAGGCCGATCGCGACGCCCAGCCGGCTCGTGGCGAAGCCCGGCGCGTCCCGCACGACGATCGACTCCTTGCCGAACGCGCCGACGAGCTCGCGGGCGGCGTCGAGCGTCTCGTCGCCGGTGCGCTCGCCCACCACGATCTCGACCAGGGGCATGGACCACACCGGGTTGAAGAAGTGCAGGCCGAGGAAGTGCTCTGGCCGTTGGAGCGTGCTGCCGAGCCCGGTCACCGACAGACCGGAGGTGTTGGTGGCGAGGATCCGCGGCCGCAGCAGCTCCATCGCGGCCAGCACCTCGCGCTTCAGGCCGAGGCGTTCGGGTACCGCCTCGATCGCCGCCCAGGGCTCTGGTGCGGTGTCCGCGATGTTCGATACGTGGGTGACGCGCGTGGGCAGGTCCTCGGCGACGGCGGGGTCGAGGCGTCCCTTGGCGGCGGCCTTGCGCGCCGCGGCACCGATGTCGCGTACCGCCGCGACGGCTCGTGGCCGGTCCGGCTCGACCAGGGTGACCATGTGGCCGGCCAGCGCGAGGACGTAGGCGATCCCGGTGCCCATCGTCCCGCCGCCGACCACGACCGCGCGGGGCTCGGAATCGGTCATCCGTTCTCCTTCATCCCAGAGGTTCGCGGATCCCAGTATCCCTGTCGATATCCCGGTCCCGGTCGGTGGAGCCCGCCCGGCGCGCGCGGCGGGCGCGCGACAGGGCACGCGCTCGCCGCGTTCCGGCCGCGGCGAACGCGATGACGGCGAACGCGACGGCCACCCACCCGATCCCGATCCGCTCCAGCCATCCGGAGACGGCGCCCTGCACCGCGGTCGTGGCGGCCACGACCGGGTCGTCGGCCGGCGCGCCCGAGTTGACCCGCCACTCGTACCAGCCGTAATAGGAGACATAGACGCCGGCGACCACCAGCAGCGCTCCACTGGCCCGGGAGACATGCGGCAGCAACCGCCGTGCCCGGGCGACCGCCGCCTCGCGCGCCAGCGCGACCATCATGGACAGCAGCCCGACGACCAGCCCCATACCGGCTCCGTACGCCACGAACGCGCTGAGGCCGGCGAGCGGGTTCCCGGTTCCGGAGACGATCCCGGTGACCGCGAGGAACGGCGCCACGGTGCACGAGAGCGACGCCACCGCGTAGGAGGCGCCGTAGCCGTACAGCGCGGCGGGCGAACCGGACGGGCCGCCGGTGCGCAGCAGCGGAAGCCGCAGCACCAGCTCGTGACCGGCCAGCAGCCGGCCGCCCAGCACCGTGAGGGCGATCCCCACGACCACCGTCATCCAGGGGAGGTACGCGTGGATCGACGTCGTCAACGCCGATACCACGAGGCCGAACAGCCCGAAGACGGTGACGAACCCCGCGGTCATCAGCGCCGACAGCCGCAGTGCCCGCCAGACCCCGCCCGCTCCGGGGTCGGCGACCAGGAGCACGAGGTACGAGGGCAGCAACGCGAATCCGCAGGGGTTGAACGCCGCGACGAGGCCGGCCGCCAGCGCAAGCGCGATCTCGTCCATGGGGTGTACCTATCCGCCCGCGAGCGCGCGCACGCGTCGTTCCAGTGCCGATTCGCTGAGCGGCCCGGAGTCGCGCGTGATGCGCCCGGCCCTGGTCATGAACACGTACGACGACTGCGAGGCCACCTCGAAGTGGGTGTAGAGCCGGCCAGTGCGGTCGTCGAGCTGGGTGATGTCCTCGGTACCGGTCCGGGAGACGAAGCGGCGCATCTGCTCCCTGCTCTTGTCCAGCCCGGCGACCCCGACGAAGGCGACCCTGTCGCCGTACCTCTCGGCGACCTCGGCGACACCCGGCCCCTCGGCGGCGCACTTGGCGCACCACGGTGCCCAGAACCAGAACACCACCGGCCGTTCGGCCAGATCCGAGCCGGTGAAGGGCCTGCCGTCCAGAGTCGTCCCCTCGAACTTCAGCCGCGCGGGCAACGCGCGCAGCCGCCCGTCTCCGGAGCTCTGCGTCGCGGATCCCTCGACCGGTCCGGGCGAAGCGGGTGCAGACCGCCCGGTCGCCGCCCCGCCGTCCGTTTCGCTGCCGCCGCAGCCGGTCGCGAGAAGAGCGGCTGCGGCCATCGTCATGGCGACCTTCTTCATGAGGCCACGGTAATGGCAGGACCCCTTCCGAAACCTTACGGACTGAGAACCCTCGGTGTGATGACGGCGTGCACAAGGCACGGCACGGCCATCATCGGCCGGTGGCGATGGCGCGCACGCGCTGTTCGAGCCCCGCCTGGCCGAGCTGCCCCGACTCGCGCGTGGCCGTGCCGTCGAGGGTCATGAACACGAACGAGGGCACGCTGCTCACCCGGAAATGCGCGAACAACCTGCCGGTGCTGTCGTCGAGCTGGGGCATGTCACCGGTGCCGACACCGGTACGGGCGACGAAGTGCCGCATCTGGTTCCGGTTGTCGCCGAGCCCGGCGACTCCGACGAAGGCGACGCGGTCGCCGTACTTCCTGACCACCGCGGCCACGTGCGGCGCCTCGGCGACGCAATTGGGACACCACGGCGCCCAGAACCAGAACACCACGGGGCGTTCGGCGAGGTTCGAGCCGGTGAACGGTCTGCCGTCCAGCGTCCTTCCCTCGAATCTCAGCTCCGGAGGCAGGCTGCGCAGCCGCCTTCCGGCGGCCCGGTCACCCGGCCGCTCCCCGGTGTCGGCCGGAACCGACGAGGCGGCTCGGGTGTGCATCGCCGGGTCCGAGCCGCCCTCGGCGCAGCCGGCGCCGAGGAACGTCGCTCCGGCCATCGCCAGGATGAGCGTGGTCGCCAGCGTGTGACACGAACTTTTCGGCACGGTGAGGATCCGATCATTGTCCGGCGCGTTCGTCGTTTCCGCGCGTCAGTCGTTCTCGACGGTCACGTGACGTCGCGAGTGGTCGCGCACTGTCACGGACATGTGAGAGGAGATGTCCCCTCCATAGGTCGTCGTCAACCGGTCTGGTCCGATCAAAACCCGAGGTGGCGGCGTTCGTGTCCGCTTTGCAGGGGGAGGTACACAATGGCGGGCCCGGAGGGGCCGGGCCGCACGGGGAGGTACGAACTATGACAACTCAGGCGTCATGCACGATGAGCAGTAGCCAGCACCTCGGCCATGATCATGCCCATGGCCCGGGATGCGGTCACGTGTCGGTGCCGCATCACGACCACATGGACTATGTGCACGACGGCCATATGCACCGGATCCACGACGACCACGTGGACGAGTGCGAGGCCGAGGGCCACACGGAGCACCGGAGCCACACTCACCTGCACGGCGACGGATGCGGTCACGTGTCGGTGCCGCACGGCGACCACATGGACTACATCCACGACGGGTGCCGGCACGCCGAGCACCAGGGCCACTGGGACGAGCACTGAGCCCGAGCCGGACACCGCGCTCACCACGGCGCCGTGCCACGGCGTCGTCTCACGGCGCCGTTGGGACGGTGAAGCCCACGGGCTGCCCTCGCAGATCACCGTAAAGTCTTCTTCGTCCGCAATAAGCCACGAGGAAGAGAGTCATGAGCCCCAGCCCCTCCTTCACCGCCGACTTCACCGCCGACCAGCGTGACCGCATCGCGGGCGTGCTCACCGGCGCCGCCTGCGGCGATGCGCTCGGGGTGCCGTACGAGTTCGCGGCACTGCTCGGACCCGACGAGACGCCCGAGATGATCGGCGGTGGGCTCGGCCCGTACGAGCCGGGGGAGTGGAGCGACGACACCCAGATGGCGCTCTGCATCGCCCAGGTCGCGGCGACCGGCGCCGATCTGCGGGAGCAGGCGGCTCTGGACGGCATCGCCCGGTGGTTCCTCAAGTGGTTCGCCGAGGGTGCGAGCGACGTGGGCATGCAGACCCGGCGGGTGCTCGCCGCGACGGCCCGCCGCGAGGGGGCGGGGGCGGGGGCGGCGATGCGGGCCGCCGCCACCGAACTGCATGCCGAGACCGGCCGGTCGGCCGGGAACGGCTCGCTCATGCGCACGGCGGTGGTCGCGGTGGCCCATCTCGACGACGTCGTGGCGATGGCCGAGGCCGCCCGCGCGGTGAGCGAGCTGACGCATTTCGACCCGCTGGCTGGTGACGCGTGCGTGCTGTGGTGCGCGGGCATCCGCCGCGCGGTGCTGGACGGCGTCTTCGACGGCGTACGGGAGGGTCTCGATCTGCTGCCGGTGGAGCGGCGCGCTCAGTGGGCGGACTGGCTGGCCGACGCCGAGACCCGGCCGCCCGGCACGTTCATCCCCAACGGGTTCGTCGTGCAGGCGCTGCAAGCGGCATGGTCGGCGGTCGTGCACACCCCGGCCGACGGTTCGCGGCACCTCGAACGGGCGCTGCACGCGGTCGTGCGGGTGGGCGATGACACCGACACGATCGCGGCGATCGCCGGCGCGCTGCTCGGAGCCCGCTGGGGGGTCTCGGCCATTCCCGCGGAGTGGCGCGCCGCGGTGAACGGCTGGCCCGGGATGAGAGCGGCCGACCTCGAAGCGCTGTCACTGTCGGCCGCGGGCGCCGCCTGACTGCCTGAAGATCACTCGGCGAGGGTGTGGGACGCTGGCCGGTCGGCCGCCTCCTCCTGTTCGACCTGGCGGTTCCATTCGGCCTTGCTCGCCCGCCACCCCTCGTCGTCGCGGCCGAAGCGCCAGTAGCCCGAGATCGACAGCCGGTCGAGCGGTACCCCGCGGTCGATCCGCAGATGCCGTCGCAGTTCCTTGACGAATCCCGCCTCGCCGTGGACGAACGCGTGCACGACGCCGGGCGGGAAGTCCAGTTCGCGTACCGCCCGCACCAGCGTGTCGCCCACCCGCGACCCGTTGCGGTGCAGCCAGACGATCTCGGCGTCGGCGGACGTTTCGAGCCGCTGCTCCTCCTGCGGACCCGACACCTCGACGAGCACCCGGGCGGGGGCACCGGCCGGCACGCGCTCGAGGGAGGCGGCGATGGCCGGCAGCGCGCTCTCGTCACCGGCGAGCAGGTGCCAATCCGCCTCCGCACGCGGCGCGTAGGCGCCGCCCGGGCCGAGGAACATGACCTCCTCGCCCGGCTCGACCCGTGCGGCCCAGGGGCCCGCGATCCCCTTGTCGCCGTGGTGCACGAAGTCGATCGTCAGCTCCAGCGCCCGGGCGTCCCAAGACCGGACCGTGTAGGACCGGATGCGCGGCCACTGGTCGCGGGGCAGGTCACGCCGGATCACGTCCAGGTCGAACGGATCCGGATAGATCACCCCGGGCGGCGGGAACAGGAGTTTGACGTAGTGGTCGGTGTACTCGCCCGCACCGAACCCGGCGAGCTCGTCGCCGCCGATGACCAGCCGGATCATGTGCGGTGTGATCCGCTCGACCCGCCGGACCCGGCCCCGGTTCACCTTCGGCCGCTTGCGCGCCGGTTCGTTCGCCATTGGCACCTCCGCACTCCGCCCATTCGGTCTTAGGTAAGCCTAACTTACTGCTCCCCCGCTACGGTCGCTTTGGAGTGCTCTGGCTGGTCGTTACACCATTTTTGGTGAGTTACTGCGAGATAACCGGGAGTTATCTACGCTGGCCGAATCCCTGGACGATCTCGGGACACTTACGTTAGAACAAAGCTACAGAAAACGTGCATCTGTCCCCCTTGGTCCGTCGTCGGGCCACAGCGTGCGCGTTGGAGGACCCATGGCCACCAGCCAACTCGCGGCCCCGCCCGAGGGCAGCGATCTGAAGCCCGTGCCCGGAGCTCCGGGGTTCCCGGTCATCGGCACGACGTTCCAGATGATGCGGGACCCGTTCGCCTACTCGCGCAAACGCCGTGAGCGGTTCGGAACGGTGTCGTGGAGCAACGTCCTGTTCAAGCCGATGGTGACCCTGCAGGGGCCGGAGGCGGCCGAGACCGTGCTCGTCAACCGGGACAAGGCGTTCGCGAACGGGCCGGCCTGGACGTACTTCATCGGTCCCTTCTTCCACCGCGGCATCATGCTGCTGGACTTCGACGAGCACCTGCACCACCGCCGCATCATGCAGCAGGCGTTCAACAAGCCGAGACTGCGCAGCTACATGCAGGCCATGGCACCGTCGATCGAGCGCGGGATCGAGGGGTGGCGGCCCCGGGACGGCTTCAAGTTCTACGACCACATGAAGCAGCTCACGCTCGACCTGGCGATGGACGTCTTCATGGGCGTCGAGCTGGACCGGCGCGAGGCGGACCGGATCAACGGCGCGTTCATCGACGCCGTCCGCGCGGGCACCGCCTATGTTCGCTTCCCGGTACCCGGGCTGCGCTGGCACAAGGGACTCAGGGCACGTAAGACGCTTGAGAAGTTCTTCTACGAGCACCTGCCGGCCAAGCGGGAGAAGGGCGGCGACGACCTGTTCGCCGCGCTCTGCGAGGCCGAGACCGACGACGGTGAGACGTTCACCGACGAGGACGTCGTCAATCACATGATCTTCGTCTTGATGGCCGCCCACGACACCTCGACGACCACGATGGCGACGATGGCCTACTACCTCGCCAGGAACCCCGAGTGGCAGGACCGGCTGCGCGAGGAGTCGCTCGCCCTGGGGAAGCCGGTCCTGGACTTCGAGGACCTGGAGAAGCTGACCACGCTCGATCTGGTCATCAAGGAGGCGCTGCGGCTGGTCGCGCCGGTTCCAGCGCTGCCGCGCCGTACGGTGAAGGACACCGAGGTGCTCGGGTTCCACATCCCGAAGGACACCTTCGTCTTCCTGCCGACCCTGACCAACCACTACCTCGAGGAATACTGGCCCGAGCCGGAGAGGTTCGACCCGGGCCGGTTCGCCGAGGACCGGCGCGAGGACAAGGTGCATCACTACGCCTGGCAACCGTTCGGCGGCGGCGTGCACAAGTGCATCGGGCTGCACTTCGCCGGAATGCAGATCAAGTCGGTGCTGCACCAGGTGCTCCAGCGGTACCGGTGGAGCGTGCCGGAGGGCTACGAGTGGCCCCTCGACACGACCTCGCTTCCCTCGCCCAAGGACGGGCTCCCCGTGCGATTGGAGCAGATCTGATGGCGGATCCGACCGGCAAGGTCGTCGCGATCACGGGCGCCGCCCGCGGCATCGGTCTCGCGACCGCCACGGCGTTCCAGGCCGCGGGCGCCAAGGTCGTCATCGGCGACATCGACGAGCCGGCGGCCAAGCGGGCCGGTGAGACGATGAACGGGCCGGCCCTCCCGGTCGACGTGACCGATCGCGAGTCCTTCACCGCGTTCCTCGACGGGGCCGAGGCCGAGCTCGGCCCGATCGACGTCCTCGTGAACAATGCCGGGATCATGCCGATCGGCCCCCTGCTCGAGGAGGACGACGCCCTCGCCGACCGGTGCATCGACATCAACGTGCG
This sequence comes from Actinomadura alba, assembly GCF_014323705.1. Lineage (GTDB taxonomy): Bacteria > Actinomycetota > Actinomycetes > Streptosporangiales > Streptosporangiaceae > Actinomadura_C > Actinomadura_C alba. The sequence continues at coordinate 70,549 of NZ_JABVEC010000027.1, forward strand.
CGGCGTCATCCTCGGCACCAAACTCGGACTGGCCCGGATGGTGCCGCGCGGGCACGGCCACATCGTCAACATCGCCTCGGTCGCGGGTGTGATGCCGGCGGCCGGGATGGCGACCTACAACGCCAGCAAGCACGCCGTGGTCGGCTTCACCGAGGCGGTGCGGCTCGAGTTCGCACGGCAGGGCATAGAGGTGAGCGCCGTGCTGCCGACGTTCACCAACACCGAGCTCATCGCGGGCACCAAGAGCGCCAGGGGGCAGCGCAACGCCGAACCCGAGGAGGTCGCCGCCGCGGTGATCGGCCTGGTGACCAAGCCCCGGCCGCAGGTCGTCGTTCCGGCGAAGCTGGGCCGGCAGCTGCGGATCGGGCCGCTGATGTCGAGGGGCATGCGCGAGCGGATGGCCCGGTGGTACGGCCTGGACGAGATCTTCCTCAAGCATGACAAGGAGGCCCGCAAGGCCTACGACGAGAGGATGCGCGGCTGAGTCGAGCCGAAGCGAACCTCCGCCGAGGGGTTCGCCGAGCGGCGTCCGGACCGGCGACGAGAGGACGGCCGCCGGGACCCGCACCGTCCAGGCCGCGGGAGCGGGGCGCGTAGGCTGCGCCGCATGAGGACGGACGCGGCCGGGGCGGCCGCCCGGGACGTGGCGGGCACGGGCACGGGCGCGGCGGCGCTGGCAGGGCTGCTGGCCGAGGCGCCGCGCACCGATGACCTGGACACGCGGATCCTGGACGCGGCGCTGGAGCAGTTCGGGACGTACGGGCTGCGTCGGGTCGCCATGGAGGACGTGGCGAGGCGGGCCAGGGTGGCGCGCACCACGATCTACCGCCGTTTCGCGGGCAAAGAGCAACTGGTCCAGGCGGTGATCCTGCGGGAGTGCCGGAGCTTTCTGGCCACCATCGCCGAGGCCATCGAGGATCTCTCGACGCCCGAGGACGCGCTCGTCGAGGGCTTCGTCGTGGGGCTGCGCAACGCCCGCCACCACCCGCTGCTCAGCCGCGTTCTCGTCAGCGAGCCCGAGGCGTTCCTGCCCCAGCTCAGCATGAACGGCGGTGCCGTGATGCTCGCCGCCCGCGACGTGATCGCCGAGCGGCTGCGGCTGGCGCGTCCGGACGCGCGGGAGGACTTCACCACGCCGGCGGAGATCCTGGTACGGGTGGCATTGTCGCTGCTGCTCGTCCCGGGCGGGGGCCTGGTGCTCGACGACGACGAAGCGGTACGGGCCTTCGCCCGCGAGCACCTCACCCGCGTCCTGCGGCCGGACGCGGGGAGGTGAGCGCCCGGTCAGTGCTTGGGCAGCGGCTGTTGTGTCGTCCGGCCCGGGGTCTTGCCGGCCGGGGGGTACTCGCAGTCGAGCGTGGTGGCCTCCTTGTCCCTGTCGTCCCCGTCGATGACCACGGTCGCGGTGCACGCCCGGCCGTGTTCGTCGGTGAATGTCGCGACCTCGCTTCGGTCGGCACAGCCCGCGAGAATGGTCACCGCGACGGCGGCGACGGGGACGGCCGCGATTCGGCTACGCGTTCGCATCGTTGGCCCCTAACGGGAATCGGGCCACGCGCGCGTGGCCTCCGGCTCTCGTGGTTTCGACGCGGGGAAGCCCGTGACGGATCCGGTTCGCCCGCCCGGACCGCTTCGAGTGTCGGGTCTCGCGAATCGTCGGCGGATGCCACAATGCACTCCGAACCTCAGTGCGAAGGTGGAACAGGATCGTGACGACGTCAGCTTCGGGGCCGGGGACCGCTCCCGAACGAACACTTCACCAGCGGATCGCCGACGAGCTCGGTGTCAGGGACGGGCAGGTGCGGGCCGCGGTCGAGCTGCTCGACGGCGGGGCCACCGTGCCGTTCATCGCCCGCTACCGCAAGGAAGTGACCGGTACCCTCGACGACGCCCAGTTGCGCACGCTCGAAGAGCGCCTGCGCTACCTCCGTGAGCTCGAGGAACGTCGTACGGCGGTGCTGGAGTCGATCCGGGCCCAGGGCAAGCTCGACGACGCGCTCGAGGCCCGGATCATGGCGGCCGAGTCCAAGGCGCGCCTCGAGGACCTGTACCTGCCCTTCAAGCCCAAGCGCCGTACCAAGGCGCAGATCGCCAGAGAGGCCGGTCTCGAGCCGCTCGCCGACCGGCTGCTGTCCGATCCGAGCCACGACCCGCAGGCCGAGGCGGCGGGCTTCGTCGACGCGGAGAAGGGCGTCGCCGACGCGGCGGCCGCCCTCGACGGCGCCCGTGCGATCCTGTCCGAGCGGTTCGCCGAGGACGGCGACCTGATCGGAGAGCTGCGCGAGCAGATGTGGTCGCGGGGCCGGGTCAGCTCGCGGGTCCGCGAGGGCAGAGAAGAGGCGGGCGCGAAGTTCTCCGACTACTTCGCGTTCGCCGAGCCGTTCGGCCGGCTGCCCTCGCACCGGATCCTGGCCATGTTCCGCGGCGAGAAGGAGGAGATCCTCGACCTGGATCTCGAGCCCGAGGCGGAGCCGGACCAGGAGCGGACCGGCCCCGGCCCGTACGAGCTCGAGATCGCGCGGCGGTTCGAGGTGGCCGACCGCGGCCGGCCGGCCGATCGCTGGCTGCTCGACACGGTGCGGTGGTCCTGGCGCACGCGCATCCTGGCCCATCTCGACATCGACCTGCGCTCCCGGCTGTGGCAGCTCGCGGAAGAGGAGGCGGTCGGGGTCTTCGCCGCCAACCTGCGCGACCTGCTCCTGGCGGCGCCCGCCGGCACCCGCTCGACGATGGGCCTGGACCCGGGCCTGCGCACCGGGGTGAAGGTCGCCGTGGTCGACGCCACCGGCAAGGTGGTGGCGACCGAGACGATCTATCCGCACGAGCCGCGGCGCCGCTGGGACGAGTCGATCGCCGTCCTCGCGCGGCTGGCGGGCGAGCACCGCGTCGAACTGATCGCGATCGGCAACGGCACCGCCTCGCGCGAGACCGACAAGCTCGCCGCCGAGCTGATCGCGAAGCACCCGGAGCTCAAGCTGACCAAGGCCGTGGTGTCAGAGGCCGGCGCCTCGGTCTACTCCGCCTCGGCCTACGCCTCCCAGGAACTGCCCGAGCTGGACGTGTCGCTGCGGGGCGCGGTGTCGATCGCCCGCCGCCTGCAGGACCCGCTCGCCGAGCTGGTCAAGATCGATCCGAAGTCGATCGGCGTGGGGCAGTACCAGCACGACCTGTCCGAGCTGAAGCTGTCACGTTCGCTCACCGCCGTGGTGGAGGACTGCGTGAACGCGGTCGGCGTCGACGTCAACACCGCGTCGGTTCCGCTGCTCACGCGGGTGTCCGGCATCGGCGAGGGGCTGGCGGCCAACATCGTGGCCCACCGCGACGCGGGCGGCCGGTTCCGGTCCCGGAGCGCGCTGAAGGAGGTCCCGCGGCTGGGCCCCAAGGCGTTCGAGCAGTGCGCGGGCTTCCTGCGCATCGTGGACGGCGACGACCCGCTCGACCGGTCCAGCGTGCACCCGGAGGCCTACCCCGTGGTGCGCCGCATCCTCCAGGACACGGGCGGCGACGTCCCCTCCCTGATCGGCAACAGCAGGGCGCTGCGCGAACTCGACCCGCGCAAGTTCGTCGACGACGTCTTCGGCCTGCCGACGGTGACCGACATCCTCAAGGAACTGGACAAGCCCGGCCGCGACCCCCGGCCCGCGTTCAAGACGGCGACGTTCAAGGAGGGCGTCGACAAGCTCCAGGACCTGGAGCCGGGGATGCTGCTGGAGGGTGTCGTCACCAACGTCGCCGCGTTCGGCGCCTTCGTCGACGTCGGCGTGCACCAGGACGGGCTCGTCCACATCTCCGCGATGTCGCGCAACTTCGTCAAGGACCCGCGTGACGTGGTCAAACCGGGCGACATCGTGCGGGTGAAGGTGCTGAGCGTCGACATCCCGCGCAAGCGCATCTCGCTCACCCTGCGGCTCGACGACGAGGCCGCCTCCCGCGGCGAGGGCGAGGGCGGTGGTGCTGCCGGTGGCGGTGACCGGCGCGGCTCCGCGGGCGGTGGCGCGGGGCGTGGCCGCGGCGGCAACGGTGGCGGCGGCAGGTCGTCGGGAAACCGGTCCGGCGCGTCCGGCGGTCGATCCGGCTCGGGCGGATCCGGCGGCTCGGGCGGATCCGGTGGCTCGGGCGGATCCGGTGGATCCGGCGGCGGCGCGATGGCCGACGCGCTGCGGCGCGCTGGGCTCGACAAGGGCCTCGGCGGAAGGCGGAGCTGACTCCGAAACGGCGGAACCGGGGACCTTCGGCGCACGAAGGTCCCCGGTTCCGATTTCGTTATGGGCTCAGTGGCGCCGCGCCACGTCGTAGGCGGCGGAGCCGATCAACTCCAGCGACACCTGCAGCCGCTCCAGGCTGAGGTTCTTACTGATGGTGTCCTCGGGGGTGTGGTAAATGGGCTCCAGCTCACTGGGCGCGCCCTCGCCACGCCAGCTGAAGTTGGCCGCCGCGATACCCCGCTCGTAGAACGGCACGTGGTCGCTGGACCCGCGCGCGGTGGGCGGGCTGATCTGGTCGACGTAGCCGAGGCGCTGCGCCGCGGCCGACACCGCCGCCGTGGTGGTGTTGTCGGCGCCGTCGACCGACAGCAGCCAGTAGCGGGTGGCCGGGGAGTGGCTGGTCGCGACCATGTCGTTCTGGAAGCAGCCGGCGATGCCGCCCGCCTCGGCGTCGGTCAGGCCGTTGACGTAGTAGCGGGAGCCGATCAGCCCGAACTCCTCCGACCCCCACAGAGCGAACCGCAGGGTCTTCTGGGTGGGCAGGCGCCGCAACGCACGCGCCAGTTCGAGGCACAGCACGGTGCCGCTGCCGTCGTCGTTGGCGCCGGGCGAGCCGGGGACGGTGTCGTAGTGGGCGCTCACCATGACGACGCCGTTGCTCGGATTGGGGAAGGTGGCCTTGCGCTCGGCGAGGACGTTGTATGACGTGAGCCCGGCGTGGTGCTCCACGTTCAGGGACAGGTCGGAAACGCCGCCGCGGATGCGCTCACCGTGGTACTGAGCGATGCCGATCACGGGCACGGCGACCGTCTCGGCGAGTGTCGGGATGAACGCGGCGGCCTTGCGCTCCGGGAAGGCCGCGGAGGGCACATTGGCGATGAGCACCGCCACCGCGCCCTTGGCGGCGGCCGCCTTCGCCTGCGCGAGTTCGCTGCCGGCGACGCGGGAGAAGAGGGCGATCTTGCCTCGGAGGTCACTGGTGACGTCGGTCGCCGTACCAAGGTCGACGATGCCGCCCTTGGCCGAGGCGATGGCGCCCTGCGCGGAGGCGCTGGCCTGCCACGTCTCGTGCTTCGATACCTTCAACTCGGCGAGATACTTGTCGGCCACCGCGAAGGGCTGCAGCTCGACCTTGTAGTCGAGATCCTTGAGCACCTTGGCGATGTACTTGGCCGCACGGTGCTCTGACTCGGTGCCGCCGATCCGCCATCCGATGTCGTCACTCAGGACGCGCAGATGCTTCAGCGCGCGCTTTGCATCGACCCTGGCGACGACGGCCTTGTCCCCCATGCTCAGCGAGGGCGGCTTGGCGGCGCCGGGACGCTGACGGGTGGCGGCCGCCGCGGTGCCGGGGAGAAGGCCGACGGAGGCGAAGCCCGCGAACGCGGCCGCTCCGGCCAGCAGATCGCGGCGGTTGACTTCGGGCATGAAGCGTCTCCTGGGGGTTGGGGGAGGCTCGGCGACGGCCGGTCTCGGGTCATCGAGTCCGGTGGCCGTTTCCGGTGTTGGAGGGGAGGGCGCCCTGTTCGCGGAGAATTTACGAAATAGTCGGGTTCGCTAGCAAGTGTCTGACCGGTTTGTGATCAAAAAGAGTGCTCGCGCAGGTTCGGACCACGACCTCAGGCCGGTTGGATCGCGCAGCTCAGCGCGTCTCCGAGTGGGCATGATGGGGACAGGGCAGGCCGAACTTGGGGGAGTGAGGTGACCCGGAGGGTGACGACCACCCGGGAGCGCGAGGCCGTCCGAGGGGGGCTACGCGGGTGGCTGCTGGGCGACCTGCGGCAGCAGGATCTCGCCGGCCCGCACGCGGCCCCCACTCCGGAACGGCAGTACCCGTGGTGGCGGGTGATGTGCTTGACCGGTGTGGACTACTTCTCCACGCTCGGCTACCAGCCCGGCATCGCGGCGCTGGCGGCCGGTGCCGTCGCGCCGCTCGCCACCCTGGTCCTGGTGGCGCTGACCCTGTTCGGCGCGCTGCCGATCTACCGGAGGGTCGCCGTGGAGAGCCCGAACGGAGAGGGCTCGATCGCGATGCTGGAGCGGCTGCTGCCCCGCTGGAAGGGCAAGCTGTTCGTGCTGGTGCTGCTCGGCTTCGCCGCCACCGACTTCGTCATCACCATCACGCTCTCGGCCGCCGACGCCACCGCCCACCTCCTGGAGAATCCGTACGCGCCGGGCCTGCTCCACGGCGAGCACGTCATCGTCACCCTGATACTGATCGCGCTGCTCGGTGCGGTGTTCCTTGCCGGCCTCCGTGAGGCGATCACCATCGCGGTGGTGGTGGTCGGGATCTACCTGACGCTCAATGTGGTGGTCGTCGCCACGGCCCTGCAGCACGTGATCTCGAACCCGCAGTTCGTCGCGCACTGGAGCCGCCTGCTGGCGATGCAGTATTCGAGCCCCCTGATGATGCTGGCCGTGGCGCTGCTGGTCTTTCCCAAGCTGGCGCTCGGCCTGTCCGGGTTCGAGACCGGCGTCGCGGTGATGCCGCAGATCCGCGGGGACCCCGGCGACACCCCGGAGCACCCGTACGGACGGATCCGCGGCGCCCGCCGGATGCTGACGACCGCAGCGCTGATCATGAGCGTGTTCCTGATCACCAGCAGCTTCACGACGATCGTGCTCATCCCGGAGCGGGAGTTCGAGGAGGGAGGCAAGGCCTACGGCCGGGCCCTGGCCTACCTGGCGCACGAGTACCTCGGCAGCGGCTTCGGCACGGTCTACGACATCAGCACCATCGTCATCCTGTGGTTCGCCGGGGCGTCGGCCATGGCGGGGCTGCTGAACATCGTCCCGCGCTACCTGCCGCGGTACGGAATGGCGCCCAACTGGACCCGCGCGGTCAGGCCGCTGGTACTCATCTTCACGACGGTCGCGTTCGCCATCACGATCATCTTCCGGGCGAGCGTCGTGGCGCAGGGCAGCGCCTACGCCACCGGCGTTCTGGCGATCATGCTCTCTGCCGCGGTGGCGGTCACCCTGTCGATGCGCCGGCGCCGCCGCCGCGGCGCCACGATCGGCTTCGGGGTGATCGCGCTCGTCTTCGCCTACACCACGGTGGCCAACGTCGTGGAACGCCCGGACGGTGTGAAGATCGCGTTCTTCTTCATCACCGCCATCATCGTCACGTCACTGATCTCAAGGGCCACGCGGTCGACCGAGTTGAGGGCGACCGGTATCCGGTTCGACGAACGCGCCGAGCGATTCCTGCGCGACCTCGCCGCCTCGGGCGAGATCCGTCTGGTCGCCAACGAGCCGGACAACCGGGACCGCAAGGAGTACGAGAAGAAGGATCGGGAGACCCGCGAGATCCACCACCTGTCGCCCGACGAGCCGGTCGCCTTCCTGGAGGTCACCGTGCCCGACGCTTCGGAGTTCGCCTCGGACCTGCGGGTGACCGGCGTGGAACGGCACGGCCATCGCGTGCTCCAGGTGGAGAGTTCCACCGTTCCCAACGCGATAGCCGCGCTCTTGCTGCGGATCCGTGACATGACGGGCAAGAAACCGCACGTCTACTTCCACTGGGCGGAGGGCAACCCGATCATGGCCATGATCCGCTACCTGCTCTTCGGCGGGGGAGACGTGGCGCCGCTCACCCGTGAGGTGGTGCGGGAGGCCGAGCCGGACATCAGCCGGCGCCCGCAGATCCACGTCGGGTGAGGCGACGAGCGAGGACGGCCGGCCCGCGACCGATCGACCTATGACCCGATGCGCTTGCGGCCCTGGGCGCGGACCCGCCGGCGCTGGGAGGGGTCGAGCATCAGGTACGCCACGACGGGTGTGCCGATCACACCCAGGATGATCAGAGCCGAGAACCACCAGGGCAGGATCCACAGGGTCAGCAGCCCGACCGCGACCCCTCCGATGACGAACTTCGTTCGTGTCGACATTCCCGAACACCTCCGGCCGCTATTGCCATTACCAGGAAAACGGCCGCTCGGCCGGTGCGGTTCCGGTGGAGCGGAGATTCCACGATATATCTCGTGACGGGAAGCGCCAGCCCTAAACGCGATGCGTGAGCCGCCCGTCGCCCAGCGTGCGCAGCACCTCGCTGTGCAGATGGCCGTTGGTGCACACGACGCTTCCTCCGTCGGGCCCCGGCACACCGGAGAGATCAGTGAAGATCCCACCGGCCTCCTCGACGATGACCTGCAGCGCGGCGAGGTCCCAGAGGCTGACCTCGGGTTCGGTGGAGATGTCGACGGCGCCCTCGGCCACCATCATGTGCGACCAGAAGTCGCCGAAGGCCCGGGTGCGCCAGACCGACCTGGTGAGATCCATGAAGTTCTCCAGCCGGCCCTGTTCCTCCCAGCCGCTCAGGCTCGAGAACGACAACGAGGCATCGGACAGCCGCGTCACCGAGGAGACCTGCAGGCGGCTCGCCTTCGCCAGGCTCCGGCCGGTCCAGGCGCCGCCGTCGCGGGCCGCCCACCAGCGGCGGCTGAGGGAGGGGGCCGACACCAGGCCGACGACGACCTCGTCGCCCTCCATGAGCGCGATCAACGTCGCCCACACCGGCACGCCGCGGACGAAGTTCTTGGTGGCGTCGATCGGGTCGATCACCCAGCACCGCGGCCCGTAGCCGGTCTTGCCGTACTCTTCGCCGATCACCGCGTCGCGCGGGCGGGCGCGCTTGAGGGTGCCGCGGATCTGGTCCTCGACCGCGCGGTCGGCATCACTCACCGGGGTCAGGTCCGGTTTGGTCTCGATGTGAAGGTCGAGCGCCCGGAACCGCCGCGTAGTGATGTCGTCGGCCGCGTCCGCCAGCACATGGGCGAGACGCAGGTCATCGGAATAGCCAGCCACGACGTGCAACGCTACCGCGATCACGGCATGTGCTGACAGACTTACTCGGGTGAAGGCGTTGACCTATCCGGAACCGCCCCGGCCCGCTCTCCTTTTCGATCTCGATGGAACGCTGATCGACAGCGTCTATCAGCATGTGATCGCGTGGCGGTCGGCGCTCTCCGGCATGGGGATAGATCTCGCGGTGTGGCGGATCCACCGGCGGATCGGCATGAGCGGCGGGCTGTTCGTCGCGGCCTTGTTGCGCGAGACCGGGGTGTCGCTCAGCCCCGACGAGATCGAGGCCCTGCAGAAGGCCCACGCCGAGGCCTACCTCACCCAACTCGACCAGGTCCGGCCACTGCCCGGCGCGGCGGAGTTGCTCACCGTGCTGAGCGAGGCCGGAGTGTCCTGGGCCATCGCGACCAGCGGCCGGGCCGAGACGGCGCGATCGGCGCTCGGACTGCTCGGCCTGCCCGCCGACACCCCGATGGTGACGCGCGACCAGGTGCGCAGGGCCAAGCCGGACCCGGATCTCTTCGTCGCCGCCGCGGTGCTGATGGACGTCGACCCGCGTGACGCGATGGTGGTGGGTGACAGCGTGTGGGACCTGCTGGCCGCGCGGCGGGCCGGGTCGCTCGGCATCGGCATGCTGTCCGGCGGCTACGGCCGGGACGAACTCGAACGCGCCGGCGCGTTCCGCGTCTACCGCGATCCCGCCGACATGCTCGACCGCCTCGACGAGCTGGGCCTGCGCCTGCCGGTCGCGGGTCCCGGGCATCGCCCCGTCAGGTGAGGCGCGACTTCCCTACTTGCCAGTAGCATGCGGTATGGCCACTGTTGATCTAGCGACGGTACGCGACTCGCTCACCGGGCTGGTGCCGTTCGTCCGACTCATCGCCCCGGAGTTCCTCGAGCACGAGGAGGGGCGCGCCCTGCTGCGCCAGCCGGATCGCGCTGAACTGCACAACCACGTCGGCGGCCCGCACGCCGGAGTGCTGTTCTCGCTGGCCGAGACGGCCTCGGGCGCAGTGGTGATCGGCGCGTTCATGGAACAGCTCGCGGTCGCGACCCCGCTGGCCGTCGGCGCGGAGATCCGCTACCTGAAACTCGCTCGCGGCGAGATCACCGCCGAGGCGCTGCTGAGCCGCCCAGCGGCGGAGGTGCGCGCCGAGCTCGCCGAGGGAGGGCGGCCGGAGTTCGACGTGGCCGTGACGATGCGGCGCGATGACGGTGCGATCGTCGCCGAGATGACCGTCCGCTGGACACTGCGTCCTCATGCCTGATCCCGCCGGCTCCGGGTGTTACGGCGGCGCCGAGCCCTCCCCAGGTGGGAGCATGGCCCGCATGGCCCACGACCTTCCCGCCTGGGTGGCCGAGCTGACCGACCCGCGTCGCGCCACCACGCTCGACGAGCTCGCCGACCGCCTCGTACCGCTCGCCGAGCACGCCATCGACGTGTCGCGGCGGCTGCAGGCCCTGCTGTCCGAGTTGAACGAGCCGTTCAAGCGCGAGGCGCTGTACGGGCGGGTCGAGCGGCTCAGGGCCAGATCCACCGAGGCGCTCGAGGAGGTCTCCGGCGAGATCTCCGCCTCCGGGCAGCAGCGCATCGAGCGGATCTGGGCGGCCTGGGGCGAGCGCGGCGCCGACGACGGCGATCTCGGCAGGGTGCTGCGGGAGCGGCTCGACAGCGAGGTGGTCCCCTCGCTGACCGGCCAGCAGCGTGCCGTCGCCGAAGAGGTCACCGTGCACATGGCCGGAGCCCTCGAGACGGTGAACCAGACGCTGCTCACCCAGGTCGAGCAGCTCGCCACCGCGGTCACCGACCTGATCCACGACGTGCTGCCGCTGGCCCACGAGGGGCTGAACCTGGCGAGCCGTGTCTCCACGCTCTCCAGCAGGGTGCGGCAGGCCGGCCGGGGCGAGATCACCGCCGAGCTGCGGGCCGAGTCTCTCGACCTTGCGGCCGCCTCCGAGGGAACGGTCGCCCGGCTGGAGCTGGAGTGGTCGGCGCTGGGCGCTCGTACGGCGACCGTGCGGGCCGCGCTGCGGGCCGCTGAGGAGACGGCGTTCAGCGAGGTCACGGCGGAGATGACCCGCTGTGTCGAGAAGCTCGCTCCCTCCCACGTCAAGGTTCTCGACGAGGCCGAGGCCCGTGCCATGGCCCTCATCGACGAGCTGAGCCCGAGTACGCCCTCGTGATCAAGCCGGGCCGGCGAGGTGCCCGCTGAGCGACCGGCTCACCGGCTCTACTCGGACTCCCCTTCACGGCTCTCCAAGAGCCGGCGGAGCGAGTCGAGACGGGCCTCGTCGGCGTGCCCCGCGGCGACCCACGCGTCGAGGGCGCAGTCGGCCTGCAGGTGCGTGCACGCCCGAGGGCATTCGGCGGCACCCTCGGCCAGATCGGGAAAGGCGCCGAGCAGGCTCGACGGGGCCACATGGGCCAGCCCGAAGCTCCGTACGCCTGGGGTATCGATGATCCACCCACCGTCGGGCAGCTCCAGCGCGATCGCCGACGACGAGGTGTGGCGCCCCCGGCCGGTGACCGGGTTGACATGGCTGACCGCTCGGAGCGCCTCGGGCACCAGCGCGTTGACGAGCGTCGACTTGCCCACGCCGGAGTGACCGACGAGCACGCTCATGCGGCCGGACAGCCGCCCGCGCAGCTCGTCGATCGGCCCGTCGCGACTCGTCACCACGTACGGCACGCCGAGCGGAGCGTAGGCGGCCACGAGGTCGTCCGGCGGGGACAGGTCGGCCTTGGTGAGGCACAGCAGAGGGTCCATCCCCGCGTCGTAGGACGCCACCAGGCAACGGTCGATCATCCGCGGCCGGGGCTCGGGGTCGGCGAGCGCCGTGACGATGACCAGTTGGTCGGCGTTGGCGACGATGATGCGCTCGAAGGGATCGGTGTCGTCGGCCGTCCGGCGCAACGCCGACGAACGGGGCCCGACCCGCACGATGCGGGCCAGCGCGTCGGGCTCGCCGGAGATGTCGCCGACCACCGACACCCGGTCGCCGACCACCACGCTCTTACGGCCGAGCTCCCGCGCGCGCATGGCGGTCACCCTCGTGTCGCCGACCAGGCAGCGGTAGCGCCCGCGGTCGACGCCGAGCACCAGCCCGGTGACGGCCTCCTCGTGCGCGGGCCTGCGCCGCGTGCGCGGGCGGGTGCCACGGCGGCCGGGCCTGACCCGTACGTCGTCCTCGTCGAAGTCGTCCAGGCGGCGTGCCAGCGTCACCCCTCCAGCATTCGGGTCCACAGCGCGGTGAACTCGGGAAGGGTCTTGGCCACGGTGCCCACGTTCTCGACCTCGACGCCCGGAACCGCGAGGCCGAGCAGCGCCGCCGCCATCACCATCCGGTGGTCGTCATAGGTGTGGAACATCCCGCCGTGCAGTGGGCGCGGGCGGATCTCCAACCCGTCGGCGAGCTCGCGGACGTCGCCGCCGAGTCCGTTGATCTCGGCGACCAGCGCGGCCAGCCGGTCGGTCTCGTGCCCGCGCAGGTGCGCGATGCCGGTGAACCGGGAGGGAGATCCGGCCAGCGCGGCCAGGGCCGTCATCACGGGGGTGAGCTCTCCGACGTCGCGCAGATCGGCCTCGATGCCCTCGACGGTCCCGCCGCCGCGCACCGTCAGCCCGTCCGCGTCGTACGACACCGTCGCGCCCATGCGCTCCAGCAGCCCGCGCAGCGCGTCGCCGGGCTGGGCCGTCTCGGCCGGCCAGTCCCGCACCGTCACCCGGCCGCCGGTCACCAGGGCGGCGCCGAGGAACTGTGCGGCGTTGGACAGGTCGGGCTCGATAGGGCATTCGCCGCCGTCGACCGTCCCCGGGCCGACCCGCCACACGTTCTCGCCGGCCTCGGCCGGCACGCCGGCGGAGCGCAGCATCCGTACCGTCATCTCCAGGTGCGGTGCGGACGGGACGGGCGGACCCTCGTGGCGCACCTCGGCGCCCTTGTCGAACCGGGGCGCGGCCAGCAGCAGCCCGGAGACCAGCTGTGACGAGCTCGATGCGTCGATCGTCACCGTGCCGCCGGCGACGCGCCCACGCCCGCGGACGGTGAAGGGCAGTGAGCTCCGGCCGGCGTCGTCGATCTCGGCTCCGAGTGCTCGCAGCGCCGTGATCAGGGGCCCCATGGGGCGATCCCGTGCCCGCGGGTCGCCGTCGACGATCACCTCGCCGTCGGCCAGCGCGGCGACCGGTGGCACGAACCGCATGACGGTGCCCGCGAGCCCGGCGTCGATCCGGGCCGGCCCGCGCAGCTCGGCGGGGGTGACGGTCCAGTCCGTCTCGCCGGTGATGCCGACGCCGAGGGCGCGCAGCGCGCCCGCCATGAGCAACGTGTCGCGGCTGCGCAGAGGGCGCCGGACGACCGTGGGCGCGGACGCCAGCGCCGCCAGGATCAGCGCGCGGTTGGTCATCGACTTCGAACCCGGCAGCGCGAGCGTCGCGGCCACCGGGCCGTCGGCCGAGGGCGCGGTCCAATCAGGCATGTACGTGAGGTTACCGGTTCGCGTCAGGACGCGATCTCGATGCGCCGGTGGGCAACGGCTCGGCAAGGGCATCGCCAGCCTTGTGGAATGTCCCGGAAGATCGCGCCGCTGCGAGGGCGGGCGCGGGTCTAGGTTCGACGCGGTCCACCTGACGGTTCCAGCCGCGTCCGCGGGGCTCTGGAACCGTCGTCAACTCGGGGGAGGCGACCGTGGGGGAGGCGACCGTGGACGAGGCGATCGTGGACGGGGTGCCGGCCGCGCGCCCGAGGTGCTCGATCACGGCCCGGATCAGAGGCGGGGCCGCCACTGTCCTCGACGCCCGGTCGTCCCGGCGTGCGCCGGCCGTCACGCGCTGCCTCGTGGTCTGCGTCGCGCTCGCGTCCGCCACGGCCGCCTGCGTGATCGCGCAGGCGGCGCTGCTCGCCCACGCGCTGTCGTCCCTGACCGTGCCGGCCGGGCTCGCCGCGGTGGTGGCCGGACGGGCGGTGCTGGCCTGGGCCGGGGAGTCGGCGCTGCGCCGGACCTCCGCCGGGGTCGCGTCGCGGCTGCGCGGCCGGTTGCTCGCGCAGGCCGTCCGGAACGGCCCGAGCCCACCTGCAGGTGAGCCGGCCGCCCTCCTCGCCCGGGCGGACTCTCTCACGCCGTACTTCACCCGGTGCCTGCCGCGGCTCGCCGCGGCGGTGGTGGTGCCCTCGGTGGCGCTGGCCGCCATGGCCGTGGCGGATCCGCCCACGGCCGGTGCCGCGCTCGCCGCGGCGGCGGTGCTCGTCCTGCCGGCCCTGCTGCTGCTGCGGCCCGGCCGGTTCGCCGGCGGGCGGGCGGCGGACCGCGCGGCACAGCGGCGGCGGACGGCGGACGGGCTCGCGGGTCATTTCACCGACATGGTCGCGGGACTCCCGACGCTCACGGTGTTCGGCCGGGCCCGGGCACAGGGCTGGAACATCGCCAGGGCGACCGAGCAGTACCGGCTGGCGGCGAACGGCGCCGCCCGCCCCGCGTTCCGCTCGGAACTGGTGCTGGAGGCGGTGGCCACGTTGTCCGTGGCACTCGTCGTGACGACGGCCGGCCTCCGCGTGGCGTCGGGGGCACTGAGCCCGGAGTCGGCTCTCTTCCTGCTGTTCCTCGCAGTCGAGGGCGGCCTCCCGCTGTACGGGCTCGCCGGGCATGTGCGTGCGGGCAGGGAGAGCCTGGCCGCGGCCGGCGGCATCCTCGACTTCCTCGAGACCCCGGCCCGCCCGGCGGAGCGGGCGTCCGCGAGGTCACGACGGCGGGACGGCGGTGATCCGGCGGACGTCCGGTCGATGACGATCCGGGTCGAGGACGTGGTGGTCGCTCCAGGCACCGCGTCGCGGCGGGAGGCGGTCCCGCTGACGATGACGCTGGCGCCGGAGACCACCACGGCGCTGACCGGACCGCCCGGTACGGGGAAGTCCGGTCTGATCGCGGCCCTGCTCGGCTTCGAGACGCCCATCGCCGGCCGCATCATGGTCGGCGACCGGCGGCTGGAGGGCGGCGACGGCTGGCGGAGCGGCATCGCCTGGGTCCCGCAGAGGCCGGCGCTCTTCGCGGGAACGGTCGCGGACAACATCGCGATCGCCGCGCCCGGAGCCCACGGCGACGCGGTCGCCGAGGCGGCGGCAGCGGCGGGAGTGGGCTCTTCCATCCACCTGGACGCGAGGCTGGGCCCGGGCGGAGCCGGCCTGCCTGCGGCCGGGCGGCGGCGCATCGCGCTGGCCCGCGCGGTGCTGCGCTGCGCACTGCTCGACCCGCCGCTGCTCCTGCTCGACGAACCGACGGCCGACCTCGACGTGCTCACCGAGATCGAACTGGCGGAGGCCGTCGGCGCCCTGCTGCCCGGCCGTACGGCGCTCATCGTGACCCGGCGGCAGGCGCTGCTCGGCCGGGCCGACCATGTCGTCTCGCTGGCGGGGGCCGGAGCGGTGACCATGGCGGTGCCGGCATGACCATCCGATCGGCCGGCCGGGGCGCCGAGGTGCGGTCCGCGATCGCGGTGGCCTTCGGCGCGGGCTCGCTCGGCGCCGCCGTCGGGCTCCTCGCGGCCTCGGGATCGCTGCTCGCCCGCGCGGCGGGGCGGCCGCCCGCGGCCCATCTGGCCGGTGCGATCGTGGCCGTGCTGGGCCTCGGCCTCGGCCGCTGCGCCCTGCGGCACGCCGGGCGGCTCGTCTCGCACGACGCGGCCCTGCGGACGCTGGCGAGGTCGAGGGTGCGGCTCTACGAGGGCCTGTCCGCCCGCACTCCGTCCGGCCTGCACGGCCGGCCGTACGGACGGCTGCTGGGACTGCTCGCGCGCGCCGCCGACGGCGTGGTCGGCCGGGAAAGGCACGGCCTGATGCCCATGGCGGCCGCCGGCGCGGCGGGGAGCGCCGCCGTCGTCGTCGAATGGTCGCTGCTGCCGCCCGCCGGGATGGCCCTGCTGGGTGCCCTGATGCTCGGCGGCGTCGGCGCGCCGTGGGCGGCCCACCGTGCTGCCGTACGGGCGCGGCGCCGGTCCGCCGCCGCGCGCACGGAACTGTCCAGGCTGGCCGTGGAGACGCTGCGCGGCCTGCCGGACCTCCTGGCCTGCGACGCGGCACCGAGACGGCTCCATGGCCTGCGCCGGATCGACGCGGTGGTCACCAGGGCCGAAGGGCGCTCGGCGTGGAGCGCGGGCCTGGCCGCCGGAGTCACCACGCTGGCCACCGGGGCGGCGTTGTTCTGTGCGCTGCTGCTCGGGGTGGCGGCGGTGCGTGAGGGGCGACTCGACAGGGCTGGGCTGGCGGTCGCCGTGCTGATCCCGTTGGCCGCAGTCGAGGCCGTCACCGTGCTTTCGGCGGCGATAGGGCACCATCTGCGCTCCCGCCGTGAGGCGGCTCTGATCAGGGCGGTCCTCGACGCGCCGGGGTCGGTGACCGAGCCGGCCGAGCCGCTTCCGCTGCCTCTGCCCCGCCATGGCGGATACGGGCTGTGCGTACGGGCGTTGCGGGCCGGCGGGACGGGTGATGCCGGTGCTCCCGTCAGTGGGCTGGACCTTGAGCTGCCACCCGGCCGCAGGGTGGCGCTGACCGGCCACGGCGGCGCCGGTCGGTCCGCTCTGGTGGCGGTGCTGCTGCGGCTCTGCGACTACGAGGGCTCGGTGACGCTGAACGGTGTCGAGCTGCGCGACCTCTGCGGTACCGACGTCCGCCGGATCGTCGGCCTGTGCGCCCGCGACGCGCATGTCTTCACCGCGACCGTCGCCGAGAACATCCGGGTGGCCCGCCCCGGAGCGACCGATGCCGAGGTGGCACACGCCGTGGAGCGCGCCGGGCTCGGCCCGTGGGCGGCGGCGCTCCCGGACGGCCTCGCGACCCCCCTGGGAGAGCCGACCTCACTCGCGGAGCCCACCTCATTCGCGGAGCCCACCTCACAGGGAGGGCGGGGCGTGCCGGTGCCGGACGGCGAGCGCCTGCGCATAGCGGTGGCGCGGGCTCTGCTGGCCGACTTCCCGGTGCTGATCGTGGACGAGCCGGAGCTCGCCGACGAGCCGGGGCACGCCGTGCTCGCCGACGTGTTCGCCGCGTCGGCGGGCCGGACGGTCTTGCTGATGATGCGCCGGCGGCCCACGCCTGGCGCCGACGCGGTGCTGTGCGGGATGGACGAGGTCATCGCCCTGGACGATCAGCCGTCGCGGTGATCGCTCGATGAGCCGCCCGTCTAGCGCTTGGCGAGCCGCTTGGCCTCGTTGGCCGTGTGCCTGCGCAGGTGCCTGGTCTCGACACCGGCCTTGACCCGGGCGTCGCGGGCCCGGCGGGCGAGCGCGGAGCGGCGGCGGGGCTCGGTGGTCATCATCACCAGTGCGCCGAACAGGCTGAGGTTCTTGAGCAGGTGCGATCGCTCGCTCGCCCTGCGCTCCGGATCGTCCTCGGTCCAGTAGCGGTGCTCGGTGAGCAGGGTCGGCACCATCTGGGCCGTGAGCAGCAGGCTGGTGAGACGCTTGAACTTGCCGAGCGTGAGCAGTGCTCCAGTGCCCAGGCTGAGGGCGCCTTCGAGCCGTACGAGCGTCACCGGGTCATTGGTCGGGAGCCAGTCGACGCGGTCGGCGATGGTCTTCACCTTCGGCGCGACCTGCTGGGCACGCGGCTGGGGGTCACGAAGGGTCTCCAGACCGGTGACCACGAACGGCAGCGCGACAAGAGGTCTGGCCAGGCTTCTGATGAGTCGCATGCACGCTTCATGCCCACCTGTTCGCGGGTCACGCTTGCTCGCCGGATTCGGCAGGATAAGCATCATGTGCGGTCGCTATGCCACAGCGCGCAAGCGCCAGGAGTTGCTCGACGAGTTCCAGGTCACGTTCGACGCCACCGGCGAGGACGCCCTTGAGGCCGACTACAACGTGGCGCCCACCAAACCGGTGCCCGCGATCATCGAGCGCCGGCCCCGTCCCGAGCCGGAGGCGTCCGGCGACGGTGACGATGAGGTGGTGCGGCAGCTGCGCACGGTGCGATGGGGACTGGTGCCCTCCTGGGCCAAGGACCTCTCCATCGGCAGCCGGCTGATCAACGCGCGGGTCGAGACCGTGCACGAGAAGCCGTCCTTTCGCAAGGCGTTCGCCCAGCGGCGCTGCCTGTTGCCCGCCGACGGCTACTTCGAGTGGTACACCTCGGAGACCACCGGGGCGAAACCGAGTAAGCAACCTTTCTTCATCCGTCCCAAGGACGGAAGGATCATGGCGATGGCGGGTTTGTACGAACGCTGGCGATCGCCGGACGGAGAATGGGTCTGGAGTTGCACGGTGATCACAACGGAGGCCAGTGACGATCTCGGTCGCATTCACGACCGCATGCCCATGATCGTGCCGGCCGATCGGTGGGGCGCCTGGCTCGACCCCGCCACCACCCGGACCGAGCAGGTCAGGGACCTGCTCGTGCCCGCGATGAGCGGGACGATGGAGGCCTATCCGGTGTCGAAGGCCGTCAACGATGTCAGAAACAACGGTGCCCATCTGGTGCAGCCATTGCCAGATGGAGACATTTCCGGGGAATATTCGGGCACGTTGTTTTAACCGCATGCTCGTTGAGCGTCGTGCCCCGCTCCAGGGGCGGGACGGAGAGGAGTGCGCACCACCGTGGACACCGCGGCCGCTCGCAAACGCCTCGAGGCGATGCTCACCGATCTCGACCGGTCAATTGCGATCTTGAAAGGTGAGCATCCCGATCCCGGGGCGTCGAGGTACGACCAGCACCCGGCGGACGCGGGCACGAACCTCTCCGACGCCGACCGGGCCGAGGCGTCCCTCGACGCCATGAACCGCCAGCGCTCCACCGTGGTGGCGGCACTGCGGCGGATCGCCGCCGGGACCTACGGCGAGTGCGTCGACTGCGCCAAGCCGGTGCCGGAGGGTCGGCTGGAGGCCCGCCCCGACGCCGCCCGCTGCGTGCCGTGCCAGGCCAAATACGACCGCGCCCAAAGGTGACGCCGGATCTCCGCCACCGAGGCGCGGCGACTACGCGCCGGTCCTCCTGGCGCTGGCCACGAGGTGGATGCCGACGGACTCGTCGCCGAGCGTCGCGGTGAGCTCGGTCTGGACGAGCCGGGACAGTGCCCTTGGATCCGCGGACAGCACATGATCGACGGTCGAGGGGGACAGCACGGTCCGGGACCTGATCCACTCCACCTCCAGCCCCGCTTCGGTGAGGAGTTCGCGCAGCTGGTCGGCCCAGAAACACCGGCTTATGGTGCCGTCCGGCCACGGGACGAGCACCACCTCGGCGCTCGGGACGTCGGACAACTGCGCCCAGTGGTTCTGCTCGGCGAGGATCGCCAGGCCGAGCATCAGGGAGTCGACCGACAGCAGCAGGCGGCCGCCGGGCGTGAGCACCCTGGCGATCTCACCGACCGTCGACTCGGTGACCAGGTGCCGGGAGAGCATCCGGTTCTCGGCGATCACGGCGTCGACGGAGCCGTCGGTGAGGAAGCGGAGCGTGCGCGCCTCGGCGACGACCCGATGCCGGCCGCGGGCGACCTCGTCGGGCTCGGCCGGGCCATGGGCGTCGAGCACCTCGATCACCCTGTGGCCGGCGGCGGCCGCCTGCTGCGCGCACCGGGCGCGCGGGCCCGAGACGTCGAGGACGCGGGCCGGGCGGCGCGGCAGCCAGCGGGTCAGCTGGGCGTCGGCGACCGCCCAGTAGAAGGTCCAGTACGTCGCCAGGGAGTCGGCGTCATCAGGGTCATGGTGAGCGCCGACGACCGTGGGCATGGGGGGTCTTGCCGGCAGCGGCACCAACGATGGCTCCCGTGTCTCGCCGTGTAAGGAACGTCTTTCCCTATTAGGCCTCTCAGATCACCCTCCGTACAGGTTGGGATGGGCTGACCTGGACTCGCCCGGGTCCTTTCTGTTCCGGGTAGGGAATCGTACGGGGGCCATCGGCGTTGCACTGCGCTGTAACCGTCTGCGACATCGAAGTGAAGGCGGGCCCGGATGGGGTCACAGGGCCCGTGCGGGGCAAGAGAGACGAGTAGGTGCGACCGATGCCCGTAGTCCAGGACGTCAGGGAGGCGGGGGGCGCTGTCGTGATCCGCCGGCGCGGCCCGATATCGTCGAGGCCGGAAGGCGTACGCCCAAGCGGCGCCGAAGTCATCGAGGGGGTGGGTCAGGTCCCTGGCAGGACGGAGACCGTAGAGCAGCGCGGCGAACGCTTCCAGCGCGACGTGCTCCCGTTCCTGGACCAGTTGTACTCGGCGGCGCTTCGGATGACGCGGAATCCGGCCGACGCGGAGGATCTCGTCCAGGAGACCTTCGCGAAGGCGTTCGGGTCCTTTCACCAGTTCAGGGAGGGCACGAATCTCAAGGCGTGGCTGTATCGGATCCTGACCAACACCTTCATCAACTCCTACCGCAAGAAGCAGCGCGAACCCAAGCGGTCGGCGGCCGAGGAGGTTGAGGACTGGCAGCTTGCGCGGGCCGAGTCGCACACCTCGAGCGGGCTGAAGTCGGCCGAGGCCGAGGCACTGGAGCATCTGCCGGACTCGGACGTGAAGCGGGCGCTGCAGGACCTGCCGGAGGAGTTCCGGATCGCGGTGTACCTGGCCGATGTCGAGGGTTTCGCCTACAAGGAGATCGCCGACATCATGGGCACTCCGATCGGTACCGTGATGTCCCGGCTGCACCGCGGCCGCCGGCAGCTCCGGACCATGCTGGAGGACTACGCCCGTGACCGCGGGCTGACCCGCACCGGCGCGAACAGGGAGGATTCGGCATGAGCTGCGGAAACCCTCACGAGACGCCGTGTGACGAAGTGCTCGCCCAGGTCTACGCCTATCTCGACGGCGAACTCGGCCAAGGCGGCTGCGAGGACGTCCGGCAGCACCTCGACGAGTGCAGCCCCTGCCTGCGCGAGTACGGCCTCGAAGAGGTGGTCAAGAAGCTCGTCGGCAAGTCGTGCGGATGCGATCCCGTACCGGCCGATCTGAGGGACAAGGTCCTCGGCCGTATTCAGCAGGTGCGAGCGGAGATCGCCGAGGCGGAGTGACCCGCGGCCGCGCGGCGCTTTCGCGGCGGTGGCGAAGGGTTGCGAGGCGGTCGCGACGGAGTCGCCGAGCCGTCGCGCCCCGGTGAGCCGAAACACCCGGCCGGCGCCATCAGGGTCTGATCGCTCAGAGTGAAGATATATTCACACTTTGCTCACGATTCCCCGCTTACCCGTGTGGCCGATGGTTCGAGGGCTAGGCTTGGTGCGGAAATGAATCCGGCGGCGGGAAGCGGAAGGCCTGGGTGAGGACCTCGTGAGAGGGCCCGCTCACCGCCGCCGTCCCGGTTCGTCACAGCGGGCCTGGACGGCCCGACCCATCGGGCTGGAGGAGACAGGAAATGCTCGACCGTGTGGTGATGGCGCTCGCGTTAGCCACCGTCATGACCGTAGTGTTGCTGACCGTGACCAAGGGCGTGTCCTGGGTCTAGTCGACTAGACCCCGGCGGCGGCCCGCTCATCGTCGACCTCCGGAGGGGGCGGCAATGCGTGGACTACCCCTCGCTGCCTGGGCGTACGTCTGCGGGGTCGCCGCGCTCGCGGCGGTCCTCGTGGGCACATCGTCCTTCGAGGGCCGGTGGCCGACATTGGCCGTGCTGGCGTTGCTCTTCATTCTGTGCGACTCCGTACCCGCCGTGCTCAACATCGAGCGCGCCCGCGTCTCGCTCGGCTTCACGGTGGGACTGGCGTCGGTCGTGCTGCTCGGTCCCGGGGGCGCGGCACTGGTGTGCCTGTCGGCGATCGCCACCGGCCAGTTGCGGTTCGCCCCGGTCAAACGGCTCTTCAACGGCGCCCAGTTCGCCTTGTGCGGTTATGCCGCAGGGCAGGTCTACCTGGCGTTCGGCGGGCGGGCCGGCGAACCGGAGGCCGAGTACTTTCCGAGCATCATCGCTCCCTTCGTCGCCGCCGTCGTGACGTACGTCGCCGTGAACCTGGCGCTCATCTGCGGCATCCTCCTGCTCAGCCGCCAGGTGTCGGTCCGTGACTTCCGCTGGGAGCCGATCGCGCAGCTGTCCGCGGGCTACCTCGGCTACGGCATGCTCGGCCTGCTCGTCGCGGGGCTCTGGCGGGTGCCCTACCTCGCGGTGCTGGCGTTCATC
>NZ_JABVEC010000028.1 GCF_014323705.1 Actinomadura alba
TCACCTCCGCGACGAACGCTTACTCCCGGCTGAGGGCCCGGCACCCGGCTGCAGGAGCCGCAGGCGGAGGTGGGCCGGGCCGCGGACGAGGATCTCGTGGCGATGTTCCTCGCGTGTCGCAGTGCGCCGCGACCCTTTGCGGACACCGACCCACTCCGATGCGTTCCGCTCCTAGCCACACCCGATGACGCGCCCGATTTCGCGCGACACGTAACTACTTCAGTTGACGTACTTCAAGCGAAGTGATGTACTCGAAGTACTTCAGAGCGAGGAAGGAGTGCGAGATGCGTCAGAACCCGGCCCGCCGGGCCGCGCTGCTCGACGGCGCCATCGAGGTTCTCGCCCGCGAGGGGGCCCGCGGCCTGACCCAGCGCGCCGTCGACAAGGAGGCGGCGGTGCCCATCGGCACCGCGTCCAACTACTTCCGCAACCGCGACGATCTACTCGTCCAGGCCGGCGCCCGCGTCTACGAGCGGCTCAGGCCCGGAGAGGACACGCTCACCGAGATGTTCGACCAAGCGCGGGACGCCGCGTCGTACGGCGCGATGCTGCGGGAGAGCGTCGGCAGGGTCGCCGCCTTCCGATCCGGGCACCTGGCGCTACTGGAGCTTCGGCTGGAGGCCACCAGAAGACCGGAGCTGCGTACGCTGCTCACCCAGCGGGTCCGCGCCGACATCGACGAGAATCTCACCCGCCACGAGGCCGCGGGCCTTCCCGGCGGCGCAACCGCCGTCCTGCTGATGTACCTGGCCATGAACTGGCTGATCGTCGAGCAGCTCACACTGCCGGATGTCTTCACAGACGCCGAGCGCGACGAGCTGATCACGCGGGCAGTGGAGCGCATCGTCGCTCCGTTCTCCACCGCCACGAAGTGACACCCCGGTGGCGCCCGCCCCCGGGCGGCGCACCCCGCCACCGTCCACTGCGACCGATCAACGAAGGACTCCTTGTGCGCAAGCTCGTGTACTTCATCGCCTCCACCCTCGACGGCTTCATCGCCGGTCCCGACGGCTCCGACCCCAGCGGCCCCGGCGGCTTCTGGTCCCCGTCCGAGGACTACATCCAGCACCTCATCGAGGAGTACCCCGAGACCCTGCCGGGGCCGGCCCGGGCCGCGCTCGGTGTCACCGCCGAAGGCATCCGCTTCGACACCGTCCTCGAAGGCCGCAAGAGCTATGAGATCGGCCTCGCGGTCGGCGTGACCGACGCCTATCCTCACCTCAAACACCTGGTCTTCTCCCGGACGCTGACCAAAAGCCCAGACCCCGGCATCGAACTCATCGCCGACGACCCGGTGGCGGCCGTACGAGAGCTGAAGCGCAACGGCGGCAAAGACATCTGGCTCGTCGGCGGCGCGGAACTGGCCGGCGCACTCTACGGCGAGATCGACCGCGTGATCATCAAACTCAGCCCGCTCACCATCGGCTCCGGCATACCCCTCTTCGGACGGACCACAGTCTTCGCGCCCAACGCCTGGAAGCTCATCGACCACACCGTCCTCAAGAGCGGAGCGGCCTTCCTCACCTACGACCGGCGCCCCGGCACTCCGCAGTCCTCCAGCAGGTAGACGCAAGGGGAACACAACCCCACACGGTGCATCGGTGCGGGATCGAGGCGAGCCTCGGCCCGCACCGTTTGCTGTGCGGGGTCGTATGTCAGGTGGAGGCCGAGCTTGGCGTAGAGGCTTGCCTGGACGCACTACGGGAGACCAAGTACCCGTCCGCCACCACCACATCGCCGAAGGACAACCGACCTCGACGAAACCGACGGAAACCTCGCGCACGCCCTGTTCGGCCGACTCACCACGGGGTTGCTGTGAGGCGACAAGGCCCTCACCGCATGGTCGTGTGTCGTCTCCGGATGTGGATCACAGCTGGGATGACACTGGGTGCGCCCGGCCTCTGGGTCGAGATGAGGAGTGTGTGATGATCCGTCATTTCACCGCGTCCGCCGTCATCGTGGCCGACGGTCATGTCCTGCTCATCTGCCACCGCAAAGGCGGCGGCCACGCCGCAGCACGCCCCTTACCCAGCGGCGCTCGCCGGCCCGCTGAGCACGACATCTTCCCTGATCCAACTCGCCGATGGTCCCCGTGACCATCGCAAGCGGCGCAAAGCCGCCGAGTCACCGGGAGCGCATCGCGGTAGATGCCGCGCGGGTGTCGGCGCCCCTGCGCGGCAACCCGCGGTACGTACGGTATTTCTTCGCGAATCAGATCTCCAGCGCGGGTACGGCGATGGCTACGGGAGCGGTCGCCTACGCCGTCTTGACGACAGGAGGGGGCGCGGCCGGGATCGCGATGGTGTTCATGGGACAGATGGTCGCCACGATCGTAATGTCGCCGATCGGCGGCACCCTGGCCGATCGTCTCCCGCGTGTCCGTGTCATCGTCATCGTGCAGATCATCGTCGGCGCGCTCGTCGCCTTCCAGGCCGGCCTAATCGCTGTTCGCCAGGCCGGGGTTGCCAATCTCGCGCTGATCGCGGCGGCGGTGAACGTGGCGGCTGCGTTCTCCAGCCCTGCCCGTGTCGGGCTCGTGAGCGCTCTCGTCCCCAAACAGCAGCTCCCCGAAGCCAACGCACTGGCCGAACTCGGTCACTACGCGATCATCATGACCGGCCCCGCGGTGGGCGGCTTTGTGGTCGGCGTTGCGGGTCCTGCCTGGGGCGTCGGCTGCAACGCGGTCAGCTTCTGGCTGTCGGCGGCCTTGATGCACGGGATCAAGGCGCCACCGCTGGAGCGTAAGCCCCAGCGGTTCCTGGCAGACGTGGCCGAAGGATGGGGGGTGGTCAGCCGCACCCCGTGGATCGTCACCAACGTCCTCGGCAGCGCGGGCATGGTGTCGTGCTGGCACGTCGCCTACGGCATCGTCGGCCTCACCTACGTGCAGACCCATCTCGGCGGCCCCGCCTCTTGGGGGCTGGTCGCCTCCAGCCTCGGTACCGGCATGGTCGCCGGATCCCTCATCGCCTTAGCGTGGACCCCGCGCCGAGCCGGCTACGTCAATTGCATCGCCACCACACCCATGGCGCTCCCCGGCCTGTGCATGGCCGCCGGCATGCCCCTGCCGGTCATCATGGGAGCGGTCGTACTGGCCGCTATGGGCCTGTCCATCGCCGCGGTCACGTGGCGCAGCCTGATCCAGCAGACGATCCCCGATGCTCAGCAGGGCCGGGTGGCAGCCTGGTTCAACTTCGGTGAGATCGGCTTCACCCCGATCGCCTATCTGCTGGTCGGCCCCTCTGTCGCCGTCCTTGGGCTGCGAGGCACGCTGCTGGCCTGCGCCATCGGCATTGTCGCAGCCACTCTGGCGCCGCTCGCACATCCCGACGTCCGGCAACTGACACTGCTCCAGACACCCGAGCCCCCACTGTCAGCCGCAACGTCCACCGCTGCTGTGTCTTCCCCAGACAGGAGAGCCAAGAATGCCCGACCTCACCCAAGTTCACCCCTGCGATCTGGTGACCACGCCTGACGGAACGCAGGTCGCCATCGATGCGGGCATCCTGCCGCTGATCCGCATCCTCTGGGGCCGAGGCTGGTCAACGATGGGCTCATGTCAGGACATGGGAGAGGCACACGCACGTGGCGGTGCCCCGGGCGGTGAACGCGCCGGGGCGTTCTTCGCCGGGTACGCCTGGCTCAGGATGCCCAACAACGATGCCGGCGCCTTCTTAGCGGAACTGGCCACCGACGCGGCGTTCACTGGGCGGCTGGACCGCTGGACGCACCCGGACGGCTGGTACGCCTACTGCCTCCACGGAGCGGCCGGCCTCTACAAGAGCACGCAGATCTACTTTCCCGCACGGCAGCTCGACCAGGTGCTGGACGTCCTCGACCGGCCGCCGGCCGCCCAGTGACCGTCACCGGGGCCCAGCTGCTGCGCGGCAACAACGCCTACCGGCATTACTTCCTCGCCAGGATCACCTCGGTGGCGGGCGGTTCGGTCGCGCCGATCGCGCTGGCGTACGCGATTATCGAACTCGGCGGCGGGGCCACCGGTATCGCGGTGGTGCTCGGAGTCGAGTACGGCGTGTGGATGCTGATGATGCCGCTGATGGGCATCCTCGCCGACCGCACCCACGACCTGCGGAACCTGCTGATCGTCTCCCAGCTCCAAGCCGCTGGGTTCCAGTTCATCGAGGCCGCCCTGATCCTGTCCCAGGCCGCGCAGGTGTGGTCTTTATCGGTCGTGGCCGCGGGAGGAGCTGCGGCGGCGTCGATGTCGGGGCTGGCCGGTAACCGGCTGCTGGCCCAGATCGTGGCACCCGAACACCTGGTCACCGCCAACGCGACATTCCGCACCGTGCAGATGAGCGTGGCCACCGCCGGGCCCGCTGCGGGCGGCTTCCTGGTCACGTTGGTAGGCCCCGGCTCAGGGATCTTGTGGGATGCCGTGACCTTCCTCGCGGCGGCGGCCTGGTTCGCCCGGCTCCCCCACGCCCCCGCCGCCCCAAGAGGCAAGCCTCAAGCCGGTCTCGCTGAGGGCTGGAGGGCGTTCACGACGCGGACATGGCTGCTGGCCTTGGTCGTCTCCGAAGGCATCGGGAACGCGGCGTTCATGTCCGCCTTCATCATCGGGCCCGTCTACGCCCAGCAGAACCTCGACGGAGCAGCGGACTGGGGATTGATCAACGGCTGCCTCGCCGCGGGCAGCGCCCTCGGCGCCTGGCTCGCCGGCCGCACCAACCTGCACCGCGCCGGCCTGATCGTCACCGCGAGCTCAGCCGCCTTCGCCCTCGGCCCCGCCGCCATGGGACTAGGACTCGGGCTACCGGTCCTGGCCGGCGCCGTACTCCTCGGCGGCGCGCTGGCCGGACCAGGCGACATCGCACGCCGAACACTCCCCCAAGTGAAGATCCCCAACCAGCAGCTCGGCCGGGTCGACGGCCACACCCTGCTGATCGAAAGCCTGCCCATACCCATTGCCTACGCCCTCGCCGGCCCAGCAGCCGACCACTTCGGCGCCCAGCCCGTCATCGGGGCCTGCGCCGTTGCCATGGTCACGGCAGCACTCGCACCGCTGTCCCTACGCGAAGTACGACACCTGCGGCTGACCACCGCCACCTGATCAACCCGGCCGGCGCAATGCCGTGATGAGTCGAGAGATCACGCGGGAGCAACTCCAGGACAGCCCCTCGGATCAACGGTCCGTGCGGGGCCGTGTTGCGCTCTTCCCGCACGGACCGTCTGGGTACTAGACGCCGAATGCCGTCGGGTAGCGGATGGTGCCGGCGGGGACCGGACACGCGGGATCGAACGCGAGCGCCATCATGTACTCATCGGAGACGTCGAACGGTGGCCGGATGGCATAGCCCGAGGCCGGGGTGAAGCCGAAGCGGGGATAGTACTCGGCGTGGCCAAGGACGAGCACGAGGTTCTCGCCTTGTTCGCGGGCGGCTCGCAGGGCGGCGTGGATGGCGGCCGAGCCGGCGCCCTGCCTCTGGTAGTCGGGCCGGACGGCGCATGGGCCCAGGGCGAGGGCGGGGACATCGCCGACATGGCACCGGCTGAGTAGCGCGAATCCGGCGATGGTCCCGTCGGGGGCCTCGGCGACCCAGGACAGGCCGGGCAGCCATGCCGACGGGTCGGCGCGCAGAGCCTCGACCAGGTCGGCCTCTTCGGAGGTGGGAAAGGCGGCGAGGTTGACCTCGCGGATCGCTGTGAGGTCGGCGTCGGTCTCGGCGCGGGTGATCCAGGCGGTGGTCATGGCGGTGTGCGGGTCCGTTTCCGTACTGGTGGAGGAGTGGGTCTGCGGTCGCAGGATGTAGCCGGTGTATTGGTAGTCCGTGCCGTGCTCACGGCGTATCGCGATCTCTTGCCGGGTGGCCGCGACGGCTTCGCGCATACCGGCCACGGCCGTGTCGGCCGAGTCGGCGCGTTCGGACAGCGGCGTGTAGTACTCGTCGAACCAGTCGCTGTCTGGGGGCGAGTGGATTGCGGCGACGGAGTACCCGGCGTCCCGCGCCGCAGTGACGTTGCGGTCCCCGGTGCGCAGCCGGTAGTGCTGGTCCCAGAATGCCCGCGCCTCGGCGGAGGGGGCGGCGGTGGTCCATTCGCACTCGGTGAGGACCAATGTGCCGGTGGGGGTCAGCAGCCGCTGCCAAGAGCGCAGCGCGGTGTCGAAGCCGATGTGGTAGGCGGATCCTTCGGCCCAGATCAGGTCGAAGCTTTCGTCGGCGAAGGGCAGGTCGGCCATCGACAGCCGGATGGTGCGGATGGCGTGGCCGAGGCCGCGGGCGGCGGCGGCCTGGGTCAGTTCGTCGAGGAACGGCTGGTGCAGGTCGATCGCAATGACCTCGGCGGCAGCCTCCTGAGCCAGCAGCAGTGCGGCTCGGCCGGGCCCGCAGCCGATGTCCAGTACGCGGGGACGCGCTGGCAGCGGGCCGGCCAGCGCCAGTAGGCGGCGAGTGGTCGCGTCTGAGCCGGGGCCTTGGCGGGGCAGGCCGTGGTGCAGGGCGAAGAACGCCTCGGTGATCGCGTTGTGCGGAATGTCGGTCACGGTGGTGGCTGGTTCCTCGATGGAGTCGCGGGGGCGAGAGGCCGGTTCAATGTCGCCGGTGGTCGACGGGATGCGGTCGTTCACGATTGCCGGTCCCGGAACTTGTAGGTCGCACGCAGATGACCGGTGATGGCTTTCTGCCGGTTGGTGCGCTCAGCGCGTAGTCGAGCATCGTTGCGCGAGGCCGCCCAGGTGTTCTCGCGTTGCAGTTTGCGGTGGCTGCGCAGGCGGCGCTCGGTCAGCTCGCCGGCCTGGATGGCGTCCTGAACCGCGCAACCGGGCTCGGTGTCGTGGCCACAGTCGCCGAAGCGGCAGTCCTGGGCAAGACGTTCGATCTCGGAGAAGACCTGTTGCAGGCCGTCGGCGGCGTCGTAGAGGCCGATCCCGCGCAGGCCAGGGGTATCGATGAGCACACCACCGCCGGGAAGAAGGACCAGCTCGCGATGGACGGTGGTGTGGCGGCCCTTGCCGTCTTGTGCCCGTACTGCGCCGGTGGCGAGAACGTCTTCGCCGAGCAGGACGTTGCCCAAGGTGGACTTGCCCGCCCCGGAGGGCCCGAGCAGGACCGTGGTCCCGCTCAGCAGAGCGGTCAGGACATCCATGTCCTGACCGGTGGCCGCGCTGGTGGTCACGATGTCCACGCCCGGGGCCAGCGCGCGGACATCGGCGTGGACGGCGTCGGCGTCGGCTGCCAGGTCCGCCTTGGTCAGGGCGACCACCGGCCGAGCGCCGCTGTCCCACGCCAGGGCCAGCAGCCGTTCCACCCGGCCGGCGTCCAGCGGGGCGGCCAGGGAGACGGCGACGACGACGGTGTCGATATTGGCGGCGAGCACCTGCCCATGGGAGGAGCGAGAGGCGGAGGCCCGCACGATCGCGCTTCGCCGCGGCAGCAGGGCCACCAGTTCCGGATCCGACGACGGGCGCAGGGCAGCCCAGTCGCCGGTGCAGGGCGCGAGTAGTGGGTCGGTGGAATACAGCGCCGATAGGGCGGCCCGCGCCGGGCCGTGCTCGGTGACCGCATCGCACAGACCGCGATCCACACGCACGATCCGAGCCGGCGTCAAGCCGGCCCTACGGTGTTCAGCGAAGGCGCTGTCGAGCGCTTCGGTCCATCCGTACTGGGACAGGTCGACGTCGGTTGAGAAGGAGGAATCCGTGAAGGGAGATTGCAACGTGAGACACCTTGCGGGAAGGGGCCCCGACGAGACGCAGATACCACCCCGCCGCGCGAGCCAGGCGGCTCACGGCGAGGGGAAGAAGTGGGTCAGACCGGGGCCCGGGACGTGAGGATTGTCCGGGCGCTGCACACGGCAGCGGTCTTCACCGCGGTCATTAACCTCACCTCCCTCTCATCCGGTAATCCAACGCCAACGTTCAGCAGAGTAGCACTCCCACAGGGCTACCGATCTCATCGCCGACCACTGTTCCGTTGTTTCCTCGCGGCGGCCCGACGGGCGCGGGCAGGATGCGGTGCCGGAGAGCGCACCACGTGCCATCGTCCGGTCGGCAAGGTGCTCGTGCTCGTCGCTGCCGGGCTCCGCGACTGCGTGCGACACTCATGCCACGGTGATGGGGTCGCTCGTCCCTTCGCTGGGAACTCCGGTGGCCGCGCCTGCGGCCCGTCGTAGGGCTGCGGTACGGAAGCGAGCGATCAAGCCGTGCCGGGGGGCGACACACCAGCAGATCAGGAAGAACGCGGTCACGACCAGCACGATCATGCCGCCGGCGGCGACGTTGAGGGAGAAGGACAGGTACAAGCCGGTGATGGACGCTCCTCCCCCGATGATCGGACCGAGGATCATCATCACACCGAGCCGGTCGGTGAGCAGACGCGCACATGCGGCCGGGGTGATCAACAGCGCTAGGACCAGGATGTTGCCGACAGCCTGAATCGATATGACGATGGCGATCGTCACCATCGCGTACAGCGCGATGTCGAGGGCAAACGTCGGCAGCCCGGCGGCCCGCGCCGTCTCGCGATCGAGGCCGACCGCGACCAGTTCCTTGTTCAGCACCAGGGTCACCAGCAGGAGCAGGGCTCCGGCAACGGCCACCGTCGCCACGTCCCCGTCGCTGATCCCGAGGATCTGGCCGAACAGGAACGATTCCAGTGATCCGCTGTAGCCGGGGGCGGTGCTCAGGATGACGATGCCGAGGCCGAAGGCGGCGGCGAAGAACACGCCTATGACGCTGTCCTCCTTCAGCCGGCGGTTCTGTGAGAAGACCGCGACCAGCAGCGCGGTGATCAGGCCGGCGACCGCACCTCCGAGGGTGAGGTTCCACTGGAACACGAAAGCGACGGCGACGCCGGGAAATGCCGAGTGCGCCACCGCATCGCCGATGAACGCCATCCCCCGCAGCACCACGTGGCTGCCGATGACACCGCAGATGATTCCCGACATCGCGGCGACCAGGAAGGCCCGCTGCATGAACACGTGCTCCCACGGTGCGGTGAGGAAGTCGCTGACCGCGCTCATGACGTCGCTCCGAGGGAGTCCAGGAACCGTTCGGACTGGGTGATGCCGAACGCTCGCAGCCAGACCGCCGGGTCGCGGAGCTCACTCGGCGGTCCGTCGGCGATCACGGTCTGGTTGAGCAGGCACAGCCGTCCGCACATCGCGGCCGCCGCCGCCAGGTCATGCGTCGTCATGAGCAGTGCCTTGTCCTTTCGCAGGTGCTGGAACAGCTCGGTGAGCAGCTCCTGTGTCGGGACATCGAGCCCGGTGAACGGCTCGTCGAGGAGCAGCAGCCTCGGCCGGAGGGCCAGTGCCCGCGCGACCAGGACGCGCTGGCGCTGTCCACCGGACAGCTCGCCGAGGGGACGCCGGCGCAACGCGGTCAGGTTGACGCGTTCCAGCGCTTCGTCCACGGCTTCGCGGTCCGCTCGTCCGGGGCGGCGCAACCGGCCGATGCGGTGGATCCGGCCGCTCATCACGGCCTTCTCCACCGAGATGGGGAAGTCCCAAGCGAACTCATGGCGCTGCGGGACGTAGCCGACCGTGCCACGGGCGGCGGCCGGCGGCGCGCCCTCGATCCGTATCCGGCCGGAGGAGGCTGGGATGAGGCCCAGGACGGAGCGCAGCAGGGTGGTCTTGCCCGCGCCGTTCGGGCCGATCAGACCCACCAGCTCACCTCCGCCGACCCGCAGGCGCACGCCTGCCAGGGCCCGCCGCCCGCCCAACTCCACGGTGAGGTCATCAACGGCAAGAACCGGCTCGGTCATTCACGCGTCCTTTCCCGGAGCGGCGGGTACGGCGTCGCCCGCCCGGCGCGCCGACCGCACAGCCGACATCGCCACGACCGTGACGACCACGACGACCAACCCCGCTCCGCCGATGAGGGCCCACGCCCACATCGGCAAGGGAGTGCCGGTATCGCCGGAACCGTCCTCGTCCGAGGTACCGGCCACTGGAAAACCGGGTGGCGGCGCGGCGTCGAACGCCGCGGTGGCGTCGCCGCCGCCCACGAAGACGCGCAGGAGCCTGCGGTCGTTCACTTGCCGCCCGTCGAGCGTCCGCCCGCTCATGTCGATGTCGAGGAGGTAGGTTCCCTGCGCCGAGAACGCCCAGTTCCCATGAACGTGGGTGTTGACGTCGGTACCCGTCTGCTGGGGGTACGGCCTGGCACTGTCGAACAGGATCTGCGGTGCGCCGAAGTCGCCATTGGCGAAGAGGACGAAGTGCCCGGGACCGGTCACACCGCGCAGCGTCCAGGTCACCTCCCGATTGATCGTGGTCGCCACCTGGGGGTCCTGAGTGTTCCAGCCGGGCCACAGCACGCCCTGTTTCTGGACCTGTGGCAGCACCCACACCTGCGCGCCGGGACTACCGAGGAACGCGAACGTCCTGTCGCCCGGGACCTCCACCTTGGCGGCGTCGGCGACCTGCAGGACTACATCGTTCAGATTCCGCCACACCGGTGGACGGACGGTGTCGTCGCGTACCTGGATCGTCCACTTGCCGTCCAGGAAGCGCGGGCCCATGTCGACGTGGCCGTCGCCCACCACGGTACGTCCGGTGGCGGTCGACTCATCGGGCCGCACCGAGCCGCCGATCGTGGAATCCACGGAGGGGCTCGGCGTGGGCGCCCCCGACTCCCCCGACGCGCCCGTCGCGGGCAGGGCGGCCAGGATCGCGAGGGCCAGTGCCGCTGCCAGGCGCAACCGCCTCACCGCTGTGCTCGGCATCATTTTCCTCCCAGGCACTTACGCAACTCGGTGGCGTTGTGCCGCATCATGGCGACGTAGTCGCGGGCGTCGTCGTCGAACGCGTCGCCGTAGAGCTTGCAGACTCTGACGTTCTGGTCCTTGGCCACCTGGCTGAGCACCTTCGCCCGCGCGGCGAGGTTCGGCTCCATGAACACCGCGGGTACTCGTAGATTGCGGATCGTCTGGGTGAGCTTGGCGACCTGCTCTGCGCTGGGCTCCTGGGCCGGGTTGGGCACCACGAACCCGGCGACCGTCATGGAGTAGGCCTTGGCCAGGTAGCCGAAGGCGTCGTGCGTGGTGATGAGCTGCCGACGGTCGGCTGGGATCTGAGCCGTCTGCTCTCGTACGAACGTGTCCAGCTTGTCGAGCTCGGCGAGATAGGCACGGGTGTTCTGGTCATAGCCAGATGCGCCGCCGGGGTCCTGCTTTTTCAGCGTGTCGCGGATCAACTGCACATATGCCTTGACGTTCTTGACGTCCTCCCACAGGTGGGGATCGATCTCACCGTGTACGTGCTTGCCGATCACCGCCTGCGGGAGCTGGTGGAGTCGGCTGCCGGGTTCGCCTAGAAACGAGAACGCCGCGTTGCCGGGAACCTTGTCCAGAGCGCGGTTCGGCACATCGATGATCACGTCTCCGGCCGGTACCTCCTTCTGGGGTCCCTTGGCGGCCTGGGTCCCCGTGACGGCGATGTCGGTATAGGCGTAGAGGCGACCGCTGTCGAGATCCGCCGCGATGTCGGTGTGCCCGTCGTCGAGGATCGTGGCCTTGTCCGCCCCATCGACCGTGTGCGGATCGACGCCCACAGCGAAGGTGAAGGTGCCCTTCCCGATCGGCGCCGGCTCGGCGCTCCCGTTGCGCAGCGCGGCCTCCAGGGTCAGCCGGTAGACCCCGGGTTTGGAGAAGGCCCAATTCACATGAGTGTGCGCCGCCGGCGGAAGGGTGGCGACATCCTTGCCGTCCAGCCCGTCGGCGGAGTTGAAGTAGACGTTGGGCTGACCGAGTGTCTCGGTGAGATAGACGGCCAGCTCGCCGGGCCCCTCGAGCTTGGTCGCGGTGAGCTGGACGTCGGAGGTTCGCGTCGCCCCACGCTGTGCGCCCTCGCCGCGGACGGCGAGTCCCAGCCAGAGCACGTCCAGGCCGATGTTCTCCACCAGCGGGATGACTGTGGCGCCGTAGGTCTCCGCGGCCTCCGCCAGTGACACGTTGGGGGCGCCCTTGCGTACGTTGGAGTCAATGGTCTTGATCAGCGCGTGTTCTTCGAGCAGCAGATGATTGGTGAAGGTCGCGTCGGCCTTGGCGACCTTGGCCGCGTCGGTCGGCGTCGGATCGTACGAGTGCGGGTCGCCACCCGAGGGGACGAGCGAATCCACCTGAACGCGCTCTCGCCCCACGTTCTTCACCAGGTCGGCCAGGATCTCGGTCGTGGTGACCACCTTCAGCGCCGCGCTGGAGCCGTCCTGGCCACGGGCGCCGCTGCACCCGGCGAGAGCGACCATGGCGAGGGCCAGGATTCCCGCACCCGCTCTCGCGGTCCGGAGCGGAACATGCATCGAGGTTTCCTCCGAACGAAGAAGGATCGCGTACGTGCGTGGGCCGGCCGGCCTCGGTCGGCCGGCCGGATCAGATCACGGTGCGGCGGATTCGGGCACCCGACGGCGACGGCGGTAGGTGGCCCCGACGGCCACTGCACCGACGATGAGCAGTCCGGTGCCCACCGCGGCAGGTATGAGCACAGCGGCACCGGTGAACGGCAGCCGGCAGCCGGCGGCGTTGATCGTCAGGGTGGCGGACCGGCCCGGAAGCGCCGCGGTGTACGCCACCGGCGTCATGCGCAGTGACTGCGTCGTCGCACCCGAGGACCGTGGGTCGACGTCACCGACCGCGAAGGTGACCACCTCCGTGTCGGTGGACGTGGCGCCTGAGGCCAGCCTGGTGGACTGGGTGAAGGTCAGCTTGTAGATGCCCGGTGCGGTGAAGGCCCAGTTGCCGTGCGCGTGCGTGCCCGGCGCGACGCTGAAGGTGTCGGGAACGCCGTCCCCACTGTTGAAGATGATCTTCGGTTGGCCGAACGTGCTGTACTCGTAGATCGCGAACTTCCCGGGGCCGGTCACCTTGTCCAGTTTCCAGGTGACACCACCGTTGACCTGCGCGGTCGACAGCTCCTCGGTGTTCCACCCGGCCCACAGGACACCCTGCTTCTGGGTCTGCGGGCTCTGCCAGATCGTCGAGCCCGCGCTGCCGAGGAAGCCGAACCCCGACGGCAGTTGAGTCGCCGACGACGGTTTGAGGTGAAAGACCACCGACGACGGCTCACGCCAGGTGGTCTTGCCGGCCACGGTGCCGTCCTTGACGAGCGATTTCAGCTTGCCGCCATCGATCCGGGCGGCGTAGTCGGCATGACCGTTGTCCAACACGACCGAGTCGGTCGCGGTGCCTCCGCCGCCGGACGAGCCACCCGACGAACTCGGTGAACTCGTGGCCGGGCCGCACTTCGTCTCTGCGGAAGAATCGTCGCCCCCGCTGGACGGACCACCGCCTCCGCCACCCGAGGAGCCTCCGCCTGGAGACGAGGTCGTCGGCGTCGGCGCCGACGTTTGCGTCCGTGTGGGCGTGGGCGTCGGCGTCGGCGTGGGCGTCCGTGTGGGCGTGGGCGTCCGTGTGGGCGTGGGCGTCGTTCCCGGCCCGGACACCGTGTACGCAACAGCCGGCGACGTCGATGTCAGGTAGTCATTGGTGTACTCCGAGGTGTACTTCGCCGTCAGGGAGTGCGAACCCGCGGCCAGCGCGGACGTCTTCAGCGACGCCCTGCCGTGCCTCGTCTC
Organism: Actinomadura alba; assembly: GCF_014323705.1. Classification (GTDB taxonomy): domain Bacteria; phylum Actinomycetota; class Actinomycetes; order Streptosporangiales; family Streptosporangiaceae; genus Actinomadura_C; species Actinomadura_C alba. Next base: position 13,535 of record NZ_JABVEC010000028.1, read on the forward strand.
CTGCCTGCCCAGCGATGTGCTCCCATCGAAGAACTCGACCCACCCTGGCGCCCGGTGGGTGACCGTGGCCGACACGGTGACCTCGTCTCCGACCTGCGCCGTGTCCGGTGACGCCGTCAACGTGGTGCCCGTGCTCACCGGCACCACGTCGGCGGCCGTGGATCCGCCGACGTACCAGGTGAAGCTGACCGGTCCCGTGCTCAGTTCGTTGCCTGCCTTGTCGGTCCCCGTCACCTCGAACGTGAGCGTGTACGGACCGAGTTCGGTGAACGCCCAGTTCGCGTGCGCGTGGATCTGCACCTGTTGGCGAAATGTCTTGTAGCGCGAGTCAGTGGAACTGAAGTCCCGGATGGGCTCTCCCACCGGCCCGGTCCGGAAGATTTCGACCTTGCCCGGTCCGGAGGCGTCGACCAGGGAGATGTCCACCGAGTCGCCCTCGAACAGGCCCAGCCCCATGCTGGCGTCCTCAGTGGCGAAACCTGGCCACACCAGGTCGGTGATCTGGGTCTCCGGTGCGACCCAGACGGGAGCGCCCGGCTCTCCGAGGAAGGCGTAGTCCGGGAGGTCGGGTATCTGCAGCTTGGCGTCGGCGCTGTCCTTGAGCTGGAAGATCACCTCGCTGGGGTCGTGATACGTGTAAGCGCCCGCGCTGCCGACCCGTGTTCTCAAGTCCAGCCTGCCGCCCTCGTAGACCATGTACAGGGCATCGGTGTGAACGTCATTGACGACCAGCCTGGTCCGGGCCGCCGCGGGATCATCGGGAGCGGCGATCGCGGGAACGACCGACACCACTCCAACGATCATGAGTGCCACCAGCCCGATGCCCGTCAGCCAGCGGCGTCTGGGCCTGCCGCCTCGCATCAGATGCCCTCCTCATGTCTACGCCACCGCCGGCAGCCGCATTCGGTAACGGCTCATGCCGGGCGGGGGCAGCCCCTGTGCGGCACGGTTCGCAAGATGGATCCGCAAACCCTGGAATGAATATCATTTTCGTCACCACGTGTCCACTTCGCCCGCTCCGCCCATGACGTCCGGAGAGTTGAAAAAGATTATCGTTTCAGTATCGTGAGGCTCCCCATCCCCGACTCAGGAGTCCCTGTGCAGCTACGCCCTGTAGTCATGCTCGCCTCCACCGCACTGGCGACGGCACTCGTCGCCATGGCGCCCGCACACGCGTCGACCCGCGTCGTCCTCGACAAGGGGCATGTCGACGTCATGGAAGTCGAATACGTGGCCGGCGAGTTCGAAGTCCACGTCCACGACGAGACCGCCGAACCCGCGGTGGAAAGAAGCCCGGACGAGGTTCTGTTCCGGGCGCTGCCCGAGTCCCTGACGACCGTGCCCGCGGACCCCGCGTTCGCCTTCCTCGGCAAGCCCGGCGATCCCCTGTGGCTCCTACCGCAGGCCGGGAACCCTGACCTGTTGTGGCCAGGAATCAGCACCGAGGACCTGTCCTCGGGCACCTTCGCCGCCGACTCGGTGACCCTCAAGCTGCGCACCGTCCGGGGCCCCGGCAAGTTCAGCATCTTCACCGAGGGCGCCGCCGGTCAGCCGCAGGTCCTGTTCAACTCCCGCGATGGGCTCCCCGACACCTCGGCCCTCCCCGTCAGCGGTCACCAGCACGCCAACTGGGCCTTCACCGCACCGGGCACCTACCAGCTCACCTTCCAGGTCAGCGCCACACTCGCCGGCAGCGGCCAAGCGGTCACCTCCGGCTCGGTGACATACCTGTTCAAGGTGGGCTGACCTGATGACTCATCGAAACAAGAAGGCCGTGCGTATCCGGACCCGTCTGGCCGTCACCCTCGCATCCATGCTCACGGCATCGCTCGTGACCGCCACACCGGCGCTGGCCGAACCTGTCACCCTCACAAGCGGCCATGTCGACATCCTCGATGTGAACTATGTCTCAGACAACCTCAATGTGAAGGTCCGCGACGAGACGTCGGGAGCCGCGGTCGAAAGGAACCCGGCCGACGTCACGTTCCAGGTTCCGGCGGCGGCGAAGACCACAGTGCCCAGCGGCTCCGCATGGAGCTTCCTGGGCACCGCCGGCTCCACCGTCTGGGTGCTGCCGCAGTCTCAGGTCTCGAACCTGATCTGGCCGGGCTGGAACACTGCGGACGTGGCCGGCGGTGTCTTCGACGGCAATCGGCTGACGTTCGAACTCGTCAGCGTCACGGGCGGCCAGTTCAGCATCTACCGGACAAGCCTCGGTAGTCCCACCGTGCTGTTCCACAGCCGCGACAGCGGGCCGAAGACCCAGTATGTCTCCGCTGGTTCACACGCCCACGCGAACTGGGCGTTCAACACCGCCGGCACCTACACCGTGACCTTCAAGGTGACCGGCACCCTGGCCGGCACAACGACGACGAAGACCTCGGGCAACGTGTCCTTCACCTTCCAGGTCCTCAACTCCTGACAATCCGCTCCTCCGTTGGCGACCGACGCGCGTCGGTCGCCAACAGCGGCTTTCAGGCCCGCCGGCGCCACTATGAGGCGGGTCTTTGGAACGATCCATATGCGAGTCTCGCCGAAGGGTGCGAACATCGCCGGGCGACCTGGAAGGTGAATGACTTGAGTGAGCCCGCGGTTCGGCCGAACGAGACGACGGTGCCGTTGATGCCATGCGCGTCAGTGGAGGAGACCTTGGCGTTCTATGAGGCGCTGGGGTTCGAGGCGACCTACAAACAGAGCAAGCCCTATGTCTATCTGGCGCTGAAGTGGAGCGGATTCCAGCTGCACTTCGGCCCGGCGCCCAAGGGCCTGGATCCGGTCCGGGAGGAGTCCGGAGCCTGCCTGGTCATGGTCGACGCCGTGGCGCCGTACCATGCGGCGTTCGTCGCGGCGATGCGCCGGGTCTACGGGAAGGTGCTGAGTTCCGGCCCTCCGCGGATCACCCGCTACCGGCCCGGCGCGTCCCGGTTCACACTGATCGATCCGTCCGGGAACTCGATCATATTCATCCAGCGCGACGAGCCCGCCGAGCTGGAGTATGGCGGCTCGAAGAAGTTGACGGGCCTGGCCAAGGCGCTCGACAACACCCGGATACTGCGCGAGTTCAAAAACGATGACCTGCAGACCTTCCGTGCGCTCAAGTCCGCGGTGCGCAGGCACGGCGCGGACGCCTCGCTGGTCGAGCGGGCCATCGCCCTGTGTCACCTCATCGACTTGGCCATGGTCCTCGGTGAGCCCACCGATCCCTGGCTCGCCGATCTGCGTGGTCTGGAGCTCACCACTGACGACAGGCAGCGCATCGAGTCGGAACTCGGGTATCTCGCCGGACTTCAGGAGTGGCTCCCCTGAATGTGAAGCGGCTCCTTCTGGGAGAGAAAAGTTGATCAGGCGCTTCACGTTCTGATGTTCGGAACGGCGGGTCGTTGCGCAGTAGCCGCAATCCCGCCGTTCCGGAAACTCATCGCACCGGTCGGTAGGTCGCGATGACCACGCCACTGCTGGTCGGCTGGGCGCTCACCAGTTCGAGCTTCTTCAACGGGGTGTCGTCGGCGAACAGCTTCTTGCGGCCCTCACCGGCGATCACCGGGTGGATCAGCAGCACCAGCTCGTCGAGCAGGTCCTGATCCAGCAGGGATCCGACCACACCGGGGCTGCCTGCGATCGCGATCCCCTTGCCCTCGCCGGCCTTGAGCTCCTTGACCGCAGCGACCAGGTCGCCCTTGATCAGCGTGCTGTTCGCCCAGTCGTCGACGTTGTTCAGCGTGGTCGAGGCGACGTACTTGGGCGAGTTGTTGATCCAGTTCGCGAACCCCACGTCCTCGCCGCTGGTCACGGTCGGCCAGTACCCGGCCCACTCGGTATAGGTCACCCGGCCGAGGAGCACCGTGTCGGTGGTCTCCAGCGTCGTGGTCAACGAGGCGCCCATCTCCTCGTCGAACTCGAACTGCCACTGGTCCGGCGACTCGACGACGCCGTCGAGCGAGATGAACAGACCCGAAACGACCTTGCGCAAGATGACGACTCCCTGTTCCCTGGCCGGCGCGTTCCTGCCGGCGCCGCCTGAACGGACAGTGTGGCACGAGACCCGCTACCGCAGCTCAGATGAGCCTCGAAGCCGCCCGATGCCTTCGGCCGAGTCGGTGTGTCACCGCTTGGCCGCCTCCTGGAGCGCGTCGAGCAATGTGCGCAATGCGGACTGCGCCAGCGTGGTCTCCTGCACCGCCGCGCAGATCGTCCTGACCGGCTCCGGGCGGCGCACTCTGCGCACGGCGACGCCGGAACGGCGGCCGCCCAGGCCGAGCCGGGGGATGAGGCCGACTCCGAGACCGGCCGCGACGAATCCCTGCGCGGTGGCGTAGTCCTCGCTCGTCGCCACGAAATTCGGACTGAAGCCCGCCGCGGCGCAGGCATCGAGCATGACGTCAAGGCAGGGGCCTGGCGGTTCACTGCCGATCCACGGCTCGCCGGCGAGGTCGGCCAGATCGAGCACCCGTTGAGCGGCGAGCGGATGCCCGGTGGGCAGCACAGCGTGGTACGCGTCGTCGAGCAGGTGCACCAGGCGGATGCCCTGCCGGCTCGCGAGGCCCGGCCGGACCACGATGGCCAGGTCCGCGTTGCCTTCTTCCACCTCCGGGAGCGGATCTTCGGAATCGATCAGCTTGAGGTCGATCCGTACGCCCGGATGCTCATGACGGAGCCGGGTCAGGGCGGGCGCCACCAGGGTGGGGCCGACTGAAGTGAAATAGCGGATCGCCAGGCTGCCCGTACGTCCGGCTCGCAGGTCGGCCAGCGCGGTCTCGGCCTCGGCGACGTTCCGGCTGATGATGGCCGCGTATCCGATGAGGAGCCGGCCCGCCGCCGTCGGCCGCACGCCCCGGCCGACCCGTTCGAGCAGCGCGATCCCGGCTTCCTTCTCCAGCACCGCCACCTGCTGGCTGACGGCGGAGGGCGTGTATCCCAGGTTCGCCGCCGCCGCGGTCATCGATCCGCTGGCGACCACCGCCCGGAGAATCTCCATCCGGCGCACGTCGAGCATGTAGCTGAGCTTAACGTACGTGCAGTTTCTTTTGCTTGTGCTTTCAAGTCGCTCGAGGCATCGTTCAGCCCAACGAGCCAGGAGGAGGGCAAGGGTGAACGGCGCGGCAGGCGGACTCTGGGCATGGGCACGGATCGGGGTGCTCGCCCTGCTCTGGGGATCGACCTTCCTGTGGATCGAACTGGCTCTGGCCGCCCTGTCTCCTGTCCAGGTCACCCTCGCTCGCTGCGCACTCGGAACCGGCGCCTTGACGGTCCTGTGCCTGAGGGCTCGTCAACGTCTCCCCCGTGGCCGCGCGATGTGGGGCCGCGTCTTCGTGGCGGCCTTCTTCTGCAACGCACTGCCGTTCGCCATGTTCAGCATCGGCCAGCAGACCGTCGACTCGGGCCTGGCCGGCGTGCTGAACGCGACGACTCCGCTGTGGTCCCTGCTGATCGGCATCGCCATCGGCACGGAACGCGGAGTCCGCCCGGTGCGCCTGGGCGGACTGCTTCTCGGGTTCGGCGGAGTGGTTCTGATCCTCGCTCCTTGGCAGCAGACCGGGCACGTCGGCTGGGGTGCCGTCGCCATCGTCGCCGCGGCGGCGAGCTACGCCATCGGCTTCGCGTACATGGGACGCAATCTCGTCGGCAAGGGCTTCGCCACCATCTCACTCTCCACCGCTCAGCTCATCGCCGCGACCGTCCTGACCGCGCTGACCGTGCCGGCCGGTGGCCTCACGCCCGTTCATCTCCACCCGACCGGCTTGACGGCCGTGGTGATCCTGGGGATCTTCGCCACCGGAATCACCTTTCACCTCACCTACCGGATCATCGCGGACGAGGGCGCGACCAATGCCGCGACCGTCGGCTACCTGCTGCCGGTGGTCTCGGTGGCGCTGGGGGCCATCGTGCTCGACGAGCCCTTCAGCCTCCGCATCGCCGCGGGGATGGTGATCGTGCTCGCCGGTGTCGGTATGACCCGCCGGAAGAAGCGGACGCCGTCATCCTCGGCCCTGAAGACCCGCACCGATACCCGCCGCAGAGCCGGACTCAGTGGACGACGTCCGCCACACCGCGAAAGAAGCACACTGAAGTGACCGCCTTGACCGTGAGCACCTCCCCCGCGGCGTCGCTGCGTGCGGATTCCATCGTGATCGGTGTCGCCGAGGGTCCCCAAGACCTGGTGGTGGCGCCCGGCGCGGAGGCGGTGACCGAGGCGTTCGACGGCGCGCTGGCCGAAATCCTCGGCGACCTCGGCGTGACCGGCGCCGAAGGTGAGGTGGTCAAGCTCCCCGCCCCCACGGGTCTCGAGGCACGGGTGGTCGTCGCGGTCGGACTCGGTACCGCCGCCGAGGACGGCGCGTACGACGCCGAGGCGCTGCGCCGGGCCGCCGGTGCGGCCGCCCGGGCCCTTTCCGGCACCGGCGTGGCCGCGCTGGCGCTTCCGGTCGGGACCGCCGAGGCCGCGGAGGCGGTGACGCTGGGCGGTCTGCTCGGCGCGTACGCCTTCACCGCCTACCGCACCGCCGTAGACGGCATGGCCTCCGTCGGCACGCTGGTGATCCTGACCAACCCCGCGGAGCGGAAGGACGTAGAGGCCGGTGCGCAGCGCGGCATCGTGATCGGCCAGGAGCTGAACCGTTCGCGCGACCTCATCAACATGCCGGCGAACGACCTGAACCCGGAGAGCTTCGCCGACGCCATCCGGGCGGCGGGCAAGGAGTACGGGCTCGACGTCGAGGTGCTCGACGAAGAGGCACTCGCCCGGGAGGCCTTCGGCGGCATCCTGGGCGTCGGCCGGGGTTCGGTCAACCCGCCACGGCTGGTGCGGATCGCCCACACCCACCCCGACGCGAGAACGAGCCTCGCCTTCGTCGGCAAGGGCATCACCTACGACTCCGGCGGCATCTCGCTGAAGCCCGTCGGTTCCAACGAGATCATGAAACGCGACATGTCCGGCGCCGCCGCCGTCACCGCAGCCGTGGTGGCCGCCGCCCGGCTCGACCTCAGGGTCGATGTCACCGGCTGGCTGGCCCTGGCCGAGAACATGCCGTCGGGTTCGGCCACCCGTCCCGGCGACGTGCTGCGGATGTACGGCGGCAAGACCGTCGAGGTGCTCAACACCGATGCCGAAGGACGCCTGGTGCTCGCCGACGCCATCGTTCGCGCGGGTGAGGAGAGACCCGACGCCATCGTGGACGTGGCCACCCTGACCGCCGCCATGAAGATGGCCCTGGGCCACCGCATCTTCGGCGTGATGTCCGACGACGACGCCTTCCGAGACCAGGTCGTGGACGCCGCCAGGCGAGGCGGCGAGCAGGCCTGGCCGATGCCGCTGCCGGCCGACCTGCGCAGAAGCCTGGACTCTCCGGTGGCCGACATCGCCAACACCGGCGAGCGGATGGGCGGCGGGCTGGTCGCGGGCCTGTTCCTCAAGGAGTTCGTGCCGGACGGCACCACCTGGGCCCACCTGGACATCGCCGGACCCGCCTTCCACGAGGGCGACCCGTACGGCTACACCGCCAAGGGCGGCACCGGGGCCGCGGTTCGGTCCCTCGTGCGCCTGGCGGAGGACGCCGCAGCCGGCCGGCTGCGGGTGACCTGACGTGCCTTTTGATCACCTCCGTACGGCACGGCCGGTCTCATCGGTTTCACCGGTGTCATCGGTTTCGAGGAAGCTCGTAGGCGCGGATGATCTCCTGTGCGACCCGGCTGCCCGCCAAGTCCTCGGCATTGATCCGCAGCGACACGAAGCCCGCCTTGGCCGGCGGCCGGTCCAGCGACACCGAGTACGCGCCGTCGCCGAGCGTCCGGAGCCGCTTCACATCGCTCCACGTGGCACCGTCGTCGTAGGAGACCTCGACCGACACGCTCTTGACCGGAGTCTTCGGCGCGCCCGGCTGGTGTCGTACGGTCAGCGTCAGGCCGTCCGACCCAGGACGTGCGCGGTTCAGCAGGTCCAGCTTGACGTCATGGCCGACCACCAGCAGCGGGAGCACGTCGGTCCGCCCCTCTCGCGGCCGCCGCGAGGGGAACGTCCAGCTCGTCCGGGTGCGAGTGGACAGCCGGGCCCAGGAGGCGTTGTTGTTCACGGCATAGTCGATCCGGTACGTCGCGGGGTCGGGCGACAGGTCGACCACACCGACCGGCACGTAGTCCGTCTGCGCGATCAGCTCTTCGCCCTGGTACATCCGGAAGTCGGTCGCCAGGCCGCCCTCGAAGAAGCTGGTGTAGGCCATGCCGGTGTTGCCGCCCGCGTCGACGAACCCCTGCATCGACACCTCCGCCTGGTCGCCGGCGCGGGCCAGCGGCCGCTCCGGGGTCAGCCCGGGGGTGAGGGGCTGCTTGAACCAGGTCACCCGCTTGCGGTCGCCCGGCTCGTACGTCACGTAGCCGGGCTCGGTCACCGAGATCTCGTGGGTCTCGGGATGCGGCCACATGGTGTTGTACGGCCTTGCAGGGGTCGTCGCCGTGCCCGTCCACGGCGTGTCGGTGGTGATGTAGTCGGTCCGCGAGAGCGGCCCCGTCACCGGGGAGGTGTAGGCGGTGGCGAACTCTTCCCACGGCTGCACGTGGTACCGCGCCGAGTCCATCGTGGCGCTTTCGCCGAGCTGGCTGTGAAAGTCGTTGGTGATCTGGGCGAGATCCCGGGTACGGGCGACGTACCGCAGGGTGTCCGGGATGCGCTGGCGCTCGGTGAACACGAGGTCGTAACGGTACGGGGTGCTCGGGATGCCCTTGGCATCGATCGTCACCGATCCGCGGGCGAGCCGTTGGAGCAGCCCGCGGCCCTCCTCATGAGAGAGACGGACCGTGGGGATCTTCAGCTTCACCCCGACGCCGCCCGGGTCGGTGTTGAGTCCGGGTCCGTCGTTGTAGATGGCCACCAGCCGCGCGCCCACGGCGGCCGCGTTGTTCGACTGCTCGGCCACGGACAGGTCGTCGGACCGGCGGATCAGCGCCAGCCTGCCGCGCAGATCGCGTCCGGCGAAGTCCCCGGGGCGGCCGAGCCCGGCGTCGGCGAGCGGGAGCCGCGCTTTCCCGTCCAGGCGCGGGAACTCCTCGGCGAAATCGCTGAACGGAAACGGGTCGTAGTAGTCGGTTTCGAGTGCCCGTCCGGCGACGCGCAGCGTGATGGCGGGGGCGTCCAGCCTCCACCGCGTGTACGCGGCGAACTTCCCGGTGCGGACCCGTGGCATGGGCTGAAGGAAGAGGCGTTCCTCCATCTGTTCGCCGGACGCTATCAGGATGCCCTGAGACATGGCCGGGCCCTGCTCGGGTGCGCGGTGCCACATGAGGTGGCTCACCGCCCCGACGTTGGCCTTGGTCTCGTGACCCGGTGTCTCGATCTTCACCTCCGTCGCCCTGCGAGCGTCCAGCACGAGATCGGTGTCCTTGGTGATCTTCAACTCCGGATCGCCCACCAGGCTCCGGTGGAGCAGTCTGCCGGTTCCGGTGCTCTCCTGCGAGGGCGGCAGGGTCTCGATGACGCCCAGCACGGAGTAGGTGCCGGCCGGCACCCTGATGCAGGAGCTGTCCTCGTATCGGGCGTCCGTACACGGCTTGGCCGGATCACCGGGGAGCAGCCTGCGGGAGTTGCCCTGACCGCCGTCCTCGACGTCGAGCACATTGAACTCGCCGCGCGCCGGACGGCCGTCCCGCGCGATGCCCGTCACCCGCAGGTTGTAGCGCTCGGTCTCGACGTCGGTGCTCACGAGCGTGCGCAGCGCGGTGCCGCCGGTCGTACGAGCGGTGAGCACACCGCTGTAGCGGCCCGGCGGGGCCGCCGTCGTGTCGAGGGTGAGTTCGGTGGAAGCCGTGCCGTTCGCCGGCACCGTGATGGTGGAGTGCGCCGATTTCAGGGCCTTGGCCGGGATCTGCTTCCCCGCGGTGTCGCGCAGTGCCACCTCGAGCGCGAGTGTGACTGGTGCCGTGGTGAGGTTGCGGTAGGTCACCGTGCGCCCGACCGGCGCGCGTCCCGTGTGCGGCCACGCGAAGTGCCCGAAGCTCACCGAGCCGGTCGAGGCCACCACGGGGCCGGCCAGCGCACGGGCCACGTTCAGCCGGCCGGCGCCCTGCTCGTCGAGGGTGTTGTCGTCGTTCGGCTCGGCGGTGCCCGCCAGCGCGGACTTGAGCTCGCCCGGCCTCATCCCGGGACGCGCCTGCAGCAGCAGCGCGGCGGCCCCCGCCACGTGCGGCGCCGCCATGGACGTTCCCGGCACCCGCGTGTAGTGACCGTCGATCACGTCCCCGAGGAACGTCCCCTCCGCACGCGCCGCGGCGATGTCGACGCCGGGAGCGGTGATCTCGGGTTTGACGGCGAAGTCGCCCGAGTTCGGCCCCCGGCTGGAGAACTCCGCGAGCCGGTCCTCGTGGTCGACGGCACCGACGGTCAGGGCGCTCGCGGCGTCCCCGGGGCTCTTGACGCACCCGGCACAACCGCTGTTGCCCGCGGCGATCACGAAGAGGGCGCCGTCACGCTCGGTCAGCCGGTCGACGGCCTGGGACAGCGGCCCGCCGGGCGCCTCGCCGCCGAGGCTCATGTTGACGACGTCAGCGTCCTTGTCACCGGCCGCCCATTCCATGCCCTGAATGATCCAGGACGTCTGGCCGAACCCGCCGTTCTCGAGTACCTTCCCGCTGATCAGGGTGGCGCCCGGTGCGACGCCCTTGCGCTTCCCGGCCGAGGCGGAGCCGCTGCCGGCGAGGATCGAGGCGACATGGGTCCCGTGGCCCAGCCCGTCGCGAGCGTCCGCGTCGGTCGTGAAGTTCCGCTCGGCGGCGATCTTTCCGGCGAGGTCGGGGTGCGTGGTGTCCACCCCGGTGTCGAGAACCGCGACGGTGGTGCCGGATCCGTCGTAGCCCGCCTGCCACGCCTCCGGGGCATGGACCTGTGGAACGCTCTGTTCGAGATTCGCCTTGACCAGGCGGTCCAGCCAGATCTTCTCGACCCCGGCGAGCGGATCCGTGGCCGACATGCGGCTCCGGCCGGTGGAGCGGGCCAGCCGGGACAGGGCGGTGCCCAGTTTCCCGGCCTGCTTCTTGTCGGCCTGGACTCCCGCGCCGTTGACGCTCTCCAGCCGCCGCGGCGAGGACGTCGCGGGCATCGGCACGGGCGCCCCTCGCACCGTGTTCGCGTAGGTGACGATCAACGGCAGCGTCCGGCTCGAGGCGTCGTCGTAGTGCTGCTCACGCAGCCCGGTGACGTTGAAGAGCTCGGGATCGAGCCGCTCCGGGACGAGGGAGGCCACGTCTCTCGGCAGGACGACGAGATCTTCGCCGTTCTGGGTCACCTGGAAGCTCGGCGTCGACCCGTCCTCCCTGGGGGCGGGCGTCACCGTGGTCGCCTTCGGACCCTCGGCCGTGCCGGCCACGTGCACTCGGTCGCCGGTGATCAGCGTGACGTCGTACCCGGGCGGCGCGGCGGGTGAGAGGCCCTTCCCGCGCGGCTCAGGGGCGGCGTGCCCAGGTGCGGTGGACGCGTTCACGCACAGCGCCAGTGCCACGGCGCCCACCGCCACCCGTGCGGAGACGCGCGAGGTCCATCGAAGCATGAGGTCACTCCAGGGGGTAAGACGATCCTGCACCGTTTCTAGTGGGCTCGGGGATCAAGGACCAGCGTTCCCGCTGGCGCGATCTCGCCATGGCAGGAGGCCGCCGATCAGCAGGCGAGCGAGTACGCACTCCGGATTCAGTGCTGAACAAACTAGGTTGACCACATGTCCGATTCGCGAGATGTGGCCGAATCAGGAGCACTGCTGGACGGTCTTGGCGTCAGCGCCGCCGAGGAGGCCGCCTACCGGGCTCTGCTGAGGCATGGCCCCACACCGCTCACGGGGCTGGCCCCCGTGGCCCGTACCTCGGTGACGGCACTGCGGCGGATGCTTCCCCGGCTGGAGGAGTTCGGTCTGGTGACCCGCCTGCCGGGCCGCCCGCTGCGGCTCCTGGCCACCCCGCCGCACGTCGCCGTGGAAGGCCTGGTGGCGCGGCGCCAAGAGGCGATCGCCCATAGCCGGGCCGCGATCGGGCTGCTCGCCGCCGAGATGTCCACTCTCGACGGGCCACACCCCGAGGAACTGCTGGAGATCGTCAACGGCAAGGCCGCGATCGCGTCACGATACCTCCAGCTCCAAAAAGGGGTACGGGAGGAGTTCCTCGTCCTGGTCCGCCCGCCGTACGCGAACGACTTCTCGCGACCGGACGAGCAGCAGGAGGCGGTCATGCGGCGCGGAGCCCGCGTGCGCGGCATCTACGGCCCACATGCCTTCGACGAGCCGTACGCCTTCGAACACACCCGACGGGCGATCACCGCGGGGGAAGAGGCACGCGTGGGGAACGTTCCCGTCAAGCTCGCCATCGCCGACCGGCACACCGCGCTGCTGCCGCTGACCTCCGAGAGCGCCACCGCGGTGGACAGCGCCCTCGTCGTCCGCCCGTCCGCTCTGCTCGACTCCCTCATCTCGCTGTTCGAGGTGCTCTGGACGGCCGCCACCCCTCTCACGCTCACGAAGGTCGACTCGCCTTCGGGAACAAGGCCGAGCGACGCCGACATCCTCACGCTCATGGCGGCGGGCATGAAGGACGACGCGATCGCCCGTCAGCTCGGGGTCAGCCCGCGGACCCTGCAGCGCCGCCTGCACGACCTGCTGGATCGGCTCGGTGCCCGCACCCGCTTCCAGGCCGGGCTGATCGCCGCCCGGAAGGGATGGCTGGACGACCCCGATCATCTCCCGCACGCGGACGGCCGGACGAACTGACACGCGCCTTTGGCGCCCGGCCGGAGAGGGCCCGGCTTCAGGGTTCGACCAGGCCGGCGCGAATGGCGTAGCGGGTCAGTTCGAGCCGATCGCGCATGCCGAGCTTCTGCAGGATGTTCGCGCGGTGCCGGTCGACGGTCTTCACGCTGATGACGAGCATCTCGGCGATCTCCTTCGCGGAATTGCCCTCGGCGATCAGCTTGACGACCTCCTCTTCGCGAGGGGTCAGGATGCTCTCCGGCAGGCGGTCGCCCTGCCGGTCGCGCTGGAGGTAGTCGCGGATGAGGGCGGTGATCGCACCGGGGTAGAGGAAGGGTTCGCCGCGCATCGCCGCCCGGCACGCCTCCAGGAGGTCGCGGTCGGCGACCGACTTGAGCACGTAGCCCGAGGCGCCCGCCTTGAGCGATTCGAAGAAGTACTGCTCGTTGTCGTACATGGACAGAATCAGGATGCGGATGCCGGGCTCGCGCCTGGAGATCTCGCGGGCCGCCTGGATGCCGGTCATGCGGGGCATCGCGATGTCGAGGATGGCCAGGTCGATCTCAGCGGCCGAGGCCGCCTCGACCGCCTCGGCGCCGTCGGCCGCCTCCGCGACCACTCTGAGGTCGGGTTCGGCGTCGAGGATCAGCCGTAGCCCACGGCGCACCAGCGTGTGATCGTCGGCCAGCAGGATCCGGGTCTCAGATGTGTGCACCGGGTTCAGCTCCGCTTCGCCGTGTGGGGTATGACCAGGCGCACCTCGGTGCCGCCGCCGGGCGGGGCGTCGATGGTGAGGCGGGCCCCGATGAGAAGGGCGCGCTCGCGCATGCCGCGGATCCCGGCCCCCTCATGCAGCACCCCTCCGCGCCCGTCGTCGGTGATGCTCAGGGTCAGATCGCCGGCTCCCGCGGTGAGCGACAGCGTCACCCGGGTGGCGCGAGCGTGCCTGGTGACATTGGTAAGGCTCTCCTGCGCGATCCGGTAGAGGACGAGTTCGGCCTCCGCGCTCAGGTGGGGCAGGTCGGGGTCGGCCCTGCGGGTGACCGGTACCCCGCTGAGCCGCGAGAAGTCGCTGCTGAGAGCACTCAGCGCGCTCTGCAGGCCGAGATCCTCCAGCACGCCGGGGCGCAGCCTGCGGGCCACCTGGCCGACCTCGTCAAGACTGCCGCGGACCGTCTCCTGTACTGCCTGCAGTTCCTCGCGAAGATCATCTGGGGCGCGGTCCACCGCGCTCTTCAGGCCCAAGAGCACCACCGTGAGGCTCTGGCCGATCTCGTCGTGCAGTTCGCGTGCGATGCGCTGCCGTTCGCCCTCCTGCGCCGCCAGGGCGTGCGCGCTGCTCGCGCTGCGTTCCGCCTCAAGCCGGTCCAGCATCGCGTTGAACGTGTCGATCAGGTGGGTGAGATCGCCGTTGCCGCTGTCGGTGAGCCGGTCTCCGGTGCGTAGCAGGTCGACTCGCTGCATCAGGGTGGCCAGCGCTCCGAGCGGCGCGAGGCTCGTGCGCAGCAACAGCGCGTTGGCGGTGAGGATGATCGCCAGTCCGACTATCAGGATCGGCACCTCGGTGAGCAGGACCGGCGACGACACCGTGGCGGGAGAGACCGCGAGCGCCAGCGTCCCGACCGTGAACACCAGCCCGTTGATGAGGAACAGCCGGCGGAACAGCGCTTGCGCGGGGGTGTGCACGCGTGGCCCGGATCTCGGCTTACCCCTTCTGCGGGCGCGGTCTCTCATCACACCAGCCTCATCCCCGGCAGGCACCTTTGTCCATTCGGCGTGACCCCCACTACGCACCCGCTCCTGCACCTTCCACCCCATGTCAGATGGGTGCTGGACCCAATGGTGGCGGTGGCCGGCGCTGCCGAGACTGGATGAAGGCACCGCAGGGCACGAGGGAGGTGATCACGTGGTCGCGACAGGTCCGCACGCGCCGCTCGCCGGGAGCACGGCTCTCACCCTGGCCGTCACGACGGGTCTGCTCCTTGCCGTGTTCGTGGTCTGCGCCTTCCGGGTCGTCGCCGAAGGCGAGCGGCTGGTGGTGTTCCGCTTCGGCCGGCTCGCCGCCGTCCAGGGCCCCGGCCTGGTCGTCGTGTTGCCGGGCGTCGATCGTGGGGTGCGCGTTTCCCTGGGCACGGACTACGTCGACCTCCTCTGGCTCGAAGCCGTCACGCGTGACGACGTGAAGGTGACCGTCAACGGCGCCGCACTGGCGACCGTGAGTGATCCGGTCTCGTACGTCCGCCACCCGGAGCCGCCGGTCTCGGCCACGGTCGCGGCGGCCGAGGCGGAGATCCGCGGATACGTCGCGGAACGCGACCTGGCGGAGCTGGTGGAACCGTCGGAGGCCGACCGGCGCGAGCTGTCGGCCAGAATCAGCCGCCGCACCCGCGTGTGGGGCGTCGAGGTCACGCTCGTCGAGTTCTCCCGGGTGCAGCTCCGGCTCCAGGCGGACCTGATCCGCTGGGCCGAGGGCTTCGCCGACCGCGCCAGGCGCGTCGGGCGGACATCGTGAACCCGGAAGGCGTGGTGCGCCGCTCGGATGAGGAAGGCACCCGCGACCTGACCCGCCGAACCCTTCCCGGCCGGCTCACCGCGCTCGAGCACGGTCCCGCCGAGATCACCGGAGATATGCCATGACCCGGCCGAGGACGGCCCGTCGCCCCGCCAACCGGAATGGTGCAATGCAAGCACGCGATATCGCCGTCAACGTACCGACCGTGACCGTGACCGACCCCGTGACCAAGGCAGTGCGGGTGATGGTGGTGGGCCGCCTACCCGGGTTGATCGTCGTGGACGGCGGGATGCGCCCCCGGATGGTGCTCTCGGGCACCCAGGTGCTGCGCCTGGCGGTCCCGGGGTCCTACCAGGAGGATCCGGCGCTCGCCCGGACGATCGACGAGACCTACGCCGACCGGTTCTGGCAGGAACTCGGTGACCTCACTGTGGGCGACTGCCTACCGCACCGGCCGGCCAAGCCGGTGACCGTACCGCTCGAGGCGACCTTGCTCGAAGTGGCCGCGCTCATGACCCGGCTGGGCAGCCCCCTCGTCGCGGTCGTCGACGGCAGCGGAGTCCTCGCCGGAGCGATCACCTTGGAGCGCCTGCTCACCAGCCTGGCCATCGCCGCGCCCGGCGACTGAACCGGCCCCAGCGACCCACCGCCGGCACGACCGGACGCGTGCCGCTGAACCACGCCCCCCTGGGCCCCCACCGCCGCAGTGCACACATCGTCCGGAGGTCATCTCATGTACCGCTGTCCCGTCCCTACGCCATCACGGCGTGTCCCGCCACCACCGACCGGCCGGACGACCGGCGGCTCATGCCTCACCCGGGCGAACCCGGCCGCCACCATGTGCGCCGGACCACCGGGGCGTGAGCAGTGAGCGCTGCCATTGCTTTCACGATCTTCATCGTGGCGTTCTTCTTCATCGCCACGGAGAAGGCGAACAAGGTCAAAGTGGTGCTCATCGCCGCCGGTGCGATGGCGGTCCTCGGGCTCATCCCCGGCAAGGAGGTGTTCTTCTCCGAGCACGAGGGCATCGACTGGAACGTCATCTTCCTGCTACTGGGCATGATGATCATCGTCGGGGTCATCAAGCAGACAGGGCTCTTCGACTATCTCGCCATCTGGGCGGCCAAGAAATCGCGGGGGCAGCCGTACCGGCTCATGGTCATGCTGATGATCATCACCGCGATCGCCTCACCGTTCCTCGACAACGTCACCACCATCATGCTGGTCGCGCCGGTCACGGTGATGGTCTGCGACCGGCTGCGCATCCCCGCCCAGCCGTACCTCATCGCCGAGGTCCTCGCCTCGAACATCGGTGGCGCGGCGACGCTCATCGGCGACCCACCCAACATCATCATCGGCAGCCGCGCCGGGCTCACCTTCAACGACTTCCTCGCCCACATGGCACCGGTCGTGATCGTCATCTTCGTGGTGTTCGTGCTGTTCACCAGGGTGCTCTTCCGCAAAGCCTTCCGCTACAACCCCGACCACGTCGCCGCGGTCATGGCGCTGCAAGAGCGGCGGGCCATCACCGACCCGTGGTTGCTCGCCAGGTGCATGGGCGTACTCGCCGGCGTCGTCGCCGGGTTCGGCCTGCACTCCGTGGTGCACGTGGAACCCTCCATCGTCGCCCTCGTGGGCGCCGGCGTGATGCTGCTGGTCTCCCGTGCGGACGTGACAGGCGTCATGCGCGAGGTGGAGTGGACGACTCTGGTCTTCTTCATGGGCCTGTTCGCGATGGTCGCCGGGCTCTCCCATACGGGTGTCATCTCGGCCATAGGCACCCGGGTCGTGGACGCCCTCGGCGACGACCACTTCTTCGCGGCGACCGCGCTGCTGTTCGGCTCGAGCGTGCTGGGCGCCTTCTTCGACAACATCCCCTACGTCACCACGATGGCCCCCATCGTCGAGGGAATGGCCGCGCAGGTGCCCGACCCGCAGACGGAACAGGCCCTGTGGTGGGCCTTCGCCCTGGGCGCCGATCTCGGCGGCAACGGCACCGCCGTGGCGGCCAGCGCCAATGTGGTCGCCATCGGCATCGCGGCCCGCACCGGGCACCCCATCAGCTTCTGGCAGTTCACCAAGTACGGCATCGTGGTCACCGCGTTCAGCACGCTGATCGCGTGGGCCTACGTCTGGCTGCGCTATTTCAGCTGATGCCATGTCGAAGGCTCCGGCGCCGTCTTTCACGTGTGAAGGACGGCGTCGGAGCCGGGACACTTCGGTGAGCGCCGAAGTGTTCGCCGCCTAGCGTCGGCCGCATGACGCTCTCGTGGGACACCGGCCGGCGGACGGCCTGGCGCACCCCCGCCCCGGTCCGGGCGGCGGGAGCCCTCGAGGACACGGTGTGACGCCCGGGGAGATGCTCGCCGTGTTCGCGGCGGGCGTCAGTGCCGGCGCCATCAACGCCGTCGTCGGCTCCGGGACCCTGATCACCTTTCCCGTTCTGCTCGCCGTCGGCCTGTCACCCGTCACCGCCACGGTGTCCAACGCACTCGGGGTGATCCCCGGCTCCATCAGCGGAGCCGTCGGCTACCGAAGGGAACTCGGCGGCCAGGGCGGGCGGATCCTGAAGTTGAGCGCCGGCGCCCTGCTGGGTGGCCTCGCGGGCGCCACGCTCCTGCTGGCCCTGCCCGCCACGGCGTTCGAGGTGATCGTGCCGGCCCTGGTCGGCCTCGCCCTCGTCCTGGTCGTGCTCCAGCCCCTGATCGGCAGAAGCGTGCGGCATCGCCGCGAACCGACCGGCGACTCCCCGCGCCGCGACGGTGGCCCGCTGCTGTTCACCGGCCTGACGCTCGCCAGCGTCTACGGCGGCTACTTCGCCGCCGCGCAGGGAATCATCTACATGTCCCTGATGGGCATGCTCCTTGATGAGCCTCTGCAACGGCTGAATGCCGTCAAGAACGTGCTCGTCGCCGTCGTCAACGCCGTCGCCGCGCTCTTCTTCCTCTTCGTCGCGGACTTCGACTGGACGGCCGTCGTACTCATCGCGGCCGGTTCCGCCCTCGGCGGCCAGATCGGGGCCAAGGTAGGCCGCCGCTTCAGCCCCGCGGTCCTACGAACCCTCATCGTGACGATCGGTACCGCCGCCATCGTCCATCTGCTGCTCCACTGAGGCGAAGCGACTGCTCCACTGAGGCGAGCGGCCGGCATGAGTCCGCCCCGAGGTGCGCATCGCTCACGCTCCCGTCGTGGAGCCGGGCCGGACGATCACCAGGATGATCGACTTCGGGCGGATACGCCGTAAACTGCCGAGAAGACAGGGATCCTGAACACAGGTGGGATGAGGGCCATGGCCGGTCTGAAGCCGGGCGGAACGCAAGCGACACAGCCGGACATGGCGCCGTGCGAGCGCTGACCGCGGGCACCCTCACCGGAACATGGGCGACGGTGCTGCTGCCCATCGGCGAGGACGACCGCATCGACTGGGAGCGGCTGAGCGAACAGGTCCGCGAACTCGTCGCCGCCGGGGTCGACGGCATCTACACCAACGGCTCGAGTGGTGAATTCTGGGCGCAGACCGAGGAGGAGTTCGACCGGCTGTCCACCGTGGTCGCGGACGCCTGCGAGCGCGCGGGGATGAGGTTCCAGATCGGCGCCGCACACTCGAGCCCGCAGACGGCCCTCAGCCGGGTGCGCCGGGCCAGGGACCTGTCGCCGGGCGCGATCCAGGTGATCCTGCCGGACTGGTTCGCACCCAGTGACCAGGAGTCCTTGGCCTTCCTGCGCCGCATGGCCGACGAGGCCGCGCCGGTGCCGCTGGTGCTCTACAACCCACCCCACGCCAAGCGAGTCCTGACCGCCTTGGACCATGCGCGGCTGCTCGACACGGTGCCCGAGATCGTCGGCATCAAGGTCGCCGACGGCGACGGGCCGTGGTACGACGCCATGGCGCCGGTCAGCGAACGTGTCGCGATGTTCGTACCCGGTCACCATCTCGCCACGGGGTACGGCCGCGGCGCGGCGGGCGCGTACTCCAACGTGGCCTGTCTGCACCCGCGGGCGGCCGTGCGGTGGTGGGAACAGATCACGACGGACCATGTGACCGCCGAGGCGCTCGAGGCGCGGTTGCGGACGTTCCTCGATAACGAGGTGCTGCCGCTCCAACGTCAGTACGGCTACTGCAACGCGGCGCTGGACAAGCTCCTGGCGGCGATCGGCGACTGGGCCGCGGTGGGCACCCGGATGCGATGGCCGTACCAGGGTGTGCCGGACACCGACGTACGCAGGCTGCGAGCCGTGGCACAGGACCGGCTGCCCGAGTTCGTCACCTGACCAACGCCTCGCCCGACGTGATGGTCGACTGGACGAGGCGGACGGGTCGCGCCCGTCGATCGGCCATCGGGGTGATGCCGGCGTCGTCCGGCATCACCCACATCCGCACGACTCGCACCCGCGGCGGACAGGTCGGATCGAACCGGTGATCAGCCCTGCTTGATCGCGGAGATCTCGAACTCCAGGACGACCTTGTCGCTGACCAGTACGCCGCCGGTCTCCAGGGCCGCGTTCCAGGTGATGTCGAAGTCCTTGCGGCTGATCGTGACCGATCCCTCGAAGCCGACCCGGGCGTTGCCGAAGGGGTCCTTGGCCTGCCCCTCGAACGTGAACGGCACGGTGACCTGCCGGGTCACGCCCTTGATCGTGAGATCCCCGGTGACGTCGAAGGTGTCCTCGCCCGACTGGCCGACCTTGGTCGAGCGGAAGGTGATCTGCGGGTAGTCGTCCATCTGCAGGAAGTCGTTGCTGCGCAGGTGCGCGTCCCGGTCGGCGTTGCGGGTGTCGATGCTGGCCGCCTGGATCGTCACCTCCACCGAGGACCGGTCCGGGTTCGCGCCGTCGATTTGCGCCGTACCGGTGAAGTCGTTGAACGCGCCCCGCACCTTGGTGACCATCGCGTGCCGGGCGACGAACCCGATCCGGGTGTGCGCGGCGTCGATCGTGTATTCGCCGGTGAGGTGGGCGTAGCCGGTGGTGGTGGCAGTCATCATGACCTCCAGGTAGTTGATGATTCATCTAGACGCTAGCGAGAACGTCGATGACGTGCCAACTATTTCCTAAACTGCATGCATGACCGACCCTCGCTGGCTCGACGAGCGCCAGCAGTGTGCCTGGCGCAGCTACCTGGCCATGCACACCCAGCTCACCGCCAGACTCCACCGGCGGCTACAGGAGGACTCGGGGCTCTCGCTCGCCGACTTCGACGTGCTGGTCCAGCTCACCGATCACCCCGATGGGCGCGTTCGCATACTGCAACTCGCCCGCGCGTTGCAGTGGGAGAAGAGTCGGCTGTCGCACCATCTCACGCGCATGCAGCGGCGCGGGCTCATCACTCGCCAGGAATGCCCCGAGGACGCCCGCGGCGCCTTCGTGGTACTCACCCCGGCCGGCCGTCAGGCCATCGAACAGGCCGCCCCCCAGCATGTCGAGACCGTTCGCGACCTGCTCTTCGACCAGCTCACCGCCGAACAGGTCGACACCCTGCACACCATCGCCGAACGGGTGCTGACCCGCCTGCAAGAGAACACTCCGCCGACCCGTACGACATGACCGCCTTCATCGAGTCGTGGCGTGTCGGGGTCAAGGATCACCCGGGGACCCCGACACGCCACGACTCAACGATGCCGCGGATCCGGTACGGCGTAGCCGGGAATGGACGGCCAGCGGACGGTCATGACCACGGATTCCGCTTCGGCGTACCAGGTGTGATCGACACCGGGGCCCCAGATCACGTAGTCGCCCTGCTCGGTCAGAAGCACGCTCCGGCCGGGCAGCTCCACCCGGAACCGGCCGCTGATCAGCACCAGCAGGGCGGTGCGTTTCTCCCCTGTGGCCCACTCGGCACGCCGGTCGCCGGGCGGATGCACGCCCCATTTGATCTCCAGCTCATCGCTGTGCCGGATATCGCCGACCTGCTTGAAGTGCCCGAGCAGCCAACCGCGATCGCCGGCGGCGTCCACGGCGGCCTTGCCCACGTAAACGTTCTCGACCATCGGCCCGACGCTAGCAGCAGCCGCGGAGGGGGTCGCTAGATCTGATCTGGCGGGCGCCGGGCTCGCTCTCGCGCCTTCGGGGTGACCGCTGAGAGCCACAGGAGGCGCCCGATGATCCAGACAGGAGCCGCGGCGGCCTTGCACGTCGCGGTCATCATCGGCAGCACTCGTGAAGGACGGGTCGGTGATTCCGTAGGCCGCTGGCTGATGGCCCGGATCCGGCGGCGCGCCGAGATCGAGCCGACCACAATCGACCTCGCCGACTTCGAGTTCCCGTTCCACTACCCGTGCGAGCCGACGGAGCAGATGCTGGATCTCACCGCCCGGATCGGCGTGGCGGAGGCCTTCGTCATCGTCACGCCGGTGTACAACCGCAGCTTCCCCGCGTCGCTGAAGCAGGCGATCGATTACGCCTACGACGAATGGCGGGCCAAGCCGGTCGGCATCGTCGCCTACGGCTACCGGTCCGAGGGGTTGTACGCCATGGAGCACCTGCGTACGGTCTTCGGCGAGCTCCACACGGCGATGATGCGCAGCAACGTGAGCATCGACCTCCTGGACGGCGGTTTCGAGGAGACCCACCGGTCACGAGACGCGGAAGGCCTCGGGCTGCAGGTCGAATCGCTGCTCGACCAGCTCACCTGGTGGGGTCTCGCGCTGCGCGACGGTCGCGCCGCGCGTCCGTACGTGTCCTAGACCTTTGACGTGATGGAGACAGATGATGAGCAGAGAGACCTCCGGCCTGGCGATAGAGACGTCGGGGCTGGTGAAGACATTCGGGAAGACGCAGGCCGTCGCCGGTGTCGACCTGACCGTACGCGCGGGGACGGTGTACGGGTTGCTCGGCCCGAACGGCGCGGGGAAGACCACCGTCGTCCGGATGCTGGCGACGCTGCTGCGGCCGGACGCGGGCGAGGCACGGGTCTTCGGTCGTGACGTCGTCCGCGATGCCGACGCGGTCCGCGGCCGGGTCAGCCTGACCGGGCAGTACGCGTCGGTGGACGAGGACCTGACCGGCACCGAGAACCTCGTGCTGCTGGCGCGGCTGCTGGGCCACACCAAACCAGCGGCGCGAGAGCGGGCGGCGGCTCTGCTGGAGGCGTTCGGGCTGACCGATGCGGCCGATCGCCAGATCAAGAAGTACTCCGGCGGGATGCGCCGCCGGATCGACATCGCCGCCAGCATCCTGAACACCCCCGACCTGCTGTTCCTCGACGAGCCCACCACCGGCCTGGACCCGCGCAGCCGCAACCAGGTGTGGGAGATCATCCGGCTGGTCGTCGCGCACGGCACCACCGTGCTGCTGACCACCCAGTACCTCGACGAGGCCGACCGACTCGCCGGCCGGATCGCCGTCATCGACCACGGCAAGGTCATCGCCGAGGGCACCCCCGGCGAGCTGAAGTCCTCGGTCGGCGCCGGTTCGGTGCACGTACGGCTCCGCGACGCGGAGCGGCGGGCCGAGGCCGAACAGGTCCTCACCCGGACACTCGGACGGGCGCTCGCGGCACCCGTGCAGCTCGAGGCCGACCCGGTCGCCCTCACCGCCCGCGTGTCAGGCGACGAGACCGACCGCGCTGCGGCCGAGCAGGCCTCACACGCGCTCGCCGAACTCGCCCGCCACGGCATCACCGTCGACGATTTCTCCCTCGGCCAGCCCAGCCTCGACGAGGTCTTCCTCGCCCTCACCGACCGGACCACTGACCCGCACACCGCCGCCGAGACCCTCGAGCCGGCCGCCACCGACAAGGAGACCGTGGCATGAGCACCGCCACCACGACCACAGAGGCCCCGGCCGCCGCCGCCTACACACCGTCGGCGGAGAGCCTCGGCGCCGTCCTGGCGCTCGGGGAGCGGCCACCGCGCCCCTCCGCGTTCTCGGCGTCGCTGACCTTCGGCTGGCGGGCCATGCTCAAGATCAAGCATGTCCCCGAGCAGCTGTTCGACGTCACCGCCTTCCCCATCATCATGACGTTGATGTTCACGTTCCTGTTCGGTGGCGCGCTCGCCGGGTCGGTCAGTGAGTACGTGCAGTTCCTGCTGCCGGGAATCATGGTCATGAGCGTGGTCATGACGACCATGTACACCGGCCTCGCCGTCAACACCGACATCGAGAAGGGCGTCTTCGACCGCTTCCGCACCCTGCCGATCTGGCGGCCCGCCCCCATGGTCGGCTACCTGCTCGGCGACGCCTTCCGCTACACCATGGCCGCGACGACCATCCTGATCGTCGGACTGATCCTCGGCTTCCGTCCGGACGGCGGGCCCATCGGAGTCCTCACCGGCATGGCGCTGCTCGTGGCCTTCTCGTTCGCCTTCTCGTGGGTGTGGACGATGTTCGGCCTGCTGCTCCGCAGTGACAAGTCGGTGATGGGCGTCAGCATGATGGTGCTGTTCCCCCTCACCTTCCTGAGCAACATCCTCGTCCAGCCCGACACCATGCCCGGCTGGCTCCAGGCGTTCGTCGACGTCAACCCCATCACCCACCTCGTCGCCGCCGTACGCGGTCAGATGGCCGGGGACCCCGACACGACGGCGCTCGTCTGGGTGGTGGCGTCGGGTGCGGCGCTCATCGCGATCTTCGGGACGCTCACGATGCGCCTGTACAACCGCAAGTGAACCCGCGCCACCGCGAGTGAGCCGGTACGGCAGCGATGAGCGGAGCGGGACCGTCCCTCCGCAACGAGACCACCTGGCGGCTCAGAGCCGCCAGGTGGTCTCGCCGTCCGGCCGGTAACCGCACGTCGCCCCGGTCGAGACCGTGGCGCGCAGGTGCGCGGCGAGTTCGGGGTGATGCCGGTCGAGCTTGCGCAGCGTGTCGCGAATCCGCGCGGTGACCGTCTTGCGGGCGCGCTCGGCCTCGTCACCGAGCCGGCGGGTGCGCCCGGCCAGCCCCGCGGCGGCGCGCAGTTCCTGCAGCAGCGCCTCGCGCTCCCGGTCGTACTCCGCCGCCCGCCGGTCATCGCCGAGCTCGACGGCCCGGTCGATCTCCTCGTCCAGCCGGGTGAGGCGGCGGCGGTACTGCGCCTTGGCTTCGTCGTCGAGCATGGCGTCGCCCCCCATGCGCCGGGCCGCGACCACGATCGCACCGCCTTCGGGGCTGAGCAGCTGGACGGCCGGAACGTCCATGCCCGGCCGCCCGAGCAGGAAATGCAGATCGCGCAGACCCTTGGCGTCGGGCATATGGACCGTGCGGCCACCGAACCCGAGCGACCAGACCTGCCCGTCGAACCGGAACTCATCGAATACGGACTCGCCTGCCCCGGACTCGCCGCCCCCGAACCCACCGGGGCGATCGCCGTCCGCGGTGACGGGGTCGATACCGGCACGCGCCCCCCGTACCCGTTCGGCGATGTGCCGCATGCCGATCTCGGCCGCCTCGCGCTCGACCTCGTCCAGCAGCCCGGCGGCCGCGGCCACGTCGGCGGCGGAGCCACGGCCGATCAGTGCCTCGGCAAGGCGGCTTCGGGCCTCGATCGACCAGGGCCGGGCCTGGAGCCGGTCGGCCGACCGGTAGGCGGCGGTGAATCCGTCGATCGCGTCGTCCCAGCGCTCCTGGGCGGCGTCGACGAGCGCCGTCCACAGGTCCATCGGACCGCTGATGTCGCATCCGAACACCGACAGGGCCCATTGCCCCGCGTACGGGGCGAGGTCCGCGCGGGCGCGTTCGCAGAGTTCGGGTCTGCGTGACGCGGCCGCGACCTGTGCCTGGAACCTCAGCCACAGCGGCATGCTGTAGGAGGGGTAGGGCTCGTCGGCGTCCGCCCGCTCCTCGTAGTGCCGAAGCGCGACGTCGAGGTTCCCCGTGTGAACGGCCGTGATGCCCTTCAGCAGGTGCGGGTAGGGCAGCCCGTTATCGCCGAGTGACCGGTGCAGCGCCTCCAGCTCGTCGAAGCGGCCCTGCTGGAGCCAGAGCGCCCAGCGCAGATGGTTCGTCATCTCCGAGAACATGTCGTGTTCGACCCGGCACAGCACCACCGCCTCGTCGAGCAGGGCCTCCGCGTCGGCGAAGCGGCCCAGCAGGGAGGTGATGATGCTCTGGTCGATGGCCGCGGCCAGCTTGAAGCGCGGGAGGACGTCGCGTTCGGCCAGGGCCACGAACGCGTGGAACTGGTCGAGGTAACGGGGGTCGCCCTGCTCCAGCAGCGCCACCCACCGCAGTGACATGGCGTGGTGCTCCATGTCGTGGTCGGAACTCCGGCGGGCGAGCTCGGCCATCTCATCGGTGAGCTGCTCCCGCTCCGCGGCGGTGCCGGGCCCCCAGATGATGTCATGGCGGCTCCACAGGCTGAACGCCAGCGCCTCGTCGTCGCCCGCGCTCCGCGCGAGGCCCGCCGCGTGGACGGCGAGCTCCTGCGCGACACGGTCGATCGGCAGCCGGTGGTCGGGTGTCGCGCCCCCGAGTACGAGTTCGCTGTGCGCCCTGCGCAGGAGGCCGGTTCGCACGAGGTCCCGGTCGGCCCCGAGGTGCTGGTACCCATACAGGACCAGCGCCACCCGCGTCAGCGCGTCGGGGTCGCCGGACTCGCCGGCCAGGGAGACGGCATCCTCGAAGGCCGCCCAGGCTCCCTCGCGATCGCCGCTGTGATGCAGCTCATGGCCGAGGTTGAGTGTGATCACGACCCGTTTACGAGGTTCCACGGCGTCGGCGCGATCGAGTGCCCGCCGGTAGTGCCCGATGGCCTCCTCGAAGGCGAGCCGGCGGCCGGCGTCGTGCGCCGCGGCCTCCAGGTGGACCACCGCACGGGCGGGGTCGAGGTCGGCACCGGCGAGATGGGCATGGCGGGCGATCTCGGCCGGCAGGACGTTCTCGGCGAGGGCCGACGAGCGGTCGAGGGCGCGGACGACGGCGGCGTGATATCGGCGCGCCTCGGCCTCGTCGAGTGAGTCGTAGAGCGTTTCGCGAACCAGATCATGCGCGAAGCCGAACCGCCCGGCTCCGAGCGTCACCACGAGCCGGGCGGCCACGGCCTGATCGAGCAGCCGGTCCACCTGCGGTACGGGTGCCGAGGCGCCGGCCGCGAGCACCTGGCGATGGAACTCGCGGCCGAGCACGGCCGCGACGGTCAACAGCCGGGCCACCGGTACCGGCAGTAGTGACAGCCGCCGCTGTACGGCGTCGCGCACACCCGGCGCGATCGCGGTGACCGAACCTCCGCTGCGCCAGAGCCGGGCCGTCTGCTCGACGAAGAACGGGTTGCCACCGGTGCGGCGGTGCACCTCGGTGACGAGGTCCGCATCGGGTTCGTCCCCGGCCGTACGGAGCATCAGCGCGCCGACCTCGTCGCGGTCGAGGCCGGTCAGCGTCACCGTCGTCGCCTTCGCCACCAGTGACAGCATCAGCGGCCGCAGTGGATGCTCGGCCAACTCGACCTCGACATCGCGGTAGGTGCCCACCAGGAGCAGCCGCTCGAACCAGGTGTGCCGGGCCGCGAACTCCAGCAGCCGCACCGACGCGGCGTCCGCCCAGTGCAGGTCGTCGAGCACGACCACGACCGGCCGGCTCTGCGAGACCGACACCAGCGCGCTCGTCACCGCGTCGTACAGCTGGAACGCCTCGACCGCCTCGGCGTTCGACGACTCTCCGAGCATCACGGCCAGGCCGCCGCCCGCGGCCGACTCGGCCGCCGCCCACTCTTCGGGGGTGGCGCCGCGGCGCAGGCCTCTGATCACCTGCACCCACGGCCAGTAGCCGGGCGCGCTCTCGGAGTCCCAGCACGAACCGCTGACGACCAGGGCGCCGAGCCGCCGGGCCTCGTCCACCGCACCGGTCACGAGCGTGGTCTTGCCGATCCCCGCCTCACCCGTGACGAGAACCAGGCCACCGTGGCTGTCGGCCACCCGGGCGATCTCGGCGCGCAGCACGCCGGCGGGATGGTCACGCCCGATGAGCGCGGGTGTCATTTCCGGCCTGCCGCCTCTCCGTGGGTGGACGTGGCAGTGCGAAGTCGACGCGCTCCCCTGGCTGAAGCCCGGGGACTCTCGCCCGTGCCGCTCGGGTTCATGCGGCATCTCGATGGCTTCTTCGTCCGCGCACACCCGAACGCCCGCGACCGTGCAATGCGCTGACCAGGCGTCGGATCCAACCGGAAGGAGTAACGAAGCCACACCATCCCACCTTAAGGATGGACTACGACAGAACGGCGATACCAGAACCGGCAGGCACCGTGCCGACTCGGGCGCTATCAGGTCTTTCGGTCCGGTCGGATACCGTATACCGTCTCAGGTCGGTCGTTGGTTCCTGTGGAGGTGACCGGCTTGAGCACAGCGGGCCTGCATTTTCTGGATAAATCCCGAATCGTGGCTCCGCCCACGTGGAGCCGCTGGTTGATCCCCCCGGCCGCGTTGTCAGTCCACCTGGCGATCGGTCAGGCCTACGCGTGGAGCGTGTTCAAACCCCCGCTCGAATCCTCGCTGGACCTGTCGGGAACCGCGAGCGCGTTGCCGTTCCAGATCGCCATCGTGATGCTCGGGCTGTCCGCCGCCTTCGGCGGCACCACGGTCGAACGCAAGGGCCCGCGCTGGGCCATGTTCGTCTCTATGACGTGCTTCTCCTCGGGATTCCTGCTCGCCTCGCTCGGCATGTTCCTCGAGCAGTACTGGCTCGTCGTGTTCGGGTACGGCTTCGTCGGCGGAATCGGGCTCGGCATCGGTTACATCTCCCCGGTGTCGACCCTGATCAAATGGTTCCCCGACCGGCCCGGCATGGCGACCGGCATCGCCATCATGGGATTCGGCGGAGGCGCGCTCATCGCCTCGCCGTGGTCGGCACAGATGCTCGAGTCCTTCGGAACCGACACCGGCGGTGTCGCGCAGACCTTCCTCGTGCACGGTGTGGTCTACGCCGTCTTCATGTCGTTCGGCGTCCTGCTCGTACGTGTTCCCGCGCCCGACTGGCGCCCCGCCGGGTGGACCCCGGCGGACGTCGCCGCCCGGCCGCTGGTCACCACGGCCAACGTCTCGGCGAACAGCGCGATCCGCACGCCCCAGTTCTGGTGCCTGTGGGTGGTGCTGTGCATGAACGTGACCGCGGGCATCGGGATCCTGGAGAAGGCCGCCCCGATGATCACGAGCTTCTTCGCCGACACCTCGACCCCGGTCGCCGCGAGCGCGGCCGCGGGGTTCGTCGCGCTGCTGTCGCTGTGCAACATGCTGGGACGGATCACCTGGTCGTCCACGTCGGACATCATCGGCCGCAAGAACATCTACCGCGTCTACCTCGGCTTCGGCGCTCTGCTGTACCTCACCATCGCGCTGAGCAAGGACGCCTCGAAGCCGCTGTTCATCGTCTGCGCGATGCTGATCCTGTCGTTCTACGGCGGCGGGTTCGCCACGATCCCCGCCTACCTGAAGGACCTGTTCGGAACCTTCCAGGTCGGTGCCATCCACGGTCGGCTGCTGACCGCGTGGTCGTTGGCGGGCGTGCTTGGACCGCTGATCATCAACGGGGTGGCCGACGCGCAGGAGGAGGCCGGGAAGACCGGTCCCGCCCTGTACACCCTGTCGATGTACATCATGATCTGTTTGCTGGCGATCGGATTCATCGCGAACGAACTCGTACGCCCGGTGAACTCGAAGTACCACGAGCCTCCGGAGTCGGTGCGAGAGCAAGAGACGGTGCAGCCGACGACGTCGGCCGCCGGGAAGGGAGACGGACAGTGACCAAAGAGCAGGAGCGGGCCGACCACATTCCACTGAAGGTGGTCGCCTGGCTGTGGGTCGGCCTCCCCTTCGCCTACGGCGGGTACGAACTCATCCGCAAGGTGACGCAGCTGTTCACCGGCTGAGCACAGCTCGTCACGAATCGGGGTTCCCGGGCAGGCGACCGGCCCGGGTCTGGAGCGAGCAGCGGATCAATGGGTGTGCCCGGTGACCTCGGGCGGGGCCACCGGGCACACCTGTCTCGCGGTCTTTTATGAACTGGGAGCGCGGCCTCGTGCCCGCAGCTTCTGCAGGTGCTCGGAGGCGACCGCCACGAGGATCAGCACACCCGTGAGGATCTGGAGCCAGAACGGGTCGATGCCGAGTAGCGTGCCGCCGTTGTCGAGCGTGCCGACGATGAGGGCTCCGACGAGCGCGCCGAGGGCGGTGCCGCGGGCACCGAAGAGACTGGCGCCGCCGATCACGCAGGCCGCGATGGCCTGAAGCTCGTATCCGGTGCCGGCGGTCGGCACGCCGTTGCCGAGCCGGGACGCGAGCAACAGCCCGGCGAGGGCCGCGAGCAGCCCGCTCAGCGTGTAGGCGCTGATCTGCACGGCGCGGACCGGAACGCCGGTCAGCCGCGCCGACTCGGCGTTGGAGCCGACCGCGTACAGATAACGACCCCACACCGTACGGCGTAGGAAGAACGCGACGGCGACCGTGACGATCAGCATCACCCAGGTCAGGTTGGCGATCCCGAACACCGATCCGCCGGCGAGCCGGGAGAAGCCCTCAGGCAGCGGCTGTACGGTGCGGCCGTCGGTGATCAGGAGGGTCGCGCCGCGCGCGATCCCCATCATCCCGAGGGTCACGATGAACGGCGGCAACCGTACGACGGCGACGAGCACGCCGTTGATCAGCCCGGCGAGTGCGCCGACGGCCAGCGCGAGCAGCACCGCCCACACGATCGGCAGCCCACCGGTGGTCTCGAACACCGCCTTGGCCGCGACGACTCCGGCGATGCCCACCACCGATCCGACCGACAGGTCGATGCCCGCGGTGATGATCACCAGGAGCTGTGCCGCGCCGAGGATGGCGTAGATGGAGACCTGGCGGCCGAGGTTGTCGAGGTTGGTACCGGTGAGGAAGGTGTCGGTGGTCAGGCTCAGCGTGAACGCGAGCACCAGCAGGACGGGGATCCCGCCGAGTCCCCTGCTGAAGATCTGTCCGAGCCCGAGGATCTCGTCGGCACCGGGCTCGGGACGCGGATCGCGGCCGCGGCGCTTGCTCGGCGGTGCGGTGGTGACTTCGGTCATCGGTGCTCCACGGGGTTCACTTCTTCCGGCACGGACGCGGCGCCGCCGCTGGGGCTGGCCAGGCGGAGCACCTCCTCTTCGGTCGCCTCGGCGGCGGTGAGCTCGGCGACGAGGCGTCTTTCCTTGACCACGACCACGCGGTCGCACAGGCCCAGCAGCTCGGGCAGGTAGGACGAGACCACGACGATCGCGAGACCGGCCGCTGCCAGGTCGGCGACGATGCGGTAGATGTCGGCCTTCGCGCCGACGTCCACGCCCTTGGTGGGCTCGTCGAGCAGCAGGACCTTGGCGTCGAGCGCCCGCCAGCGGGCGATCAGCACCTTCTGCTGGTTGCCGCCGGACAGCGACGACACCGGGTCGGACCACTCCCCGAAGCGCAGCCGCAACCCGTCCGCCGCGGCCTCCACGTGCCGCCGCAACCGGGTGCGGTTCACGAGGCCACGGGAGCCCGCCGTCCGCCAGCCGGCGATCGCGATGTTCTCCTCGATGCTCAGCTCGGGCAGCAGCCCCGACTCCTTGCGGTCCTCGGTCAGCAGCCCGATGCCGCGGCGTGCGGCCGCCCGGGTCGACCCGGGCGGAACGGGCCGCCCGTCCACGAGCACCTCTCCGCCGCCGACCGGATCGGCGCCGAACACCGCCCGCAGCAGTTCACTGCGGCCCGAGCCCAGCAACCCGGCGAGACCGACGATCTCACCGGCCCGTACGGACAGGTCGGCGGGTTCCGGGAAGCCCGGCGGGCGCAGGCCGCGGACCTCCAGGCGCGGCTCCCCCGGGTCGCTGCGCTGCCCCGGATAGAGATTGGAGATCTCCCGGCCGACCATCGCCGCGATGAGGGAGTCCTCGTCGAACTCGGCCACCGGGCTGGTGAGCACGTGGGCGCCGTCGCGCAGCACCGTGACCGTGTCTCCGATGGCGAAGATCTCCTCCAGCCGGTGGGTCACGTACAGGACGGCGACGCCGTCCGACCGCAGGGTGGAGATCCGGGCGAGCAGCGCCTCGGCCTCCTCCGCGGACAGGGCC
The DNA here is from genome assembly GCF_014323705.1 of Actinomadura alba. Taxonomy (GTDB): domain Bacteria; phylum Actinomycetota; class Actinomycetes; order Streptosporangiales; family Streptosporangiaceae; genus Actinomadura_C; species Actinomadura_C alba. The sequence goes on from NZ_JABVEC010000028.1 coordinate 44,721, forward strand.
GTGGTGGGCTCGTCGAAGACGACGACCTTGGCGTCGTTGGCGAGGACCCGGGCGATCTCGACGAGTTGCCGGGTCGCGGTGGGCAGCGCGGCCACGGGCAGGTCCAGATCCAGGCCGGCGAGGCCCACCCGGTCCAGCATCGCCGCCGCCGCCTTTCGCTGGCGACGCCGGTCCACGACCCCGGCACGCGACGGGAACGCACCCATGCACAGGTTGTCGGCCACCGTGAGCTGCGGCAGCAGGCTGAGCTCCTGGTAGACGACGCCGACCCCGAAGCCACGGGATTCGGCGGGGGTGACGTTGCGGCGTACCTGATCGCCGTCGATCTCGTAGTCACCGCTGTCACGCGACACGGCGCCGGTGAGGACCTTGATCAGCGTCGACTTGCCCGCGCCGTTCTCACCGGCGAGGCAGTGCACGGACCCCGGATGGAGATCCAGGTCGACGCCGTCGAGCGCGCGCACCGCGCCGTACCTCTTGCTGATCTTGCGGAGGGTCAGTACCGGCGGGACCTCCGGCGCGTCGGTGCCCGGAGCCGCCGTCTGGGACGTCGGCACGGGCTCAGCCCTTCGTCTTCGGCGGGTCGAGGAGCTGGGCGAACTCGGGCCTGTCGACCATCGACTTGTCGATGACCACTGCGCCCGGGTCCAGGTTCACCGGCGGAGCGCTGCCACGGACCGCCATCACCGCCTCGGCCACCCCCTGGTAGCCGAAGAAGAACGGGTTCTGCACGATGATCGCGCTGAGCGTGCCGGTGCGGACGCCCTCGACCTCGGCGGGGTCGGAGTCGAAGGCGACGGCGACGACCCGCGACGCCGCGTTCTTCTCCTGGATCGCGCGCGCCGCCCCGGTGCCGGAGGTGTTGTTGTCGGCGAAGATCCCCACGACGTCGGGCCGGCTGCTCAGCACGTCGCCGACCTGGCCGACGGCCTTGTTGAGGTCGTTGTCGTTGACGAGCGTCTGGACGACCTCGGCATCCGGGCAGTCCTTGGCGAGCCCCTCCTTGAAGCCGGTGAAGCGGTCGACCAGAACCTGCTGACCCGAGACCGAGCTCTCGTGGACGATCTTTCCGTCCCCCTGGTCCTTGTCCTTGATCAGCTTGCACATGCGCTCGCCGGCCTGCTGGCCCGCCTTGATGTTGTCGGTGCCGATGAATCCCTCGGTCTGCGTGGTGATCGCGTTGTCCACGGTGACGACTTTGATGCCCGCCGTCCTGGCACGCTGTACGACCCCGTTGAGCGCGCTGGAGGAGTTGGCGGCCAGGACGATGGCGTCCGCACCTCGTGAGATGGAGTTCTCGACGAGCTTCACCTGCCCGTCGATGTCGGTCTCGGACGTCGGGCCGAACAGGCCCAGCTGGACGCCGAAGTCACCGCCCGCCTTCTTGGACCCGGCGAGCATCGACTGCCAGAACTCCGAGTCGGTCGCCTTCGTGATCACGTCGACCTTGACCCCGGCGGAGCGTGTGGCACCGGAGCCGGAATCACTGTCGCCGCCGAACGCGGCCTTGCCGGTGGTGAGCCCCGCGGCCACCGCCACGACGGCGATGACGGCGGCGACCCCGGGTGAGACATAACGGATTCGGGCCATGGGGGTTCCTCGGAAGCGGTGAGTGCGGCTCGGTCAAAAGCGTGAACGCAACTGTTGTCCTGTAATTACAGGATGTCAAGAGGTTGATCCACGATCCGGGCCGCTTCCGGGCAGACGCGTACAGGGAAAGGCGCCCGAGACGATTCCGGGGAGACGCGATCCGGGGAGACGCGATCCGGGGAGACGCGATCCGGGGAGAAGAATGCGGGGAGACGCGGCCGGCCTCAGCCCGTCACCGGGCCGCGGCGCACCGGATGCAGGTCCTCGCGGCGGGGCGGGCGGTCAGGCGTTCGGGGGCGATCGGGTCGCCACAGCGTTCGCAGGTGCCGTACGTACCGGCGCGAAGCGCCTCGAGAGCCGAGTCGAGGTCGGTGAGGTGCTCATGGGCCCGGCTGAGCAGGCCATCGATCTGGGACCGTTCGAAGGCGAGCGTCGCACCCTCAGGATCGTGCTCGTCGTCGACGCCGATGTCGGCAGACGACTCGACGAGCCCGTCCCAGTCGCGGGTCAGCGCGGCGATCTGCCGGAGGGTGCTCACGCGCTCGGCGGTGAGCAGCTCTTCCAGCGCGGAGGCGTCCGGAACTCGCTTGGCCATCACCGTTGCAAACCTCTGAGCGCTCCCCCGAATTCCGGGCTGCGCACCCCGGCGCCCCTGATGTAGGTTCCGACCATGAGACGACATTGATCCTCACCTGAGTCAAGGCTCGCGCGCAGGCTCTACGCCTACGCGTTCTCGGCGGATCTCGTTCTGCTGTATTCGGACTCGGCGCTCTGGACGAGTATCTTCCCCTGCTCGCGGAATCGACCGGCGTCGCCCCGTCGGTGAATCCTCTGCTCGTACTGTTGGTGATCGTTGGCATGACGGTGGGCGGCTGGCTCGCGGGGCGCGGCACGCGGTGGGCCGCCCCCGTGCTCGCCCTCGGCGCCGGCTGCCTGGCCGCCGGGGCGGCCGTCGGACACCCCGCGGGGATGGCGGGTGTCGCCGTGGCCTTCGGGATCTTCGAGTGGGCGGGCATCTCGGCGGACGCCCGGCTGCAGGAACGCATCACCGATGGCGCCCGGGCCACGATCACCTCGATCTCGGGCCTCGGCGTCGAGGTGGTAGCGGTGCTGGTCTTCGCGGCCTACGCGCTGGGATCGAACTGGGCCGGGCCCGGCCTTCTCTTCACCCTGGCCGCCGTGCCCTATCTGGTCGTCGCCCTAGGCCTGTGGAGGGCGTAATGAGACCGCCGCGCCCCGGCGCGGAGCCGGTCAGTTCGCCCGCTTGCGGGCCAGGCGGCGGCGGCGCGCGGTCGACGCCGCGCGGGCCCCGAAGGTCCCACCGACGCCGCTGAGCATGGCGAGGAGCAGTGCGATCGCCAACGGCAGCGTGACCTCGGCCCAGAGGAAGGACACCTTCACGCTCACCGTGTTCTGCACCATGAACGCGATCAGCGCGCCGAGCAGGATCGCCGCGCAGACGCCGAGCCGGACCACGGCCATCCGGGCGTGCGATATCCGCCGTGCGGCGGCGAAGGTCTGCACGTCGCGCTCCGTCGGCGCCTGGTCCGGGTTGTTCCGGGTTCGTTGGAACAGGAACATGCATCGCCCTTCGACGGGCCGGCCTGGCAGGCATCTCGGGGGAAGGATGTCGCTACCGGCTTCACCTGACCTTACGCCCGCGCGCCGTCGCTCACCAGGCTTCGAGGGACTACGGCGACGGACTACAGCGGTTCGGTGATCCAGTGCCAGCCACGGTCATCGCGGTCGGCGCGTACGAGTTGCGCTCCGCTGGAGTCCGCCAGTTCGGCCACCGCCCGGAGCAGCTGACGGTGGAAATCGGCCGGCGGGTGCACGCCGGCGGAACCGTCGACCAGCGTCACGCTGACCTTCGCCTCATCGTGCAGCTGCGCCGTCACCCGGCCGCCTCCGTCAAGGCATACGATCACGATCGCATCGGCTCGGATCATGTCCCGGCCGTTGGACGCCGCGATCCAGACCTGGGGCACGCTTCCGCTCATGGGTGTCCTCTCCGGGGCCGGACGAGAATCGCCCGCGCTCTCTTCAAGCGTCCCATGGCGGCCGACCGCCCCGGCCACCGCGCGAACCGCCGCGCGAACCGCCGTGTGAACCACGATGCGAACCGCCGCGCGAACCACTGGGCGCCGCCCGGCGACGAGGAGTTCGCGTCCTGAACCGGTGCCCGGCTACTCGCCGTGCCACCACTTCACCAGTGAGTTCCAGGGCCCTCGCGGCGCGTCGCTCGCCGCCACGTGCGTCGCGCGCGCGGTCGCCCGCACCAGCGGGGCCACCGGTACGGCGGGGCCGGTGGACTCCCGGCCGTCCACGGCGCCGGCCGTACCGGCGGACGGAACAAGCGCGCCCTCGGGCACCGAGACCGCGGGAAAGCTGACGGGCAGCCCGGTGAGGGCCCGGTGGAAGGGCCCCGGCCGCCACACCAGCCGGTCCGCGGGAACGGCCAGCTCCATGTCGGGCAGCGCGTCGAGCAGCTGCTCGATGGCCACGGTGGCGATGAGACGCGCCTGGCCCTGCGCGGGACAGATGTGCGGGCCCGCGCTCCAGGCAAGGTGCGCCCGGTTGCCCACCCGCTGGTCCGAGGCGAGCGACGGATCGGTGTTGGCACCGGCCAGGCTGATGACCACGGGCTGGTTCCTGGGCAGCAGCACGCCCGCGAAGTCAACGTCCCGCACGGGATAGGTGATGGCGAAGTTGGCCAGCGGCGGATCCGTCCACAGGACCTCGTCGAGCGCGTCCTCGACCGGCAGGCTGCCGCCGGACAGGTCACCGGCGAACCGATCGTCGGAGAGCAACAGGCGCAGCCCGTTCGCGATCAGGTTCTGCTCGGGCTCGGTACCGGCGCCCTGCAGGGTCACCACCTGGTGCATGACCTCCTCATCGGTCAACCGCACCGGATGCGCCATCAGCCACGAGGTCATGTCCGCCCCGGGCTCCCTGCGCTTGAGGGCGACCAGATCGCGCACGGCCTGCCGGAGCACCTGGTTGGCCTTCTTGGCGTCGACGGTGTCGAAGATGCCGCTCATGCCCTCGACCAGCCGGTCGCCGATGTCCGGCGGGCAGCCGAAGAGCTCGTTGAACACCATCAGCGGCAGCGCCCTGGCGTACTCGGTGACCAGGTCGGCCGCCCCGCGCCCGCGAAAGCCGCTGATCAGCGTGTCGGCAGTGCGCTCGACATGGCCGCGCAGCGCGTTCAGGTCGATCCGCGCCAGGCTGTCGGTGACCGCCGCCCGCAGCCGGGCGTGCACTTCGCCATCGGTGTTACGGCAGTTCGGCCGGTACATCATCATCGGCAGCACCGGGCAGTCGGCGGGCACTCCCTTCTGCCACTCGCGGGCGTCCTTGACGAACGTGGCGGGGTCACGCAGCACCTGCAGCGCGGCGTCGTACCCGACGACGAGCGTCGCGGGGACGCCGGGGGCCAGCTCGACCGGCGCGAGCGGTCCCCACCGGCGCAGGTACGAGTAGACCCGGCCGGGGTCGGCGGCGAACTCCGGGCCGTACAGCGGGACGCGGCCGGGGTGGGCCGCCCGCTCGGCGTGCGCCGGGCAGCCCGGCGGCGGTACGGGGCTGGGATCCGCGGAAGGGGTCACGCGCGCTCCTGATCGTCGCCGGCGAGGAGATGTCGGACGAGCGCGATCAGCGCCCGGGTCGAGGACGCCGGCTCGCGGGCGTCACAGTGGACGAGGGGCGTCTCCGGAAGCAGGTCGAGCGCTTCACGCAGCTCGGCGTCGGGGAAGGTCGGCGCCCCGTCGAACCGGTTGATCGCGACGGCGTAGCGGAGGTCTTTCTCCTCGAGCATGGTCATCACGTCGAAGGACTGCTCGAGGCGGCGGGTGTCGGCGAGCACCAGCGCGCCGAGGGCGCCGAGGGCGAGGTCGTGCCACAGCTGGGTGAAACGCCGCTGGCCGGGGGCGCCGAACAGGTACAGCACCAGATCCTCGCTGAGGGTCATGCGGCCGAAGTCCATCGCGACGGTCGTGGTCACCTTGTCCGGGACCCCCGCCAGATCGTCGACGAGGGCACCGGCCTGCGTCATCCGCTCCTCGGTGTGCAGCGGGCGGATCTCCGACAGCGTGCCGACGAAGGTGGTCTTGCCGACGGCGAAGTGACCCACGACCAGGATCTTCACCGCGGTACGGACCGTGTCGCGGACGTAGATGTCGTCAGAGACGAGCACGGAGTCCATTGAGTACCTCCTGCAGGACCCGGTGGTCGGGGGCGTCGACTCCGGGCACGCCCGCGCGAGTCGTGATGTGCCCGCTGTCCACGAGGTCGGAGAGCAGGACCTTGGTGACGCTGACGGGCAGCTTCAGATGGCCGGCGATCTCGGCGACCGACAGCGCGCCTCCACCGCACAGTTCCATGACCCGGTGCTTCTCCGGGCTCAGGTCGCTCAGGTCGTCGTCGTAGGCGACGATCATCAGCGTCACGAGGTCGAAGATGTTGCGGGTGGGATGAGCGCGTCCGCCGGTGACCACATGAGGCCGTACCAATGCCCTCTCGTGCCGGCGGCGGGTCATATCCGCCGGTCCAGACCTCGTCGTGGCGGGCTGGCCAGTTCCTTGCCCAGACGCTGGACCAGTTCCTGCAACCGGAAGGACACCGCCTCCATGTTCACCTTCTCGGTGGCCGAGACCGCCAGGTAGGCGCCCGGCCCGGCGGCGACGAGGAAGACGTAGCCGCCGTCGAACTCGGTGACGGTCTGCCGCCATCGGGTGTTCGGGTCGCCGCAGAAGCCGGCGGTGCCGCGGGCGAGCGACTGCAGCCCGGACATCCCGGCGGCGTGGCGTTCGGCCTCGTCTCGGCTGATCCGTTCGGAGTGGGCGATGAGCAGCCCGTCGGCGGACAGCAGGACCGCGTGTCGCGTCTCCGGCATCCTCAGCGCGTCGTCGAGCATCCACCCGAGCTTGTTGGTCATGGCCTCGGTCATGCCTGGGGGTTCCCTTCGGAGTCGGGTGCGGCGGTGGCCCGGCCGGATCGGGTGCCCCGCTGCCAGGCGCCCATGCTCGCAGCGATGTCCCGTGCCGACCGGCCCTCGGAGTCGGCGGGCGGTGCGGAGCCCTCCGTGCGCCCGGTGCGTTGCGTGTGCTCCGGGCCTTCGACGTGGCCTTCGCGTTCCGTGTGCTCAGCAGGCGCACTGTGCCGCTCAGCGCGCTCGGTGCGCTCCTGGCGCCGGGTGCTCAGGGTGCGCTGCGTCTGCTCGGTGCGATCGGGGTGGTCGGTGCGATCGGGGTGGTCGGTGCGATCCGAGGGCTCCGCCGCGGAGCGACCTGCCGTCTCCGGCGGCTCCGGGCGGGCGGACCGGCTCCGGCCGCCGGGCTTCGCCCGCTGTCGCTTCGGCAGACCGCTCGCCGTCACCGGCCGCGCTTCGCCCGGCTGTGCCGTCGCGGTCGGCTCGGCGGCCCGCGCCGCCTCGGGCGGCTCGGGCGTCCCGGACACCTCGCGGCTCGCCGCCATGGCCGGGGCGGTCCGCACGGGTACGGTCAACGCCAGGTCCTCGACGGCCGTGAGCAGCGCCATGGGCAGGAACACCACGGCGCGCACTCCCCCGTACGGGGAATGGGTGTCGACGGACACGCTGAACCCGTACCGGGCGGCGAGCACGCCCACGACACCGAACCCGACCTGGGGAGGGTCGCCGAGCCGGTTGATGTCCGCGGCCTCCCGGCCGGACAGGAGCCGGGAGGCCCTCTCCAGTTCCTCGGGGGTCATGCCGACCCCCGCATCGTCGATCAGAATGGCGATGCCGTTGTGGGTCCGCTGGAAGTCGACCTGGACCAGGCTGTTGGGCTGAGAGTGCCGCGCGGCGTTGTCCAGCAACTCGGCGACGGTGAGGACGACGGGTTCGACCACCCGGCTGACGACGGCGACGTTCGCCTGCGACCGCACCGAGTTGACCTGGACGCGCAGATAGTCGCGGATGCGGGAGGTCGCGCCGCGCACCACGTCCGGGAGCGCCGAGGCCGACCGCTGCTGCCCCGGCCACGACCCGCACAGGACCGCCGTGGCCTGCGCCCGCCGGCCGAGCTGTGCGTTCATGTGGTCGATCTTCAGCAGGTCCTCGAGCACGTACGGATCGTCATGCCTTTCCTGCATGTTCGAGATCGCCAGTTGCTGCTCGTTGGCCAGGCTCTGGACCGAGCGCATCGCCGCCTTGAGCGTCGCCTTGGCCGAATGGTCCGCACGGGTCTTCGCCTGTTCGACGGATTCGGCGAAGAGGTTGAGGGTCGTCTGCACACTCTGGTCGTACGGAGTTCCGGCGAGCCGGACGTGCAGGAGGCCGGGAACCTCGACCGGACGGTCATAGATGAACTCGACGAGCGCGGGCAGCCGGGTGACGGCGAGATGCCGCAGTTCCTCGTCCCGGACCCGCTCACCGCCTTCGAGCGCGGCCACCCGCCGGCGCATGCGGGTGGCGATGCGCCACTGGCGTACCAGCAGAACTCCCATGACGATCGAGCAGACCGCCAGGCACCAGAACGCCACCGCCATGTATGTGCTCCATATCCTCGCGGGCAGGGGACAGGGGGAAGGGATGATCGCTGTCGGGCAGCGTGCGGCGCCAGGCGGCGGACCGGTCGAGATCTCGGTGTCGGTGCGGCGTTCCCCACCGACGGGACCGGCTCAGGAGTGCGTCCCGGTGGTCATGTCGGCAACGCTCGTACGACATCGCCGACCGCCGCCATGAGCGACGAGCCGATCACGGCCGAAGGTGTTCGGTGAGGGCCAAACATCGAAACTCCGGGTGCGGCATTAGTACAGAGTGCGGGTAAAGGAGTAAAGGATAACAGCCACGTAACTTCCGGACGCCAGGCTCGGGGTACACCGGCGAGCCCGCCGTCGCGCGGCCGAGGCCGGCTGCTCGGGGTCGCGCGGCCGAGGCCGGCGGCTCGGGTCAGTGGACCCGGGAGCCGGTGTCGCCGCCCGGCCGAACGGTGACCTCGACGGGATCGGGTCGCAGCCCGCTGGTGGCCGTCAACTGCTCGACGGTGCGGCCGAGGTGCTCGCCCACGACCCGCAGATCGGTATCGCCGGCCATGTCGATGCGGGCACGCAACTCGGGGTGCCGGGCGTCGCCGAGCAGCCGGACGAACGCGTGTTCGACGGCCGCGTGGCGTTCGAGGGCGCTGGCGGTGGCGTCGGCGAGGGCGGGGCTGTTCAGCGACACCTTCCCCGCCGTCTCCCGGTCGTCGCCCGCTTCGAGGACCAGATCCGCGGGCAGCGAGCGGCGCCCGCCCGGCCGGAGTTCGGCGCGCAGCAGGCGCCAGCCCGACCAGGCCAGGATGAGGCCCGCGACTGCGAGGGCGGCCCATGCCCACCAGCCCCACGAGTGCCACCGGGTGAGCAGCCACCTGGGCAGCAGTGCCCCCCGCGGGTCGACGCCCGGCAGATGACCGCGCCCGGCGGCCACGCCGACGGCGCCCACGACCGCCAGCACGAGACCGATCATCGCCCAGAGCACACGGTTGAAGCGATCCATCAGGCGACCCTCCTCGGGCTGCGGAGCCGCAGGCGGACCCGGACGGGCGCCGGGGCGGCGAGCCTGTCCAGTTCGCCATCGATGGCCTCGGCTATCTCGGTTCGGTCCTCGTCACGGGCCTCGGCCAGCACGTCGACCTTCCACCGGTGCCGTCCGCGCAAGCGGACGCGGGCACTGTTCACGCCGGGGATCCGGGCGGCGGCGTCGGCCAGAAGGCGCTCGGCCGGGCGGCGCAGCACCCACCACTCGCTCCCCGCGTCGGCGGTGGCCGGATGCACGGGCAGCCGGGACGGCCGCCACGGGCGCAGCTCGGCGATGAGCAGCGCCAGTCCCAGCAGCCCCACGGCGCCCATCAGGATGACAGCGAGCCGGTCGCCCAGCGGCGTGCTCGTGAGGGCGGCGTGCCAGCGCCTCAGTGGCAGCAGCCACGGCGCGTGCCGCAGCGCCGCCAGCACCGCCTGGACGGCGATGAACAACCCGCCGGCGATCAGGACCAGGCTGAGCACCAGCGTCGCGATCCGGTTGAAAGCGCGCATCAACGTCCCGATCGTGGAGTGCGGCCGGCGGCCGGGCCGTGGCGGCCGGTCTCCGGGAAGGCGCTGACGCCCTCGAGCTCGTCGACGACGACCGCTACGTCGCGATCATCACCGGCCCGGCTCAGCACCTGGCGTACGGTCTCGCCGACCGCCCTGGTCACGCCCTGCAGTGGAAGTACGCCTACGGCGATGTGGACGATCACCGTCCGATCGGTGTGGCGGACTCCGACGACCTTGCCGTGCCGGTACAGCGTGGCCACTTCGAGCGGCCCGCGACCGCCGACGAGGCGGACGACCCCGGGCACGGCCTCGACCGCGCTCGCGACCGCCAGGGCGAGGCCCGCGCGGCCACCGGCGTCGCGGCCGGCATCGAGGCGGTCGGTCTCGGCGCGGTCGGTCTCGGCGCGGTCGGTTTCCGCGTGACCGGAACCGGCGCGACCTGTGGCGGCGCTGTCGAGGTGATCGCTGACCTTGACGTTCACTGGACTCGCGGTTTCTCTGGCGGCTTCTCTTCCTGGCCCTCGATGAAGACGTCGTCGACGTTGATGTTCACCTCGACGACCCTCAGTCCCGTCATGCTCTCGACTCGTTCGATCACATTGGCGCGGACGGCCTCGCTGATCTCGACGATGCTCTGGCCGTACCACGTGACGATGTCCAGGTCGATGGCCGCCTCCTTCTCACCGACCTCGGTCTCGACGCCCTGCGTGACCATGGACGCGTCCGTCTGGCCGGGCACCATGGCGCGCATGCGGCCGAGCCTGCGGGCGATCCCGCGACCCATCGAGTGCACACCGGGGATCTCCCGGGTGGCCATCCCGGCGATCTTGGCCACGACGGCCTCCGAGATGTGGGTGGTGCCCATGTCGGTCGACAATGACGCGTACGCGGGGCCGGCACCCGCGGGGCGCCGGGCGGGCTGTGCCGGTTGCGTCGGCGGCTTGACCACCTGGCCGGCCGTGCTGCCGGCCCTGCTCTCGGAGGCGGTCCTTTCGGATACCGCCTTGTTCGCGGATACTGCCTTGTTCTCGGATGTGGTGTCGGGCATGTCCGGTGCTCCTTACCGTCGTTCACACCGCACCGTCGTTCACACCTCACCCGGGTGTGCGGTCCGGTGGTCAGTGGTGGGATGCCGAGAACCTGTCGGTCCACTCACGGATGTCCACGTCGCCTTCCACGACGCGGGCCACCCAGTAGCCGACGACGCCGGCGACGACGGCGCCCACGGCGGCCAGAAAGCCCACCGACACCCAAAGCCAGGCGATCAGGAACCCGACGAGGAAGCCGAACTGGCGGCGTGACATGGACCCCTCCCTTCCAGCCGGTCTCGCGCTCGGCTATCTGGTTAGATCCGGCCACGGCGCGAACGTTCCGCGCGAACGCAAGGAGAAGGCGGCTAGAACAAGAATCTACGAACCGGCATGAAACGCCTGGTTTCGTGGCATATGCCCAGGGTAGAAGGCCTTTCGTTGATTTGAATACCGCGATACGCGGCTGATGCCAGGTTTGCTCACTGCATTGCGACGGCGTACACGGTGAGCTTCTGGACGACTCGGCGCCCCGCCCATTCCGACGGCCGGTGGCCTCGCGCCGGCAGCCCGCGATGTGCCGCGATGTGCCGCGGCGGCGGCGAACCAGCGTCTTGTACTCGCCGATCCGCACGCCGCCGCCGAAGTCGTACGGCTCTGTGTCGCGCAGGGGGGAGAGGGCATGAAGTGCGGAAGTCAGATAGCGGTCGGCGTCATCGGCGGATACCTGCTGGGGCGCAGTCACAAGACCAGGTTGGCCGTGCTCATGGCGCTCATGGCGGCGGGGGGAAAACTCCCCGTGGATCCCGCTGATCTGCTGCGCCGCACACCCTTGGGCGCTGAGGGCGGCCCCTTGGACAAGCTGACCGGCGACCTGCGCAGCCAGTTGCTCGACGCGGGCAAGTCGGTCGCGATGGCCGCCGCGAGCGGCCGCATCGATTCGCTCAGTGACAAGCTTCAGCAGCGCGCGGAGACGCTGCGCGAACCTGCCGCCGGGAAGCGCAGAGCGCGCCCGGCCGAGGAGCCGCGGGAAGAGCGCGGGCGCAGAGCGGACGAGGACGAGGACGCGTACGACTACGAGGACGAGTACGAGGACTACTACGAGGACGAGGAAGAGTACGGGCCCGAGGAGCCCGAAGAGCGTGAGGAGCGCCGGCCGCCGGCTCGCCTACCACGCCGTGAGCCTCGCCGGGCAACGCGCAGGAGTGGCCAGGACGCCTCCAGAGCCCCCAGGAGGACGCCGCGCGCCACGCGATGACCGATAGCGAGGGCGATAGCGATGACTGATCAGCAATCCGGTGGGACGGGCACGGATGTGGCGGAAGGCCTGCACACGGGCCGGCTGTCGCACGAGGCACAGAACTTCATGGGCGCCCTCGCGGACAGGGCGGTGGACACGGTCAGCGCGAAGCTCAGCGAGGCCACCGACAAGCTGATCGACAAAATGGACCAGGGGGGTCCGGGCGTCAAGTCGGCGGTGAGCGGCCTGAAGGCGCTCGCGGAGGGCAAGTCCCCCTTCCGCGCCGCGGTCAGCGCCGGGGCCACCGGCCTGAAGGAGAAGGTGAAGCAGATCTTCCGGGGCGGCAAGGGCAAGAAGGGGCTCAAACTCACCAACATCGCCGAGACCTTGGACGTCGGCGTCCCGATGCGCCTCGCCTACGACCAGTGGACGCAGTTCGAGGACTTCCCGAGCTTCACGAAGAAGGTCGAGCACGCGGAGCACCCGGAGGACGAGAAGGTCAACTGGAAGGCGCAGATCTGGTGGTCGCACCGTAGCTGGGAATCGACGATCATCGAGCAGGTACCCGACGACCACATCGTCTGGCGGTCGAAGGGGCCTAAGGGCTACGCCGACGGCGCGGTGACCTTCTCCGAACTCGCTCCGAACCTGACCCGGATCATGCTGGTCATGGAGTACCACCCGCAGGGGCTCTTCGAGCACACGGGCAACCTCTGGCGGGCCCAGGGACGACGAGCCCGGCTCGAGTTCAAGCACTTCCGCCGGCACGTCATGGCCCACGCCATCCTCAACCCCGACGAGATCGAGGGCTGGCGCGGTGAGATCCGTGACGGCGAGGTGGTGAAGACCCACGAGGAGGCCCTCGAAGAGGAGAAGCGCGCCCGCGGCGAGGCGGCCGAGGGCGGCGAGCGGGTGGGCGCTCCGGAGGCGGAAGAGGGCCCCGAGGAAGAGGGCCCCGAGGAGCGGGCCCGCGCCGAGCGCCGCGAAGAGGAGGAGTACGAGGAGCACGAAGGCGAGGAGTACCGCGCCGAGCGTGAGGAGGAGGAGCCCGAGGAAGAGGGCGAAGAGGAGTACCGCGCCGACGTCTCGGCGGAAGAGGCCGCCGAAGAGGAGGAGCCGCGCCGCGCACGGCCGCCGGCTCGCCGTCGCGCACCCGTACGACGCCGCGCCGCGGCCGAGCCCGAGGAGGAAGAGCCGGAGCCGGCCCCGCCGAGGGTGCGGAGCGGACCTGCGAGGCGGCGGCCGGCGGACGGACGCGCGGCCGAGGAGCCACGCAGAGCACCCGCCCGGCGACGGGCGCCGGCCCGCCGGCGCGCCGAGGGACCGGACGAAGAGGAATAGGGACGCCCGGGCGCGACCGCGGCGATGGAGCCGAGCGGATGCCCGCGGCGGGGGAGGCAATCCGATGACCGTTTCTTCGACCCGAGGATCGCCGGTCGACCGCCCGTCCGGTGGCGGACTCGCGGACGTCGTGGGCTTGATCCTGGACAAGGGCCTGGTGATCGACGCGTTCGTGCGCGTCTCGCTGGTCGGCATCGAGCTGATCACCATCGACGCGCGCATCGTCGTGGCGAGTGTGGACACCTATCTGCGCTTCGCCGAGGCCACCAACCGGCTCGATCTCTACGAGAAGGGCGGGAAGAGCCTGCCCGAAGTCGTCCAGGGGATCACCGAGGCCGGGACCCAGAGCGTGGCCAAGGGGAAGACGAAGGGGGTCCTCGACGCGGCCAAGGAGACGTTCGAGGAGACCATGGCGGACCGCCGGGAACAGGCCCGCGAGCGGCGCACCCGGCCGGCCCGGGGGGAGCGTGAGCCGTGACGACGCGGTCGCGGTCCCAGAGCGCGGAGGGTCTCATGAACGAACCGGGCACTGCCTGTTACGTCTACGGGGTGGTCCCGGCCGACGCCGTTGTGCCCGAGGGCCTGACCGGTACCGACGGGAACGAGGTCTCCCTGGTACGGCACGGCGAGCTCGCCGGGGTGGTGAGCGAGATCATGCCCGAGGGACCGCTGGGCACCAGAGAGGACCTGCTCGCACACGAGCACGTGGTGGAGACGCTCGCCAAGGAGACCACGATGCTGCCGCTGAGATTCGGCGCGGTGGTCACCAGCGCCGACGCGGTGGTCGACGAGATGCTCGCACCGCACCACGACTGGTTCGCCGACGCCATCGCCGACCTGGCAGGTCGCATGGAGTACACGATCCTCGGCACCTATGTGGAGGAGACCGTACTGCGCGAGGTGCTGGAGGAGCGGCCGGAGGCCAGGAGGCTGCGCGAGAACCTGCGCGACCTGCCCGAGGACGCCGGCTACTACGAGCGCGTCCGGTTGGGCGAACTCGTCGTACAGGCGCTCGAGGAGAAGCGTGAGGTCGACACCGAGGAGCTGGCGCAGGCGCTCGCGCCGTACGCCGTGGCGGTGGCGCCACGGGAGGCGGCCGGCGAGGACACGGCCGCGGACGTGGCGTTCCTCGTCGACGACAAGGATCAGCGGCGGTTCGAGCGCGCCGTGGACGAGCTCGGCCACGAGTGGTCCGGCCGGATCCGGCTGCGCATGATCGGGCCTCTGGCGCCCTACGACTTCGTCCCCTCGCCGCCGGAGGTGGATTGACCGATGGGGCTGTTGACGGGGTTGCTGACGCTGCCGATCGCGCCCGTACGTGGAGTCGTTTGGCTGGCGGAGCGTATCCGCGATCAGGCGGAGCAGGAGATGTACGATCCCGCGGCGGTGCGCGCCCAGCTGGCCGAGGTCGACCGCGCGCGTGCCTCCGGCGAGCTCCCCGAAGACGTCGCGGCGGAACTCGAGGACGAGCTGCTGAGCCGGCTGACGGCCGGGCGCTCCCGCGCGCCGGAGACGTGACATGCGGGCGGGCCGGCCGGGTGAGCGAGACGACCCCCGGGAGGGGCCTGTCCGCGACCGCGAAAGGCGGCCGCTTCGGGACCGTGAAAGGCGGGTCCGCGAGGAGCCGGAGCTCGATCGCGAAAGGCCGGTCCGGGACCGTGAGGAGCCGGTCCGCGACCGCGAGGGGCGGCCGCCGCGCCGGGGCCGCCGGGTCACCGCGCCGCTTGCGGCCAAGCTGGCGGCCCGCTACGTCGAGGAGATGACCGGCAAGGAGCCCGAAGGGATCACCTCGCTCGAACGCGATGACGACGGGCTGTGGCACATCGGCGTCGAGGTGCTCGAGCTCCATCGGGTCCCCGACACGACGGACATTCTTGCGCTGTACGAGGCCGAACTCGACGAGGACGGCGAGCTCATCGCCTACCGGCGCACCCACCGCTACTCACGCGCACAGGTACTGGAGGAGTGACGTGACGGACCCGATGCGGGTCGGCCGGACCAGCGGTTACGGACGCCCGCCCGTCCCTCGGCGGCCCGAGTCCGCCAACCTCGCCGACATCCTCGAGCGGGTGCTGGACAAGGGCATCGTCATCGCCGGGGATATCCAGGTGAACCTGCTGGACATCGAACTATTGACGATCAAGCTCCGGCTGATCGTGGCCTCGGTCGAGCGGGCCAAGGAGATGGGCATCGACTGGTGGGAGCACGACCCCACGCTCTCCTCCCGCGGCGGCGGCGAGATCGCCAGGGAGAATCGCGAGCTGCGTGACCGGATCGCCGCGCTGGAGGCCGCCGCCGACCGCGAGGTGCCACCGGCCGCCCGGCGGGAGGGGCTGGACACGCGTTCGCGCGCACCGGCCGAGGAGGAGCCGGGTGACTGAGACGGGCACCTATGTCTACGCCATCAGCCGTGGCCGTCCCGACCGGATGTCCGAGGCGATGGAGGGGGTCGGCGGCGTCGCCGGTGCTCAGGTGCGCGCGGTCGCGCACGCCGGGCTGACCGCACTGGTGAGCACCGTCGGCCTGGCCGAGTTCGGTGAGGACGCCCTCAAGCGCAATCTGGAGAATCTCGACTGGCTCGAGTCGACGGCCCGCGCGCACCACGCGGTCGTCGACGGCACGGCCGCCGTCGCCGTGACCCTGCCCCTGCGGCTCGTCACCGTCTACCGCAACGATGAGCGGGTACGTGAGGTGCTCAGCGAGCGTGGCGAGGAGTTCACCGAGGCGCTGGACCGCATCACCGGGCGCACGGAGTGGGGCGTCAAGGGCTACGCGGACCCGGCGGCGTTCACGTCGGCCGGCGCCGGGCCAGGCGACGCGGGACGCGGCGACACAGCGCGAGGCGACACGGGACGCGGCGACACGAGGCACGGCGACACGGGGGCGAGCAGCCCCGGTACCGCCTACCTCCAGCGCCGGCGGGCGCAGCAGCGCACCGACAAGGACGCGCGTGAGGAGGCCGCCGCCTGCGCGGACCGGATCGACTACGAGCTCTGCGAGATCGCGGCCACGAGCCGGGTCCATCCACCGCAGGACCCACAGCTGTCCGGGCACGAGGGCTGGATGATCCTGAACGCCGCCTACCTCGTCGACGACGAACGGGCGGAGGACTTCCGCGCGGCCGTCACCCGCCTGTCCGGCCTGCGTGCCGGGCTCCGGCTGGAGCTGACCGGCCCGTGGGCGCCGTACTCCTTCGCCGAGGAGCCCACCGGCGAAGCCGCCGAAACCGAAGCCGCCGAGGAGGGCACCGAGGAAGAGGAGGGGCCATGGACCGGGTCCTGACCGGGGTTCCGGTGCCGCCGCCCGGGCGATCGGCCGTGTCCCGGGGCGAGAACATCGCGCTGGTCGACCTGCTGGACCGGTTGCTGGCCGGCGGTGTCGTCATCACCGGCGACATCACGATCTCGATCGCGGACGTCGATCTCGTGAAGATCTCGCTTCGCGCGATCATCGCGTCGATCCGCCCGGAGATGGACCGCATCCGGGGCGAGGAGGCGACCGTGACCCGGCTCGACGAGCACCGGCGATCCGTACCGTCTCGAAGAGAGCGGCCATCGTGAGCTCGCCCCGGCCACGCCGCGGCGCCGCCGGGCCACGGCGGGCGCCGGAAGGGGATCCGCGGGCTCCCGGCGGTGAGGCCCGCCGGTTGTCCCGCCGCCTGGAGACCGATCCCGAGGCGGTGGAGCGCGATCTCGTACGGCTCGTCCTCACCATCGTCGAGTTGGTGCGCCAGCTGATGGAGCGCCAGGCGCTGCGCAGGGTCGACGCCGGGAATCTGTCCGACGAGCAGGTGGAGCGGGTGGGGCTCGCGCTCATGCGGCTGGAGGAGGCGATGAACGGCCTCCAAGAGCGCTTCGACATCGACCGGCGAGAACTGAACATCGACCTCGGGCCGCTCGGGCCGCTGCTGCCGCCCGAATGAGCGAACCGGGACACCGGCGGCCCATGGCCGATCAGAGGGGGTGCGCCTCGGCGTGCGGGGCGAGGGTCACGCCCATGGGCGCATTTCCTCCATCAACTCGACGCGCGCGCGATGCAGCCGGCCCCGGACGGCCGCCATGCTGATGCCGAGGATCTGCGCGATCTCCTGGTAGGAGCAGCCGGCGTACTCCCGCAGAACGAGTGGGGAGCGCTGCTCCGGGGGCAGGGCCGCTATGGCGCGGCGCAGGGCGCGGGCCCGATCGGCCCGTTCGACGATCTCTTGCGGTTCGCACTGCGGGGTGTCGGGGGCGTCCCGCGCCTCGTCCAGCGACAGCAGGATGTGGCGATGCCGTTGCCTGTTCTTGAGGCAGACGTTGGTCAGGATGCGGTAGATCCAGGTACGGAAGGCCGCCCTGCCCTCGAAGCCGGGCAGCGCGAGCCAGGCCCGCTCGAAGGCCTCCTGGGTGGCGTCCTCGGCGTCGCGTACATCACCGAGCATGCGCAGTGCGACGCGGTAGAGAGCGCGGTAGTGGCGCCGGGACAGCTCCTCGAAGGCGTCGAGCCGTCCCTGCCGCGCCCGTGCCGCCAAGGCCGTGTCCTCGATACCGCCGCCCACGGGGGCGATCCCCGTCGGGCCGGCTTCTGCCCTCACCTGCGGAAACATGCCCGATATAGGACAAATAACGCGTTTTTCCCGACATGCCACCGCGAGCTCGCTCGCACCGCCGCGATCAGGCCCGCGGCGGCGGACCCGCCTAGATCTCCTCGCGGATCCCGCGCAGGAGCGCCGTGGTCTCACCCGGCACCGCGGCCTCGATGCCGAGCTGGTTCATCACATGCCAGTAGTGCTCGGTGTCGGCCGGCTTGTCGAGGTAGACGGCGGT
The DNA here is from genome assembly GCF_014323705.1 of Actinomadura alba. Lineage (GTDB taxonomy): Bacteria > Actinomycetota > Actinomycetes > Streptosporangiales > Streptosporangiaceae > Actinomadura_C > Actinomadura_C alba. The sequence goes on from NZ_JABVEC010000028.1 coordinate 62,759, forward strand.
GGTCAGCTGTTCCAGATAGACCACGTCGGGCAGGTCGCCCTCGGGCAGGCGCAGGATCGTGATCGGTCCGCCCGCCGCGGCGTGGCCGCCGGCACTGAACGGAATCACCTGCAGCGTGACCTGCGGGAGCCGGGCCATCTCGATGAGGTGATCCAACTGCGCGCGCAAGATCGCGGCGCTGCCGAACGGCCGCCGCAGCGCCGCCTCGTCGAGCACCGCCCACAGCTTGGGGCCACCGGGTTCGCGCAGGAGCCCGCGACGGTGCGCCCTGACCTGGACACGGCGCTCTATCTCCAGTTCGGAGGCGTTCTCGTGGCCCAGCCGGATCACCGCCCGGGCATAGTCGTCGGTCTGCAGCAGCCCGGGAACGAACTGCACCTCGTACGTGCGGATCAAAGACGCGGCCTGCTCCAGCCCCAGATACGGCTCGAACCAGCCCGGCAGCACATCCTTGAAGGGCTGCCACCAGCCCGGCGCGTTGGCCTGCTCGACGACGGCCAGCAGGACCGCGCGTTCGGCGGTGTCGCCCACGCCGTACAGCGTGAGCAGATCGGCCACGTCGCGCGGCTTGAAGCTGATCCGGCCGAGCTCCAGCCGGCTCATCTTGGACTCGGACGCCCGGATCGCGTATCCGGCGTCCTCCCGGGTGACCCCGGCGGCTTCCCGCAACCGGCGCAACTGCGCGCCCAGCAACATCCGCGACACCGTCGGCCCCGAGTGCCCCGAGTGCTGCGGGTCGGAGAACTGCACGTCCGGCGGCGTGCCCGCAGCCCGAACAGCGCTCATGTCCGCTCCCCACGTACCGATGCGACCAACCGAGAGTCTCACACTAGCGGCGGTGGAAAACAGTGCGATGAACATACTGTCACCCGCATGAGTCGTACGGCCCCGGCGACCGCTCTCGGCCCCCGCGCGAAGCAACCGCCCGGACGCGATCGCGTCTCTTCGGCGATCACAGAAGTAGTGAGCTCCGGATCTGGAAACCTGTCAGCCCATGAGTGGATTCAGGAAGTTCCTCCTGCGTGGCAATCTGGTCGATCTCGCGGTGGCCGTCGTCATCGGCACCCAGTTCGCCGGCCTGGTGAAGGCGTTCGTCGAGTCCTTCATCAACCCCCTGCTGTCCCTTGCCGGCGGCAAGCCCAACCTCGACCATCTGGCCTTCGCCGTCGGGAAGTCACGCTTCACCTACGGCACCTTCCTCTCCGAGATGCTGTCCTTCCTCATCTCCGCCGCCGTGATCTATTTCGTGGTCGTGCTGCCGGTGGCGCGGCTGCTCCGGTTCTTCGAGCGCGACCAGGCGGCGACCGAGCGGGCCTGTCCCGAGTGCACGCTGAGCATCCCGATCGCGGCCCGCCGCTGCCCCGAGTGCACCGCGCCCATCACGCCGGCCACCGAGCAGCCGGGCGACCCCCGGCCGGTCCCGAGCGCGTGAGCCGGTCACCGGGCCGTCCCGGGCGCCGCCCCGTGATCATCGGGGCGCCGTTCCCCGCCGCACCCGCGGACACGTGCGATGGACCAGCGCGATGAACCACCACGATGAACCACCGCGATGGACCACCCCCTACCTGAGGGTTACGGCGCAATCATCCGGAGGCGGCACGATCCGGTCGTACCGGCGCTCTAGCCTGAACGCGTGAGCACCGCCCCCGCCGGGAACGACCAGGCCACCCGCCTCCGGGCAGGTGGCTCTCGCGTGCTGCGGGCGCTCGGGCCGCTGGGCCGGGCGGTGCGGACGGCGGGCGAGCCGCCGGACCGGTCACGGCGCCCGCGCAGGTTCGGCATCGATCTCGTCGTCGCCTTCGACGTCGTGCTCACACTCAGCCTGCTCGGCGCCGGCTACGGGGAGTTCGACGCGGCGAACATCAAGCTCGGCCGTGAGTACCCGAACTTCACGCTGCTGTTCCTGACGGCGTTGATGACGCTGCCGCTGCTGCTCCGCGACCGCCGGCCCGGCCTCGCGTGGACGTTGACGGTGCTCTCGTGCCTGTGCTCGGTCGGCGTGGCCCGTGACCTGCTGCACGCCCCGTTCCTCACGGCGGGCGTCGTCGCGCTGTTCTACTGCCTCTACACGGTCGCCGCGCGCTACGACCGGCCGATCACGACCGCGGGGTGGGTGATCTGCCTGGCACTGGGGTCGGCCTTCCTCCCCCAGAACGCCGTCGGCGTCGCGATCCTGGTCTCGATGCCGGTCTTGCTCGGCATCAACGTGCGGGCCCGGCGCAACGCCCAGCACGAGTTGGTCGAGCAGCGGCAGCGCCATGAAGAGGAACGCGCGGTGCTGGAGGAGCGACAGCGCATCGCGCGGGAGCTGCACGACGTCGTCGCGCACCACATGTCCGTGATCGCCATTCACGCGGAAGCCGCGCCCTACAAGGTCGCCGACCCTCCGGCGGAGCTGGCGGAGAGCTTCGCCGACATCCGCTCCAGCGCCCTGGAGGGGCTCACCGAGCTGCGCCGCATCCTCGGCGTCCTGCGCACGGAGCACGACCCGCAGACCGTGCCGCAGCCCGGACTGGACCGGCTCGACGAGATCGTCGCCTCCGCCCGCAACGGCGGCGTCAGCGTGACGACCACCGTGAGCGGTGCGCCCGCGCCACTCCCCCAGGGCGTGAGCCTGTCGGCGTACCGCATCCTGCAAGAGGCGTTGAGCAACGCCATGAAGCACGCGCCGGGCGCCTCGGTCGAGGTGGGCGTCGCCTACGGCCGCAACGCCTTGACGTTGCGGGTGGTGAACGGGCCGGGGTCCGCTCCGGGCCGGGAACCGTCGCCGGTCGCCGCAGCGGGCGGCGGGCACGGTCTGGTCGGCATGCGCGAACGGGCCGCCATGCTCGGCGGGGAGCTGGTCGCCGAACCCACGCCCGACGGCGGCTTCGCCGTCACCGCCACGCTGCCATGGGCCGCGACGGCTCATCGCGGAACACCGCCGCGGGACCCCGCCCGGCGCCGAGGCGGCCCAACGGAAAGGGAGACATGAGCATCCGGGTCATGGTGGCCGACGATCAGGGAATGGTGCGGTCCGGCTTCTCCATCCTGCTCAACGTCCAGCCCGACATCGAGGTCGTGGGCGAGGCCGCGAACGGCGAAGAGGCTGTCGCCAAGGCCGGCGAGCTGCGCCCCGACGTCGTCCTCATGGACGTACGGATGCCGGTGCTCGACGGCCTGGCCGCCACCCGGCGCATCACGGCCGAAGAGGGGCACCCGAAGATCCTCATCCTCACGACCTTCGACCTGGACGACTACGTCTACGAGGCCCTGCGCTCCGGTGCGAGCGGCTTCCTGCTGAAGGACGCGTCGGGACAGGAACTCGCCAACGCCGTACGCGTCGTCGCGGCCGGCGAGGCGTTGCTGGCACCCACGGTGACGCGCAGGCTCATCGCCGAGTTCGCCCGGCTGGGCACCCCCAGGGCTCCACGGCGCAAACGCGCAGAGAACCTCACCGAGCGAGAGACGGAGGTGCTCGGCCTGATCGCGCGCGGGCTGTCCAACGCCGAGATCGCCGCCGGCCTGATCGTGGCCGAGCAGACGGTGAAGACCCACGTCGGGCGCATCCTCATGAAGCTCGACCTGCGGGACCGTACCCAGGCGGTCGTGTACGCCTACGAGACGGGCCTGATCCGCCCCGGGGACTGACCCGTTGGCCGGCGTGCCCCCTGCGGGGTAGCCACAGGTCCACTCCACGGGGGGACTCGGGTCAGCGGGCCCGATCCATAACTTCCTGATCAGCCGGAGAACACCGGCCGGACAGGAAGGACCCCCATGCGACACGGCCGAGTGGCACTCGCCGCACTGGTCACGGTCGGCGGCTTCGCGATCCCGGCCGTGGCCGGTGCGCGGCCCGATTCCCCCCGCGTGGAACGGCCGCTCCCCGCCCTCACCCACACGGCGCTGACCGAGCGGTACGCCGAGAACCGGCGAGCGGTCGTCGCGGACGCGCGGGCCGCGCTGACCGCCGGGGACCGTACCACCGCCGGGCGATTGCGGGCGCTGGCCGCGCCCGGCCGCCGGTTCCTCACCTACGACGGCCACCGGGCGGTCGAGGTGATCGGCGACCTGTCCACGGCCCGCCGGGTGGCGGTGCTCGTCCCGGGCGCCGACACCACCCCGGCGACCTTCGACTCGCGCGGCACCGCCTCCCCCGGCGGCGGGGCGAGAGCGGTGATCGCCGAGGCCCGGCGCATCGATCCGCGCTCCGGGCTCGCCGTGATCGCCTGGCTCGGGTACGACGCGCCGGCGACGCTCAGCCTGGACGTGGCGACGACCCGGCGGGCCGATCAGGGCGCCCGCTCGCTCCGGCGGCTGACCGGCTGGCTGAACACGAGCGGCGACGCCACGGACCCGGTGCGGATCAGCCTGCTCTGCCACAGCTACGGCTCGGTGGTGTGCGCGCGGGCCGCCGGGCGGGTGCAGGTCGCCGACCTCGCGGTGTTCGGCAGCCCGGGCATGGTCGTCCGCTCCGTACGGGACCTGCGCACCGACGCTCGCGTGTGGGCGGGACGGGCGAGCGGCGACTGGACTGCGTACGTTCCGAAGCTCCGTGTTCTCGGGGCCGGACTCGGCGCCGACCCCACCTCCCGCGGCTTCGGCGCCCGGCCGTTCGGGACCGGCGACGGGGGCCACAGCGACTACCTCGAGCCCGGCGGCCAGGCGTTGCGCAACCTCGCGCTGATCGCACTCGGCCGGGGCGCGGAGGTGACCCGATGACGCTCGCCCCGGCCCTGCCGTCCCGGCTCACCGCACTGGCCCGGCGGATCGACGAGGCGACGCCCGCGCACCGCGACCGCGCGGTCGACGCGCTGCGCGCCGTGGCCATCCTCGGGGTGGTACTCGGCCATTGGGCGGTCACCGCGCTCGTGGCCGGCCGGCCCATCGGCGGCGACGGCGGGACCCGGCTGCACACGGAGAGCCCGCTGTCGTCCATGCCCGCCACCACCGCGGTCTCGTGGGCACTGCAGACCCTTGCCGTCTTCTTCTTCGTCGGCGGCCACACCGCCGTCCTCGGGCTCCGGCGGCCGTACACGTCATGGGTGCGCGTCCGGATGCTCCGGCTCTTCCGGCCGGTGGCGGCACTGCTGCTCGCCTGGGTGCCCATGACACTGGGACTGATCGCCTCGGGCCTGCCCCCGGCCCCGCTGCTCAAGCTGGTCCTCAGCCCGCTGTGGTTCCTGTGCGTCTATGCCGTGCTCACGGCGCTGACCCCGCTGCTGCACCGGGCGAAGCCGTACGCGGCTCTCGTCGCCGCCGCCGTGGTGGCCGTGGTCGACGTGGCGCGGTTCGGCCTCGGCGGCCCCGCCTGGCTCGGCTGGATCAACGTGATCGCCGGCTGGCTGGTGCCGTACCTGCTGGGCGTGGCGTGGGCGAAGGGCGCGCTCGAGTCCCGCCGCGTCGCCGTCGCGCTGCTCGTCGCGGGGACCGCCGGTACCGCCGCACTGGTGGCGTGGGCCGGGTACCCGGCGAGCATGGTGGGCGTCCCCGGCGCGGCGATCTCCAACCTCAACCCGCCGACGCTTGCCGCCGTCACGTTCGGCGTCGCCCAGATCGGCCTGGCCCTGCTCGTCCGGCACCGGCTGGCCCGCTGGATGCGGCGGCCGATGGCGTGGGCGGCCGTGGCCTTCGCGAACCTGTCGGCGATGACGGTGTTCTGCTGGCACCAGACCGCTCTCATGATCGTCACGCTCACCGGGCTCGCGGCGGGTACGCTGCCCGGCCTGCACGACGCGCCGGACGACCCGGTGTGGGTGCTGTACCGGCTGGCGTGGCTGCCGGTCTTCGCCGTGACGCTCGCCGCGTTGTGGGCGCTGTTCCACCGCGTCGAGCGGCCGGGCCGGCCGAAGTGACGCGACCACGAACGGCGGGGCCCGGCTCAGGTGCGTTCGGCGAACCGCTCCACCTTGCCGATGGGACCGGCGATCACGATGACGTCGCCGTACTGCAGCACCGTGTCGGTCGCGGCGTAGGTGAACTCCTCGCCGGGGCTCTTGACACAGACGACCGTGACGCCGTGCCTGCTGCGCAGTTTGGTCTCGCCCAGCGGCACGCCCACGAGCTCCTTCGGCGGCCGGGTCTTCACCAGGGCGAAGTTCGAGTCCACCTCGACGTAGTCGAGCATCCGGCCGCTCACCAGGTGAGCGACCCGCTCGCCCATGTCGTGCTCGGGGAGCACGATGTGGCGGGCGCCGATGCGCTCCAGGATCCGCGCGTGCTGGTGGCTGACGGCCTTGGCCCAGATGTCGTCGACCTCGAGCTCGACGAGCAGCGACGTCGTCAGGATGCTGGCCTCCAGGTCGCTCCCGATCGCGACCACCGCGCGGTAGAACTCCGCCACGCCCAGGTCGCGCAGCGCATCGATGTCGGTGGCGTCGGCGGTGACGATGTGCGTGAGCTTGCCCGACAGGCTCTGCACGATCTTGGGTCGGCTGTCGACGGCGAGCACCTCGGTGCCACGCTCGGCGAGCTCCAGCGCGAGTGCGGTGCCGAACCGGCCGAGGCCGATCACCACCACTGGGTCGTTCCCGATGTCACCCAACGATCGGACGCTCCTCCGGTAGTTCGTACCTGCGGCCACGTTCCCTCAGCGCGAGCGCGGAGGCCAGGGTCAGCGGACCGATGCGGCCGATGAACATCAGGGCGATGAGCATCAGATGCCCGGCCGTCGGCAGGTCCGCGGTGATGCCGGTCGACAGCCCGACGATGCCGAACGCCGACACCACCTCGAAGAGCACCCGATCGAGGCTGTACGGCACCATCGCCATCAGGACGTACGTGGCGGTCACTACGAGACCGATGCCCAGCAGGACGATGGCGACGACCTGGCGCTGGGTGTCGTCGGGCAGCCGCCGCCGCCCGACGTTCACCCGGGTGTCGCCGCGCATCTCCGCCCAGACGACGAAGGCCAGCAGCGCGACGGTGGTCACCTTGATGCCGCCGGCCGTCCCGGCGCTGCCGCCCCCGATGAACATCAGCACGTTCGTGACAAGCCAGCTCTCCGAGCGCATCTGGCCGATGTCGATGCTGTTGAAGCCGCCGGAGCGCGGCATCACCGCGGTGAAGAAGCCGACCAGCAGCCGGCCCGGGTCCGAGTACTGCCCGAGCGTCCTCGGGTTCTCCCACTCGGTCGACGTGATGACCACGGTGCCGACGGCCAGCAGCGTGAAGGTTCCGACCAGGGTCACCCTGGTGAGCATCGACCAGCCCGCCGGTCTGCGGCCGAACCGCAGCAGCTCGAACACGACCGGGAAGCCGAGCCCGCCGACGATGACGGCGATCGCGATGGTCAGGCAGATCCAGGGATCGGTGGCGAACCGTACGAGGCTGTCGGACCAGAGCGCGAAGCCCGCGTTGTTGAACGCCGAGACGGCGTGGAAGACGCCCAGATAGAGGGCCTGTCCGAACGGTTCGCCGTATCCGAGCGCGAAGCGCGCGGTGAGCACCGTCGCGATGACCGCCTCTGAGGTGAGGCTGAAGATCACCACCTTGCGCACGACCCGGCGCAGGTCGGTCATGCTCAGCGTCTTGGTCTCGGCCTGGGCGATCAGTCGCGCGCGCAGGCCCAGCCGGCCCGACACGAGTACGGCGAAGAGGGTGGCGAGCGTCATGATGCCGAGCCCGCCGATCTGGATGAGCCCGGCGATGACGAGCTCACCGAACACCGACCAGTGGGTGTCGGTGTCGACGGTCACCAGCCCGGTGACGCAGACCGCCGATGTGGCGGTGAAGACCGCGTCGAGCAGGCGGGCCTGGTCCCCCGAGGTCGTGGCGTACGGCGTGGACAGCAGGCCGGTGCCGAGGAGCACGGCGGCGCCGAACGCGGAGACGACCACCTGTGCGGGGTGCTGGAACCGGTCGAAGGTCATCCCGCTCACCCCGACGCGCGTACGCCCGCCCCATCGGCCACCCACGGCGCGGATGCGGCACCCCCCTGAGCGAGGCCGGCCGACGGCGCCGACCTGTTTCCGGCATTCGTCCCACACCGTACATCGCCTGCAAATCACACACCCCGGCAATGCGACAGCACGCCGAACGGCGGTGCGCGGAGATAGGCGGGGGCATGCTGCGGAGGCACGCGGAGGTGACGATGCGCGTCCGTCGCTCAGCGACGGTACGGCGTGACCGCCGGTTCCGTCATTCCGTCCGCCGCGTACGGAGGGCGGAACGGACTCGCGGCGGGCCCCTGACCGGGACGCCCGCCGCGAGTTCGACGTGATGGAGGTGACCGAGGTGACCGAGGTGGCCGCTCAGCCGTGCGGCCGGAACACCGCGCGCACGCAGCCGTCCTTCTTGTTGTTGAACAGCTCATAGCCCCTGGGGGCCTCGTCCAGCGACATCTCGTGCGTGGCGAGATGTCCAGGGGACAGCTCCCCCGCGGCGATGCGCTCGAGCAGCATGGGAATGTAACGGTGACCGTGCTGCTGGGCTCCGCGTACGGTCAGGCCCTTGTTCATCATCGCGCCGAGCGGGAACTTGTCGGCCAGCCCGCCGAAGACACCGAGGATGAACACCGACCCGCCCTTGCGGCAGGAGTAGATGGCCTGGCGGACCGCGACGGGCCGCTCGTGCTGCAGACGGATCTGCTGTTTGGCCTTGTCGTAGGCGTGCCGCACGTTGTTGCTGACGGCTTCCATGCCCACCGCCTCGATACAGACGTCGGGCCCCCGGCCCCCGGTGCGCTCGCGCAGCTCGGCGTCGACGTCGGTCCTCGAGAAGTCGATCGTCTCGGCGCCGATGTACTGCTCGGTCATGGCCAGCCGCTCGGGCAGCCGGTCGATGACGATCACCCGCTCGGCGCCGAGCAGCTCCGCGGCGCGGGCGGCCATCTGGCCGACCCCGCCGGCACCCCACACCGCGACGACGTCACCCGGCTGGACCCCGCCGAGATGCGCGCCCATCCAACCGGTCGGAGCGGCGTCGGAGGCGTAGAGGGCGTCCTTGTCGCTGACGCCGTCGGGCACCGGGAAGGTGCCGTAGTCGGCCATCGGCACCCGGATGTACTCCGAGTGGCTGCCCTTGTATCCGCCCATGGCGTGCGAATAGCCGTAGACGCCACCGGTCTCGAAGCCGAAGATCTCCTGCGCCAGTTCCCAGTTCGTGTTGGTGTTGTCGCACAGGGACCACAGGTCGTGGGTGCAGTACCAGCAGCGCCCGCACGCGATGAACGAGCACACCACCACGCGATCGCCCACCTTGCGGTGGCGGACCCCCGGGCCAACCTCGACGATCTCGCCCATGAACTCGTGCCCCATGACGTCGCCCGCGCGCATCGTGGGGATGTACCCGTTGATCAGATGCAGGTCCGAGCCGCAGGTCGTGGTCAACGTGACCTTGAGGATGGCGTCCTGATCGTTGAGGATCTGCGGGTCCGGCACCCGCTCGACCGCCAACTTGTCGACACCTTCCCAGCACAGCGCCTTCACAGTCGTCCTCCTCGTCGGCCCGCGAGCTCCAGTAGCTTCCCCGTCGGGGTCGGGTGCGTCGACGGCGGCCAGTCCGGACGCATCACCTCTCCCGTCTCGATCAGTGACTTGGAATGACGCAGCGCCTTCCGCAACATACGGCGTGGGTCATCACCGGAGATGCGCGACGCGATGCCGCCGACCCCCGAGGACGGAGCCTCGCGCAGGCGGGCGCCGAGTTCGGTACCGCGGTCCCCCGGAGCGCGAGCGATCTTGATGTCCACCGCGTCACCGAGCCGCGCCAACGGCTCGGGAAGGTCGGCTCGCGACGACAGGCGTTCGGGCGGGCAGAGGATGGTCACCATCGTCCAGCGATTCATCTCGGCGCGTTCCCGAGCGGTCCGAGATGTGCGCGAGGCCATCCATCGCGCCACACCGGCGCCGGTGGCGAGCATCCCGATGCCGATCAGACGCCTCGTGCCCGCACCGCCTCCGCCGGTGCGCCTTCTGGCGCCGGGCGACATCATGCGCGTCATGGGCGAGCCCCGCCGCCGGGCCTTGGGCGACATCATCCGCGTCATCGGTGAACCCTTCCGGGCCTTGGGCGACATCATCCGGCCCATCGGTGAAGCCTTCCGGGCCTTGGGCGACATCATCCGCGCCATCGGGGAGCCGGTCCGGGTCCTCCTCATGGAGACTCCGGTCCTTCTCGAGGCGGCGCCCGCGCTCCTCGAGGTGGCACCCATTCTCTTCGGCATGGCTCCTCGGGACTCGCCCTGCTGCCGCTCCGTCAAATACGTGGTCATGCGGTCGACCAGCGGAAGTGCGATGCCGAGGATGCCTGTCTGTGATCCGGGCCGGCCATCTCGCGATGTTCGGCCAGAGGACGTTCGCTCGGCGGCCTTGCGCCGCCCCTGCATTCGCTGTTGCATGCGTTCGAACCGTTCGTGCGCGTCGTGGACAGGACCGGCGCCCAGGTTTGTGGGGTCGGCATGGATGCGAGCGGATCGCTCGGCTGTGGCCACGCCCGGACCGACCGGCTCAAGGCCGACCGGCTCGAGACTGACCGGTGCCACGTGCCCTACCCCCGCCGACCTGGGAGTCACGCGACACACGGCGCCCACGAGAAACCTTTACCGCCACTGCGGGAAGCCATAGCCTGTGCCGGCCCGGCCGATGCCGCTATATCTTTCTGAGCTGCCGTCAAACGTGTGCGCGGTCGACGCCGAAGCCGGTTGGCGGCCCTCGGCGCGGTCTGACCGGCCTGGTCGCCGACCTTGTCGCGCGGACGGGCCGACAGCGTGACTTTGCGTGACCAGTTCGCCCAGGCCACTTGGCAACCGTGCGTGTTCACTCCATGCTGGTGAGTTACCACTGTGACCTGACGATGCGCGCTGGTGAGGTACGGAATGCACCTCGAATCGAACCTGGTGGACTGTTTCGACTGCCGCATCTTGATCCTCGCCGGAGAGATCGATGTCCACACGGGCCCGAAACTGCGCACCCAGGTCTTCGAACTGCTCGACGAGAACACCTCACCGCTGCTCATCGACATGACGGGGGTCGCGTTCTGCGACTCCGCGGGTCTGGCCGTCGCCGCGGCCGCGCAACGGCACGCGCGCCTGCGCGGCTGCCCGCTCGCGCTCGTCGGCCTGAGCGCCCGGGTCAACCGGGTCTTCGAGGTCACCGGCCTCGACCGGTTCGTCGCGACGTATCCGACGCTGGCCGACGCGGCGCGGGATCTGACCGATTCCGACCAGCCGTGATGTCCGGGACGACGACACCGGCGCCGGCCTGACACCACCGGTCTCGTACGAAGCCCCGCACGCGCGCCGCACGAGACGCACGAGACCGCCGGAGCGCCGCCGGAGCACCACCGAAAACCGGCCGAGCACCGGCCGGCCGCCGACGGCGGGTTATCGCCGCTGGCAGGAGGGCATGATCCCAGGCGTAGCGGCCACGCCGTGCCGGGGGGCCAGTGGTCTTGTGCTCGGCCGGGCGGTCGAGGCTGATACGGGGGGTTTGGCGTGGTTGGGCGTCCACTGGTCGGTCGTGTTGCTGTGCGCGCTCCCTTGGCGACTCTCGCCCGGGCGCACCGGGGAGTCGCCTCCGCCGGCAGAGAGATGGCCATCGCCGGACGGCAATTGGCCGCCGCCGGGCGGGAGATGACCCATGCCGGCCGGGACCTGGCCCATGCCGGCCGGGACCTGGCCCATGCCGGCCGCGATGTGGCGGTCGCGGGCGGAGACGTGGCCCGCGAAGCCGCATCGATCGCCGGCTCGGTCTGCGCCGTGCAGGCTCACATCGCGAGGAGCACGGTCGCCCTGCTGCCCGCCTTCGTCTCGGTGGCCGCCACCGCGGCGGGCGATGTCGTCCCGGCCCGGGTCGGGCGCGGCGCGGAAGGCGCCGTGTCCGCGGCCGGTCAAATGGCCGGTGGAGCCGCCTCAGCCGCCGGATCCGCCGCCGGGTCCGCCGCCTCGGCCGCCGGTGAAGCCGTTTCGGCGGCCGGTTCGCTGGCCGGTTCGATCCGGGTTCTGCCGGTGCGGACCGCCAAGGGCACCACAGATCTGGCGTCCGCCATCGCGTCGGCCGCGGCCGCGACCCTGGGCGACCTCGGGCCGGTCCGTCACCGGCGGCGAGTGTGGTCGAGCGACGGCCGCGCCCATATCGAGGTCCGCGGTCTCACCGGCCGCGGCGTACATCACCGGCGGCTCGCCAAGGCGGTCACCGCCGCGCTGAAGGACCTGAAGGGCGTGGACTGGGCGGCGGTCAACGCCGCGACGCAACAGATCCTGGTCTCCTTCGACGACGGTGAGCTCAGCGCCGACGACCTGGTCGACGTCATCGAGTCCGTCGAGGACGCGCACGATACCGGCGACGACACTTTTCCCTGGACACGCCAGCACCCCGGAGACCCGACCCGGCTGGCCGCACCGATCGGCGTCCTCGCAATGGACGCGGTCGCCATGGCGGTCGCCCTTTCCCGCCCACCGGCCTGGGTGCCCGTGATCCCGCGCGGGCTCCGCGCCCCGATCGCGATCATCGAGATGCAGCCGCGGCTGTGGGAGGCGATCGTCCGTCGCATCGGCCCGGTGAACACCGAACTGCTCTTCGGCATCGTCAACGCCACGGTCAACGGGCTTTCGCGGGCACCGACGCCGCTGGCGCTGGACATGCTGTTCCGGGTGATCCACCTCGCCGAGCATCAGGCTCGCCACACGGTGTGGCTCCACCGGGAACCCGAGCTGTGCGCTTCGGGTGAACACCTGCCGTACGAGACGCACGAGCGCGTGCCGCGGCCGGTGCCGCTGCCCAAGGGGCCGATCGAGAGAACCGCGGACCGGGTGTCGATCGCCTCGCTGGTCGGCGCGGGCGGCGTCCTCGCCTGGACGCACAGCCCCGAACGAGCGGCGCAGGCGATGCTGGTACTGCTGCCGAGAGCCGCACGATTCGGCCGGGAGGGCTTCGCGGCGACGCTCGCCCGCGATCTGTGCCGTCGCGGGGTCGTGCCGCTCGACGGCGCGGCCTTCCGGCGCCTTGACCGGGTCGACACCGTCGTCATCGACTCCGAAGTGCTGTGCGGCGCGCGCCCGCAGATCCTCTCCGCGGCCGCGACGACCCCGGACCTGCGGGACGCCGACGTCTGGAGCATCGCGAGCAAGGTCGTGAGAGGGCGCCGGCTCGACGAGATGCAGGGCGAGGGTCCCTGGTCCAAACGGCAGTGGACGCTGCGACGGGCACCGGACGCGGCCCCCGGCCGGCCCGACGGTGCCACCGCGCTGACCCTCGACCTCTTCGACTCGGCCGGGACACGGCTCGGTCGCGTACGGGTCGGGTGTGAACTCGACCCGCTCGCCGACGCGCTGCTCGGGGCCGTCCGCCACGGCGTCGACCGGCTGGTGCTCACCGGCCACGACAGCATGGGCGACCTCTTCTCGTGGGCCGACCAGGTTCTGCCCGGCGCCGAGCCGCTCGCCGACCAGATCCGGGCCATGCAGGAGGACGGGCGCGGTGTCCTGCTGGTCGCCGGGGTGCACGACGCCGCCCTCGACGCCGCGGACGTCGGCGTGGGCGTGCTGCGGGACTCCGGACCGGTGCCATGGTCGGCGGATCTGCTGGTCGGCCCCGGGCTCGCCGACGTATGCCGGCTCATGCACGCCCTGCCGGCCGCGCGGAAGGTCAGTGACCGTTCGGCGCACCTCGGGCTCGGCGGATCCGCGCTGGGCGCCCTCGTCTCGTCCGTTGGCCAGCCGAACCGCAGCGCCTTCGGCATGGCACCCGTGCACAGCGCGTCCCTCATCTCCCTGCTCGGCGGCGTGCTGGCGGCCCGCCGAGTGGCGGCGGAGCCGGACCCGAAGCCGGTCACCCGGGCCGCGTGGCACACCCTGACGGCCGAGGACGCGCTGGTCCGCCTCGCCTCGGCCGCACGCGACATGGACCGCCGGCCCGCCGCCGGTCATGGCATCAAGGCCGCCCTCCGCTCGGCGCGCACCCGGCTCACCCCGCCCGCCGGTCTGCCCCGGCCACCAGGGTGGATCACCGGCCCGGCGTCGACGCTCGTCGTAACCCCGGCCCGCGGCTCGGCGGAGCTGCTCAAGGCCATGGGCGAAGAGCTGCACGACCCGCTGACACCGGTGCTGGCACTCGGCGCCGCGGCGTCCGCCATCGTCGGATCGAGTGTCGACGCCTGGCTGGTGGGGAGCGTCATCACCGGCAACGCGGCGGTGAGCAGCCTGCAGCGGATCCGGGCCGAGCGGGCCCTGAGCAAGCTGCTCATCAGCGAGGAACTGCCTGCGCGCAAAGTGCTCTGGACACCGCCCGACGCGGATGTGGTCGACGACCTGTTCGAAGGCCTCGATGCGGCCGGCGTCGAGAAGGTCCCCTCTCGTGGGCTGCGCGTCGGCGACGTCATCATGCTGGCCCCCTCGGACGTCGTGCCGGCCGACGCGCGGTTGCTGCAGGCCGAGGATCTGGAGGTCGACGAGTCGAGCCTGACCGGTGAGTCCCTGCCGGTCACCAAGACGACGGAACCGACTCCGGCGGCCGCCCTCGCAGATCGCACCTGCATGGTCTACGAGGGATCGGCCATCCTGACCGGCACCGGCTACGCGGTGGTGGTGGCGACCGGCGCCGCCACCCAGTCGGGGCGGGCGACGGCCGCGGCCGGCCGGGCCGCCCCGCCCGCGGGCCTGCAGGTCCATCTCAGTGAGCTGACGCGCATCGCGCTCCCGGCGACCGGGTTCGCCGGGCTGGCGGTCACCGGCCTCGGCATCCTGCGCGGGATCGGGCTGCGCGACGCGGTGTCGTCGGGCATCGCCATCGCCGTGGCCGCCGTCCCCGAGGGCCTGCCGCTGGTCGCGACCGTTTCGCAGCTCGCCGCCGCCCGCCGCCTGTCCCGCAGGGGCGTGCTGGTGCGCTCGTCCCGGTCGCTCGAGGCGCTCGGGCGGGTCGACACCATCTGCTTCGACAAGACCGGCACGCTCACCGAAGGGCGGCTGGCGGTCACCCGGGTGGCGGGCCCGGGCGGCGACATCGGCTTGGACAGCCACCTCGGACGACGTCTGCTGCAGGTCGCCGCGCACGCGAGCCCGCAGCCGGACGGCACCGGGCGGCTGGCGATGGCCCATGCCACCGACCGGGCCATCGTCGAGGGCGCGCGTACCCACAGCGCCCTGGACGACGACTGGTGGCTCATCGACGAGCTTCCGTTCGAGACCAGCCGCGGTTACGCGGCCTCACTCGGCAAGGAGCACGGCAGGCTGCACCTCGCGGTCAAGGGCGCCCCCGAGGTCGTGCTCGCGCGCTGTTCCTCCGTACTCATCACCCGGGCCAAGGCTCAGCGGGCGAAGGCCGGAGCGGCCATGCCGAAGGGGATCGCCGCGACGGCGCTGAAGGACGCGATGCCGACGGCCCCGATGACCCCGTCCCGCCAGCGCGCCGCGCAGGCGCTGGTCCGCCGGCTCGCCGAGGACGGCCTGCGCGTGCTCGCGGTGGCCGAGCGCCATCTGCGCGCCGAGCAGGATCCGGCCGAGATCGAGGTGGCCGAGGTGGCCGAGGACCTCACGCTGCTGGGATTCGTCGCCATCGCCGACGTGCCGCGGCCGTCGGCGGCAGCGGCGGTCAGGCGGCTGACCGAGATCGGCGTCCGCGTCACCATGATCACGGGAGACCATCCGATCACGGCCGTCGCCATCGCCGAGATGCTGGGCATCCCCGACGCCGACCATGTCCTCACCGGTGCCGAACTGGACGTGCTGCCGGAGGAGGAGCGGGTCGCGCGCATCGCGGCGAGCACGGTGTTCGCCCGGGTCTCTCCGGAGCAGAAGGTCGGGATCGTCCAGGCGCTGCAGCGCGCCGGCCACGTGGTGGCCATGACGGGCGACGGCAGCAACGACGCCCCCGCGATCCGGCTCGCCGATGTCGGCATCGGGGTCTCCGGCCATGGGTCCGCGGTGGCGCGCAACGCCGCCGACCTGGTGCTCGCCGATCCCGACATCGGCCGCATCGTCGACTCCGCGCTGGAGGGCCGCGCACTGTGGAGCAACGTCCGCGACGCCGTGTCGATCCTGGTCGGCGGCAACGCGGGTGAAGTGGCCTTCACCCTGCTGGCCACCGCGATCGCCGGGCAGGCCCCGCTCGGTACCCGGCAGTTCCTGCTGGTCAACCTCCTCACCGACATGCTGCCCTCGCTCGCGGTGGCGCTGGCACCGGCCAAGGCCGACGAGGAGGGCCAGGAGGCCGGCCCTCTGACCACGGGCCCGGTCCCCTCGGTGCTCGGTCCCGAACTCGCCCGTACCATCGCGGTGCGCGGGGCGGCCACGGCGTTCGGGGCGACCCTGGCCTGGCAACTGGGCTCCTTCACCGGCCGGCGGCGGCGGGCCAGCACCATGGCGCTGGCGGCGCTGGTCGGCACCGAACTCGGTCAGACACTGCTCACGAGTTCGCACAGCCCACTGGTGATCACGACCGTCGTGGTCTCGGGCGCCATCTTGGCCGCCATCGTCGAGACGCCGGGGGTCAGCACGTTCTTCCAGTGCACGCCACTGGGCCCGGTCGCGTGGACGATCGTCCTCGGGTCCGCCGCCGCCGGCACCGTGAGCGCCGCGATCGCGGCGCGGGCGGTCGAGTCGCGGGCGGTCGAGTCGCGGGCACAGTCCTGATCAGCAGCCGTACTCCTCCAGGAACCGCAGCCAGACCTCGCTGATCGTGGGGTAGGACGGCACGGCGTGCCAGAGGCGCTCGAGGGGCACCTCGCCCACGACGGCGATGGTCGCGGAGTGCAGCATCTCGCCGACGCCCGGCCCCGTGAACGTGACCCCGACCAGGTGGCCACGCTCGGTGTCGACCACCATCCGGGCCGACCCCTGGAAGCCGTCGGCGTAGAGCCCCGCTCCAGCGACCTGGCCGATCTCGTAGTCGACGACCTTGATCTCACGTCCGTCCCGGCGGGCCTGCTCGGCGGTGAGCCCGATGGCGGCGACCTCGGGATCGGTGAAGACCACCTGCGGTACGGCCGCATGGTCGGCCGTCGCGACGTGCCGGCCCCACCGCCCCGTCTCGAGCGGCTCGCCGCTTGCCACGGCCCCGATCGCGTCACCCGCCACCCGCGCCTGGTACTTCCCCTGATGGGTCAGCAGGGCCCGGTGGTTGACGTCTCCCACGGCGTACAACCAGCCCTCCCGCACCTCCTCCACCACGCAGGTGTCGTCGACGGCGAGCCAGGAGCCCGGGGCCAGCCCGATCGTCTCCAGGCCGATGTCGTCGGTGTTCGGCTCGCGGCCGACGGCCATGAGGATCTCGTCGCCCTCCACCTCGCCGCCGCCGTCGAGCCGTACCGTGACCGGGCCGTCGGTGCCCTCCCGGTGCACGGAGGACGCGGAGGCGCCCGTGCGCACATCGACGCCGGCCGACCGCAGGCCCGCGAGGACGGCCTCGCCCGCGAACGGTTCCATGGAGGTCAGCAGCCGTGATCCCCGGACCAGCAGGGTGACCTCGGAGCCCAGCGCCCGCCACGCGGTGGCCATCTCCACGCCGACCACCCCACCGCCGATCACGATCAGTCGCCCGGGCGCCCGCTTCGCGCTCGTCGCCTCCCTGCTCGTCCAGGGCCGGGCATCGGCCAGGCCGGGCACCGGGGGAAGCGCCGCCCGGCTGCCCGTGGCCACGGCGACCGCGTGCCTGGCCATGATGGAACGGGTGCCCCCGTCCGCCACGGTGACCGTGACCCGTCGTTCCCCGTCGAGCCTGCCGTCCCCGCGGATCAGGTCGATCCCCGCGCCGGTCAGCCAGGAGACCTGCCCCTCATCGTTCCAGTCGGACGCGAACCGGTCGCGGCGGGCTAGCACGGCGGCGACGTCCAGATCACCGGACATGGCCTGCCGCGCGCCGTCGACCCGCAGGGCATCGTGGCGGGCGGCGACCGGACGCAGGAGCGCCTTGCTCGGCATGCAGGCCCAGTACGAGCATTCACCGCCGACCAGCTCACGCTCGATGATCACCACCGACAGGCCGGCGGCGTGGGCACGGTCGGCGAGGTTCTCTCCCGCGGGTCCCGCGCCCAAGACCACCACGTCGTATGTGTCGCTCACGTCGTCTCCTCGGCTGTGGAATCTCCGCCTCGATTGTCACACCGCCGTTGCCCTCCCGGACCGGTTTGATCTCGCGGGCCACCACGAGATGCCGCGAAAGCCCGGTTCCGGGGTGCACGTCCAACGGTCGCTACATAACATGGATTGTGTCGGTTCCAATATGAGCGATTTCAGTAGGGGGCGACGGATTCCAGTCCGCCCGGCCGGTACAGAACATGTGATGAGCGGAACGGCATCGAGTGCCTCGACTCGGCGGCAGCGGCGCGAGCTGCCGGCCGAGGTGACCGGTTTCATCGGACGTCGGCACGAGTTGGCCGAGGTCAAGCGCCTGCTGTCCACGTCCCGGATGGTGACCCTCACCGGCATGGGCGGGGTGGGCAAGACCCGGCTCGCCACGCGGGTCGCCGGCGACGTACGGCGGGCGTTCCGGGACGGCGTCCGGCTGGTCGAGCTGGCCGATCTCGAGAACGCGGAACAGCTCGTCGAGGCGATCACCGCGGTCATGGATCTCCAAGCCGCAGACCTCCACGCGGGCGGCCTCCAGACCGGGGCTCCCGCGGCCGGGCATTCCGAGACCGGGGCCTCCGAGACCGGGGTTTCCGAGACCGGTGATCCCCAGAGAGGCGATCAGACCGGTGATCGCCAGGCGGGTTCGCCGGATTCGGCGTTGGAGGCACTGGCCGAAGGGCTGCGGCACCGGCAGGCGCTGCTGATCCTGGACAACTGCGAGCATCTGCTGCGCGACTGCGCGATGACCACCGAGACGCTGCTTCGCTCCGCTCCCGACCTGCGGATCCTCACCACCAGCCGGCAGGCGCTGGGCATCGCGAGCGAGCATCTGCTGGTCGTCCCGCCGCTGCCGGCCCCGGGCGGAGCCGACGGCTCGAGCTCTTCGCTCCGGTCGGTCACGCAGAACGAGGCGGTGCAGCTCTTCACCGAGCGGACCAGGGCCGTCGTGCCCGATTTCGCGGTCACCGAGGCCAACCGGGACGCCGTCGCGGGCATCTGCCGCCGGCTCGACGGCGTACCGCTCGCCATCGAACTGGCGGCCATGCGGATGCGGGTGCTCTCTGCCCGGCAGTTGCTCCAGCGGCTCGACGACCGGTTCCAGCTGATCACCAGAGGATCGCCCACCGCTCCGGCCCGCCACCGGACGCTGCGAGCACTGATCGACTGGAGCCATGATCTCTGCACCGAGCGGGAGCGCCTGATGTGGGCACGCGTCTCGGTGTTCCGCGGAGGCCTGGACCTGGAGGCGGCCGAGGCCGTCTGCGCGGGCGACGGCATCGCGCGCGAGGAGATCATCGATCTGGTGACCGGCCTGGTGGACAAGTCCGTGCTGGTCCGGGAGGAGCACCCGGCCGGCGTGCGGTACCACCTGCTGGAAACGACCCGTCAGTACGGTCTGGACCGGCTGGGCGAAGCCGGGGAGGAACCGGTACTGCGGCGCCGGCATCGCGACCACTACCGGCGGCTGGCGGCGGACGCGCACGCACGGTCGTTCGGCCCGGCCCAGGTGCCGAGGCTCATGCGGCTGAGGCGCGAGCACGCCGATCTGCGCGCGGCGCTGGAGTACTGCTTCGCCGACCGGGCCGAGGTCGCGACCGGGCTCGGCATGGCGGCCGATCTGGGCGACCACTGGATCATCAGTCGGCGCCTCGCCGAGGGCGGCCGCTGGCTGGACCGGGGTCTCGCCATCGAGACCGGGCCCACCGAGGTGCGCGCCCGGGCGTTGCTCGCCGCCGGCCGGCTCGCCGTCCTCCTGGCCGATACCGGCCGTTCGGAGGGCGGCGCGGACCCCGGCGGACCGCCGGGCCGGATCATGGAGATGCTGGAGGAGGGCCGGTCCCTCGGGGAGCGGGTGGGGCCGCCGTCGATGCCGGGCCACGCCGACCTCTGCACCGGGATACTGGCGACCCTGCGGGGGGACCTGGAGTCCGCCGTGGCGTCGTACGCGAAGGCCGCCGACCGTCTCCGCACGGCCGGAGACCCGGCCGGGCTGGCCATGACGCTCATCCGGCTGTCCCTGACCCACAGCCTCGCGGACGATCCGCGGCAGGCCGGCGCGATCGCCGGGGAGTGCCTCGAACTCTGCGACGCCCACGGGGAGCGCTGGTACCGGGCCTACGCGATGCTCGCGCTGGGCATCGCGGCCTGGCGGGAGGGCGACACACAACGCGCCGCCGCCCTCGCGAAGGAGAGCCTGCGCTTCACCCGGTCGGTGGACGACATGATCGGTATCGGGATCAACATCGAGTTGCTCGCCTGGATCGCCGCGGCCGACGGCCGGCACCAGAGGGCGGCGCGGTTGCTGGGGGTCGTACAGACGGTCTGGGGGGCGATGGGTGCCACGCTCTCCGGCTTCGGGCACCTCATGGGCTTCCACGACAGGTGCGAGTCCATCACTCGGCAGGCACTCGGCGACCCGGCCTTCCGGGACACTGTCAGACGGGGCGCCGCCCTGGCCCATGACGCGGCGCTCGGTTACGCCCTGCAGGATCGGGTCTCAACGGAGGAGACCCAGGAGAAGGTCGCGGCACCCTCACCGCTGACCCGCCGCGAGACCGAGATCGCCCGGCTCGTCGCCAAGGGGCTGAGCAACAAGGAGATCGCCACGACGCTGACGATCGCGCAACGGACGGCCGAAGGTCATATCGAGCACATCCTCGGCAAGCTCGGGTTCAACTCCCGTACCCAGATCGCGGTGTGGGTGGGCGAGCAGGAGGCCGGCGCCCAGGAAAGCGGTGCATAGCGGCGGCGCCCGTGCCGCCGGGCGCCGCTCATGCCGCCGCGAGGACGGCGGTGCGCTGAGCAGGGACACTGCGCCCGTCGGGCATCAGTTCCCCGTTGTCGTCGAACACCACGACCCCGTTGCACAGCAGGCCCCACCCCTGTTCCGGGTGGAACGCCACCAGGCGAGCGGCGTCGTGATCGAGAGCATTTGCGGGAGGACAGGCGGGCTTGTGCTGGCACATGATCGGCGGTCCTCCTTCCTTGGCGTCGTGGAACCGGTCAACTGAGACCAGCATTGCTCGGGGCAAGGGTTGGCCAACACGGGGTAAATCCCCATATTGATACCTATTCCCTTGGCATGGGTACGGCTTTACCCAGGTAGGAAGCGCGGCGCGGCCCTCGCCCGCGTCGAGTGCGCCCGGCCGTGCGGATGGGGCCGGATCGGGTATGATGCCCGTGTTGCAGTCATGTTTTCCTCGTACGTTTGAGCTTGGTGAAGCGCTCGCGGAAGTAGCAGACAGCGGGCGTTTTGCTTCTCCGGAGAAGATTCCGGCGGATGCAAGCCACAGTCCGCCACGCAGCCCAGGTCCGTCGACTTGACGGTCCGGTGAGGCTCTCTTGAAGGAGAAGCAGTTGTCCCAGGGAACCGTCAAGTGGTTCAACGCCGAAAAGGGCTTCGGGTTCATCGCGCCTGACGACGGCAGCGCCGACGTCTTCGTGCACTACTCGGCGATCACCTCTTCGGGTTACCGCAGCCTCGAGGAGAACCAGCGGGTGGAGTTCACCACCACGCAGGGCCCGAAGGGCCTTCAGGCGGAGCAGGTCAGCCCGATCTGACCCACCCCGGTCCCGACACGGCCCGTCCCGCGATCGCGGGACGGGCCGTGTCCCGTTGACGCACTTGATCAACGCGCGGCGGCGTGGGCGGCCGAGGCGCTCCCGAACGGGTACGGTGAAGCGCGAATCAGTGTCCTCGGGAACGCAGGTGTCAGGGCGCGTCGGGGGCGTGGGCATCGATCGACGGGAGCGATCCGTGGCAGAACGGCCACTGCACGAGCACACGCTCGGCAATGGGCTGCGGGTGGTGGTCTGCGAGGACCACGTCGTACCGCTGGCCGCCGTGAACCTTTGGTACGCGGTCGGCTCCAGGCATGAGCAGCCGGGACGGACGGGGCTCGCGCACCTCTTCGAGCACCTGATGTTCCAGGGATCCGGCAACGTCGCGGAGGGCGAGCACGCCGCCCTGATGGAGAGCGCCGGCGCCGCCTTCAACGCGACCACCTCGTTCGAGCGCACCAACTACTTCGAGACCGTTCCGGTGAGCCACCTGGAACTCGCGCTCTGGCTCGAGGCCGACCGCATGGGCACGCTGCCCGCGGCCCTCACCCAGGTCAACCTCGACAACCAGCGCGACGTGGTGAAGAACGAGCGCCGCCAGCGCTACGACAACGTGCCCTACGGCGACGCCTTCGAACACCTGTGCGCGCTCACCTTCCCCTCCGGGCACCCTTACGCGCACACCCCCATCGGGTCGATGGAGGACCTGGACGCGACCACGCTCGACGACTGCAGGGACTTCTTCGCGACCTGGTACGCGCCGGGCAACGCGGTGCTGTCGATCGTCGGCGACGTCGACCCCGAGGAGACCCTCGCGCTGGTCGAGCGGTTCTTCGGCCACCTGCCGGCCGGCGCGGCCGTCCCCGGTGCCGCCGACGGCCGGCTCGGCCCGATCAGCAAGCTCACGACGAGGCACGTGACCGCCGACGTGCCTTCTCCGGGGTACTTCGGGATGCTCCGCCTGCCGGCCGACGGCACCCACGAGCTCGAGGCCGCCGAGCTCGCCACCGAGATCCTCGGCGGCGGCTCGGGCTCCAGGTTGTACGACCGGCTGGTCCGCCGCGACGAGATCGCCACCGAGCTCGGAGCCAGCGTGATCAGGTTCGTCGACGGCCCGTCCGCCGCGCTGATCCAGGCGATGGGGCCCGACACCGAGGCGATCGCCGCGGCCATCGACGAGGAGCTCGAGGCGTTCGCCGCGAACGGGCCGGACGAGGACGAGGCCGTACGGGCCGTCGCGCTCGCCGAGCGCGGATTCCTCGAGAGCACCGAGACCGTCACCGGGCTGGCCAACTCGCTGTCGCAGCAGGCCACGCAGTTCGGCGACCCGGCTCGCGTCTTCAGCGCCCCCGCGCGGGCGGCGGCCGTCACCTCGGCCGACATCCAGAACGTCGCGGCGCGATGGCTCGCGCCCGGCGCCCGCGCCGTCGTGACCTACGGAGCAGCAGAGTGAAGACCGCCCCTCTTTCCGAGAGCATGCCCGCGCGCCCCACGCCCGGCCCGATGCCGCCGTGGACGTTCCCGGCCGCCGAACCGGGGCGGCTCGGCAACGGGCTGGCCACCCTGCACAGTGATCTGCCGGACCGGCGGCTGGCGGCCGTACGGCTGGTGCTGGACGCCGGGGCCGGCCGTGAGCCGGCCGGTCTGGACGGTGTCGCGAACCTCACAGCGAGCGCCCTGCTCGAAGGGACCGAGGCGGGCGGCGGCACGACGCTGACCGCCGCGTTCGACCGGCTGGGCGCGACACTGAACGCGGGCGCCGACCTGACCGCCCTGCGGATCGCCCTCGACGTGCCGGTGACCCGCCTCGCGGACGCGCTCGCGCTGCTGTCCTCGGTGATCCGGTCACCGGCGCTGGCGGACGCCGACGTTCGCCGCCTGGCCCGCGAGCGGCTGGAGGAGATCGCTCAGGATGACGCGGATCCGCACAGCCGCGCCCGCAGGGAGCTGCGCGCCGTCATGTTCCCCGCCGACAGCCGGTCGTCCCGGCCCACCGGCGGAGATCCCGACACCGTCGGCCGCATCACCGGAGCCGACGTCCGCGCCTTCTACTCGTCCATCGTGCCCGCGCAGGCGACGGTCGTGGCGGCCGGTGACCTGGCCGGGATCGACGTCGAAGCGCTGCTCGGCACCGCGCTGGGCGACTTCGCGACGACGGGCTCGGCACTGCCCGCCCCGGACATGGCCCGTCCCGGGCCCGGTCCGCGCATGGTGATCGTGCACCGGCCCGGTGCCGTCCAGACACAGCTCTCCTTCGGCCACGGGGTGCCTGGCCGCGATCACCCCGACTGGGCCGCGCTCGCCGTGGCCGCGCACGTTCTCGGCGGCGGCCTGAGCTCGCGGCTCAACGCCCTGCTCCGCGAGGAGAAGGGTTACACGTACGGCATGCGGGCCGCCCTGCTGCGGCTGCGGCACTGCGGGATCTTCATCGCGGAGGCCGCCGTGCACACCGAGGCCACCGCGCCCGCGGTCGCCGACTCGCTCACGTCGCTGCGCAGCGTGCTCGACGGCATCACCGACAAGGAGTGCGCCTCCACGATCAGCGCCCTGGCCGACCGGGCACCGGCGAACTACGAGACGGCGCGAGCCGTCGCCGCCGAGCTCGCCGACGCCGCCGCGAGCGACCTGCCCATCGATCACCCACAGCGTCATCTCGACGCGATCCGGGCGACGACCCCGCAGCGGGCGGCCGAGGCGTACGCGGCGCACGTGAAGCCGGACGAGCTGACCATCGTGGCCGTCGGAGACGCCGACCAGATCCGCGATCCCCTGGCGGAGCTGGGCTTCGCCGAGGTCGAGGTCGTCGCACCGGAAGGCTGATCCGGAACCGCCGAACTCACGGCCCCGCGATCCAAAGGCACATGATCCGGAGGCACGTGTTCCGAAGGCATGCGATCATGGCCCTCGGAGATCACGGATCGGTTGTGAGTAGAGATCTTTCCGGTCTGGACTCCGCGCCAGGACACCTGCGGCCAAACGGCATCGGCTGGGGTCGCCTTCAGAGGAAGATGCGGGGGACGTACGTGGCCGCGAGACACGCGAAACATGCGAAACCCGACCCCGTACGTGCCGAGTCGCCCTCCCCGACCGGCGAGCCGCGGCCCGAGCCGATCCTCGTCCCGGCCGGCGCGTACGAGGGGAAGCCTCCCTCGTCCTCGTCCTCGTCCTCGTCCTCGTCCTCATCGCCCGCCGAGGCGGATCGGCCCACCGCGGCACCGGCCGAGCCCGCGCCGAGCGGGCAGGCACCGTCGCCCGCCGTGACGGGCATCCGCCCGGCGGGACGGTCGCGGCGCCGGGTCGCCGCCGGACGCCGGCACACCGGAATACTGGTCGCGGGATCCCTCCTCATCGCGGGAGGCGTGGGGACACTGGCCCTGCGGGGCTCCGGCACGCCCGGCGGCGCTGATGACGAACAGCGGGTGGCCCGGGCGGCCGCGTCGCCGTTCGGTCGCCCGGACACCCTGCCCCCCATCGCGTCACCGTCCACCGGCACGCCCACCGCCGGCCCGAACAGGGCGTCGTCGGCGTCCGGCTCGCTGCGGCCCGAGACCCCGGGGAGCACCCCCTCACCCGACAAGTCCGGGCCCGGATCCGATTCCGGCCGCGCCCCGGCACCTGGATCCGACGCGCGACCGGACGACGATCCCGATCCCGGCACCGGCCGGGGATCCGAGACCGGGTCCCTGGCCGGTGACACCGCCGAGGCCCGATCCACCATGCAGGCATGGTTCCGGGGGCTCGGCAACGGCGACACCTCCATCTGCTACCGCTATGCCACGGCGGATTTCGTGAACCGGTCGTTCGGCTCCATGAACAGGTGCCGTCGGCACGTCGCGCACGTGGAGTACTACAACCGGCGTGATGAGGTGCGTGCGCTCCGCACGACCACGGTCGTGGGCGGCACCCTCGAGAACGGCACCGTGGTGGTGCGCTTCTCCGACCTCCGCTGGAGCAGCGGCCACATGACCGCCGACACCACCGGGGAGCAGCACCGGCTCGGCATCGTGAACGGCGACTGGAAGATCATCGGCTGAGGATCGCCGCAACAGGGGCGAAGCAGCCGAGGGGCAGTCGCCATGTTCGGTGGCGCTGACGCGCACACGCGCCGGTTGACAGACCTCCGTCCCGTCCCGATGTCATGTCACCGGGAAGTGGCCCGGGAGGCCCATCGTCACCGACGACCTCCCGGACTTCACACCAGACGCGTCAGCGGACGCGGTAGGCGCGGATGATGCGCTGGTCGATCCCGCTGCCCCGGTCGTCGGACGCCGCGACGCGCAGCGACACGTTCCCGGTGGCCGGCAGTGCGGCTGCGTACCGGCCGCCGCCCAGCGAACGGGCCTCGACCTTCGTCCACGTCGCGCCGTCGTCGGCGGACGTCCACAGGTTGAACGACGTCACCTTCGACGACCCGGCGTACCGGCTGACGGTGAAGACCGACTCCTTGCCCGGCACCGGCTGGTTGTGCAGGTCCAGGGCCAGGTCATAGTCCACCAGCAGCAGCGGCAGCAGTTCGGAGGAGTGGCCGGCAGGGGCCTGCGAGGTGAACGTCCAGGCCGTGGACGTGCGGACCGACACCGGCAGAACCGTCGAGGCGTCGACGTCGTACTCCACCCGGTAGCGCGCCTTGCCCGCCGGGACGGAGAACTCACGCGACGACCCGGCGTGTTCGCCGACCTTGCGGCCGTCCGCGTACAGCGCCAGCCGGTACGTCAGCGGGTCTTCAGGCCAAAACCCGCAGTCGAACCCGTGATGCGGGTCTGCAACGCCACCATCGTCACCCGCAGCGACCCGCGCGCACGGGTGGACTGCAGGCGCTCGCACTCGCTGCGCGAGCCGTTGAGGCGCGAGTACGGCCCCGGCCGGACCGGCTGCCGCCCCCAGGTGTAGGACTCGCGGCTTCCGGCCTCGACCGTACGGAACGGCAACATGTCGACCATGTCCTCGACCATCCCGGGAGAGCCGACCTCCGTCCACACCACACCGGGCGACAGGTAGTCGGTCCGGGTGGTGCCGGGCGTGACGTCCCCGCTCGCCTCGACCAGGTCTGGAGCCCGTGCCGGAGAAGTCCTGGCTCTCGGCGATCCGGCC
This sequence comes from Actinomadura alba, assembly GCF_014323705.1. Classification (GTDB taxonomy): domain Bacteria; phylum Actinomycetota; class Actinomycetes; order Streptosporangiales; family Streptosporangiaceae; genus Actinomadura_C; species Actinomadura_C alba. The sequence continues at coordinate 89,394 of NZ_JABVEC010000028.1, forward strand.
CCGCAGGTCGGGGTGGTTCGCGTCGGCGCCGGTGTCGAGGACCGCCACCTTGACGCCATCACCGGTGTAGCCCGCGTTCCACGCGGTGGGCGCGCCGACCTGGGTGAGATTGCGGTCCAGCGTCGGCGCCGCGACGGCGGTCGCCGTGGTGTTCGCCCGGATCCGGCGGTCCAGCCAGACCTTGCGGATACCGTCCGCCGAGGCGGACCGCTGAGCGCCGCGCCGAACTGGTGGGCCTGACGTTTGGGCTGCCGGGCCGCCACGGCGCCGAGGACGGGGAGCCGGCGTCCCTCCCGAAGGGTGCCACCCAGCGCGGAGAGCGGGCGCGCGCCCGGTGCGGGAGTCGTCGTACCGTTCCTGAACAGTGATCACAACTGATCATGAAGATCAAATTGACACTGCACCCATCCCGAACGGTCTTGGATGGGCTGGTCCACCGCGTTCCTGCCGCGTTCAGAGCCGGCGGATCGTGTCCGTGGTCCGGGTACGCGGGGGCGGTTTCCCTCACGCCCTTGGTCGCCGGGTCGGGCCTGGGCGGTCCGATGCCCGTCAGCATCGCTCTGGTGCTGGCGGGGCGGTGCCGTCCGTCGCTTGATCCGGTGTCCGAGGGCGCGTCGTCCGATCGCCACCGCGGCCGCCTGGTGGCGACTGGCGGGGCGACGGGTGGTGGTGAGGGGCTTTTGCCAGTGCTCGGCCCCCCACATGCTGGTGTAGGCGGGATCGATGGCGATGACGCCGATTCCTGCCTCCGCGCACATTGACAGCAGCCGTGCGCGGAGCTTGCCGGTAGGGATGCCCGAGATGAGCTGCCGGAACTTCTTCTTCCGGCCGTGCTTCTCCCGGGTCTTGGATTCTTGGAAGTCCAGGTCTTCGATGGCGATGGCCGCAGCGCCCGCCGTTTTGGCCCAGTGCAACAGGCGGGTGAGGGCGTGGCGGAGTTGGGCGTCCCGGCGGGTGGCTGCGCCGGTCATGTCGTAATGGAAGCGGCGGGGTGCACCGGTCGGGTTGCCGTGCTCGTCGAGCAGCCAGGCCGCGAGGTGGTCGGCGTTGGTGTCCACGCCGACCACGCCACCGGCCCGCAGCGCATCCAGACCGATGAGCGGGAGGTCTTTGCGGGTCCAGGACGCGTCGAGGTACCAGCGGCTCGTGGCCACGTTGAGGTGGATGCGGTAGGCCACGGCGCGGTTGGCGGTGATGCGGTCGCGCCACTCCTTCGCCCCGGTGCGGGAACGAAACCTTCGCGGCCAGCACGTACCGGCCATGCTTGGCGTTGGCCAGTTCGGCGAGCGGGGCGGGCAGCCTGATGCTGATCTGGCCATCCGGGGTGACGCGGACTGTCTCGTTCCCAAACCGCTTGCCGGACTCCCCGTCAGCGGTCAGGAACCAGCGCGCAGCTTCCCATTCCGCACGCCACTGCTCGGAGGTCTTCTGGGCGGCGGTGAGGTTGTGACGCTGCTTGGCCAGCCGCCTGCCGCCCCGTACCACTG
>NZ_JABVEC010000029.1 GCF_014323705.1 Actinomadura alba
TGTCGGCGTATGCACCACCCGGTGGGCTCGCGGTGGTGCATACGCCGACACCGAAGGCCGCTCGGTACTCATTCGCCGGCGCGGAGGGCCGTCGGGGCTCAGGCGGCTGAGGGGGGTTCTTCCGCTGCCTGTTTCGGCGCCTCGGGGCTGTCCGCCGGCGTGGGTGCGCGCGAACGCGTGCCGGTCGTGGCGAACGGCGAGTACCGCGGTACCCAGCGCAGCAATGCGGCGGCGGCCACCACCCCGACCCCGCCCATCACGGCGATTCCCGCCGCCAGGCTGCCCAGTCCGGCCGCGGCGGAGACGACCAGGGGCCCTCCGGCGCTTCCGGAGTCGGCGCACAGCCGCCACACCCCGAGGAACTGCGAGCGGGTCGCCGGCGGTGCGACATCGGCGCCGAGGGTCATCAGGATCCCGCTGCCGATCCCGTTGCCGAATCCCATGAGCATCGCCACGGCGGTGAGCGACACCAGCCCATCGGTCAGCGGCAGGACGGCCTGGGCGAGCCCGAGGACGAGCATGGACGGTACGGCGATCCACAGCCGCCCCGCACGGTCCATGATCTTTCCGGAGGGATAGAAGGTCAGGGTGTCGACGAGCCCAGCGATCCCGAAGACGATGCTCGTCACGGCGGGATCCTGCCCGAGGTGCTCGGCCCACAGGGGCAGCACCGCCTGCCGGGTGGCGCGCACCGACCCCACGAGGAGGACGGCCAGGCCGAGGGTCATGAAGATCCTCCGGTGCCGTACCACCACCGACCGGACCGAAACGGGCGCGGACCGGCGCGTCCCCTCCGGAGCGGGCGTGGACACATCGCGTACGAACAGGACCACCAGCCCGGCCACCACCGTGCACGCCAACGCCAGCCAGTAGACGTCGCGTACGGAACGACCGTGCACCACCGCGGCACCGATGAACGGCCCGACGAACGCCCCGACCCGGGACATGCCGCCGAGCGTGGACAGCGCCCGCGCCCTCAGCCCCGTCGGGATCACCTCGGTCAGATAGGACTGCCTGGCCAGGGTGAACACGGCGTTCGTCGCGCCGGTGGCAGCGACGGCCAACGCGAGTTGCCATAGCGTGCGGGCCAACGCGCAGCCCAGCAGCGTCATCACGGCGATCCCGGCGGCGATCAGCATCGCCCTGCGGTCCCCCACCCGGGCCGCGAGGGCCCCGGCCGGTACGTCCCCCAGGATCTGCCCCACTCCCAGCAGGGCCAGCACCAGCCCCGCCATACCGACGGAGGCGCCGAGCTCGCGGCCGCTCAGCGCGATCATCGGCGTGACCGCGCCGATGCCGATCTCGAAGATCAGAGCGGGCAGGAAGACCGCCGGCGCCACGCTCATGAGCGACACCGGCCGGGAGTTCAGCCGCTGTGGTCCGCCGGGGGGTTCAGTGGGTTTCGACACGTCGCAGCGATGATATTCGGACCGACTCTCGCAGCCTGAGGCCGGGTCCGGGCCGGTATCCGCCGGAATCGCGGGACGGCTTGCCAATACTTCGAGCGCCGATATATGGTCGCCGCCATGATCAAACGGTCACCGCTGATGAGCGAACCGACGTACTTCATCCTCGCGGCACTCCTCGACGGCCCGTTGCACGGCTACGGGGTCATCAAACGCGCCGAGGAACAGTCCGACGGGCGAGTACGGCTCGCCGTCGGCACCTTGTACGGCGCGCTCGACCGGATGACCGGCAACGGGCAGATCGTGGTGGATCGGGAAGAGACGGTCGACGGACGACCCCGCCGTTACTTCCGGATCACCGATGAGGGACGACACGCCGTGACCCAGGAGGCCGAGCGCATGGAACAGGCAGCACGGATCGTGACGAGACGAACGATGCCGCGTACGGGAACGGCACCGGCATGAGCGCCGGCACCGCCGCCGGAGGGCGGCCCAGGAGGTTCCCCCTGGAGACGTGGTACGAGTTGCTGCTGCGCGCCTACCCGGCCGGCTACCGGGAAGCGCACGGCGCCGAGGTCGTCGGCACCCTGCTGGAAGCGTCGGGGCCCGGCCGGCGGCTGCCCTCGCTCCGGGAGAGCGCCGGGCTGCTCGTCGGGGGGTTCACCGCGCGGGCGCGCCGAGTGGCCGACGGCCCGACCCCGTGGTGGGCCGATGGCCTGCATCTGGGCGTCTTCACGCTTGCCGTGATCAATCTGGCGTACGCCATCACCGGCTTCACCGGTGCGGGCGACGCCTGGGTCGCGTCGCGGGCGGGATGGGTCGCCGGTTCGGTGTTGCTCGTGCTCGTCCTGCTGCGGGGCTGGGTCTGGCCGGCGGTCCCGCTGGTCCTGGCCGGAGCGTTCGGGGTGAGCCGGCACCTGCTGTTCGACTTCGACGCGTTGGGCTGGATGCCGATCTATGCCCCGATCTACTCGAACTGGGCGTCGCTGACCCCGTACTGGCTGCTGGCCGGCGGGGTGATCGCCTTGGCCGTACGGAGCTCCTTGGCCGCACGGAGTTCCTCGGCCACCCGAGCCTCGGCCGAAGGGGGATCCTCGGCGGCGGGAGCATCTCGCGGGCTGCGGGCCCGTTCGTGGCGGTGGCTCGCGATACCGGTGGCCGCGCTGGTCTTCACCGGGCTCGGCCTGGCCGGGCACTGGGGATTCTCCTCGGTGTGGACGCTTGCCCGGGCCGGCCTCGAAGGCGGCCTCCTGCTGGCCGGCGTCGGAGCCACGGCCGTGGCCCGCAGCCCACGCTGGGCGCTCGCCGCCGCGATCTATCTGCTGCCCGGGGCGGTCTCGGCGGCCGGCCATCTGTCACTTCAGCCGCGCGGCTCACTGGACACGATCTACTGGGCAGTGCTCACGGCGTTGCTGGCAGTCATGGCCGCGACCGCATACCGGGTGCGCGCCAGGACGTGACACCGGGGCCGGGCCGCCCGGGACGGGGGTGAGATCACGCCGATCTCGCCCCCGTCCTCGGTGAGCGGACGCCTCGGGGACGTTCCAGTTGCTCGAGACACCTGTCGCTGGGCAAGGCCACACCTCCGAGCATTTCCGGGACCCGCCCGCCCGGCCGAACCGGATGGCACCGCCGCCGCGACGCCGAGGTCGGCGAGAACGACGCCGTGACGGGTCCGGTCGGGCCGGGCGAACGGGAGAGCGGGGGAAACGCCGGAACACGGTCGAAACACTGGAACACACGGGGAGACGTCAGCGATACTGGGGCCAGACATCGGATGATTTGTACGGGCGCAACTAATCACGCGACTCCACCCACCCGCAAGAGGACAGGCCCTCACCTGCGTCAACGCGCGAGCAGGCATCCCACCACCCGAGACCGCCCGGCATCAGCCGGTACCGCCCATCCGAGGACGGCCGCCCGAACGTCGTGACGGGGGTAGCCGGACCATCAACTCTATGTTAGAAATCAAGAAAAGTTACGCAAAAAGGAGACTTATCGACACAAGAAGCGAGCAGACCGCTTAGTCGCTCATCCGCGCGTACCGGCCTCAAGACGGAGGCGGCACCCCTCCGGCCGTACCGCGATGGCGACCCGCGGCAGATCGGCAATCAGCGTGGCGGCGCGCGCCTTTGCCTGACTCCCACCCCGGTCAGGAAAGGAACACCGAATCCCATGACCCCCCGCCCCCGCCCCCGGCCATGGGCCAGGCTCCTCACCGCCGTGCTGCTGATGCTGGCCGGCTCGGTGACACTCGTCACGACCGGCGGCCCAGCGGCCGCGATCGTCATTCCCCCCGGTGACTACCAGCAGGTCTCCCTCGCCTCCGGTGGCACCGACCTCGGCGAGGCGATGTCCCTCGCGGTCCTGCCCGACCGCTCGATAGTGCACACGGCCCGTGACGGCACAGTGCGGCTCACCGACGCGGCCGGCAACACCAAGGTCGCCGGCCGGCTGGACGTCTACACCCACGACGAAGAAGGGTTGCAGGGCGTCGCGGCCGACCCGAACTTCAGCAGCAACCGCTTCGTCTACCTGTACTTCTCCCCCAGGCTGAACACGCCGGCCGGCGACGCGCCGACCACCGGCAGCGCCGCGACCTTCGAGCAGTGGAAGGGCGAGCTGCACCTGTCGCGCTTCGTGCTCAAGACCGACGGCACGCTCGACATGGCCAGCCAGCGGGTCGTCCTGCGCGTGCCCAACGACCGCGGCCAGTGCTGCCACGTCGGCGGAGACATCGACTTCGACGCGGCCGGCAACCTCTACCTGACGACCGGCGACGACACGAACCCGTTCGAGTCCAACTCGTACTCGCCGCTCGACCAGCGCACCGACCGCAACCCGCAGTTCGACGCGCAGCGCTCCTCGGGCAACACCAACGACCTGCGCGGCAAGGTCCTGCGGATCAAGCCCCAGGCGGACGGCACCTACACCATCCCCTCGGGCAACCTCTTCGCGCCCGGTACGGCCGGCACCCGGCCGGAGATCTACGCGATGGGCTTCCGCAACCCGTTCCGCATGTCGGTCGACAAGCCGACCGGCATCGTCTACCTGGGCGACTACGGGCCCGACGCCGGCACCACCGACCCGAACCGGGGCCCCGGCGGGCAGGTCGAGTTCAACCGGATCACCGCCCCCGGCAACTACGGCTGGCCGTACTGCACCGGCACCAACACCACTTCCGAGACCTACAACCGCTACACCTTCCCCAGCGGCCCGTCCGGGGCGAAGTACGACTGCGCGGGCGGTGCCACCAACGACTCGTTCCGCAACACCGGCCAGGCCAAGCTGCCGCCCGCCAAGCCGAGCTGGATCAAGTACGGCGACGCCGGCTCGCCGCCGGAGTTCGGCGGCGGCTCGGAGTCGCCGATGGGCGGCCCGGTCTACCGCTACGACGCGAATCTCAACTCGTCGATCAAGTTCCCGGCCGAGCTGAACGGCCGCTACTTCGCCGGTGAGTACGGCCGCCGCTGGATCAAGGCGATCGAGGTCAAGGCCGACGGGGCGCCGGGCGAGATCGCGGCGTTCCCCTGGACCGGCACCCAGGTCATGGACATGGCCTTCGGCCCCGACGGCGCGTTGTACGTCCTCGACTACGGCACCGGCTCGAACAACCAGGCCCTCTGGCGGGTGGAGTACATCGGCGGCACCAACCGCAACCCGATCGCCAAGGCCGCCGCCGACAAGACCTCGGGCCCCGCGCCGCTGACCGTCAACTTCTCGTCGGTGGGCAGCTCCGACCCCGAGGGCGGGGCGCTGAGCTACTCCTGGACGTTCGGCGACGGCGGTACGTCGACGGCGGCCAACCCGTCCCACACCTACGCGGCCAACGGCACCTACACCGCCACGCTGACCGTGCGGGACCCGGGCGGGCTGACCGGCACGGCCAACGTCACGATCAGCGCGGGGAACACCGCGCCCAGCGTGACGCTGGCCCAGCCGCTCAACGGCGCGCTGTTCTCCTTCGGCGACACGGTGCCGTTCCAGGTCAATGTCAGCGACCCGGAGGACGGCACGATCGACTGTTCCAAGGTGACGGTGACGTACCTGCTGGGGCACGACGCCCACCAGCACCAGATCACCTCGAAGACTGGCTGCAGCGGGTCCATCGCGGTGCCGACCGACGGTGAGCACGACGCCGCGGCGAACATCTACGGCGTCTTCGACGCCGCGTACACCGACAAGGGCGGGCTGACCACGCACAGCGCCCGCACCTTGCAGCCCAGGCACCGGCAGGGCGAGCACTTCGGCGCGCAGTCGGGCGTCCAGACCGCCGACCACGGCGGCGCGGAGGGCGGCAAGACGGTCGGGTTCACCGACAACGGCGACTGGATCTCCTTCCAGCCGTACGCGCTGGGGAACGCGAACCGCGTGACGGCGCGCGTCTCCTCGGGCGGCCCCGGCGGGACAATCGAGGTACGGACGGGTTCGGCCACCGGAACCCTGCTCGGCACGCTCACGGTGCCGAACACCGGAGGCTGGGACACCTTCACCGACGTCTCGGCCGCCTTGTCCGGCGCACCCTCGGCGAGTACGACGCTGTTCCTCGTGTTCAAGGGTGTCACCGGCCAGGGCAACCTGCTGGACCTCGACGCGTTCACCTTCGCGACGGGTACGACCCCCGGCGACACCACGGTCGAGGGCGAGTCGTTCTCGTCGCAGTCGGGTGTGCAGGCGGCCTCCCACGCCGGCGCCAGCGGCGGCCAGACACTCGGCTACATCGACAACGGCGACTGGGCCGGATACGCCACTGTCAGCACCGCCGGAGCACGCGGCTTCACCGCCAAGATCTCCTCAGCCGGAGCCGGCGGCACCATCACCATCCGCTCCGGCTCCCAGACCGGAACCGTCCTCGGCACCGTCACCGTCCCCATCACCGGAGGCTGGGAGACCTTCCAGACCATCTCCACCACCCTCACCGGAACCGGAACCGGACCGCTCTTCCTCACCTTCACCGGCGGAAGCGGAGCACTCTTCGACATCGACACCCTCACGGTGACGAGATGACGCGGCGCCCGGTGCGGTTCCCGAGCGGGCCGCACCGGGCGGCCTCAACCCCGCACGCCCCGCTCACGCCGCTCACACCCGCACACCCCGCACTTCCCTGAACATCCCCGCACGGACAGTCGACGTTAGGGACGACCATGTCAGGAATCTTCCGGCGGATCGCGGCGCTCGCCGCGACCGCCCTGGCCGCGGCCGGCCTCGTCACGGCCGCCGACCACCAGGCCACCGCGAACGCCGCGGCGCCCGCCTTCGAGGTGCTGGTCTTCTCCAAGACGGCCGGCTTCAGGCACGACTCCATCCCGGCCGGCCAGCAGGCCATCCGCGATCTCGGCGCCGCGAACAACTTCGGCGTCACCACCACCGAGGACGCCAACGCGTTCACGACCGCCAACCTCGCCCGCTACAAGGCCGTGGTGTTCCTCAGCACCACCGGCGACGTGCTGAACGGGACCCAGCAGTCCGCGTTCGAGTCGTACGTCAACGGCGGCGGCGGTTACGTCGGCGTCCACGCCGCGGCCGACACCGAGTACGACTGGCCCTACTACGGGCAGCTGGTCGGGGCCTGGTTCAGGTCCCATCCGGCCATCCAGCAGGCCACCATCAGGGTCGAGGACCGCTCCCACCCCGCCACCGCCCACCTGGGCGCCACGTGGCAGCGGACCGACGAGTGGTACAACTACCGCACCAACCCGCGCGGTACCTCCCGCGTGCTCATGAGCCTGGACGAGTCCAGCTACTCCGGCGGCGACATGGGCGGCGACCACCCGATCACCTGGTGCCGCGCGCAGGCGGCGGGCCGGTCGTTCTACACCGGGCTCGGCCACACCCAGCAGTCCTACGCCGACGGTGCCTTCCGCAACGTGCTGCTCGGCGGCATCCGCTACGCGGCGGGGGCGGCCTCGGCCGACTGCCGTCCGAACGGCGGAGGCGGCTCGGGCACCGTGGAGGGCGAGTCGTTCTCGTCGCAGTCGGGCGTGCAGGTGGCCCCCCACGCCGGCGCCAGCGGCGGCCAGACACTCGGCTACATCGACAACGGCGACTGGGCTGGATACGCCAGCGTCAGCACCGCCGGAGCACGCGGCTTCACCGCCAAGATCTCCTCAGCCGGAGCCGGCGGCACCATCACCATCCGCTCCGGCTCCCAGACCGGAACCGTCCTCGGCACCGTCACCGTCCCCATCACCGGAGGCTGGGAGACCTTCCAGACCATCTCCACCACCCTCACCGGAACCGGAACCGGACCGCTCTTCCTCACCTTCACCGGCGGCAGCGGAGCACTCTTCGACATCGACACCTTCGCCCTCACGTCCGGTACCACGCCGGACCCGCCCGCCGAGGTCTCCCCGAACGTGCACGTCTTCTACTACCCCTGGTACGGCAGCCCGGCCGGCGGCGCGGGCTGGCGGCACTGGCAGCAGGGCGGGCACACGCCGCCCCAGGGCATCGGCGCGAACTTCTATCCGACGCTCGGGGCGTACGACTCCGGCGATTTCACCGGGGCCGTCGACCGGCACATGCGGTGGATCAGGGACGCCGGAGCCGGCGTGCTCGTCTACAGCTGGTGGGGCCGGGGCGGCTACGAGGACGGCCTCGCCAGGGGCGTGCTCGACGCCGCCGCGCGGCACGGCGTCAAGGTGGCCTGGCACATCGAGCCGTACGGCGGGCGGACGGCCGACTCGGTCGTCGCCGACATCAACTACATCAACGCCACGTACGGGAGCCATCCGGCGTACTACCGCGCCGCGCAGTACGGGAACCGGCCGGCCTTCTACGTGTTCGAGAGCCTCCGGACCACCGACTGGACGGCGCTCGACCAGGTCAATGGGAGCAACATCATCCTCGCCCAGACCACGGACGGCAGTAAGATCGCTCACTTCTCCGGCATGTACACCTACGACGCGATCGCGGGAGCGACCGCGCCCGGCTGGAAGAGCGCGTCAGACTACGCCCGGGCGAACAACCTGATCTGGGCACCGTCGGTCGGCCCCGGTTACATCGACGACCGGGCCGTGCCGGGCAACACCACCCCGACGCTCGACCGGGCGGGCGGCGCGACGTACGACAGGGAGTGGTCCAACGCCCTCGACCCGGCGACCGGCGGGCCGCCCAGCTGGGTCTCGATCACCTCGTTCAACGAGTGGCACGAGGGCAGCACCATCGAGCCCGCGTCGAGTGCACCGCCCGGCGGATTCGGTTACCAGACCTACGAGGGCGCCTACGGCAAGACGGGCGCGGCGGCCGAGACCGCCTATCTCGAGAGGACGAAGTACTGGGCGACCGAGTTCGAGGCACGGCGGGCTCGCGCGGCCGCGAACCGGGCCCCGGCCCGTTAGCGGCGGTCAGGCCTGAGGCACGGGGGCCTGGGCGGCCCGTCCCATCGGGATCGGGTTGCTCCAGGCCCTCTTGCCCCCGGTGTCCTCGACCGTGACCCGGCAGTAGGCGCTCGCCTCGAGCGATGTCCAGTCGCTTGCCAGCTGCTGCGCGCCGACAGTCGCAGACGGGCCGGCTGGGAATGCCAATGAATGCTGCTTTTCAGCAGTCCGCTTCTTCAGGGGCGATCGACTCTCGCTGAGCGGTCTGTGCGACGCGGGAGAGCAGGGTGCGCAGCTGCTCGGCGTCCTGGTCGCCGAGATCGACGAGGAGGCGTGCCTCGGCGGCAGCGAGGCCGTGTCGCACTTGCTTCAGGCGGGTGCGTCCGGTGTCGGTGATGAGGACCTGGCGTGCGCGCCGGTCGCGCGGGTCGGGCCTTCGAGTGATCAGTTCGTGTGCTTCGAGGTCGTCGAGCAGGTAGGTCATCACCGTGCGGTCCAGGCTGACCTCTTTGGCCAGTGCGAGCTGTGAGGGCGGCTCGCCGCCGGCCAGGGCGACCAGTACGAGGTACCCGCGCGGGCCTCCTGGCAGCTCGACGACGGATTCGGTGGCGACGCGGCGGAAGGCGGCGGAGACCATGCGGATCGCCCAGCCCAGGTCGGTCTCCAGCGCCAGGTCCTCAGCCTCGCCGCGCGGCTTCTTGTTCTCGGAGGTGGATGCGCTCACTTGGCCAGCGTAGCACTCAAGCGTTATGCGACAGATGTTCTTGCAAGCAGAACATCTGTGATGCATAGTGGGTGAGGCAAGGGCGTCCTGCGTGCGGTCCGCGCACTACGGCGTCATGACAACGGCAAGAGAGACTGCAATGAACATCAGCACCGCTTTGCGGGGCAGCACCGCACTGGTGACCGGGGCGACATCGGGTATCGGCAAGGCCGTGGCGCAGGGCTTGGCCCGGCTGGGGGCCGAGGTCGTGTTGCACGGGCGGGACCAGGCCCGTGGCGAGGCCCTGGTGAAGGAGATCGCAGCCGAGGGCGGCACCGCCCGTTTCGTCGCCGCTGATCTCACCGACGCCGAGGACACGCTGCACCTGGCCTCGCAGGCCGGCGACGTGGACATCCTGGTGAGCAACGCGGGCCTGTACCAGTTCACACCGACCCCCGCGACCGACGCCGCGAGCTTCGACCGGCAGATTGCGGTCAACACGCGGGCCCCGTTCCTGCTGGTCGGCGCGCTGGCGCCCGGCATGGTCCAGCGCGGACAGGGATCGATCGTGCTGGTCGGGTCGAGTGCGGCGCGCATGCCCGCCCCGGTCGGAGCGGCCTACGGTGCCTCCAAGGCCGGTGTGGAGATCCTCACCCGTTACTGGGCCACCGAGTTCGGCCCGTCCGGCGTGCGTGTCAACGCCGTGTCTCCGGGCCCCGTCCACACCGAGGGCACCTCGGCGATGCTCGGCGAGCACACCGCGGTCCTGGACAAGACCAACGCGCGCGGCCGGGCGGGCGACCCGAGCGAGATCGCCGACATCGTCTCGTTCCTGGTCAGCCCGGCCAGCAGCTACGTCAACGGCTCCATCCTGTTCGCCGACGGCGGCGAGCTCAGCGCCCTGCCCAACTGAGGAACGGCACCATGAACGTCTTCGTCATCGGCGCCACCGGCTTCGTCGGTGGCGCCATCGCACGGCACCTGGCCGGCAGCGGGCACACGGTCACCGGCTTGGCCCGCACCGGCACGGCCGCCACCGCCCTCGATGCTCAAGGGATCACCCCGGTGGCCGGAGACCTGGATTCCAGGCGCTCTGCCACCCTCGAAGCGGCGCTGCGGGCCGACGCTGTCATCTACGCGGCCCAGGCCGATCCGGCGCAGGAGACAGCGACCGTTGACGACCTGACCCGCGCCATGGCGGGAACGGGCAAGACGCTGATCTTCCTCTCCGGCAGCGGCGTGCTTCTGCAGCGCACCGCGGGGGCCTGGAGTCAGGACAGCTTCGCCGAGCACGACCCCTTCACCGTCGAACCCCTGGCGACCTGCCGTAAGGCCGCCGAGGACACCGTCCTGGCCGCCGCTTCCGACAGGCTGCGCGCCATGGTCATCCGCCCCGGACTGATCTGGGGCCCCGGCGACCACTGCCACGTGCCGATGACCTACCAGTCGGTCGCCGCGACCGGGGCGGCCTGCTACGTCGGGTCCGGACTGAACACCTACAGCCACGTCCACATCGACGACGTGACCCGCCTGTTCACCCTCGCCCTGGAAGCGGGGCGGACGGGAGGGCTCTACCACGCCGTGGCCGGGGAAGTACCCAACCGCTGGATCGCAGAGAGAGTCGCGGACGACCTCGGCTGCGACACCCGCAGCGTCACACCACAGGAAGCGGCCCTGGTCTGGGGCGAGTTCGGCGCCCTCATCATGGCAGCCTCCAGTCGGCTGCGAGCGGTGAGTGCACAGCAGGAACTGGGATGGCGCCCCGCGCACACCGACATCGTGTCCATGATCGGTGAAGCACGCCTGAGGAAACTCGCCAACCACAGCGCATAACGACGCTTCACCACCGCCGCTGTGTGAGCGGCGGCGGCGAAGCCGCCAACCCGCGCGTGACCGCTGCCCAATCGCGCAGCTGCCGTCACTCGATCCGCAACGAGCTCGCGACCCCACGAAGTCGTCCACGCGCCACGGCATGCAGTGCCGTGATGGCCCGCCGGCCACTCGCATGGCGCGGCTTCCGGCGCCGGTCGGCAGACGAGCACCGGTTCCCGCCGGGAACACACCACTGATATCCACCTTTACTTGATGAAAGAGGACTCTCGTGAGCACTTCCGACTGGCTTCCTGACGGCTTCAAGATCCACCGGATCGCCACCAACGGAACCAACCTCTCGGTCGCCGTCGGCGGCAGTGGACCGGTCCTGGTCCTGCTCCACGGCTGGCCGCAAACCTCGCGTGCATGGGCCCGCGTCATGCCAACCCTCGCCGAAGCGCACACCGTCGTCGTCCCCGACCTGCGGGGCACCGGCGCCAGCGACCGGCCCGAGGCCGGATACACGAAGACCAACCAGGCACGCGACATGCGCGGGATCCTCAAGGGACTCGGCCTCACCGGTCCCGTGGCCGTGGCCGGTCACGACATCGGCTCGATGGTCGCCCTGGGCTGGGCAGCCGCCCACCCCGAGGACATCGCCCACCTCATCCTGGTCGATTCCATCCTGCCCGGGCTCGGCCTGGAGGAGGCGATGAACGTCGCCGAGGGCGGCATGTGGCACTTCGGCTTCTTCATGGCCCCCCACGTGCCCGAGATGCTCTTCGACGGGCACGAACTGGAGTTCTTCACCGCCACGTTCACCGCCATGTCCGCCCCCGGCACCTTCAGCCCCGACGACCTCGCCGCTTACGCGGAGTCCTACTCCGGGCGGGAGCGGCTCCGCGGTGGCTTCGAGCATTACCGCACACTCCTTGAGGACGGCCGGGAGAACCGCGCCCTCCTGGCCGACCGGCCACTGCCCATGCCCGTCCTGGCCATCGGCACCGCCCAATCCGGCACAGCCACTGCACAGGCCCTGAGCCCCCACGCGGACAACGTGCAAAGCAAGGTCGCACCGACGGGACACTTCGTCGCCGAGGAAGACCCGGATTGGTTCACGGAGGCCATTACTGAGTTCCTCGCCTGAACTTCAAGGCGCCACAGCCGAGTTCAGAGGGCCGCATTGGGAAACGAATTCGGCGCACGACGAGCGTTCGCTCGCCGTCCAACGCGCTGAACTTGACAGGGAACCGTCGTGCAGCCGGACGTCGTGCGGCTCCGCCTCGGTCAGGGCCCGGCGGTGTGCCTCAGGATGGCGGTGACCACGGTGTCCCAGTCCACCGGGGGCAGTTCGTGTCCTGTCCCCTCCAGGGCGAGCAGTTCGGCACCGGGGATCTCCGCCGCCAGGGCGACCCCGTTGCCGTAGGGGAAGAACGGGTCGTCGGTGCCGTGGATCACCAGCGTCGGAGCGCTCACCTCCGGCAGACGCTCCCTCCAGCGGTCGCCGTGGTCGATGAAGGCGATGTTGCTCAGGCTCGACCGGATGTTCCTCGTGCGGTCGAGGACGCGGCCCGCGAGGTCACGCGCGGCCGCCTCGTCGAAGGGACGCGCCGTACCCGCCATCGCCCGGTCGACGGCGACGAGATGATCGATGACCGCGGCCCGGTCGGACCAGTCGGGCTCCCCCGCTCGGAAGAACGCCATGATGCCGTCCGTGTGGTCCGGCAGGTCCGGGTCACACGGCCCGGGAGCGATGGACCGCGTCGAGATCAGGGTGAGGGTGGCGACCCGATCCGGGTGGTCGAGGCCCATGAGCTGGCCGATCCAGCCGCCCCCCGACGAGCTCACGACGTGGGCGCGGGCCACACCGAGGACGTCGAGCAGCTCCACGGCGTCCGTTACGAGATCGCGAAGGGTGTACGGCGGGGCCCCCGGTTCGTAGCCGACCGACCGGCCCGTGTCCCGGAAGTCATAGCGGACGACGAAGCGGGACCCGGCCACGAGCCGCTCACAGAATCCGTCCTCCCACGCGAGCACCGACCGGCCGATCAGGAGCACCGCCGGATCGGCGGGGTCGCCGAGGGTATCGGCGTACAGGTCGACGCCGTTGACCCGCAGGGTCCGCCCGCCCGGCGGCAGGGCTCGGACGCCGGTGGGCGGCACGGTCGGATCCTCGGTGGCGCGGTCGGTGGTCATCACATCTCCTCTGGGTGGGCGGTGGCCTACACCCCACCGACGAACGAGCCCGGCCCGGACGGACAAGATCATGACGATCGGATCTACCGTCCGGTCTGACGAGGACCCTCCACCAGGCCGGCCGTCTCGGCCAGCCGCCGGGCGAGGTAACGGCGCTCGGCGTCGGTGGCGGCCAGGTCGAGCGCCTCGCGGTAGGCGACGGCGGCCTCGTCGTAGCGGCCGAGGCGGCGGAGCAGGTCGGCGCGCGTGGCGGGCAGCAGGTGGTAGCCGGTCAGCGCTCCCGACGTCGCCAGCTCCTCCACCAGCTCCAGGCCCGCCGTGGGACCCTCGGCCATCCCCACCGCCACGGCGCGGTTCAGCCGCACCACCGGCGAGGGCACCAGCAGAATGAGCCGGCCGTACAGCGCGGCGATCTGCGCCCAGTCGGTGTCGGCCGCCTCGGTGGCGCTCGCGTGGCAGGCGGCGATGGCCGCCTGGATCTGGTACGGGCCTGGACGGCGGCGGCGCAGGGCCGCGTCGAGCAGCTCCAGTCCCTCGGCGATCTCGCCCGCGTCCCAGCGGGCGCGGTCCTGCCGCTCCAGGGTCACGAGGTCTCCCGCGTCGTCGACCCGGGAGGCGCGGCGGGCATCGTGCAGCAGCATGAGCGCGAGCAGGCCGGCGGCCTCGGGCTCGTCGGGCATCAGGCCGGCGAGGACGCGGGCCAGCCGGATCGCCTCCCCAGACAGGCCCTGGCGTGCCAGGTCGCCTCCCGCGCTGGCGGCGTAGCCCTCGTTGAACAGCAGGTACAGCACCCCGAGCACCGCCGTGGTGCGCTCCGGCAGCAGGTGGGCCGGCGGCACCCGGTACGGGATGCCGGCATTGCGGATCTTCTGCTTGGCCCGGACCAGGCGCCGTGACATCGTCGGCTCGGGCACCAGGAACGCCCGGGCGATCTCGGCCGTGGTCAGCCCGGCCAGGGTGCGCAACGTGAGCGCCACCTGGGCCTCGAAGGCCAGCGCCGGGTGGCAGCAGGTGAACAGCAGCCGCAGGCGGTCGTCACGCACGCCGCTGACGGCGGCCTCGCGGTCGTCCGGCGCGTCATCGGCTTCGCCCGGCCCCGCCATCATGGCGACCTCCCGCAGTTTCGCCGCGCCGACCGCCTGGCGGCGCAGCCGGTCGACGGCGCGGTTGCGCGCCGTCGTGGTGAGCCAGGCCCCGGGCCGCCGGGGCACGCCGTCGCGCGGCCAGCGCTCCAGCGCCTGCGCGAACGCGTCCTGCGCGCACTCCTCGGCGAGGTCCCAGTCGCCGGTCATGCCGATCAGGGTCGCGACGATCTGGCCCCACTCCTCACGAAAGGCCCCGGCGACCGCCGCCTCGACGGCCGGGGTCACGGCTCCCAGAGCGGCCTGACCTCGATCTGCCCGTACCGCGCGGCCGGGTGCTTCGAGGCCACCTCTACGGCCTCGTCGAGGTCGGCGCACTCGATCAGGCTGAACCCGCCGATCTGGTCCTTGGTCTCGGCGAACGGGCCGTCGGACAGCAGCACCTCGTCGCCGCGCACCCGTACCGTCGTGGCGTCACTGCTCGGCCGCAGACCCGCCCCGCCGCGCAGCACCCCCCGGCGTTCCATCTCCTCGCTCCAGCCGCCGCATCCGGCCATGGCCTCGGCCTCCCCCGGCACCAGCTCGGACACGTCACTACAGATCATCAACATGTACTTCACAGGGTCCCTCTCAATGGCCGACGGTGATCCCACCCCCACGACGAACGGGAACGGCCGATCCCGACAACGGGCCGGTGCGGTCAAGGTCGGCCGGCGCCGTCGCGCCATGGTATTCGTCGGTCGTCCTACTGTGAGGGGATGCTCACGGTTGGGGTGGACCTCGCCGCCGAGCCGGTCAACACAGCGGTGGCGTGGCTGGACTGGGCGTCCGGCCGCTGCTCGGTTCGCCGGCTGGTGATCGGCGCGGACGACGCGCTCATCGTCGATGCGCTTTCGACCGCCGGCAAGGCCGGCATCGACTGCCCGCTCGGCTGGCCGGTCCCCTTCGTCGAGTTCGTCATGGCGCATCAGGCCGGGCACGTGAACGTGCCCGCGGACACCACGGGACGCGCATGGCGCCGGAATCTGGCTCTGCGGCTCACTGATCAGCAGGTCTACGAGCGGACCGGCCTGACCCCGCTGAGCGTCTCGGCCGACCGGATCGGTCACGCCACCATGCGCTGCGCGGCCATCCTGGCCCGGCTCGCACGTGAGGGCCGTCCGGTGGACCGCTGCGGCCGCGGCGCCGTCGTCGAGGTCTATCCCGCGGCGTCCCTCAAACTGTGGGGGCTACCCCACCGGGGTTACAAGCGCCCACAGCACCTCGCGGACCTCGGCCGCCTGGTCGACGAACTCCAGGCGGCCGCACCCTGGCTCGACCTGGGGCCACACGAAGCGGCCTGCCGGCGCCACCACGACGCCCTCGACGCGGTCATCGCCGCCCTCACCGCTCGCGCAGCGTCCCAGGGCCTGGTCGCCACCCCCGCCAAAGACCAGATGGACACTGCCACGGCCGAGGGCTGGATCGCGCTGCCCACCACACCGCTTGAGGATCTTCGTCCCTGACACACCTTCGGCGGCATGTGCGGATGTCTGGATCCCGCTCGGTATTCGCACTGGTCACGCTGTGCCACGCCGGCAGTTCACATCACCTGACCGCGGCGGCGAATCATCGCGGCAAGCCGGGCCGCGCGGGCCGCCACACCCTGCGTCAACTCGCCCGGAAGGTTGCCACCCTGCTTCAGGAGTGCCACGCTTCGCCGGTGGCTCCGCTGAAGTTGATCGAAACCACGCCCGGGAAGTTCTCACTGTTGCTGAACGCAGGGACGACGCAAGTAGATGCGCTCGTCGCGCAGCTCGGTCACGAGCCGAACGGGTACTTCTGGGAAGGCGTCGCGCAATTCCTCGTCAGCACGGAGGCCCCGACCCTCGAAGGGCGATTCTCGTATGATCCGGAAGGCGGCATGTTCTGCGCGTACGGTGAGGATCGAACCGCACTCCAAGAGCTGGCTGCCCTGATGAGTGCCGTCGCCGCAGACGATGATCATATGCGGAAGCTCATCGCCTCGGCCGAGGCCAGCGGCTTCGAGTTCGACGACTGATCATGCGCGCGAACCATTTGGCTCACGGTTCGCCCTGACAGCCAGGCCCGCGCTACCAAGACGGCGCTACCGGTAAGCAGCATCAGTGAGCCTTCTCTGCACCGAGCAAGTCGGCACCCCGACAATGGGAGTTCTCAGCCCGGCCCACGCTGTCGCGCCCCTTGAACTTCGAGCTGGCCCACATACATATAGGAGCTGATTGTCCCGTCTCGTTGAACTTGAGGCGTGATCGCGGCTGGCGGCGTCTTCGCTGATCCCGCGAAGCTAGCGACCCGCGGAGCTTGGTCGGCCCCTGACGGCCCCTCAGCGACGGCCGAGGATCTCGGCGATCCGGGTGAACCCCTCGGCGCCGTGGCCCTGTCCGATGGCGCGGCGTGCCATGCCCTCGGCTGCACGCATCACGCCCGCGTCGATGCCATGAGTCTCGGAGGTGTGGACGATATGGGCCATGGACGATACCGCCGAGGTCATCGGGTTGCCCTCGCCGGAGAACCTGCCGCTGTCCACTTCCTCCGCGGACTGCTCGAAGATCGGTGGGAGGATCGCGCCGATGCCCTTGGCGAACGGAGCCAGCTCCCGCGCGGTGACACCCTCCGCCCTCGCCACGGCCAGTGCGTGCACATAGCCCGCCATCGCAGTCCAGAAGATGTCGAGCAGTGCGATGTCGTACGCCGCTGCCCGGCCAATCTCCTCGCCGAGGTGGGTGTGGGTGCCGCCCAGCGCATCCAGCACTGGGCGGTGCTCCCGGTAGAGCTCCTGCGAGCCGCTGTGGATGAACACCGCGGCCGGCGTTCCGATGGTCGTGGTCGGTGTCATGATCGCACCGTCCAGGTACCGGATGCCGTGCTCGGCCGCCCAGGCCGCGGTGTCCCGGGCTCGGCCCGGGGTGTCGGCAGTCAGGTTCACCACCGTGCGCCCCTTGAGCACATCGGCGACCTCGCCGCGCCGCAGAATGGCGTCCGCCGCGTCGTAGTTCACCACGCAGACTACGGTCAACCCGCTTGCGGCGACCGCCGCCTCGGCCGATCGGGCGCCGACTGCGCCCCGCTCGACCAGCTCCCGATCCCTGCCCGGCGTCCGGTTCCAGACCGTGGTCCGCAGGCCGGCATCCAGGAACGCGCCCGCCAGGGACCGGCCCATCGGCCCCAGGCCAAGCACGGTGACGGCAGACTGTTCGGTGTGCGAGGACATGATTTAGCTCCCGTAAAAAATATCGGTAACAACAACGAATAGGACGAAGATGACGCGCAGTCGTGCCCAGGACCCGAATGTCTGCGGAGTAACCGCCGCGATCGCCGTGATCGACGGCAAGTGGAAGACTGTTCTGCTCTGGCTACTGGAATACGGCCCGCACCGCCCCGGGGAGCTGCTTCGGAGGCTGCCGGGTCTCAGCGAGAAGGTACTGACTCAGACGCTCCGCGAGATGGAGGCCGACGGACTGGTGCACCGGGAGGTGCACGATGTGCTGCCGCTGAAGACCGTGTACTCCCTGACCGCGTTCGGCCGCGAACTCTGCGAGGTGTTGGCCCCCCTTTCCGACTGGGGCCACCGCCGCCTGGAGAAACTCATCAAGGCCCAACCGGTGTCCTGATACATCACTGCCCCGTCCCGCCCGGATCTGGCGGCCCTCCGACCACCCGTCACTAGATTCGCCCCGCCCCCACTCGCCGACAAGTACCCACAAAAAAGTGGGTATCGCAGGCGGCGCGGGATGCCGGTGAGAACCTGGTACTGGCCGGGCCGTCCGGGACAGAAGCGCCCGCGCAACCACTCCAGCAGAGTGTCGGTCAAGTTGCCCGGCAACGGTGGCCCCTGGTCGGCGTGGCGGGGTCGCGCGAGAGTCCTCGCCCCCTGACATGCTCCCCGCGACATTGGGATCGAGAAAGTCCGGTGATGGTGATGTCCGACCAGCAGGGTCGCGGGGGCCGTCGAGCGTGCCCGTCTGCTCAGCGGTCAGGAGGGACTGCGCAACGTCACGTACCAACAGGCTGACGCCCAGGTCCACCGCTTCCCGCCGCAGCACTTCGACCTCTGCATCAGCCGGTTCGGCACGATGTTCTTCGCTGACCCGATCACCGCGTTCGCCAACATCGGGAACGCGTTGCGCCCCCGAGCGCGCCTGGTGCTGATGGTCTGGCAGGACCACGACCGCAATGAGTGGTCCTCTGCGATCCACCAGTCCCTCGCCGCAGGCGCGGTCGACCCCGTTTCTCCCGCGAGCGGCCAGGACCCGTTCTCACTCGCCGATCCGGCCGTCGCGGAAGGCGTCCTGACAGCGTCCGGCTTCGCCGAGGTCGGCTTTACCGACGTGCACGAGCTCGTCTGCTACGGCCCGGACAGCGCCACCGCCTACGACTTCGTCCTCGGCCTGCGGATGGCCAAGGGCCTCCTCGCCGACCTGGATACCGCGACGGCCGAGCACGCGCTCCAACGGCTACGGGCCATCCTCGCCGAGCACGACACCGGCAGTGGCGTGTTCTTCGACTCGCGTACCTGGATCATCACCGCCCGCCGCCGCTGACCCGGGAGCCGGCCGTACCTCCGTGCCTCAGTTGGTCCGACACCCCCACGGCGCTGAAGCCGGCTCAGCTGTACATCAGCGAGCCAGGCGTCGTGAGCGACTCGCCGGTCTCGAGCCACGTCTTCAGGCCGGAGAGGATCATCGGCCAGCCACCGTAGAGCTGGTCGTTCGCGCCCTCGCGCAGCTCGTCATGGGTGACGGTGAGGCGGCAGGAGTCACCGACGGGCTCGATCTCCCAGGTGACCCTGGAGGTGCCCTCGCTTTTCACGTCATCACCCCAGAGGGCGAGCATGCTGTGGACCAGCCGGCGACGGGGATCGACCTCGAGGATCTCCCCCTCGCCGAGGAGTCCGTCGGCGTTCGGGTGGCTCATCTCCAAGCGCGAGCCGGGCGTCCAGTCCGAGCTGACCCGGGAACCGAAGTGGTACTTGCTCCTGATCTCGCCGTCGGTGATCGCCTCCCAGAGACGCTCCGGGGTCGTGCGGATGTAGATCTCGAACACCTTCTCCATGGGACGCTCCAGACTGCTTTTGAGCCCGCTGAGCGCATCCGCCCAGGGCTCGGCGTACTTGCTCACCCACCGGTCGTGGAGGAGCCGGATCGGAATGGGGTTGAGGAAGTGGATCTTTTCGCGGCCCCGGCGTTTGGTGACCACCAGGCCCGCCTCCTCAAGCTGCTTCAGGTGCTTCATCACGCCGAAGCGCGTCATCGGCAGGCGCTTCTCGAGCGCGCTCAGCGTCTGGCCGTCTTCGCGGAAGAGCTCGTCGAGCAGGCTCCGCCGGGTCGGATCGGCGAGCGCCTTGAACACCTCGTCCATGCTCAGACAATAGGTGACCTTTTGGTCACATGTCAATGCCGGAGGCATGAGGCGATCGGATGACCGAGCTCGGCCGGATCATCGTGCGCAGTCGACCACAGGAGGCGGAGGCCGAGCTGGACCGGCACACTGGCCTCCGGCCCGACCGCCGCTTCCCGGCACCCGACCCGAGATCAGGAGGAGCAGTATGGTCAGCGAGAACGCCGCCAAGCTCGCCGTGCTCATCGACGCGGACAACGCACAGCCCGCGATCACCGAGGGGTTGTTGGCCGAGGTCGCCAAGTACGGCACCGCCCACGTCAAACGCGCCTACGGCGACTGGACCGGCACGAGCCTCAGAGGCTGGAAAGACCAGTTGCTCGCCCAGTCGATCCAGCCGATCCAGCAGTTCGCCTACACCAGCGGGAAGAACGCCACCGACGCGGCGATGGTCATCGACGCCATGGACCTGCTGTACTCGGCACGCTTCGACGGCTTCTGCATCGTCTCCAGCGACAGCGACTTCACCCGCCTGGCCGCGCGCATCCGTGAATCCGGCCTCACCGTGTACGGGTTCGGCGAGCACAAGACGCCCAAGCCCTTCGTCGCGGCGTGCGACAAGTTCATCTACATCGAGAACCTCACCTACGCGCAGAGCGCCGCCACACCCACCGGCACAGTGCCGAAGCCGCCCCCGCCCGCCTCGGCCGCCAAGCTCAAGGGAGACACCTCACTGGTGAACCAGCTCCGTAACGCCGTGGAAGCGGCCTCCGACGAAGACGGTTGGGCCACCCTCGCAAGCGTCGGCCACATCATCACGAAGCAACGCCCGGACTTCGACTCCCGCAACTACGGCTACGCCAAGCTCAGCGATCTGATGACCGCGACGACACTGTTCGAGCTGGACCGCCGCAGCCCTGGCGACGGAAAACCGGGGGTCATCTACACCCGCGACAAGCGCCAGGACCGGAAGCCCAAGCCCGCCCCGGCGGATGGATGATCATCGGCGCCGGGCCGGGGGCCCTCCGCGTCAGGGCCAGGGCCGCTCGCTCGCGATCGAATTCCGGCCGGCGCCGAAATGGCTCAGCGCCGTCCGGGCCATGGTGTGCAGCAGCTCCCCCATGGCGTCGCGGGTCAGCCCTCCCGCGCTGTGCGGAGTCGAGTTGAGCAACCCGAACGCGGCGTGCATGGCGGCACGCGCCCGGTCCTCGGTCAGCCCGGGGTGCATGTCGCGCAGCACGGCCACCCACTGCTCCACATAGGAACGCTGCAGGCGGCGGATCTCGCGCCGTTCCGGCTGCGGCACGTTGTCGAGTTCCCGCTCGTGCACGGTGATCAGCGCGGGGTTGTCGAGCGCGAAGTCGATGTGCCAGCGGAGCAGCGCGTCGAGCGCCTCCTCGGGCCCCGCCGCCACGGCGACCCGCGCGGAGCCCTCGGACAGCAGCCGGTCGCTGATGTCGAGGAGCATCTCGGCGAGCACCGCGTCCTTGCCCCGGAAGTGCCGGTAGAGCGCGGGCCCGGTCAGCCCGATGGCGCCACCGAGATCGCCGATCGAGACGCCGTGATAGCCGCGGCGGGCGAACAGCTCGGCGGCCGCGGCCAGGATCTCGGCCCTGCGTGCGGCACCGTGCGTGACCTCGGTCATGATGGAAAGTGTAGACCAGGCCGTGTTAATGTTCATAAACATCGGCGTTGTTAACAAGCATTAACACGGCGAGCGGGTGCGCAGAGCGCCCGTGAGCCGGCGAACCGAGCGAGGCAGGCGGCACGGGGTGAGCCCATGAGCACAGATCCGTCCAGTGACGTCTACAAGGCGAACACCGAGCGCAACGTCGCCCTCGTGGCGGAGTTGCGCGACCGGCTCGCGCAGGCGAGCCTCGGCGGGCCCGAGCGCGCCCGCGAACGACACGTCGCGCGCGGAAAGCTGCTGCCCCGCGACCGCGTGGACGGCCTGCTCGATCCCGGCTCACCGTTCCTGGAACTGTCGCCGCTGGCCGCGTCGGGCATGTACGACGATGAGGCCCCGGGTGCGGGGATCATCACCGGCGTCGGCCGGGTCTCCGGCCGCGAGTGCGTGATCGTGGCCAACGACGCCACCGTCAAGGGCGGCACCTACTACCCGGTGACGGTCAAGAAGCACCTGCGCGCCCAGGAGGTCGCGCTCCACAACCACCTGCCGTGCCTGTACCTGGTCGACTCCGGCGGCGCGTTCCTCCCCCGGCAGGACGAGGTCTTCCCCGACCGCGAGCACTTCGGCCGGATCTTCTACAACCAGGCGACCATGTCGGCGCGGGGCATCCCGCAGATCGCCGCGGTGCTCGGCTCCTGCACGGCGGGCGGAGCGTACGTCCCGGCGATGAGCGACGAGGCCGTCATCGTGCGGAACCAGGGCACGATCTTCCTGGGCGGCCCCCCACTGGTGAAGGCCGCGACCGGCGAGGTGGTCAGCGCCGAGGATCTCGGCGGCGGCGAGCTGCACTCCCGTACGTCCGGGGTGACCGACCACCTCGCCGACGACGACGCGCACGCGCTGCGGATCGTGCGGAACATCGTCGGTACGCTCGGCCCGCGCGCGCCGCGCCCGTGGGAGGTCGCCGAGCCGGAGGAGCCGGTCGCCGACCCCGCGGAGCTGTACGGCGTCGTACCGCCCGACCCGCGCACCCCGTACGACGTCCGCGAGGTCATCACCCGGATCGTCGACGGTAGCCGGTTCCAGGAGTTCAAGCGGGAGTACGGCCCGACACTCGTGACCGGCTTCGCCCGGATCCACGGCCACCCGGTGGGGATCATCGCCAACAACGGCATCCTGTTCGCCGAGTCGGCGATGAAGGGCGCGCACTTCATCGAGCTGTGCGACCGCCGGTCGATCCCCCTGGTGTTCCTGCAGAACATCACCGGGTTCATGGTCGGCCGCGAGTACGAGGCGGGCGGCATCGCCAAGCACGGGGCCAAGATGGTCACCGCCGTCGCCTGCGCCCGGGTGCCGAAGTTCACCGTCGTCATCGGCGGCTCGTTCGGCGCCGGCAACTACGCGATGTGCGGCCGGGCCTACTCTCCCCGCTTCCTGTGGATGTGGCCGGCCGCCCGCGTCTCGGTGATGGGCGGCGAGCAGGCGGCCTCGGTACTGGCGACCGTGCGCCGCGACCAGCTCGAGGGACGCGGCGAGGACTGGCCGGCCGACGCCGAGGAGGACTTCAAGCGGCCGATCCGCGAGCAGTACGAACGGCAGGGCAACCCGTACTACTCGACGGCGCGGCTGTGGGACGACGGCGTGATCGACCCGCTGGACACCCGGCGGGTGCTCGGGCTGGCGCTCTCGGCGGCGGCCAACGCGCCCCTCGACCCTGTCGGCTACGGCGTCTTCCGGATGTGAGGACCTGATGTTCGAGACCGTCCTGGTCGCCAACCGCGGTGAGATCGCGGTGCGGATCATCCGCACGCTGCGCACCCTCGGCATCACCTCGGTGGCGGTGCACACCGACGCCGACGCCGGCGCGCGCCACGTGCGCGACGCCGATGTCGCCGTGCGGATCGAGAGCTACCTGAGCATCGACGCCGTGCTCGCGGCCGCCCGTGAGACCGGCGCCGAGGCGGTGCACCCCGGTTACGGGTTCCTCGCCGAGAACGCCGCCTTCGCGCGGGCCTGCGCGGACGCCGGCGTGGTGTTCGTCGGCCCGCCCGCCGAGGCGATCGAGGCGATGGGCGACAAGATCCGCGCCAAGCGGACCGTCGCCGCCGCCGGTGTCCCCGTGGTGCCGGGCAGCGAGGAGCCCGGTTTGTCGGACGAGGAGCTGATCGCGGCCGCGACGAGCATCGGGATGCCTGTGCTGCTCAAGCCATCGGCGGGCGGTGGCGGCAAGGGCATGCGGCTGGTCCGCGATCCGGCCGGGCTGGCCGAGGCGATCGCCTCGGCCCGGCGGGAGGCACTCGGCTCGTTCGGCGACGACACGCTGCTCGTCGAGCGGTTCGTCGAGAACCCCCGACACATCGAGATCCAGATCTTCGCCGACGCCCACGGCGGCGCTGTGCATCTCGGCGAACGCGAGTGCAGCCTGCAGCGCCGCCACCAGAAGATCATCGAGGAGGCGCCGTCGCCGCTGCTCGACGCGACGCTGCGGGCGTCGATGGGCGCCGCCGCGGTCGCGGCCGCGAAGGCCGTCGGCTACGTCGGCGCCGGAACCGTAGAGTTCGTCGTAGCGGGTGACCGGCCCGAGGATCGCAATTTCATGGAAATGAACACGAGGCTGCAGGTGGAGCACCCGGTCACCGAGTTGGTGACCGGGTACGACCTGGTCGAGCTGCAGCTGCGCGTGGCCGCGGGCGAACCCCTGCCGTTCACCCAGGACGACATCGCCCTGGAGGGGCATGCGGTCGAGGCCCGGATCTACGCCGAGGATCCCTCCCGCGGCTTCCTGCCGACCGGCGGACGGGTGCTGTCGCTGTCCGAGCCGGCCGGCGCGGGTGTCCGCGTCGACTCCGGCATCGCGGCGGGCGACGTGGTCGGCAGTTCCTACGACCCCATGCTCGCGAAGGTCATCGCCCGGGGCGCGGACCGGCAGGCGGCGCTGCGCGGCCTGGACCGGGCGCTCGCCTCGTACACCCTGCTCGGCGTGCCGACCAACGTCGGCTTCCTGCGGGCGCTCCTCTCCCACCCGGACGTGGCGGCCGGGCGGCTCGACACCGGACTGGTCGAGCGCGCGCTGCCCGATCTGACCGGCGACCTGGACGGTCCCGGCGACGAGGTGCTCGCCGCCGCCGCGCTGGAGCGGATGCTCGCGCTCGAACCGGACCGGCCTGGGAACCCCTGGGAGATCCCCGACGGCTGGCGGGCCGGGGGGCCCGCCTGGACCCGGTGGCTGATCACCGCCGGCGGCCGCGACCCGGTCGAGGTGCGGGTCCGCGGCCGGGCGGCCGACGCCGAGGTACGGGTCGGAGCGGCCGGACCGGTCCGCGCCCGCGCGCGGTGGGACGACCGGGGCCGGCTGGTGGCCACCTACGCGGGCCGTACGACGGCGTACGCGTTCGCACGCGACGGCGATGTCCGCTGGCTCGGCCGTGACGGGCGTGCCTGGGCGCTCACCGAGCACACGGCGGCCGAGGCGATCGGCACGGCCGGACCGGCCGCGAGCGGCCTGGTCCGCAGCCCGATGCCCGGCACGGTGCTGGCGGTCAAGGCCGCCGAGGGCGACACGGTCACCGAAGGGCAGCCCCTCGTGATCGTCGAGGCCATGAAGATGGAGCACACCGTGGTGGCCCCCGTCGACGGCCTGGTCGCCCGGCTGCCCGCCCGTCCCGGCGCGCAGGTCGCGCTCGACGAGACCCTCGCCGAGATCGTTTCCGCGCCTGAGGCCCCTGAGGCCCCTGCGGCGCCGGACGCGCCTGACGCAGCCGACGCGGCCGGCGCCGTCCCCGGTGCACCGGAAGTCTGAGCGGCGAGATGCGGATGGAGGCGACGATCCCATGAAGGCTCCGATGAGGGTTCCGCTCGACGGCTTGCCCTCGCAGGTGACGATCTACGAGGTCGGGCCGAGGGACGGGCTGCAGAACGAGTCCACGATCGTGCCGGTCGAGGTCAAGGCCGAGTTCATCACCCGGCTCGCCGCCACCGGCCTCACGACCATCGAGGCGACGAGCTTCGTCCACCCGGAGTGGGTGCCGCAGCTCGCCGATGCCGAGCGGCTGCTCGAGGTCCTGCCGCGTGCGGAGGGCGTGCGCTACCCGGTGCTGGTGCCCAATGAGCGCGGTCTCGACCGCGCCCTGGCGTACGGCGTCACCGAGATCGCGGTGTTCGGCAGCGCCACCGAGACCTTCGCCCGGCGCAACCTGAACCGCACAGTGGAGGAGTCGCTCGCGATGTTCGCCCCGGTCGTCGACCGGGCCCGTACCGAGGGTCTCGCCGTCCGCGGCTACCTCTCGATGTGCTTCGGCGACCCCTGGGAGGGTGAGGTCCCGATCGGCCAGGTCGTCTCGGTCGCCACGAGCCTGCTCGATCTGGGTTGCACCGAGCTCAGCCTCGGCGACACCATCGGCGTCGGCACCCCCGGACAGGTCACCGCGCTGATCGAGGCGCTCGTGGCCGCGGGGGTGAGCACCGAGCGGATCGCGGTCCACTTCCACGAAACCTACGGCCAGGCGCTCGCCAACACCCTCGCGGCGCTGCAGTGCGGCGTGCGGACGGTCGACGCCTCGGCCGGGGGGCTCGGCGGCTGCCCGTACGCCGAGAGCGCCACCGGAAACCTGGCCACCGAGGACCTGGTGTGGATGCTGAACGGCCTCGGCGTCGACACCGGCGTCGATCTGACCGGGCTCGTCGAGACCAGCCGATGGATGGCGGCCCGTCTCGGCCGGCCCAGCCCCTCACGCGTCGTACAGGCCCTGACCCCGGCCGAACCAGAAGGAGCACGACATGATTGATTTCCGGCTCGGCGAGGAGCATGAGGCACTGCGGCAAACGGTGGCGCGGTTCGCCCGCGACGTCGTGGCACCCGTGATCGGGGACTTCTACGAGCGCGGCGAGTTCCCGTACGACATCGTCGCCGGGATGGGCGAGATGGGGCTGTTCGGGCTGCCGTTCCCCGAGGAGTACGGCGGGATGGGCGGCGACTACTTCGCGCTGTGCCTGGCGCTGGAGGAGCTCGCCCGGGTGGACTCCTCGGTGGCCATCACGCTCGAGGCCGGCGTGTCCCTGGGCGCCATGCCGATCTTCCGCTTCGGCAGCGAGGAGCAGAAGCGGGAGTGGCTGCCCCGCCTGTGCTCCGGGGAACGGCTGGCCGGGTTCGGGCTGACCGAGCCGGGCGGCGGGTCCGACGTGGCCGGCGGCATGCGCACCACCGCGCGGCTGGAGGACGGGCACTGGGTGATCAACGGTTCCAAGTCGTTCATCACCAACTCGGGCACCGACATCACATCGTTCGTGACGGTCACCGCGTTGACCGGCGACCGTGAGATCTCGGCGATCCTGGTGCCGTCCGGCACCCCGGGGTTCACCGTCGGCCAGAAGTACTCCAAGGTGGGCTGGTCGGCCTCCGACACCCGCGAGCTCGCGTTCGAGAACGTGCGGGTCCCCGAGGAGAACCTGGTGGGCCCGCGCGGCCGCGGCTACGCGCAGTTCCTGCGCACCCTGGACGAGGGCCGCGTCGCGATCGCCGCGCTGTCGGTCGGGCTGGCGCAGGGCTGCGTCGACGAGTCCCTGCGGTACGTACGGGAACGTGCCGCGTTCGGCCGGGCGATCGGCGAGTACCAGGCGATCCAGTTCAAGATCGCGGACATGGAGACGAGGGCGCACACGGCGCGCATCGCCTATTACGCCGCAGCGGCGAAGATGCTGAGCGGCGAGCCGTTCAAGAAGGAGGCCGCGATCGCCAAGCTGGTCGCCTCGAACGCGGCGATGGACAACTCACGGGACGCCACCCAGATCTTCGGCGGCTACGGCTTCATGAACGAGTACCCGGTCGGCCGGTTCTACCGCGACGCCAAGATCCTGGAGATCGGCGAAGGCACCTCGGAGGTACAACGGATGATCATCGCGCGGGCGCTCGATCTGCCCGCGTGACGCCGGGGCACGGGCGTCACGTCTCCTTGATGATCCCGTGCAGCATCTTCATCGTGTCGGCGCTGGACGCCGCGTCGACGCACAACCGGTCCATCACCGCCATGTAACCGTCGACGTCGTCGCGATCGTCGAGGTAGAGGGCGCTGGAGAGCTGTTCGAGATAGACCACATCGGGCAGGTCCGGCTCGGAGAACCGCAGGATCGTGAACGGACCGCCCGCCGCGGCGTGGCCGCCCCGGTCGAACGGCACAACCTGGAAGGTGACGTTGGGCAGCGAGGACATGTCGGCGAGGTGCCCGAGCTGCGCTCGCATGACCCCCGAGCCGCCCAGCGGCCGCCGCAGCACCGCCTCGTCGATGATGGCCCAGATCCGCAGCCCGTCCTCGGCCCTGAGCCGTTCCTGCCGGGCCATCCGCAGCTCGACACGGCGGGCGATCTCGGTGGAGGAGACATTGGGATGGCCGAGAAGCGCCACCTCCCGGGCGTAGTCCTCCGTCTGCAGGAGGCCGGGAACGAACTGCACCTCATAGGTCCGGACGAGCGACGCGGCCTCCTCGAGGCCCACGTAGAGCTCGAACCAGCTCGGCATGATGTCGCTGTACTTGTGCCACCAGCCCGGCTTGTTGGCCTGGCGGCCGAGTGAGGTGAACAGCGCCCGCTCGTCCTCGTCGATCACCCCGTACAGGGTGAGGAGGTCGCTGACGTCACGCTCCTTGAACGCGACCCGGCCCAGCTCGAGCCGACTGATCTTCGAGTCGGACGCACGGATGGCCTCGCCCGCCTCGGAACGGGTGATGTGCTTGGACTCGCGCAGGCGCCGCAACTGACCGCCCAGCAGGATCCTCAGCACCGTCGGCCCGCTCCGCTGGTAGGCGGTCACGGCAGAGGCACGCCCCACTTCGGCTTCGATCACGTCTCACTCCGGCGTCGCTGGCAGGCCCCCGTACGATCGCGGTCAGTGTCCCACCGTCGGCGCCACAGTTCAATGTTCATCTATTTATCCTTCACCGACAGCACCGGTCACCGGCTTCACCATGGCACCGATGGGTGCCCGAGACCGCTCTAAAGCTCGCTCAGGATGCGTTTGAGGATGCCGGTCGTTGCGGCGACCGGCTCGGCCTCGATGCACAGCCGCTCCATCACCGCGAGATACCGGTCCAGCTCCTCGCGCTTGTCCAGATAGAGCGCGCTGGTGAGCTGCTCGAGATAGACCACGTCGGGCAGGTCGGGCTCGCCGAAGCGCAGGATGCTGAACGCCCCTCCGGCGGCGGCGTGGCCACCGTGGTCGAACGGCAGCACCTGCAGTGTGACGTTCGGCAGTGCCGTGACGTCGACGAGGTGCCGGAGCTGCCCGCGCATCGCCTCGGCGCCGCCGAGCGGCCGCCGCAGCGCCGCCTCGTCGACGACCGCCCACAGGTGCGGTGGAGCCGGCGCCGTGAGGACCTTACGGCGCCGCATCCTCAGCGCGACCCGCTGCTCGATCTCGGTCTGGGACGCGTCCGGATGTCCCAGCACCGTCACGGCACGGGCGTAGTCCTCGGTCTGGAGGAGCCCGGGCACGAACTGGACCTCATAGGTCCGGATCCGCGCCGCGGCCTCCTCCAATCCCACGTACACCTCGAACCAGCCGGGCAGCACCTCGGAGTAGCGGTGCCACCAGCCGGGCGTGTTGGCCTCGGCCGCGAGCGCGAGCAGCGGACCGCGCTCGTCGTTGTCGAGCACGCCGTAGAGCGTGAGCAGGTCGGACACGTCCCGTTCCTTGAAGCCCACCCGGCCGAGTTCCAGCCGGCTGATCTTCGAGTCGGACGACCGGATGGCGTATCCGGCCCCTTCCCTGGTGATGCCGCTGGCCTCCCGCAACTGCCGCAGTTGTGCGCCGAGGAGGATGCGCAGCACCGTCGGGCCGCCCCGCGGTGCCGCGAACATGTTGCGGACGGACGGCTCACTCTCGGGCTGGGCTGTCATGGGCACTCCTGGGATGCCGGAATCGGCAAGTATCCCACCGGTACCGCCCACTGCCTAGTTACCCGGCGGTCCGGTCACCCGGCGGTCCGTCTCCCGGCCCGGTTCGCCGGCGGCCGGATCACCGTTCAGCCCAGCCTCCGATCAGATCGTCGAAGTCACCCTCCTTGGCTCCGTTGATGAAGGCCTCTATCTCCGCGCGCGTGTAGACGAGCGCCGGCCCTTCCGGATGACGGGAATTGCGCATGGCGATCTCCCCGGTCGGGAGCTCGGCCATCTCCACGCAGTTCCCGCTCGGGTTGCTCCTCGCGCTCTTCAGCCAGGTGCTGCCGCGCAGGAGCGAAGCGGACATGCCGTTGTCGAACTGCATCCGGTCCATCTGGTCCATCCGTCCCCCTACTACACGCCCCACCCCCTACTGAATGTACGGGAGGCCGTGCGCGTGCACGTGCATCTGACCTTGCAGGAGCTCTTGCACCTGCACGAGATAAGGAGCAAGATAGCGGCTACCCGATCACCGCCCACATCCCACCTGCAGGGTTCGCCATGATGGTTCTCCGCGCCCACCGCATCGCCGACTCCGCCATCGATGACAACTGGATTTCCGTATTCGGCCAGGCCTGGCCGACCACGGGTCGATGGCCCTCTCCACTCGAAGACATCCCGGAATCGGCGCGCTGCGTTCTCCGGTCCGACCTGGAGTCACCGCGGATAGCGCGCGACTTCGCCCGGACCACGCTGGCCGACTGGGAACTCTGCCCGCTCGCCGAAGACGTCACGGTGGCGGTGTCCGAGCTCGTGACCAACGCCCTTCGCCACGGGCTGCGCGGCGCGCTCCATTCCGCCCAGGCCTGGCCGATCCAGCTCGTGCTGCTACGGCACGACCGCCGGCTGCTGGCCGTCGTCACCGACCCGGGCGACGACGTGCCGACCCGGACCGAGCCCGATCACTTCACCGAGAGCGGCCGTGGCCTGCAAATCGTCGAGGCCGTCAGCGGCACGTGGGGCTGGGCCCGCCTCGCCAGCGGCGGCAAGGCCGTGTGGGCCGCCTTCGAGACCCGTTCCTGATCCGGCTTCCCGACCCGCTCGTCAGGGCGTCTGCTCGAGCGCGGTGAGGAAGTCCTGAGCCCAGCGGTCGACATCGTGCTCGATGACCCTCTTGCGCATCGACCGCATCCGGCGCGCCTGCTCAGCGGGTGAGGAACGCAGGGCCGCCAGCATCGACTCCTTCAACCCGTCGATGTCGTACGGATTGACCTGGAAGGCGCGCTTGAGCTCGTCGGCCGCGCCCGCGAACTGGCTGAGGACCAGGGCCCCGCGCAGGTCCTCGCGACAGGCGACGTACTCCTTTGCGACGAGGTTCATCCCGTCCCGCAGCGGCGTCACCACCATGACGTCGGCGGCCAGGTAGAGCGCCGCCA
The DNA here is from genome assembly GCF_014323705.1 of Actinomadura alba. Classification (GTDB taxonomy): domain Bacteria; phylum Actinomycetota; class Actinomycetes; order Streptosporangiales; family Streptosporangiaceae; genus Actinomadura_C; species Actinomadura_C alba. Next base: position 30,812 of record NZ_JABVEC010000029.1, read on the forward strand.
GCTCCTCCCTGCTGTACGAGCTGTGCAGATAGTGGATCACCGGGGCGCCGAGCTCGGCGTGCTCGCCGTTGATTCGGCCGACCTGCTGTTCGATCTGGTCGCGCAGCAACTGGTACTGCTCGATGCGCTCCCGGCTCGGCGTGGCGATCTGGACGAACACCGCCTCACCCGGCTTGAGCTCCCCCTCGGCGAGCAGCTCGCCGAACGCCTGCAGTCGCTGGGAGATGCCCTTGGTGTAGTCGAGCCGGTCCACCCCGAGAAGAATCTTGGTGTCACCGAGGTCGGCCTTCACCTCGTCGGACCGCCAGCGGACCTCGCGGCGCTGGGTGAGCTCGGTCAGCTCACCGACGTCCACGGAGATGGGGAATGCCTGGGCGCGGACCACACGGTCCCCCACGTCGACGTACGGGCCGTGCGTACGCGCGTCGAGGTGGCGCCGGGCGAGCCGCAGAAAGTTCGACGCCGCCCCCGGCAGCTGAAAGCCGACGAGGTCGGCCCCGAGGAGGCCCGCGATGATCTGCCGCCGCCACGGCAGCTGCTCGAACAGCTCCTGTGGCGGGAACGGGATGTGGAGGAAGAAGCCGATGCGCAGGTCGGGCCGCAGCTCGCGCAGCATCGCGGGTACGAGCTGCAGCTGGTAGTCCTGTACCCAGACCACCGCGTTCTGGGCCGCCTCGGCGGCCGCCGCCTCGGCGAAGCGCTTGTTGACCTTGACGTAGGCCTCCCAGAGCGGGCGCTCGTAGACGGGCGGCGCGATCACGTCGTGGTAGAGCGGCCACAGCGTCGCGTTGGAGAACCCCTCGTAGTAGAGCTCGAGCTCCTCCGCCGAGAGGGGGACCGGCACGAGCGACATGCCGTCCTCCTCGAAGGGCTCCAGGTCCTCGTCGGCCGCGCCCGACCAGCCGATCCAGGCGCCGTCCCGGCGGCGCATCAACGGCGCGATCGCGGTCACCAGCCCGCCCGGGCTGCGCCGCCACGACGCCCGCCCGTCGTCTCCGGTCACGCGATCGACCGGAAGACGGTTGGCCACTACGACGAAATCACTACCGTTGGGCACCGAGGGGTCGCCTTTCACTCAAAGGACCGGCTCCTGATGCCGGTCGGCTGAAGGACCATGCCCGAAAACGGACACAGTTCACGTGACAGCCATCACACGCGACGAAACCGGACGGCACCAGCGCCGCATGACTTGAAGGTAAGCGCCGCCGTCGGATAAGGCGAGACACCTCGCGACGACGTAGTCCGAAATTCGTATTCCGGCCATGGAGTAGGGAAAGGAAACCGCCGCGTCCGCGGCGGTGCGGGCCCCGGGCGCGTACCAGAGGCCCCTCAGGGGCATCGGCTGCGCCGTCACTGGCGGTACAAGCCATAACAAGCCGGGCGAACAGCAACGACGTCGCCCGAGACCCTCTGACAGAAGAGCATCGGGTGGCTTATCGTCCTGGCACGACGTGGGCTGCGCCATCACGCGGGGGACCGGCCGGGCGATGAGGAGCGACCATGACCGTAATTGTGATCGTCGCATGCCTGGTGACCGCCGGGGCGGAACTGTTTCTGGCCCGCGGCGCGCGCCGGGTGGCGGATCGGCTGGAGCGGCTGGAGGCTCTGACACTGCGCCAGGACGAGCGGATGGACTCGATGAGCGCGCGGCTCCGGAGCGCCGGGCCGGTGGCGGGCGCACGGGCGGGCACCGGCGCCGGCGGGCTGCACATCGGCGCCGTCGACACCGGGCGCGCTGACACCGGGCGCGCTGACACCGGGCGCACTGACACCGGGCGCGTCGACACCGGCACCGTCGACGCCGGGCTGCTCAGGGTCACGGACGAGACCGCGAGACTCCGTGAGCGGTTGAGCGCCCTCGAAGACGCCCGCCGTGTCGACCGCGACCTCTACGCGCATCTCGACGGGGCCGTCGAATCTCTCGAGCGCGTGGTCGCGAACGTGTTCAGGCTGACGGTCGGCGAACTCGACCAGGCGGCCGCCGGGACGCTGCGCGGGGCCCCGGCGGAACCCCGCGCCCGCCACGGCTCGGCGACCGCCGACACCGTGGATCTCGGTCATCCGCGCCGGCGAGGGCGGCGTCCGGCGGGCGTGGTCGCGCTGGTGCTGGCGACCGCCGCCGGCGCTCCGGTCGGCGCCGCCGTGCTCGGGCAGACCGGAGCCGCGATCCTGTCGCAGCTCCACCGGTTCCTCACCACGTACGGCGGCGTGCTCGCGCTCGTGGCATCGACGTTATCCGTGGCCGCCGGCCTGATCGCCAGCGACCGTGTGCTCTTCTCCATCCGTCAGCGGATCCTCGCCCAGGCCGCCCACCGGGCGGCGTCTCTGATCACTCTCGCGTTCCTCCTGGCGCACGTGGCCGTGATGGTGCTCACCAGGCACGCGTCGGCCCTTCAGGCGATCCTGCCGGTCGGCGCGGCACCGCTCGCCATCGGCACGGTCGCCGCGCACCTGCTCGTGCTGGTGTCCCTCACCGGGCTGGCACGTCGGCGCTTCGCGGACGGCCGGCGGCCGGGACTGTGGCGGGTGGCGCATCGGCTGGCCTACGTGGGATGGGCGCTGGCGATCCTGCACGGCCTGCTGGCGGGCCGCCGGCCGCCGGCGTGGGTGACCTGGTCCTACGCGCTGTCCCTCGCCGGGGCGAGCATGGCCCTGCTGACCAGGGCCGTCGTCATCATGCGGTCGCGCGGTGCGGCAGCCCCCGGCACCCGCCCCCGGCCGCGACCCGACCGGCGGGCAGCCGACCTCCCGGGGACCGACCGGGAGGGACCTGACCGGCGGCGTTCGCTCGAGCTCCCGGTGAAGGCGGAACGATGACCGGCCCGGCGGTGACCCACATCGGCACGCCGAGGCTGACACTCGGGTTCGACCGGTTCGACCGGCTCGATCTGGACCGCCATCGAGCGACGCACGGCCGGCTCCACGAACCGCGGCTCGGCAGGCTGACCGCGATGGCCGAGCGGGTCGATCTGCGGGGCCGGGGGGGCGCAGGGTTCCCGTTCGCCCGGAAGCTCCGGTCGGTCGGGCGGCACCTGGCCGACGGCGCCGAGATCACCGTGGTGGTCAACGGGGCCGAGGGCGAGCCGGGCAGCGTCAAGGACCAGATGCTGCTGACGCGGGCGCCGCACCTGGTGCTCGACGGCGCCGAGATCGCGGCGCGGGCTCTCAACAGCCGCGACGTGATCGTCGCCATCACCGGCGACGGGCCGGCACGGCAGTCGATCCTCGCGGCGGCCGGCGAACGCCGCCTGCCCGTGCGCGTCGTCGAGGTGTCGGGGCGGTTCATCTCCGGCGAGAGCGGCACGGTGGTCCGCGCCGTCAACGGCGACGTGCCGGTGCCCCCCGGCCGCGACGTCCGTACCAGCGACTCGGGCGTGTCCGGCCGCCCCACCCTGTTGTCCAACACCGAGACCTTCGCGCAGCTGGCGCTGCTGGCCTCCCTCGGCACGGACGCGTACGCCCGCGTCGGCACCCGCGACGAGCCTGGCACGCTGCTGCTCACCGTCGCGGGCGGCACCGTCGTGGAGACACCCGTGGGAACGCCTCTCGGCACCGTTCTGGAACGGTCCGGCGTGTCCGCCGGCCAAGGCGTCCTGGTCGGCGGCTACCACGGCGGCTGGCTCGCGCCCGCCGCGACCCGCTCACCCGTCTCCCGTGCCGGGATGGCCGCCGCGGGCGGCACTCTGGGGGCCGGTGTCGTCCTGCCCCTGGCACCGGGCACCTGCCCGCTCGGCGAGGTCATCCGGGTGACCGCCTACCTCGCCGCCGAGTCCGCCGGCCAGTGCGGTCCCTGCCGCTTCGGGCTGCCCGAGACCGTACGCGCCCTCACCGCCCTCGCCGACGGGACGGGCACCCGGAGTGGCGTCCGCGCGGCGGCCGACATCGGCCGTGGCCGTGGCGCGTGTTCCCACCCCGACGGCACCGCCCGATTCGTTCTGTCCGCACTCGACGTCTTCGACCACGACATCAACGCCCATCAGACGCGCGAGGGATGCGGACTCCCCGTGCACGGCCTCATTCCCCTGGCGGGCTCCGGCGGCGACGCCAGGCTCACCGTCGACTGGACCCGCTGTGACGGACATGGCCTGTGCGCTCATCTGGCACCGGAGCTCATCCGCCTGGACCGCGACGGTTACCCCGTACTGCTCGAGACCACGGTCCCGCCGTGGGGGGAACGCGACGCCCGGCGGGCCGTCTCCATGTGCCCCGCGCTCGCTCTGCGCCTCGCCCCCAGAGGCGCCCCGACGATCCGAGGAAGGTGACGGTGAAAAGCCACCAGAACCCGGGCGAACAGCCACGACGCCGTACGGCACCCCATGACAGAGGACGGCCGGGTGCCTTATCGTCCTGGCACGACGCGGGCTGTGCCGTCACCCGGGGGGACGGTCCAGGTCATGAGGAGCGACCATGACCGTGATAGTGATCCTGGCGTGCCTGGCCATCGCCGGCGCGGAACTCTACATGGCCCGTAGCGCTCGTGAGATGGCGAACCGGCTGAAGAAGCTGGAGGCCATCGCGCGGGTCCACGATCAGCGCATCCAGGCGATGACCGGTGGCACCGCTCCCGCCGGAACCACCGCCCCGATCACCACCTCCCCCAGTAGCACCTCCCCCCGTAGCACGGCGCCGGACAGGACGGACACCACCGGGTCGGGCGCCGCCGACACCGCCGCCCAGCTGGCGCGGCTCGCCGCCGAGACCACCCGGTTGCGCGACCGGCTCGAGGGGCTCGAAGAGGCCCGCGACACCGAGCGGAGGCTCTACGCGCGCGTCGACGGCACGGTCGAGTCGTTGGAACGGATGGTCGGTGAGGTGCTGAGGCATACCATCGGACAACTCGAGGAGGCGGTGGCCCGGTCGCTCGGTGGCCTGCCCGCTGACCTCGATCCCGACTCCGGCACCGTCCGCGGTGTCCTGTGCGGAGCGGCCTCAGTCTCGCCCGACCCGCTGATCCGGGCCTACGAGCGGTGCGCCAGGGACACCGGCCTGCGGATCCGGTTCCAGGCACCGCGCGCGGCGGCGCCGTGGCACGCGCGCTACTACCTGGCCGGCAAGGATCCCAGGGAGCTCGAACGGGACTTCCTCGCACTGCTGGGCGGTGCGCGCTCCCCGTCGGGCACGCCTGCGCAGGCCGCGTTCGACGGACTGCTGAGCACGCTCGGCGACCTGCCGTCCGGATTCGCGCAGATCGGCCCGATGGTGGCCGTACGCGTTCCGGAGGCGCTGCTGTGCGGGGTGCTCACGCTCGCCGAGACGCGGGACTTCGACGCCGAGGCGTTCGTGGCCGAACCCGCCGCTCTCGCCGGCCGGCTGCGCGGCCTCCCCGCCGAACGCGTCCGCGACCAGACGACCGACCAGACGATGCCTGCTCCCCCCAACGGGTCCGGCCCGGGCCCGGATCTCAGCGCGGCACCACGGCCCTGACCCTGCCGACCGGCACGAACTGTTCGCCTCGACGGCATCCGATGGCCGTTCAACGAGCGTGGGCACGTCAGTCCGCGCGGCGACAGTCCTGTTGTGGAGGCAATCCCCTTCGGCAGGCTCCATTGGGGTTTCCTGCCGGCCCTCATCGGCCTGTCGGCACTGCACTACGTCTTCGCCGCCCGCTGCGTCCAGGCCGCCTCGCGACCGCGCCTGCCGATGCGCGAGACGCTCATGACACAGTTCTCGGCGGCCGCGGCCAACCGGCTCACCCCCGCGGGGCTCGGCGCGGCGGCCGTCAACGTCCGCTTCCTGAACTGCCGTGGCGTGCCGGCCGGGGAGGCGGTCGCCACGGTCGCGGCCGTGCAGGTCGTGGGTGCCATCGCGGACCTGCTGCTGTTCGTGGTCGTCGTTCTCGCCGGTCACTGGACCGGAGGTGGCGGCGGCGACCTGCTGTCGGCCATGGGAGGACACGCCACCGACATCGCCCGCAGGTTGCCGCTCCCGCTCCAGGCGGCCGTGGCGCTCATCGTGACCGCGGCGCTCGTCTGGTGGTACCGGTCGTCCCGGCGTTCCGGCTCGGCCTCATCGGCGCTGGCCGGCATCGCCGATCTCGTGCGCCGACCCGCTGATCTGCTGTCACTACTGCTCTTCTCGGCCGGGACGACCCTGGTGATGGGAACGGCGTTCACCATCAGCGTGCTGGCCGTTCCCGGTGCCACCGGCCCCGCGGAGGCGCAGACGCTGCTCATCGCCTATCTGCTGGGCTCGGCCGCGGCCACTGCGGTGCCCACCCCGTCCGGGCTGGGCTCGACCGAGGCCGCCCTCGTCGCCGTACTCGCCTCGTCGGACGTCGCCGCGGGTCACGCCGTGCAGGCCGTCCTGTTGTTCCGCGTGATCACCTACTGGGCCCCGGTGCCGGTCGGTCTGCTCACCACCGGGCCGTTGCGGAGACGTTCCGTGCCGACCGCCGGGCCGGCCACAGTACCGACCGCCGTGCCGGCCACAGTACCGACCACTCTGCCGACCGCCGGGCCGACCAGCTTGTCCGCCCCGGGAACTACCTGATCCGAGGGCGACCGCCAGTGCCGCCATCCCGGCGGACGCCACCGTTCGGCCGGACGACCTCAGCCGCGCCGCTCCGCGGGCAATCCGTCCAGCCGCCGCAGGATCACTCCCTCGCGCAGAGCCCAGGGACAGATCTCCAGCTGCGACAACCCGAAGAGGTCCATGGTGGCGTCGGCGACTATCGCGCCGGCGGGCAGCTGCGGCGCCCTCCCTTCGGAGACTCCGGGCAGCTCGGCGCGCTCGGCCACGGACATCTGCGCCAGCCGCTCGGCCCAGTCGGTGACGTCGCTGTGCTTCAGCGCCCGCCGCACCCGCTCTCCCTCGCTCGACGGGGCGGCACCGGTGATACGGGCGAGCTGCTTGAACGTCTTGGAGGTGGCCACCGCGTGGTCGGGCGGGCCAATGCGCAGCACGTCACCGACCGTACGCGCGATCTCGGCGCGCACATGCTTGCGCAGGCGCCGTACCTCGCCCGCGGGCGGCGGGTCCTCGGTGAACCAGTCGTGGGTGAGCCGCCCCGCGCCGAGCGGCAACGAGATCGCCGCGTCCGGCTCCTCGTCGAGCCCGGAGGCGATCTCGAGTGAGCCGCCGCCGATGTCCAGCACCAACAGGCGGCCGGACGACCAGCCGAACCAGCGGCGTACGGCCAGGAAGGTCAGCCGTGACTCGGCCTCGCCGGAGAGCACGTCGATGGCGACCCCGGTCTCGTCCCGGATGCCCTTGATGATCTCGTCGCCGTTGACCGCGTCGCGCACCGCCGAGGTGGCGAACGCCATGAGGTCCTCGACGCCCTTGTCCTCGGCCACCTGCAGGGCCTCCACGATGAACCTGCGCAGCGACACCGCGCACTCGTCCGACAGCCGGTTGCCGTCGAGCAGGTGCGCGGTGAGCTTCAGATGGGCCTTGTGAGAGTAGGCGGGAACCGGCCGGGCACCACGGTGCGCGTCCACCACCAGGAGGTGCACCGTGTTGGAGCCGATGTCGAGTACGCCGAGTCGCATGATGTGACGCTATCCAACCGGACGGGATATTCCGCCTCGGGTCAGGACCTAAACCTGGCCAGGGGTCGCCCCCCATCGATGGTTCTGCACAACAGAACGATCGTCTTCATAACGGAACACTCACAGTCATGACGCGAGGGGAATAGTTCACCGGCGAAGGACGTTGCGGCGGCCATGACGGATGACGCGCTTCTCTCCCTGCTCTCGAGCCGGCACCAGGGTGTGCTGGTCACGCTGAAGAGCGACGGCCGGCCACAGCTGTCGAACGTGGTCTACGCCTTCGACGAGCCCGCCCGGCTGATCCGGGTGTCCGTCACCGACGACCGGGCCAAGACCCGGAATCTGCGCCGCGACCCGCGCGCGAGCCTCCACGTCACCACCGAGAAGTTCTGGCCCTACGCCGTGGCCGAGGGCGACGCGGAGCTGTCACCCGTGGCGACCCACGTCGACGACGCGACCGTCGACGAGTTGGTCGAGCTCTATCGCGCGATCCAGGGCGAGCATCCCGACTGGGACGAGTACCGGGCCGCCATGACCGCCGAACGGCGGCTGGTGCTGCGCCTGAGCGTCGACCGGGTGTACGGGATCCGCGCCTGAGGCCGCGCCGCGACGGTCAGCCGGCACGATGCAGTGTCGCCTCGGCCGTGCCGGGCCCATCCTGTTCCCGCCAGCGGTAGCCGAGCTCGTGCTCACCGTGCCGGGCCAGCGTCACGGTGCCGTCGAGGCACCCGCCCGACCGGAAGGCGACCCGGAAGGTCAGCTCGTCACCGGCGGAGTCGACCAGGTCGAGTTCACCCTCGCACGGCTCCTCGGGCAATCTCAGATGGGCGCCGCGGTCCCCAGGCCGCATCATGATCATGACTGGTACGTCCATCGTCTCAATCTCGCCGTCGCGCTCGGTCGCGCGTCCGCGCCACGCCCCGCCGAACGCCTCCGGGATCGTCCCCTCGGGTGGACCGGGTGGCGACTGCGTCTCGGGCGGGCCGGACACCTCCGGAGTCGCGGGCGCGCCCCCGGCCGGCACCGTGCGGTCACCCCGGCCGAGGTTCACCAGTCCCACCCCGGCGAGCAGCACCAGCGCGGCCACGCCGACCGCGGCCAGCGGCCGTCCCCGTACCTTCTCGCTCACCCGGTCACGAAACGGCAGGACCGTGGTCCAGGCGACGGGGTGCCGGCCCGCGAGCGCCCGGTTCGCGGCGACGCTCATAGTCAGGTCGTCCGGGCGGCCCTCGGCGTCCACCGGCGCGGACGGGTCGACCAGGCGCACCAGCAGCGCCCGGGCACGCGGGCGCTCGGCGGGTTTCTTGGCCAGGCAGGCCGCGAGCAGTTCGCGCAGCTGCGGCGGAACCCCGGTCAGGTCCGGCACCGCGTGCGCGATCCGGTTCAGCACGGCGGCGATGGTGTCGTCTCCGAACGGGGGTCGCCCGGTCGCGGCGAACACCATGGTGGAGGCCCACGCGAACACGTCGGCGGCCGGCGACGGCGGTTCCCCGTTCAGCTGCTCGGGGGCGAGATAGGCCGGCGTTCCCATGAGATGCGTGGTCACCGTGCCCGCCTCGATCGGGCGGGCGATGCCGAAGTCCACGACCCGCGGGCCGTCGGGGCCCAGGAGCACGTTGGCCGGTTTCAGGTCGCGGTGGAGCACTCCGGCCCCGTGGATCGCGGTGAGCGCGGTCGCGGTGCCCACGACCAGCCGGTCCAGTTCGCCTCCGCGCAGCGGTCCGTCGCGTTCGACCCGCTCCTGCAGGGACGGGCCGTCGACGTACTCACTGACCACGTACGGGCGGACGTCCTCGCCACTGAAGTGGATCACCCGGGCGGTGCAGAAGGGGGCCACACGCTCGCAAGCCGCCAGTTCCCGGGCCAGCCGGCCCCGGACCACGGGATCGGCGTCGGCCTTCAGCACCTTGACGGCGACCCGCTCGCCTCCGGGCCCATGCCCGAGGTAGACCACGCCCTGCCCGCCCTCGCCGAGGCGGCCGATCAGCCGGAAACCGCCTAACTCACGCGGGTCGCCAGGCTCCAAGGAGACGGCTGACATCGGATCTCCACGTTCTGTCGCGAACCGAACACATCCGGTATCCCACCGTACTGTCGCGCGGCCGTGCTGTCGCGAGTGAACGTGACCGTCGACGATGCCGGACTAGCCTTCGAGGGCGCGTTGCACGCCGGGCTCCGCCGGCCCGAGGAAGTGGGGGCGTGGCCGGCGGACCAGGTCGGACAGCGCCTTGACCGAGGCCGCCAGCTCCCGGACGTATCCGACATTGGTCGGCACCACCGCCACCGCAGAGGAGTCATGGCCGACGCCGGAGGCCTCGATCCCGGCCCTCCGGCACGTGGCCACCGCACGCGGCAGGTGGAACCGCTGCGTGACGACGACCGCCCGCCGCACCCCGAAGACCCGCCGCGCCCGCACGCACGAGTCCCAGGTGTCGAAGCCCGCGTAGTCCAGAACGATCTTGGTCGCCGGGATCCCCTGACCGACCAGGTAGTCGCGCATCGCCGTGGGCTCGTCATAGGACTTGACGCCGTTGTCGCCGGTGACGAGGATCGCCCGCACGCCTCCGAGCCGGTAGAGGCGGGCCGCCACGTCGAGCCGGCCGGCGAGGAATCTCGAGGGCCTGCCGTGCTTCAGCCCGGCACCGAACACCAGCGCCACCGGCGCCGCGGGCACCCGTTCGACCGGGAACCGGTGCGGCCCCGTCGAGGCGTGCATCCACGCCGACGGCACGGCGATCAGGTATCCCATCAGCAGCGACGCGACGATCCCCGGCAATGCCCAGCGCCGCGCTGCGGCCGACCAAGGCGGGCGCACACGTTCCATGTTCTGTGTGACGCGCGCGGGCCGGTCACGGTTCGAAGGAATGCGCGAACGCGAAGCGGAGTCGCACGGGAGCGCACGCGAGCGGGCGGTACCGGCACGTGGGGCGTGCCGGTACCGCCGTCCGGGTCGCCGGCCCGAGGGCCTCGAGCCCGGGCACCGCGGGATCCGGGTCCGGTGGGATCAGGGGCCCGCGGGATCAGGGACTCGCGGGATCAGGGACTCGCGGGATCAGGGACTCGCGGGATCAGGGACTCGTGGGATCAGGGACTCGTGCAGGTGAGTGCCGGCGTGCTGCCGGCACCGTTCCCGGTGAACCCGAAGGTGGTCGAGGCACTGGTCGCGACCGTCCGGTTCCAGTCCGCGTTCCGCACCGTCGCGACGGACCCGCCCGGCGTGTACGTCCCGTTCCACAGGCTGCTGATGCTCTGCCCGGTCGCCAGCGGCCACGAGACGGTCCAGCCGTTGAGCGCGGACGTGCCGGTATTGGTCACCCTGACCTCGGCCTGGAAGCCGCCGGACCAGGAGCCCGTCTGGGTATAGGTCGCGGTGCAGGCTCCCGTCGCCGGCGGCGGCGTGCCGCCACCACCGCCCGGGCCGATTCCGGTGACCTCACCGTTGCCACCGTCGAAGACCACGTCCGAGCAGCCGTAGAAGGTCTCCTGGCTGTCCGAGCGCTGCCAGACCGAGTAGATGATGTGCCGGCCGCTCTTGCCCGACGGGAGATTGCCCGACCAGTAGTAGTTGCCGTCGACCGAGCCCACCGCGCCGGTGTCGGCCGGGTGGTCGGCGACCAGGAACGGCTGCTCCTCGAGGTCGTTCCAGGCCAGCGGCCGGGTCGGGCTCCAGGAGTCCTTTGTGATGTAGAGGTAGAACCAGCCCGGGTGCGCGGCCCACTTGTTGTACTTGAAGTCCAACCGGGCACCGGAGGTGAGGTGGGTCACCGGGAAGTCGGCCCGGGCCACGTTGTACCCGGTGAAGTTCGGGTTGCCGCCGCTGCACAACTGTCCGTCGGAGACGAAACCGCGGGTGCGGCCGGCACCGTCGGAGCGCAACACGCTGAACCAGTTGTAGAGCGAGTTGTCCCCGCTCGTGGCCACCGCGGCCGCACAGGCGGGGTTCTGGGGCACGATGTTGCCCTGCGGGCTGAGGCCGTCTCTCCAGCACAGGAACGTGCGACTGCCCGGCACCATCATCGCGCCGTGCGCCGACGCGGGAGCCGCCATGAGCACGGTCGCGAACAACGCGGGCAGAATGGCGATAGTGATCGCGAGCGCTCTTCTCCGTCGCTTCCTCAAGATGCTTCCCTTCCTGTCGGGTCGGCTGCACCCTTCGTGCCACGCGCACCACCGAGAACGGTTCGAAAAGCGCTCAGCGGCTCCGGGGCTGCCGCCATCGATCGCTGCCCGGTAGCGACAGGAAATCGCATTTCCGGGTCGGCGGACGGAACGTAACACGGCCCGCTTCGACAGGGAACGACGCGCGGATCCGGGCATCATCGGATTACCGGAGCCCAGGCCGCCGATCGCATCCCATCGCACGTCAGGACCGGTCGGCCGCCGGGCAACGGCCCATCGAAAATTGCGGGATACGTGAAATCTTTCATCCGCATCCGGGGTGCCGCGACACGCCTTCCGCAGGAATGACTCTTTTCGGCAATTACCGCCGAAGGGCACGACGGAGCCCCTGAATTGCTTTCCAGAATGGCCGATAACCGGCCTCGATGCCACGGGACACCGGCTCCGGCCGGGCCGACCACCGGAAGCGTACCGTGGGAGCGCTCCCACACTCGACCGCCCTGATCATAACCCCGCGGACGGCTCACGAGAATGTCCTTTCACGGGTTTTCACGCGCGATCGCCGACAGCCGACGCCCGGCGACCCGGCCGGACCGGACACCGACACGGGGCCGAAGCACCCCCTCACTAGGAACGCGACGCCCAGCGGGCATGACCGGGACCGAAACGCGCCATTAACACGGTCGTCACAGGTCTCTTGACACCGCGCCATCGCCACTTAATTCTTGGGAGCGCTCCCACACCCGCATTGGACCGTCTCGGCCCGAAGGGAGTGATCGGCGTGACCGTCCAGGAACCCGTTGTCGACCCCGTTGTCGACCCCGTTGTCGACCCCGTTGTCGACCCCGTTGTCGACCCCGTTGTCGACCATGCAGCCGTCCCCACGCTCGCACACGTGGCCAAGCTCGCCGGTGTGTCCCCGGCGACCGCGTCCCGCGTGATCAACGGATCCGCCAGAGTGAGCCATGGCGCCCGTACTCAGGTCGAGGAGGCCGTGCGGCGGCTCGGCTACGTGCGCCGCCCGGCCGCAGCCACCCCACCCGGCCGCAGGCGCCGGTCGATCGCCGCAGTGATCTGTGAGGACAGCGACCGGGTCTTCACCGACCCGTTCTTCGCACGCGTCCTCTGGGGAGTGCGACGGGAACTCGACGGCGGCCCCCAGCTCGTCGTGCTCATGGTGGGCCGGTCCGAGGAGTGGCGTGCCGTCGCCGACTACGTCCGCGGCGGCGACGCCGCGGGCGTGCTGCAGATCGGCATCCACAGCAATCATCCCTTCGCGCTGCTGCACGCCACCACCGGGATCCCGGTGGTGCTCGCCGGCCGTCCGGCGGCCGGGACGCCGCTGCCCTACGTCGACGCCGACAACCGGGGCGGCTCGCGCGGCGCGGTGGAGTACCTCGCGCGCTCGGGCCGCCGGGTCATCGGCACCATCGCCGGGCCACCGGACACGAGCGTCGGGATCGACCGGCTCGAGGGCTACCGGGCGGGCATGGGCGAGGCCGGGCTGCTCGCGAACGGGCTCGTCGCCTACGGCGACTTCCGCCAGGCGTCCGGTGAGCATGCGATGAACCATCTGCTCGACCGCAGGCCCGACATCGACGCCGTACTCGTGGCCTCGGACCTCATGGCCGTCGGGGCGCTCCGGGCACTGCGCAGGGCCGGGCGGCGGGTCCCCGAGGACGTGGCGGTCATCGGATTCGACGACGCGCCGCTGGCACAGCAGGTGCGCCCGCGGCTGACCACCGTACGCCAGCCGATCGAGGACATGGGCGCCCGGATGGCCTCGGAACTGCTCAGACGCATCGCCGGCAAGCCCTCACCGGACAACCGGATCGTCCTCAAGACCAAATTGATCATCCGCGATTCGGCCTGAGTCGCGTCGGAGGAGGCACCCCGCGACGGGCGCCTCTGTGCTCTGCGTACGACCCCGAGCCAAGCCGGGCGGTGCCCGCCGTCTCGGCGCCGATCCGATCGATCCCTCAGGAAGGATCCCCATGAGAAGAGGCCACAGATGGCGGCGGCTGACCGCGCTCGGAGCCGGTGTGCTCCTCGCGCTCAGCGGCCTGGTGGCGGTGGCACAGAGCGCCAGCGCCGCCGTGCAGTGCCAGGTCGACTACGCGAAGAACGACTGGGGCTCGGGCTTCACCGCCAACGTCACCATCAACAACCTCGGTGACCCCCTCACCGGCTGGACCCTGCGCTACGCCTACGCGGGGAACCAGCGGCTGCAGAGCGGCTGGAACGGCAACTGGGCACAGTCCGGGCCGAACGTCACCGTGACGAACGCCCCGTACAACGGCAACCTCGCCACCGGCGCGAGCACGACCACGAGCGCCAACTTCTCCTACAGCGGCACGAACGCCAACCCGACCGCGTTCTCCGTCAACGATGTTCCCTGCAACGGCGCCAACGCGAACACCCCGCCGACGGTGTCGATCACCAGCCCCACGAACGGCCAGCAGTTCCCGGTCGGCGCCAACGTGACCGTGAACGCCACCGCGAGCGACGCCGCCCCCGGCAGCGTCAGCACGGTGGAGTTCTTCCGCGACGGCCTGCTGGTCGGCTCGGACACGACGGCGCCGTACAGCTTCACCCACACCTCCCTGCCCGCGGGGAGCTACACGCTCCAGGCGAGGGCGACCGACAACCAGGGGGCGACGGGGACCGCGCAGGTCGCGATCGTCGTCAACTCCGGACCGACGCTCGTGGTGAGTCCCGCGGCCGTGAGCGTCCCCGAGGGCGCCACCGCGAACTACACCGTCAGGCTGTCCGCCGCCCCGTCGGGCAACGTGACGGTCACCTCGGCACGGACCGCCGGTGACACCGACATCACCGTCTCCGCGGGTGCGTCCCGCACGTTCTCGACGACGAACTGGAACACCCCCCAGACCGTCACGCTGGCCGCGGCGGAGGACGCCGACCAGACCGCCGGGCAGGCGACGGTGACGGCGAGCGCCACGGGCTACCCGTCGGTGGCGGTCACCGCGACCGAGAGCGACAACGACGCGCCGCCGGTCAGCTCCTACATCGACGAGTTCACGGCGCAGTACAACAAGATCAAGGCGCCGGCCAACGGCTACTTCTCCGCGGAAGGGGTCCCGTATCACACGATCGAGACGCTGCTGGTCGAGGCGCCCGACCACGGGCACGAGACCACGTCCGAGGCGTTCAGCTTCTGGCTCTGGCTCGAGGCGCAGCACGGCCGGATCACCGAGGACTGGGCACCGTTCAACCAGGCGTGGAACGTGATGGAGCAGTACATCATCCCGTCCGCGGCCGGCCAGCCGGGCGGCCAGGCCAGCTACAACCCCAATGACCCGGCCGACTACGCGCCCGAGGCGGGGCAGCCGAGCCAGTATCCGGTTCCGCTGTCCTCGAGCGTCGCCGCCGGCCAGGACCCGCTCGCGAACGAACTGCAGCAGGCGTACGGCAACCGCAACATGTACTCCATGCACTGGCTCCTGGACGTCGACGACGTCTACGGCTACGGCAGGAACCGTCCCGGCGCCGAGTGCGGCGACAACACCCAGCGGGTGACCTACATCAACACCTACCAGCGCGGTCCGCAGGAGTCGGTGTGGGAGACCGTGCCGCACCCGTCGTGCGACACCGGACGGTTCGGCCAGCCGGGCGGCGGCGGCTACCCGCCGCTGTTCATCCAGGGCTCGACGGCGAACCAGTGGCGCTACACGGCCGCGCCCGACGCGGACGCCCGCGCCGTGCAGGCCGCCTACTGGGCGCTGGTCTGGGCGACGGAGCAGGGCAACCAGTCGCAGATCTCGGCCACCGTCACCAAGGCGGCCAAGATGGGCGACTACCTCCGGTACGCCTTCTACGACAAGTACTTCAAGAACCCCGGCTGCACGTCGCCGTCCTGCCCCGCGGGCAGCGGCAAGAGCAGCTCGGCGTACCTGCTGAACTGGTACTTCGCCTGGGGCGGGGACATGAGCGACGCGTGGTCGTGGCGGATCGGCTCCAGCCACAACCACGGCGGTTACCAGAATCCGCTCGCCGCGTGGGTGCTGTCGCCGGCCGGTCCGGCGGCGCTGCGGCCACGGTCGTCGACCGCGGCTGCGGACTGGCAGCAGAGCCTGACCCGCCAGGTCCAGTTCTACACCTGGCTGCAGTCGGCCGAGGGCGCGATCGCCGGCGGCGCGACGAACAGCTGGGGCGGTGCGTACGGCACGCCGCCGGCCGGGACGCCGACGTTCTTCGGCATGGCCTACGACGAGAAGCCCGTCTACCACGACCCGCCGTCGAACCAGTGGTTCGGTTTCCAGGCGTGGGGTGTTCAGCGGCTCGCCGAGCTGTACTACGTGACCGGCAACACCCAGGCCAAGGCGGTTCTGGACAAGTGGGTCAACTGGGCGATCTCCCAGACCACCCTCGGCACGGGCAGTTCGTTCCAGATCCCCAACGAGATGGACTGGAGCGGCGCGCCGTCGGCCAGCTTCAGCAGCACCACCGGCACCCCGGCCGCCAACCCCGGCCTGCACGTCACGGTGCGGAACAAGGGCAACGACGTCGGCATCGCGGCGGCGTTCGCCCGCACTCTCATCTACTACGCCGCGAAGGAGGGCAACACCGCGCTCGGCACCCAGGCCAAGAACACCGCGAAGGGACTGCTCGACCGGATGCTCATGCTCAAGGAGTCGAAGGGCATCACGGTCACCGAGACCCGCGCCGACTACAACCGGTTCGACGACGTCTGGAGCTCCTCCAACCAGCAGGGTCTCTACATCCCGTCCGGCTACTCGGGCACGATGCCCAACGGTGACACCATCCGGCCCGGCTCGACGTTCATCGGCATTCGGTCGTTCCTCCGCGACGACCCCGAGTGGCCGAAGGTCCAGAGCTACCTCGACGGCGGAGCCGCGCCGACGTTCGTCTACCACCGGTTCTGGGCACAGGCGGACATCGCCATGGCCCTGGCCGACTACGGCTCCCTGTTCCCGAGCGGCTAGGCGACGTTCCCGGCCCCGCACGGCCCGGCGGGAACGGGACACGAGAGGAAGGCCACGGTTCGCTGGGGCGGGCGGCATTCGCCGCCCGCCCCAGCGGCGCACCGTCGGGGGGTGACGCCCCTGCGGCGACGAGGGACCAGAAGTGGCGACAGGCGACAGGCGACAGGCGACAGGCGGTAGGCAACGGGCAACAGGCGACAGGCAACGGGCGACGGGCGACGGGCGACGGGCGACGGGCCGAACCGGTGAACTTCTCCAGTGGACTTGGCCTGACGGGCAAACCTTGCGAGGCTTACACGCACTCAAAGGAGGGAAACCGTTGACAGTCCCGGGGAGATGACGGCGTGGCAGCCAACACGCAGGAGCCGAGCCCATGACGGCCCGCGACCGCAATCACGAAGGCGGCCCGGCCGCGACGCCGCATGCGCGCGCGGTGGGCGAACCCGCTCATACCGTGATCCCGCTGCGGCGGCACACCGGTCCGGGTGCCGCCCCCGCGGCCGCGTCGCCCTCCGGCGGTTTCTGGAACGCGCTGGACGACACGGAGCGGTCCGCGCTGCGGATGGCCGCCCGGCCCCGGACGTACGCGGCCAGGACGCCGCTGTGCAACCAGGGCGACCGGTCCGACCACGTTGTGATCATTGAGCAGGGCTGGGTGAAGGTGACGTCCGCGACCGAGAACGGTCACGAGGTGATGCTCGCGGTTCGCGGGCCGGGCGACCTGGTGTGCGAGGGCGCCGTGCTCGGTGACCGGCAGCGCTCCGCCACGGTGGCGGCGATGAGCACGCTGCGCACCCTGGTCATCCCGGCCGGCCGGTTCACCGCGTTCCTCGACGAGTTCCCCCGGACGTGGCGGATGGTCAGCGAGACGGTCGTGCACCGGCTCGACGACGCGGACCGCAGAGTGCGCGCGCAGGCGTCCGCGTCCGGTGCGCAGCGTCTCGCCCTGCTCCTGCTCCACCTCGCGGAGCTGTCGGAGCGGGAGGACGGCCGGGCGCCGGACGGCACGATCGCGATCAGGCCGCCGCTGTCGCAGGAGGAACTGGCCAGCTGGGTCGACTCCTCCCGCGAGACGGTGGCGCGGGCGCTCAAGGTGTGGCGGGCGCGCGGCCTCGTCCGGACCGAGCGGCGCAAGATCACCATCCTGGACCCGGCCGGGCTCCGCTCGTACGCCCATGAAGGGACGGCGGAGTCCGACACGGGCTGAGGCGACACGGGCTGAGGCGACACCGGCTGAGGCGGCACCGGCTGAGGCGGGCGCCGCGTCAGCGCCCCTGTAGCCACCCCATCGCGGCGACCGCCGCCCCACGGGCGCCCGCCATGTCGAGGTCGGGCACGAGCGCGAACGTCGCCGCCCGCTCCTGCTCCTCACGCAGGACGGTGTGCTCGCGGACCGTGTCCAGGAACCAGTCCCGGAACCACGGTGCCGTCTCGACCACGCCCCCGCCCACGAAGTAGGTCGCGGGATCGGTGAAGTTGGCGGCGATCGTGAAGAGCCGGCCGAGCGCCTTGGCCTGCTGCTCGAAGATCTTCATGGCCATGGGGTCACGGTCCTCGGCGTATCCGCGGACCAGTTTCGCGGCCTTGCCGGGCGACTCGACCCGGGCGAGTTCGTGCTCGCCGAACTCGGTCAGCCAGTAGGGCAGCAGGTTCTTCTCGATCCCGGTGAGCGAGGCGACGCTCTCGACATCGCCGGCCAGGCCGCAGTTGCAGACCGGTACGGGCTGCCCCTCCTCCAGCAGGCCCGCCATCGGGATCTGGATGTGGCCCAGCTCGCCGGCCATGCCCGCCGCCCCGCGCACGACGCGACCGGCCTCGACGACGCCCCCTCCCAGGCCGGTGCCGACGATCGCCGCGATGGAGGAGTACCGCGCCGCCTCGGCCCCGTAGCGCGCGTGGTGGGCGTAGAGCGCGGCGGCATTGCCGTCGTTGTTGTAGACGACGGGGATGCCGAGCCGATCGTGAAGCGCCGAGCGGAAGTCGAATCCCCACCAGGCCGGCTGCGCGAAGTTCGTGGCGCCCTTGGAGGAGATGACCCCCTCGGCGCTCGCCGGCCCTGGGGTGTCCAGGCCGACGGCGCGCACCGCCTCGAGCGGAGTCCCGGTGAGCTCGAGGACGTTCTGAAGAGCCAGCACGAGAGCCTCGACCGCGGCATCGGGCCCCTCCTGTACCCGGCTGGGCACCTCGACCAGCCGGTCCACCAGGAAACGGCCCGAGGCGTCGAGCACGGTGGCGTTGTCAGTGGTCCCGCCGTTGTCGAGCCCGACGACGACCCAAGAGTCCGCGATGCGCATTTCGGTCACGGCAGACGAAGATATCCGCCGCCGGCCCGCGACGGAAACCACCTACCGAAGCATTCACCCGAACCGCCTACCAAAAACTGATATCACTATGCTAAGTTTGTGCCTCAACAGAGGAGGACCCCCATGACAGGTCACGAAGTGGACATGCCGGACCCCCAGGTCCGGGAGCGGATCGCGTTCGGCGCCAACGGATGGCACATACTCGGCGGCACCGTCGTCGCCGTCCTCGGCGGCGCCGCACTGACCGCGAGCGGCACGCCGCTGGGCGGCTCGGTCAACGGAGGCCTGATCGCCATCGGCGTGGTGGTGATCGTGGCCGGGTTGATACTGGGCGGGGGGCTGACCCCGGTCGCGCCCGGCGAGGCACGGGTTCTGCAGTTGCTCGGGCGCTACACCGGGACGGTCCGCACCGACGGGCTGCGCTGGGTCAACCCGATCGCCATGAGGCGCCGGATCTCCACCCGGATCCGCAATCACGAGACCGACGTGGCGAAGGTGAACGACGCCGACGGCAACCCGATCGAGATAGCGGCCGTCGTGGTGTGGCAGGTGGAGGACACCGCGCGGGCGTTCTTCGAGGTGGACGACTTCGTCGAGTTCGTCGCCATCCAGACCGAGACCGCCGTGCGGCACATCGCCAACTCCTACCCCTACGACGCGCACGTGCCGGGCCGGCTGTCGCTGCGGGACAACGCCGACGAGATCACCGCGAAGCTCTCCAGCGAGATCGGGGCCCGCGTGGCGAGCGCCGGTGTGCGGGTCATCGAGTCGCGGATCACGCATCTGGCGTACGCCCCCGAGATCGCCCAGGCGATGCTGCGCCGCCAGCAGGCCGGAGCGGTGGTGGCGGCCCGGCAGCGGATCGTCGAGGGCGCGGTCGGCATGGTCGAGGCCGCGCTCACCCGGCTGGACCAGCAGCACGTCGTCGACCTGGACGAGGAGCGGAAGGCCGCCATGGTCAGCAACCTGCTGGTCGTGCTCTGCAGCGACCACCAGGTCCAGCCCGTGGTGAACACCGGCTCTCTCTACCAGTGACGGGCGAACGAAAGAAGATCCTGCTCCGGATGGACCCCGGGGTACACGATGCGCTGGCCAGGTGGGCGGGCGACGAATTGCGCAGCACCAACGCGCAGATCGAGTTCCTCCTGCGGAAGGCACTGGCCGACGCGGGGCGACTCCCCGGCTCCGTGGGCCGGATGCGCCGCCCCGGGCGGCCCCCGAAGGAACGCGCCTCCGAACCAACACCGGAAGAACCCCCCGAGGAGTAGGACATGAACGTCCCGGACTCTCTGCCCGGCAGGCTCTACCTGCTCGCCTATGACACGAACAAGCAGAAGATCCGCTGCGGCGACCTCGGGTACCTGCTGCGTGCCGCGGCCCTCGCCGACCTCTATCTGAGCGGCCACCTCACCGAGGAGTCGGGCCGGCCACGGGTGTTCGTGCGGCGGCCCGGCCCGGACCCCATGCTCGACGCCCTGCTCCGGCAGATCGCCGACTCCCGGCCTCGCCCGTGGACCCATTGGGTGCGCAAGGGCTCCCGCGGCATGGTGCGGACGGTGCGGGACCGCCTGGTCGCCGAGAACTGGATCCGGGTCGAGCCGCGACGCCGGTTCGGCATCGTCCGCAGCCACCAGGTGACGGTGCGCGACCCGCGGGTCGTGACGCGGCTCACCCGCGGCGTGTCGACGGTGCTGCGCGGGGGCCGGCCGGCCGGGCGCGTCGATCCGTACGAGGCGGCGGCGGCCGCGCTCTCCGCCAACGGGGAACTCGGGGCCGTCCTGACCCGCAAGGAGCGACGCAGGCACAAGCAGCGGATCAACGAGCTCAGCGCCGTCACCGGACCCGCGGCCATCGCTTTGCACAAGGCGATCCAGCAGAAGCGCGCCGTACAGTTCTCGAGCTGACTCCGCTGAAGCCGCCGGTCAGATCGACAAACCTGGAAATTCCAGCAAATCGCCTCTTCAGTGCGAGCTGACCCAGTCTTCCACATTTCATTACTTAGAGGTTGACAGACAGCAAGCTGACATCTTGTCAGATTATCCCTCTTGCCCCTCCGCTTATCTTTTCTTCACTATTGCGGAGGCCCCAGATGCATCACCCCGGATGCATCAATCCCCCGCAGGAGGCCCCGTGAAGTCCCGTATCACTGCAATCGCCCTGTCCACAGGCGTGATGGCGGCGCTGCTCGCCGCGGCGCCGTACGCGCAGGCGGCACCGGCCGCCTCAGTGGTCAAGGCGGACCTGGCGACCCTCTCCACCACTCTCGAGCAGCAGCTCGGGGCGCGGAGCGCCGGTTCCTACGTCGACGCCAAGTCCGGACGGCTCGTCGTCAACGTGACCGACAGCGCCGCGGCGCAGACCGTGACCGCGGCCGGCGGAGTGGCGAAGACCGTCGCCCGCAGCGGCGCTGACCTGCAGAAGGTCACCAGTGCCCTCAACCGCTCGGCCAAGATCGGCGGTACCGCGTGGGCGGTCGATCCGGCCAGCAACCAGGTCCTGATCTCCCTCGACGAGTCGGTCAAGGGGGCGAAGCTCGCCAAGGTCAAGGCGGTCGCCGCGAAGTTCGGCGATGCGGCCCGCATCGAGCGCGTCGCCGGCAAGTTCACCCCGCTCATCGCCGGAGGGCAGGCCATCTACTCGGGCGGCTCCCGCTGCTCGCTCGGCTTCAACGTGCGCAGCAGCAGCGGCACCCAGTACTTCCTGACCGCCGGGCACTGCACGAACATCGGTTCGACGTGGACCAATGGCAGCACGACGCTCGGTACCCGGGCCGGCACCAGCTTCCCGGGCAACGACTACGGCATCGTGCAGTACACCAACAGCACTATCGCCAAGGAAGGGTCGGTCTACCTGTACGGCGGCGGCTACCAGGACATCACCTCGGCGACCACCCCGGCCGTCGGGCAGTCCGTACGGCGTAGCGGCAGCACCACCGGCGTCCGGAGCGGCACGGTGACCGCGCTCAACCAGACCGTGACCTACTCCGGCAGCGGCACCGTGTCCGGCCTGATCAGGACCAACGCCTGCGCCGAGCCGGGCGACAGCGGCGGCTCCCTGTACTGGGGTACGACCGCGTACGGTCTCACCTCCGGCGGCAGCGGCAACTGCACCGTTGGTGGCACCACGTTCTTCCAGCCGGTGACCGAGGCACTGAGCGTCTACGGCGTCAGCGTCTACTGACCGGTACTCCCGTTCGATCAGCCGGGCTCCGGATTCCCCGCCCACCGGAGCCCGGCTGCCGGTCTTCCGGCCGCCGTCAGACCCCCCTCCTCGACACGCAGGACATAGGACGCAGGGCACAGGAGCCGCCCGAGGTGCTGATGAGCCAGGTGCGGCTGACGGGATCGAAGAGCACGTGTGATATTGAACACTCGACGTTCGGGTCCGGCCACCCCGTTACTCACCGGTTAACATCGGGGGTATGGAGCCTTTGGGGTTGGCTCGGCGGCTGGGGGCGGTCGCGATGCGGCTCCCGCGCGGCACTCATCATGTCGCGGTCCGGCGCGACCTGGCCGTCCCGGTCGCCGAGGGCATCGTGCTGCTGACCGATCACTACATGCCCGTGGGCGTGGGCCGCGCGCCGACGGTCCTGGTCCGTTCCCCATACGGCCGGCGAGGGCCCTTCGGAACGATGTGCGGCCATGTCTTCGCCGAACACGGCTTTCAGGCCGTGGTGCAGAGCGTCCGCGGCGGGTTCGGCTCCGGTGGCGTGTTCGATCCGCTCGGGGACGAGCGCGACGACGGCCTCGCCACCGTCGAGTGGCTCCGCGCGCAACCGTGGTTCGACGGGACGTTCGCCATGTACGGCCCGAGCTACCTGGGCTTCGCGCAGTGGGCGATCGCGGCCGACGTGGGTCCCGAGCTGAAGGCGATGGCCACCCAGGTGACCGCCTCGCAGTTCCGCGACGCGATGTACTACGGCGGCGGGTTCGCCCTCGAGTCAACGCTGTCGTGGGTCGACCTGACGGCGCGCATGAAGCATCCGCTCTCGGGGCTGACGGCGGCGTTCGTGTCGCCGCGCCGGGCCCGGCGCGCCGCGCTCTCGGGCCGTCCGCTGGCCGAGCTCGACGCGCTCGCGACCGGGGTACAGAGCAGGTTCTTCCAGGACGTGCTCGAGAACGGCCCGGAGACGCCGTTCTGGGCGAAGCGGGACTTCAGCGCCACCGTCGCCAAGGTCGACGCGCCGGTCAACATGATGGGCGGCTGGTACGACGTCTTCCTGCCGTGGCAGCTCAAGGACTACGCGGCTCTGCGCGCGGCCGGCCGACGGCCGTACCTCACGATCGGCCCGTGGTTCCACTCCGACGGCCGGATCATGCGCGCGGCCGTGGCCGAGGCGCTCGCCTGGTTCCGCGCGCACCTCGCCGACGATCCTTCGGACCTGCGGGAGAAGCCCGTCCGGCTGTACGTGACAGGGGCGCAGGAGTGGCGGGAGTTCACCGACTGGCCGGTGCCGGGCGTCCGTGAGGAACGCTGGCGGCTGCAGCCGGACGGCGCGCTCGCCCCGCACGACCCGCCCGAGTCGGCGCCCGACACCTACCGTTACGACCCGGCGCATCCGACGCCGTGCATCTCCGGCCCCTCGATCCTCGGGAACGGCAAGCCGGCCGACCAGCGCAGGCTGGAGAGCCGCCATGACGTGCTGACCTTCACCGGCCCGGTGCTGACCGACGATCTGGAGATCATCGGTCCGGTGCGCGCGGACCTGTACGTACGGTCCGATCGCGTGCACACCGACTTCGTCGTACGGCTGTGCGACGTCGCCCCGAACGGCGAGTCGCTCAACCTGTGCGAGGGCATGCGGCGGCTCACGCCGGGCGCGCCCGAGGCCGACGGCGACGGCGTGCGGCGGGTCGCCGTGGAGCTGTGGCCGGCCGCGCACCGCTTCCAGGCCGGGCACCGCGTCCGGCTTCAGGTGTGCAGCGGCGCCTACCCGAGAGTGGCCCGCAACCCGGGCACCGGCGCCGCCCTCGGCACGGCCGCCCGCATGGTCACCGCCGATCAGGAGATCTTCCACGCCCCGGACCGGCCGTCCGCGATCGTGCTGCCCGTCGCCGACTAGGGCCGGCTGCGGCGGGCGTAAAGCCCTAGGGCCCGGCGAGCCCTCGACGGCTCTGTCTAAGTGAGCCCTCGACGGCTCTGGCGAAGTGCAGCAGAATCGAGCCGGGGGAATGATCAGCGCCGAGGAGTGCCGCCGAGGAGTGCCATGGACGAGCCGATCGACCTCAGCCCCGTGCCCGTGCCCATGCGGTGGCTCCTGACCCCCAAGGACTGGAGCGTCTCGGACGGCGCCCTCACCATCACCGCAGGTCCGCGGACCGACCTGTTCGTCGATCCCGAGACCGGTGTGAAGACCGTCACCGCACCCGCCCTCACGGCACCACTGCCCGGCGACTTCACGCTGAGCGCCCGGGTGCGGGCCGACCTCACGGCCGATTTCGATGCCGGGGTCCTGATGCTCTGGGCGAATCCGCGCGCCTGGGCCAAGCTCTGCCTCGAACGCTCTCCCCAGGGCGAGTCCACGATCGTCTCGGTCGTCACCCGCGACGTCTCCGACGACTGCAACTCCTTCACCGTGGACGGCGACCACGTGTGGTTGCGGATCTCGCGGTTCGGCGGGACCTTCGCCTTCCACGCCGCCACGGACGGACGGTACTGGCGGCTGATCCGGCTCTTCGCCCATGACGAGGCGCAGCGGATGAGCGTCGGCTTCCTCGCCCAGTCGCCCACCGGCGACGGGTGCGGCGTGACCTTCGACGACATCCGCTACTCCCCCGGCCGCCCCGCCGATCTGCGCAACGGCGACTGACCCGGAGCCCCGTCCGGCCGTGGCCGGTGGGATACTCGGCCTGTGCTCGAACAGTATGCGAACGGCGGGCTGGTCGGTCGGGCCGCCGAGCTGGGAATGCTGGTGCGGGCGCTCGAAAAGGCCGCGTCGGGTCAGGCCGGCGTGGTTCTCGTCAGTGGCGATGCCGGCGTCGGCAAGACGCGCCTGGTCGGCGAGCTGGCCGAGGTGGCCCGCTCGCGTGGCCACACCGTCCTGAGCGGCCAGTGCGCCGAGCTCGGTGAGGCCATGCCCTACCTGCCGCTGGCCGACGCGCTCAGAGCCGCGGCCCGCGCTCCTGAGACCGCGTCGTCGCTGCTCGAGGCACTGCGCGCCCGGCCGGTGCTCGGCCGGTTGCTGCCCGACGGGGACGTCGATCCGGCCGATCAGGGTGGTGCCGAGCTCGCGCAGCAGCAGCTGTTCGGAGCGGTCCTCGGCCTGCTGGGCGAGCTGTCCGACACCGAGCCGGTCCTGCTCGTGTTCGAGGACCTGCACTGGGCCGACCGCTCGACCCGCGATCTGCTGACCTTCCTCAGCCGGGTGCTCCAGCGCGAGCGGGTGTGCCTCGTCGGCACCTACCGCAGTGACGATCTGCCCCGGCGGCATCCGATGCGCTCGGCCATCGCCGAGCTGCTCCGGCTGCCGAACGTGATCGGCGCCGACCTGCGGCCGTTGCGTCCGACCGAGATGGCCGCCTACCTGGTCACGTTGCAGGGCGGCGATGGCGCGCGCCCCGCGGCGGACGTGCTCGACCGGGTCATCCAGCGGGCCGAGGGCAACGCTTTCTACGCCGAAGAGCTGCTGGCGGCCGCGTGCACCGGTGAGGAGCTTCCCGCCGGCCTCGCCGACCTGCTGCTGTCGAGGGTCGAGCGGCTGTCGGAGATCGCCCAGCGGGTCGTCCGGATCGCGGCGGTGGGCGGCCGGCGGGTCGACGACGACCTCGTGCGCGAGGTGTCGGGACTCGAGGCGGAGCCCTACGAGCAGGCACTCCGCGAGATCGTGTCGCACCAGCTGCTGGTGCCCGACGGCGGTGGCTACGTGTTCCGGCACGCCCTCCTGCGCGAGGCCGTGCACGCCGATCTGCTGCCCGGCGAACGCACCCGCTTGCACGCGGCGTTCGCCGCGCTGCTGGCCGAGCCCGGGCCCGGTCGCCCTGCGCACCCGGCCGCCGAGCTGGCCTACCACAGCCTGGCCAGCCACGACCTGGACGGCGCCTTCACGGCGTCGGTCGAGGCGGGGCGCCAGGCCGAGCGCCTCGCGGCGCCCGCCGAGGCGCACGAGCACTTCGATCAGGCGCTGTCGCTGTGGGACGTGGTCACCGAGCCCGAGCGCCGCGCCGGGATGGACCGCCCGCACCTCGCGCTGCGCACCGCCGCCGCGGCCTCGTACAGCGGCGACGCGCGTCGCGCCGTGACCCAGCTGCGGCGGCTGCGGGAGACGCTCGACCCGGCCGCCGACCAGACGCTCTACGCCGAAGTGTCGGAGCGGTTCGCCCACTACCTGTCCGACAGCGATGACGACGTGCAGGCGGCCGAGACGGCGCGCGGGATCATCGAGATGCTGCCCGCCGACACTCCGAGCCCGGAACGGGCGCGGGCGCTCACCACGTACACCCGCACCGTGCTGTTCACCGAGCGGCACGAGGAGATCCCGGCCCTGGCCGAGGAGGCCATCGCCATCGCGCGGGCGACCGGTACCGCCGATGCCGAGGCCGGTGCCCTGGTGAACCTCGGTCTCCACACCGAGATCGGCGGCGATCTGGCACGCGCCGAGCGGCTGTTCAGCGAGGCGCGCGCCGCGGCCGGGCGGGTGGGCGACCTCACCGTGGCCCTCCGCGCCCACTACCACGTCGCGAGAGCCGAGTATGACCGGGCCGAGCTGACCGCCGCCGCCCGCAGCGCCGACAGTGGCGTCCGGCTGGCGATCGACTCCGGGCTGGCCTGGAGCGTCTACGGCATCGACCTGCGCTTCCTGCAGTACCTCGTCCACTACACGGCCGGCGACTGGGACCGGGCCGAGGCGCTCTCGGACAGCTTCCCGATCCGGGTCGGCACCACCGCCGAGGCTCAGGTGTCGGCGTACGCCCTGTTCATCGAGGTGGCGCGGGGCAGCGCCACCGCACGGGAACGGCTGTCCTGGCTGCGGCCGTTCTGGGGCGAGGACAGCCTGGTCGCCTACATCGCCCGTGGGCTGGCCGCCGAGCTGGCCTTCGCCGAGGGCGACGAGCACACAGCCCTGGAGCATGTCAGCGCCGTGATCAGGGCCATGGGGCCGGGCGACGCCGGCATCATCCGGGTGGCCGCCACCGGGCTGGGCGTCCACGCCGAACGGGCACTGCGGGCCCGGGCCGCCGGTGACGGCCAGGCCGAGGCGGCCGCGCTGCGGGCGGCGGGCGACCTCGCCGAGCGGGCCCGCTGGGCGGCGGCGAACATCGCGAGCGGGCCGCGCCTGTGGCTCGGGTTCGAAGGCCGCGCCTGGCTGGCCCGGGCGGAGGCCGAATGGCACCGGGCCCGGGGCGACGACGACCCGAAGCTGTGGCGCGGAGTGGTCGAGGCCTTCGACTACGGGTTCCCCTACGAGGAGGCGCGGTCCCGGCTGCGGCTCGCTGGGGCACTGCTCGAGCGTGGGCGGCGTGAGGAGGCCGAAGACGAGTGGCGGCTGGCCACCGCCGAGGCCGGCCGGCTCGACGCCGTCCCGCTGCGCAAGGCACTTCGCGACCTCGGCCACCGGGCCCGGTTCGGCACGGCCGAGCGCGCCGAGGCGGCGGGACCGCTGGCGACGCTGACCAGCCGCGAGCGCGAGGTGCTCAGGCTGGTCGCCGACGGCGACAACAACCGTGAGATCGCGGCGGCGCTGTTCATCTCACCCAAGACGGCCAGCGTGCACGTGTCCAACATCCTCGCCAAGCTCGAGGTCGCCAGCCGCACGCAGGCCGCCGCGATCGCCCACCGCGAGGGCTTCGGCTGACGGACCGGCCGGGGTCTATCCCGCCGCGGAGTGGTGCCGTCGGAGCGCGTCGAGGGCGCGGTCGGCGTGCACCGCCATGCGGATCTCGCTCCGGATCACCTCGATGACGGCGCGGTCGGTGCCGATGACGAACGTCTGCCGCTTGGTGGGGGCGAGGGCGAGACCGCGCTTCACCCCGAACCTCGCGCACACCACGCCATCGGTGTCCGACAGCAGCGGATAGCCGAGGCTGTGCTCGTCGGCGAACCGCTTCTGCTTGCTCACCGGATCCGTGCTGATCCCGACGGGCCGGGCGCCCAGCGCCGCGAACTCCGCGGCCAGGTCGCGGAAGTGGCAGCTCTCCACCGTGCAGCCCCGCGACAGCGCCGCCGGGTAGAAGAACAGCACCACCGGCCCGTTCGCCAGGAGCCCGCCCAGCGTTCGCGGCCGGCCCTCCTCATCGAGCAGCTCGAAGTCCTCGACCACCTCACCGACGTTCACGTACGCAAACTAGAGCGCCGATGCCTCCAACGCCAACACGCGCCCGGCGGCGAGTGAGTGAAGAGACCTCGACAGCAGGTAGGCACGGGCGGCGGCCTCGCCCCGCAGGTCCGGATCGTAGAACGCCATGCCACCGCGTCCGGGGATCAGGAACCGTCGGGGCCGAGCACCAGTTTCATGCCGACATGGGTCGACTCGAATCCGAGCCGCTCATAGAAGTTGTGCGCACCGGTGCGCCGACGATCGGTCGTCAGCTGTACGAGCGCGCATCCCCGGCGCCGTGCCTCGCCGACGGCGTAATCGATCATGGCGCCGCCGAGGCCGCCGCCGCGCCGGCTCGACGAGACGCGCACCGCCTCGATCTGCGCGCGCCAGGCGCCACCGCGCGACAGCCCGGGGATGAAGCTCAGCTGCATCGTCCCCGCCACCTCGCCCTCGCCTTCGGCCACCACCAGCAACTGGTTCGGATCGGCGTCGACCGCGTCGAACGCGGCCCAGTACGCCTCGTCCACGTCACCGCCCGCGCCGATGCTCTCCCGGCCCGCCCCGATCGTGTCGTCGGCGAGCAGGCCGACGATGGCGGGGACATCATCGCGACGGGCACGCCGGAATTGGATGGTCATGGGCCAGATCCTGCCATTCGCCCCCCGGCGGTTGCGCCGCACCCCTCACGCATCTGGCCTTGGGACCGTCCCCGCGATCGCCTCTGGGACCAGGCGTCGGGCACATCCACGTCAGAGCGCGGACCGGAGTCCCTCAACGGCCGGGGATAAAAGCGGTTGACCCCATGGGATGGCGTACCGCACCATTCTCTTACGGCCACACTGATCTCTTACGGCCACACTGAGTTCCCAACAGCCGCCGATGACGACCACCGAAGGGATGGCGAGCATGACCGAGTCGACCGCCATCGCCTCGCGGCACGCCCGCTGGCGCCGACCGCGTGGTGGCCACTTCGCACCCCAAGATGCCTCTGGATAGGAGCCGTCAGGTTCCGGCCAGAGGCCGCCCCAGGGAGACATCCCCGGGGCGGCCTTCTCCATGTGGGCGAGCCAACCGGATAGGCGGCCGGTCTCCAAAACCGGCGAGAAGCAGGTTCGAGTCCTGCCGCCCATGCGATCGTTTGACAACTTGACAGTGGAGACGACGGCGAGCCAGGGAACATCCGATTCTCCGGCCGCGCGGCTGCCGATTCCGGCACCAAGGCGATTCCGCCCGGGTGCCGGTCACATCCGATCAGCGATATGCGACGGAATGCATGGTCGGCAGAGCCTGTGGGGTCATGTCCTTTCAGACGGGCCCGCGACAGGCACTCTGGGCCGATGGTGAGAACGGCATCACGCCTGTCTTGCACACAGGAATTCCGGGTTCGAATCCCGGTTGGTCCACTTCTCCGAGCCTCTGTAGCTCAACGGACAGAGCGCCCGCTTGCGGAGCGGGAGGCACCAGGTTCGACTCCTGGTAGAGGCACATCGGTGGTTCGCGTCTCCCCATCGGGGGTGCTGTTCAGCGTTCCTCCAGGCGGGAGTAGGGATCCGCACCACTCGCGATCCTCGTGAGCATCCCCGCCAGATGCGCTTGAACCGCGCGGTGGGTGCCCGCACCGAAGCTGACCCGGGCCACGCCGAGAGCGGCCAGCTCGGCCAGTGGCGGCGTGGCCGGTACGAAGAGGATGTTCACCGGCCCGCCGGCCTGCTGGACCAGTTCCCGGATCGCATCCGGTTCCGTGACGAAGATGGGAAAGACGCAGTCGGCACCGGCGGCCACGTACAGGCGCGCACGCCGGATCGCCTCGGCGAGTCTCTCCGCGGGTGTTCCCGTGCCGTGGATGAAGGTGTCGATCCGGGCGTTGAGCACGACATCGACGCCGGCCTCTCGGGCGGCGTCGCGGATCTCGGCGATGAAGTCCGTCTGCCGGCCGGCGTCGACCAGCGTGCCGGTGCCGGGTACCGAGTCCTCCAGATTGCAGCCGACGGCACCGGTCGCGAAGAGGCGTTCGACCAGCTCCGCCGGCGCCATCCCGTACCCCCGCTCCAGGTCGGCGGTGACCGGGGTCGACACCGCACGCACGATGCGGGCGATGGCGTCGAGCATCTCCTCGACCGGGGTCGCCTCGCCGTCGCTGTGGCCGAGGACCTCGGCGACGGCGGCGCTGCTGGTCGCGACGGCGGGGAAGCCGGCGGCCTCGACCGCGCGCGCTGACGCCGCGTCCCAAACGTTGGGCAGGACGAGCGGATCGCCCGGCCGGTGCAGGGCGCGAAGCACGGCCGCCCTGTCGGCGGCGGCCGCCGCGCGCTCGTCGGTCTCGCGTCGCCGTGCGCCGGGAGACGGCCGCTGCGGCGCCGTCATGACAGCTCCCAGGGTCGTGCGGTCGCGCCGAGCCGGTTCCAGGCGTTGATCACGGTGATCGTCCAGATCAGCTCGGCCAGCTCCACCTCGGTGAACTCGGCTGCGGCCGCTGCGAAGACCTCGTCGGTCACCGGTCCGTCCGAGAGGCGGGTCATCGCCTCGGCCAGTTCCAGGGCGGCGCGCTCACGCACGGTGAAGAACGGCGCGTCGCGCCATACCGGCAGGGCGAGCAGCCGCCGCTCGTCCTCACCTGCCTTGCGCGCGTCCCGATTGTGCAGGTCGACGCAGTAGGCGCAACCGTTGATCTGCGAGGCACGGGTGCGGACGAGCTCGAGCAGGGAGGTCTCGAGCCGCGTGTCCCGGGACGCGGCGTCGAGGGCGTTCATCGCCTTGTCGAGGTGCGGGGCGAGCTTGTCCACCGCGAGGCGGACGGCCGGGACGACATGGGTTGTCTCGATGGTCATGACGGCGACTCTAGGTAACGAATGGATCTGCGCTAAGGTCCATTTGACCGTCGATCGATTGGACCACTTTGGGGGTCGACCTGCACCTGGAGCTCGATCCGGCGTTCGGGCGCCGATCGGGCCTCGAGCGTGCCCTCCGCCAGGCCATCCGGACCGGCCGTCTGGCGGCACAGACCCGGTTGCCCTCCACGCGGGCGCTCGCCGCCGAGCTGAACATCGCGCGCGGCACGGTCAGCGCCGCCTACGACCAACTGATCGCCGAGGGCTATCTGAGCGCACGGACGGGATCGGGCACGGTGGTCACCGGCCGGCCCGAGATCCGGGCGCCCGCGAAGCGGCCGGTGTCGGAGGCGCCGCCGCCCCGCTACGACCTGCGGCCGGGAAGCCCCGATGTCTCGGCGTTCCCCACCGCCGCCTGGCTCCGGGCCACCCGGCGCGCACTGGACCACGCTCCGGCGGCCGCCTACGACTACGGCGACCCACGCGGCCGCATCGAACTGCGCACCGCCCTCGCCGAGTACCTGGGGCGCGCCCGCGGCGTCCTCACCACGCCCGAACAGATCGTGATCACCTCCGGTTACGTACACGCGCTCGCCCTGCTCGCCGACGTGATCGGCGGTGTCGCTCCGGCGACGATCGCCATGGAGGACCCCGGCCTGAGCTTCCACCGCGACGTGGTGCGCCACGCTCGTGCCCGCGTCGTCGCACTCCCGGTCGACGAGCGCGGTGCCCGTACCGACCTGCTCTCGACCGCCGCCTTCTCGGACGTACGAGCCGTCGTCGTCACACCGGCGCACCAATACCCGACCGGGGTCACCCTGCACCCGCAGCGCCGCCATGCCGTCGCCGAATGGACCGGGGCACGCGACGGCCTGGTCATCGAGGACGACTACGACGGCGAGTTCCGCTACGACCGGCAGCCCGTCGGCGCGCTCCAGGGCATGGCACCGGACCACGTCGCCTACGTGGGCACCACCTCGAAAACCCTGGGACCGGCGCTGCGGCTGGGCTGGATGGTGCTGCCCGAGCGCCTCATCGAACCGGTGACGGAGGCCAAGCGGCACACCGTCATGCACACCGAGACCATCGGCCAGCTCACCCTCGCCGACCTGATCGCGAGCCACGCCTACGAACGGCACATTCGCGCCTGCCGGCTGCGGTATCGGCGGCGCAGGGACCTGCTGATCAGCCGCCTCGGGCCGCGTTCCGAACGGCGCTTCACCGTGTACGGGATCGCCGCCGGCCTCCATGTGATGATCAGCCTGCCCGCGACCGGGCCGAGCGAAGAGCGGATACTCACCGACGCGGCGGACCAGGGACTCGCCCTGGGAGACCTGGGCAGCCACTGGCACACCCCTGGTGACCGGCCGCAAGGCCTCATCATCGGCTACGGCACGCCCGGCGAAGGCGCCTACCCCGCCGCGCTCGACACGATGGCACGCGTCCTGCGAGGGCTCTGACCGGCGGTCTCGCGTCTCACGTCTCACGCCTCACGCTCATGCCTCACGCCTCGCGTCTCACGCCTCGTGTTCGGCGTTTCGCGCCCCGTGTTCCGCGCCCCGTGTTCCGCGCCCCGTGTTCCGCGCCCCGTGTTCCGCGAACCGTGTTCGGCGAACCGGTCGGCGGCGGCTCCGGAACCGCCGTCTAGGCTGGTCGGATGAGCCCGAACATCGCAACCAACACGACCGTCGGCCGCGACGAACTCGTCGAGTTCCTCCGGCCCCGGCACCGGGCCGTGGTGATCACTACCCGGGCCGACGGCCGCCCGCAGGCCTCTCCGGTGACGTGCGGCGTCGACGACGAGGGCCGGATCGTGATCTCGACCTACCCGGCGCGGGCCAAGGCCCGCAACGCACGCCGGGACGCCCGGGTCAGCGTCGTGGTGCTCTCCGACGACTTCGACGGGCCGTGGGTGCAGGTCGACGGCACCGCGGAGGTCATCGACATGCCCGAGGCCACCGAGCCGCTGGTCGACTACTTCCGCTCGATCTCCGGCGAGCACCCTGATTGGGATGAGTACCGCCAGGCCATGGTCCGGCAGAACAAGTCGCTGCTGCGCGTCACGCCGGAACGCTGGGGCCCGGTCGCCACGGGCGGGTTCCCGCCTGACCTGGCGTGACCCGGGAGTACTGAGCACGGCACCGCCCCCGGACGGCCCGGTTCCGGGGGCGTCCCGGGGCCACGCCGCTTTCCGTACGCGACTGAGATCACCGCCACAGAACCGAACAAGAGCTGCTCGGTAAGCGTCGTACATTGGGACGGACCCGAGCTGACGTCAGGCGAGACGACAGACGAGGGAACCCCGCGGCGGGAGCCGAGGAGGTCCCGCCGAGTCGAGCTGCCGAGGGAGCTGTGGTGCTGATGTGGCGGCGGACGATGCCAGTGACACTGCCGGTGACACTGCCGATGACGCTGGTGGTGGCCGCGGTCATGGCCGTCGGGTGCTCGTCCGGGCCGGGCGGCCTCGGCGAGAAGAGGAAACCGGCCGTGCTGACGTTCACTCCGGCCAATGGCACACAGAAGGTCGCACCCGACACCGGCACGATCGTGAAGGTCACCGACGGGAAGCTCACCCAGGTCACCGTGGCCGACGCCAAGGGACGCAAAGCGGCGGGAAGCCTCGCGGCCGACGGGCGTTCGTGGCGGACCCGATGGACTCTCGCCCCGGCCACGACCTACACGATCGACGCACGGGCGACGGGCGAGGACGGCAAGCAGGTCGCGGGCAAGGCGAGCTTCAGCACGCTGACCCCGGCTCGCCGGCTCGAGAGCGGCATGTCTCCGCTGGACGGCGAGAAGGTCGGCGTGGGCATGCCCGTACAGCTGCTGCTGTCGCAGCCGGTGACCGATAAGGACGCCAGGGCGGCGGTCGAGCGCTCCCTGGAAGTGAAGATGTCCCAGCCGGTCGAGGGCGCGTGGAGCTGGGTCAGCGACCGTGAGGTGCAGTTCCGGCCGCGTGAGTACTGGGCCACCGGCCAGAGGGTCGAGGTCATCGCCCACCTCGCGGGGGTCAAGGCCGGCGACGGGCTGTGGGGCGTCAAGGACCGGTCGCTCCAGTTCACCGTGGGCGAGCGGCACATCACCAAGGTCGACGCCAAGAAGCACGAGGCGACGGTCACCGAGGGCGGAAAGACCGTCAGGACGATTCCGGTGAGCCTCGGCAAGCCGGGAGACGACAGCTACTCGGGCATCATGATCGCTCAGGAGAAGAACCCGGCGATGGTGATGGACTCGGCGACGACCGGGAACCCCGGGGAATACCGCACCCCGACCAAGTGGAACGTCCGCATGACCTACAGCGGCACGTTCTTCCACTCGGCCCCGTGGTCCACCGGCGCGCAGGGCAATTCCAACGTCAGCCACGGCTGTGTCAACGCCAGCCCCGAGAACGCCCGCTGGTTCTACGACTTCACGCGGCGCGGCGACATCATCGAGGTCACCGGCACCACGCGGAAGCTCCGCTTCGGCAACGGCCCGACGCCCTGGGCGAAGTCCTGGGACGAGTGGCTGAAGGGCAGCGCGCTCGGCAAGCCGGTCAACGCCGGCGCGGGTGCGGCGTCGGCGACGCCGAGCTGATCATCGCGCCGGACCTCGCGACCGCCGTCGCTGTTCCGGGAACGCGCGGCCGGCGCCTCGCCCGGTGCATGGCGGCACAGGACCCCGGTCACGCGCCGCCGTGGGCCGGGGTGGCGCCCGTTTCGGTGTCGCTGCCCGTTCCCGCGTCCGTGCCCGTTCCCGCGTCCGTGCCCGGTCCCGTGCCCGGTTCCGTGTCGGTTCCCGTCCCCGTACCCATCTCCGCGGATGCCGCCGTGGCGTGCAGCGCGGCCAGCCGCTGAGCGGTCAGGTCGTACCGCAGGATCAGACAGACGGCGACCGCCATCAGGACGGCGGGCACGACGGTGCCACCGATCACGACGGTGTTGATCGCGCTGTCGGACTGCGGGACGACCTCGTCGGCATCCGAGGAGACGAAGCCGGCCAGGCCCAGCATCCAGCCGAGCAACAGCGCGCCGAACGCGAACGTCACCGTCTCGGCGGCGGTCCACAATCCGGTGAACAC
This sequence comes from Actinomadura alba, assembly GCF_014323705.1. Lineage (GTDB taxonomy): Bacteria > Actinomycetota > Actinomycetes > Streptosporangiales > Streptosporangiaceae > Actinomadura_C > Actinomadura_C alba. Next base: position 65,832 of record NZ_JABVEC010000029.1, read on the forward strand.
CCCGGCCCGTCGCGCCCGTGACCGGAGCGCGTCGGCAGTGAGAGTGTCCGCCAGCATCGAGAACTGCAGGAGCTGGATCCCGGCATAGCCGACGCCGATCACGACGACGACCAGGTAGGCGTAGCCGGCCCCGAGGAACGGCGCCAGGCTCAGCCCGACCGCGCCGATGAGGAACAGGACGGACGCCAGCACCATCGCACCGCGCTTGTCCATCCGGCGCGACAGCCGTACCCACACCGGCATGGTGATGATGATGGGCCCGACCAGCGCGAGGAACAGCGTGGTCACCGCACCGGTGCTGTCGAGCACATAGGTGGCGAAGTACGGCGCGCCCGCAAGCATCATGCCGACGGCGAGCATCTGGGCACAGCTGAAGCCGAGCAGGTTCAGGAAGGTCCGGTTGCCGCGCGCCGCGGCGAGTTGCGCGCGCAGGGGCACCCGGTCGGCCTCGGCCCTGGCGATGCGCGGTGCCTTGGCGGTGCCGAAGTAGGTCGCGACCATCGACACCAGCAGCACGCCGCCGATGACCAGCCCCATGAGCCGGTAACCCCCGATGGTGGCCGTGTCGCCCTGGTGGTTGACGAGCGCCGGCGCCAGCCCGCCGGACAGCAGGATCGCCATGCCCAGGAAGGCCATGCGCCAGGTCAGGAGCCCGGACTGCTCGTGGTAGTCGTCGGTCATCTCGGCCGGCATCGCCTTGTAGGGCACTTCGAACAGCGCGTAGGCCGTGGCGGCGAGGAAGAAGCATCCGCCGACGTAGAGCGCGGCGACGTCACCGCGTACCGACGGCCCGGCGAACGTCAGCACGAACGCCGCCGGCAGGGTCGCCGCCCCCGCCAGCAGCCATGGCCGTCTGGAAGCCGTACGGTCGGACAGCCGACCGACGTACGGGTTGATCACCAGATCCCAAAGCTTGGGGAGGAACACCACGAAGCCGGCCAGCACAGCCGGCACGGCGAGCACGTTGGTCAGGTAGTAGAGGAGCAGCAACCCGGGAACGGTCGAGAAGGTCCCGGCGCAGAAAGAGCCGACACCGTAGCCCATTCGCACCGATCGGGACAGCTCTGCTGAGGCCATGTGCCAATGGAACAGGTTCTAATCCGATCATGGAAGACGGTTGCGCGACCGGACGGGTGAAACCGTGAAAAGGTCCACTTGACGCCACTCTCGGGCGCCCATAGCTTCAGCAGTGTGGGAGCGCTCCCACACGCTCGGAACACGACTCCACAGCACCCAGGGGTGTGGTCATGCCGAAACGCCAGGTGGTCTCCACGACCCTCGCCGGTCTGTTGCTGGGTCTCGCCCTCGTGATCGCCGGTCCGGTCGTGTCCGCGCACGCGGCGGCCGTGAAGATCACGCCATTGGGCGACTCGATCACCGGCTCGCCCGGGTGCTGGCGCTCCATCCTGTGGAACAGGCTGCAGAGCGGCGGCCACACCGACATCGACTTCGTGGGCACGCTTCCGCCACAGGGCTGCGGCCAGGCCCATGACGGCGACAACGAGGGCCACGGCGGAATTCTCGCGACCAACCTGGCGGCCCAGGGGCAGCTGCCCGGCTGGCTCGCGGCCACCCGCCCCGACATCGTGATGATGCACCTCGGTACGAACGACGTGTGGAGCGGTCGGTCGAACACCGAGATCCTCAACGCGTTAACGACACTGGTCGCGCAGATGCGGACGAGCAATCCCGCCATGAGGATCCTGGTCGCCAAGATCATCCCGATGAACCCCGCGACTTGCGCGGACTGCGGGCGGCGGGTCGTCTCGCTCAACGACGCCATCCCCGCCTGGGCCGCCGCACAGAGCACACCACGCTCACCGATCACCGTCGTGGACCAATGGGCCGGGTTCAGCACCGCGTCCGACACCTATGACGGCGTGCACCCGAACGGCGGCGGCGACCAGAAAATGGCCGACCGCTGGTATCCGGCACTGACCGCGCTCCTGGACGGCACCCCGCCACCGACCGTTCCGACCCCCACACCCACACCCACACCGACGCCGACGCCGCCGGCGGGCGGCCGGACCTGCCAGGCGGCGGACCGGGTCGTCGGCCAGTGGGCGGGCGGCTTCCAGGGCGAGGTGACGGTCACCGCCACCGGGAGCGCGCCCATCTCCGCCTGGACTGTCACATTCGGCTTCGCCGGTGGGCAGCGGATCACCCAGTCGTGGAACAGCGCCCTCACCCAGAGCGGCTCCACCGTGACCGCGAGGAACCTGAGCTGGAACGGAGCCCTGGGCACCGGGGCCACCACGACGTTCGGCTTCCTCGCCGACGGCGACGGAGCCGGCATGGCGGGCAGTCCTGTCTGCGCCGCCACGTGACGCGGGCGGCGGCCCCCGGCCCGGTGGCCGCCCGCGTCAACGACCGAGGATCCGGCGGGCGAGCAGTTCCCGGTGGTGGTCCGGATCGCCGAAGAGCAGCCGCGCCGACGTGGCGCGCTTGAAGTACAGGTGCGCGTCGTGCTCCCAGGTGAAGCCGATGCCGCCGTGGATCTGGATGTTCTCGCCGGCGGCGTCGCGATAGGCCTCGGAGCAGTAGGCCTTCGCCAGCGCGGCCACCGCCGGCAGCTCGCCCGGGTCGTCGTCGGCGACCGCCGCCGCGTACATCACGGCGGAACGGGCCGACTCGACCGCCACGAGCATGTCCGCGCATTTGTGCTTGACCGCCTGGAACGCGCCGATCGGGCGGCCGAACTGACGGCGGACCTTGGCGTACTCCACGCTCATGTCCAGCACCCGCTGCGCGCCGCCGAGCTGCTCCGCGGCGAGCGCCACGGCGGCCCGATCCAAGGTCGCGCGCAGCGCCGCCGCCGCGCCCCCCTCCACACCGACCAGCCTGGCGGGTACGCCGGTGAACCGCAGCCGTGCCAGCTTCCGGGTCTCGTCGAGCGTCGGCAGCCCGGTGCGGACGAGCCCCGGCGCACGGCCGTCCACGGCGAACAGCGACAGGCCGGCCGGGGCCCGCGCCGCGACGAGCACCAGGTCCGCGACATGCCCGTCGAGGACGTACGACTTGGCGCCGTCGAGCGCCCAGCCGCCGTAGGCCCGCGCTGACGCCGTCATGCGCACCCGGTCGATCTCCCAGCGGCCGTCGTCCTCGGTCCAGGCGAGCGTGGCGATGGTGGTCCCCGCCGCGACACCGGGCAGCAGCTCTCCCTTCGCGGCCTCATCACCGGCCGTCACCAGCGCGTCGGCGGCCAGCACGGCACTGGCGAGGTACGGGGCGCAGAGCAGTACCCGGCCCATCTCCTCCATCACGACCGCCAGCTCGCGATGGCCGCAGCCGGCACCGCCGTACTCCTCGGGGATCGCCATCCCCAGGAGCCCGAGCTCTCCGCCCATCCGCGCCCACACCGCCGGGTCGTAGCCGTCGGCGGTGGCCATGAGCCGCCGGACCTCCGCACTTGAAGACGTCTCGGCGAAGAACCGGCGCAGCGTCGCGCGCAGCGCCCGGTGCTCCTCGGTGACCACGAGCTCCATGCCGCCCTCACAACCAAGCTGACGCTTGCTTGACTCATATGCTATCCGGGACGGCCGCCGACATGGAGCGCCTCTTAGATCATTCGCGACGCCGAGGAGCCGTACGAGACCAGGTCCCGCTTGAACCACTCAGGGCCGGTCATGGTGCGCGACTGTGGCGAACCGGCGCTGTCACTGGGCGACCCATGATCCTTCGAGCGTTTGTTCGAATTCTGTCGGCGGGGTCGCTTAGTGTTATGGGCGTGCCACCGACCGCATCCGAGCTCAGCGAAGCGACCCTCACCGAACTGGTGGAGGCGGTCGCGGCGTGCGCATCCGAACTGGCGGCCCGGAGGGCGCCGGACTCGGCCGCCGCCTGCATGGAACTGACCCAGCGGCTCGGCGGTGCCATCGACATGAGCGAGGCGGCGTTGGCCACCCTGGTCCGACGAGTCGACACCTCGGGTGAGGTACGTCAGTGGGGATATACGTGCACCTCGGCCTGGCTGCGCGACAGACTCGGGATGCGCGACAGCCGGGCAAAGGAACGGCTCACCCTGGCACGGCAACTCGCGCGGCTCACCCAGACGGCCGAACGCCTACGGACACAGCAGCTCTCCTACGGCTACGCGTCGACCATCGCCGAAGCCCTCAACCGCATCGACGACACCGACGCCGAGGCCGGTGAGCAGATCCTGCTCGATCTGGCTGACGAGGGCGTCAGTGCCGGTCACGTCGCCAAGGCCGGAGTCCGCATCAAGGAAGTCATCGCCGAACGCAATGGCACCGAACCCCCGCCCGAAGAGACCCGGCGCGGCTACCAACGCTCCTGGATCGCTCGATCCCGTTCTTTGGACGGGGGCGCGTTCGTCAAGGGATGGATCTCCGCCGAGCACACCGCCGTCTGGGACGGCACCGTCGAGCCCCTCACCACCCCGGCCGGCCGCACCGACGACCGCGACCATCCACAACGCACCGCCGACGCCCTGTTCAGCCTGCTGTCCCAGGGCCACCGCCGCACCAATGCGACCCTCATCATCAACCTGGAGACCTTGATCGGGTCCCGCACCAGCCCCAACGCCGGAAGCGGCGACACGGGTGAAGGGGACGACTGCGCGGACGACAGCCCCGGCGGCGAGGCGGGCAGTACCAACGGCGACGCCAATGGCGCAGACTGCCCCGACGCTACCGGCAGCCATCGCGACAGCGGTAACAGCAACGGCAACTGCAGCGACAACACGAACGCCGACGTCGGCAACGACGCGGGCGCCCCCGCCAATGACAGCGACGCCACCGGCTGCGATGACATGAATGGCAGCGGCAACTGCAATGAAGGCGGCAACACGAACACCGACGCCTTCGGCACCGGCACCGGCACCAGTGGCAGCAGCGGCAGCAGCAGCGATCGGAACGGCGCCCACAGAAACTGCAACGGCAACAGCAACAGCAACGCCAACCGGAACGGGACCGCCGAAGACCTCGCCTCTGCCAACGGTCGCGACGACACCTGCGGTAGCGACATGACGACTTGCGCCTGGAGCAGCGACAGCGACAGCGACAGCGACAGCGACAGCGACGATGCCTACGCCAAGGCCGACGCTGGCTCTAGCGCCAAGGCCGACGCCGGCTCTAGCGCCAAGGCGAAGACCGGCACCGACTCCAGCGGCGTTGAGGACGACGACCGCGCGAGCCGCGACGACCGCGCCTTGAACGACGATGATCGCGACGGCCACACCGCCAGCGACGGCGGAGGCGGCAGCGACACGAGCAGGACCCTTGGCGGGACCATCGGCGATGCGAGCCGCAGCAGTGATCGGTCGTCTGAGCGGTGCGCCGGTGGCGGGATCAATAAGACGAACGGCTATCGCGGGAGAGTTGGCGGAGGCCGCCACAGCGGACGTAGTCGCGGAGGCGGCGACAGTGCTGAAGCCGCCCACTGTGCTGGAGGCGACCACAGTGCTGGAGGCGACGGCGGTGAAGGTGGCAGGGCCACTCGGGGTCCGTCCGCGCGATGGGCCGGAGGCGGCGACACTGCTGGAGCCGACCACAGTGCTGGAGGCGACGGCGGTGAAGGTGGCAGGGCCGCTCGAGGTCCGTCCGCGCGATGGGCCGGAGGCGGCCGCATCAGTCCTGAGCGCGCCCGCCAGATCGCCCTTTCAGCCGGGGTGTCGCCGCTCATTCTCGGATCCGACGGCCGGCCGTTGTATCTCGGGCGCACCACTCGCTTCGCCACCCGCTACCAGCGCCAGGTACTGGAAGCGCTCTACGACACCTGCGGCGTGCAGGGATGCGAGATACCCGCCCGCCTTTGCGAGATCCACCACACCGGCTCAGGCTGGAAGGGCGGAACGCCCACTGACATCGATCATCTGGCCCCCTTGTGCTCGTTCCACAACCAGTGGCTCGAACAACACCCCCACCGCGTGCAAGAACAGATCGACTCGCAAGGCCGACTCATCATTGTTCTGCTGCCGCCTGGTCCACCTCCTTACCCCTTCGCCTATCCCGGCTCGGGTTTCGGCTCCACGCCTGGGTCTGGCACTCGCTCGGGTCGTGTTTCGGCCGCCGGCTCCGGCTTCACGCGCGGCTCGGGGTCCGGCCAGGGCAAGGTCAACGGCCACCGCGACCGGTCTGGAGACGGATGCGAGAACGACGCACAACCCCAAGGCCCCTGACCAGCACCCGGGCGACCTGCCCGGGCAGGACAACGCCACCCGGGGACCGGCGGGGCTCGACGGTGTATCGGGTCAACACCTTCGGCGAGGTGAGGCCGCTTCGCGGGGAAGGCTTCTCGTCAAGGGTGATGCGACCGCTCTTATGGGCGGCAGACCCGTTCGGCGCGGACTCCCCCGCGCCTGCTCCTGGAACAACGGGGTCCTCAGGCGATTGGGTTGGCGACCGCCGCGACGACGCAGTAGCCGATCGGCCCCGTCGTGTCGTAGAGAGCGCATTGCCCTGTCGCCACGCCCTCCTCGCTGAGGTGACCGGTGGTCTCGAGGCCGATCGAGTCGCCGAGCGGCAGCCGGCTCAGGGTGAGGGTGTAGTCGGCGTTGATGAAGCCGAGGCCCGCCGATCCGAAGTTGGCCATGGGGCTGGCGAAGTCGGCGGCGAGTGCCACCCGGGCGAACGGCGACAGCGGCTCGCCGTCGACGAGCTCATGTGTCTCACGCAGCCACGCCCGGCGCCGCTTCGCGCTCGCCCACTCGAAGCCGTCGCCGTCCCCGGCCCCGTCCCCGGCCCCGTCCCCGTCGCCGTCCCTGTCCCCGCCCCTGTCCCCGTCGCCGTCGCCGTCCCTGTCCCCGTCGCCGTCGCCGTCCCCGTCGCCGTCGCCGTCCCCATCGCCGTTGACCGGCCACAAGTCGAAGGAGACTCCCGGCAACCGTGGCGCGAGATCGGCGTCCGGATCGTCGGGCGCCGCCACGTTCCACGCTGGCGCGCTCCACACCTGTCCGGGCGGCTGCTCCCCGCGGCGCAGCAGCACCGCGGAGGCGCGCGCCACCGGGCCGTCCGGGCCGTACGCGACGGCGTCCGCGACCCGGATCCGCCGCCCGTCCCGAATCCGTTCGGTCTCCACTCGTACGGGGACCAGCGGGGTGTTGCGGAACAGGTCCACGGTCAGCCGCGCGAACCGCAGGTGCTCCTCGGCGTGCTCTCGCTCGAGCTGCCGGGCGAGGAGCCCGCCGAGCAGCCGGCCGTGCAGCATGTCCGGCGCCCACGGTCCGCGCGCGTGCGGCGCGGGAATCAGTTCGTCGCCCTTCGCGGTGAAGAAGCCCTTCGCGGTGAAGAAGGCCTCCGCGGTGAGGAAGGCCTCCGACGCCTCACGCTCCGCCATGTCTTCGCCTCCTGGACCGCCGGCCACTGAACTAGAGCGGAATTCTAGTGGTCGGCTCCCAGGGACCCGAGACCGGCGTCAGAGGGACTCGGCCGCCGGAATCACCTCGCGGCCGAGTACCTCGAGGGCCGTGAGCGACGAGACGTCCTTGATAATGCCGTGCGCGACCTGGAAGCCCTGTTCGGCCAGGCCGCCCAGCGCGTCGACGATGGCCCCGGCGTTCTCTCCGCGCGCGCCCACGGCGAAGTCGAACAGCACGGTCTTCTCGATCGCGTCGTAGTCGGTGCCCTCGCGTTCACAGTGCTCGCGCAGCACGTCGAGCTTGCGCCCGAGGTCGGGGCCGGGGAACAGGTTGCACGACTGCGCGTACTTCGCGACGAGGCGCAGGGTCTTCTTCTCCCCCGAGCCGCCGATGAGGATGGGCGGGTGCGGCCGCGACAGCGGCTGCGGGACGTTGAGCGTGCGGTCCAGGCGGTAGTGGTCGCCGTGGTGGGCACCATCGTCGTCGGCCCACATCCGCAGGCAGATCTGCAGAGCCTCCTCCAGCCGCTCGAATCGCTCCGCCAGCGGCGGGAACGGCAGGCCGAGCCCGCGCGCCTCCTCCTCGAACCAGGCGGCGCCCAGGCCGAGCATGGCCCGACCGCCGGAGAGCACATCGAGCGTGCTGACGGCCTTGGCGAGCAGGCCGGGCTCGCGGTAGACGACACCGCCCACCAGGGTCAGGAGCTTGACCCGCGAGGTCTGACCGGCGAGGTAACCGAGGGTGGTGTAGGCCTCGAGCATCTCGTGCTCGGGCGGCCCGATAACGCCGATCTGCCAGAAGTGGTCCATGACGCTGACCCGGTCGAAGCCCACATCCTCGGCCGTACGTGCGACCTCGGCCAGATCGGTGCGCAGGCGGCCCGGCCCGCCGGGCCAGGTGAAGTCGGAGATTTGCAGGCCGAGTTTCACGAGGAGTCCTCCACGTCCGCCGTCACGATCTTCACATGATCGCATCCTCTGGCCGGCGAAGTGGAGGTACGCGGTGGCCGGCCCGGGGCCTGCCACACGTGCCCGCGGTGCCTTTCATCATGGCCGTCATCATGGCCGTCATCATGGCCGCGCGCCGCCGGCCTTCGATACCGCAGCCGAATCAACGGCTCAGGACACTAGCGGGGAGGAAGGGCGGGCGGCCCGAAGCCGCGCTCGGTCAGCTCGCCGAGCTCGGCCTCGGTGAGCAGCCGGGGCTCGCCGATCGTCTTGGCCCGCACGTAGACGCCGCACAGCCACTCGAGCAGCCGCGCGTTCTCGTACGCCTCGGCGAGCGTGCCGCCGATGGCCACGCCGCCGTGGTTGGCCATGAGTGCCGCTCGCCGGCCGGCGAGCGCGGTACGTACGCTGCCGGCGAGTTCGGGGGTGCCGTACGCCGCGTAGTCGGCGACCCGCACCACGCCGCCCAGCAGGAGGGTGTAGTAGTGGATCGGCGGCAGTTCGGCCATCGTGGCGGCGACGACGGCGCCGTAGGTGGAGTGCGTGTGCACGATCGCCGCCGCGTCCGTCGTGGCATAGATCGCCAGATGCATGGGGGTCTCCGAGGACGGCGCGCCTCCGCCCTCCGCCACGACGTCGCCCTCCGCCGCGACGACACGGCCCTCCATGTCGATGACCGGGATGCCCTCGGGCGTAAGCCGGTCGAGCTCCACACCGCTCGGCGAGATCGCCACCAGGTCGCCGGAACGCACGCTGAGGTTGCCCGCCGCCCCGATGACCAGCCCCGACTCGGCCGTCTGCCGCCCTGCCTCGCAGAGTTCCCGCCGTTCGTCTCCCAGCAGCATGCGTATCCCGTCGTCGTTCCGATCGCCCTGCCGCACGTTACTGGGGGCGGTCAGATCGCTCTCTCCCGGTCCTGCCAGTACGGGTCCCGCAACAGGCGCTTGTAGAGCTTTCCGGTCGGGGTACGCGGCATCTCGGTGACGAAGTCGACCGATTTCGGCGCCTTGTAGCCGGCCAGTGAGACCCGGCAGTGCGCGATCAGCTCCTCCGCGAGCCCGTCCGACGGTACGGCGCCTTCGACGAGCTCGACGGCCGCCTTGACCTGCTCGCCGAATTCCTCGTCCGGGATGCCGAAGACTGCGACGTCGGCAACGGCCGGGTGGGTGATGAGCACGCCCTCGATCTCGGCCGGATAGATGTTCACCCCGGCACTGATGATCATGTCGATGGCGCGGTCGGCGAGGAAGAGATAGCCGTCGTCGTCGAAGAACCCGATGTCGCCGGTGGTGAAGAGCCCGTCGCGGTGGATGGCGGCGGTCTTGTCCGCGTCGCCGTGGTACTCGATGTCGTCGCCACTCGTGTAGCGGAACCAGAGCTGGCCCTGCTCCCCCGGCGTGGCGGGCGAGCCGTCGGGCCGCAGCACGTGCACCTCGGTCATCGGGAGCGGCCGGCCGACCGTGCCCGGCCTGGCGAGCCACTCCTTCGCGGTGACGACGGTGTTCACCGCCGACTCGGTCGACCCGTAGTACTCGTGCACGACCGGGCCGAACCATTCGATGATCCGCCGCTTGACCTGCGGCGAGCACGGAGCCGCCCCGTGCCAGACGGCGACCAGGCTGGACCCGTCGAACCCGGCGCGGGTCCGCTCGTCCAGCCGCAGCAGCCGTACGAACTGGGTCGGCACAAGGTGCACGTTCGTGATCCGGTATTCGTCGATGAGCCTCAGCGTCTCGGCCGCGTCGAACACCTGCCGCATGACGACGGACCGGCCGCTCACCATCAGCCCGTACGACCACAGCCACTGGGCCGAGTGGTAGACCGGCCCGACCAGCAGGGAACGGCCGCCTTCGGGGATGAGCAGGATCTCGGCGAAGACGTCGGCGATCAGCTTCATGGTGGCCACCGGGACACCGGTCACGAGCTGCTTGCGCCGCACCGCCTTGGGCCGTCCGGTGGTGCCGGAGGTGTAGATCAGCGTGACGCCGAGCACTTGGTCCGCGGGTTCGTCGGCCGAGCCGTCCGCGATGAACTTCTCGTACGGGGTGAAGCCGGGAATCTCACCACCGAGCGACACCCGGGCCGTCAGGTCGAGTCCCTCGGATGCGGCGGTGGCCACGTCGGCGAGGCGGTCCTCGGAGAAGAGCACGGCGGCGCCGGAGTCCTCCAGCACGTACCGCAGCTCGTCGGCGGTCCAGTGCCAGTTCACCAGGGCGTAGTTCAGGCCCGCGTGGCTCGCCGCGGTCATGAGCTCGAAGTACTCGCGGCGGTTGCCCGAGTGGATCGCGATCGTGTCGCCGACGCCGAGCCCGAGCGCGCGCAGCACATCGATCAGCCGGTTGACGCGCTCGTCGAACTCACGCCAAGTCGTCGTCCCCCATTCGTCGGTGAGGGCCGGCTCGTCCGGCGTGGCATCGGCATGGGGAAGCAGCAGTTCGGCCATCACGCCTCCAGGGACCTGGCGGAATCCTGGAGCCCGACTCGGCAAAAGAATCCGATTCGGACTCTGGCCCCCGACTCTAAACGATCGCAATGCGGTACCGGAGGGCGCTCGGCCCACACTCGGATGCTCGCCCTCGCCCTCGCCCGACGCTACCGCCCTCGCCCGACGCTACCGCCGCGGTCCGGGCCCCACCGCCGTCACCGCATCAGTCTCAATCCGCCTCACCCTTGATCGATCTCACTCCTGATCGATCTCACTCCTGGGCCTTGCCGCCGGTGATGCGGGAGAGCACGAGGGCGACGAGGATGATCCCGCCGTTGAGCGCGCCGATCCACTGCGCGGGCACCCCGGCCAGGGTGAGCACGTTCTGGATCATGTACAGCAGCAGAATGCCGGTGAAGGCGCCGAACATGGTTCCCTTGCCGCCGCTCAGGCTCACCCCGCCGATCACGGCGGCGGCGAAGACGGTGAAGATGGCACCGTCGCCCTGGGAGGCGGCGACGGACGCGAGGCGGCCAGAGAGCAGCAGCCCGCCCAGGGCCGCGAGCACGCTGGCCGAGGTCAGCGCGATCCACAGCACCCGGTCGGTGCGGATGCCCGCCGCCTTGGCGGCGTCGACATTGCCGCCGATGGCGTACAGCGCCCGGCCGAAGGAGGTGTGGCCGAGGACCACGATGCCGGCCGCGAACAGAGCGAAACACAGCCAGACCGACACGGGCAGGCCGAGCCAGCTCGTGGTGCCGAGGTACATCATCGACGGCGGCAGGTTGAAGAACGTCTGCCCGCCGGAGATCCCGGTGAGCAACCCGCGCAGCACGATGAGCATGCCCAGCGTCACGATGAAGCCGTGCAGCCCGAACCGGACGATGAGCAGCGCGTTGAAGATCCCGATGAGCACGCCCACCGCGAGGGTGATGGGAATGGCCCAGCCGCCCGGTACGAGGCCAAGGCCGTGACCCGCGCCGACGGCCACGGTCAGCCATGCGGCGACGCCCGGCGCAAGCCCGAAGGTCGACTCCAGTGACAGGTCCATCTTGCCGGTGACCAGCACGATGGTCTGCGCGAGAACGAGGAGTGCGATCTCGGACATCGTCTGCAGGATGTTGATGAGGTTGTCGCTCCGCAGGAAGATCGGATTGACGATCTGCCCGATGATCGCGATCACGATGATCGCGGGAACGAGGGCGAAGTCCCGCAGCCTGACCAGGCTGACGGCGCCGCCCGGGCCGAACGGCCGCGCGCCCGGCGCCGCCGCACCCTCGGACGAGGATCCGGCCGAGACGGTCCCGGTGGTCTCACGCGTGGTGTCAGGCGTGGTGTCAGGCATCGATGTCGACTCCTTCCATCGCGGCCACCAGTTCGTGGTCGTTCCAGCCGGCCGCCATCTCGGCGACGACGCGTCCCTGGAACATCACGAGCACCCGGTCGCACAAGCGCAGATCGTCCAGCTCGTCCGAGGCGATCACGACGCCGGTGCCGGCGCCCGCGACCTCCTCGACCTTGCCGAGCAGGAACTCCTTGGACCGCACGTCGACGCCGGCGGTCGGCGTGATGAGCACCAGCAGGCGCGGGTCGCCCGCGAGCGCCCGGGCCATGACGACCTTCTGCTGGTTGCCGCCCGACAGCCCCGAGACCGGCAGCCGGGGACCGGGGGTCTTGATCTCCAGGTTGGAGATGAACGTCGCGGCGAGCTCGTCGCGGCGGCGGCCGTCGATGAAGCCGGCCCGGCCGAGCCTGCCGGGGACCGACATCGTGGCGTTGTCGGCGACCGACATCATCGAGACCAGCCCCTGGTGGTGGCGGTCCTGCGGCACGAACCCGGCCCCGGCGCGCAGCGCGCCCGGCACGCTCCCCGGACGCGGCCGGTTCCCGTCGATCTCCACCGTGCCGCTGCTCGCGGCGCGCAGGCCGACGATGGTCTCGGCGACCTCGGTCTTGCCGCTGCCGCCGCCTCCGGCCAGCCCGACGATCTCACCGGCCCGGACCTGGAAGCCGATGTCCCGGTAGACGTCGTCGTGGGACAGCCCGCGTACGTCCAGCGCGACCCCGGCGTCCGCCGGGGGCTGTCGCCGAACCGCCGCGCTCTGCAGCCCGGTGGCCTCGCCGGTCATCGCCGCGACCAGCTCGGCCCGCGGCAGCTCCGCCACCGGCGCGCTGAGGATGTGCCGCGCGTCCCGGAACACCGTCACCGTGTCGCAGATCTCATAGATCTCCTCCAGGTGATGGCTGATGAACAGGAAGGTGACGCCCTGCTCCTGGAGCGCCCGGATCCGGCCGAACAACCGGGCGATCGCCGTGCCGTCGAGCTGCGCGGTGGGCTCGTCCAGGATGATGAACCGCGCGCCGAACGACAGGGCCCGCGCGATCTCGACGAACTGCCGCTGCTCCACGGACAGCTCGCCCGCGGGCGTACGGACGTCGACGTCGACCGACCAGGTCGCGAGCAGTTCCCGCGCCTTCCGGCGCATGCCGGACCAGCTGATCAGGCCGCCCACGCCGCGGTCGGGCCGGCCGAGGTAGAGGTTCTCGGCGACGGTCAGCTCCGGGATGATCATGGATTTCTGGTAGACGCACGCCACCCGCTCGCGCCACGCCGCCCGCTCCGACGGCCGGGGGGCGGGGCGGCCGCCGAAGCTCACGGTGCCGGCATCCGGCTCCTGGAGCCCGGTCAGGATCGAGACGAGAGTCGACTTGCCCGCACCGTTGCGCCCCACGAGGGCGTGCGTCTCCCCCGGCCGGACGGTGATGCCGACCCGGTCGAGCGCGACCGTCTCACCGAACCGTTTGGTGACCCCCGCCGCCTCGGCCACGGCGGGGCCCGCCGGGTCCGGTGCCCTGGCGGACGCCGGCCCGGTAGCCGCCTCAGTCACTTCTTCCGCCCTTCTAGAGGTTGTTGCCCCACAGCGACTTGTCGTCGGACTTGACGCTGGGGATCCCACCGTAGGTACCTCCGTCGGAGGTGACCAGCGGCGCCGACAGCTGGTCCTCCAGCAGGCCGGGGCGGACCTGGACGATGTTGCTGTCGTGGTCGGTCTTGCCGGGCTGGAACTTCTTGCCCTCGATCGCCGCCTTTACGTAGTACAGGGAGTATTTGGCGTAGAGGTCGGCCGGCTGCGAGACGGTGGCGTCGATGTTGCCCGCCGCGATGTCCTTCAGCTCCTGCGGGATGCCGTCGTTGGACACGACGAAGACGTGCTTCGGGTCGCTCGGCGGCACCAGCAGGCCACGCTGCTTGAGGATCTGCAGGGTCCCGGCGAGCGCGAAGCTCGCCTGCATGTAGACGCCCTTGATGTCGGGGTTGGCGGTGAGGTCGGTCTGCAGCTTCTGCGACGCGACGGCGGCGTCCCACTTGGTGTCCTCACCGAACACCTTGATGCCTGGGTAGCTCTTCTTCATGCACTCGTTGAACGCCTCGGTGCGGTCGCGGCCGTTGATCGACGCCAGGTCGCCCTGGAGCATGACGACCTTGCCCTTGCCCTTGAGCTTGGTGCCGAGGAAGTGGCAGGCCTTCTCGCCGTACGCGCGGTTGTCGGCCCGTACGACCATGTAGGCGTCACCCTGGTCGGGGCGGGTGTCGACGGTGACGACCGGGATCTTCTTGGCGGTCAGCGTCTGCAGCGTCGGCGCGATGGCGGCGGTGTCCTGCGGTGCCATCGCCACGCCCTTCACGCCCTGGCTGATGAAGGTCTGGACGTTGGAGGTGAGCTTGGCGACGTCGTTCTGGGAGTTCGTGGTCTTGAGCTCCACGCCGAGTTCGCCGGCGTACTGCGGGACGTACTTGATGTAGGAGTTCCAGAAGTCGGTGTCGGACCGCGGGTAGTCCACACCGACGATCGGCTTGGCGGCCGCGCCGCCGGCACCGGAGTCGTCGCTGCCGCATGCCGTGAGCGGACCGGCGGTCAGCACCAGGGCGAACCCGGCGGCGGCGGCCTTCGAACGTTTCATTGCGTCTCCTCGAGTTTTCGGCTGACCCCCGATGGTCGGCTGTCGGTCGCCTGGTTCAGGCCGTACGGGCCGGCTCGCGCGAGTTCAGGGAGCACGGGTCGGCTCGTACGGGTTCAGGGGACGGGGGGGCGCGGCCTGGGACGGAGCCCGTTCATGCCGCCGTCCACGGCGAGATCGGTACCGGTCGTGGCGCCGGACAGCGGGCTCGCGAGGTAGGCGATCGCGCCGGCGACCTCGTCCGCCGCGACCATCCGGCCAAGAGGCTGCCGGGCCTCGAGCGCGGCCCGTTCGGCCTCGGGATCGTCGGCGCCCGACAGCAGCCGGCCGATCCACGGAGTATCGGCCGTGCCGGGGTTCACGCAGTTGACCCGGATGCCGTCGGGAACGAGGTCGACGGCCATGGCGCGGGTCATCGACAGCACCGCGCCCTTGGTCGCGGAGTAGAGCACCCGGTCGGGCAGGCCGACCGTCGCGGCGATGGAGCACGTGTTGACGATGGCCGCGTGGTCGGAGGCCCGCAGGTACGGCAGCGCCGCGCGGGCCACCCGCGCCATGCCGACGACGTTGACGTCGAAGACCCGATGCCACTCCTCGTCGTCGTTGGCCTCGACCCCGCCCAGTGCGCCGATACCGGCGTTGTTGACCAGGATGTCGATGCCGCCGAGCCGCTCCGCCGCGTCGGCCACGGCCGCGCGCACCGAGGCGTCGTCGGTGACGTCGGCGCGCAGCCCGACGAGCGGCTCGGGTACCTCCGGCCGCAGGTCCAGGCACGCCACCCGGGCTCCCCGGGCGGCCAGCAGCGTCGCCGTGGCGAGGCCGATGCCGGAGGCGCCTCCGGTCACCACCGCCGCCAGGCCGTGGAACTCCCCGTTCATGGGCTGGTTCAAGAGATCACCTCCGGGACCCGGCCGGCCCACTGAGCGCCGTCGGGATAGCCGTACTCGATACGGGACCGCGGGTGGAGCATGGCACCGGCACCTGGCCCCTCGGGCGCGACGTAGCGGCCGGACCGGATGACCACGGGCTCGGTGAAGTGCTCGTGCAGGTGGTCGACGTACTCGATGACCCGGTCGTCCATGGAGCCGCTGACCGCGACGTAGTCGAACATCGCCAGGTGCTGCACCATCTCGCACAGGCCGACCCCGCCGGCGTGCGGGCAGACCGGCACGCCGAACTTCGCGGCGAGCAGCAGGATCGCGATGTTCTCGTTGACCCCGGCGACGCGCGTGGCGTCGAGCTGCAGGATGTCGATGGCGCCGGCTTGGAGCAGCTGCTTGAACATCACCCGGTTGTGGGTGTGCTCGCCGGTCGCGACCTTGATGGGGGCCACCTGGCGGCGGATGGCGGCGTGGCCGAGCACGTCGTCGGGCGAGGTCGGCTCCTCGATCCAGTACGGCTCGAACTCCGCCAGGGGCCTCAGCCATTCGATCGCCTGCCCGACGTTCCACGCCTGGTTGGCATCGATGGCGATGCGCACATCCGGACCGACGGCCTCGCGGGCCAGCCGCATCCGCCGTACGTCGTCGGTCAGGTCGGCGCCCACCTTGAGCTTGATCTGGGCGAAGCCGTCCGAGACCGCCTCGGCGGCGAGCCGTGCGAGCTTGTCATCGGTGTAACCGAGCCAGCCCGGCGTGGTGGTGTAGGCCGGGTAGCCGTCGGCGACCAGCCGCTCGGCGCGCCCGGCCCGGCCCGGCGCGCTCGCGGTCAGGATGTCGAGCGCCTCCTGCCGGGTCAGAGCGTCGTCGAGATAGCGGAAGTCGACGAGGTCGACCAGCTCGGTCGGGGTCAGCTCCGCGAGCAGCCGCCACAGGGGCTTGTCCTCCCGGCGGGCGCGCAGGTCCCACAGGGCGTTGAGCACGGCCCCGGCGGCCATGTGGATGACGCCCTTCTCCGGGCCGAGCCAGCGCAGCTGGCTGTCGCCGGTGAGCCTGCGCGACACCCCGCCGAGGTCGGCGAGGGCCTCCGCCACTGGTAGGCCGACGATGAGCGCGGCCAGTGCCCGTATCGCGGCGACCTCGATCTCGTTGCCGCGGCCGACGGTGAACGCCAGCCCGTGCCCCTCGTCTCCACCGCTCGTACGGACCACCACGTAGGCGGCCGAATAGTCCGGCTCCGGGTTCATCGCGTCGGACCCGTCCAGATCCCGGGAGGTCGGGAACCTCACGTCGAAGGCGTCGACGGCGGAGATCAGTTCAGTCACGTCCACCGGGCTTTCCGCGGCGGCGCCGCTGTGTCGCACATTGTGTCGTCCCCCCTGATGGTTCGGTCTGTAGCGGTCCGCACCCCTTGAACATAGGATGTCTTTATAGGCCTGCATCGAGCTTCATGTCCAGACATCCCATTACTTTTGTTGTCTGGCATCGCATCTGACAAGGAACGTGGCAGCACACCGGCCATTAACCCGATGTATGCGCCGGTGCGACAAGTCGCCACTTGGGCAAGGTTTTGCGAACATAGGATGTCTGTTAGGTTGTGCACCGTGAGCACCTCCCCCTCGGGCACAGGCGAGGACATGGTGCGCCCGGTATCACTGACCGACGTCGCCATCTCGCGCATCCGGCGGCTCATCCGGTCCGGCCGGCTCCCGCCCGGATCCCGGCTGCCCTCGGAGCCACAGCTGGCCGCGCAGCTCGGTGTCTCCCGCAATCCCCTGCGCGAGGCCGTCAAGGCGCTCGTGGTCGCCCGCGTGCTCGACGTCCGCCGGGGCGACGGCACCTACGTGACGAGCCTGGAACCGCGCCTGCTCCTCGAAGGGGTCGGGCTGGCCATCGAACTGCTGCGGACCGACGCGCTCCGTGAGGTCGTCGAGGTACGGCGGCTGCTGGAACCCGTCGCCACCGGGCTCGCGGCCACCCGGATCTCTGCGGCCGGGCTCGCCGAGATCCGCGGCCACCTGGAGGCCATGCGCGCCGCCAGCGACGACGTGGAGAAGCTCACCCGGTTCGACGCCGCCTTTCACCGCGCGGTCGTGGCGGCGACCGGCAACGAGACCCTGACCACGCTGCTCGAGGGCATCTCCACGCGCACTCTGCGACTGCGCACATGGCGGGGCCTGGTCGAGGCCGACGCCGCGCACATGACGCTCGCCGAGCACGAGGCGATCTACGATGCATTGGAGGCCCGCGACCCCACGCTGGCCCAGGCGACCGCCCTCATGCACCTCAACACCTCGGAGAACTGGCTGCACGCCGCGCTCGGCGACACCGAGACCGAGACCGGCGGTAAGACCGGGAGTGGTACCGGGAGCGGGACCGGCGGCGGCGTCGATCTCAACGACCGCAACGACCTCAACGACCCCCCAACAGATCACCCAGATCACCGGATCGACAGCAAGGAGTGAGCATGCGCCTCGTACGCACCGGACCGCCCGGGCGGGAACGACCCGCCGTACTCGGCGAGGACGGGCAGGGCCACGACCTCTCGGCCCTGACCACCGACATCGACGGCGCGTTCCTGTCCGGTGACGGCATCGAGCGCGCCCGCCGCGCGCTGGAGGCCGGCGAGCTGCCCCCGGTCGACCTCGGCGGAGAGCGGTTCGGTGCCCCGGTCGCCCGGCCCGGCAAGGTCGTGTGCATCGGCCTCAACTACAGCGACCACGCGGCCGAGACCGGCGCGACGCCACCCGCCGAACCGGTGGTGTTCATGAAGGCGAGCAACACGGTGGTCGGGCCCGACGACACCGTGCTGGTGCCGCGCGGCAGCACGAAGACCGACTACGAGGTGGAGCTCGCGGTCGTGATCGGGCGCACCGCCCGCTATCTCGGCTCGCCCGAGGAGGCCGCCGGCGTCATCGCGGGATACGCGATCGCCGACGACGTCTCCGAGCGCGAGTTCCAGCTCGAGCGCGGCGGCCAGTGGGACAAGGGCAAGTCCTGCGAGACCTTCAACCCGCTCGGCCCGTGGCTGGTGACCCCCGACGAGGCCGGAGACCCGCAGGAACTCGGGTTGCGGCTGTGGGTCAACGGCGAGCTCCGCCAGAACGGCCACACGAAGAACATGATCTTCGGTGTCCACCACGTCGTGTGGTACCTCAGCCAGTTCATGGTGCTCGAACCCGGCGACGTCATCGACACGGGCACCCCCGCGGGGGTCGCCCTCGGCGCCGATCACATCCCGTACCTCACGGCCGGCGACGTCGTCGAGGTCGAGATCGACCGGCTCGGTCGGCAACGGCACGTCATCGGCCAGGCCTGATGGCCGGCCGCGCGTCATGAGAGAGCGCGCCTCATGAGAGAGCGAGCCCGATGAGCGGCCAGGGCACCCCGCGCGACGTCGTCGCGCGGGTGCCGCTCGGCCGCCGGGGCATGACGGTGACGCGGATCGGAATGGGCACGGCACCGATCGGCGGGCTGTTCAGCTCGGTCGGCGACGCCGCGGCCGAGGCGACGTTCGCGGCGGCCTGGGCCGGCGGCGTCCGGTACTTCGACACCGCTCCGCACTACGGGGTGGGGACGGCCGAGAGGCGGCTCGGCGCCTTCCTCGCCGGCCTCGACCCGGCCGCCAGAGCCGAGGCCGTCGTGTCCACCAAGGTGGGCCGGCTGCTGGAGCCGGGCCGAACCGAGCCCGGCACCGAGTCCTTCCACGAAGGTGCCTCACTGGTCCGCCGGCGCGATTACACACGTGAGGGCGTCTACCGGTCGCTCGCCGACAGCCTGGAGCGGTCGGGACTCGACGCCTTCGACATCGCGCTGATCCACGATCCCGACGACCACTGGCCCGAGGCCGTCTGGGAGGCGTACCCGGCGCTCGAGCGCCTGCGCGACGAGGGTGCCGTCCGCGCCATCGGCGTCGGCATGAACCAGACGGCGATGCCGGCCCGGTTCGTGACCGAGACCGACATCGACTGCGTCATGGTGGCCGGGCGTTACAGCCTGCTCGACCGCGGCGCCGAGGAGGAGTTGCTGCCGCTGTGCGCCGAGCGCGGCGTCGGAGTGCTGGTCGCGGCGGTGTTCAACAGCGGCGTGCTGGCGGATCCCCGGCCCGGCGCGCACTACGACTACGCGCCCGCGCCCGCGACGGTGCTGCGCCGGGCCCGGTGGATGGCCGACCGGTGCACGGCGCACGGTGTGTCCCTCGCCGCCGCCGCGCTGCGCTTCCCGCTGCGGCACCCCGCCGTCACCGGTGTCGTGGTGGGAGCGAGGACGCCCACGGAGATCACCGATGACCTCGCGCTGGCCGCCACGGACATCCCCGCGGACCTCTGGGCCGAACTCGACCAGGAAGCACGGGGCCGCTGAGCCGCAGAGCACAGAGTCCCGGAGCTTCGGAGCTTCGGAGCCACAGAGCCGCAGCCGCCGCGCCACGGGGCACCGGCGCTCCGGCCGATCGCCCACCCGCCGAGGCGGCCGAGCGGTCCGGCGGGCAGGATGGGAGCGTGAACGTGGCGGTGCTCTCGGACACTCACGCCCCGCGGCGCTGGCGCTTCTGCCCGCCCCGCGTGGCCGAGCGCCTGCGCGACGCGGACCTTATCCTGCACGCGGGTGACGTGTGCACGCCCGACGTGCTCGACGAGCTGACCGCCTATGCCCCGGTCCACGTCGTCGCGGGCAACAACGACGGCCCGGACGTGGCGGCCTGGGGCGCACCCGAGCGGCTCGAGCTCGAGCTCGACGGGCTGGCGGTCGCGATGGTGCACGACAGCGGCGCGGCGACCGGCCGCACCCGGCGGATGCGGCGCTGGTTCCCGGACGCCGATCTCGTCGTGTTCGGGCACTCCCACATCCCACTCGACGAGACCGGCGACGGCGTACGCATCTTCAACCCCGGTTCGCCGACCGATCGCCGCCGCCAGCCGCACGGCACCATGGGCGTGCTCACGATCGCCGACGGCCGTCTCACGCAGGCGCGCATCATCCCCGTCACCTGACCGGAATCCCGGCACGGAGCCTAGGCCGCGCCGGGCGACACCCTGGGGCCTCGCGGCACCGGGTTTCCCGACGAGCCGCCGCGACCCCGGAAGACCACCAGACCGTTGACCGGATCGGGCACCGCGTCGAGGGCGGCACGCGTTCCGGGCAGGGCACGCCACGCCTGCCACTGCTCCTCGTCGGCGAACTCGACCTCGAACACCAGGCCCCAGGAGTGGTCGTGCCACTCCCAGGCCGAGGCGCCGTTGGTGAGGGCGGACTCGATGAGCGACCGGCCATAGGAATCGCGCCAGGCGGCAGCGGAGGTCTGCGCGCTGAAGACCTCGATCGACCACCACTCCGTAGCCATACACCCGAGCATAAACACCGGGCCGGACGGCCCGAAGGGAGGCGGCTCCTCTCTGAGGAAGCCCGCGTTCGGGCTGTCCGCGCCGGTCCGGCCGAACCGTCGCGCCGCGGTGACGAGCTCGCCCACGCCGACCCCGCGCAGACCCGGATCGTCGAGGTCGATGATCCGGTAGGCGTAGCGCAGCCCGGCGAGCTCCGCCTCACGCTCGTGCAGTGCCGGGTCAGCGATGCGCCGACACCAACGCCGATGAGACCGATCAGATACCCGGACCGCCGCTGCTCCGCCAAAGGGTGACCACCCCAGAGGGACGTAATGTACGAACTAGTACGTCACTTATACGCCTCTGATACGGCCACGGAAAGCTCTTCCCATGAGATTCCTGCGATCACCGCGAATCGCTGCCGATCACCGCGAATCCTCGCGGGCGACACCGAACACTACGATGAAGACGGTTCTACCGGCCGACCCCGACCCGCCGATCCTGACCGGCCCGACCCGACCGGCCGGTTCGGATCGACCGATTCAGAACGCCCCTTACCGATGTGGCCAGTTGGGAGCAGCATGTCCCCGCCGGGGCGGTCGACCGCCGTCGACCCCGAACGACGACGCGACGCCGAGCGCACCAAGGCCGAGATCCTGAAGATCGCGACCGAGGAGTTCGCACAGCGCGGGTACGCCGGCGCGCGGGTCGACGAGATCGCAGCCCGCACCCAGACGACCAAGCGGATGATCTACTACTACTTCGGCGGTAAGGAACGGCTTTACATCGCCGTGCTGGAGAGCGCCTACGCCGAGATCCGCGTGGCCGAGCAGTCGCTCGCCGTGGAGCACCTCGATCCGGTCTCGGCCATCCGCACGCTCGCCGAGGTCACCTTCGACCACCACGAGAGCCATCCGGATTTCGTCCGCCTCGTGAGCACCGAGAACATCCACCGGGCCGAGCACATCGCCAAGTCGCAGGCGCTCACCAATCTCACCAACCCGGCGATCGACCTGATCGCCACGGTCCTCGAGGCCGGCCGGGAGCAGGGCGTCTTCACCGCGGACATCGACGCGGTCGATCTGCACATGCTGATCAGTTCGTTCTGCTTCTTCCGGGTGGCGAACCGCCACACGTTCGGCACGCTCTTCGGGCGGGACCTCACCGACCCGGCCCGGCGCGACCACTACCGGCAGATGCTCGGCGACATCGTCGTCGGCCACCTCACCTCGCCCGGTGGCGCCGGGGGCGGCACCAGCGGCCCCACGACGGCGGCCCGCTGACCGGCGTCCGCTGACCGGCGTCCGCTGACCGGCGTCCGCTGACCGGCGTCCGCTGACCGGCGTCCGCTGACCGGCGTCCGCTGACCGGCGTCCATTGACCGGCGTCCATTGACCGGCGTCCGCTGACCGGCGTCCATTGACC
>NZ_JABVEC010000003.1 GCF_014323705.1 Actinomadura alba
TCTACGCCACCGCGCAGGCCGCGCCGTTCAGGCTGAACGCGGCCGGTCGCCCGTTCGACGCGGACCGGTCGGCGATGAAGCCGAACGTCGCCGTGCCGGACGGCTGGATGGTCCCGTTGTAGTCGGCGTTCTTCGCAGTCACGTCCGCGCCGGTCTGGGTGTGCGTCGCACCCCAGATCTGGGTGATCCGCTGGCCGTCCGGGAACCGCCAGGCGAGGTTCCACCCGTTGACCGCCGAGGTGCCGGTGTTCGTGATCTTCACCTCGGCCTGGTAGGCGCCGTTCCACTGGCCGGTCACCGAGTACGCGACCGAGCAGGGGCCGCTCGCCGGCGGGTCCGTGGGGGTCGGCGTCGGGGTCGGGGTCGGGGTCGGCGTCGTGGGCGGGGTGGTGGGGCCGCCGGTGCGGTCGGCGTACAGCACGCCCCGGCCGTTGGTGCCGAGATAGACCCTTCCGTAGATACGTGGGTCCCCGGTGAGCGCCTCACCCATGTTGCCGTACTGGTGCCGGTCGTCGTTGATCCGCACCCAGGTGCTCGCGGCGTCGTCGGAGCGGAAGACCCCGGTGACGCCGTCGACGGTTCCGACCGCGAAGACGGCCGGGTAGGTCTGGCCGGGCGCCGCCTTGCCGAAGCCGACGTTCAGGGCCTTGGCCATGCCCGCCACCTTGGTGAAGCTCGCACCCGAGTTGGTGGAGTGGAACAGGCCGGTGTCACCGGCCAGCCAGATGTCGCCCTCCCTGCCCGCGACCGCCTTGAAGTGCACGCCCGAGGACGGCAGTCCCATGGCGGCCGTGGCGGCGAAGCTCTGCCCGCCGTTGGTGCTCGCGTAGAACCGGCCGCCGCTGTAGGCGTAGAACTTGTTCGGGTTGACCCGGTCGGACTCGACGATCGCGTTCTGCGGCGCGCCGGACGCCTGCGTCCAGGAGTTCCCGTAGCCGACCGAGTAGACCACGGGGCTGTCCTTGGGCGCCCACACGAACCGGCCGCCGTCGGCCGCCGCCGCGATGGTGCCGCCCTCGTTGATGCCGCCCGGCTCGGCGCCCTGGAACCAGTTGGCGCCGCCATCGGTGGAGAAGGCGGCGTGGCTGTCGTTCGGGCGGTCGGCGTCGGCGAAGTTGCCGGCCCGCACCATGACGCTCGGGTTGGTCTCGGCGTAGTCCAGGCTCGTCGTGCTCGTGAAAGCGGGCCGGGTGAACATCATCGGCGGCACGGCGTCCAGGTTCGTGTGCCGGAAGCCGCCGATGTCACCCAGGGCGCTGACCAGCGGGGCGCCGGACGGCGGGCTGATCAGGTCGAGCACCGCGGTCTCCTCCAGCCCCTTCGCCATCGGCCTGATGGTGAACTGGCCGCCGGAGTCCCAGAGACCGAGGTCGGTGGTGCCGTAGACCGTCGCGCCCGTCCCGTACATCATCCGGTTCGAGTTGAGCGGGTCGATCTCCAGGGACTCCGTCATCCACCCGAGCTTGGGCGTCACCTCGGGCGGCGCGGGGTTGTTGCCGAACGTGAGCCACGGCGCCGCGGAGACGTCCATCTTGTAGCGGAAGCCGCGGCTGGGGTAGCTCGTCCAGTCCCACACCCGGGTCCAGGTGGCCCCGCTGTCGGTGCTGCGGAAGAAGATCACGTCCGGCCACCAGGAGATCTGCGTGGCCACCATGAGCGTGCCCGGGCGCTGCCGGTCGATGGTCAGGCCGCTGTAGCCGAAGTAGTCGTCGCCGCTGCTCGACGGGATCGGGCTGATCTGCGTCCAGGCACCGGTCGCCGTGGCATAGCGCCACACGTCTCCCTTGGCGCCGTCGTACGGCCCGCCCGTGTCGCTGGTGGCGAGGTAGAGGTGGCCGTTCGCGGTGTCGAGGACGCCCTTGTGTGCGATGTAGCCGGTCGGCTGGCCGGCCACCCGCTCCCAGGAGGTGCCGCCGTTGGTCGTGCGGTAGACGGTGTTCTGCTTGTCGGCCACGCCCACGTAGATGGTCTGGGTGAGGTTCCCGGCGGTGCCGGTGCGCTTGTCGAAGGTCACCCAGACGATCCCCTGGTTGTCCCCGAGATAGGCGTCCCCGGGGCTCTGTGCGTAGTTGCCGGGGTTGGGGAAGTTCGTGACCTTCGCCCAGGTCGCACCGGAGTCGGTGCTGCGCCACAGTCCGTTGCCGCTGGGGGCGCCGAGGTACAGCACGCTGTTGCGGTTGGGGTCGATGGCCAGCCGCTCGCCCATGCCCCGGCCGGGCATGTTGCCGCCGAGCTTGAACGGCAGCGGGCTGACCTGCCACGTGTCGCCCTTGTTCGTGGACCGCAGGATCGCCCCGTTGTTCGGGTCCCAGCTGTTGGTGTACATCCCGGCGGCGACGTAGACCCGGTTCGGGTCCACCGCGTCGGTCGCCAGGCTCACGACGCCGTTGTAGCCCCAGTCGCCCTGACCCACCCAGTCGAGCAGGGGCGTCCATGCCTGGGAGCCCTGGTTCCAGCGGTAGGCGCCGCCGATGTCGGTGCGCGCGTAGATCAGGTCCTTCTGGCTCTGGTTGAAGACGATGCCGGGGACGAAGCCGCCACCGGCGATCTGGACGTTCTTCCAGGAGTAGGTGTCGGCGGCGGCCGCGGACGCCGGTGTGGTGGTGGCGGCCTGCGCCACGATCACCGTGATCGCGGCCAGTACGGCGGCCAGTACGGCCGCGAGCGTGGTGAAGAGGTTCTTCCGCATGGACGGTTCCCTGTCTGATGGGCGACCGCCACGCACGGTCAGTGGGACGGGCCCGGACGACCGTCACGCCGAGGGCGTGCATGAGCGATATGCGCGGGCGTGACTCGCGCGAGGGCTCTACTCGCGCGAGGACTTTCCGGCGGCTTTCGCGTGAACAATGCAGACTTTCACACGCTCATCCGGCAGTGTCAATAAGGCGCGATAATCCCCCGGCTGAATGGGCGTCGATTCGATTCGAATTCGACGCCGACACGTCGGCGGATCAAGCGGGCAGGGCGGCCGTCCGGGATCGAACCGAGAACCTCCAGGGCCACAACCTGGTGTGCAGACCACCACACCACGGCCGCCATGGCCGGGTACGCACAGAAGATACGACCCGGCGAAATTTCACTTTCGTAGCGGGTGCAGGAATCGAACCTGCCTACCGCGGCTTATGAGACCGCCGAACGCACCAGCGTCCCTACCCGCCATGAACCGAGCGGAGGGTGCGAGATTCGAACTCGCGCGGGTTTTCGACCCGACCACGGCTTAGCGGGCCGCTGCCTTACCTGGCTCGGCCAACCCTCCGGGAATCACGGATGGAGGCGATCAGCTCGTGCGCATTCGGGGACCGTGGGTACGGGCACCGGGCCCATGCACGGCATGCCGCGAACTCTCCGGATGGATGTGCGTGCGCCGCATGACCGGCCCCTCCCCTGCGGTGTTCGGGCGGGGTGTCCGCCGCCCGGTGGTCTCTCCCTGTGGTCTCAACCCTGCCGGAATGGCGTACGGGACGGCAACGGGTTTTTCCGCGGCCGGACCTGGACGGAGAGCAACCTCACGAGCGCGGCGCGCGTCGAAGACAACGAACCCCCCGACGAGGTCGATGAGAAAGGGCTTGTATCCGTGCCCACGCTCGTGTTGTCGCCCCGGTACACCTCCGACTCCCGCGACCTGCGCGTCGCCGCCGTGGGGGCCGGCTGGAGCGTGGAGCGGCTGGGCGGCTGGCGGCCGCCGGACCGGTTGCGAGGTCGTGACGTGGTGCTCTACGGCGAGCCGCTGTTCGTCGAGGTGATCGCGGCCGAGCTCGGCCGGGCGCTGATCGACGCGCCCTTCGACTGGCTGCTCGGCCTGCCGGAGCGGCACCGCCGGCGCGCGATCGAACTGACCACCATGGGCCACGCGCGGACGCTGCGGAACCCCGTGTTCGTCAAGCCGGCCGACGGCCGGAAGGGCTTCGAGGCCACCGTGTACGGGCCGGACGCCGAGTTGCCGCCCACGAACGCGCAGCCCGACGACACCGCGGTGCTCACCGCGGAACCGGTCGTGTGGGAGGTCGAGTTCCGGTGCTTCGTGCTCGACGGGCGGCTCGCCACGATGTCGCCGTACCTGCGCGAGGGCGGATTCACGCTCACCGAGGACGGCACCTGGCACGCGGAGCCCGACGACGTGCAGCAGGCCGCCGCCTATGCCAAGGAACTCTTGGGCGACGCGGACGTCCCGATGCCCCCCGCGATCGTGATCGACATCGGGCGGGTACGTGGGCGCGGCTGGGCCGTCATCGAGGCCAACAGCGCCTGGGGTGCCGGGATCTACGGCTGCGAGCCGGCACGCGTCCTGGACGTACTGGCCCGAGCCTGTGTCCCGCGCGAGCGCGTCGCCCCGGCGGACGCCCCGTGGGTTCTCGACCCGGTCGAGGTCACCGGCCGATAGTCGCGAGGCGGGTCCGGACGACCAGGTCGTTCAACCCGCCGGAGCCCGGCGATTCGGCCGGAAGCGCGGACGAGTCCCGCTCCTCCTCCAGCCGGATCGTCAACGCGACCACGTCGGCGCCCAGCCGGTCCCGGCCAGGGGCGCCGGCGGGCGGCGGCGCGTGCTCGGCCTCCCGCTTGGCCTCGATCAGCTCATGCAGATAGGCCGGTCCGTACTCGGCGGCGAGCGCGTTCAGATCGGCGACGACCTCGCCCGTGCGCATCAGGTGAACGCCGGTCAGCAGCACCCGGAAGGTGTAGAGCAGCGGCTTGAGCTCCGCCCGGCGCTCGAACAGGTTCCACTGGTTGCGGGCGAAGCCGAGGTAGTGATGCGCGTGCAGGGAGGTGACCAGCTTCGGCACCCGGGCCTTCAGCTCCTCGTGCACCGGTCCGGACTCCACGACGAGCGGCGACATGACCTGTTCCAGCACGTAGCCGTTGCGGCTCAGCAGCATCCGGCAGAACTTCGCGAGATCGTGCGTGACCAGGTCGATCTCCGCTCCGGAGTGCTCGAAGGTCCGGGTGACCGTCTCGCGGCCCTCGGCGAGCCCGACGACCTCCTCGACCGGAAGCAGGTGCACGCCGCGCAGGTCGATGTCGGAGTCGGCGGACGGGAAGCCGTAAAGGTGCGCTCCGCTCACCGTCATGAACGCCAGCGGATACGGATGCTCCGCCCGCGTCCTCGCCATCACGCCCTCGGGCATTCTCACCCGTCCACCTCCACGTACCGGCGACGCACCGAGATCAGGAAGTCCTCGACGGCGCGGCGGTCCGGCTCGGCCGGCAACGGGCTCCGCGTCAGCGCCGCGCCCAGTTCCGCGGTCAGAGCCGACCGCCACTCCATGATCTCGGCCCAGCCGAGCTCGCCCCGCCGTACCGCCAGCAGCCGGTCGCGGTAGTCGCCGACGTCGACCAGCGGCACGCCGTGCTCCACCAGGTGCCGGCCGCTGATCAGCAGCCGCAGCAGGTGCATCACGTGCTTCCAGCGCGGCTCACCGCGAGTGCGCAGGTCGGCCCCAAGCCGCCGGAACTGACTGTCGGCGTACCGCAGGAACGTACGGTGCGCATGCCGGGACAGGAACCCATCGCGCAGCTCCAGCAGCTCCCGCCCGACGTCGGTGACCTGCTCGACCAGCGGCGACCACAGGCATTCGAGCACGGTCGGGTTGGCGTCCAGCGCCAGGCCGCAGAACCGCTCCACCTCCCACGAGAACCGCTCCGGGCCGGGCCCGTCCACGTGGGTCGGCGGCTTGTCGAAGTGCCAGAACAGCGGCGTGGGCGCGACGAACACGCCCCGCCGGTCGACGTCGCTGCCCTCGATCGCGAGCCCGTACGCACGCGAGCCGACCACGACCGACAGGATCGTGTGCTCGCGCACCAGCCGTACCCCGAGATCGTCCACGGCACCAGCCTGGCGTAGTTCGCACCGTCGGTGCCAGTGCGTTTCCACGGTCACGCGCCTGTGACGGGCCACGCCCGCGCCCGCGCCCGCGCCCGAATCAAACTCCTTCGAACCGCCTATTCGTGTCAATCCGTAAAAGGCCTTTAACATACGGAGTTTTTCGTCATTAACTGCCTATTGCCGCAAAGGCGGACTTCATTCACCATAAGTTCCGTTCCGCCTGCGGCCAAAAACCGCGCGGGACACGTTCGAGGCATTCGAGACAGGAGACCCCCCGCATGTCCCCAACGTCCAGAGCCCGGAGATCGGTCGCGACCACGGTGCTCGCCGTCGTCGCACTGGTCCTCACCGTCGTCGTCCCCGTACAGGCGTCGGCGGCCCCACAGTCCGCGATCCGCAACGCTGGAACTCCGACGGCGATCGCCGACAGCTACATCGTCGTGCTGAAGGACAGCGCCTCAGTACGGCAGAAGGGCGTCGCGAGCAGTGCCCGCACCCTCGTCAGCCGGCACGCCGGCAAGCTCGGCCATGTCTATCAGCGGAGCGTGCGCGGTTTCTCCGCGACCATGACGGAAACGCAGGCGCGGCGGCTGGCCGCCGATCCCAACGTGGCCTACGTCGAGCAGAACCAGGTCATGCGAGCCATCGCCACCCAGCCCAACCCGCCCTCCTGGGGCATCGACCGCATCGACCAGCGCAACCTGCCGCTGAGCAGTTCCTACACCTACAACACGACGGCGTCGAACGTCACCGCCTACATCATCGACACCGGGATTCTGACCACCCACAGCGACTTCGGCGGGCGGGCCAGGCACGGCCGGGACGCGGTCGACAACGACAACGACGCGACCGACTGCAATGGCCACGGCACGCACGTGGCGGGCACGGTCGGCGGCAACGCCTACGGCGTGGCCAAGGGCGTGAGCCTGGTGGCCGTACGCGTCCTCAACTGCGCGGGCAGCGGCACCACCGCCGGCGTCGTCGCCGGCATCGACTGGGTGACCGCGAACGCGGTCAAGCCGGCCGTCGCGAACATGAGCCTCGGCGGCGGAGCCAGCACCGCGCTCGACAACGCGGTGACCAACTCCATCAACTCCGGCATCACCTACGCCATCGCGGCGGGCAACGACAACCTCAACGCGTGCAACTACTCGCCCGCGCGAGTGCCCTCGGCCATCACCGTCGGCGCCACCGAGCGCACCGACGCCCGGGCCTCGTACTCCAACTACGGCACCTGCCTGGACATCTTCGCGCCCGGCTCCGGCATCACCTCGGCCTGGCACACGAGCACCACCGCGTCCAACACCATCAGCGGCACCTCGATGGCGACCCCGCACGTGGCCGGCGCCGCGGCGCTGGTCCTCGCCGGCAGCCCGAGCTCGACGCCGGCGCAGGTCACCGCCACCCTGACCACGGCGGCCACCCCGAACGTCGTCACGAACCCCGGCACCGGCTCGCCGAACCGCCTGCTGTTCACCACGACCGGCGATACCCCGCCACCCCCGACCCGATGCACGACGGTCAGCAACGGCACCGACTACACCATTCCCGACCTGGGCACCGTGGAGAGCCCGGTGACCGTCTCCGGCTGCACCGGCAACGCCTCGTCCTCGGCCACGGCCGAGGTGCACATCGTGCACACCTGGCGTGGTGACCTGGTGATCGACCTGGTCGCGCCGGACGGCTCCGCCTACCGGCTGAAGAACTCCAGCAGCGCCGACAGCGCCGACAACGTCGACGCCACCTACGCGGTGAACCTGTCCGGTGAGGCGGCGAACGGCACCTGGCGGCTGCGCGTCCAGGACGCCTTCGCCCAGGACACCGGCTACATCAACAGCTGGACACTCACCCTCTGATCCCCACCGCCGGGGGCGTGTGAGGCATTCGAGACAGGAGAACCAGTGTGACCGCGGTGCTCACCGCGGTCACGCTGGTTCTCACCGTCGTCGTCCCCGCCCGGGCGTCCAAGGGAGCGCGTCAACGAGGCAGGTCGTCGAGGTCGATGTCGATGGGGAACGGGACGGGAACGGTCAGTCGACCGTGATGGATGCCGGTGAGCGCATAAGCCTTGGTGGCCGGGTCGAGCTCGTAGACGAAGACGGTGGGCTTGCCGTCGTTCTCCTCGACCCGCCAGAAGTGGGCGATCCCCGCCTCCGCGTACCGCGGCGGCTTCGTCTTGCGGTCGCGCTCCTCGGACTCCGGAGAGACGACCTCCACCACCAGATGCACCTCACCGGCCTTGTAGCAGGTGCGGTTGTCGTCGTCCGCGACGGCCGCGTCGATGACCAGGACGTCGGGGCAGGGGCGCATGCGGTGTCCGAGCTTGACGTCCATCCGCGTCAGCGCCGCCAAGTGGCCTGGAACGAGAGCGTTGAGGCTATTCGTCAGCCCGCAGATCATCCGCTCGTGGAAGCGTCTCTGGGGGGACCTGAAGACGAGGGCTCCATCGATGAGCTCGACGTGCTTGAAGAAGTCGGGTTCGCCGTTCGGGCCGTCGGAGGGCAGACGGTCGAGGTCATCGGCGGTCCACCCCCACGGTGGCGGGGACGGCCAGTACTCGTGTGCGCTGGTCACGTCATGCAGGCTAGATTCCCGTCCGTCACTCTGTGTGTCCATTTGGATGATTCTCGTTACGCGCCTCCCTGCCCTCGTCCCACTTTCGTGCAGTCCGGCTGTGCCGTACACGGGCATCCACGGCGCGCCGCAGTCGGCGACGTCGAAACGTCAACGACGGACTCCTGACGGCACCCGGCGGTTGACCTGCGGGCCACATTCGGCCCGCGCATCCCCTTTACCGACGAAATACCCGATGGTGTGATCGAGTGCTCGGGCATAGGGGGTCCACCATGGTCACCGCACTGTTGCGTCTCGTCGGCCGCCGCACCCGTATTGTCCTGGCAGTCATGCTCGCCCTGCCGCTCTCCGCGGCGGTCGCCTTGACCGGCCAGGGCGCCGAAGCCGCCGCCCTGCCGGCCGGGTTCCAGCAGAAGACGGTGTTCAGCGGGCTCACCCAGCCGACGAACGTGGAGTTCTCCCCCGACGGCCGCGTCTTCGTCGCGGAGAAGAACGGCCGCATCAAGGTGTTCGACTCGCTCACCGACACCACCGCGACCCTCTACGCCGATCTGCGCCCCAAGGTGCACAGCTACTGGGACCGCGGGATGCTCGGGCTCGCCCTCCACCCGGACTTCCCGGCCGACCCGAGGGTCTACACCGCGTACGCCTACAACGGCGAGATCGGCGGCGCGTACCCGAAGTGGCCCTCGGCGAACGGCACGGACGACCAGTGCCCGAGCCCGCCCGGCGGCACCGGCGACGGGTGCGTGGTCAGCGGCCGGGTCTCGATCCTCACACCCTCGGCCCAGCCGGGCGGCCTCGCCGACGAGCGGGTCCTGATCGAGGACTGGTGCCAGCAGTTCCCCAGCCACTCGGTGGGCACGGTGGCGTTCGGCCCGGACGGCATGCTGTACGCCGGCGGCGGCGACGGGGCCAGCTTCGGCTACACCGACTACGGCCAGGACAGCCAGACCGCCAGCGACGTCACCCCCGACAACCCCTGCGGTGATCCGCCCAGCAAGATCGGCACGGCCCTCGCGCCGCCGACCGCCGAGGGCGGCGCGCTGCGCTCCCAGGACCTGCGCACGCGGGCCGACCCGACGACGCTGGACGGCGGCATCATCCGGGTGAACCCGGACAGCGGCGAGGCGGCGCCCGGCAACCCGACGACCACCGGCGACGACAACGCCAAGCGCATCGTGGCCTACGGGCTGCGCAACCCGTTCCGGTTCACCTTCCGGCCGGGGACCGGCGAGATCTGGGCCGGCGACGTGGGGTACAAGGCCTGGGAGGAGATCAACCGCATCCCGTCACCCACCGCCAAGCTCACCAACCTGGGCTGGCCGTGCTACGAGGGCAGCGCGCGGCAGGCCGGCTACGACGGCGCGAATCTCACCCTGTGCGAGAACCTCTACGCCGCCGGTTCGTCCGCGGTGACGGCCCCGTACTACCGCTACGGCCACAACGCGAAGGTGGTCGCGGGCGAGAGCTGCGCCACCGGCAGCTCGTCGATCACGGGGGTGGCGTTCCACGCGACCGGCGCCTACCCGGCGGCCTACCGGGGCGCACTGTTCTTCACCGACTACAACCGCAAGTGCGTGTGGGCGATGCGGCCGGGCACGAACGGCCTGCCGAGCACGAGCGCGATCAGCACCTTCGCGACGAACACCGGCGGGCTCATCGACCTCCAGGCCGGCCCGGGCGGCGACATCTTCGGGGTCGACCTCGCGGGCGGCCGGATCATCCGCTTCGTCTACAACGGCGTCAACAACCCACCGGTCGCCGCGATCAAGTCCGACCGGACCTACGGAGCCCTGCCGCTCACCGTGAACTTCGACGGCACCGGCTCCAGCGACGCCGACGGGGAGGCGCTCACGTACGCGTGGGACCTCGACGGCGACGGACAGTACGACGACTCCACCGCAGCGAAGCCGAGCTTCACCTACACCACGCGCTCGACCGTCACCGTACGGCTGAGGGTCGGCGACCCGCGCGGCGGCACCGACACCGTCGACACCGCCGTCACGGCGGGCTCCAGCCCGCCCACAGCCACGATCACGAGTCCGGCGGCCGGCACCAAGTGGGCGGTCGGCGACGAGATCCACTTCACCGGGACCGGAACGGATCCCGAGGACGGGGCGCTGCCGGGCGACGCGCTCGACTGGAAGTTGATCATGCATCACTGCCCGAGCAACTGCCACGAGCACCAGATCACCGGGCAGAGCGGGGACGGCGGCGACTTCACCGCGCCCGATCACGACTACCCGTCCTGGCTGGAACTGCGGCTCACCGTCACCGATGCCGACGGGCTCACCGACACCGCGAGCCTGCGCCTCGACCCGAAGACGGTCGACATCACCCTGAACACCGCCCCGGCCGGCTTCCCGGTGACCGCTCTGGACAGGACGGCGGCGGCGCCGTTGAAGAGCACCGTCATCGTCGGCTCCAGCATCTCGATCGGAGCGTCGACCGCCACGCAGTGGGTGGCGGTCGAGCCGTACGAGTTCGCCTCATGGTCCGATGGGGGCACCGCCGCCCACAACATCACCGCACCCGAGGTCCCGACGACCTACACCGCGACGTACCGGCGCAAGACCAACCTGGCGCTGGGTCGGCCGGTCACCGCTTCGAGCGTGTGGGGACCGGGCCGGGAGGCGGCACTGGCGGTCGACGGCAAGCTGAACACGCGCTGGTCCAGCAAGTACAGCAGCCCGCAGTGGCTGAGGGTCGACCTCGGCACGACCCGCCGGGTGGGCCGGTTCATCCTGCGCTGGGAGGCCGCGTACGGCAAGAACTACCAGATCCAGGTGTCGCCCAACGGCACCACCTGGACCACCGTGATCACGCGCAAGAACGGCGACGGCAAAGTGGACACACAGGGCTTCACCCCGCGCGACGCACGCTACGTACGGATGTACGGCACCACCCGCGGCACCAAGTGGGGCTACTCGCCGTGGGAGTTCGAGATCTACGACAAGTGACGAGGGCCGACCGCCCCGCATTTCAGATCAAGAGCGGGGAGCCTCCCGGTGGCGCGAATTCCTGTCAATCCGGCAGCGGGAGCGGCAGCACCATGGCGTCGAAGTGCGGGGCATCGGGATAGGGGCGGAGCTTGCCGATCTTCTGCCAGCCCCAACGCGCGTAAGCGGCCTGCGCTGAGGCGTTGTCCTCACGAACGAGGAGCGTTGCCCGCTCCTCTCTGCGGCCGCGAAGCAGCTCGTTATGCAACGCGTGCGCGACGCCCTTGCCCTGCCACTGAGGCACGACCATGAGCTCATTGAACGCGAAGGTCCGGTCACCGGTCTCGGTGGTGAACCCCGCCGGGACCGGGGTCGTGAGGCCCTCCCACCAGCCGGCCGTCGCCGGTAGCGCATAACCGAACGCCTGCCCGACCGGGGTCTCCTCGATGTGGGCGATGACGATTTCGAAGCCGGGCGCCTTCAGGTAGCCGCGTACGCGTTCGATGAACCGTTCGCTGGAGTAGAACGGGTTCGTGATGACGTCGGCGTGGCTGGCCTCGTACAGGGGTGCGATGACACGGTCGAGGATCTGCTCGGTAGAGGCCTGGTCATGGCGGTAATAGTTGACGTTGCGCGGTGTCATTGATCTCCCGATGTATCGAGCAGTTCGTAGGCATCGACCGCAGAAAGCCCGCGGGTCCTCTTGACCGGCGGGCCGCTCTGCTACTTGCCGCGTGCGACCGGCGGGCCGTCGGGCCCGTTGTCGGCGTACGGCCACGCAGCAGAACGGTCGCGCTTGAGGTACACGATGTCCTCAACCCGGTCGGAGGGAATGACGGTCTGCGTCACCTCGATCGCCGCGCCGTCCTTGGCGGAGAAACCGACGCGGATGACCTCTTGGACGGGCAGGCCCGTGGGGATTTGGAGGAGCGCGGCCTCATCCGGGTCGGGCAGGCGGCCTCGGTGAATCTCCATCCAGTCGATCGGGCCGTGCCCGGCCTCCTCGAGACGGTCCAGCCATCCGCCAGGACCGGAGCCCTGCTCGGCGACCGCCGGAGCGTCCGCGACTCCCCGCGGGTGAATCCACGTGTCGCTGATCTGGAATGGCGGTTCGGTCGGAGGGCCGGTGACCCGACGCCTGCGAAGGACCGCGGATCCGTCCGGGACGTTGAGGAGTGTCGCGACCCTGCCCGTGATGGTCTCTTCCGTCGCGGTCGCGGGGACGTGGTGGATCCACAGCTCGTTCCCCTCCGCTGCGGGGAACGAGTAACCGCCGGCGGTCTCGCTTCCGTCTGGGCGGTGGTGCCTGGTGTTCCGCTTCACCACGTTGCCGCGGACGACGCGGCGGCGCTTCGCCGGTCGAACGATGGTGCCGCGCCGAGGGACCGCCCAGACGAGGCCGTCGTTCTCCAGCTCGGCGACGGCGCGAGCAACCGCGTTGCGAGACACATTGAACTCAGCGGCCAGGTCGGTCATGCGTGGCAGGTTCTCGCCGGGCTGCCATTCCCCTTCGTTGATCCGACGGCGGAGGTCGTCTGCGATCTCGCGGTATCGCGCTGACGCCATGAGCACCTCTCAACGGATTTGTTGAAGCATATTGACTCCCCGGATTGTAGCCGCCACCATGGGCCCTGGCGCGCTCGATTTGTTGAAACAAATCGGAGCGCACACGAGAGCTTGCCCTGTGCAACGGCCACTACGGAGGTGATGGTGCCATGACCGGCGCCCTGTCACGAAGGCCTTGGGATCCGCCACGGATGTACTCGTGGTCGGTCGTCGGCGGTGCCGGTGCCGGCGCCTGCGGCGTGACCGACGACCACGAGCTTGCCCTGGGCAAGGTCGTGGACGCGCTCACGAGCGCCCCGGCCGGCTCACGTGGCCTCGTGCACCGGGTCTGCCTGAGCCTCATCCGCACGGCCTACGTGTACGAGGGACTGGTAGCGCGCTGCCGGATCGACCCGGCCGGTGACGCCGTGTGGGACGACCTCCCCCCGCCATCCACCTGGACCAGCCTGCGCCCGGTCTTCACCGACCCCGGTCAGGTCCTCGGCGACGCGATCCCGCCCGAGGCCATCACGAACGGGCTCGTCGACATCCAGGCCCACAAAGAGCGCATCGAGGAAACCACCTCCTCCACCTCCACGTATCGGCGATAGCCGTGGGCATTTCGTGGGTTTGCAGACGCGGACGTACCTGCGCGCGGCAGGCACGTCCGCCCGTCCCCCGGGGCGGGAGTACCCGGGAAGGCGCAGTGACGGGCCAGCCCCCGCGGCCCTCCTGCGCGCGTACGGCCCGGCGCCGGGCCGTACGACCTCCCAGACCGCTCCCAGCTTGTCCCAGGGCTGGGAGCACCAACTGGCGCGGCGGTGCGGAGACCCTCCGGTGACCGCCTGTGGTATCCCGTACTGCCGCGCCAGCAAGCAGGCCGCCATGTGTAGGTCACAGGTGTGGGCGTTGCTCTTCCTCGGCTACCTCGCCGTCGTGCTCGCCGGGGTCGCCGTCGTCACGGCTCGCCGCGTGCACCAGCCTCCGCCAGCGCGCCCGCCCCGGCCCGAGCCGCAGCCACGCGGCCGGCACCACCGCATGCAGGAGAACGACCGTGCGACTACGCAGGACTCTCGACCGCGTGCGGGCCGCTGACCGGCGCGTGCTGGACACCATGCGCCGCCGACGCCAGGCCGCCGCAGTGAACCCGGTACGTGCGCGGATCCGTCCGGAGCGCCCGGACTACCGGCAGTACGAACTATCCCCACAGTCACCGTCCGGCGCCGTGCCGGGCGGCCAGTGAAGGAGGAACCTGTGTTACTGGCAGCCGATCCCCCGGTCCGCACTCTCGACCCCCGGACCCTGATCTCGACCGCCCTGTTCGCCAAGCTCGTCCGGCGCATCGTCTCCGACGATGAGATCAGCACAAGACCCGCACAGCGCGCCGCCCGCACTCCAAGCGCCTGACGGCTGTCGCCCGGACGTGGGCGCAACACCGTCTGGAGAGCGTCTGACCCACCCGGTGCCGCGTGTACGCGGGCCCACGACATCGAGATCCGATCAAGACTTCATGGAGGTTGATCGTGAAACGCTCACTTATTGTCGACACACACGCGAACTCCTGTTACTTGGACGTCGGTCGAGGGAATGGCCGGAAGGCTCTCGTGCAGATCACCGAGCGTTGCAATCTGCGCTGCCCTCATTAGGCAAGTCATTTGTCGGATTCCTTGTTGTCGGATTCCGGCGTGGTCGCCGATCCGGGTGTGGCGATCCGCTGGAAGACGGGTGAGGGGTCGGGGAGCCGTCCGTCCGAGGTTGCGCATTGCTGTGTGATGTGGGCTGCGGCGTTGGGCAGGAAGGGTGCCAGGTGCTCGGCGATTGTCCGGCATGCTCGGATGAGCGCGGCCAGGACCGCGTCCAATTGGTGCCCGGTACGCTCGTCGCCGTCGCGTTCGGTCTTGGCCAGTTCCCAGGGGCGGATGTGGTTGATGTAGCGGTTGGCCTCGTCAACGATGCCCCAGACCGCGGACGTGGCTTTGCGGAAGTCGAATTCAGCCAGCGCGGTGTCGATGAGGCGGGGTGCTTGGCGGCATGCCTCTTGGAGGCCTTCCCCACCGGGAGCCAGCGCTTCGCTGGCGGGTGCCTGTCCTTCGCGGTAGCGGTGGATCATGGCGACGACCCGGTTGACGAGGTTGCCGAGTCCGTTGGCGAGTTCGTCGTTGGCGCGGGCCACGAGCCGGTCGAGGGTGAAGTCAGCGTCTCCGACGCGGGGCACTTCGCGCAGCAGCCACCAGCGGATGGCGTCAGTGCCGTACTCCTCGGCGAGCGCGGCTGGGTCGACGGTGACGCCACTGGACTTACTGATCTTGCGGCCGTCGACGGTGAGGTAGTCATGCACCAGGATGTCAGTCGGCAGCGGCTGGCCGGCGGACAGCAGCATGGCCGGCCAGTAGACGGCGTGGAAGCGGAGTACGCCTTTGCCGACCAGGTGGATGCGGTGTTCGGCTCCGGTCCACCAGTGTTGGTGGTCTTCGCCACCGGTGCCGTAGCCCAGGGCGGTGAGATAGTTGCCCAGGGCGTCCCACCACACGTAGATCACCTGGCTGGGATCGCCGGGGACGGGGATGCCCCAGCCGCGTGCGCGGGCGGTGGATCGGGAGATGGAGAAGTCCTGCAGCCCACCGGCGATGAAGGCGAGGACTTCGTTGCGGCGTTCGGCGGGCTCGATGCGCAGAGCACTGGTGGCGATGAGGTCGTGCAGCTGGTCGGTGTAGCGGGAGAGGCGGAAGAACCAGTTCTCCTCGGCGACTTGCTGCGGCTCGGTGCCGTGCTCGAGACAGCGACCGTCATTCAACTCGGTTGGGGTGTAGAACTGCTCGCAGCCGACGCAGTACAGGCCCTCGTAGTGTTTGCGGTAGAGGTCACCGGTGTCGGCGCAGGCCCGCCAGAACCGCTCCACCCCGGCTCGGTGCCGCGGGTCGCGGCTGGTGCGGATGACATCGTCGACCGACAGCGACAGCGGTTCGGCCAGCGCGATGAAGGCGGCGGCGTTGCCGTCGACGAACTCCTGGACGCCGATGCCTGCGGCTTCTGCGGCCAGCACGTTCTTCAGTGAGTTGTCGTCAGTGCCGGTCTGGAACCTGACGTGCTCGCCGTGCCTGCGGTGATGGCGGGCGAGCACGTCTGCTTGCACGAGCTCCAACGCGAATCCCAGGTGGGGGCGGGCGTTGACGTAGGGGATCGTGGTGGTGATGTAGGTGTGCGGTGTGGTCATTGGAACCTCCCGGAGAATCGGGGCTCCGACCGCAGACATGAATCGAGGCCCCATAGCAGGGCCTCGGAAACGATCGTCCGTGCAGCGTCAGCGGCCCCGTGAGCGGGGCATCATCACCTGACATGTGGACGTGTTCATGACCTCATAGTAGCAACCACGATCAGCACGGGCCGATGATTTCCGCGCTGCGTGACGTTCGGATCGGGGTCACGTTCCAGTCGGCCCAGCGCTCGCAGATCGTGTCTCTTCGACGGCCCTCGCTTGCCCATCGCATGTCCCCTGGAGCTGGGGTGTTGCGACGACTCTTAGAACAGAAGTAAGGAGGAACCGGCTCGTTTACGCGAGCAGGGACTCGCGGCGAGGCTGCACATCCACTTCCTGCCCGACGTCACCGACAAGGGCGGCAAGGCGATGGACGCGTTCCTCAACGCCACCAAGGACGCAGCC
Source organism: Actinomadura alba (assembly GCF_014323705.1). Lineage (GTDB taxonomy): Bacteria > Actinomycetota > Actinomycetes > Streptosporangiales > Streptosporangiaceae > Actinomadura_C > Actinomadura_C alba. The sequence goes on from NZ_JABVEC010000003.1 coordinate 16,544, forward strand.
GATGGAGAGAGTGCCCTCGATGTGCCCTCAGAGGGGCAGCAATGAGCGGGCCTGTTCGGCGGTAGCGCGCTGCCGTGCTGGTCAGTGCGCTGCCGCCGAACGAGAGGCAGTGAGTTGCTCAGCTGGAGAAGAGCATGCCGAACATGCTCTTCTGCCGGTGGTGACCGTGGTGACCGTGGTGCGGCTGCGCGTAGCCGTGTCCTCCGTGCGCGGGCGGCGGCGGCGGCGGGGCCGGCTGGACCCACTGGGTCTCGACCCGAGCCAACGCCTCTAGCTCGCCGTAGTCGAGAAAGATGCCGCGGCACTGGTCACACTGGTCGATATGAACGCCGTTGCGGTTGTAGGTGCGCATCGCACCACGACACTTCGGGCACTGCATCGTCTTCGCCGTCCTTCCCGGATCCCCCGTACAAGGTCCACTAAGCCGCAGCCTATGTCATAGCCGCGCGCTCATCGCGGCAATCCTCCCGCAGGCCCGCACGAGCGCCGTCTCGTCTTCGTCGAGCGGGCGGTCCTCGCCGGCCGCCGTCGCCACGCAGGTCGCGGCGAGCTGCACCGCCAGTGCCTGCGCCGGGACGTTCAGCCTCGGCCACGGATCGCCGTCCGCGGGCAGCGCGTAACCGCCCGAGGCGCGATAGGCGCCGAGGAACGTCTCCCAGTCCGCCGGCGGCAGCACCCCGGCGGCGTACAGCGCCGCGGGCCGGGCAAGGTCCCAGACCGGGTCGCCGACGCCGAGGTCGTCGATGTCGATGAGCCGCCAGCCGGCCCCCGGGGTCGCGATGAGCTGCCCCAGATGCCAGTCGCCGTGCACCAGTGCCCGGTGCCGCGGACCGGTCAAGGCGTCCGCCTCGCCGCGCGCCCATCCGGGCAGCACCTCGTAGGCCTGCCTGACCTGGTCGGCGGCCGGGTTTCCGTCGGGCAGCCCGGCCACGGCACGGGCGACCCGGGCCGGGCCGCCCGCAGACGGCGGGCCGGTGGCGAGGGACGCGATGGGCAGGGCGTGCAGCCGCGCCAGCAGCCGCGCACCGTCCGCCCACGGCACCTCGTCGTGCCCGGCCGGGTCCACCGGACGGCCGGCCGGCCAGACGGTGACCCACCGGTCGCGGATCCTCCGCAGCGGCCCCATGGGCGGCACGAGGATCTCGCTCAGCAGCGGATCGGCGGCGATGCTCATCCGGTCGCGCAGGTCGGCCTCGCCGGTACCGGGACGGTGCGCCTTGACCACGACGTCGCCGGCCCGCAGCACCAGGACACCGCGCCGGGTGGACAGCACCACGGGTTCGCCGTCGGCGGGCACGGCCCGCGCGAGGTCCTCCAGCAGCGTCACGCCCACAGTGTCGCACCGCCGTTCCAGACCGCACACCGCACCGCCGTGCTGACCGCCGCACACCGCACCGCCCCGCCGTGCTGACCGCCGCACACCGCACCGCCCCGCCGTACGGACCGCCACCGCTCCCATCGGCTTTGTTCGGCTGCGCGCCGGCCGACGGTCAGCCGCCGGCCGAGCCGGTCAGGGTCTGCCGCTCCCCACCCGGTACGTCACATGGGTGGCCTCCGGGGTGTCCACAGTGTCCAGTCGTTCCAGCTCAGGGCCGGCACCGTCGAACAGGACCGTGCCCGACCCCAGCAGTAGCGGGGCGATGTGCAGCCGCAGATGGTCGACCAGGCCGGTCCGCAGTGCCTGCTGGACGATCGACGCGCCGCCCATCACGTGGACCCGCTTGTCGCCTGCGGCGGCCACGGCCGCTTCGATCGCGGCGGCGACCCCGCCGGTCACGAACGTGAACGTGGTGTCGCCCTTGTGCACCGCCTTGTGCGGCCGGTGGGTCACGACGAAGACCGGCATCCGGTAGAAGCCGTCGTCGCCCCAGCCGCCGGTCGCCTCGTACACCGACCGGCTCGTCACGACGGCGCCGGACGCGGCGAACGTCGCCTCGCTCAGCCGCCGCCCCGCGTCGCGCTCGAGCCATGCGTGCAACCGCTCGCCGCGCTTGCCCAGCCCGGGCCATTCGTCCAGGTCGGGCCCAGTGACGAACCCGTCCACCGACATCGAGATGTCCACCTCAACAATTGCCATACCCGGGTAGACGTGCTCTGGCCGGCCCGTCATCGATGATCTGGTCGTCTTTTTTCGTCGGTACAGGTATGAACGTTGCTGTGGACGCCACGAGGTTCGCGGACCTGACCCGCCAGCACCACCGCGAGCTGCAGCTTCATTGCTACCGCATGCTCGGGTCGTTCGACGCGGCCGAGGACCACGTGCAGGAGGTGTTCCTGCGGGCGTGGCGGTCCAGGGACGCGTTCGAGGAGCGTTCCAGCGCCCGGACCTGGCTGTACCGCATCGCCACGAACGCGTGCCTGGACACCCTGCGGCGCACGGCCCCGCCGCTGCAGCCGTACCCGGACCAGCTGCTTGACGAACGCCCCGGCCCCGACGCGGTGGCCGTCGGCCGCGAGACGATCTCCCTGGCGTTCCTCGCCGCGATCCAGCTACTGCCGCCCCGCCAGCGGGCCGTGCTCATCCTGCGCGACGTGCTGTCCTGGCCGGCGAGCGAGGCCGCGGCCCTGCTCGACACGACCGTGCCCGCGGTCCACAGCGCCCTGCAGCGGGCCCGGGCGACGCTGCGCGAGCGGTGGCCGGGCGGTCGCCTGGACTGGTCGCCCGCCGGCGAACCGGACCCGGCGCAGCGCGAGCTGCTGGAGCGGTACATCGCCGCGCACGAACGGGCCGACCCGCAGGCCCTGATCGACCTGCTGCGCGAGGACGTCCGGCTGACCATCGAGCCGGGCGTCGGCGAGTGGACCGGCAAGGCCGCAGTCGCCCGGGCACTACGCCGGGACATGAACACCCCCGGCCGGTGGCGGATGCTGCCGACGGCCGCGAACCGCCGGCCGGCGGTCGGCGCCTACGTACGCGGTGCCGGCGACACCGCGTTCCGCCCCTTCGCACTGATCGTGCTGCGCCCGGAGGCGGGCCTCCTCGCCGCGATGGACGTGTTCGAGACACCCGGCCTGTTCGCCGCGTTCGGCCTCCCGGCGAGCCTGGACGACTAGAGCCGGGGGTCCACCGGTTCGGACTCGAGCGCCAGTACGGCGAAGACCGGCTGGTGGACCCGCCACAGCGGCTCGCCCGCGGTCAGCCGCTCCAGCGCCTCGATCCCCAGGGCGTGCTCGCGCATGGCGAGGGAGCGCTTGCGGCCGAGCGAGCGTTCCCGCAAGCGGTCCAGGTTGCCCGGCTCGGTGTAGTCGGCGCCGTAGATGATCCGCAGATACTCCGGGCCCCGGCACTTGACACCCGGCTGCACCAGGCCGCGGCGGCCGTCGCCGGAGGTCTCGGCCGTGGCGGCCGGGGCCGCCGAGATCCCCGCCAGGCCCGGGTCGAGCGGCTTGACGACCATGCCCTCGCCGCCGGCCGCCGTGAGCTCCTCCCACCACCGGGTGGCGGCCTCGACGCCGCCGGCGTCGGCAAGGTCGACGACCCGGAAACCGGTGGTCACGAGCAGCCGGTTCGCCGAGGCCGACCCACCGGCCCCGTCCCGCCGGTCGGCCTCGGCGAGCCGGTCGGCGATCGACAGGTGCCACAGGTGGTCGCGGGTGGTTGCGTAGGCGTGCCCCTCGCCGGCGAGTACCTGGAACGGCGCCATCCGCAGCCCGGACAGATCCTCGACCGGCCAGCAGTACCGGGCGTACGCGTCCCTGAAGCGCTCCGCGTTGACGAGCCGCCGCGCCGTACGCTCGCGCAGCCCTCCGAGGTCGAGACCGCGGGCGGCGGCCCGCTCCAGCGCGTCAGCGGCGACCGGCAGGGCGGCGCGCGCGGCCGCCCCGGTGGCGGCGTACTGCGTACGGATCAGCTCCATCGCCTTGGCCGACCACGGCATCAGCTCGCAGTCCAGCGCGAGCCAGCCCGTGTCGAGTTCCTCCCACAGCCCGGCCGCCCCGATGGCCGCGGCGAGCCGGTCCAGTACCCGCGCGACCAGCGCGGGGTCCTTGAAGAACGGCCGGCCGGTACGGGTGTAGAGCGCGCCGCGCGTGCCGTCGCGTACACCGAAGCGCGCGGCGGCCACCCCGGCGTCGGCGCACACCACCGCCACGGCGCGCGAGCCCATGTGCTTCTCCTCGCACACCACCCGGTCCACGCTCTGGGAGCGGTAGGCGTCGAACGCCTCCGCCGGGTGCTCCAGGTGACCGGGCAGCGCCGAGGTGGCGCACGGTGCCATGGTCGGCGGCAGGTAGACCAGCCAGCGCGGATCGACGGCGAACCGGCTCATCACCTCCAGCGCGGCCCAGGCGTTCTCCTCGCGTACGGTGACGCGGCCCATCAGCCGGGTCTCGACGCCCTGCAGGCCGAGGGCGTCGTCGATGTTCAGTACGTCGGACGCGCGCTGCGTTCCGCCCGACTCGGCCGCCTCGTCGGACGCGGCGGGGAACGGCTTGACCGGCTCGTACCAGACCTTCCGCGCGGGGACCGCGACGAGCTCGCGCTCGGGGTAGCGGAGCGCCGTCAGCCGGCCGCCGAACACGCATCCGGTGTCCAGGCAGATCGTGTTGTTGACCCATTCCGCGGTGGGCACCGGCGTGTGGCCGTACACGACCATGGCCTTGCCCCGGTAGTCCTCCGCCCACGGGTAGCGCACCGGCAGCCCGTACTCGTCGGTCTCGCCCGTGGACTCGCCGTACAGCGCGAAGGACCTGACCCGGCCCGAGGCACGCCCGTGGTAGGTCTCCTTGAGTCCCGCGTGCGCGACGACCAGCCGCCCCTCGTCGAGCACGAAGTGGCTGACGAGGCCGTCCATGAACTCGATCGCGGCGTCCCGGAACTCCGGCGGCTCGGCCTCGAGCTGTTCGAGCGACTCGGCCAGGCCGTGGGACACCGTGACCTTGCGCCCGCGCAGCGCCCGCAGGAGCTTGTTCTCGTGGTTGCCGGGCACGCAGATCGCGGTGCCCTCGCGGGCCATGCCCATCGCGAGCCGCAGCACGCCCGGCGTGTCCGGCCCGCGGTCGACGAGGTCGCCGAGGAACACGGCGGTGCGTCCGGCCGGGTGGCGGCCGCCGTCGGGCCGCCCGAGGGCGTCCCGGGTGAGCTCGTAGCCGAGCTCGCCGAGCAGGTCCTCGAGTTCGGCGCGGCAGCCGTGCACGTCGCCGATCAGGTCGAACGGCCCGGTGACATCGCGCCGGTCGGTCCAGGAGCGCTCCCGGACCACGGTCGCCGCGTCGATCTCCTCGACGCCGCGCAGCACGTACGCCCGCTTGAACTCGCGGCCGAGGCCGCGCAGGCCGCGCCGCAGCTCGCGGCGCTGCCGGGGCACGACGTGGCCGGGCAGGTCGCGCTCCGGGCGGGCTGCGTTGCGCTCGACGGCGACCTGCTCGGGCACGTCGAGCACGATCGCCACCGAGAGCACGTCGTGCTCCTTGGCGATGGCCACGAGGGCCTGCCGTGACTTCGGCTGCACGTTCGTGGCGTCGACCACGGTGAGCAGACCACGGCGCAGCCGCGTGCGGACGATGTAGTGCAGCAGGTCGAACGCGTCGCCCGTGGCCGCCTGGTCGTTCTCGTCGTCCGACACGACCGCCCGGCAATGGTCGGAGGAGACCACCTGGGTCGGCTTGAAGTGCTTGCGCGCGAAGTGCGACTTGCCCGAACCGGACACCCCCACCAGCACGACGAGCCCCATCTCGGGAACCCTGATCTGCGTCATCGGGTGAAAACCCCCATCTGGGTGGGCGGGCCGACCTCGGGGTCGTCCTCGCCGACGGCGACGTGCCGCACCTGGTAGCCGTAGGCGGCCGCCGCCCGGCCGGCCCAGTCCCGGAACTCCGCCCGCGTCCACTCGAAGCGGTGATCGGGATGCCTCATGGCACCGGCCCCTAGCCCCTCGTACCGCACGTTGTGCTCCCGGTTGGGCGTCGTCACGATCACGACGCGCGGCCTGGCGTCACCGAAGACCACGCGCTCGACGGCGGGCAGCCGGGGCGGGTCGACATGCTCGACGACCTCCATGAGCACCGCCGCGTCGTAGCCGCGGAACCGCTCGTCGGTGTAGGTCAGCGCTCCCTGGAAGAGCTCCAGCCGGGGCGCGAGGTCGCCCGGCGCCGGCCGCAGCCGCCGGGCGGCGATGGTCATGGCGCGGTGCGACACGTCGGTTCCGGCGATCCGCTGGAAGGACCGGTCCCGCAGCAGCCGGGTGAGCAGCTTGCCGGTACCGCAGCCGAGGTCGATGACCGACTGCGCCCGCTCGGCGTGCAACACCTCGACCACCGCCTGCGCGCGCCGCTCGGCGAGCGGCACGGGCGGCGCGGCGGCCTCGGTGCCCGGTTCGGGCTCCGACCCGGGCTCGGCTTCGGGCGAACCCGGCTCGGGCACCGCCGGCCCGGACACCGTTGCGCCGGGCACGGCCGGCTCGGACACGGCCGGGTCGGGCGGTGTCGGCTCGGGCGGTGTCGGCTCGGGCGGCGTCCCTTCGGGCACCGACTCGGGTGGTGTCGATTCGGGCGCCGGCGGCTCCTCGTCGATGGGGTCGCGCTCCAGCCCGTCCTCGGGACCGTCGTCGGCCACGGCGAGCCGGCTGAGCGCGGTGCGCACCAGGCCGCGCCGGTTGGCAAGATAGCGGCGAGTGACGTGCGCCCGCTCCGGGTGCGCGGCGAGCCAGCCGTCCCCCGCGCGGATCAGCTTGTCGACCTCGTCGGGCGCGATCCAGTAGTGCTTGGCGTCGTCGAGCACCGGCAGCAGGACGTACAGATGGTTGAGTGCGTCGGCGAGGCGGACGTCGCCGGTCAGGGTGAGGGCGACGTAGCGGGAGTCGCCCCAGTCGGCGAACCGCTCGTCCAGCGGCACCGGGCGCGCGTCGACCGTCCAGCCGAGCGGCTCGAAGAGCCGCCGGGCGGCCTCGGGGCCACCACGGCACGGAAGGGCCGGGAGCTCCAGCCGGAGCGGGATCGGCGCGCTCGCCAGGTGCGGCCTGGCGTCGCAGCGGCCGCGCATGGCCGTACGGAAGACGCCGGCCATCGCCGATGCCAGCAGCGACGAGGCCGCGTAGGGCCGGTCGTTCACGTACTGGCCGAGCGTGAAGTCCGGTGTGCTCTTGCCCTTGGTCCGGGCCAGCCTCACCGCGTCCACGTCCAGCAGCAACGCGGCCGTGCACAGGCCCTCGCTCGCGTCCGGATAGAACACGTGCGCGGTACCGAAGGACTGCTCGAACACCTGCACCCGGTCCGGGTGCTTGTGCAGCAGGAAGCCTAGATCGGTCGCGGGCGAGAGGGTGGTCGTGATCGTCAGCAGCACCCGGCGCATTCTTCCCGATGCGGCGTTTACCGCCCAGCGGTTTTGCCCGTGACCGTGATTTCGCCGATCCCGGGCCGGTACCTCAGTGAGGTCAGGACTGGAGCTCTGCCAGATCGAGGACGTCGGTCGGCGGAACCACGTTCACGGGCGCGTTGTAGTCGAGGAATTGAATCGCCTGCCCCTTCTTCCTCTCAGCCGCTGCGCTCGGTTCGAGCCTGATGATGTACGGCGTGCCCGTGGTGGCGACGTACACGATGCTGTCCGACCCCTTGAGCGTGATGACGGGTTTGCCGTCCACCACGGTCGGACTTCCCTTGGTGAACACCTCGTCGTCGAAGCTGAGCATCTCGTCCGAGAACTTCTCAAGGTCGGCCAACTGCTCAAAGTCCTCGAAGTCCTTGGAGTCGTCCTTGGGAATCAGCACCCAGCGGTTGCCGATCAGGTTCGCCGCCGCGGCTCCCCCGACGGCCCGCCAGAGCTTAGGGCTCTTCATGTAGAACTTTTCGTTCACGCTGATGAGCGAGACGGGATAGGTCTTGCCCTCCACGGGCGCCGTGATCGTGCCCTTGGTGCCATCGCGGCCGAGGCTGAGGTCAATGGCGATCTTGTGGCCGGCATCTTCGAAGTTGCCCTTGACATGGACGGACGTGGCGGCGCCGAACGCGTTCTTGGCCGCCGCGACGATCTCGTCAGCGGACTTCTCCGCGACTCCGTTGCCGGCCGGCGCGGTGGGAGTGGCCTTGGACGGCGAGGAGGCGGCACCCTTGGTGGCGCCATCGTCCCCACAGGCGGCGGCGGCGAGGACCATAGCGGTCACGGCGGCCGCGGCGACACAACGAGTCTTAAGCGCAGAAATATTCACTATTCTTTGACGCCCGACGGTTATCAGCGGTGCATTGGAAAAATGTCTCGGAAGGGTTACAAATAGCTGGCGGATGTAGCGATCATTCGGGAGACTCATCCCGACATGAGCAGACACCCCCGGCGCGCCGTCGCCCAGCAGACCGTCGAGATCCTCGACCGCGGCTCTTACGCGGCCCCCTCCGGGCGCACCGTCGACCTCGCCGCCCGGCTGGCACGTGCGGTCGAAGGCACCCGCGTCCACCGGCCGGCCGAGCTGACGGCGCTCGTCTCCCGGCTCCTCCCGCCCTCACCCGGACTGCCGACGCGGATCGAGGTGACCGACGAGACCACGCTCGAGGCCGCCCGCCGGCTGACGGACCAGGCCGGCGACGAGGTCGCCTGCCTCAACTTCGCGTCGGCGAAGAACCCGGGCGGTGGTTTCCTGAACGGCGCGCACGCCCAGGAGGAGAGTCTGGCCCGGTCGTCGGGTTTGTACGCCTCGCTGCTCGCGGGCCGCGAATACTACGACTTCCACCGGGCGCAGGGCAACCTGCTCTACAGCGACCACATGATCTACTCGCCCGGTGTGCCGGTGTTCCGCGACGACTCCGGCGCTCTGCTAGAGGAGCCGTACGACGTGGCGTTCCTGACGTCGGCGGCGCCCAACCGAGGTGCCCTGCGCGATCCCGCTGCGGCGGCCCGGATCCCCGAGGTGCTGGCGCTGCGCGCCGCCAAGGTGCTCGCCATGGCGCACGTCAACGGGCATCGCCGTCTGGTGCTCGGCGCCTGGGGCTGCGGGGTGTTCCGCAACGATCCGGTGGAGGTCGCCGAGGCCTTCTCCGGACTGCTGCGCGGCGACGGTCCGTTCGCTGGGCGGTTCGGCCACGTCACCTTCGCGGTGTACGACCCGGCGCAGGGTGAGCCGCGGCTCGCCGCGTTCCGCCGGACGTTCGAGAGCCGTCCCGTGTCGATCAAGGATCGGGGCGCCCATGCCTACCCCGATCCTTGATCGACACGAGACTGGTCCCCCGGGCGTGAGGTCAGACCTTCGGAAGGACCTCGGCGGCCAGGAGTTCGAGGTGGTCCAGATCGTCGAGGTCGAGCACCTGCAGGTACATCCGCTCGCTACCGAGCGCCCCGAATTCGCCGATCCTGTCGACGACCTCGGCGGGCGTGCCGGCGAGCCCGTTCTCGCGCAACTCGGCGACGTCGCGGCCGATCGCTTCGGCACGCCGCTTGATCTCGGCCTCGTCGCGGCCGCAGCAGACGACCTGGGCCGCCGAGTAGACCATCGGCTCGGTCCGCCCGGCCTCGTCACAGGCCGCCCGGACCCGACCGTACGCGGCCTTGACGTCGTCGAGCCCCATGAACGGGGTGTTGTACTCCTGCGCGAAGCGGGCCGCCAGCCGCGGTGTCCGCTTCGGGCCTCCGCCACCGATGATCACCGGTGGTCCGCCCGCCTGCGCGGGCTTGGGCAGGGCCGGCGATTCGGCCAGCCGGTAGTACTCACCGTCGAAGGAGTACGTCTCCCCGACCGGCGTCCTCCACAGCCCGGTCACGATCTCGAGCTGCTCCTCGAACCGGTCGAACCGCTCCCGCAGACCGGGGAACGGAATGCCGTACGCGGTGTGCTCGGCCTCGAACCAGCCGGTGCCGAAGCCGAAGTCGATCCGGCCTCCGCTCATGTCGTCGACCTGGGCGACCGAGATCGCCAGCGGCCCTGGCAGACGGAAGGTCGCCGCGGTGACCAGCGTGCCGAGCCTGATCCTGCTGGTCTCGCGGGCGAGCGCGCCGAGCGTCACCCACGAGTCGGTGGGCCCGGGCAGTCCGGAGACGTCGCCCATCTTGAGGTAGTGGTCGGAACGGAAGAACGCGTTGAAGCCGAGGTCCTCGGTGGCCTTGGCGACGCGCAGCAGCGTTTCGTAACTCGCGCCCTGCTGGGGCTCGGTGAAGATCCGAAGAAGCATGCTGCCATCCTCGTACGAACCCGCTCGCGGACGTCGACCGGGGTCCGGCGCCGCCGCCGGCACCGGACCCCGGTGGTCCACTCGATGGGCGGCCGGATCAGTGCGACCTGCGCCGCCGGCGGCTCAGGCCCATGAGCACCAGCCCGCCGCCGACCAGGCCGAGGGCGAGACCCGCGATCAGCCGCGTCGGGGCCCCGGTGTGCGGCAGGCCGCCGGGCTCGCCCGGTCCCCCGTGCGCTCCAGGTCCGCCGGGGCCTCCGGGCGGTCCGTCGGGCCCGTCGTGCGGTACGCCGCCGAGCGGTCCGTGCGGGACGCCACCGAGCGGCCCGTGCGGTCCGTCGCCCGGCGCGCCGTGAAGAGGACCCCGGGCCGGGATGGCGGTCCGCACGGGGATCTCCGGTACGACCTTGGTCTGCGGGCTGCAGTCGTTGTCGGCCTTGTTGGCCTCGATCGTCGGCGAGGTCGCCCGGATCGGTGCGTTGATCAGCAGGCCCGGTTCCACCGCCGAGTCGAGCTGGACGTTCATCCGGACCTTGCGGGACTCGCCCGACTCGAGCGACCCTAGGTCGCAGACGACAGCGGCGCGCTGCGGCTCGCACGGCGCCGGGGTATCGGTCACCGTGAACGGCGGACGCGTCAGCGTGATGCTCTCGCGGACGGTCCTGATGAGCTGGCGCACCATGACGTGCTCTGCGGTGACGGTCCCCCGGTTGACCACGGTGATCTCGTACGGCACCGTCTCGCCGGGCGCGACCTCAGGCGGCGCCTTCCCCACCACCGCGAGGTCGGCGGCCTCCACGACCTTCACCGTCGGGAAGGCCGCCTCGACCTTCCCATGGTCCGACGGGCTGCCCCAGGTCACCGTCCCCCTGCCGCCGATGGCGTCGCCATCGCAGGCGTCGGCGTCGACCTTCGCGGTCAGCACCCCCGTCTTGGTCTGGCCGTGCTGCATCGCACCGAGCTCGCAGACCGCTGTTTCGCGCTGCCACGAGCAGTCGTCCTGCCCTGCCACGAAGTCCAGATGCTCGGAAAGCGGGGCGGCGAACGTCACGTGGTCGACCTTGTCCGCTCCCCGGTTGGTGACGGAGAACGGCCAGTCGTAGGTCTTGCCGGGGAGTATGGGAACATTCGGGGCGTCGATGTCGAGGACGATTCCGGCGCGCTTCATCGATCGTTTCTCAGCGGCCTTCACGTGGAGGATGGGCGCGTGATGGAGGTCGCTCGCGATCCCGGCCCGTCCCTCGGCCCGCGCCCCGGCCCGGACGTCGGCGCCCGGGGCGAACGCCGGGACCATCGCGAGAAGCACCAGCACCGGCACGACCATGAGACTTCGAGCGCCGAACCGGCGTCTCGTTATGTGGATCATTACGGTCCTTCCGTGACCTGGTCAGCACCTTGAGCAAGTCACTGTTGTAATCCTCTTCAGCCGTATCTCCTAACTCCCGGTCGGCATGTCGTAACGGAAAGTAGTGTAAAAATTCGGCCGGGTTAGATCTGCCTTCCGGGTCCGGTGAACCCTTTCCGGGTCATCTCCGGCCGACTCGCCGGCAGGCACATTCCCACGTCATCGGCCCTTGCGGCGGCGCGGTCCGCGCGGCCGTGGCGGCGTCCAAGACCTGTCGTCATGACCAGAAGGCATCAGTCGGCGGAAGCGCGCACGTGCGTCATTCCACCGGGCCGGACGTCGGATGACGACGCCGGGAACTAGCCCCTGACCAGGGTCGCGACCATCTCCACATGGTGAGTCATCGGGAAGGCGTCGAAGGCGCGCAGGTCGTCGAGGGCCCAGCCGCGCTCGCCGAAGTAGGCGAGGTCTCGGGCGAGCGTCGCCGGATCGCAGGAGACGTAGGCGATCTTGCGACCGGCCAGCTTCGCGATCTGATCGACGACCTCGCGGCCCGCCCCGGCCCGGGGCGGGTCGAGGACGACCAGATCGGCTCGCTTGACGCGGCTCTCGTCGGCCCGTCCCGCGGGCTTTCCGCGCTTGGCGGGCCGGGGCTGCGTCCGGCGGCCGAACTCCAGGTCGGCGAGGACCTCCTCGACCTTGCCGCTCTCGATGGACACCTGCGGCAGGTCCTTCAGGTTGAAGCGCGCGTCCCGTACCGACTGGCCGTCGGACTCGATGCCGACCACCAGCCCGTCCCGGCCGACCCGCTCACCGAGCACCCCGGCGAACAGCCCGACGCCGCAGTAGAGGTCCACGGCGATGTCACCGGGCTTGGGCTCCAGCGCGGTGAGCACGGCGTCGACGAGGACGCCGGCCGCACCCGGGTGCACCTGCCAGAAGCCGCTCCCGCTGACCTGCCACAGACGCCCCGCCACCTCCTCGCGGACGTACGGCAGGGATGCGCCCGGCTCGGCCCGCCCGCGAACGAGCCGTACGGGCACGTCCAGCCGGGGCACCCGGACCGGCCGGCGGTCGCGGCCGCGGCGCTCGGTCAGGGCGACGATCCGGTCGCCGGTGGCGGCGGACGCGATGCCCTCGACACCCGAGGCTCCGGGCCACCGCTTGCGCTCGATGCCCATCAGCTCGACCTCGGGGTGGGCGATCAGGCATTCGTCGATCGGCTCGATGCTGTGGGAGCGATGCCTGCGCAGGCCGACCGCGCCGTCGCCGCGCACGGCGAACTGCACCCTCGTGCGCCAGCCCAGGCCGGGCGGCGTGACGATCGGCTCGCCGTCGTCGCCGTACTCCGCCGGCATCGGTACCTCTTCGACGACCACCGGGCGGTCGATGCCGGCCAGCCGGCTCAGCTGCTCGGCGATGACGGCGGCCTTCAACCCTCGCTGCGCGGGCAGCGAGGCGTGCTGCCAGTCGCAGCCGCCGCAGCGGCCCGGGCCGGCGAAGGGGCAGGGTGGCTCGACGCGATCCGGGGACGCCTGGAGCACCTCGACCGCGTCGGCGCGGAGGAACTTCTTGCCCTCCTCGGTCACCCGGGCGCGGACGGTCTCGCCCGGCAGCGCGTGGCGTACGAACACCACCTGGCCCTCATGCCGGGCAACGCACCATCCGCCGTGGGCCACCGGTCCGATCTCGAGCTCGAGCAGGTCACCGGTGCTGGGCAGGCCGTCAGTCATGATCTGAGACACTACCGCCACCGGCGGGTACGTCGGGCCCGCCGCGGCCTTCGTAGGTGCGCCGGGCGACCAGTTCGGGCCGGCCCTTCAGGCGGTCGGAGGACACCAGCTGCCAGGGGACGCTGGTGACCATGACGCCCGGCTGGAAGAGCAGCCGGCCCTTGAGCCGCAGGGCACTCTGGTTGTGCAGCAGGTGCTCCCACCAGTGGCCGACGACGTACTCGGGGATGAAGACCGTCACGACGTCACGGGGGCTGCGCCTGCGGACGCTCTTGACGTACTCCAGGACCGGCCGGGTGATCTCGCGGTAGGGCGAGTCGAGGATCTTGAGCGGTACCGGGAGGTCGAGCCGGTCCCAGGTCTCCTGGAGCTGCGCCGCCTCCTTGGTGTCGACCGAGACGGTGATCGCCTCGAGCGTCGACGGCCGGGTCGCGCGGGCGTAGGCCAGTGCCCTGAGCGTCGGCTTGTGGATCTTGGAGACCAGCACGATCGCGTGGTTGCGGGCGGGCAGTGTGACGTCCTCGCCGGTCGCCTCGAGTTCCAGCGCCACCCGGTCGTAGTGCTTGCGGATCGCCTTCATCAGCAGGTAGAGCACCGGCATCGCTATGCAGACGATGTAGGCGCCGTGGGTGAACTTGGTGATCAGCACGACGATGAGGACGATCCCGGTGATCAGCGCGCCGAAGGCGTTGATGGCCCGGGAGCGGTGCATCTGCCGCCGGGCGGCCGGTTCGGGCCCGCGTGCGAGCAGCCGGTTCCAGTGCCGGACCATGCCGATCTGGCTCACCGTGAACGAGACGAACACGCCCAGGATATAGAGCTGGATCAGCTTGGTGACCTCGGCGTCGTAGGCGTAGATGAGCAGGCCCGCCGCGGTGGCGAGGATGATGATGCCGTTGCTGAACGCCAGCCGGTCACCCCGGGTGTGCAACTGGCGGGGCAGGTAGCGGTTCTGGGCCAGCACCGAGCCGAGCACCGGGAAACCGTTGTAGGCGGTGTTGGCGGCCAGGACCAGCACCAGCGCGGTCATCAGCGTGACGTAGCCGAACATGGCCGGGAAGTTGCTGAAGACCGTGTGCGCCACCTGGGCGACGATGGGGTCCTGCGCGGAGACGTCGTGGCCGGTCGCCGGGTCGATCAGGCGGCTGCCGTGGGACGGGTCGGCGAACTTGGCGTCGGTGATGAAGGCGAGTGCCGTGATGCCGCCGAACATGGTGGCCGCGACCAGGCCGAGCATGAGCAGCGTCGCCGCGGCGTTCTGCCCCTTGGGCTTCTTGAAGGCCGGCACGCCGTTGCTGATCGCCTCGACCCCGGTGAGCGCCGCACAGCCGGACGCGAACGCGCGTAGGAGCAGGAACACCAGGGCGAACCCGGCGATGCCCGCCTCGCCGCCCTGGACCTCGAAGCCGGCGGTCTCGGCCTTGAGGTCGGCACCGAAGGCCAGGCGGGTGAAGCCCCAGAGCATCATGCTGAAGATGCCGAACATGAACAGGTAGGTGGGGATCGCGAAGGCGATGCCCGACTCCTTGAGCCCACGCAGGTTCAGGACGGTGAGCACGCCGACGACGACGATCGCCGCGAGGACCTTGTGACTTTCCAGGACGTGGACGAACGCGGCGAGGTTCTCGATCGCCGCCGAGACCGACACCGCCACGGTGAGCACGTAGTCGACGAGCAGCGCGCTCGCCACGATCACGCCCCAGTTGCCGCCGAGGTTCTCGGTGGCCACCTCGAAGTCGCCGCCGCCGCTGGTGTAGGCGCGGACGTTCTGCCGGTACGACGCCACCACGGTGAGCAGGATGACGATCACGGCGGCCCCCACCCAGGGGGTGAAATGGTAGGCCGCCAGGCCCGCGACGCCCAGCGTGATCAGGATCTCCTGGGGCGCGTAGGCCACCGAGGACAGTGCGTCGCTCGCGAAAACGGGCAGCGCGAGACGCTTCGGGAGCAGCTGTTCGTGCTGCTGAGCGCTTCGCAACGCCCTTCCCAGAAGGAGGCGTTTCACTAGGTCGGGTGCCTTCGACACGAGATGAGACTCTAGTCGGTCCTTGACGGCTTCCTGACGCCCACCGACCTCGCCGGATGGGCGGTCTGACCTGGTCGGCACCCCCGGGCGATCTTTACCTGGCTAAGGTGATACTTACGGTGGCGGATGTGTAGCTTTCATCCGGTCCAGGATCATCGGCGACGGATCCGCGAAGCCGGGAAGGAACGGCCGTGCATATCGTGATCATGGGCTGTGGGCGGGTCGGGTCGAAACTCGCGCACATCCTCGAGGACAAGGGCCATTCGGTGGCCATCATCGACCAGAGTCCCGAGGCGTTCCGCCGGTTGCGAGGGGGCTTCAAGGGCCGCCGGATCACCGGTTTCGGCTTCGACCGCGACGTGCTCGTCGAGGCGGGCATCGAGCACGCCTCCGCGTTCGTCGCGGTCAGCAGCGGTGACAACTCCAACGTCATCTCGGCCCGGGTGGCCCGCGAGACGTTCGGGATCGACAACGTGGTGGCCCGGATCTACGACTCCCGCCGAGCCGAGGTCTACCAGCGCCTCGGCATCCCGACCGTGGCGACCGTGCGCTGGACGGCCGACCAGATGCTCCGGCGGTTGCTGCCCGAGGGGGCGGAGCCGCTGTGGCGAGACCCGACCGGGCAGGTCGTCCTCGCCGAGCTGCACGTCGACTCGGGGTGGATCGGTGAGAAGGTGACGGCGATCGAGGAGGCCGCGGGAACGAGGGTCGCCTTCCTGTCCCGGATGGGCGAGGCACTGGTGCCGACCGCCGACACTGTGATCCAGGACGGTGACATCGTCAACGTGATGGCCCACACCGGGGACATGCAGCGGATCAACGAAGCGGTGTCCCGGCGCGTGGAGAGGAGCGAGTGATGCGCGTGGCGATCGCCGGGGCCGGGGCCGTGGGGCGCTCCATAGCCCAGGAACTGCTGGAGAACGGTCACGAGGTCCTTCTCATCGACCGGGACCCGAAGGCCATCAAGGTCGAGGTCGTCCCGCGGGCCGAGTGGCTGCTCGCTGACGCCTGCGAGATCGCGTCCCTCGACGACGCCGCCCTCGAACGCTGCCAGGTCGTGGTGGCCTCGAGCGGTGACGACAAGGTCAACCTGGTGGTGTCCCTGCTGGCCAAGACCGAGTACGGGGTCCCGAGGGTGGTCGCCCGGATCAACCACCCGAAGAACGAGTGGCTGTTCAACGAGTCCTGGGGGGTCGACGTGGCCGTGTCGACGCCCCGCCTGCTGTCCGCCCTCGTCGAAGAGGCGGTCAGCGTGGGCGATCTCGTGCGGTTGATGACCTTCCGGCAGGGTGAGGCGAACCTGGTCGAGCTGACGCTCCCCGAGGACGCGCCGCTGTCCGGCGAGCGGATCGGATCGGTGGCGTGGCCCCACGACACGGCGCTGGTCGCCGTGCTGCGCGAGGGACGCGTGCTGGTGCCGACGCCCGACGGCACCCTCGAGGCCGGTGACGAACTGCTGTTCGTCGCCAGCCAGGACGTGGAGGACGAACTCGCCGAGTTGCTCAACGCCCGCTGAGCCCGGTCCACACCGATCCGCCGCCGCCAGCGGCGGATCGACGGCGTGGCGGGTGCGCCAGGTGGGGAGTTCCTCAGGCGGCGGGCCGCGACTCCAGCGGGGTGCGGCCGCGGGTGAGCACCCACACCATGGCGCCGAGCGCGGCGATCTGCAGCGGCCAGCCCAAGGCGATCTTGGACGCGCCGAGCCAGCCGACCTCGCCGGCGAGATAGAGCGGATACTGCACGACCACGCGCACCAGGCAGGGGATCAACAGCAGCCAGGTGAGCCGCGAGCAGAGCCTGACCACGCCCGGATCGCGCCGCCACTCGGTCGGGTCGCCGGTGACCGAGCCGATGATGAAGCCGACCACCGGCCAGCGGACCGCGATCGAGAACACCATGACCGCCGCATAGGCGGCGTTGTAGATGATGCCGGGCAGGAACGCGTCTTCGGCCTTGCCGGAGCGCAGCGCGAACACGGCCGCGATGCCGATGCCGACGAGGCTGTTCAGGACGAACTGCGGGGTGGACTTCTGCACGAGCCGTACGAGCAGCAGCAGCACGGCGGCCCCGGCGCCGATCCACAGGGCGAGTTCGAGCTGCTCGGTGATCAGATAGGTGGCGGTGAAGCCGATCGTGGGAACCGCCGCCTCGATCGTGCCGCGTACGCCGCCCAGGGCCTTGGCGAGCTGCGCCCGTACCGCGGACTCCACCGTGTCGTGTGGAGAGGCGGCCTTGTCGCGCGGCGAGTCGAGGGTGTCCTGGGACCGGTGCGCCCCCGCGAGCGGGTGCGAATCGACGGCGCTCTCGGCGGGCTCCGAACCGGTGGAGTCCCCGCGGCCTCCCTCGCTCATGAGGTACCCCGCAGATCGTACTTCGGGTTGAAAATGACCTTCCGCCCGTCCTGCAGGCTGACCAGCCCCTCAGCGCGCAGCCGCCGGCCGGGCTCGATGCCGGCGATCCGGCGGCGGCCGAGCCAGATCAAATTGATCACGTCCGAGCCGTCGTAGAGCTCGGCCTCCAGCGCGGGCGCTCCGCCCCGTGGTCGCAAAGTCACGGTACGTAGCGTACCCGCCACGCACGCGCGCTTACGCTCCGGGCAGACGGCGATCGGGATGGCCCCCTCTTCGCCGCTGCTCTTCTGCAGGTCCTCGGCCTCGAGCTCGGCCCGGCTCGACGCCAGCCGACGAAGGAAACGCCGCAGGCCGCTCTGCTCCCGGCCGGACTGCGGTTCCCTGCTCGTCTCCGGCGTCGGCTCGGCCGGCACTTCGTCCATGATGGGCAAGCGTAGGCCATGTTCGTGAGAAGCGAACCGCCCGACTTACGCTTATTTGCCGGATCGTCGTGCGCGTCCACGCCGACCCGCTCCGAGGCGGCGAGCGGGACGCCACCGGCCGTACGGGTCAAGCCGGCGCCGGGCCGCTAGGCCTCGAAGCGGTAGCCCATACCGGGCTCGGTGATCAGATGCGCCGGCCGGGATGGGTCCGGCTCCAGCTTGCGGCGCAGCTGGGCGAGATAGACGCGCAGGTAGTTGGTCTCGTGCTCGTACGACGGCCCCCACACCTCGCGCAGGAGCTGACGCCGGCTCACCAGCCGGCCGGCGTTGCGGACGAGGACCTCGAGCACCTGCCACTCGGTGGGGGTGAGACGGACGTCGCCGCCGTCGCGGGTCACCTTCTTGGCGGCCAGGTCGACGGTGAAGGCCGCGGTGCGGACCACCGCGGGCTCCTCCGCGGGCGCCGCGCGGCGTACGGCGGCGCGCAGCCGGGCCAGCAGCTCGTCCATGCCGAACGGTTTCGTCACGTAGTCGTCCGCCCCGAGGTCAAGGGCTTGGACCTTCGCCTCGGAGCCGTGCCGGGCGGACAGCACGATGATCGGCACGGTCAGCCACCCGCGCAGGCCCTCGATCACCTCGGTGCCGCTCATGTCGGGCAGGCCGAGGTCGAGCACGATCACATCGGGATGCCGCCGCGCGGCGGCCGCCAGGGCGGTCCGGCCGTCGGCAGCCGTGTCCACGTCGTAGCCGCGTGCCCGCAGGTTGATCAATAGCGCCCGTACGATCTGCGGCTCGTCGTCGACGATCAGCACCCGCGTCATCCGACCTCCCTGGCCGACTCGCTCGACCGGCTCATCCGCCCGCCTCGGACATCGGCAGCGAGAACAC
The DNA here is from genome assembly GCF_014323705.1 of Actinomadura alba. GTDB lineage: Bacteria > Actinomycetota > Actinomycetes > Streptosporangiales > Streptosporangiaceae > Actinomadura_C > Actinomadura_C alba. The sequence goes on from NZ_JABVEC010000003.1 coordinate 35,398, forward strand.
CATGGTGAGCCCTCCACCAGGGGTGTCCTCGGCGGTGAGCGTGCCGCCGACGGCCTCGGTGAAGCCGCGCGCCACCGCGAGGCCCAGCCCGACGCCCGTCCGCCCCCCGGTCCGGTCCCGGCAGGTGTGGCCGAGCCGCTGGAACGGGATGAAGATCTTTTCTTTGTCGCCGTCCGGCACACCCGGCCCCCGGTCGACGACCCTCAGCTCGACCCGGCTCGGCCGGTCGCCCGTTCCCGTGCGCGGGTTGCCGAAGCGGGCCTCGCTCGCGGTCACGAGCACCGGCGCCGGGCTGTGCCGCACGGCGTTCTCCAGGACATTGGCCACGGCCCGCTCGAGCAGCCCCGGATCGACGTCGACGCGGGGCAGCGTCTCGGGAACGTCGAACTCGACCCGGCCCTCGGGGACGCCGACCAGCGCGCCGGAGACGATCTCGTCGAGACCGACCGGCCGGGGCAGCACGGCGACCGTGCCCGTCTGCAGCCGCGTCATGTCGAGCAGGTCGGCGATGAGACCGTCCAGCCGGTCGGCCGACTCCTCGATCGCCGCGAGCAGCTCGGCCCGGTCCGCCGGATCCAGGTCCACGTCGGTCTGGCGGAGGCTGCCGACACTCACCTTGATCGACGAGAGCGGGTTCCTCAGGTCGTGCGACACCGCGGCCAGCAGCGCGGTGCGGACCTTGTCGGCCTCGGCGAGCCGCCGCGCCCGCCCGGCCTCCGCCGCCAGCCGCTCGCGTTCGAGCGCCGCGGCGGCCTGATGCGCGAAGGCCGACAGCACCCTCCGGTCGGACGCCGGCAGCACCCGTCCGCGCAGCGCGAGGACCAGATCGTCGCTGACCGGCACCCGCGTGTCCGACTCCTCCGGCCGGGCGCACGGCGACGCCCCGGCCGAGCCGGCGCGGCGCCAGCCGCCGGCGTCGCGTTCCAGCAGTGCCACCGAGGTCAGCCCGAAGGTCACGCGGACCTGCTCCAGCAGCGCGGGGAGGGTGTGCTCGCCCCGCAGCACGTTGGTGGCGAGCATGCTGAGCGCGCCCGCCTCGACCTGGGACCGGCCGGCCTCGCGGCGGCGCTGGGCGGCCAGGTGGACGACGGTCGACACCGCCACCGCCACGACCACCGAGACCGCCAGCGCGAAGGCGTTGGCCGGCTCGGCGATGGTGAGGGTGTGCTCGGGCGGGGTGAAGTACCAGTTGGCGAGCAGGCTGCCGGCCACGGCGGCGACCAGCGCCGGCCACAGCCCGCCCACCAGGGCGACCAGCACGGTGAGGGCGAGGAACATCAGCAGCTCGGAGGCGAGCCCGATGTGCGCGTGGAACAGGTTGAGCGCCAGCGCGAGCCCCGCCGGGCCGAGGAGGGCCAGCGTCCAGCCGGCCGCCCGGCGGCGGCGGCTCAGTACCCTCATCCCCGTCCCCGCCCAGCGCAGGCCGGCCTTGCCGGTGTGCCCGTGGGTGACCATGTGCACGTCGATGTCCCCCGACCGGTCGATGACCGTACGGCCGACGCCCGGTTCGAGAACGTACCGCCATGCGGGGCGCCGGCTGGTGCCGAGCACGATCTGGGTGGCGTTGACGCTCCGGGCGAAGTCCAGCAGCGCCGTCGGCACGTCGTCGCCGATCACCTGGTGATAGCTGCCGCCCAGGCTCTCGACGAGTGCCCGCTGCCGGGCCAGCGCCTGCGCCGAGCCGGTGGTCAGGTCCTCGCCGCGGGCGACGTTGACGGCCACGAAGTCGCCCTGGCTCAGCCGGGCGGCGACCCTGGCGGCCCTGCGGATCAGGGTGCCGCCCTCCTCGCCGCCGGTGAGGCCGACCACGACCCGCTCCCGCGTCTCCCAGGTCTCGGTGATGCCGTGCTCGTCACGGTAGCGGGCGAGGCCCGCGTCGACCCGGTCGGCCACCCACAGCAGCGCCAGCTCCCGCAGGGCGGTGAGATTGCCGACCCGGAAATAATGCGACAACGCAACATCGATCTTGTCCGGCCCGTAGATGTTGCCGTGCGCCATCCGCTTGCGCAGGGCCTCGGGCGACATGTCGACGAGCTCGAGCTGGTCGGCTCGCCGGACCACCTCGTCCGGCACCGTCTCGCGCTGCCGGACCCCGGTGATGCGCTCGACCACATCGTTGATCGACTCCAGGTGCTGGATGTTCAGCGTGGAGATGACGTCGAGGCCGGCGTCGAGCAGCTCGTCGATGTCCTGCCACCGCTTGGTGTTGCGGGCCCCGGGGACGTTGGTGTGGGCCAGCTCGTCGATCAGCACGACCGCAGGACGGCGCCGCAGGACGGCGTCGACGTCCATCTCGGTGAACCGTGCGCCCCGGTACTCGATCACCTGCCGGTCGACGACCTCGAGGCCCTCGACCTGCTCGGCGGTCCTCACCCGGCCATGCGTCTCGACGAAGCCGACGACCACGTCGGTGCCGCGCCCGCGCCTGCGATGCCCTTCGCCGAGCATGGCGTAGGTCTTCCCCACCCCGGGCGCGGCACCGAGGTAGATCCGCAGCGTGCCCCGTGCGCCCATGCCTCACTCACCCCCACGCGATCACGCGGCCGGGGAAGCGACGGTCCCGCCGTGGCCACACGCGTACGGAACGCCGACAGGCGACGGCGGGACGAGAACGCTCAGCGGACTTCGGTGATCTCCGGGCCCCGCTCGAACGGGTTGAACCCGTCGTCCTCATCGCCCTGCTGCGCGAGGGCCTCCTGCGCCTCCTCGGGCAGCGTCAGCTCGAGCAGCTCTCGCGGCGGCATCGGCTGGTCGCCGCGGAGCACCACGACATTGCGGAAGACGTCCTCGAGGACCTGCCACTGCTCCTCGTCCTCGACCGCGGCACCGCTGACCACGCCGCGCAGGAACCAGCGGGGGCCGTCGACGCCGATGAAGCGCACCGGCTGCCAGGCGAAGCCCTGCTCGCGGATCTCGTCCGGTACCTGGTCCTTGACCTCGTCGGGGATCTGGACGGGCACCATGGCCCGCAACTCGGTGCCGAACGGCCCTTCGGCGTCCTCGGCCTGGCCGCCGGCCTCGGTGATCTCGGCGCCGGTCTCGCGCCGCACCTCGTCCCAGATGCCGCTGCGCTTGGGGGCGGCGAACGCCTGCAGCTGCAGCCCGCTCTCCCCGTGCACCACGGTGATGGCGACCAGGCGGCCGCCGATGGGGTTCCCCTCGGCGTCGGCCTCGGTCGCCTCTACGTTGACCTGGACCTCAAGGCTCGGACCGATCGGCACCTGCACGGCGCCGAAATCGATGCGCTCGAGCTCGGGGAAGGAGTCCTCCGCGTCCCACGGTCCGCCGTCGGAACCGGTCTCCACGGCGTCATCCACGGCGGCGTCCGTCTCCTCGTCGGTCAGCTCGAGATCGTTCTTGGGCTCCTCGCCCTGACCACGACGTCGAAACACGACTCACGCTCCTTCGCTGCTGTCCTCGTAGTCACCACCGGCGTACCCGCCGGTGGATCCGAATCCGCCCACTCCCCGGGCCGATCCAGGGAGCGCCGTGACCTCGTGGAACACGGCCCGTCCCACCCGCTGAACGACCATCTGCGCGATCCGGTCACCGCGCTTGAGCCGTACGGTGTGGCGGGCGTCCGTGTTCAGCAGGGTCACCTTGATCTCGCCGCGATATCCGGCGTCGACCGTGCCCGGAGCATTGACGATCGTCACTCCCAACTTAGCGCTCAATCCCGACCTCGGGTGAATGAAGGCGGCGTAGCCGTCGGGCAGCGCGATCGCCACCCCGGTCGGGACGACGGCGCGCTCACCGGGGGGCAGCTCGACGTCCTCGGCCGCGACCAGGTCGGCCCCCGCGTCGCCGGGGTGAGCGTAGGAGGGCAGCGGCAGGTCACCGTCGATCCGCTGGACGAGTACATCGATCTTGTCGTTCAAGGTTCACCTCGTGGTCGGGGGTCAGGCCCGCCACTCCGTCGCCGTGCCCGGCGAAGTGCTCGATCGGCACCTCGACGAACAGTGCGGCGCCGCGCACGGCCACCGGGCCCTCCGGGCCTGCCCAGACGCGCCTCGGCCCCGAGATGGGCCTTGCGGCCGCTGACCCCGGAGCACCGGGCCCGGATGTGCAACGTCGCCCCCACCGGTACGGGCCGCAGGTGGTCGGTCTCCAGCCGGCCCGTGACGTACGGCTTGCGGAGCAGCCACACGACCATACCGAGCGCCTCGTCGATCGCGGTCGCAAGCGCGCCGCCGTGGGCGAGTCCCGGCGCCCCTGATGCACGTCACGGCGTGACCCTACCCGTTCGGGCGAAACGTCCCGTGCCGTCACCCCGTGCGGACACCGGTGACGGCGAATCGTTCGACCTCGGCGACATGGCCGCCCGTGGTGACCACGACGGTGAGGACCGAGTCGCGGGCGCCCTGGAACGGCACCTTCGCCGACCAGCGCCCCGGAGATCCCCCGGCGGGCACGCAGCAGAACACGCCGATCGGCGCGGCCGACGACCGCTGGTGCACGGCCACCCGCAGGCTCTCGTCGACCCCGGTGATCGATCCGCCGACGGTGACCGGTGAGTCCCCGACCGTGGCGCCGTAGGAGGGGGAGGTGAGCGAGAGCTCCTTGTCGTCGGTGCCGACGACCTCCCACGGCGCGTCCGCGCCGTCGCCGATCCGGACGAGGTGGATCACCGCCGCGGTTCCAATGCCCTCCGGACTGCGATAACCCACGCCGATGTGGGCCTCTCCGTCGGTGACCGCACGGCGCGTCACCCGGTCGACGCCCTTGAGCCCGAGGTAGCGCGCGAACGCGAGCGCGGTCTCGTCGGCGCTCAGGTGCCACGGGGCGTGACCACCGGATCGATAGCTCCGCTGCCAGGCCCTCGCCTCGTCCACGGAGCCGAACGGCCACAACGGCTGATGCCCCTCCAGCCCGTACGACCGCCCGCTCCCGGCCGACGGTGAAGCCGGCAGCGACGTCTGTGACGACGGCGACGCGATCGCGCCCGCCGGGGTCTCACCTCGGGCCGCGCAGGCCGAGGTGACCAGAGCAAAAAGGGTGAACAGGGCGAAAACGACGAGCGCGGGAGCGCCACTCCTCCGCCGCGTCGCGTTCAAGCCACCGGCCCGCGGTCGTTCCATCGCTCCTCGCCACCCTTCGGACGCGCACACCCCCACCTTGCGGTCGTACCCGGTGGAAGGCGGGTGGAACTCCGCGGCGCGGGGAACTCCCACGGCCTGGACCACCGCGGCGCTGGAGGCGGGGCGGCGATCACCGCCCGGCGAGCGCGACACCGACCGTGAGCTCCCGGCCCTCGGCACCGTCGAGGCTCAGCTCCGCGATCCGGCCGGCGGCGCGAAGATCGTCGGCGGCGAGGGCCGCCTTCGCCGCCGCCTCACCGCGCACGACCGCGCGCTCGACCTCGGCCCGCATCGAGACCTTGGCCTCGGACTTGGCCCTGCGGACCTGCTGGAGCACCTGTGCGGCGGCGCCCAGCACCTCGGGGTCACCGCCCTCGGGGAGCTCGTCGCGGGCCGGCCAGGGCGCCGTGTGCACCGATCCCTCCCGCCACCACGACCAGACCTCCTCGGTGACGAATGGCAGGAACGGCGCGAACAGCCGCAGGACCACCGACAGGGCCAGGCGCAGCGCCGCCCGCGCGGAGTCGGCGTCCCCGCCGGCAGCGGCGTCGGGGCCGTCCTCGGCTCCGTAGGCCCGCGCCTTGACCAGTTCCAGATAGTCGTCGCACAGGTCCCAGAAGAACCGCTCGGTCCGCTCCAGCGCCCGGGTGTGGTCGTAGGCCTCGAAGGCGGCCGTGGCGTCGTCGACCACCTCGGCCAGCGTCGCCAGCATGGCCAGATCGACGGGCGCCGTGATCACGTCCATTGCCTGGGACGCCCCCACCGCGGGCTCGCCCAGGCCGAGGACGAACTTCGCCGCGTTAAGGATCTTGATGGCGAGGCGGCGGCCGACCTTGATCTGTCCGGTGTCGAAGGCCGTGTCGGTGCCGAGACGCCCGCCGGCCGCCCAGTAGCGGAAGCCGTCGGTGCCGTACTCCCGCAGCAGGCCCATCGGGGTGACGACGTTGCCCTTGGACTTCGACATCTTCTTGCGGTCGGGGTCGAGGATCCAGCCGGACATCGCGGTGCGTGCCCAGGGCAGGCGGCCGTGCTCCTGGTGCGCCCGAACGACGGTCGAGAACAGCCAGGTACGGATGATGTCGTGCGCCTGCGGCCGCAGGTCGAAGGGGAACACCCGGGCGAAGAGATCCGGGTCGCGCTCCCAGCCGCCGGCGATCTGCGGGGTCAGCGACGAGGTCGCCCACGTGTCCATGACGTCGGGATCGCCGGCGAAGCCACCGGGCTTGCCGCGCTGGTCCTCGGCCCATCCGGGCGGTGCGTCGGTGGACGGGTCGACCGGCAGCATGGCCTCGTCGGGCACGATCGGCTGATCGTAGAGCGGCTCGCAGTCGGCGTCGAGGCGGTACCAGACCGGGATCGGGATGCCGAAGAACCGCTGCCGGGAGATCAGCCAGTCGCCGGCGAGGCCCTCGACCCAGTTCTCGTACCGAGCCCGCATGTGGTCCGGGTACCAGGCCAGCTCGCGGCCTCGGGCCAGCAGTCGGTCGCGCAGCGCGGCGTCCCTGCCGCCGTTGCGGATGTACCACTGCCGGGTCGTGATGATCTCGAGCGGCTTGGTGCCCCGCTCGTAGAACTTCACCGGCCGGACGGTCGGGCTCGGCTCGCCGTCCAGATCACCGGACTCGCGCAGCAGTTCGACGATCCGCTCTCGCGCGGAGTGCGCCGTCCGGCCCGCGAGCTCGGCGAATGCCTCTCGGGCGGCGGCGGAGTCGAGCCCCGGAGGCGGGGAGGCCGTGACGCGGCCCGCGGTGTCCATGACCGCCCGGGTCGGCAGGTCGAGTTCCCGCCACCAGATCACGTCGGTGAGATCGCCGAACGTGCAGATCATCGCGATGCCCGAGCCCTTGTCCGGCTCGGCGAGGCGATGCGCCACGACCGGCACCTCGACTCCGAACAGCGGCGTGCGCACGGTTTGCCCGAACAGCTCCCGGTACCGCTCGTCGTCCGGATGCGCCACCAGGGCGACGCACGCCGGGATCAGCTCCGGGCGGGTCGTCTCGATGTGCACCGGGCCGGCCGGCCCCTGGAAGGCGATGCGGTGGTAGGCACCCGGATGATCACGGTCCTCCAGTTCCGCCTGGGCGACCGCGGTGCGGAAGGTGACGTCCCACAGGGTGGGCGCCTCCGAGACGTAGGCCTCGCCGCGCGCCAGGTTGCGCAGGAACGCGCGCTGCGAGGCCGCGCGGGACTCATCGCCGATCGTGGTGTAGAGGAGCCCCCAGTCCACGGAGAGCCCGACCCTGCGCCAGACCTCCTCGAACGCCTTCTCGTCGATGTCGGTGAGCCGGTGGCAGAGCTCGACGAAGTTCCGGCGGCTCACCGGGATCTGGCGCTTCGGATCGGGGCGCTCGGGCGGTTCGAAGGCGGGGTCGTAGGGCAGCGAGGGGTCGCAGCGGACCCCGAAGTAGTTCTGCGCGCGGCGCTCGGTGGGCAGGCCGTTGTCGTCCCACCCCATCGGGTAGAAGACCGTCCGGCCGCGCATCCGCTGGAACCGCGCCACGGTGTCGGTCTGGGTGTAGGAGAACACGTGCCCGACGTGCAGCGAGCCGCTGACCGTGGGCGGCGGTGTGTCGATGGAGTACACCTGCGCCCGCGGCTTCGTGCGGTCGAACCGGTAGGTGCCCTCGTCGTCCCAGACCCGTACCCACTTGTCCTCCAGGCCGTCGAGCGAGGGCTTCTGGGGGACGGACGGGCTTCGCGGCTGTTCGGTCATGGATCCAATGGTATTGACAACGCGGTGTCCGCGTGCTCATTAAACGGTCACCGCGGCTTCGAGCCGGCCGGGCCCGTCGCGGTCCGCGAGAGGAGCGGCGCCCTGGTCCTTTCGATACGGTCGGGTCTGAGCGTACGCCCCCGCCGGAAGGCGGAGGGCGCAGGCAGGTGCGGACCGACTGGAGGACCACGATGGCGGACAAGGGTGAGATCGGCTGGCGGGTCATGGCCGGCGCCGCAGCCCTGGCGAGCGGCTGGGCGGCGCGCAAGGTCATCACCGCCGGATGGAAGAAGACCACCGGCAAGGAGCCCCCGACGAACCCGGAGTCGCCCGAGGTCGGGCTGGGCGAGGCGCTCGGCTGGGCCGTCGTCATGGGCGTGGGGATGGAGGTCTCGCGGCTCCTCGCCACCCGCGCGGCCGCCAAGCGCTGGGAGCGCGGCACCGGCCAGCTCCCGTCGATCTTCCGCGACGCCTGACCCGCGACACGACCGGCCGCGGGTGCCGTGCGGTGTGGTGCGGCCCCGCGGGCTCCGGCGCCCGGCCTGCCAGGGCGCCCGGCCCGCTAGTCCGCCGGGCCGAGCCGGGGTCGCTCGGCGAGCCCGATCGGCGGGCCGACGTGCCGGCGCAGATCCTTGCGAACGGACTCGGCGAGCCGCTTGGTGAAGGTCCGGTTGAGCGTCCCGCCGGCGATCGCGCCGGTGAGGAAGGGGCCCAGGGTCGTCAGATGACGCCCGAGCATGCGAAGCAGGCGCCTGCGCAGCGCCTGCTTCGCGGCCGTCCCGAGCGCGACCGTCATGCCGCCCGTCATCGGGTTGACCCCACGCTGTTTGGCCCAGGACGTGAGGAACACCGCGGCCCGGGACGAGCCGCCGCCGGGGACCTGTATCCCGTACACCTCGTGCAGCTCGGCGATCAGCTTGACCTCGATCGCCGCGACCACGAGCGTCTCGGCGACCAGCTGTGCGGGAACGGAGAGCAGCAAGGGGGGTGCCACGAACTCCACTGCCGCCAGCGCCCCGCCCGCCGCACCCACGGCGGTAGTGCCGTTGGCGGCCACCCGGACCAGGTCGTCGGCCAGTTGCTCACCCAGGTGACCGTTGTGATGCGCGCGCAACGTCTCGAGGTCCCGCACCGGGATGCGCGGTGCCACGTACGCGAACATGTCGCTCAGCCAGCGGCCGCCCGCCACTCCCGTCACCCCGGCCCGGCGGGCGCTGGCGCTGAGCAGACGCGTGAGCCGCCCGAGCAGGCGGCCGCGCGTCTCCTTGTCCATGTCCTCGTCAGCGGACAACCGGCCGATCAGCTCGCCGATCTCGGCGTCGAGCGCTGACTCCGGTGCGCCCTCGCGCTCGATGTCACCTGACACGGGAACTCCTGCTCAGGCGGCGCATTCGCGGCAGATGGGCTGCCCCTTACGTTCCTCGGCGAGCTGGCTGCGGTGGTGCACCAGGAAGCAACGTGAGCAGGTGAACTCATCGGCCTGCCGCGGCACCACGCGGAAGGTGAGCTCCTCGTTCGACAGGTCCGCACCGGGCAACTCGGCGACCTCACCGGCGTCCAGGTCCTCGTCGATGATGCTCGCGGCCTTGTCGGCACGACGCGCCTGAAGCTCCTGCAGGCTGTCCTCGCTGAGGTCGTCGTCTGTCTTGCGTGGGCTGTCGTAGTCCGTAGCCATTTTCTATCTCCATCCCCCTCGGTCGTTTATGCGCCCCGTCGCGCGGATCTAACGCTCGAGATGCTGTTCTTGTGCCCGATCCGGGCGGGAAATTTTGTCACGGGTCGTGACCCCCGACACACAAGGTGCGACTGACCACACAGGTGACACCCATCACCTCGATCAATCGCCTTCATGTGTCGCATGTCACATACCCAACTCGATAAAAGCGGAGTTGATCATGCCTGTCCGCTTCGAACACCCTGTCCCTGGGGTGCCGCAGCGGCGGGATCATACCCTTCCCGGAGCCAGGCTGCGCGCACGACGTCCACCTGAGAACCAAATGAGCACACGGTGAACCGTCTACTTCCCTGAAACGTCGTATGTAACGCGATAATGTGCCCGCCGAACGGGTGGGCACACACTGCGGGTCGCTGGAGGGGTCACATTGCCGGATGCCGCTCCCCTGGAGCCGGGCGATCCGGCGTCGCTGGGGCATTATGAGGTAGTCGGACGGCTCGGTGCGGGCGGTCAGGGCGCGGTCTACCTCGGCCGGACGCCGGGGAACGAGTACGTCGCCATCAAGCTGCTGCACGCGCAGATGTCCACCGACCCGGCGGCGCGGGCCCGTTTCATCCGTGAGGCGTCCGCGGCGCAGCGGGTGGCGCCCTTCTGCACCGCGCGAGTGCTCGAGTCGGACGTGTACGGCGATCAGCCGTACATCGTCAGCGAGTTCATCGACGGCCCTTCGCTGCACGACGTCGTCGCCCAGGAGGGGCCGTTCGACCGGCAGGACCTCGACCGGCTGGCCATCGGGACGGTGACCGCGCTCGCCGCGATCCACGAGGCCGGCATCGTGCACCGGGACTTCAAGCCCAACAACGTGCTTCTCGCGGGCGACGGACCGCGCGTGGTCGACTTCGGCATCGCCCGGACGGTCAACTCCCAGGAGAGCATGGTCACCGCCACCGGGATGGTGGTCGGCACGCCCGGCTATCTCGCCCCCGAGCAGCTCTCCGGGGCGCCGCTCATGCCGGCCGTGGACATCTTCGCCTGGGCCGCCACCATGGTGTTCGCCGCCACCGGGGAGTCGCCCTTCGATGCCGGCTCGCTGCCGGTGGTCATCAATCGGATCCTGCACGACGACCCCGACCTCTCCGCGCTGCACGAGCCGCTACGGGACGTCGTGGGCCGCTGCCTGTCCAAGGACCCGGCGCTGCGCCCGCCGTCGCACCAGTTGCTGCTGCAGCTGCTGGGGAACGCCGGAGCCGCACCCGGCCCGGCGCCCGCCCGTGAGGACCTGCTCGACCAGGGCACCCGGATCGCGGCCCAGATGCCCGCTCCGCCGCCCATCGCGCCGGTCGCGCCGCCACCGCCGCCGATCACCCCGAACCCGCCGCTGGCCATGCCCGGGCCCATGACCCCGCCGCCCATGCCGATGTACCAGGGCCCGGTCACACCGCCGCCGATCGCGATGCACCAGGGTCCGATGACCCGGCCGCCGATGCAGCAGCGGCCCATGCAGCCGCTGTACCCGCCCCACCCACCGAGCAAGTCCGGCACCTCCGGCCCCCTCATCGCCGGAGTCGGATGCGTCGTGATGGCGCTGCTGGTCATCCTGGTCGTCGCCCTCGTCGTCGCCTTGGACACGGACTCACCGTCGACGCGCGAGACCAGCGAGCCGTACAGCTACACGCCGTACAGCTATACACCCTTCAGTTACACGCCCTCGACGACCCGCCTGCACGCCAACTTCGGCGGCACGTGGGAGGGCCGCGGCTACCAGTCCCTGAGCGGGACGGGCTCGACGGGCTCGCCGTGGGACTGGGACATCACGTTGAACCTGATCTCCAACGGCCTCTCCGGGCGGATCGAGTACGCGAACTCCAGGTGCTCCGGCATCACGATCGTGCAGTCGTCGACTCCCTCGAAGGCCGTGCTCAGGGACACGATCACGAGCAACGGCGGGGGCTGCTACACGACCGGTTACGTGACGCTGTACCACCAGACGAGCACCACCCTGAGGTTCGAGTGGCGCAGGTACAGCGCCGCGGGCACGCCGTGGGCCAGCGGCGTCCTGCGGAAGCAGTGATCACAGGGCCAGCGGCACCCGCGCGGTGACGATGAGACCTCCGCCCGGCCGGGGCGTCGCGTAGACGGTGCCCCGGTGCGCGCGTACGACCGAGCGCACGATCGACAGGCCGAGCCCGGCCCCCTTGGCCGACTCGATCCGGTCGGTGTGCAGGCGGCGGAACGGCTCGAAGAGCCGGTCGACCTCGTAGGCGGGCACGACCGGCCCGGTGTTCTCGACCTGGCAGGCGGCGAAGCCGTCGAGCACGCCGGTCCGCACGAAGACCTCGCCGTTCTCCACGTTGTGCTTGATCGCATTGTCGACCAGGTTGGACACCAGGTGCTCCAGCAGCACCGGATCGCCCATGGCCCGGCCCTCCGTGAGCTCGGTGTGCACGGTCACCTCGGGCCCGTCTGTGCGCTTGCCGAGCGTCTCGAGCACCTTGGCCGCCACCTCCGCGAGATCGGCCGGCGACCAGCTGGTCAGCTCACGCTCACTGCGGGCCAGCAGCAGCAACCCCTCGATCAGCCGCTCGTGCCTGGCGTTGGTGGCCAGCAGCGTACGGCCCACCGCCTTGAGATCCTCGGAGGCCTCCGGATCACCGAGCGCCACCTCCAGCAGCGTCCGGTTGATGGCCAGCGGCGTGCGGAGCTCGTGCGAGGCGTTGGCGACGAACCGCCGCTGGGAGTCGAAGGCCTGGCCGAGCCGTTCGAGCATCGCGTCGAAGGTGTCGGCCAGCTCCTTGATCTCGTCCTCCGGGCCCTCGAGGGCGATCCGCTCGTGCAGCGTGCTCTCGGACAGCTGGCGCGCCGTCGTGGTCATCTTCTGCAGCGGCGCGAGCGCCCTGTCGGCGACGAAGTACCCGAGCACGAGCGCGATGACGCCCACCCCCGCGAGCGCCAGCAGCGACCGGCCGATCAGCTGCCGCATCGTCTGCTGGATGAACTCCTGGCGGAGGTGCTCCAGCTGCTCGCTGGTCGCCACGCCGTACACCCCGACGTCGATGTTGCTGAGGATGTCGGCGACCAGCAGGTAGGTCACGATCAGCAGCATCCCGCCCGCGAGGAAGAACAGCAGCCCGTACAGGAGCGTCAGCCGGAGCCGGACGCTGACCCGCCCGGGCAGGGCGTGCAGATCGGCCAGGAACGCGCCCCGGGTACGCCCCGGGGGCGGCGGGGTCGCCCGGCCGGTGCCCGGCGGGGCCCCGGCGGGAGGCCCGCCCGGCGGGAGGCCGCCTTGCGAGGAGCCGCCTTGCGAGGGGCCGCCTTGCGGGGGCCCGCCTGGTTTGGGCCCGGCCGCCGCCTCGTTGGGCTCCGGTGCCGGTGGCACGTTCATCGCCCGCTCCCGGGTCACAGCCGGTACCCCACTCCGGACACGGTCTCGATCACGGGGGGATCACCCAGCTTCTTGCGCAGTGTCATCATCGTGACCCGCACCACGTTGGTGAACGGGTCGATGTGCTCGTCCCACGCCTTCTCCAGCAGCTGCTCGGAGCTGACCACCGCGCCCTCGGCGCGCAGCAGCACCTCGAGCACGGCGAACTCCTTGCGGGTGAGCTCGACCGGCCGCCCGTCGCGGAGCACCTCACGGCGGGCCGGATCGAGCTCTACCCCGGACCGCTCGAGCACCGGAGGCAGGGGCGTGGCGGCGCGGCGGCCCAGCGCGCGCACCCGGGCGACCAGTTCGGCGAACGCGAACGGCTTGGCCAGGTAGTCGTCGGCCCCGATGGACAGGCCCTCGACCCTGTCGTTCAGCTCCCCGGCCGCGGTGAGCATCAGGATCCGGGCCGGATAACGCTCCCCCACCAGTTGCCTGCACACATCGTCACCGTGCACCTTCGGCAGGTCACGGTCCAGCACGATCACGTCGTACTCGTTGACATTGGTCCGCTCCAGCGCGCCGCCACCGTCGTAGGCGACATCCACCGCCAGCGCCTCCCGGCGCAGGCCCGTAGCGATCGCATCGGCGAGCACCCGCTCGTCCTCGACGACTAGAACTCGCACCCGGATCTCTCCTCCCCCGAAATCCTCGGCACCGGCGCGCTGGACCGGCTCATCTGTTATGCCAGGACGCCCGTAAGTCCTCCGTAAGCCCCACCGGGACATGGGACGGCGCGGGCGGTTCCGGACGTCGTGTCACGCCCGGACGGTTCATGCGCGTTCCAGGTTTACCACCGGTCAGGACATGGGTAGGGAGCGCGGAACCAGGAAGGAAGGCCATGGGCGAGCTCTCTCACATGATCGAACAGCGGTTGAACGACGCCTACGAGTCGCTGCGCACCGCCCACGCCGACGGCGATCTCTCCCTCGTCGACGCGCGGCAGGCCGAGATCGAGGATCTTTACCGCATCGCCGCGGTGCACGGCATCGAGCCGTCCCGGTGCGAGCGACCCGGTGCGGCCGACCGGGTGGCCGGCCCCGGCCGGTGAGCGCCGGGTGACGACAGTGCCAGGGCACCGAGGGAATCAGGCGCCGGCTCTCCGGCCGGCCGCTAAGCGCCGAAGACCTGGGTCAGATAGCGGTTGGCGAACCGGCGGTCCGGGTCGAGCTCGTCGCGCAGCCTGAGGAAGTCGTCGAATCGCGGATAGACGGTCCGCAGGTAGGCGGCGTCACGGGTGTGCAGCTTGCCCCAGTGCGGCCGGCCGCCGAGTTCGGTCATGATCTCCTCGACCGCCCGGAAGTACTCCCCGTGCGGCACGGCGTGGTAGACGTGCACGGCGATGAAGGCCGTCGGCCGGTCGTAGGCCATCGACAGCCAGGCGTCCTCCGCGGGCAGCAGCCGGACCTCGATCGGGAAGCCGATCCGCCAGTCCTTGCGGGCGAACAGCGCCCGCAGTGAGTGCAGCGCCGAACCCAGCTCCTCACGCGGGACGGCGTACTCCTGCTCCTTGAAGCGGACCCGCCTGGGGCTGGTGAAGACCTTGTACGACAGGTCGGTGTAGGTGCGGGCGCCGAGCGCCCTGGTGGAGATCGCGTTGACGGTGGGGACGATGGCGGGCACGCGGCGGCCGAGGCGGTTGACGCCGCCGAAGACCACATTGGACAGCAGTTCGTCGTCCAGCAGGCGCCGCCACGTCGGCAGCCGCCCGGGCTCACGCGCGGCGGGCCCGGCGACGCGGTTGTTCCGCTTGGTCAGGCAGCCCTCGGTGTGCGGGAACCAGTAGAACTCGAAGTGCTCGTTGGCCGCCGCGAGCTCGTCGAGCCGCTCCAGGACCTCGTCCCACCGCATCGGCTCCTCGCGAGCGCGCAGCAGGAAGGCCGGGACGGTCCGCCAGGTGATCGCCGTGACCACGCCGAGGGCGCCGAGGCCGGCCCGGGCCGCGTCGAACAGGTCGGACCGCCGGTCCCGGGAACACGTCACCACGCCGCCGTCGGCGAGCACGAGCTCCAGCTCGGCGATCTGCGAGACCAGTCCCGCGGCGTCGCGCCCGGTGCCGTGCGTGCCGGTCTGCGCGGCGCCCGCGACGGTCTGCTCCTGGATGTCGCCCATGTTCGCGAGCGCCAGCCGGTGCTCGGTGAGCACCCGGTTGAGATCGCGCAGGGGAAGGCCCGCCTCGACCGTGACGAGACCGCCGGCGGTGTCGATGGAGCGCACGCGGGTGAGCCCGCCAGGTCGCAACTGCACGCCGTCGGCGACGGCTGCGCCGGTAAAGGAGTGGCCGGAACCGACCATCCGCACGGTGAGCCCGTCGTCGGCCGCCGCGAGCACGGCGGCCGCCACGTCCTCGGTGGACCGGGGCACGAGCACCCTACGGGGCGTGGCCCGCTGATTACCTGCCCAGTTGTGCCAGGTTCGGCCTCCTACGGGGGACATGCCAGCACTGTACTGGGGAGTAGCTCAGAACTTAGGAAGAACATTTAGGAAGAACATTCACGTCCGAGCGCTCACATCGCCGACACCGCTCCGGCGGTACCGTACGAACCGGTGACCGCGGACACGAGAAGGACGATCCCGATGCCGACCATGGACATCGACATGCGCCCGACGAAGGCCGCCGCGACGAAGATCCGGGCGCCGGGAACAATGAAGAGCTCCCGGTACGGATTGCCCACGTTTCCCCCCGTCCGATGCGATTCGCCATGATCACGCCACCTGGCCCGGACGACTGGTCCGCCCAGGTCATCGGCCGTCGCAGCGAGATTCCTTGGAGATCGTCTTGACGCGTTCGACCCGTTTCCCGGACGGCTCCATGGTCCGCCGCGGGACGGCACGCGCCGTCCTCGGCCTCGCGCTGACGTGCGCCGTGACGCTGACCGGGGGCGTGGTCGCCGCCCTGACGAGCGACCGGTCCACCGGCGCGCGGGACGGCTCCGGGGCCGCCCCCGGCACACCGGCGGGCGCGGGAGGCCCGGCCGCGCCGGGAAGCCCCGAAGCGACCGAGCCCGGCTCGGCGGGAGGCGTGACGAACATCTCCGAGGGCGAGGTGGCCGCGTTCAAGCGCGCGGTGCCGCCGGATCTGCTGGCCGTCGCCGGCACCTCCATCGGGCCGGCCGCGACCCGCGAGATCACCAGGCTGCGCCAGGTCCGGGAGGCCATCGTCGTCGGAGGCGGAGCCGTTCGGCTGGGCGGCCGGAAGGTCAACGCGTTCGCCGTGGAACCGTCCCGCTTCCGGTCCTGGACCCCGCCTGGCACCGCCAAGCGCCAGGACCTGTGGGCGGCGCTGGCGGCGGACCGGTTCGTCGTCTCCGAGTCGGCGGCGCGCACGCTCAAGCTCCGCAACGGTGATACGTACCCGATCGCGGCGAAGACCGCCCCGCAGATCACGATGGGTGGTTCCGGCGCACTGGGCCTGCCGGGCGTCGACCTGCTGGTCGACCAGCGGACCGGGCACCGGATCGGCCTCGTGCCCGATCTGGCCATCATGGTGAGCGCGCCGGGAGCCGACCTCGGCGCGTTGTCGAAGCGCGTTCGCGCCATCCTCGGCGACGGCGGCGTCCAGGTGATCAACCTGCGCGAAAGCCGCCGGCAGGCGACAGGAGGCGGCGGGCGCCCGGTCGGTTATCTGGATCTCTACCGCCAGGCCGCCAAGAGCTGCCCCGGGCTGTCGTGGACCGTCCTCGCCGCCATCGGTCAGATCGAGAGCGCCCACGGCCGCAACGCCGGCCGGTCCAGCGCGGGGGCGCTCGGGCCCATGCAGTTCATGCCCGCCACCTGGCGGGCCTACGGCGTCGACGGCGACGGCGACCGCAGGGCCGACATCATGAACCCCTACGACGCCGTTCCCTCGGCCGCCAAATACCTGTGCGCCAGCGGGGCCGGCCGCGGCGGGCAGTCCCTCTACGACGCGGTGTTCGCCTACAACCACGCGCATTGGTACGTACGCGATGTGCTGGAACTGGCGAAGGCCTACGCCAGGCAGTACTCCTAAAGCCGCGTCCTCGAGTCGCAAGCGGTCGCGAGTGGCGGATGGTCCGGCGGCTCATGCGACCGCCCGGCTCCCGGGCTCCGCAGCACGGCCGCGGGGTCCTGGTTGGATGGGAAGATGACCGCTTACGACGCGCTGCTGCTCGTCTCCTTCGGAGGGCCGGAGGGGCCCGACGAGGTGATGCCCTTCCTCGAGAACGTCACCCGCGGCCGGAACGTCCCGCGAGCCCGGCTCGAGAGCGTCGCCGAGCACTACCACCTGTTCGGCGGGGTGAGCCCGATCAACCGGCAGTGCCGCGAGCTCAAGGCCGCGATCGAGGCGGACCTCGCCGGCCACGGCGTGGAGCTCCCGGTCTACTGGGGCAACCGCAACTGGGAGCCGTACCTCGCCGACACGGTGCGGCGGATGAGGGACGACGGGATCCGCCGGGCGGCCGCCTTCGTGACGTCGGCCTACAGCGGGTACTCCTGCTCCGACCAGTACGTCGAGGACATCGAACGGGCCCGCCAGGAGGTCGACGGCGCACCCCTGATCGACAAGCTGCCCGTGTACTGCCTGCGGCCCGAGTTCGTCGAGCCGCTCGCCGAGAGCGCCCGCGAGGCCCTCGACCAGGTGCCCTCGGGCGCCCACCTGGTGTTCACGGCGCACAGCGTGCCGCTCGCGCAGCCCGGCCGGGCCGACTATGTCGCCGAGCTGAACCAGGTGGCGGCGGCCGTACGTGACCGTGTCGCCCCGGACACCCCCTGGGCCCTGGTCTACCAGAGCCGCAGCGGCCCGCCGAGCCAGCCGTGGCTGGAGCCGGACGTCCGCGACCACCTGGAAGAACTGCACAAGGCGGGTGTTCCCGGCGCGGCCGTCGTGCCGATCGGGTTCGTCTCCGACCACATGGAGGTCAAGTTCGACCTCGACGTCGAGGCGGCACAGCGCGCCGCCGAACTCGGGCTGCCGTTCGCGCGGGCGGCCACCCCCGGCACCCATCCGCGCTTCGTGACCCTCCCCCGGCGGCTGCTGCGGGCCGCCCAGGACGCGGAGTGATCTCCCGCCGACGCGGGTCGTAGGGTGATCCCTGCGGCAGGATCGAACGGGGGAATGTGATCATGGACGTTGACCGGCTGTGCGAACTGGCCGTGGCGACGGCCCACGAGGCCGGCTCGATGCTGGCCGAGGAGCGGGCGGGCGGCGGGCCCGAGGTCGTACAGACCAAGTCCAGCCCGACCGACATCGTCACCCAGATGGACCGGGCCGCCGAGCGGCTCATCGTCGATCGCATCCGGGCCGAGCGGCCGGGCGACGGGTTCCTCGGCGAGGAGGGCGGCGCCCATGAGGGCAGCACCGGGGTCCGCTGGGTGATCGACCCGATCGACGGCACGGTCAACTACCTGTACGACCTGCCCGACTGGGCGGTCAGCATCGCTGCGCAGATCGACGGCGAGACGGTGGTGGGCGTGGTCGACATCCCCCGCCGCGGCGAGACCTACGTCGCCGTACGCGGTCAGGGCGCCCGGTTGCGCGCGGCCGAGCCCGGGGTCTCGCCCGACCCGGAGGCACGCACGCCGAGGGTCAACACCGGCGTCCCGCTGAACCGGGCGCTCGTCGGGACCGGATTCGGCTACGGCGCCGACCGCCGCGCCCACCAGGCCGGCGTGCTCACCGGGGTGCTGCCCCGGGTACGCGACATCCGGCGCTCGGGATCCTGTTGCGTCGACATGTGCTCGGTGGCCGCCGGGCGGCTCGACGCGTACTACGAACGCGGCGTGCAGGCGTGGGACATCGCCGCCGGAACGCTCATCGTCGAAGAGGCGGGCGGCCGCGTCGGCGGGCTGCGCGGGGCTGCCCCCGGTCCCGAACTCACGATCGCCGCGGCTCCCGGGCTCTTCGAGGAGCTGCACGATCTTCTCCTGCCGCTCGACCCGGCCCGCGACTGAGCCTCCCCTCGCGGCACGGTGTGGAAAAGGATCCACAAGAATCGGCCAGGCTGGCCCCACCAGGTGCTTGGGGACGGCAAGCTGTCCAGGAAACGGACGCTCCCGAGGCCAGGCGGGCCTTGAGAGCGGCGATGTTCGGACATGCCGGGTACGGTGCTGGAAGCAGGCGCGCCTGGCAGAGACACTCGAGAAACCGGGGGAAGGGCACGCATGCGCCCTGGACGAGAGTCGGACGGTCCTGGCCGTCGCGAGCACCGCCGAGGCGGGCTCGTGCAGGACGGGCACGGTTCGGCGCTTTCCAGTGCCGTCGTAGGACAGGGCAGGAAGGACACGCATGCAGGAGCTGCGCCTCGTCGCGGTCAGCGAGGACGGATCGTACCTCGTGCTTGCCACTGCGGGGCGAGGCACCCGGTTCACCCTGCCCGTCGACGACAGGCTCCGTGCCGCAGTACGTGGGCACTTCTCCCGCCTCGGCCAGTTCGAGATCGAAGTGGAGAGTCCCTTGCGCCCCAAGGAGATCCAGGCACGCATCCGCGCCGGCGAGACGGCAGACGAGATCGCCGAGTCCGCGGGCATCCCGGTTGAACGCGTCCGCTGGTTCGAGGGCCCAGTGCTGCAGGAACGCGAGTACATGGCACAGCAGGCCCAGCGGGTCGCCGTACGGCGCCCCGGTGAGTCGGCCCCCGGCCCGCCGCTCGGCGAGATGGTCGAGGAGCGCCTCGGCCGGCGCGGCATCGACCTCGAGGACGTCGAGTGGGACTCGTGGAAGTGCGAGGACAGCACCTGGCGGGTGCGCCTGTCGTTCTTCGACGACGGCCGCCCCTACACGGCGGAATGGGGCTTCGACCCGCGACGGCGGCACGTGTCACCGCATGACGAGGAGGCCGCCCAGCTGTCCTCGCTGGTCCTCGACGAGCCGGTCGCCGACACCGTCACGCCGCTGATGCCGCGACGCCCCGCGATGAAGGTCGTCTCCGACCCGCTCGGCGCATCGCCGGAGCCGCGGCACGACCGCGTCCGCCGCGAGTACATCGTCGAGCGCGGCCGGATGGTCACACAGCCCGAGCCGGTGGCACCGCCGGAGCAGGAGCCGCGGGCGGAGCCGTACGAGTTCGCCGAGTCCGGGTCCGGGCGCTTCCCCGCGGCACCCCGCCACGTGGAGCCGGACCCCGAGTCCGCGACCGGGTCCGCGCCGGAGCGACGCGCTGAGCCGGCGGCCGGCGAGGCCGAGGTTCCGGCCCCGTCGCGCGCCGAACCGTCGCACGCCGAACCGTCGCACGCCGAACCCTCGCGCACCGAACCCTCGCGCGCGGAACGGTCGCGCGCGGAACGGCCGATGGAACCGTCGCGCGAGCCGTCCGGCGCCGGGTCGGACGCGCCTGAGACCTCGGCCGAGCCCGCGGCGGCCTCGCGACGCGACCTCACCGAGCCGAAGGCACCCGCGCCGCGGCCCGCCGCGCACCGCGAGCCCGAGCAGTCCCCGGAGCCGGCGCGCGAGGCGGACCGGCCGCGACCGAAGCGGGCGGCGGAACCTCGAGAGGCCGCCGCGCGGACCCGAGAGCAGCCCGCCGAACCCCGCACCGGCGAGTCCCGTACCGACGAGCCCCGTACCAGCGAGCCCCGTACGAGCGAGCCCCGTACCGGCGAGCCCCGCGGCACCGAGCGCCGCACCGCCGCGGCCCGCGCGGACGAGCAGCGCACCGGCGACGAGGCCGAGGCCGGCAAGGGCCGGGCTCAGAAGCCCGCGGGAAAGCCCGCGGCCAAGCCCGCCCCGAGGCCGGAGCGGCCTCGCCGTCAGGAGCCGGCCGAGCCGGCACCCGACCAGGTCGCGGCCCAGGTCAAGGAGCCCGCGGCGGTCACGGGCGACAAGACCCCGGTGTCCGCGCCGCCCGCTCCGCCGCAGCGGCCCCGCCGCAAGTCGGCACGCGGCAAGCGCGCCTCGGTCCCGTCCTGGGACGAGATCATGTTCGGGGCCCGCCGCCCCGACTGACGGGACCTGCGGCGGGCCGCCGGCGGCGGCCGGCGCGGCTTCGGTGGCGACCGGCCGATCAGGGCCGCTCGAGGAACGGGGCGACCCACTCCGGAGTGATCCGGTGGGCGAAGGCGATGGCGTCCGTCTCGGCCATGTCGACCGCCGGGGCGCCCCCGTCGCCGGCCCCGAGCGCGACCACCAGCGTGGCCAGGCCGAGCCGCCGCTGGAACAGCGTCTGCCGGAGCCGCCAGCCGACCACCGCACGGTGCTCGACGACCGACTGCCGGCGGCGGAGCGCGCCCGATCGCACCGACAGCCGCGCGCCGTCGCTGGCATGTCCGAGCTGCCGGTAGCGGTCCAGCCCGAGGGGCACGGCGAGCACCGAGACCGCCATGCACGCGTACGCGATCCAGGGCTGCCCGGCGAGCAGCGCGATGACCGCCACGGCGAGTGGCGGCGCCATGGCGCGCACCACCCGGCGGGTCCGGGCGGCCGGCGGGTGGGCGGTCAGCGGGGACGGGATCCCGCCGAGCAGGCGCGCCGCGACGTCCCGAGCGTCGCCGCGCGGCGACGCGGGCAGTAGCTGCCCGCGGTGCGCCTCGTCACCGAGCCCGGTGACGAGGGCGCGCAGCCGCACCACGCCGGCGAACCGTTCGAGCAGGTTGTCCCGTAGCTCCGCTCCGCGGATGCGGCGGCGTTCCAGCGAGACGCTGCGCCGCGTGACCAGGCCGCGCTCGACGACCACGGCGCCGTCTCGCGCGCGCAGCGTGAAGTTCCAGTTGAAGAGGGCGAACGCGATGATCGAGATGGCCGGAGTGACGAGCAGGACCAGAACCGCCGCGGCGACGCCCAATCCGACCGGCAGCCCGAGCACGTCGTCACCGACATGCCGCAGCCGGTCCCGCGTGACGAGGCCGAGGTCGTCGCCGAGGTTGTAGAGGGTGCCGAACACGCTTCCGGCGACCGCGAACGGGGTGAGCAGGTAGGCGCCGGTGAGCGGCGCGTAGAGGTACCACCGTGGACGGGCCTGCGCGTAGACGACGTCCGGGGCCACCGCGTCGGGGTGCGCGGGCCCCGTCCGCGCCGAGGAGAGGAGCGTGCGGCGGAGACGTTCGGCCTCCTGCCGCGAGACGGCGTTGAGCGTGCCCTCCTCGCCGCCGTCGCCCCCAGCGGCCGCGTCGATGCGCACGACGGCCAGCTTGAGCAGCCGATGCCCGAGGGTGGCGCTGATGTCCACCCCGCGGATCCGCTCGATCGGGATGTTCTTCACCGACCGGCCCAGCAGGGCCCGGCGCAGTTCGACGCGGTCGTCGTACACGGCATAGGTGAACGTGAACCACTTGACGAGGTGGTGGGTCAGGCTCAGGGCCAGCCCGATGAGGGTGAAATAGACACCCGTCGTGAGGCCGCCGACAACGAGCCCGGCGGCCGCCGCGCCGATCAGTGCCATGAGCTCCCGCACCGCGCCGACCACGAACGTGAGCGGATGCAGATGCCGGGGCCCCGGGCGCGGCGCGGCGGTCATCGAGATCGCGGCGTGGAGACTCCGGTTTCCAGGCCGGAGCGGAAACGCCGCTCCCTCCTTCCTGCTACTTTGAGTGAGTCCGCGATAGCCAAGCGGATTCGCGGCCGGGCGGGCCGTGACAGCGCGGGGAGCCCTCCAGTCGTCGGACGGGGCCGTGAACCGCGAACCACCGGCTTCTCCTGTCTGAGAGGTTGGAATCTCCCACCTTCAGGCGGGAGAGGACGTCAAGTGGCGTCGTCTCGCAGATCGTGGGCCCGCCCGGCCAGGTCAGCCGCGAGCCTGATGGCGACCTGGACGGTCAGTCCGGCCACCTTGGACGAACCCTCGTGCGAGGCTGTGCTGATCTTGATGGTGGCGAGCCCGAGGATCCGCTCGACCCAGCCCTGGTCGGTGTCGACCGTCTGGATGCGGCTGACCGGCACCAGCAGCCAGTGCCGGTTGAACCAGCCGGCGCGGGTGTAGACCACGTCGGAGCTGACCTCCCAGCGGTGCACCCGGTACCGCCAGACCGGGGCGACCACCACGGTCACCAGGCCCAGCGCCGCGACCAGCGGCGGCACCCACCACACCCGGGTCACGAGGGCGTGCGGCAGGCCCGACCAGTGGGACGCGTCGATCCAGGCGGCCGCACCCGCCGCCAGTCCGGTCGCGATCGCCCACCCGAGGAGGTACTCCAACCCCCATTGCGCCATCGCCCGGGGCGACACGCGGTTGTCCGGAGGCCGCAACCTCATCGCCGACGTCACGCTCAGGAGTCTAGGTCGCCGCCCGTGACGCACCGAGCGCACCCGGCGGTCATGTCAACCCCATTCGCGGCCCTGCCGGAATCCGGGGGCTCTGTCAGGCTTCACGATTTCTGTCAGACCCCTGTGCGAGGCTCTCAGCGGCTTGTCAGCCCGCTGACAGGCCCATGGAGAAAACTGATCGCGCGACCGAACAGACGCCAGCTACCGTGTCGTGGCGCAGCGTCGAAGCGAGAGAACTCCGGCGCCGACATCCCGAGGAGAGACGGAAATGACCCACGCGATCCAGGCGCAGGGCCTGGTGAAGCGATTCGGTGAGACGCTGGCGTTGGACGGCGTCGATCTCACCGCGCGCACCGGGACGGTCCTCGGCCTGCTCGGTCCCAACGGGGCCGGCAAGACGACCGCGGTCCGGGTGCTCGCCACGCTGATCCGTCCCAACGAGGGCACCGCGAAGGTCGGTGGCCATGACGTGGTCTCCGACGCCCACCGGGTACGGCAGCAGATCGGTCTGACCGGTCAGTACGCCGGTATCGACGAGATGCTCACCGGGACCGAGAACCTGGTCCTGATCGGCCGGCTGCTCGGCATGCCGCGCCGCGAGGCCAAGAGCCGGGCCGCGGAGCTGCTCGAGCGCTTCGATCTCTGGGACGCCCGTGAGCGGGCCGCGAAGACCTACTCCGGCGGCATGCGGCGGCGGCTCGACCTCGCCGCCAGCCTGGTTGGCCGGCCACACATCCTCTTTCTCGACGAGCCGACCACCGGGCTCGACCCACGCAGCCGCGGCGGTCTCTGGGACATCGTCCGCGGGCTCGTCGACGACGGCGTCACCGTCCTGCTCACCACGCAGTACCTCGAAGAGGCCGACCAGCTCGCCGACGACATCGTGGTGATCGACCACGGCAGGGTCATCGCCAAGGGCACTCCGGACGAGCTCAAGACCCAGGCCGGCGGCCAGGTGCTCGAGGTGCGGCCGGTGACCGAGGCCGACCACGTGACGGTGTCCAGGGTCATCTCCGAGCTCGTGGGCAGCGTGCCCCAGGTCGTCGACGGCCTGGTGCGGGCTCCGATCACGGACCCTGCCGTGATGCCCGCCGTCGTCCGGCGGCTCGACGACTCCGGCGTCCTGGTCGCCGAACTGTCCCTGCGCAAGTCCAGCCTCGACGAGGTGTTCTTCGCGCTGACCGGCCACGGCACCGACGAGGTCGAGGAGACCCCCGAAGCGCTCGTCAAGGAAGGAACGCCGGCATGACCGTCCTGACCCCCACCGCACCCGCGGCGGTCGCGCTGGACAAGCGGATCTCTCCGCTCACGACGGTGCGCAACACCCTGACCCTCACCTGGCGTGGGTTGGTGCAGATCAGGCACAACCCGATGGAGCTGCTCGACCTCAGCATCCAGCCGATCATGTTCGTGCTGCTCTTCGCCTACGTCTTCGGGCCGCCGATGGCGGGCAGCGTGGAGGCCTACCTCCCCATCGTGATCCCGGGCATCATCGCCCAGAACGCGCTCTTCGCCACCATGACCACCGGCTTCGGGCTCAACGTCGACATCACCAAGGGCGTCTTCGACCGGTTCCGCAGCCTGCCGATCGCGCGCACGTCGCCCCTGGCCGGCCGAATCCTCGCCGACACGGTGAAGCAGGCCTGGTCGATG
Organism: Actinomadura alba; assembly: GCF_014323705.1. Classification (GTDB taxonomy): domain Bacteria; phylum Actinomycetota; class Actinomycetes; order Streptosporangiales; family Streptosporangiaceae; genus Actinomadura_C; species Actinomadura_C alba. Next base: position 60,100 of record NZ_JABVEC010000003.1, read on the forward strand.
TTCGTCCTGCTCGGCATGGGCATGCTCATCGGGTTCCGGATTGAGACCAATGCCTTCGCCGTGCTGGCCGCGTTCCTCCTGCTGCTGGCGTTCACGCTGCTGGTGTCGTGGGCGTCGGTGTTCATCGGGCTGTCGGTCCGCGAGCCGGAGAAGGTCCAGATCTTCGGCTTCACGATCATCTTCCCGCTGAGCTTCCTCAGCACGGCGTTCATCAAGCTGAGCCCGGGTACGCCCGACTGGCTGGCGTTCGTCATGCGCAACAACCCGGTCACCCAGCTGGTCGAGGCCACGCGGGGCCTGCTGCTCGGCGGCCCGGTCGCGGCGCACGCGGCCATCGCCATCGCCTGGGGCATCGCCCTGGCCGCCCTCTTCATCCCGTTGTCGATCTGGCAGTTCCGCCGCCGGGTCTGAGGTGCCCCACCGGGTCCCAGATCACCGCGCGCACGTCCAACGCGCGCCTCGCGTCAGCCCGAGGCGCGCGTCCGCCGTTCCGGAGTCCGCGAGCCCGGGGCCGTTCGTCCCAGGCTCCGGCTGCGGCCGGAGCGCCCGTCACAGGGTGAACCGGGGCGGGCGGGGCACGCCGAGCAGGTTCAGGACGTCGTCCACCGTCATCGCGTGGCCCTGTTCGCAGGCGGTGGTGAAGTCCCTCGTGCCCAGCGCCGCGCGGGCCTCCGCGGCGAGGCGCGCCCCGTCGGGCTGTGACAGGTCGGGCATGCCGCGGACCGCCTCCGACGCGCCGAGCAGCAGGGCGACCCGCTCGGGGTCGCCCTGGCGCAGCGCGAGATCGGCGAAACCGACGAGGACCTGCGCGATGACCGGGCCGTCGTTGGACGTCACCCCGTCCACCAGCGCCTTGGCGTGCGTGGCCGACGCCGCCTCGACATCGCCCTCGGCCGCCTGCACGAGTCCGAGCCCCGAAGCGACCACCGCTCGAAGCTGGTGAGAGGGCTCGAAATTCCCGATCAGCGACAGGGCCCGGTGCATCCGGCGGCGGGCCTCGCGGTGGTCGCCGTCCCGGCGGGCGAACTCCCCCATCTGGAAATGGACGGCCGCCAGCCCTTCGGGGGAACCGCTTCGCTCGGCGATCCGCAGTGCCTCGTTGATCAGCTCCCGTGCGTCCTCTCGCTGACCGAGCAGCCACAGCTCGTTGGAGAGCCGGTTGTAGATCCAGGGAGCGTCCTCGCCGGTTCCGAGTTCCGCGAGGTGCCCACGGGCCTCCTCGTACAGTTCCACGGCGTGGCGATGCTCACCCCGCCAGGCGCTGATCTCGGCCTGGGAGACCAGTGAGAAGGACGTGCCCCAGTGCTCGCCGATGGCGCGAAACCCCTCCAGCCCCAGCCCGAAGTGCCGATCGGCGTCCGCGATCCGCCCCCCGTTGAGGCAGACCTGCCCCGCCATCAGGTGGGCGAAGGCCCTCAGCCAGGGATCAGGGTCGTCGTAGAGCGGCGTCAGCTCCTCGATGACGCGCATCTCCATGCCGCTTTCGAACATACGGAACAGCGGGCCGAGCGCCCGCAGCATCGGATGCCGCAGCGGACCCGGCTCGGCGTCGCAGATGGCGCGCGCCCGGCGCAGCCACTCCCTGATCTGCTCGAAGTCGACCTGCCCGCCGACCGATCCGAACGCCGACAGGCCGTAGACCAGAGCGGTCATCTGGTCCTGCGGCAGGTCGGGCAGCGCCTGTACCGCCGCCGCCAGCTCGCTGCCCTCCGCCCGGTGCCCGCGCAGCCACCAGTACCACCCGAGGGCCGCGCAGAAGCGCACCGCGAGCGCCTGGTCGGGCACTCCGATGGCCCAGCGCAGCGCCGCGTGGATGTTGTCGTGCTCGACGAGCAGGCGCCCCAGCCATCGCACCTGCCGCGCGCGGCGAAGCTCCGGCTCGGCCGCCTCGGCGAGGCCGACGAAGTACTCCGCGTGCGCCCTGCGAACCCGGTCCTCCTCGCCGGCCTCGGTGAGCCGCTCCATCCCGTACGCCCGGATCGTCTCCAGCATCCGGAAACGAGGCCCACCGGCCTCGGTCACGACCAGCAGGGACTTGTCAACGAGCGCGACCAGCATGTCGAGGATCTCGTCGGCCGTCACGCCCTCGCCCGCGCAGATCGCCTCGGCGCTCTCCACGGTGGCGCCACCGGTGAAGATCGACAGTCGTCGCCAGAGCGCCTGCTCGCGCTCGTCGAGAAGGTCCCAGCTCCACTCGACCACGGCACGCAGCGTCTGGTGGCGGGGCAGCGCGATGCGGCTGCCTGCGGTGAGCAGCCGGAATCGGTCACCGAGCCGGGCGGCGACCTGGTCGGGGCTCAGCGCGCGCATGCGGGCCGCGGCCAGCTCGATGGCGAGCGGCATGCCGTCCAGGGCCCGGCAGATCCGGACGACGCTCCCCGCGTTGCCCGCTGTGACCTCGAAGCCGGGTCGCACCGCCGTGGCACGGTCCATGAACAGCCGCACGGACGGGTACGTCGTCGCCTCCTCGACGCCGGCGTCCCGAGGCGGCAGGGCCAGCGGGTCCACCGGCCACAGGATCTCGCCGGTGATACCGAGCGGCTCCCGGCTGGTCGTGAGGATCCGTACGCCCGGGCAGTCCGCGAGCAGCCGGTCCGCGATCGGGGCCACCGCGTCGACCAGGTGCTCGCAGTTGTCGAGCACCAGCAGCATCCGCTTGCCGGCGAGCGCCTCGGCCAGCCGATCGAGGGGCTCCATGGCCTCGGGGACCGCGCCCGGGGAGCGGGCGCGCGTGAGCACCGCCGTCTCGCGCAGGCCGAGCACCGACAGCATCGCCTGGGGGATCTCCGCCGGGTCGGTGACCGGAGCCAGTTCCACGATCCACACGCCGTCGGCCGGCTGGTCGGACTGCCGGGCCGCCGACTCCATCGCCAGCCGCGTCTTCCCCGCGCCGCCCGGCCCGGTGAGGGTGACCAGCCGGCCCTCGCCGAGCAGCTTGCCGACCCGCTTGAGGTCCTCGTCGCGCCCGATGAAGCTGGTGAGCTGCGCCCGGATGTTGGTGCTCGGGCGGTCCAGCCGCACCGGCCCCGATCGGGGCGGCGGGGTGAGCTCGGCCTCTTGGCGCAGGACGGCGAGATGGACGCGTTCCAGCTCGGCCGAAGGGTCGACGCCGAGCGACTGCGCCAGCGCCCGCTTGGTGTCCTCGTAGACGGCGAGCGCGTCGGTCTGGCGCCCGTCCGCGTACAGCGCCCGCATGAGCCGACCGCGCAGGGGCTCGCGGAGCGGCTCGGCGGCGGTCAGCGCCGCGAGCTCCGGGATCAGCTCGGAGTACCGGCCGAGCGCGAGGTCGGCGTCGATCCGCTCCTCGATCGCGGCCCGGCGCAGGCCTTCGAGACGGGCGATGGGCCCCTCGGCGAACGGCGCCCCCATGGCATCGAACAGGGCGGGGCCGCGCCAGAGTGCCAGCGCCGCCCGGAGCTCCGCCGCGATGGCCGCCGGATCGCCGGGCCGCCGCGCCCGGCGGACCCTGGCCTCGAAGTCGTGCGCGTCGACGTCACAGCGGTCGATCGCGAGCCGGTAGCCGGCCGGGTGCGACTCGACGAGCTCCCGGCCGGGCCCGAGGGCGGCGCGGAGCCGGGACACCAGCGACTGCAGGGCGTTCGGCGCTCCGGCCGGGGGGTCGTCGCCCCACAGGTCGTCGATGAGCCGATCGGCGGGGATCACCCGGCCCGGGTCCAGGGCGAGCAGGGTCAGCAGGGCACGCAGACGGGCGCCGCCGATCTCCACCGGCCGGTCGGCGGCGCGCACCTCCAGAGGACCGAGAATCCCGATTCGCACGAGTCGATTGTCTCCTGCCCCCGGGGCGTTTCCGGAAATGAGCCGATGGAGTCGTGCATGCCGTACGTCAGCGGCACTCCCCGGGCGTGCCGGTTCCGCCGCACCGCACGGGTTCGGGTCACCCGGCGCGCGCGCCGGGTGTGGCCGATGCCGGCCTCGGCGGCACACCGCCGGCGGCGCGATCGCCGCCCGGAATCGCCCCCCGTATCGGAATCACCACGTCACGGCCGGCCCCCGGGACCGCCCGTCAGGCGACCTGCCGGACGTCATCCCGGCTGGCCAGTTCGAACTCCGCGCGCGGCTGCTCGAGGCTGCCGAGCGACACGGTCTCGCGGCGGAAGACCAGCGCCAGGGTCCAGTCGGCCAGCACCCGCACCTTGCGGTTGAAGGTCGGCACGCGGGACAGGTGGTAGGTGCGGTGCATGAACCACGCCGCGACGCCCTTGAGCTTCACGCCGTAGACGTGCGCCACGCCCTTGTAGAGCCCGAGGCCCGCGACCGAGCCCACGGAGGCGTGCTCGTACGGCTTGAGGGTCTTGCCGCGCAGCGACCGTACGAGGTTGTCGGCCAGCACCTTCGCCTGGCGCACGGCGTGCTGGGCGTTAGGTGCACACAACTGTCCCTCATTGGTGAGGTCGGGTACGGCGGCGTTGTCGCCGGCGCTGAAGGCCCGTACGACGCCCTCGACGGTCAGGTACTCGGTGGCCTTCACCCGTCCGCGCTCGTCGAGGGGGAGGTCGGTCGAGCGCAGCACCGGCGCGGCCTTGACACCGGCCGTCCAGACCAGCGTGTCGGCCAGGACGCTCGTACCATCCGAAAGCTCGATCTTCCCGCCCACGGCCGAGTCGAGGTAGGTCTTCATCCGGACGTCGATGCCGCGTCCGCGCAACTGCTCGGCGGTCCAGCGGCCCATCTCCGGGCCGACCTCGGGCAGGATGCGGTCCGAGGCCTCGACCAGCATCCACCGCATGTCCTCGACGTTGACGTCGGCGTAGTAGCGGCTGGCGTTGCGGGCCATGTCCTCCAGCTCGGCCAGCGCCTCGACCCCGGCGAAGCCGCCGCCGACGAACACGAAGGTGAGCGCCCGGCGGCGCACCTCCTCGTCGTCGGTCGTGGCGGCGATGTCCAGCTGCGCCAGGACGTGGTTGCGAAGGTGGATCGCCTCGCCGATGGTCTTGAAGCCGATGCCGTGCTCGGCCAGGCCGGGGATCGGGAGGGTGCGGGACACCGACCCCGCCGCCATCACGAGGTAGTCGTAGGAGATCTGCCTCGGCGGGCCGACGATCGGCCGCACGGTGGCCCGGCGTTCGGCGTGGTTCAGCTCGGTCAGCCGGGCGTTGAGCACCGTCGCCTTGGGCAGCACCCGTCGCAGCGGGGCGACCACGTGGCGCGGCGACAGGTTCCCGGCCGCGGCCTCCGGCAGGAACGGCTGGTAGGTCATGTACGACTGCGGGTCGACGACGGTGATCTTGACCTCGCCTCGCCGCAGCTCGGAGCGCAGCTTCTTGTGCAGCCGCAGCGCGGTGTACATGCCGACGTAACCGCCGCCGACGATCAGGATGTGGGGAACGTCCTTCGCTCTCGTGGCCATCAAGGCTCCTCGGTAGCTTGTGAATACATTCACAAGCTACCTCATGGGGTCGCCACCGTCCAAACGATTTTTCGCGAAGAACCGTGGAATTTGACCGGGTCGCAATGATGATCTCTAGTTGCGGTGTGAACTACAGCACTCCTTCCGCACCCTCGTCACCGGGATGACCAACATCACACGGGGGCGTCGTACCTGGCAGCCCACCCCCGACGCGCGCCCGGGTGACCGCAAAAGGCGCCGACCCCGTCCGGCACCCGGCTAAGGTGTCCACCGGGAGCACTAATCAATGATGAGAAGACATTGGCGACCGGCCGCGGTCGCCGCCGTCGGGACGGCGCTGCTGGCCGGCTGCGGGCTCACCGGCCCGGCCACCACGCAGAGCGCCGAGTTGTCGGACTGGTTCACCGTGACCAGCCCGGCATTTCGTGATGGCGGCGAGATCCCGGCCCGGTTCGGATGTCCCTCTTACGGAGGCCGGGGCAAGACCCCGCCACTGCGGTGGTCGGGAGCACCGGCCAACACCAAGGCGTTCGCGATCGTGACGGACGCCGCGGAGTCGCCTCGCGGCGCGGAGGTCCTCTGGCTGATCGCCAACATCGACGGGACCACCACCGAGCTGGTGGAGGGCGCCCGTCCCGAGAAGGCGGTCGAGGGCCAGAACACCTCGGGCAAGACCGGCTACACGCCGCCGTGCCCGAAACGGGGAGACAAGCAGCGATACCGCTACCGCTACACGATCTACGCCCTCAGTGAAAAGGTACAGATGCCACAGGGCGCGGCGTTGAAGGACTCGCTGAACGACATCGCCAAGCTGACGATCGGGCGCGGCAGGATCTCTGGGAACTTCGGCGGCGCATAGATCCGTTGGACCACGGGATCACGGGGTAGAGGGTCGTACGAAATCGGCCAAAGTGGCCATACGAGGCGACTCGTGTGAAGGTAGATATCCGCGAAGGGTGTGACAACGGTCATAGCGGTCAGCCAGAATCGGTTGAGGTCCCAGGGGACCGGGCCGTCAGCGATCATCGGGAACATCCCGCGGGCAACGCTGGCGCCACTCGCTGGGCCATGGCATTGGGTGGTGCAATGACTTTCATCGTCGTACTCGGCCTCATTGTGGTCGTCATACTCGTGGTGGTGCTCGTCGCGCTCGGCATGCGGGCGAGCAGGCAGGCACGTGCCGATGACGGCGACTGGATGGATGACGAGCCGCAGTCGCGGCACGACGGCTACGAGGACGAGGGCGAGGACGGCTACTCCGCCGGTTACGACCGCAGAGTCGCCGGAGCCCCTCTCTCCGCCCCCGCCCCCGTCGGCGCACCGCTCTCCGCGCCTCCGCCCGAGCCCGAGGCCGCCCCACAGCGCGGCAGGGCCAACGACGAGATGGCCGACGACGACTACTGGGCCACCATCACTTTCGACAAGCCGAAGTTCCCCTGGCAGCACGAAGGCGCGCAGGGGCCGGACGACGCGGAACGCGGCGCCGACCCGCTCGGCACGGCACCGGACGAGTACGACATGCCCGCCGCTCCGGCGGCCGGCGGCAACCCCTCCACCGGTCCGCAGCACGCGGTCTCCTCGTCGTCGTTCGCGCCCGACCCGCTGGGCATGGCGCCACCGCAGCACGCGCACGCGCCCGACCCGCTCGGCATGATGCCACCGCAGCCGGCACACGCGCCCGACCCGCTGGGCATGGCGCCACCGCAGCACGCGCACGCACCCGACCCGCTCGGCATGATGCCCCCGCAGCCGGCACACGCACCCGACCCGCTGGGGATGGCGCCCCCGCAGCCGGCACACGCGCCGGACCCGCTCGGCATGACGCCCCCGCAGCCGGCACACGCGCCCGACCCGCTGGGCATGGCGCCACCGCAGCACACGCACGCACCCGACCCACTCGGCATGACACCTCACCAGCCGACACGTGCGCCCGACCCACTTGGCATGACGCCCAACCCGCCGGCACACGCACCCGACCCGCTCGGCATGACGCCCAACCCGCCGGCACACGCGCCGGACCCGCTCGGGGCTCCGGCGACGCGCATCGACCACGGTCTGGAGGCCCCGCAGTCCTTCCAGCCCACGCAGCCCTCCCGGTCGTACTCCGGTGACCCCTTGGGCGGCGGTTTCACCGACAGCACGCTGAGCGGTTCCTCCTCGGGCTCCGGTGGCGACACCGACTCGCAGCGGCTGCCCACGGTGGACGAACTGCTCCAGCGCATCCAGTCGGGTCGTCAGCGATCGACTCCGCAGCCGGACACGTCCTCGCCGAGCGCGCCCGCACCGTCGTACGGCAGCGCGTCGGGGCTGACCGACCCGCTCAACGACCCGCTGAGCACCACCGTCGATCCGCAGTTCGGCGGAGCGCCCTGGTCGTCCACGGGTTCCTCCTCCGGCTCCTCCGGTTACGACTCGGGCCCGCACCGCACGCCGGGCGGCGAGCCGTCCAGCGGCCAGCCGGCCTCGACCGGCGGTTTCTCGGGGAGTGGCGGCTACTCCGGAGGCGGTTACTCCGGCAGCGAGGGCTACAGCGCCTCGAGCGGGGACGGTTACGGCGGCTCCAGCGGGGAGGGTTACGGGAGCGGCTACGGCTCCGGCACCCCCGCTTCACCGCCGCAGGAGGGCTATGGCGGCGGGCAGAGCGGCTCGGGTCAGGGGCAGGGAGGCTACTCCAGTGGTGGCTACCCGACCTCGCCCACGTATGAGAGCCCGCGCTACGACGACCCGCTGAGCGGGTACGACACCGGCTCGAACCGGATGGACAGCTACAATTCCTTCGGCGGCCAGAGCGAGTCCTCGTCGACCTCTCCCCTGTCGAACACCCCGTCCGGCGAGCCGGGCCGCTACTCCGACTTCACCGGTAGCAGCTACGGTGCCTCCGACCCGCTCGGCACCGGCGGCGGTTACGGCGAGCCGAGCCCGCAGCCCCCGGGCGGCGGGTACGACACCGGCGGGTCCGCCGGGTACGACACCGGCGGGTCCGGCTATTACGGTCCTGAGCAGAGCTACGGCCAGCAGCCCCCGCCGGGCCCCTCGGACCCGACCACCTCGAACGGCTCGTACGGTTCCGCCTATGACACGGGCGAGAACCCGCGCCGTACCCCCGAGGAGTGGGAGAACTATCGCGGCGACTTCCGCCGCTGAGCGGCGGGCCGGCGTCCCTGTGCGAACCTGGCACGACGGCCTGCCCGCTCCTCACGGATGCGGCAGGGTTCAGGGACGCCGGACGTAGACGCCGACGTAGCGCCGGGCCAGCAGGCCCTGCGAGGTCTGGGCCGAAGGGGTCAGCGGGTCGTGCCGGGTCGCCCGCTGGAAGACCCAGAGGTTGGCCAGATACGCGACGAAGGACAGGCCACCGATTGTCGTGGTCAGAGCGATCATGACGCCTCCTCACCTTGCGTTGTGCTTTGAGGATGCGCCGCTCGCGGTCGGAAAGCCGCGTCGCATGACACCTTTTGCGAAGTTCCCCGAAAGAAGTCGCCGTGGGCCGCGGAGGCCGCCCACGTGGCGGGAGCGACGCAAGTTCCGGCCGCTCCGTACGGGCGTGATCATGCACCTCGATAATGAGAAGACCGAGGTGGACGTCGCGCTGTGCGACGGTGACCTGCCGTTTCTCGTACACCGGTGCCGGCGCGAACTTGGATAGGACGCTTCCCCGGAGCGCTGTCAGCCGATCTTGGCGCCGTACACGTGGTCGACCGTCATCGCCATGAGCACCCTGCGGTCGGACACCATCACCGACCGGTACTCGTCCCAGTCCGGGTGCTCCCCGGAGGCGATGCGGTAATAGTCCACCAGTGCCTCGACCTCGGGACCGTGGGGGTCGGTTCCCGGCCCGGTGAGTGTCACCGTGCCCTCGGCGGTCGCCCACGCCCAGCCGTCGGGGCTGGTGACCTCCAGCGCGGCTCTTGGGTCCCGACGCAGATTCGCCGTCTTGGCCAGTCCCTCGCTCGTCGAAACGTAGATGACACCGGCCTCCTGGTCGTAGAAGGGCATGACGGGGGAAAGCTGGGGGCGGCCGTCCGACTTGATCGTTGCGAGGACACCGAGTCGGCTTTCCGCGAGCAACGTGCGTGGGTTGAATGGTGTGGCGGTCATGCCGCGACAGGGCTCCCTCGAGGTGAGTTGGTGGTCATGGCAGCATCATCGGTTTCGGGGGTCTTTGGCGTTCTGGCGGAACAGAGCCGGAACAGCGATACGGCCATGGTCCGGCACCAACCAGCATTTTTTCGCGCGTCGAAGGGTGTGGTCCCTCGCGCTGGGAGCGCCCGTACCCCCTGGCGGGTGTTTAGAACTTGCCCATCTGCGCCTCAGTGCGATGCCCCAACCGCTTGCTGAACTCCGCGCAGAAGCCGACGCTGAGCGGCGGCCACCCCCAGAAGTCGAACGCGAGCGCCCCGAGGTCGAAGCCGGACCCGAACTGCCACTCGGTGACCGGGACGGAGGCTCCACAGCCGGAACAGACGACACTCCCCTCACTAGTCTCCTTCCAGGCGTCGATGCCGTCACTGAACGCCTGCCAGACCTCCTCGTCAGCCTCGAACTCCTCCGGGTAGTCGATGATCACGGTTCTCGTCTCGCACCGCGGGCAGGTCGCGGAGTCCGCCTCGGACGCCCCCTGCCCCCCAACGTGATAATCCCGCCCGACGATGACCGCCACCGGGCCCGGTATCCACGACGGGTCCGAGGAATCGGCCACGGCCCGTTCCCAGTTGGGGCCCGCCTCGTACCCATCGTCCACTTGCAGGCTGTACATCCCGTCCCTGGACATCTCGCGCGTGATCAGCCCCTCGGCAACCATCCAGTCGACCATCCGTTCCGCGAGCGGCCCAGCCTCCTCGCCGGTCACCTCGACATCGACGATCCGCTCGAAGAAGTCACCCATCGTCCTTCAACTCCTCCTCGATCAGTGGCGCCCACTGTTGCACAGCCTCCAAGCGCTGCCCCTGCTAGGGCGCTGTCTGAGAGCCGGTGCCCGAGCCGCCTGCGCGCCCGCCCCTCACCAGGCACGATGATGGCAGGTTGGAAAGGCTCAACGAGACCGTCAGGTTCGGCGGACCAGGAGGGAGGCGGTCGTGCAGTTCACTGTGAGAGTGGCGGGGCGGATGAGCGGAGACGCCGTCGCGCAGCACACCGCCGAAGCGTTGGGCATCTTCAACTCGACCCCCCAGTTCCTCAGCAATGAGCGCTGGGAGATCGAGGTCGTCCTCCCCGACGAGGCGGAGGACGCGGAGGAGGGCCCGGACGGCGAGATCGCCTCGGCCTGGGAGCTGTACTGCGACACCGGCGACGACCCGGACGAGCAGGCAGCGCGCGAGGACCTGAGGCGCGTCAGGAAGGCTCTGCTGGAGGGCGGGGCCTCGGACGTGGAGATCGAGGAGTTCGAGTCCTGATCGAGAAGATCACCCTCGCGCCCGACAAGAACTCGGCGAGGGTTCGGTACTTCCTGCGCCGCCGCATCAACGTCCACCAGCAGGCGCAGCGGGGCAAGCTCGTCTACTGGCCACGGGCTGGCTGGTTGGCGATCAGCAGGGTGGTGCCGGCCGGGCGGAAGCCCAGACGGGCGTAGATACGGGCGACGGCCTCCTCCGCGTAGGCGAGGAAGACGGTGTGCACGCCGTGGTCGCGGGCGTGGGCGGCCAAGGCCGCCATGACGGCAACGCCGAGACCCTGGCGGCGGGCGGTGGGGAGGGTGCCGATGCCGCCGATCTCGGTGGTGCCGTTCGCGGGGTGGTAGTGGCCCGCGGCGAGCGGGGTGCCGTCCGGGGCGAAGGCGGCCACGAGCGTTTTGTGGCCGGCGCGGAGAGAGGGGCGGGTCGTTGCCACCGTGCCGTCCGCTGTGAGCTTTTCGGCCGCCACCGCCAGATCCGCGCGGCCCGCAGAACCCACTGCTGTGCCCTCTTCCGCGAAGGCCAACCCGGGGATCGCGAGTACCACGGGCAAGGCCGGGTCGTCGGCATCCAGGGCCCGGATCGTGACGCCCTCGGGCAGGGACTGCGGGGGCAGCGGATGGTGTGAGTCGAGGCTCATCAGCGGGCGTTCAGTCACCGGGAGGCCCGCTGCCTCGATGCGGGCGCGCAGCGACGGTGTCACCTCGGCGAGCCACTCGAAGGCCTCCGGCACGCCGAGCCGCGCTGCCGGGCGCGCACCCGTGCGATGTCGGCGGCGGTGGCAGTCATAGGGCCTGCCGCGGTGGGGCGGGCATGATACGGGCCCCCGTAGTACGGGGCGCCTGCCGTCTTTCGCACGAAGAGGCACAAGGGGCCGAACTCCTCGGCTTCGGCGAACCTCAGCGGCACGGTGGCGTAGTACTGCTCAATGCGATCACGCAAGGAGGGCTCGCTCATGCAACACATCCCATCATGGGGCGGCGCAGCACCGCCTGCGCCCCGAAGCATGGCAGCACAGAGGCAGAAGAGGGAGCCGAGATGAGCACTGAGCGCCAGGTCACAGGCGTAGTGGCGGACGAGTCGGCCTGTAGGCCGGGTTCTGTGATCCATCTAGTGGACCGGCGACCATCCATCTCGGGCTGCCGTTGCCGGCAGCCTCCAGCGGTCTACCCGCAAGCTCGGGCGGACAGCCCTCGAACGCCTGCGCGGGTGGTCTCTCGACCACCCTTCTTGACCTTGCTCCAGGTGGGGTTTACCGAGCCGCCCGAGTCACCTCGGGCGCTGGTGAGCTCTTACCTCACCGTTTCACCCTTACCTCGGTCAGAGACCGGGGCGGTCTGTTCTCTGTGGCACTGTCCCGCGGGTCACCCCGGGTCGGCATTACCGACCACCCTGTCCTGTGGAGCCCGGACCTTCCTCGGCGGAGATCATCAGACCTCCGACGCGGCCGCCCGGCCGGCTCGTCCGCCGTGCACCAAGGGTACGTCCATCTGGATTTTCGCGCACCACCGCGCCTCCCGGGGCGCGCGGTGGCCACCCGGTCGAGACGACTCCGCTGGTCGTACGCTGTCGGTGTGGCCAGATCGCTGCTCGACACCCCGACGTACCACCTCCTTCGCGTGATGGGGCGGCACAAGGCATTGGTCGCCGCCGAGCTCGAGCGGCACGGGCTGCATTTGGGGCAGGAGTTGTACCTGGCGCAGTTGTGGCGCGCGGACGGCCTCAGCTCCGCCGAGCTCGCGGGCCGCATCGGCGTCTCGCCGCCCGCCGTGACCAAGGTGGTCACCGGGCTGGAGCGGTCGGGGCTGGTGCGGCGCGAACGCGACCCGGCGGACGCCCGGCTGGTCCGGGTCTGGCTCACCGACGCCGGACGCGCCCTCCGCGAGCCCGTCACCGAACTCTGGTACTCGGCCGAGCGCGACTTCTGGAGCGGCCTGAGCGACGAGGAGCGCGCGGTGGCCAGGGCCGCCGTACACGAGGTGCTCGGATAGAAGCCCTCTCGCCCACAGCGACACCCACCATCTGAGCCGAGGTCAGCTCAGATGGTGGGTGTCGTTGAGCGCACGGACGACGGCCGGGCCGTCGTCATACCAGTCGATCGTCGACAGCGACGCCACGTCGAGGTGCATGCGGTACAGCGCCCCCATGGGAGCCAGCAGCGCCTCCCGGAGGAGCAGCTTGATCGGCGTCACGTGCGAGACCACAAGGACGGTCTGGCGCCGGTAGCGCACCTTGAGCTTGTCCCGGGCGATGATCACCCGGCGGAGGGTGTCGGTGAAGCTCTCTCCGCCGGGCGGCGCGACCGAGGGATCCGCGAGCCAGGCGTCCATCTCGGCGGGCCGGCGCTCCCGTACCTCGGCGAACGTGAGACCCTCCCACTCCCCGAAGTCGGTCTCGCGGAAGCCCTCCTCGACCCTGATCTCGGTACCGACCGCGGCCGCGACCTCAGCGGCGGTGTCGCGGCACCGGGCCAGGGGCGAGGTGACGACGGCGTCGACGCCCCGGCGCGCGAAGAACAGCGCCGCCGCCTTCGCCTGGGCCAGGCCGGTGTCGGTCAGCGGGATGTCGCCGGTGCCCGCGAACCGCCGCTCGGCCGACAGCGGCGTCTCGCCGTGCCGTAGCAGCAGGGTGGTGGTCGGCTCCGACGTCGGCGCCGACCATCCGGCCCGTGCCACCGCCGGTTCGGGTCCGCCGGCCGGCTCGGGGTCGGACTCGGGCTCGTCCGGCTCGGTCGTACGGCGCTGCCAGGTGGCGCCCTTCGCGGCGGCGTCCATCGCCTCGTTGGCGAGCCGGTCGGCGTGGCTGTTCTGGGCCCTCGGCACCCAGGTGAATCGCACCGAGCCGAGGCCGGAGGCCAGCCGCCGGGCCTCCCTGGCCAGCGGGATCATGTCCGGATGCTTGATCTTCCAGCGTCCCGACATCTGCTCGACGACGAGCTTGGAGTCCATCCGGGCCTCGACCGCCGCCCGCTCCGGCGCGTCCGTCAGCTCCGCCGCGGCGCCGAGTCCGGCGATCAGCCCGCGGTACTCCGCGACGTTGTTGGTCGCCCGCCCGATGGCCTCGGCCACCTCGGCGAGCACTTCCCCGGTCTGGGCGTCGCGGACCACAGCGCCGTAGCCCGCGGGCCCCGGGTTGCCGCGCGACCCTCCGTCGGCCTCGACGATCAGACGCCGCGTCATCCGGCGGCTCCGTTCCGCGTCCGGCCCGCGGGGCGTGGGCGGCCCGCTCGGGTCACAGTCCCGACTCGGCGGTGCGGACGAGGACGCGGCGGCACTCCTCGCAGCGGATGACCTCGTCGGCGGCGGCGGCGCGGATGCGATTGAGATCCACGGTGTTGAGCGCCAGGTGACATCCCTGGCACTGGCCACGGTGCAGCGCGGCCGCGCCGACGCCGTCGAACTGATCCCTCAGTTTCTCGTACAGCGCGAGAAGATCGGCGGGGACGTCCTTGGCGACCGCGGTACGGGCGATACTGGTGGCTCCCGCCTCCTCGTCGATCTCACGCTCCGAGGCGGTGCGGCGGTCGCCCAGCTCGGCCAGCTCCCGCTCGGCCGCCGAGCGCTCGGTGCGCAGGGCCGCGACCCGCCCGTCGGCGGCCTCCCGCCGCTCCATGATCTCCAGTACGACCTCCTCGAGGTCCGACTGGCGCCGTTGCAGCGAGGTGATCTCGGACTGCAGGTTGCTGAGGTCGCGGGCCGAGGACACCTGGCCGGAGTCGAGGCGTTTCTGGTCCCGCTCGGCGCGCTGACGGACCTGGTCGACGTCCTGCTCGGCCTTCTTCTGCTCCCGTTCCAGGTCGCTGATCTCGGTCTCGGCGGCCACCATGGCGTCGCGCATCTCCCCGAGGCGGCTCTCAACGCGTTCGATGTCGGCCAGTTCGGGGAGCGTACGGCGACGGCGTTGCAGCCGGGCCAGTGCGGTGTCGAGCTCCTGCAGATCGAGCAGGCGCAGCTGAGCTTCTGGTGCGGCTTTCACGGAATTTTCTCGACTCCTTCAGATGTGCACGAGAGTGTCCACGCGTCTGTGACGCGTTCGGACACCCGGGTCTTAACGTCGAGCGCGGCGGTGAGGCGCCGCTGCGCCTCGGGCAGCCAGGGCCACTCGGTCGCCCAGTGCGCGGCGTCGATGAGGGCGGGCCCGCCGTGCTCGCCGAACTCCGACGCGGGGTGATGACGAAGATCCGCGGTGAGGTAGACGTCGACGCCGGCGGACCGTACCCGGTCGAGCAGGGAGTCCCCCGCACCGCCGCAGACGGCGACCGTCCGCACCATCCGGTCGGGATCGCCCGCCACCCGCAGGCCCCACGCGGTACGAGGCAGGCCGGCGGCCGCCCGGGCGGCGAACTCGCGGAGCGGGAGCGCCTCGTCGAGGGCGCCGATCCGGCCGATGCCGCGGCAGGGATCGAGGTCGGACGGGGTCACCGGGCGCAGGGGCCCGGTCAGGCCGACGGCTCGGGCCAGCGCGTCCGACACACCGGGATCGGCGACGTCGGCGTTGGTGTGCGCGGTGTAGAGGGCGACGCCGCGGGTGATCAGCCGGTGGATCAGCCGGCCCTTCGGGGTCGTCGCGGCGACCCCGTGCACCGGGCGGAGCAGCAGGGGGTGGTGGGTCACCAGCAGGTCGGCTTCCCAGTCCAGAGCCTCTTCGACCACCGCCGCGACCGGGTCGACGGCGAACATGACCCTGCCGACCTCCTGATCGGGATCTCCGCACACGAGGCCGACGGCGTCCCAGGGTTCGGCCCATGCGGGGTCGTAGAAGTCTTCTAGTACCGCGACGACGTGGGAGAGACGCACGCCCGCAGGCTACCCTCCCTGGGCGCCGTCGCCGAGCACGCCGCCCGGCCGGTCCTGCCGTCCTGCCGTCCTGCCGGCATGCCGTACCACGTGGATGCCGGAGCGGTGGCCGCCACCGCCCCCGTGGAATCATTTCCGAGCCGCAGTACGTTGGAGAGCGTGTGAGATCACCCTTCCGCCGCCGCAGGCGGCCCAAGAGCCGCGTGCGTCCGGCCAGGCCCACGGTCGTCGAGCCAGAGGTGATCGACTGGCCGGCCGACGGCACCGGGAAGTCGATGATGTCCGCGCTGCGCGGCGACGCCGACGGGGGTGCGGGTGTCGCCTCGGGGATGTTCGCCGATCTGCACGCCGCGTTCAACGGGGCCAAGAAGATCCAGATCGAGGTCGAGGAGTCGGAGAAGATGCGCCGCGCCGACGACCTGCACCAGGAGGGCAAGGGCATCCTGCGGGACGACCTCGACTCCGGTGTGATCCGGATTCGCCGGTCGGCGCCGCGCAACGACCGGTAGGCCCCGACGAGACGCGGCCGTTCCTCACGTCCTCACGTCCTCACGTCCTCACGTCCTCACGTCCTCACGTCATCGCGTCATCGCGTCATCGCGCAGATGTTCGAACACGATTTCGAAGCGTGCGTTATCGTAACGGCGTGAGCGCGTACGTCCCCCCGGGCTGGCCCGCCGAGGTCCACCCTCCGGGCACTGATCGCTTCGAGGACACGGCGGTCGCCTGGCTGCTCGAGCTGGTGCCACCCGAATACCGCCGTTACGGCGTGCTGCGCCGCTATCCGATCGCCCTGGCGGGCATGGCGCGCCGGCATGTGGACGCGTGCGTCGAAGCCGCCAGGCAGGGCTTCCGTACGGCCCGCACAGACCTCCGTGAGATCGTCCCTCCGCACGGCATCGAGTCGATCCTCGACGCCTACCGGCACGAGGGCGCCCGCCTGGTACGGCTCTCCACGGCGACCGAACTGGTCGAGAACGCGCTGCGCGAACGCGGCACGCCCTAGCGGGGCCGCGCACCGCCGGGAACCGGACGCGGCACGGCTCGGAGCGCGGTCCGTGGCAGCGCCCGCGCTTCCGTCTAGGGTGTCCACATACCCACGGCGCCCGTTGAGAGCGGTACCTCACCGCAGCGTCGCTGAATGTTTCCCGGGATGTCCGACAAAGCCTGGTCTGTTCGCGTTACCGTCATCGCCGATCGCGGCGCACGTCGGTGCGCCGGACCACTGTGGAGGTGTCCTTTGCGGGCGTCCGTCCTGATGGTGCTGGCGCTCGTCGCGCTCGTCGTGTTCCCTGGTGCGCAGTCCGCCCGGGCCGACGCCGGGCCGCCCGCGCAACGTGTCGTCCTCATCGGTGTACCGGCGCTCAGCTGGGACCATCTGAGCGCCCGCGACACCCCGAACCTCTGGCGGCTGGCGCAGGACGGCTCGACCGGGGCCCTGTCGGTCCGCACGCTCGGCACCGTGGCCTGCCCGATCGACGGCTGGCTGACCGTGTCGGCGGGCACCCGCGCCGCCCGGGCGTCCGGGGTGTGCTCGACGCTGCCGGAGGCGCCCGTACGGAGCGGAGACGGAGCCGTCGTCACCGACTTCCCGCACGTGCGCCGTACCAACCTGGAGTCCCGGTTCCAGTCCCCCGTCGGCCTCCTCGGTGAGGCCTTCCGCACGGCCGGCAAGTGCACGACGGCGGCCGGCCCCGGCGCCGCCCTGGCGCTGGCCGACGCGCGAGGACAGGTCGGCGGCTACGCCGCGTCCGGCCGGGACCTGACCACCGAGACCCTGCAGCGATGCCCGGTGACGGCCGTGGACGTCGACGACGTGCTGGTCGGCGGAGCCACGCCCGAGTCCGTACGACGCGCCGACGCCGTCGTCGGGCACGTGCTCACCGCGCTGCCGGGCGGCAGTCAGGTGCTCGTGGCCGGGCTCTCCGACGGCGCCGTCGAGGCGGGCCCGCACCTGCGGGTCGCGATCGCCGCGGGGCCGGGCTTCCGGGCCGGCGCGCACCTCACCTCCGACTCGACCCGCCGCGACAAGATCGTGATCACTCCCGATCTCACCGCCACCCTGCTCGGCGCCACCGGCCTCCCGGTCCCCGGCGACGCCGTCGGCACCTCGTGGCGCAGCGGCGACGGCCGGGCGGACGAGGGCGCGGCCGCCCTGGCCGACCAGGACGTCGCCGCGCAGACGTACAAGAGCGTGCTCCCCCACTTCTTCCTCGGTCTCGTCATCACCCAGTTGCTGTTCTTCGGACTGGCCGCCGTCGCGCTGCGCCGGCGCTGGAACGGCCGCGTCCGCGGGCGGGTGCTGTCGGCGACTCGGATGGCCGCGCTGGTCAGCGCCGCCGTGCCCGTCTCCACCTACCTGGTGAACCTGATCCCGTGGTGGAGCACGGACGCGCCGAAGGCGGTGCTGCTCGGCGGGATCGCCCTCGCCGACGCGCTCATCGTCACGCTGGCGCTCGCCGGGCCCTGGCGGCGGACGCTGCTCGGGCCGGGCACCGTCGTCGCCACGGCGACGGCGTTGACCGTCGGGCTGGACCTGCTCACCGGTTCCCGGCTGCAGCTCTACAGCCTCATGGGCTACTCACCGCTGGTGGGCGGGCGCTACTACGGGCTCGGCAACATCGCCTTCGCGGTGTTCGCCACCTCCGTGCTGCTCACCGCCGTGGGCGCGGCCCAGTGGCTGGTGACCCGGGCCGGCGACGGGGATCCGGAGCGGAACCGGGCGCGTACGCGGGCCATCGCCATCGTCCTCGCCATGGGCCTGACCGCGATGGTGCTGGACGGCTTTCCCGCCTGGGGCGCCGACTTCGGCGGTGTGATCGCCATCGTGCCGGGGCTGGCGGTGACGGGTCTCATGGTCGCGGAGAAGCGTGTCTCACCGCTGCGGCTGGCGTCCTTCTGCGCCGTCGGAGGGGTGGTGGTGCTCTCCATCGCCTACCTCGACCACCTGCGCCCGCCGGCCGACCGTACGCACCTCGGCCGCTTCTTCGGAGATCTGCTCGAGGGCCAGGCCGGCCCCACGGTGGAGCGCAAGTTCGCGGCGATGATCGGCACGATCGGCAACCCGACGCTGACGCCCATCGTGATCGCCGCGTTGGTCTTCCTGTTCCTGGTGCTGCGGCGACCGGAGCGGCTGCGCGCGAGCGTGCTGGATCTGGTCTACGCCCAGGCCCCGCTACTGCGCGCCGGGCTTATGGGCGCACTCGTGACGGCCGTCGTCGGGTTCGGCGTCAACGACTCCGGCATCGCCGTGCTCGCCCTCGCGCTGGTCGTCGCGGTCCCGATCACACTCGCCGCCGGCATCCGCGCGCTGGAGGTCGCGGACTCCCCCGGAACGTGAATGACCTTTCGCTCCGATGGCGACGTCGCGCATAATGCCAGTTACACGCTGTAGCAGATCAGCGCTGCGGACAGGCGGTATGCGCGATGACGACCACCGACCCGGCCCATCAGGGCCGACCGGCCGTTCGTCCGGCCCGCGCGGCACGGCGCCGGCTCGGCGTCGCTGCGCTGTCGGCCCGGCCGTTCCGGCCGGGGCGTCCCGATCCGGTGCAGCCGGGGGTCGAACCGCTGATCGCCGCGCACCGGGCCGTCTACCCGAGCGTCGACGTCCACGAGCTGCGCCGCGCCTACGCGGTCGCCGAGCGCATGCACCGCGGCCAGCCCCGCAAGTCGGGCGCCCCGTACGTCACCCACCCGCTGGCCGTGGCCATGATCCTCGCCGCGATGGGCATGGACACCACCACGCTCGTCGCCGCGCTGCTGCACGACACCGTCGAGGACACCCCGTACACGCTCGGCGAGGTCCGCGCCGACTTCGGTGACGAGATCGCCGTGCTGGTCGACGGGGTGACCAAGCTCGACGGGGAGAAGTGGGGCGACCGGGCCGAGGCCGAGACCTTCCGCAAGATCGTCTTAGCCGCCGCGGCCGACCTGCGGGTGTTAGTGATCAAGCTCGCCGACCGGCTGCACAACCTCCGTACGATCGGTTTCCAGTCACCGCACAAGCGCGAGCGGATCGCCAACGCATCCCTGGAGCTGCTCGGGCCCTTCGCCGAACGGCTCGGCATCTATGTGCTCAAGCGCGAGCTCGACGACCTGGCGTTCGCCGCGCGCGACCCGGCCGCCCACGCGGCGACAGAGGTGGCGGTGGCGGACGCGCTGGCGGACGTCGACACCGCCCTGGGCCCGGCGTTGAGCCGGCTGCGGTCGGCGCTGGCCGAGCACCGGGTGCGGGCGCGGGTGTCGCTGCGCCCCCGCCACCTCTACAGCGTCTACCGGGATCTCGGCGCCGATCCGGGCCGGATGCGGCCGAGTGAGGCGGGCCGCGTCCTGATCGTCGTGGACGGCGACGACCAGGAGTGCTACATCGCGCTCGGCGCCGTGCACTCGGCACTGCGCCCGATCCCCGGCCGGGTGAAGGACTTCATCGCGCTGCCCAAGTTCAACCTGTACCAGTCACTGCACACCGTCGTGATCGGACCCGAGGGCGACCTCCTCGACGTCATCGTCCGCAGCCGCGCGATGCACCCCGTCGCCGAGTACGGCATCGTCGCCCACATCCGCGCGGCCGGCAACGAGGCGGCCACCGCCGACGCCGTCGCCGGGCGGCGCGACCTCGGCTGGCTGCGGCAACTGCTCACGTGGCAGTCCAGCGCCCCGTCGGCGGAGTTCCTCCACAGCCTGCGGGCCGAGCTCGCCACCGGGCACGTCGCCGCCTTCACCCCGGCCGGCGACGTCATGGCCCTTCCCGCCGGCGCCACCGCCATCGACTTCGCCTACGCGCTCGGAACCGAGACGGGCGACCGCTGCATCGGCGTGCTCATCAACGGGCGCCTCGCCGCGCTCTCAGCCGAGATCCGCAGCGGCCAGGTGGTCGAGATCCTCACCGCGCCGGGCGGCGGGCCGTCCGAGGAGTGGCTGGAGTTCGCCACGACCGCGCAGACCCGCGTGCGCATACAGCACTGGCTGGCCAGCCGCAGGGCGGACGAGGCCGCCGACACCGGCCGGCGCGGCCTGGCACTGGCGCTCGCCGCCCACGGCATCGACCTGCTGGCCGCCGAGGCCCAGGGCGAGTCGCTGGCGATCGCCAGGGGGCTCGGTTTCGTCGAACTCGACGACATGTACGCCGCGATGGACGGCGGGCGTCTCTCCCTGGATGAGCTCGTGGGCAGGTTCACCGAGCCGGCCACCTGACACCGCCGGCGGCGGCGGCACAGACCAGTCCCACCCGCACGCCACCGCATCCCGATCAGCCCGGTACGAACCACCGCATGATCACGAGGTGTTCGGTGCGGGCCCGAGCAGGCGGGTGACGGCATCGCGGACGAGGTCGCGGACCTCCTCGGCGTCGTCGAGCTGGCCGCCGACCACGAGGCCGTCCCGGAACAGCATGAGCATGGCACTGGTACGTTCCACGTCCGGATGCGCCGCAGCCGTCAGCAGGTCGCGCAGAAGCTCCCGGAACCAGCTCCGATGGGCGGCGACCACCTGGCGCACCGGGTGGGCCGGATCGGGATACTCGGCCGCCGCGTTGATGAACGCGCAACCGCGAAAGCCCGGCCCGCACCCGAGGTCGCCGATGGACTCGAAGACGCTGAGCAGCACCTCACCCGGCGGCATGCCACCGGCCCGTGCCTCCTGCACGGCCGCCCGCTGCCGGCGGCTCTGCCCGGAGAGATAGACGCCGACCAGGTCGTCCTTGGCCGGAAAGTGACTGTAGAACGTGGCCTTCGCCACCCCGGCCTCAGCGATGATCCGGTCGATCCCGACCGCGCGGATCCCCTCGGAGTAGAAGAGCCGGCCGGCCGTTCTCACGATCCGGCGGCGTGCGGGGCTCTCCCGCCTGGTCGCGCCGGGGACGGGGCTGATTACCGACATGTTTTGACATTACCAGACAGGTCTGTCTACTATTGCGCCTATCAGACAGACTGGTCTGTCTATAAAGCTCGGCAGAGAGGACCTCCTCATGACCGCCTTGTACACCGCAGTCGCCACCGCGTCCGGCCGCGACGGCCGCGCCGTCACGTCCGACGGAAGGCTCGACGTTCAGCTGGACCGGCCCGCCGAGCTGGGCGGTGACGGGCCGGGCACCAACCCCGAGCAGTTGTTCGCCGCCGGCTACTCCGCCTGCTTCGCGAGCGCGCTGGCCCTCGTCTCCGGCCGCGAGAAGGTGGACCTCGGCGACGCCGCCGTGACGGCCGAGGTCGGCCTGCACAAGAACGACGCCGGCGGGTTCGCACTGGCGGTCACCCTGCGCGTCGAACTGCCCGACAACGTCTCTGTCGAGACCGGCCGCAAGCTGCTCGAGGCCGCCCACCAGGTGTGCCCCTACTCCAACGCCACCCGCGGCAACATCCCCGTGGACCTCGTCATCGAGTGAGGCCGTGCGGCCCGGCCCGCGGCGGGCCCCTTCCGGAGCGGACGTCTCCGGGAGGGGCCCGCGGCGTACGAACGGCGACTCCGGGTAGCGGCGCGCATCGCTGTTGTCAGCGGCGGGAGTCCCGCCTCGGATAAAGTCGATTATTCCGATCATCTGAATAGGTAATTACCTCGCTCGACGGACCCTGGAGGACCCGTGTCGGTGACGGACGAGTACCTCGAGAACAACGCCCGCTATGCGAAGGACTTCTCCGGTCCTCTGCCACTGCCACCGTCCAGGCAGGTGGCGATCGTCGCCTGCATGGACGCCCGGCTCAACGTCTACGGCATCCTCGGGCTGCGCGAGGGCGAGGCGCACGTCATCCGCAACGCGGGCGGCGTGGTGACCGACGACGAGATCCGGTCACTGGCCATCAGCCAGCGCCTGCTCGGCACCCGCGAGATCATCCTCATCCACCACACCGACTGCGGGATGCTGACGTTCTCGGACGATGAGTTCAAGCGCGCGATCCAGGACGAGACCGGGCTGAAGCCGGCCTGGGCCGCCGAGGCGTTCACCGACCTCGACGAGGACGTACGCCAGTCGGTCGCGCGCATCAAGGCGAGCCCGTTCATCCCGCACACCGACGCGGTCCGAGGTTTCGTGTTCGATGTGGGCACCGGTCTGCTGCACGAGGTCGCCTGACCGGCCATGCGTCCGGAAACCCGGTGGCCCGGTGCCGGCGGCGGCTGATTCACTTCTGCCATGTCCGCCGATGAACCGATGCCGCTGCGGCCGTTCCGCTGGGATCTCGTACGTCGCGATCAACTGGGCACGCTGCTGGACGGAGGCGGCGAGCCGGATCTGTGGTTCCTCGACGACCTGATCGACTGCTCTGCACGCCTGCTCGCCCGCTGCGCGGACGGCGAACTCTTCCTCGTCGGACGTTCCCTCGACAGCGTGTACGACCTGCTGAGCGGTGCGCTTTCCGGAACCTCCTGGGCCGACCGGATCCAGCAGGTGCCGTTCTCGGCGGCACACACCCGGGCGGACGGGCTGCACGCCATAGAGGCGCCCCAGGTGCGGCAGCTGCGCGCCAACCTCACCGCCGCCGGGCTGTCGCCCTACGATCTGGCGCGCAGGCGCCGGCCGCTCGTGTTCGCCGACATCATCAACAGCGGGCACACGTTCAGAATCCTTTATCGCCTGCTCCGGGATTGGATCGAGGACGAGCGGGCCCAATGGGACGTGATCCGCGGCAAGCTCGGGTTCCTGGGCGTCACCATCCGAGAGCGCACCAGCCCCAACACCTGGCGCTGGCACCAGGTCGCCGAGTGGCCGAACGAGCTTCCGGCACGCGCCGTCCGCAACGTCTCCCTGGATTTTCCGGTGTGGTCCTACCTCGGCGACCGGCAGACGAAGCTCACCCCGTCGTTCCACCGGCGGCGCTGGTCCGATGACGCGGTGCTACAGCCGGATCACGGTGAGGCCTCCCGCAGCGCCCTCGCCGAGGCCGTCGCGCTGGTGGAGATCGGTCGCGAGCGCGACACCCGCCGGCGGCTGACCCGGGTCATGGTGACCGAACCGGCCATGGCCGAGCGGTGGCTGCGCTCGCTCATCTCCGAGCTGCGCTGACCCGGGTCGGCCGGCGCGGCGGCCGGCGGACGGTCGGCGTTCATCTTCCTCATCACCGTCAGCCGGATCACTGTCAGGCCGATCACTGTCAGCCGGCGAGGTCCGAGGGATCGGTGTTGGCGCCGCACAGTATGACGGCGACGCGCTCCCCCGGCCGAGGACGGTAGGCGCCGGTGGCCAGCGCGGCGAGAGCGGCGGCGGTGCCGTGCTCGACGACGAGGCGGTGGTCGTCCCAGAGCGCTCGCCGTGCCCGCGCGATGTCCGCGTCGGTGACGAGCAGCGACTCGACTCCCGTGCGCACCGCCACCTCGAAGGCGATGTCGCCGAGGCGGGTGGCCCCGAGCGAGTCCGCGGAGGTCCCGCCGACCTCGACGTCGACCGGCCCGCCCGCTTCGAGAGCGCGGTTGAGCGTGGGGATCCGTTCGGGCTCGACCCCCACCACCTTCGCCCGTCCCTCGACGGCGGCGGCGACGCCCGCCATCAGCCCGCCGCCGCCGACCGCGATGAGGATGGTGTCGACCCCGCCGGTCTGGGCGAGCAGCTCCAGGCCGACGGTGCCCTGCCCGGCGCAGATCTCCGGCTGGTCGTAGGCGTGGCAGAACAGCGCGCCGGTGTCCGCGACGCGCTTGATCGCGGCTTCGTAGGCGTCGCCATAGATCCGCCCGACCCGGCGAACCGTCGCGCCGAGCGCGGTGAGCTTGCGTACCTTCACCTCGGGCGCGGTCTCGGGCACGTACACCTCCGCCGGGACGCCGAGGGCGACGGCGGCGTGGGCGACGGCGACGCCCGCGTTCCCGCCGGACGCGGCGATCACACCGTTCTCAGGAAGCTCTCCGTCCTCTCGGGCGGCGAGAATGCGGTTGAAGGCTCCGCGGGCCTTGAACGACCCGGTGTGCTGGACGTGCTCGAGCTTCATGAAGAGACCGGGTCCGGCCGCCATGACGGGCGTGGTCCGGATATGCCCCGCGATGCGGGCGGCCGCCGCTTCGACCTCTGAGCCAGTGAACACGGTCTCTCCCCTCCCAGGCGGGGGTGCCCGCCGAGTCCGTCAACCGTATGCGCCGGGCGGCTGAGCGCGGAATCCGGCTCGCGCGCGACCGCTCCGGCCGGTGCGCCATGCGCTCACCAGGGGCGCGTCTCCATCCGGACCGGCCGCATAGGATCGCCGCGTGAGCCGCACATCACTGGGCCAAGCGATCTCCCGTGAGGTCGTCGTGCTCGACGGGGGGCTCGCGACGCGGCTCGAGGCTCAGGGCCATGATCTTTCCGGCGGCCTGTGGTCGGCCCGGCTGCTCGCGGACGCGCCCGAGGCGATCGTCGAGGCGCATCTGTCCTTCTTCCGGGCCGGAGCGCGGGTCGCCACGACGGCGAGCTATCAGGCGACCTTCGAGGGGTTCGCAGCAAGCGGGCTCGGCGCGGCCGACACCGCCCGGCTGCTGCGGCGCAGTGTGACGCTCGCCGCGAAGGCGCGCGATCGCCACGCCGCCGAGACCGGCGACGCCTCACTGTGGGTGGCCGCGTCCGCCGGTCCGTACGGCGCGATGCTCGCCGACGGATCGGAGTACCGCGGGCGCTACGGGCTGTCGGTGGCCGAGCTGACCCGGTTCCACCGGCCCCGCCTGGAGGTGCTCGCCGAGGCGGGCGCCGATGTGCTGGCACTCGAGACGGTGCCGGACCTCGACGAGGCCGAGGCTCTGCTGGCCGCTCTCGATGGGCTCGGCGTCCCTGCCTGGCTGTCGTTCACCGTCGACGGCGACCGGACCCGCGCCGGGCAGCCGCTCACCGAGGCGTTCGCGGCCGCTCGCGACGCCGCCGCCCTCATCGCGGTCGGCGTCAACTGCTGCGCTCCCGCCGACGTCACCGGCGCCGTACGGACCGCGCGCGCGATCACCGGCAAGCCCGTGATCGCCTATCCCAACAGCGGTGAACACTGGGACGCGACGGCCCGGGCCTGGACCGGGACCTCCGGATTCGACCCCGCGCCGGTCGACGACTGGGTGGCGGCCGGGGCGCGGCTGATCGGCGGGTGCTGCCGCGTCGGCCCCGCGGACATCGCGAACATCGCCGGTCGGCTCCGGCCGGCATGACCGCACCCGGCGAGATCGCCGGTGAACGAGGAGAGAGGGGTCGGCGATGGTGTCGCAGGAACTGGTCACCATGCTGGGGAAGCGGCTTCCGCCCGGACGGGTGGTGACCGATCCCGAGGTGGTGGCCGGGTACGCCCGCGACCAGGCGGCACTGGCGCCGTACGGGACGGCGCTCGCGGTCGTACGGCCGCAGGACACCGAGCAGGTACGGGCCACGGTCGCGTTCTGCGCGGAGCACGGCGTGCCGATCGTGCCGCGCGGCGCGGGCACCGGCCTGTCCGGCGGCGCCAACGCCCTCGACGGCTGCGTCATCCTGTCCCTTGCGGCGATGGACGCCATCGTGCAGATCGATGCGGCGGAGCGGCTCGCGGTCGTGCAGGCGGGGGTCGTCAACGACGACCTGCGACGGGCCTGCGCCGAGCACGGCCTCTGGTACCCACCGGATCCGGCCAGCGCGCCGTGGTCGACGATCGGCGGGAACGTGGCGACCAACGCGGGCGGCCTGTGCTGCGTGAAGTACGGCGTCACACGCGACTACGTACTGGGCCTGGAGGCGGTGGTCGGCCGCGGCGAGGTCGTACGGCTGGGCCGGCGGACCGCCAAGGGCGTGGTGGGCTACGACCTGTGCGGGCTCATGGTCGGCTCGGAGGGCACGCTCGGCATCGTCACCGAGATCACCCTGCGGCTGCGCGGCACCCGTCCGGCCGAGCGCACCGTCGTCGGCTACTTCGACTCGCTGACCGACGCCGGAGAGGCGGTCAGCGCGGTGACCGAGGCCGGGGTGGTGCCGAGCGCGCTGGAACTGGTCGACCGTTACTGCCTGCTCGCGGTGGACGAGTGGAAGCGGATGGGGCTGGCCGCCGAGGGCGAGGTGCTGCTGCTCGGCCGTACGGACACGCCCGGCCAGGCCGGCGAGGACGAGACCGACACCATGCTCCGCTGCTTCGAGCGCGCCGGGGCCACGTGGAGCACGCGGTCCACCGACGACGCCGAGGCCGAGGCGCTGTTCGCCGCGCGCCGGCTCGCCTATCCCGCACTGGAACGGCTCGGCCCGGTGATGACCGAGGACGTGTGCGTGCCACGCGCGCTCGTACCGGAGATGCTCGCCCGGATCGAGCGGGCGGCCCGCGACAACGACGTGCACATCGCCAACATCGCGCACGCGGGCGACGGCAACCTGCACCCCTTGATCATCGCGCCGGACGACGAGGCGGTCCGGGTCCGCGTGGAGCGCGCCTTCGACCAGATCATCGACGATGCCCTCGCGCTCGGGGGCACGGTCACCGGCGAGCACGGCGTCGGGCTGCTCAAGCGGCGCGGTCTGCACTCCGAGCTCGGGCCCGCCGTCGTCGCCATGCACGAGGCGGTCAAGAACGCGCTCGACCCGGCCGGCATCTTCAACCCGGGCAAGGTGTTCGGCTCCCCCACGAGCTGACCGGGCTTCAGGCGGCCGGGAAAACCGATCGCCACGCCAGAGGACGACGCCGTACGGTCGGGCGCATGAACGAGAGGGCTCCCGACTGGGCACAGGACGTCTCCCGCATCGCGGTGCTGACCGGCGCGGGCATCTCCACCGACTCGGGCATCCCGGACTACCGGGGTCCCGACGGCGTGTGGACGCGGGACCCCGGTATGGAGCAGGCGTTCACGCATCAGAAGTACGTCGCCGACACGAAGGTCCGGCGCCGCTTCTGGCACTGGTGCGGGGACCTCCACCAGCGCGACGCGCGGCCCAACGCCGCGCACCTCGCGCTGGCGGACCTCGAGGCCGCCGGGTCGGCGGTGCGGATCCTCACCCAGAACGTCGACGGGCTGCACCAGAAGGCCGGTTCCACGCCCCGCAAGGTCCTGGAACTGCACGGCGGCATGGCCACCGCGGCGTGCCTGCGCTGCCGCGCCAAGACCCCGACCGGGGACGTGCTCGCGCGGGTCGCCGCCGGCGAACCGGATCCGGCCTGTCACGACTGCGGGGGGATTCTCCAGCCGTCGATCATCATGTTCGGGCAGCTTCTCGACCAGGCCGTCCTCGCCCACGCGGCCGCGATCGCCCGGACGGCACAGCTGTTCCTCGCCATCGGCAGCTCCCTCATGGTCGAGCCCGCCGCCGGCCTGTGCGGGGTGGCCGTGGAGAACGGAGCCCGGCTGGTCATCGTCAACCGGGACCCCACGCCGTACGACGACCTGGCCACCGAGATCGTCCGGGAGCCGATCGGCGACGCGGTGCCCCGTCTCTGCGCCATGCTCACCCCCAGTGCGCAATCGATGATGTCGGAGCGCTGATCATGGAGGACCTCATGAGTGCCATGGACGCGTACCTGAGCGCCGCGGACCAGGCGGCCGCACTGCTGCGGAAGCCGGAGGTCGCCGCGGCGTGGGAACGGCCCAGCGCGCTGGCCGAGATGACGGTCGGCGGCCTGGCCGGCCACCTCGCCTTCCAGATCTTCAGCGTCGGCTCCGCGATGCGAGAGCCCGCGTCCGAAGAGGCGCCCATTCCGCTGCTGGAGCACTACGCGCGTGCCGCGTGGATCGACGCGCCGCTCGACGGGGAGGTCAACGCCGGCATTCGGGCCAAGGGCGAGGTCATCGGCTCCGAGGGACCGCGGTCGTTGTGGAAGCGCGCCGACGCCTCGCTCGCCGAGGTGCGGACCGGTCTGGCGGGACGCTCCGGCGACCAGGCCGTGTTCATGCCGTGGACCGGCTGGGCGCTGAGGCTCGACGACTTCCTCACCACACGGACGATGGAGCTCGCCGTGCACATGGACGATCTCGCCGTCAGCGTGGGGCTCACCACCCAAGACGTCTCGGACGCCGCTTTCGAGCCCGTGCTGATGCTCTTGACCCGGCTCGCCGCCCGGCGGCACGGCCAAGCGGCGTTGCTTCGGGCGTTGACCCGGGTGGAGCGAGCACCGGCGGCGATCAACGCGTTCTGAGTCATCGCGCCCGAGCGCCGCGGCCCGTGAGACGGCCGGGCTTGTGCACATCGTGACCGCGCGCGGGGTGATCCATTGCCCGCTCGTCGCGGAGACTGTGCGAAGCCGCGCGCAACACCCACCACCCCACCGGCACCTCCGAGCGCGGTCCGGGGCGACGCCACGACGCGGCGGGGAGGAGCACGCGTGCCCGACCTGTTCGCCGCCTCGGCGACGCCCGCCGACCTGATGGCCGCACGCGTGCAGATGGCCGTCTCGCTCGGGTGGCACATCATCGTGGCCTGCTTCGGTGTGGGCATGCCCGTGCTCACCGTGTTCGCCGAGTGGCGCGGCTACCGGACCGGCGACGATGCCTATGTCCGCCTGGCCCACCGCTGGGCGAAGGTGATGGGCGTGCTGTTCGCCGTGGGCGCGGTGTCGGGGACGGTCCTGTCGTTCGAGATGGGGCTGCTCTGGCCGGAGCTGATGGCGACGTACGGGCAGGTGTTCGGGCTGCCGTTCGCCCTGGAGGGGTTCGCGTTCTTCATTGAGGCGATCTTCGTGGGGATCTATCTGTACGCCTGGGACCGGCTGTCGCCGCGGGCGCACGTGCTCTCCGGCCTGCCGGTGTGCGTCGCCGGGGTCGCGTCGGCGTTCTTCGTGGTGTCGGCGAACGCGTGGATGAACACGCCTCGCGGCTTCGACCTGGTGGGCGGCCGGGTCACGCACGTACGGCCGTGGGCGGCGATGTTCAATCCGGCGATGCCCCTGCAGGTCATCCACATGATCCTCGCCGCGTTCATGGTGACGGGCTTCTGCATCGCCGGGGTGTACGCGGTGGGGATGCTGCGCGGCCGGCGGGACCGCCACCACCGGCTCGGTTTCCTGATCCCGTTCATCGCCGCCGCCATCGTCACCCCCGTACAGGTCGTCGTGGGCGACGCGCTGGCCCGGCATCTCGCGACCGCGCAGCCGCCCAAGCTTGCGGCGATCGAGGGTCTCACCCGCACGGGGTCGCACGTGCCGCTGTCGGTCGGCGGCGTCTTCGTCGACGGCGAGCTGCGCTACGCGATCCACATCCCGAACGCCCTTTCGCTGCTCGTCGGCTACCGGCCGAGCACGGTGATCCAGGGGCTCGACATGGTGGCACCGGCCGACCGGCCGCCGGTGAACCCCGTGCATCTGAGCTTCCAGCTCATGGTGGCGATCGGATTCGGGCTGCTGGTGCTCAGCGCCTGGTTCGCCCTGGCCTGGTGGCGCCGTCGCGACCTGCCCCGCTCGCCCTGGTTCCTGCGGCTGTCCGCGCTCTCGGGCGTGGGCGCCGTCCTGGCCCTGGAGGCCGGCTGGGTCACCACCGAGGTCGGCCGCCAGCCGTGGGTCGTGTGGCAGCACATGCGCACCGCCGACGCCGTGAACCCGGCACCGGGACTGTGGGCGGGCCTGCTGGCGGTGCTCGCCGTCTACGCGGTTCTCACGGTCGCGACCGCGTACGTGCTGAACCGGCTGCGCACCCGGCCCGTCACCGCCCCCCAGGAGGAGTGGGCCGACGAGGCCCTCGACGCCGGCACCGGCACCGCCCGGGAGCACGGCCCATGACCGCGGCGCAGTGGCTGCTCGTCATCGCCTGGCTCGGCATCACCGCGTACGCCCTGCTGGGCGGTGCGGACTTCGGCGGCGGCTTCTGGGACGCCCTCGCCGGTGGGCCGCAGCGGGGCAGCGCCCAGCGCGGCCTCATCGAGCACGCGATCGGGCCCGTCTGGGAGGCCAACCACGTGTGGCTCATCTTCGTCCTCGTCCTGTTCTGGACCTGCTTCCCCCTGGTGTTCGCCTCGGTCGCCTCCACGCTGTACATACCGCTCACCCTCGCCGCGTTCGGCATCATCGCGCGCGGGGCGGCGTTCGCGTTCCGCAAGGCGAGCACCGAGCTCTGGCAGCTCCGGCTGTTCGGCGGCGCATTCGCCCTGTCGTCGATCCTCACCCCGTTCTTCCTCGGCACCGTCGCGGGCGGCGTCGCCTCCGGGCGCGTACCGCTCGGCATCACCCGAGGCCACATCGTCGAGAGCTGGCTGAACCCCACCTCGATCCTCGGGGGGCTGCTCGCCGTCGGCACGACCGCCTATCTCGCCGCGGTGTACCTCACCGCCGACGCGCGCCGTCACGGCAGCGTGGAACTGGCAGAGACCTTCCGCCGTCGCGGGCTCGCGGCGGCCGTGGTCACCGGCCTGCTCGTTCTCGGCGGCGTCGCCGTCCTGCGCGCCGACGCACCCCGGCTGTACGCGGGGCTCACCGGCCGCGCCTTGCCCGTGGCCGCGCTCTCGGCGCTGGCCGGCGTCGTCTCGGTCGTCCTGCTGATCAAACGCCGGTACGTCCTGGTGCGGATCACCGCCGCGCTGGCCGTCGCGGCGGTCCTGTGGGGCTGGGCCGTCGCGCAGTACCCCGTCCTGCTGCCCCCGGGCGGAACGGTCTCCCGTACGGCCGCCGAGCCCGGCGTGCTGCGCGCGACGCTGGCGACGACGATCGTGGGCCTGCTGCTCCTCGTCCCGTCGCTCATCTGGCTGTTCGCGCTGTTCCAGACCCAACGCCCCACGCGGTGAGCCCGCCCCGCCGGGCGGCGCGGGAACCGAGGCGGACACCGCTCACCGTCTCGCTGACGCTCCTCGCCATCGGGTCGGGCGCGTCGGACGCGTTGAGCCTCACCTCGCTCGGGACCGTGTTCACCGCGATGATGACCGGCAACCTGATCCTGCTCGGCGTCTCCCTGGGGCACGCGCACTTCGCCTCGGCGCTGCCCGCCGTCGTGTCCATCTCGGCGTACATCGCGGGCGTGTTCGCGGCGGCCTGGTGGCTCCGGGGCGTGCGGGCGAGCGCGGACGAGCCGTGGCCGCGCCGGGTCACTCACATGATGGCCGCGCTGGCGCTGATCCAGGCGGTCGTTCTGTCCTGGTGGTTCGCGACCGGCGGGCACCCCGGCCTGGCGGCCCGCCTGGCGCTCGTCGGGCTCACGGCGGCGGCGATGGGCGTACAGAGCGGGGCGGTCAACGCCCTCGCGGTGGGCGGTACGTCGACGACCTACCTCACCGGCACGCTGACCACGCTGACGACCGAGCTGGCCACCACCACGGGTGAACCGCTCATCATGCGGCGCCGGGTGATGGTCATCGTGGCGGCCCTCGTCGGGGCGCTCCTCGAAACCGTACTGCTCATCCGGGCCCGCGCCATCGCACCCGCGCTGCCCCTCGTCACCACCCTCGCCGTCATCGCGATCGCCCGAGATCGTTGAGGGCCTCGAAGGTCGCCACCGTGGCCACCCCGAAGGCGAGATGCGGGACGATGTCGGACGCCCATCCGGCGAGACCCCACGTACGCGGGTCGGTCAGGCCGGACAGCACGAGCGGCACATCACTCATCGCCATCGCCGCCGCGCCCACCGCCACGGCCGCCACCGGCGCCCGCAGCCTGAGGCCGCCGGCGCGCACCGCGCCGAAGACCGCCCCGGTGACGAGCCCGACGCCGTAGCCGAGCAGGGCGCCGATCGCGCTCGCGCGGTTGCGCCAGTCCTCGTCCTCGCGCGGCACTTCGACGCCCGCCAGCTCCGCGAGCCGGTCCACCAGCCGGCCCGGTAACTCGCTGGCGGGCCGCCCCCGGACGGCCATGTCCAGATAGCCGACCGCATCGAGCGCCAAGATGCCGACCGCTCCGGCCACTGCGCCCAGCAAGAGCTCCCGTCTCACAGCACCCCGCTCGAATCGGGCCCCTTCAGTTCGCTCGGCAGGCGCTCCAGCAGGCTTCTCAGATCGTCGGCGTGCTCTTCCTCGTTGGCGAGCAGGTACTCGAACAGCCGGCGCGTGGTGGGGTCGCCATCACCGAGCCACTGCGCTATCTCGGTGTACGAGGCGATGGCGATCCGCTCCGCGACGAGATCCTCCTTGATCATCTCAACCAGGTCGAGGCTCGCGTCGTACTCGGTGTGCGACCGGGTGGCCAGGCCCTTCGGGTCGAAGTCTGGTTCTCCGCCCAGCTGCACGATCCGCTCGGCGAGCCGGTCCGCGTGGTCCTGCTCGTCGGCCGCGTGCTCGAGGAACTCCTTCGCCACGGGTTCCGCGTGGATGCCCGTCGCCGTGTAGTAGTGCCGCTTGTACCGCAGCACGCAGACCAACTCGGTCGCCAGCGCCTCGTTGCAGACCTGGATCACCCGATCGAGATCGGCACCGTACGCGTCGGTCACCGGACCCTTGTCGATCTCCGCCCGCGCGCGCTCGCGGAGAGTGGTGATGTCAGTAAGAAATTCCGCCATGCCGGGACTCCCAAGGGTCAGGTTTCTCTACTACCCGCCCCTTACCCGTCACGATGCGGATACACCACGTGTAACCGGAGGCACAGCGTCTGTGATCACCGTGCCGTCTCGTGGCTCCGGCGGTCCGCTCGCCGCGTCAACGATGGTGAGACCGGCCGCGAGCAATCGAGAGGGCGGCAGCCCGAACATCCGGTGGAACGCCGCGCTGAAGTGTGACGGACTGGCGAACCCTGCGTCCATCGCGGCCGTGGTGAGGTCTCGCCCTTCCGCGATCAGCTCCGCGACGCGCGTCATCCGGGTCCACAGCCGGTAACGGCGCAGGCTCGTACCCGTGTGGACAGGGAACAGGTGGAGGAATCGTGAGGTGGAGAGGCCACAGTCGGCGGCGAGTTCTTCGGCCGAGACGGTGCGGTGCACCTCGGCACGCAGGCGTGCCGCGGCGGCACGGATGCGCGGATCGGACCGAGCCGCCCCGCGTGGTGCGGCGAGTTCCAGCCAGGCCGACGCGGAGGCGGCGTCGTCCCCGTGAGGAGCATGACGTACCAGCTCTCCCTCATCGCGGTGGCCGAGTCGAAGCCCGGCATCGCCCCCGGTCATCCTCTGCTCACACGCGGCACGTCGCGGCGAACCCGGATCGAGATAGCAGAACAGCATCCGATCACCATGGGCGACCAGCCGGTGCTCGACGCGAGGCGCGATCAGGGCGCTTCGCGCCGTCTGTACGGGTCGTCCTTTCGCCTGCACTGTGAAGACGCCGTCGAGGCCGACCGCCAGGCAGGACACCGAGCCGGAATGCAGGTCCAGGTCCAGGGCGGGCCCAGCGTAGATCGCCTGGCCCGGCCACAGCCAAAGCACGGCCCCGGCATCGCAGCAGGTTCGTGAAAGCACGGTCGAGCTCACGGCGGCATCATCTCCCAGAAGTTGATCCTTCGGTGAGCGGGGAGCGGGAGCACATGGCCGGTTTCGTCATCGCCGTCGTGGCGGTCTTCTTCCTGGGGATGGGCGGGTACGGCCTGGTGGCGCCCGCCGCACTGATCAGGCCGTTCCGGATGGCCGCCGACTCGACCGAAGCGCGGACCGAGATCCGTGCCGTGTACGGGGGCTTCGGCATCGCCATGGCCCTGGTGCTGGCCCTCGCGGCCATCGATCTCGGCGGGATCCGGCGGGGCGTCGTCATCGCGGTCGCGGCGGCACTCTTGGGCATGGCCTTCGGGCGCCTGGTGGCGCGCGTGGTCGAGCGGCCGTCGGCGTTCTACCCGTCCTGGTGCTACTTCTGGGTCGAGACGATCGGCGGTGGTCTCCTGCTCGCCACCGCCGGATCGGCCTGACGGCAGGTCAGGGCGAAGGCGAGCAACAACCCGCCGCCCGCGAGCACGACGATTCCCGACGGGAGCAGGAAACCGAACCGCAGGCCGATCGAGGCATGTACGGCCACGCCCGGTTCGCCGGTGAGCCGCATGACGACGATGGACCAGGCGCCGCGCGTCTTGTTCCAGTTCAGCGTCCGGGGACCGGCACCGGCCGAGGACGCCACCCAGAACGGCTGATCGGCCGGGCTCTCGGCACGGGCGGTTCCCGGCACCCGCCGGAAGACGGGCCGGAACGGGCTGAGCCCGGCCGAGATGAACTCGTCGTGGGAACTGCCCCGAAGGAAGGCCTCGACGTCGTCCTTGGGCCCGATGCCGACGAACAGGGGGATGTTCGGGTCCGAGGGGCGCACCACGACCCGGAGCCGGGCCAGCTCACCGACATCGGGACTCGGATCCGCCGCGTGAGCCGAGGTCGAACCCACCTGGATCTCGTCGGACTTGAGCGCTGCGGTGGGCGTGGCGAACTGGTGGGCCGGGCTGCTGAAGTAGCCGCCGGAGCCGCCCTGCACCGCCGCCAGCAGGGTGAACCCGGCTCCCACCAGCAAGAGCAGCACCGCGGCCACCGCGACCAACATGCACGGCGGCCGGCCGCGCCCGCGAGTGCGCTGTCGCCGTGCGACCGGAGCGGGGATCGTGGCGGCGGCCGGCCGCCGCGAGGAGCCGACCGTCGCGATGTCGGATCGGAACAACGTCATGCCGTCCTCCACATGGAGTTTTTATAACACGACCGTACTATAAAAAGACTGTATCACAGTTGTGCTATAAAGGCCCTGTGCCCAAGGTGGTGGATCCGGCGGAGCGCCGCCGCGAGCTGACGGCGGCCGTATGGCGGGTGATCCGCCGCGACGGCCTCGACCAGGCATCGGTCCGTAACGTCGCCCGCGAGGCCGGCGTGTCGATGGGGTCGCTGCGACACTACTTCGCCACGCAGTCCGAGCTGCTGGTCTTCGCCCTGCAAGTGATCATCGATCGGATCGAGACGCGGATCGCCACGCTGCCCACCGAGCCGGAATCCCGGCGGCAGGCCGAGCGGGTACTGGCCGAGCTGCTGCCCATGGACGCCGAGCGGGCCGCGGAGAACGAGGTTTGGCTCGCCTTCACCGCTCGCGCGATGGTGGACCCCGGGCTACGCGCGCTGCGGGACCGCAGCCACGACACCCTCCGGGAGGGCTGCCGAGCAGTGGTCCGCAGGCTCGCCGGCGGCGACGGGGCCGGAACGGACGTCGAGCTGGAGGCCGACCGGCTGCACTCCCTGATAGACGGGCTCGCCGTGCACGCCGCCATGCGACCGGACGTGACCACCAGCGAGCGGATGCGCGTCATCATCGCCCGCCACCTCGACGAGCTGGAGCGGACCGTCCGGTGATCCGGCAACCGCCGCCCCGGAGGAGCGCGTCTCCTACGCGGGCCGGCTGGGCCAGAAGTGGCTCGACGCGGACGACTGCGAGGTCCCCGACCTCGTCCGCAAGTCCCTCGACCAGGTGCTGGTCAAAATCTGAGAGCGGGAGGGGCAGCCGGTGACCCAAGAGAGCGACCAGGAGGAGCTGGAGGCGACGAGAGCGATCCTGGCGGAGGTCCGGGCGGAATTCTCGACGCTCAGAACAGCGGCCAGGGACTCCATCGCACGCGCCAACCGCCGGGTCGCCGAGGTCGAGAAGCAGGTCTTGGAGACCGCGGAGCTCCAGCTGAAACTGCTCGACGAGATCCACGTCAATCGCGCCAAACTCGACCGGATCCAGCTGGTGATCGAGCAGGCCGAACAGGCCGGCGAGATCGTGATCTTGGTATCCGCTCTCCGCGCCGTGCTCGAGGAGACCTGAGGGCGCGCCGCTCGGCCCAGGACACCTACACGCCGGCTCGGGCCGCTGGTCACCCCTGGCCGTGCGACCTGGGCGTATTCGTGAGGGTGGCCGAGTTACGGGCACTCACAGGGCCGGAAAACCGTCAGACGCGAGGCAAGCTGAGGGCGGCTATGTCGACCGGTAGGCCGTGGGAGAAGAGGCGGGCTACGACGCGAGCGACGTCGGTGTCCGTGCTGGCACCTCGGCGGTCCATTGATACGGCGACGTGGGGGGCGTCGCGCAGGCTCTCGTTGATCCAGCGGGTACAGCTTGAGCCAGGGCCCACTTCGACGAAGTAGCGATAACCGTGGTCGTAGACCGTGCGTACCAGCCGCGGGAAGTCCAAAGCCCGCGCCGCGCTTCGGCCGAGGGCGTCAGCGATCGAGACGTCGGTGAAGTCGTCGATTCGTTGGTAAGACGATGAGCTGAAGAGTTCCACGCTGAAGGGCGGTGCCGAGGTGGCCCTCTTCAGGGTGGTGGCCATCCTTGCCTCGTCCACCAGGGGGCAGTGCATGACCAGATCCGTGGGCAACCGGAGGCTGTCGCAACCGAGCATCTCGATCAGCGTGTGGCACTGCTTCGGGTCGCCTGCGATGACGAGCTCGCCTGGGGCGTTGAGTTGGGTGAGGTAGACGCGGTCGAACCGTTCCAGCGGCAGGTCCGCAGCGTCGGCCAAGATCAGGTGAGTGGCCCAGATCTCGGTGGACGGAACGTCGGGCGGAATGCGCCAGGCGGCGCGGACCGTGCGCTTCTCTCCGGAGAGCTGATCTTCGAAGAGTGACTCGGCGCGGACGACTTGGTCCTGGAGATGGGCGTCGGCCAGGGCCCAGCAACCCGACCCGTACATCATGCTGACCTCACCCAGGCTGTATCCGAAGGCGCCGGCCACTGGAACGCCGAGCAGGCGGACGATCTGACTCTGCGCGTACCCGAAGTAGGACACGGCAGCGAAGGCCTCAGCCGGGTCGCTCAGCGACACCGACTCGGTGTCCGTGCCGGACCGGGGGTAGATCAGGCGGTGCCGCATGAGGTCGGCCAAGCGATCTACTTGTTCTTCGAATCGGGACAGCAGGCCTGGAAAGTAGCGGAAGATGTCAATACCGAGCCCGGGATAGGCGTTGAACGCCCCCGGGTAGACCAAGGCGACCTTGGCGGTCGGACCCATCGGCGTGGGAGTGAAAAAGCTGCCCGCCGGGGTCATCCAATCACCCGTGGCAGCACCAATGGTCTTGTTTCCGAACGTCAGCTCTCGCTCCAGCATCGTGATGTCTGGAGCGCAGAACACGGCTCGGAGAGCAGAAGTGGACGACCGGACCAGGTTCGCGTGCGCAAGGCACCCGACGCTCGCGCCGGACTTGAGGGCTTCACTTGTGCTGGCGACCTCATGGAGCAGATCTCGCAGGTCGGTCCCAGTGACGGGCAGCAGGAGACGCCCCTCCGCACGCGCCCAGTCAACGATCTGGAAGTCGCCTCGGGACTTGACGCTCGCCAGCACGAGGAGGGTTGCGGGCCCGAGGCGTACGGCGGCACGGCGTGGACTATCGCGTGACGGCCGAGGCCAGGGGCCGCTCCCGTCGGGTAGATAGGCGTGGTGGAGGCAGAGAGCGGCCTTGATGACACCGATGATCGGACTGTCGGTGAACGGTTCGAGGTACTCCGCAGGCGTTGCTTCTTCTGAGAAGGTGGCGTAGACGGGAGACCGGCTGAGCAGCAGAGCAGCGGTCCCTTCGGCGGAGGGCGCAGCTATCAGTACCGCCTCGATCTGGGGTAGGAGCATCAGCCGTCGCGCGGTGTCGATCACGCTCTCGTAGGTGGCCACCACGCAGGGACCGGTGAACCGCCATCGCTTTGAGATCCCCTCGGCATCGCGCTGACGGCCAGAGGTCACGATGACGGCGATGCGCTGCCCGGCTTCATATCCCGCGTCGCGTATTGCCTCCTCGACCGCTTCGAACAAGGACGAACCAGGCGGGCTGTCGAGGTGAACAGTCCGGGCGTAAATGGCCCGCTCGAACTTCGCCACATCCTCGTACGGGCCGATCCGGCACCCCATGCCCGCTATGCCGAAAGTGATCGGCATCAGGAATCCTTGAATTCCAGGATCGCGTCGAGGACGGAACTCACCGTGGTGAATCGGCTGAGGTCGAGCATCTCCTGCGGTTCGGGGAATCCGTACCGCCGGGCCAGCAGGGTCACCAGTTCCGCTTTCCGGAGCGAATCCATTCCGAGGTCGACGGCAAGGTCCTGATCCTCGCTAATGCTCTCCGCGGGATATCCGAGCGTCGCACCGAACAGTTCCTGAATCTCCTTGAGCAGAACAGCCCGGTCGGTGGGGAGGTTATTCATTCTTCAGCTCCTCTATGGACTGGAGCCACCTGGTCGGCAGCTCATCGGCCGTGCCAAGACTCGAATCAGCCGTGAAGGCCACACAACTGTGGTCCCGGGAGACGGACATCGCCACCGAGAAGTGGTGCCCGTGAGGCAGAATGAGCGCCGGGATGATCTTCATCGCGGGTCTGCCCACTAGAGTGAGCAACCCGCCGGCGACCGGGAAGCAACTGGTGAGCACCTGCGCGTACCTGGTGCTCATGGCACGGCCGACCGCGAACTGACCGAACCATTTTGGAAACGCCGCGGACAGTCCACGTTCAGCGTGCTGATGTCCCCTCCGAAGACCTCGCACCGTCCGGTCAGAGATGACCTCCAACCTCCTGAGCGGGCTCGCTTGATCACATGGAAGCGGCAACCGGAAGGCGCTCAGGCGGTTACCACCCTGGTCGACCTCGGCTGCGTTCCTCGTGTTGACGGGCACGAGCGCCCACACGGTCCGCCCGATCTGCCAGGGTGATTCCGGCCAGTTACGCAGGACCCCCGTGAGCGCCGCGAGGAAGACGTCGTTGATGGTCACGTCATGTTCACGGGCAAGGGTGTTGAGCTCCATGCCCGGGATGAATCCCCAGGACAACTGCCGTCTGTTGGTGAAATCATCGCGGGCGGTGGGCGTCGCCAACGGCACCAGGGACCGCATGTTGTTCGTCAGGCCTCGCGCACTGGCCCACACGCCTGACCTCTCCGGCGCTGGGGGGACGAGGCGGTTCGGGCTGGGAGCCGGGCCCAGTGCCATCCCTGCCATCCGCCGCATTGCCAGCGCGTCATGCAACGCATGGTGCCCGAGATAGAGCAGTGCAAATTCGTCATTGCAATAGCCGTGGACGAGCCAGCAGCGCCATAGAGGCAAAGGGCCCTCGAAGCGTTCCGCCAGCAGCTCGTTGATCGCGTCACCGAGCTCACTGGTGACGTGTTCTCTGATGAGCTGCGCCGGGTCGACGGAGTCAGCTCGCCTCCAGCGGGCCCGCCGCCAGGAGCGGCCGTCGACCCGGCAATTCATCGGGGGCAGCTCAGCGAGCCTACCCCAGAGTTGTTCTCGTATTTCCTGGAGCGAGGGTGGCCGTCCGGGGAACAGCAACACCGCCCCGGTGCCGGGTGAGAAATGGGGGTTGCGTGCCTCATAAGCGAAAAAGCCACGGTCGAATGCCCGCATCGGGTGATCAGGTGCCACTTGGCTGTCCTCTTTCAGGGGAAGTGCCGCGCACACGAACCGTGCCGTCCTGCGAGCTCACCTCCAGTTCGGCGACCGACAGCACCGTCTCGTCGCCTTCGTCCGTCGAGATCCCTCGCCCGGTCACAAGAACTTGCCCGGCCAGGGCCGGAGACACGTCGCCCTCGGATCCGGAAATGATGCGCATACCGATCCGCCGGGCCTGATAGATGCGGCGGCCATCCACCCACAGCCACGCCTCGGCGGTCACGTAGGGGCCGTGACCGTCCTCACCGATCTCGGTGATCTCCACCTCGACGGTCACCCTGCCGTCACCAGGCACGACCTGCCCTCGGTACTTCCACGACAGTGGAGCCCCCGTCATGATCGGCTCGAACCGGGGATGGCGGATGCCCCGCCCCAGATTCCGGTCGATCATGTAGAACTGCAGGAGCTGGCACATCGACTCGAGGCCCAAGGATCCAGGTTGAACGGGATCCTGGAAGAAGTGCGCCTTGAAGAACCATTCATCGGCGTCGACGTCCTTCTCCGCTCGCAACCGGCCCAGTCCCGCCGCACCGCCCTCCGGCCAGTAACCGGTGACCCGGTCGAGCATGAGCAGCATCGGACCGGCCAGCCGCAACTGTCCTCCGCAGTACTTGGCGGGCCGTTCGCTCAGCTCGACCAGATAGTCGCAGGGCTCGGCGAACATGGATTGCTCGGCGGGAGTCGCTGGTAGACCGCCCTGGTGCAGGAATGCAGCTGAGGGGAAGAAACCGAATGTGGCCGAGCCGCTCAGCACAGGTTGGCCGTCCGCGAAGCACTCGATGCCGAATACCTGGATGATCATTCCGTCATATGCCGTATGGCTGCGCAGCTCCACTCTGGTACGAATTGTGCGCGTCCCCGGCCCCACCTCGGCGACGACGGTGATATCTCCGCCGAGGTTCCGGAAGAACACATCGGCCGCGGAATCGAGCGTGCTGCCGACGGCCACCGCGAGGGCTCCGCATGGCTGCAGTACCACCTCGTTGAGCACGCAGAACGGCATGACCTGCTGCCCGTTCTGCTCGAAGTACCAGACCTCGTCGGGTACGTCGTACTCGATCTCGATACGGCTCCCGGCCGGGTCACCGGACGGCGGTGCCTCCAGGCTCGTCACCCGCGTCGTGAACTGGTAAGGCGGGCCGGGCAGCCGCGCGGTCCGCCGAGAACCGTCGAAGGCGGCGAAACGGGATCCGTAGGCCTCGCTCGGCCGTCCCCAGGCGGAGGCGAGGAGCGCCGCGTAGTCGTACCGCACTCCCCCGAACTCCGCCACCGGCGCCGTCTCGCGGTGAGCCAGCAGACCGCCCAGCCGGGCCGGCGGGACCAGATCGCCGGTCTTCTGCACGGCGGGTGCCGACAGTGCGCGCCAGTGGTTCAACGGCCAGTCCGGCACCAGCCGCAGTCCTAGCCTCGCGCTGTGCAGGGCCGCGATTCCGTCCGCGCTGCAAAGCACATCAGCGAAGAGCGTCGGACATGGTCCAGCGTGCAGTTCGGAGATGAACACCTCGTAGATGAGCCGTCGGCTCGCCGGAGTGACCTGGCTGCGACATCGCATCCGGAACATCTCATCCGGAACGGGCTCGAACCGCCATCCGTCCCGTTCGATGGTGAATCCCAGCGCAGCCAGATAGAACGCCATGGCCTGCAAGCTTCCTTGCGCCATCAGGGTCCCCGGCATGCACGGGTCGTTCAGGAAATGCCCGTCGAAGAACCAGTCGTCCGGGGTGATCGGCAGCTCGGCGCGCAAGTACCCTCGCCCCCAGGGTCCGCCCTCCGGATCGAGCTCGGTCACCTCACCGAGAAGCAGCATGCGCCCGTCGTCGATCCGCGGGCTGCGCACGTGAGCCCTGGTGGCCGTCCATGCCGGTCCGTAGCAATCGGCCGGTCGGCCTGTCGCGAACGCCCGTACTGCCTCATGGTCGAAGCTCCGGCCCACGCCGGAGATCAGCGGTGAATCGAGCCGGAGGCCGCTGGGAAGCGGGGCCGCGGCGGGATCCCACAGGACCCCTGTCGACTCCGCCAGTTCCTGATCGGTGAAGAAACCCGCCTGCCCATTGCTGACCGTCAGGCGCAGCGAGCCATCGATCCGACATTCGCTGTGGAAGAAGAAGAGCCGGACGCCATCGTGCTCGGCATGCCGGTCCACGCTGATCTGATGGCGGACAGTGTCGCCCGGCCCCGGCGGACTTCCGTGGAATCGCAGGTCACAGCCGAGGAGCCGGTAGCGGCGTTCGCCTTGATTCAGCAGGTCGACGCCGAGCCAGCTGATGAGCAGCATGTCCGCCTGCCCGCTCTCCACCAGAAGCCCAGGCGGCATCAGCCCGGTACCGTCGAGGTACCAGCTGTCGAGCCGTACGTCGGTCTCCGTCCAAATCGTTCCGGTGCCCATCGAGGCCGGAACCGCGTCGATGTCCGTCACCCGGTCCACCAGGAGCAGCGGAGGCGTCGGCAGCCGGGTCTGCTGGAGATAGCCGTCCTGCGCCACGAACTCCGGTCCGAACACCTCGGAGATCCTGCCGCTGGCGAGCCTCTCCAGTTGCCCCCGGTCGAAGACCGTTTCAGGCCGTGCGGGAACCGCCGGAAGGGCCGTCTCGGCTCTGAGTCGTGATTCACGGAACCGGGTGTGCACTTGGGCTTGGAGTGCCTGGAATTCCGCTTGCTTCGCGAGGAATGTTCGGTGGAGCTCATGAATGCGACCTTGGTGTTGTACTGCTGCCGGCAGGACGGGGTCACGGCGTACCGGCTTGGGGAGGATGACCGGCGGGCGGTGCGCCGCCAACCTCACCACGGCTCCATGGGAGAGCGGCTTCTCGCTGAAGAGCGCATCGGTGTCGACCGGTATCCCTGCCGCCATCAGCTCGGCAATGGCGCGGAACAGCTGCCGGGTCCCCCTGCCCGGCGCATCGAGGGCAACGGCAATGTGGTCGCGGCCAGCGAGGATGCGCTGGATCCAGCCCGTGCACAACCCCCTTGGGCCGTGTTCGACGAACACCCGGACCCCGTCGGCCCAGGCCTGTTCGATCATCTTCACGAAGTCGATCGTGCGGAGGGCCTGCCCGGTGAGGGCGTCGGCGGCCAGCTCTGCGGTAGGCGAGTACGACGCCGAAGTCGCGCCGGTGTAGAACCGCACGCCGGGCACCGGGTGGGTGACCCGATGGTGGAGCTTCCAGTGCCGGTCCCTGACGTCGGCCAGCTCGCGGAGGTGGGCGACGAGCTCGTAGTCGATGCGCACGGATGGAAGGCCGGCGACCACCGAGGCGCATGCCGTCTCCTCGCCGCCGATGACGCACGCGTCCGGAGCGTTGATCGCCAGCAGGTGCACGGCCGGTACCAACCGAAGTTGCTCCGCCGGGACGCCCACCAGGTAACTGGCCCAGCGCTCGCCCTTGATGCCAAGGCTCTTCCAGATCCGGCGGATCGCCCTCAGCTCACCGCCGAGCTCTTGGGTGAACAACCCGCAGTTTCGTGCGTCCGCACCAAACTGCACCGGATCCCGCCAGGCCCCCAAGGCCAACAGGGATGCCGATTCCCCGGACGAGTAGCCGATGGCGGCAGTCGGATTGAGGCCGAACAGCCCACGGGTCAGCTCTGTGTGCAGCGCGGCGAGCGCCCCGGCTCCCCTGATCTGGTCGAGCACATCGCTTCGTGGTACGAGCAGCGGGCCGAAGCACTCCTCCACGGCTTCGGCCACGGCCGGGAAATCCCGGACCAGTTCACGACCCATGTCCGGGTACGCCGCAGATCCGTTGGTGTAGACGAATCCGAGCTCGCCGGTGACCGGCTCCGCCCGGAAGGCGACGCCTTCAGGCCGTACACCGCCGCCGGCCAGCCACTGCCGGGCCGCCGCCAGGCGGGTGGTCACTGGTTCCGTTTCAGAAGAGAGCACGACCAGGCGCGCCGGTCCCTCAGCGGATTCATGTCCCGTGTCAAGCGCTCCCAGGACCTCGTCTTGGTTTCCACCCGAGTACGCATGCACCGTGGGAGTTGCCGCGTCGGCTGCCCGCAGGCGCACCCTTATGGGCGCCGCTTCAAGCGGGGCAACAACCGCTTCGGCGGCCCGCAGGTCCTGCGTGCCTTGACCCGGTAAGGCCCGGTGGTGCAGCGCGAGCGCCGCGACGGCGAGGGACAGCAGCCCTTGTACGGCATGTGCGCTGCCGAACTGATCTGCGGGGTCGTAGTGGGCGCCAAGATGGCGATCACCGACGACCAGATCGGGCACGGTCATCGAGTCCTCACCGAGGAGGGCGATCACCCGGTCACCGTCACGGCGGGCGTCAGCGCGCCGTTTGAGTACGAGGACCACCGCCGCGTCCGACGCGACCCGGTCGAGGCCGAGCTCGCGCAGCGCCGCCCGGTGAACAGGTTCGGCGGAGAGGTCGACAGCGCCCACCACCGCCGCGTCCGCCTCGCCGGCCTTGAGGGCCCGAGCCGCAAGCCCGATGGCGACCAGCCCGGACGCCTCCTCAGCGGAGACCGTGTAGCTGGGTCCGCCGAGGTCGAACTGGGCGTTGATCCGGTTCGCGACGATGTTCAGCATCGATCCCACGACCGCCGACGCGTTCAGCGCGGGGGCGAAAGCCGACTGAAGCGCCGGTACCTGGGCTGGATCCATGTGCTCGACCCGGTCGGGTAACCGCCACCGGGCCAGGTACCGCGCCTGTTCTGGGTCGCAGCCCGCCCCGACCAGGACCATCGTCCGTTGAGCCGGCAGGCTGAGGCCCGGTAGGGCGTCGCGGACCGTTTCGAGCATCAACACCTGCTGGGCCAGAGCATCTTCGAGATCGCTCGGTGGAACCCTCAGGCCGTCCAGAGCCACCTCAACCTCTCTCATCGGCTCACATGGCGATCCACCTTGAAAGAGCGCCGACCGGAAATCGGCGTCCCCGGTCCGTACGCCCACGGCGACGATCGCGATCTCCTGCGGCGTACGCCGGATCGGGATCACGGTCCGGGTGGCGTCCGGATCCCAGGAGTCCACGATGAGGTGGGCGTTGTTGCCACCGAAGCCGAAAGCGCTGACCGCGGCCCGTTGGGGGCCCTGCCACTCCTCGGC
Source organism: Actinomadura alba (assembly GCF_014323705.1). GTDB lineage: Bacteria > Actinomycetota > Actinomycetes > Streptosporangiales > Streptosporangiaceae > Actinomadura_C > Actinomadura_C alba. The sequence goes on from NZ_JABVEC010000003.1 coordinate 104,787, forward strand.
CTGGTGGAGCAGTCGGAACGGGGTCCCGGCAAGACCCTCAAGCGGCTCCTGTGCGTTCAGCGTCGGCGGGCGCAGACCGGCCTTCATCGCACCCAGTACTTTGAGCAGCGAAGCGCCACCGGCTGCGGTGATGAGATGGCCGACGTTTGACTTGACCGAGCCGATGGGCAGGTCCGCGCAACCGCCGAACACCTCCAACATGCTCCGGAGCTCCATGGCGTCGCCGACCACAGTGCCCGTCGCGTGGCATTCGGCCAGCGAAACGCTCTGCGGAGAGAGGCCGGCGGTCTCGTAGGCGAGCCGCATCGCCAGGGTCTGTCCCTGCTGCGCCGGCGAGAGCAGGCTGGCGGCCCTGCCGTCGTTCGCCAGGCCGATTCCTCGGATCACTCCGTGGATCGGAGCTCCCGCCGTGATCGCATCGCTCAGCCGCATCAACGCGACGAACGCCGCACCTTCTGCGGGCACCAGGCCATCGGCGTCACGGTGGAAGGGCCGGCTGCTTCCGGTGCGGCTCAGTGCTCCCAACGCGGAGAAACCCATATGGATGTTGAGGTTGTCGGAGGCATTCACTCCTCCGGCGATCATGAGCTCAGCGCGACGGTCGTGCAGCCGGTCACAAGCGATCTTGATGGCGTACAGCGCCGAGGCACACGCCGCATCGAGCGCGAAAGCACCGGCGCCGAGACCGAGTGCGCGGGCGACCAGATGGGCCGGCAGGCCCGAGCAGAAGCGGTTACGGGCGTCAGGACGGCGGGATTCTCCCCACCACACGGCCTCGGCGTAGCGCGCCGCCGCAGCCGATGGGTAGGACAGGTTGCCGAGCACCAGGCCGGTACGTGCTGAGCATCCCTCCTGGCCGGATTCCCGGAGGGCCTCCCGCGCGCCGTACAGCGTCCACTGGAACACCCTGTCCAGGTCACCGATCGTGCCGGGATCGATGGCGAATCCGCTGGGGTCGAACGCAGCGTCGAAGTCGCGGACGTAGCCGCCCACGTCGGTCCAGGTCCGGTCGGCGGAGTCCCCTATGACGGCCCGGTGCGATACTCCCCACCGGCCGTCGGGGACAGGTCCAAGGTTCATCCGCCCGGCCAGGACGTTCTCCCCGAACGAGTCGGGGTCGAGTGCGCCGGGCAGGACGCAGCCCCGGCCGACGATGGCAACCGGCTCAAAGCTCATGGCCGTCCCCGACCGGCGACGATGATGACCGAGGTACTGCCGGGGCCGTCCTCGAGCTCTCGTACGAAGGCCTTCGCACCCACCTTCAGCGGGATCAGCGGCATGTCACGAGCCCCGAACTGCGCGGCGACAGCGTGGGTGACCATGCCGCCGTTCCACGGTCCCCACGCGATGGCGCGCGCCAGGCAGTCCGGGCGCTTCCCCCGCTCGACGGCCACCACGTGGGTGAGGACCTCGTTCGCCATGGCGTAGTCGCACTGGCCCGGGTTGCCGTGACTCGCGGCCACCGAGGAGAAGGCGCACAACAGGCGGAGCGGATCGTTCGCCGTGGCGGCGAGTAGATGGTGCAGCCCGTCGACCTTGGTGCCGAAGACACGGTCAAACTGCTCATCGGTCTTGTCCGCGATCTTCCGGTCGGCGAGAACCCCTGCGCCGTGCACGAGCCCCGTTATCGGTCCCCACGCACTCCGGACCTCGGCCAGGGCTCGGGCGACCGCCGTGCCGTCCCGTACATCGAGCGGGACATACCGTACGGTCGCGCCTGCCCGGCTCAGCGTGTCCAGGGTCGCGCGGACCTCACGGACCGCCAACACTCGCTGGGCTCTGGTCGCCAGGTCGAGAAGGTCAGGCACCGACCCGTTCCCGCGGCTCTGCTGGGCGAGGGCGGCGACCAGGGCCTCCTCGGAACGGGCATCGGACAGCCCTTCCCCTTCGTCCTCCAGGACGGTGCGGCCGATGAGGACGAGCCGGGGCCGGTACTTCGCGGCGAGTTCGAGCAGCGCTGCGGCCGTCACTCCCCGCGCGCCGCCGGTCGCCACGATGACCGGCCGATCGCCCAGGCTCGGGCCGGTCCCCGGGAGAGCCGGAGTCTCGTCCTCCCTCAGGGTCACCCGGGTCGAACCGAGCCCCACGTTCAGGGTGGATCCGCCAGTGGTCAGTTCCTGGACGATCGCGGCGGCGATGGCGTTCCGGTCCTGGTGGGCGCAGTCGATGGCCTTGACCGAGGCCTTGGGCCATTCCTTGGCGGCGGTTCTGGCCAGGGCCGCCAGCCCGCCCAGCCAGGCACCGGCCGAGTCCACGCTGGTGAGGCCGAAGTCACCGCCGGTGCGCTGGACCGTCACGAAGATCCCGCCGGTGGCCGTCATCGCCGGCGCCACCGTCCGAGCGGCCTGGAACGCCGCCCGCTGGATGTTCATCGCCTCCTCGACCGAGATGACGTCGCGTAGACCGCCGAGATAGAGGACCGCACGGGCGTCTTCCGGCACTACTGAGACGATTTCGGCGGCAATTCCCTGCCCGGCCAGCAGTTCGAGGACCAGCGGGGCGACGCCGCTCGAGCCCTCTGTGATCATCAGTGGGGCGCGGCCGAGCCCGGGCATCGCAATTCCCGGCGCCGGTTCGGCCACTGCCCGCACGACCAGCCTCGTGGTCGGCACGCTCTCGCCAGGCGGCAGGCCTTGAAGCCGCTCCACGATCTCGCTAATGGTCCGGAGCTTGCCGAAACCGGCCTGCTCCGAGGTGTCTGCGGCGGCCAAGTGAGGAGCGGCCGCCCGCATCGCCGACAGGATCTCCACCCTCTTGATCGAGTCGATCCCCAGGTCGGACTCGAGGTCCATGCCCGGCTCCAGCATGTCCACCGGGTAACCCGTCTTCGCAGCGATCACACCCAGCAGAAGGGACTCGACGTCCAGATCCTCGGCGATCACCGGGATCGCCGGCGCCATCGGGGCAGACGGGGCTGACGCTGATGGGGCGAAAGGAATCTCGGGGGGGCTCTGTTCTGGCACCGGCATGCTGAGCGAAGGCAGCCCCGGCGGCTCGCCGCCACCGCCCAAGTAGGTGCTCATCATCGTGAACGAGGCTTCGGCGGTCTTCATGAAGGCCAAATGGCTGTCGGCCATCGACTGCTGGAAGTCCGCCATCACCCGCTGATAGCCGGCGTATGTGTCGGCAGTCTGCCGCTGGGACTCCCGGACGATCTCGAACCACCCTGGGTCGGCGTGGGACCTCCGGGGTTCCAGCGCCGACGCCGGCGGTGGCCGCTCCTGTACGAGCGGGACTGCGGCTCGCTGGTTGGCTCCACTGATCTGGACGGTGGCCCTCGAAGAGTTCACGACCGTGGTCTGCCGTACGGGGCGGTAGGACTCCCAAAGTGCCGCGAAATCGAGGGGAACACCCCGGACGGCGAGTCCGGCGAGCGCCTCGTGCAGGACGGTCACCCCGTGCCTGCCCCGCCGGTCCAGGGCCACCGCCCAGTGCGGGCGGTCCGCGAGGATCCCGCCGACCAGCCCGGTGAGCGCGGAACCGGCGCCCACCTCAATGAACGTCCTGACACCGGCCTCGTACATCGACTCGATCTGGTCGGCGAACCTGACCGGGGTGACGACCTGGGCGCTGACACGCCGGCGGATCTCCGCCGGATCGGCCGGATAGGGCGCGGCGTCGGCGTTGCCGTACACCTCGATCCGCGGTGGCCGGATTTCGATCGCGTCCAGCGCGGCCAGGAGCGGCTCGACGGCGGACGCGACCAGCGGGCTGTGGAACGCGGTGGCGGTGTCCAGATAGGTGCTGGCGATCCCGTCCGCGACGAGCTTCTGCCGTACGGTCGCCAGGGCGTCCACGGCACCGGACAGGACGAGCTGGTTGGGGGCATTGTGGTTGGCGATCCACACTTGTTCGGTGTCACAGGCCTCGAGTACGGCTTGGACTTCCGCTCGCCCGATGGAGACAGCCAGCATCGCCCCTGGTACCACGGCCGCGTCCCGCATCAGCTCACCTCGACGCCGCGCCAGCTCGATCAGCGTATCGGCGTCGAAGACTCCGGCGTGCTGTAGCGCGACGAGTTCACCGAGGCTGTGGCCGGCCACGCAATCGGGGTGCAGATTCAACGCGCGCAGCAGATCAAGCAGTACAAGGCTGTGCGCCGCGAGCGCGGGTTGAGCCCGATGCGTGGCGGTCAACTGCAGCCGCTGGGCCGCACGCCCGTCATCGTCGAACGCGGAGACCGGGAAGACCACCCGGGAAAGGAAGTCATCAGCGGGCGAGAGCCGGTCGACCCGGTCCCAGATGGCCTGCGCTCGGGCGAACTGCATGGTCACGTCACCGCCCATGCCGACGTACTGCGAGCCCTGACCGGGAAAGAGGTACGCGATGCGGCCAGTGCCGGCACTCCCGACCCCGTAGTGGACTCCCTTCGGAGTGGAGAAGGCCTCGTGCGGCCGCCGTTCGATCGCCTCTGCCGCCTCCTCGAGCTTGACGGCCAGGTCGACGGTATCGGCCGCGACCACCGCGAGCCGTGCTTCGTCGTCCGCCCGGAACCGCTGCTGGGAATGCTGTGCGAGGTCGGCCAGCGGCCGCCCGGCGCCGAATCCCTGGATCCACTCCACCAGGCGTTCCGGTGTCGGCGCGGAAAGCAGCACCAGCTCCGAGGGAGCCGTACGCGATCGCCACGCCGCCCTGCCTCCCCGAGGCACGTATTCCTCAAGTGTGACGTGGAAGTTGGTGCCACCGAATCCGAAACTCGACACCGAAGCCCGGCGTGGATGGGACGCGCTGTGCACCCATGGCCGCGCTTTCATATTCAGGTAGAACGGGCTGTCCTCAAGCCCGAGCCCTGGGTCAGGACGGTCCACTTTGATCGTCGGCGGCAGGATCTGATGACGCAGCGCCATCGCGGCTTTGAGGAGACCAGCGGCCCCGGCCGTCCACTTGGTGTGGCCGACCTGTGACTTGACCGAGCCGAGTGCGCACCACGGCCGGTCCGTCCGGCCCGAGTCCGCCGCCACATCGCGCAGCGCCGCCACTTCCGCAGCGTCGCCCACGGTCGTCCCGGTCCCGTGTGCCTCGACCAGGCCCACCGTGCCGAGGTCGTAGCCCGCCGCCTCGTACGCACGGCGCAGTGCCCGGGCCTGGCCCGCCGGAAGGGGAGCGAAAATCGCCGTGCCCCGGCCATCCGACGAGGAGCCGATTCCACGGATGACGGCGTAGATCCGGTCGCCGTCACGTTCTGCGTCGTCCAGCCGGCGGAGCGCGAACATGACGATGCCCTCGCCGAGGATGGTCCCGTCCGCCGCGTCCGAGAACGGACGGCAGTCCCCGGTGCGGGACAGCGCGAAGGATTTGCTGAACGACATGAAGGTCCCGGCGTCGTTAAGCGTGTCCACGCCGCCGGTGACGACCATGTCCGCGCGGCCAAGGCTCAGCTCGTCCACGGCCATCGAAAGGGCCGCGAGGGAGGCCGCGCAGGCCGCGTCGATCGTGCAGTTGGTACCGTGCAGATCGAACTTGTTGGCCACCCGCCCGGCCACGACATTGCCCAGCAGCCCGGGGAACGAGGCCTCTCGCCACGGAACGTGATGGGCCGCGATGCGATCGGAGATCGCCTTCGCCTCAGGCTCGGCGATGCCGTGCTCGCGCAGCGCCCTGTCCCAGAGCGGGCGCCGGGTCCGGCTCTCCAGTTCCGCGAACAGCTCGGTCTGCCCGGTGCCGAGAATGACTCCGACTCTTTCCCGGTCGAGTGGAGCGTTCTGCCTGCCTTCGGCCGCGTCGTTCAGGACCTGCTCGGCCACGACCAGGGCCAGCAACTGAGCGGTGTCCGTCGCTTCAAGGCTGTTGGGTGGAATCCCGAAGGCCAGGGGGTCGAACTCCAGCTGTGGGAGGAATGCGCCGCGCTTGCAATACGTCTTGTCCTCAGCGGCGGGATCCGGATCGTAGTAGTCCTCCACCAGCCAATGGGTCGCCGGAATGTCCGTGATCTGGTCACGCCCCGTAACGACGGTATGCCAGAACCCGTCGACGTCGGTCGAGCCGGGCATGAGCGCGCCCACCCCCACAATGGCGATCGGAATCTGACAGTCGGGCATGGGCTTCTCCCTTGGAGTTCAGGCCAGTCGGCGGGGCTCGTATGAGAATCCGACCGCCGGCACAGGCAGGCCGAAGGTGCGTAGCTGGTGGGCCCGGGTGATCACAGCCGCCCCCTCCAGCAGGTTGCGTGCGATCTGGATGACGGACCTGGCGGCCGGCTGGGCGAGGAAGCTTCCGGTGACCCACTGGTTGAAGGCACCGACCGCTGGACCGCACCAGAGCTGGTAGTCGGTACGACGGCCGGTCTCTCCCTCGATCGCCCAGTGGCTTGAGCGACCGAGATACCACCGGAAGGTCAGGGCCATCCGGTGCCTGGGATCCCGCTCGGCCCGTTCGAGCTCGACCGGATCTCGCTGCTCCCAGAAGCGGCGGGTCTCCTCCCAGACCTCGTCGAACGAGGCGCGCAGGACCGTCCGCTCGATCTTGATCCGCAACGGCTCGGGGACCGCCTCCAGCGAGTCGTACTCCCGGTAGGTCTCGTACAGCCGGACGGCGCGGGGACCGAACATCGTCCCCCGGCGCAGCACCTGCAGCCTGACCCCGAGTTCGAACATGTCCGCCGCGGGCGCCATCATGACGTCGGCCAGACCAGCCTCGGCCAGCATCGCCTTGGCCTCGTCGGACACCCCGGCCTCGACCGACATCTGGTTCACCGAGCCGGTCATGACGTAGGCGGCGCCCAGCGCGAACGCCGCGGCCACCCCGCCGGGCGTGCCGAGGCCACCGGCCGCACCGACCCGGATGGGAGTGGTGTAGCCGAAGCAGCGATGGAGCTCGTCACGCAACGCGAGCATCGCCGGGAGGATGACGACCAGCGGCCGGTTGTCGGTGTGGCCACCGCTGTCGGCCTCGACCGTGATGTCCTCGGCCACCGGTACCCGGGCGGCCAGGCGGGCCTCGGCCTCGGTGAGTTGTCCCCGGCCGACCAGCACTCTCAGCAGCTCGGCCGGGGCCGGCGACATGAACTTCGCGGCCACGTCAGGGTGAGAGACCTTGGCGAACAGACGGGCGCGCCGGATGATGCCGCCCTGCCGGTCCACGCTCAGGCCGGTGGCGGAGCAGCGGACGACCGCAGGCGTCAGCTCCAGGTACGCCGAAACGGAGATCCGGGGCACCTCGCGCCGTACGAGCAACTCGGCGATCCGTTCCTCCAGCTCAGGTTCGGCCGGGGAATGGATCAGATTGACCCCCCAGTTGCGAGCCCCCCTCAGTCCCACGGACAGCTCCTCGACCGCCTGCTCCACCCGCGGGTGGTCGAGCCCGCCCGCCCCGAAGAAGGCGAGCATCTCTGCCCGGGCCATCTCGATCACCAACCGGGTGGTGGCGATGCCGTTGGCCATCTCCCCCGCCACATAAGGGAAACGCACCTCGTGCGCCGTACCGAACGAGCGGTCGCCCAGCCATTCTGGGTAGAGCGGTGGCAGCGTGCCGAGCAACCGGTGGCCGGCGCTTTCGGAAGTCCAGGCCACTCCGATGGACCCGTCAGAGATCCGAGTCACCACGTGGAGAGGTCGCCGTATCTGCCGGATGTGCGCGAGGAGTTCCTGCTCGCCGAACGCGGGTGCCTCTGCCTGGCTGACCGGAGTACTCATCGCCGTTCCCAGGGAGCGACAGCCTGCAACGCCAGCTCGGGGCGGCGCACCGCCCACCAGCCCATCGCCTGATCGAGACAGTCCTCCATCGGTTTGACGAGCCAAGTGACCGGAAGAGGATCGACGATCGACAAGTACTCCATCAGGGTGTCCATCAGCTTGCGAGTCGGCGGCGCCGAAGCCGGTGCACAACCGCCGGGCGCGACGATGGGCGGGAGCGCCATCGGCGGAAGTCCCTTGCCGACGCGGACTCCGTTGATGGCGCCGATTGCTCGTTCCGCGACTACCTGGACGGTCATCGCCCCTGCTCCCCTGCCCAGGGACTCCACCCGAGTACTGCCCGGCGCCGCCCCGGCGGCCAACCTCAAGATGCAGTCGGCAACGTCGCAGACCGAGACGAGGTCGACCAGCGCCCAGGGAAAGCCGACAAGCTCCGGGACCATTCCCATGCCGAAGCCGTAGACGAACTCGTAGAGACCGGTGAAGCGGGCGACGGCGCCATCTCTGCGACGCCCGATGACCAGACACGGCCGGACAATGGTCAGCGGCGCGTACCGCTCGACGGCCACCCGTTCGGACCAGGCCTTGGACCACTCATAGCTGTTCCGGTAGTCACGAGGATCACTGGAATCCACGGTTCCGCACCGCCCCGTCGCGAACGCGGTGGACACATGGATCAGATGGGTCTGCGGGGCGAAAACCTCCGTCAGAGCCAGGACCGGGACCACGTTCGCCGCTTCGGCCTGTTCCAGGGCCATGTCGAGCCGGGGCCGAGCGGCCACGTGCACGATCACGTCCCAGCCGCGTCGCAGCTCCTGTGGGGCCGGCTGCACTCCCATCACCCAGGGGACGGTTCCATCGGCGGCAGTGCTCGCGCAGCCCACTACCTCCCAACCCTGCTCCGTCGCCTGCTGGACCAGCTCGCGCCCGATCACCCCGCTGGCGCCGGTGACCAGCATCGAGCCGGTCACGACCGAACCCACCGGTCGTACAGCGCGTCGTCGGTGCGCATTCCCTTGGCGGCGAGTTCCCACATCATCTCGTCGGTTCCGCCGCCCACCCGGCCGACCCGGATGTCCCGGAGGAGCTGGGGGAACCGTGTTTCGTCCTCGACATAGCCATGGCCACCGAACAGGTGCGCGCATTCACTCGCGACGTGTTCCGCCAGCCGCGCCACGGTCACCTTGACGCCCGCGACCTCGCACATGTTCACCACGCCGGCCGCGCTGAACTCCGCCACGGTGGCATGCACACCCCGCCGGGCGAGAGCCGTCCGGGCGATCAGATCCGCGAGCCGCAATCGGAGCGCCTGATGCTCATACAACGGAACGCCGAATTGCTTTCTCCGCCGAAGGTGGGTCGCGGTGACCAGCAGGGCCAGGTCGAGCGCTCCGAGCATCAACGCCGCAGTGGAAAGGCGTTCGTAGATCAGCGCGGATCCGATCGCGTGCAACGCCATTCCCGGGCGGACCAGGATCGCCTCGTCCGGTATCTCCGTGTCGAAGGCGAGCCTGCAGGTCTCCAAGCCCCGCATGCCCATCGTCTCCAGCCGCTTGACAACCCGTACCCCTTCTCGTGGTACCAGCACCAGAGCGGGGCCCTCGGTCGTACGGCACAGCACGATCACGACATCCGCAGCACCGCCTGGGGAGACGAACCACTTCGTCCCGCGCAGCCGCCATGCGGCTCCCTCGCGGCTCAGTTTGGTGCCGATCTCCGCCAGATTGGACCCGGCCTCCCGCTCGGACGTGGCCACACAGCACACGTACCGGCCGTCCATCGCGTGGTCGAAAACCTTCCTGGCATACTCGGTCCGCGCGAAGCCCCGCAACAACGGCACCGCGGCTTCCAGGTGCAGGCCGACGCCGACTCCGACTCCGCCGAGAGCGGCCCGGCCGAACTCCTCGGCGATCACCACGCTTCTCCCGAGATCACCGTGCTGTCCTTGCGACCAGCGCTCCCGGAACAGGCCGGCGAGGCCGAGCGCGCCCACCGCCTCAACCGGAAACTTTCGGTCACTCTCGGCCCCGGGCACCAACGGCACCACCCGGTCGGCGACCAGCGCCCGTACCCGGCTCCGAAACTCCGTGACCTCCGGACTCGCCTGACCGAACGGCAGTGCCAGGCCGAGGTCTGTGGTCATGCTTCCTCCCAAAATTGGGCAGCCACCAGTTCCAGCGGCCTAGGATCTGCATCGCCGCAGGTACGAGCAAGAGGCGGACGAGGGTGGCGTCCACCGCGAACGCGACCATGAGGCCGAAACCAAACTGCCTGACCTCCAAGACGTTCGAGGTGAGCAGGCCGGAGAACACGACGACCATGACAGCGGCGGCCAGAAAGATCGGGCGGGCGGTGCGCTGCAGCCCAGCCGCCACCGAGTGGGTGTTGTCGCCGGTGGCCCGATAGATCTCCTGGATGCGGCGGACCAGGAAGATCTCGTAGTCCATCGACAGCCCGAACAGGAAAGCGAACATCAGCAACGGCAGGTAGGCCTGTACCACGCCGGGCGACCCGAGGACCTTGCCGCCCGGCCCATGCTGCACAGCGACGAGTAGTCCGTAGCCGGTGCCGATCGCAAGAAGGTTCATCGCGATCGCCTTCAGCGGCAGCAGCAGGCTGCGCAAAATGACGGTCAGCAGGACAAAGGACGCCGCGAGTATCAGGCCAATCATCAGCCACAACTTGGTGACGAACTCGTGGTGACCATCGACCAGCAACGCGCTCGTGCCGCCGACGAGCACCTCGTGACCGACGGGCGCAGTATCGGGCACAATGTGGCCGCGGATCCGGCGGACCAGGTCAGCGGTGCGCGGGGAGTCGGGCGCCTCCCGCGGCACCGCGGCCACAACAGTGACGTCGCGGCCGGCGACGGAACCGACGGCGGCCACCTGAGGGTCGCGAGACAAGGCGCCGGCCAGGGCGGTGACATCTGGCAGCGGGGTGCGGGCCGGCCGCATGACCAGGACGGTGATCGTTCCTGCGGCACCGGCGAAGGAGTCGCGCTCCAGCACCGCGAGCCCCTGGCCACTGGTGGCCTGCGCGATGGTCTCCCGCTGAATGTCGGCGTTGAGCCGCAAACTCACCGTAGGCGCCGCGCAGATGATCAGCAGGACCCCGACGACGACCAGGTACGGCCAAGGGCGACGCATCAGATGCCGCGCCCAGCGCGCCCAGATTCCCTCATCGGATAAGGCCGCCTCATAGGACCGCCTTCGCCACGGCAGCATCCCCCGGTCCAGCCACGGTGTCCACGACACCAGCACTGCGGGCAACAAGGTGATCGCCGCGCCCATCGCCACGACGATCACCACGAGCGCGCCGACGGCGAACTCGCGGAAGATCGCAACCCGGACCACAAGCATGCTGACAGCCGACACCGCCGCAAGCGCCGCGCAGTAACACACAGTCCGGCCAGCGGCGTCCACCGCCAGCCCCGCAGCGTCTTCACAGCCACGGCCACGGCTCAACTCCTCCCGATAGCGGCTGACCACCAGCAGCGAATAGTCGATGCCGACGCCGAGCCCCACCACGCCGACGACTGTCAACAGGAACGTGTCGAAAGCGGTCACCTGGGCCAGGATCGCGAATATGCCGAGCGTGACGATGATCGCCGCCCCGGCCATGACGAGCGGCACGACTGCGGCGCCGACCGTGCCCAGCCCGAGGACCAGCACAAGCAGGGCAAGCAGGACCGCGACGGCCTCGATCTTCCGAACGTCAGCGATCTCGATCTCCCGCACGTCGTGACTCAGTGCCGTCGTGCCGACGAGGTGGGCAGAGACCTGTCCGTGAGAGAGCCGCCGCGTTGTCTTTTCGATCGCCGCACGCTGCGCGGGGAATCTGCGCAGCCGATCCCGGTCAGAACCTGAGGCCCCGACGATCGCATACACGTTCTTGTCCGACCGGTAGGGCAGCGCACGGAAGGTGTACGGGCTGGTCGACACCGCTTTCGCACCGCCGCCTGACAGTGGCAGCGGCAGGACCGAGGTGATCCCGGGCTGGCGGCGCAGCGCCATGTAGCCGCCGTCGACCGCGCGCAGGTAGAGGGGGTCGGTTGCGGGCAGGTGAGCGGCAGCGAAGACCAGGATCATCTGCTCCCTACCCAGCAGAGGTAGCGCCCGGGTGAGGGCGTCGCCGGCGCGCGCCGAGTGGGATCCGTCCACTGCGGCCGGAGGTGTTCCCAATGATCTGAACAGCAAGGGTGTCAGCGCGAGTGCCAGCGCCATGGCGGCCAGCCACCACACAAGGACAGCCCGCCGCTTGCGCGCTGCGGCGGCTCCACAACGGTGGAAGAATCCGGGGCTCTCGGAAATCGGCCGGTGAATCGGAAATGTTCTCCGCCCCACCCGCCCCACCTCCGATCACACGCAGTACATAGGTACTTTCTCGAGCGGAAAGATCGCCGAAAGACACATTTGACGGGCGGCCCGGCCTGCCCGAGCCTTACGGTTCAGGCAGGCCCGTCCCCCTGGCGGGGAAAGCCGGTCGTCATGGACCAGGACGGCCATGATCAGGTGATGGCGAAACTCCCGGTAGCGGTGGCGGTGGTCGCCCCACCCGGCAGCGCGCAATTGGCCAGGTCGGCGATCAACGAGAGGAACACCGGGACGGCCGTCCCGCCATTGAACAGTCCCGCGGTGACGGTGCCCGACGCGGTGGCGGTGACGGTGCCCGACGCGGTGATGGTGTAACCGCCCGTACCGGTAATCGTGCTCGTGCCGACCGTACCGCCGGAGACGTTCTTCCAGGTGATCGTCACCGGGTGGCGGCTGTCGGCGGTGAAGCCGCCGCTCCCTTTGGTCGGATCGCAGCTCGTGGTCCCCGGGACCTTCGACCATGTCACCGTCCCCTGCGTGATCGTAGGTTGGCCGCCAGACAGACAGCCGGTCAGCACCGACGCCAGTGACGCCGAATTCGTCGCCTCGGTCGACCCTGAGGTGATCTTGATTCCGGGCCTGAACTCGGTGGAACCCGCGAAGCCCGTGCACGCGATCTGACTGCCTGCCGCCAACGCCTCCGGCCCACCTCCCGCACCACTGGCCACCACCACCGCGACGGCCGGCGCCGCCACTCCCACCGCCAGTGCGGCCCCCCACACCCGCGGTCCGCCCAACCGGCCGCCCACACTTCGCCCGGCTCCTCTCCAAATGCCCATCACAGACCCTCCTCTCCGAACTCCGCACCCCAACGGCGCGGAGAGAACGACAACAGCGCTGCGGGCTTCCTCCTCGGCCATTCCGAGACGGAAGAACTTCCAATCTGGTCACGTGAAGCAACATCTCGGAACTCTCCGCACTCACGACAGAACCACACGCCCCAGGCGCAGCAAAAGAAGCAGAACTGTCACTGATCCGGACGGAACACAGATCGTCCCGTCCGATCACGCCATTCACCTGCAACGCCGCTCAGCCAATCACAGGAGTAACAGAACCACTACCCTGTGTTACGTTCCGTCGAGTGCCACGCCCGAGGGCCATTCCTGACGGAAAATAACGACCTCAGGCACACGCGCGACATCAGGCCGCCGGTCCTGAACTTGGGGGCCGACAAGCTGTCGCCCGATGTCGAGGTCAGGCCACTGGTTCGATGGTGACCTTGAAGCCGAGCGCCTCAGCCTGGCGCAACCGGGTTGCGTCCACGGGGGTGGTGTACGAGTTTCCGCTGATCAGAGGCGTGGCGTCGTGAACTGAGACGGCCATCGCGTGATCCTTCGAGATGGATGATCAACGAAGGAGAACAACACGATGGCCGTGGGTAACAGTGTGGACCCTGCAAGCTGGTTGGCCGAGCAGATCGGGGCGTGTGAGCCGGATTGCCGCAATCCCGTGCGTACAGGCCGTCAGCAACCGCGTCGCGCTGCAGATTCCGGCCCCGCCACGAGGGATCGTCCGCGCCATCTGCCGTCAGGCCCACCCCCAGACTCGTGAGATCTGCGCAACTCACGGCGAAAGCTTCCGTTTAGCGGAAGTGCGGACTCGATGCCCTGCTCCCGCGACGGTCATTCGAGCATGCTCAGCTGCCTGACCGTCGCGGTCGCGCTCTTCCGCCGGATCCGGGGCCTCAGCGGCGCAGTGGCAGGTCGCCGGCCAGCATGATCACACCTTCGGCGCCGGAGCGGCTCGAGTGGCTTCCAGCGCTCCAGGTGCTCTGCGTTCCGGGAATCCACGCGATGCCGTGCAGGAGCGCGGGTAGGGGAAGCGGCGACGGGGTCCACGTCCCATTGGCGAAGTGCCAGATCTCGGACTCGTTCATGGCCCAGGCGCCCCCGGAGCCGTCGGGTGTTACGTCCCGGAAGTCGGTGACTGACTCCTTGGCCGGCTTGAGGCTCCACTCGGCCCCGTCCCAATGCAGCAGGATGCCATTGCTGGCCTCCGGTGCCTGGAATACGCCGACGGCCCACGCCTCTCCAGTGCCGGATGGCGCGACGTCGATGAGCACTGCCGACTGGTCGGCTTTCTCCGCCACCTCGGGGGTGGGCACCCGGTGCCAGGAGGTCCCGTCGTACCGGAGTGCGAGCGTGCGGCTTCGTTCCCCGGGCACTCGCTCGGTGCCGACCGCCCAGAACCCCGGCCGGGCGATCGGCCCGTCGGGATCGGCGCTCACCGAGACGCCTTCCAGAGTGCCCGGCGCGAGCACGGGAAGCGGGGCGTCCACCCAACCGGCCCCGTTCCAGCGCAGCAGAGCCGGTCTATGGGCCTCCACGGCGTCGTCGTAGCGGTATCCGCTCACGTGGGCCGAGCCCGGTCCGGCGGTGGCGACGCCGGTGGCGTGCACGTCGCCGGGGAGTTTGGCCCCGTCGGTCCACCGCGTGCCGTCCCAGCGGAAGGTGAGGACCGTGCCCTCGTCGGTGTTGCCGAGCACCCACAGGTTGTTCGGCGACGACGCCGCGGCCGCCCGCAACTGCGTCAGCGTGGGGGGCGAGGGGTGGCGTACCCAGCTGCCGCCGGTCCAATGGAGCACGAGCGTACGCACCCCACCCTCCGGAGCGGATTCCTGGCCGACCGCCCAGGCGTCACCGGGGCCGGTCGCGACGATGTCCACCAGATCGGTCAGCGGTGTGACGGGGGTCCGGTGGACCACCGTCCACCCGGGCGGCTCCGCGGCGTGGCCAGGGTCCGCCACCACGAGCAGAGACAAGACCAACAGCGCGAGCGCGGAACCGGCGGCGAACATCCTGACCCGCCAGGTACGGGCGGGTTTCAGACCGACGACGGACATGACGCCTCCTCTAGTCAATGGCTACGAAAGGGGACGCGCAACGGCGCTCCGAGGTGGCCGGAAACCGCTGGCCAAGATCGGACAGCCATGGCCAGAAGGATCGATGACCTCAATCTCGGGTCACATGCGATCCGAGGGTGATGAGCCTGTCGAGGTGGCCCGCCAGCCGGTCGAAAACGCCCGGGTCACGGCAGCGTCAGCGGGTCGAGGGCATGCGCGATACTCAGCTCACCTTGCACCAGGCACAGCTTCAGCGGCATGCCCGGGCGCAGTTCGCGGCGCAGATCCTCGGAGATGTAGTCCATCGTGGCAATCCGGTCGGCGTAGTCCAGAAACCGGTGGCAGCCCACAAGCTGCACGTCGACCGTGCGCGGCGCGCCAAGCACGTCGGCCAGAGCGAAACCGCCGGGAGCCGCGGCCTGGATGACCTCTGCCGCCGACACGTGCCGCATGGCGACGCGCTCGGGAAACAACCAGCAAGCAAAGTGCCGGTACAGCACGTACTCCGACGCACCGGTCCACTTCGAGGACTCGATGGTGGTCAGGAACGCGCGCCAGAACGGCATCCCGTGCGCGTCCTCCACCCGGCGCATCAACTCGGCCAGCACCTTCCGGTCGAACACCATATGGTGCTGCATCCCGCTGAAACGGTCGACCGGATGCCAGCCCGGCACCAGCCGGGCGGCGGCACTCAACGCCGAGTGCTGTCGCGGGGCCGCGGTCAGCCTGCCGATCGTCCAGCGCAGCGGATAGCCCATGGGCAGCCACACACCACCCTCATGCTCCACAAAGGACACATCGGCGACGAACGCGATGTCGGCGTCCACGACGAGTACATGATCCGGCGCGTCGGCACCAAGCAGGTCGAAGCAACGCAGCTTCAGCAGCTGTTGGAAGTACCACGACGCGTTGGAGTGCGGCGACCCGGCCGTGCGCAGCGCGGTCTCGATGTCACCGATGCCCGGCACCACCATCGACTCATCCAGCCACCGCACCCGTTCGTCAGGCACCCTCACCGGGAATCGCGACACGATGTGCACCGCTCGGATGGGATTGCGGCAATGCCGCAGCACTGAGTCCAGGCAAAACCGGACGCCCTGCGCGTCCTTCGGTGCGACCGGGATGACCACATCCAACTCCGGCAGGGAAACATCCGCGGTCATCAGTGTCATAAGAACATCATCCACGGACGCGGAGAGCACCACATCACTTTGCGCCCTAGCAGGGCTCCATTTCGCCATGCGGTCACGGACCAGTGTCACCGGCTCCGTCAGGCCGGTCCCCATTGCGCCACCACCTGGTGTACAGGAACACCAGCTGCCGGCGATGTGGAATGTTTGACCGGCTTCACAGCACATCGCCTTTACGTAGTAAGTTCCACGCGGGCGACGCCGACCGCCGTGCACAGCGCCACCGTCGCCGTGCCCTCTCCTTTGCCCAGCAGCAGGCCGTTACCGGCCATGACCACCAGACGACAAGCTGCACCATTCAATACCGCGCGGGCTCTCTTTCTCATTGCCCGCTGTGCCCAAAGGGTCAGTCGCGACTGTCTTGGAGCAACGTCAAGTATGGACATGTCGCGTTTTGGGCGGTTTTGTCCCGGGGATGGCGTTAGCGGAAGACGCGGTATGTGGCCATATGGGCGATAGATTCGAAGATGCACCTATTGTCCGTGCGGTGTGACGGTCGATTTCGCCCGAAGATCGCCGGCCCCGTGCCGCGCAGGTACGAACTCCAGGCTTCATGGCTCGAATTCTCCAAGGAGGTAGTCCTGTGGGAAGTCAGAAGCGCATGTCGCTCGCCATCTCCGGCCTGCTCGTCTCCGGAGTGTCGACCCTTGCGTTGGGTGCGGCCGCCCCTGCGGCCGCGGCGTCCACCACCACGGTCAGCACACAAAGCGCCAACCTGCCCTCCTGGGGTAAGTGGCGCGGTCGTGGCCACCACCGTGGCCACCACCGTCACCATGGCCGCCACCGCTGCTTCGAGCGCTTCAACGACTGCTGCTTCGAAGACTGCTGCTTCGACGACTTCGACGACTTCGACGACTTCGACGATGACGACTTTGACGATGACGACTGACGACTCCTGCTGAAAATACGGCGACAGGAGTGGCGCGGACGTGACGGCGCCGAACGGGCGGGGGCGATCGGGCCGCTCCTCGCATGGCACGTCACCAGGTACGGGGTCCCGCACCGGGGGATGCGGGCCCCGTACCGACCACCCAAATGAACGACGAGTTCCGGACTTCGGGTGCTATCGGTCCATGGCGGTGAGCAGGACCCGTTTACGCAACAGCGGCAGGCTGGCTCTCCCGAACATCTGCCGTTTGAGCAGTTTCAGGTTTATGTGGAATCTGATCTGTCAAGCCCGGAGATGCTTGACCAGCGTGTTGGTCCATTCTCGTTGCTCTTGGGTGTCTGGGACGGTGAGCCCTCTGGCCTGTTCGAGCTGGTTCCAGACCTCGTCTGGGGCGTTGTCGTTGAGGATCAGGAGGGCTGCGGCGAGAAGGGATGCGCGTCCGATGCCGAAGCGGCAGTGCGTGACGATGTGTGCGCCGCCCCGCAGCTGCTCAGCGAGTTGCTGCAGGGTGGGTAGAACGGCCGCGAGGTCGGGGACGTCGCGGTCGGGGATAGGGATCGCGACGAAGCGCAGACCTGCCACCTGGGCGGAAAGGGCCTCAGCTCCGAGGCCGGTTTCGTCGAGTTCGAGCGGGGTGAGTGCGCAGACCAGAACGTCGACGCCTTCTGCATTTAGGGCGGTCATCTCGTCGTGCAGCCAGTCTCCGCCTCGGGGCTTGGCCATGGTGCTCAGCCGGCCGGGGCCGGGGTGATCGACGGTGTAGAGGGTGGGACGCATGTCAGCAGCAGTTCCGATCGGGTCGGCCGGTAGGTGACTCGACGATGAGTGGCAGTGATCTGCCGGGCTCGGCGCGTAGCTCGCGGGGAGTCGGGCCGGCGGGAGTGGCGACGCCTGCGAGACGTTCAAGGAGCTGGTCGAGGGCGGTTTGGCCGTCGTCCACGGCGGCGCGTTCGTCGTCGGTGAGCGGGATGCTCACCAGCATGCGCTGCAGGTTGTCCTTGGCCTCAAGCAACTGGGCCTTTGTCGAGTCCTTGGGAGTATAGAAGTCGCACTTGGCGCAGGCCATGCGGTGCTGGCACTGCTCGAAGAAGGTGTAGGAGCACAGGCCGTGGCCGAACTACCGGTACGTCTGGATACGCAACCAGTGCTACGCCGGGCTGGCCGCCGCGACAGCCTGCACGTACCCCGCTGCTCGATGACGCGGTCCGTTTCGTCGGCACCCGGTTGCTCGAGGACGGCACCCGCCTCAAGCCCGCCTACACGAGCCGCCAACAAGCCAGACCGAGCGTCGCACCACCCGCCGCACCCGCCAGCGCCCCACGGCGCCGTGCGACCCACGCCTGCACGCAACGCCCGTACGCCCGCTCATCGAAACCACCGTGCGTATGCCGTCGATCAGTTACCGACGCGTCCACGTCGGCGGCCGGCCAGGCCTCTTGCCCTGCGGCAGCAACGGCTCCAGCCGCGCCCACCGGCCGTTCGTCAGATCACCACGCCCCACGGGGACTGATCACCTACGACCTTGATCCACTTTCGCAACACGCCCTACACGAGTCTTTACGGCTTGAGCGCATTGCCAGCCCCGCCCCTTCATCGAACCAGGAGGGCTGCTTCGTAGGGGCCCTCCACCAGGTCTACGCAAAGGAAGTTGCAAGATACATGTATGGGCGGAAAGTGGGTCTCGGTTGCCACGCGGCATCGCGCTGTGCTCTTAGACCTGCTGCTGGCGGCCGCGGTGATCGCGTTCACCATCCCGACGACCGCCATCGGCAGTACCTTCTCGCTCTGGGGGCACCTACCGCACTGGCTCCAGTTCCTCGTGGGCTCGGTCACCGCCGCGACCATGCTGATACGGCGCCGCACCCCCTGGCCCGCGATCATCGCCTCGGCCGCCTGCGCCTGCATCACCGGGCAGACCGTGCCGATGATCCTCGCCGCCTTCTCGATGACCGCCGAGCGCAGGGTGCGCCGATGGCCTTACGTGGCACTGATGCTGATGCCGGTGTACATGGCGGTCGACTACGTGAACCCGTACACGGACGAGATCCTCTACCTGATCGTCGTACGCGCCGCGACGTTGGTCTACCTTCCCATGCTGGCAGGGACATGGGTGTGTGAGTACCGGCGGTTGATCAGCGAGTTGCGGATCGGGGTGCATGAGCGTGAGGAACTCGCCGCCTCCGAGGAACGCCGCAGGATCGCCAGGGAGATGCACGACACAGTGACCCACGCGGTCACCACCATGGTCCTCAACGCCGGCCTCATCCAGACCACCACCGACCCCGCTGAGAACCGCGAGCTCTCAGCGGGCATCGAGGACAAGGGCGTCCAAGCGCTCAACGAACTGCGCCAGCTGCTCACCGTGCTCCGCCGCGAGGACATGCCCTCGGCCGCGGGGGTGGATGGGATCCCCCGCCTGGTCAAGGAGGCCGAGGACACCGGACTGCGGGTCAGCCTCCACCTCGACATCCCCCCAAACGCGCTGCCACCGCAGATCGCCCACGCCTGCTACCGGATCGTCCAAGAAGGCCTGAGCAACGTCCGCAAGCACGCGCCGAACGCCCAGGTCCGCGTCACCTGCGAGTCCACCGACGACCAGTTGCACGTTGCCGTGATCAACAGCCCCGACCACGCCGACCGCGACGGCTCAGAGATTCCCCGGGCGGCATCCCATACTGGAGGGAGCTACGGCCTGGCGGGCATCAAAGAGCGTGTCGCCCTCGCAGGCGGCCGACTGACCACGGGACCGACGCCCGACGGCGGCTTCGCCCTCGTGGCCTGGCTTCCCCTCCCCGCTGACAAGGGACGCCGTTAACGGACGTATCACAAGCCGCGCGGCGGGGTCGTCGCCTCGTCTCGGCCGGGTCGCTATCCCCGGCAACCGGACGCAGCCGGTGAGAATCGGTGCGCACCATGTCGTCCAGCACATGGGCGGTGTCGAAAAACACCGTCGCGAAGTTGATGGCCGAGTTGGGCCTGGTCGCCCGGCGCAAGAAGAGGCGCAAGGGCCTGACCAAGGCTGACGTCTCGGTCCGTAAGGCGCCGGACCTGCTGCAGCGGCATTTCGACCCGCCGGAGGCTCCGAATGTGGCGTGGGTGGGTGATCTGACCGAGATCCCCAACGACGAGGGGCCGTTCTACCTCGCCTCGGTCCTGGAACTGGCCGGGCGCAGATGCGTGGGCAGGCCAACCTGCCCCAAGCGAGCGCGCGGCCGAGAACTACAAGACCGAGATCACCACAACCGAAGTCTCTACGGTTTCAGGGGATTGCCACGGGAGACGCAGCCGAGACGCTCACGGGACGCGCGGGAGACGGGGGAACGGCCGTAATGGGCGCGTACAGCTTCTCTCCAGAAGGAGTCCTGATGAAGCTCAAGCTCCGTTATCTGATGATCCCGGCGGCCTGTGTGCCGTTGACGATCGCCGGCCTTCCCACCGGGGCATGGTCGGCATCGACGGCGGCCGACGCGCCGACGGCAGCGACGGCGACCGGCACCCTCGCGTCCGGCATGGTGGCGAACGACGGGACCGCTATCGGTCATGCGAGCGTCGTCGCCGTGGCATGGCCTCGCCCAGAGGTGCTCGCCACCGCTGCCAAGGGAGCCACGTTCACCCTGCCGGTCGTGGCGCGGACGAAGACCGACGCGGCCGGCCGGTTCACCCTGCGGCTCGACGAAACCTCGCTGCCCGCGCGGTTCCGCGGGACCGGCGGGCAGGTCGACATCGAAATGATCGCGGCCGACTCCGTACGGGAGGTCCACTGGCGGCAGACCGTCACGCCGTCCGGCGCGGCGAACGTCCAGTCGGTCGCCGGCCCGTCCGGTACCGTGCCGGCCTCGTTCACCTTCGACCTTGGCCGCAGGCCGTCGGTCCTGGAGGGAAGCGCGGCCGGCTCGGGGACGAACACGCTCGCGGCGGCGCACGCCGATTCCGGGGGCGCCGCGAAGTCGTACGCGACCGCCGCCGCGAGGCGTCCCTGCGGGAGTCCGCTCAGCGTCACGATGGGGCCCAGGCACAACGGCCTTCGCGAGAAGTTCATGAAGGTCCTCGCGTGGAGCGGGGCGAAGGCGACCGTGGAGCAGACGACGTCGTCGACACATCAACTCGGCGTGGGAGCCAAGTATTCGGGTGAGAACTGGTCCGCCAGCGGCAAGGTGTCCGTCCAGACGAGGATCGAGGGGGGCGCGTCCACCGACAACGTGGCCGACGCCTACGTCTGGAACAAGGTCAACTACCGGGACATCATCGTCAAGTGCATCGCGCCCAGCGGTGGCTGGACCCGCACGGACCGCACCCCGACGGGATTCAAC
Source organism: Actinomadura alba (assembly GCF_014323705.1). GTDB lineage: Bacteria > Actinomycetota > Actinomycetes > Streptosporangiales > Streptosporangiaceae > Actinomadura_C > Actinomadura_C alba. The sequence goes on from NZ_JABVEC010000003.1 coordinate 126,025, forward strand.
GACCTCAACGCCGATTTCACCCGGGCCCCGCACACCAACCTCAGGTTCTGCGCCACGAAACTTCCCGGCAAGTACTGGAAGACCAGGGGGCGGAACACGACCTTCGAAACCGGTGTCGATATGGGACCCATCAGCGTCAGCGCCCAGGCGGGTTTCGACTCCAATACCAAGCTGCAGTACGTCGTGACGAGGAAGAGCAAGCTCTGCGGCAACTCCTCGGCCGGATGGCTCAGCTCTTCCCAGATCGAGTCGCGCAGGCCGTGATATCGCGCCATGGTTCGGATGAGAGGTGCTAAGTCCGTGCGGATCAGGGCCCTGGCGATGTCGCTCTGTCTGATCGTGTCCGGCACCGCGGGCTGCGCGGTGGAGACGCCGCGGCACGTCTCGCCGAGCTCGGCGATCCGGCTGGACCAGCCCCGGCTGGTCCAGCCGGATCCCAGCGAGTTCGGCGCGGCACTGCCGACCACCCGGACGGGAACGCCGTACACCTTTGCGGACATCGTCGTCTGCCTGAACCGTCCGGGGAAGGTGACGGTGGAGAGTGCGGTCGTCGTCGGCCCGTCCGGCGGGCTGCGCCTCGACGCGCTCGCGACACGGCCGAGCGTCAACGGGCGTAGCCAGGTCGGCGGCGCGAATCTGTCATTGGCGAAGCTCGGCTTCTCCCCGGGCGGTGCCACGGTCATCGACCGGGTCTGCCCGGCCGCCCCCCGGGGTGCCGGAGCCGTCGGGAACTACTACGAGCTCGGCCTGCAGTTCTCCAAGACCGACGATGTCACCGCCACGGGGCATGGCGTCGACGTCCACTACCACACCGAAGCGGGCGCGGAGATGACCCTGCGGATCCCGTTCATTCTCGTCCTGTGCAAGGGACGGGATCCCGCCGTGCCGGACTGCGGGTGACTCCCGTACGGCGGTATCTCGGAGACGTCTCCGAGATACCGCGTCGGCGCCGGCGACGGATGTCACCGGGGCGTCGCGAAGATGGATCGGAACTCCGGGCTCGGCTCGACGTCGAGCTCTTCCCGGAGGAGGAGCGAGTATCCGGCGTGGATGCGCTTGGCGGTGGCGATGTCCCGGCGGGCCAGGTTGGCCCGCACCAGGAGCCGGTGCAGCCCCTCGTTCAGGTCGTCGACCGCAATGGCCACGGACGCCAGCTCGATCGCGTCCGGGATCCGGCCCTGCGCCAGGCTCGCCTCGGCGAGCCGCTCCAACGCCAGAAGCCGGAGACGATCCCACCGCTGCCTGGCCAGATACACCTCCTCACTCTCGCATCCCGGCAGCAGCGGCAGGCCGAGTGGTCTCCAGTCGCCGATCGCGGCGAGCTCGTCGTTCACCGCCTCCGGAGACAGAATGTGGCGCGCCAGCGTCACGGCCTCCTCGATGTCGACGCGGACGCCTTCAGCGAGCCCGACCGTGTCCTGACTCGCGCGTACGACGCGGTCCGCGGTCAGCCGGCGGATCCGCCAGAGCGTCTGCCGCAGGCGCTTGGCCGCGGCCTCGGGCTCGATGTCCGGCCAGAGGCGTTCCGCGATGAGCGCGCGCGGCACCCTGCGGTCCTCCAGCGCCAGGAGGGCGACGAGATTCCGCGGGAACTCCGCGAGCATGACCTCGCTCTCGTCGATCCGGCAGGCGAACGATGACAGCAGCTGAACGCGTGCCGTCCCATCAGAAACGTCGCTGAGCACCCGTCTCCCCTTTCGGTCCCGGAGACAGTTCTAGGCGGGCGGATAATTGTCCGGCTATCCCGTTCTCAGCCGGACAACCGCTTTTTGGATACGCGGCCCGTTACGCACAGCTCCTGGACGACGCCGAACGCCGGCCGGTGAGAGCGCACAGCTTCCCGACCGCCTCCTCCGGCCGTACGACCCACGGGATGACGGTGTGGTCCTCGCTCGCGGAGGCGAGTGTGCTTCCGTCGGGGCTGAACGCGAGACCGGTGACCGGGGCCGTGTGACCCGACAGAACGGCCCACCGCGCCCGGTGCGCGACATCCCAGACGACGACCTTGTGGTCGAACCCGCCGCTGGCCAGGAAACGCCCGTCGGGGCTGAACGCCACCGCCCGCGCGGACGAGGCGTGCCCGCGCAACGTGGCGGCCACGGCGCGCCGCCGAACATCCCAGAGCAGCACGTCGCCGCTGCCGGTCGCGGCGGCGAGCAGCCGCCCGTCCGGACTGAAGGACACCTGCGCCGTCTCCCCGGACCGGCCGCGCAGCGAGGCCGCCACCGCACGTCCGGAGACGTCGAACAGAGTGACGGTCTCAGTCCTGTCGCTCGCGGCGAGCAGCCGGCCGTCGGGGCTGAACGCGACGCCGGTGACCGCGTCGCCGGTGACCACTTTGCCGGTCCGCAACGACGCGATCGGCCGGCGGGTGCCGGCGTCCCACAGCACGACCCGGCCGTCGCCGACACCGGTCGCGACGAAGTTCCCGCGCGGCGCGAAGGCCACGCCGGTCACGGTGCCGCCGACGTCGAGAGTGCCGAGCCGGCGTCGGGCCCCGACATCCCAGATCCGGCCCGCGCCGGAATCGCCGGTGGCGAGGAGCCGACCGTCCGAGCTGAACGCGACGGCGTTGATCCGGCCGTTGTCGACGGCGCTCCCCGCCTGATCGTCCTCGGCCAGCTCCGCGAGGGGTGCGGAACGCCCCGGCGCCCACAGCCGGGCGGCGGACTCAGCGCCGCCGGTCGCGATGTGACGGCCGTCGGGGCTGAAGACGACCGAGGTCACGTCGCCGATGTGACCGGTCAACGGCATCCGGTCCATGTCCCACACCACGATGCCGTCGTCCCCGGCCGAGGCGATCAGGCGGTCTCCGGGGCCGGTCACGACGTCGTTGACGGCACCGGAATGGCCGGCCAGCGCGACGATCCGCGCCTGGTGGTGAACGTCCCACAGGATCGTCGCGCCGCTGGAATCGCCGGAGACGAGGCGCCGCCCGTCGCGAAGGAAGGCCAGGGCACGCACCGCGCCGGTGATTCCGGTCAGGCGGAGCAGGTTGTCGCCGTAGCGCCGGGGATCGGAGACGCTGACGTCGTGACCGAGGTCGATGGAGCCGGCCCACGCGTTCCCATCGGAGCTGACCGCCTCGACGGGGTTCGGCACCTCGGAGGGCATCGGCCCAGGATCGGTATCGCTCGGGAGCGTGGCGCCGCCGCCAGGACTCCGGAGCGCGTTTCCCCGCGGCGCGACGAGGGCGTTGTTCCGCAGGCCCGGATAGGCACGCCGTCCGGCGTCCCATTCGGTGGACTCCATCCTTTGCTCATCTCGCGGCGAGCGCCTGCCGGTCGCCACGGCCCATACGGTCGGCAGGGCGTCCAGCTCGCCGTCGGCGGGAATGACGCCGTCGGCGAGGAGCAGCTTTCCGTCCCGGCTGAACCCCAACCCGGTCACCGTGGCCGCCCGCTGCGCGATGAGGGTCCGCACCGGCGTACGCCGCGCGGCATCCCAGATGATCACCCTTCCCGCGGTGTCAGCCGAGGCGATCGACCGCCCATCGGGGCTGAACGTCACCGCCTGGACCGGGCTGCGATGACCGGTCAGCGTGGCGACCCGCCTGCGCCCCACCAGGTCCCACACGATCAGGCCCTGGTCCACGCCACCGGACGCCAGCAGGGAACCGTCGGGGCTGAAGGCCACCGACGCCACCGCGCCGACGTGACCGGCCAGGCGAAAGCCGAACGGCTGATGACCGGCGACGCTGAGCAGGCTGCTGCGCGCCTCCTCCGTGGGCGCGATCCCGTACGACCGCAGCGCGAGGCGTGCCGACCCGCCCACGTCCGTCCCGGCCACGGCAAGGGCCTCGGCCGCCAGTTGCCGCGATCGGGACATCTCCCGCTGCCGCCACGCGACCGATCCGGTGAGCACGGACACCACCAGGAGCACCGACAGCGCCACCGCGAGGCCGCGCAGCCGGCGGTTGCGCCGCACGATCCCGGCCAGCTCGGCTCGCTCGGCGGCGACACTCGCCGCGAGGAAGGACCGCTCGAGCGTGGTGAGCAGCTCGCTGTTCTCCTCGCGCTCGACCCACTCCTGGGTGGCCGTCAGCCGGGTGCCGCGGAGCAGCGCGCCTGGGTCGCGGTTCAGCTCCTGCCAGGTCGCGGCGGCCTCGGTGAGCCGCCGGTGGACGCGCAGGCCCTCACGGTCCTCGCTCAGCCAGTCGCGCAGGCGTGGCCATGAGCCGATCAGTGCCTCGTGCGCGATCTCCGCCGTACCGGGGCCGAGACTGACCAGCCTGGCCCCGGCCAGCCGCTCCAGCACCACCGCAACCTCGGCGGGCTCGCCGACGTCCAACTCCGCGCGTTCGACACGGCGACGCGTTTCCCCGCCGCCTTCCCCCACCTCGACGAGCCGCAGGAGGATATGCCGGGTCAGCCGCTGCCGTTCGGGCGACAGCTCGCCGTAGACGTGTTCGACGGTGCGGGCGACCGCCCCGCGTACGCCGCCGGTGGCCTCGTACCCGGTCACGGTCAGGGCCTTGCCACCGCGCCGGCGCCAGGTCTCCAGCAGCGCGTGCGAGACGTGCGGCAGGGCGCCTGGTTCGTTGCCGGCGTCCTGGATGATGGTCGCCACGAGCGCGGGCTCGACTGTGAGGCCGTCACGGGACGCGGGTTTGACGATCGCCTCGCGCAGCTCGCCGGCGCTCATCGGCCCGACGAGCAGGCTCGCGTCTCGGAGCGCGCGGACCAGTGCCGGGTGCTCGGCGCACCGCCCGTAAAAGTCCGCGCGTACGCCGATGACGACCCGCGCGCTCGCGGCCGACATGAGCGCGTCGATGAACCTCGTTCGCTCTCCCGGGTCCCGGCAGAGCGTGAACACCTCCTCGAACTGGTCGACGATGACCAGGCCGGTGAAATCATCGGACAGGTCCGGCAGCCTCTGTAGCGGACGCGGCCCGGGCGTGAGGACCCTGGCCGCCTGGCCGCGGCCGTCCGCGGACAGCCGCCCCGCGTGCGCGGCCGGTACGAGCCCCGCCCGCAGCAGCGATGACTTCCCGCTGCCCGACGGCCCGAAGACTCCGAGGAACCGGCCGCCTCTCAGTCGGTCGACCAGCTCGCCGACCAGCCGGTCACGGCCGAAGAACCGATCCGCGTTCTCGGCCCCGTACGTGGCCAGCCCCAGGTACGGAGGAGTACCGTCCTCGCGCGTTCGCGCGGCGAGCGTCGCCGCGGCCGCCCGCCAGCGTTGTTCCCACTCGGCGGGATCGGCCCCGCAGCCCTCGGCGTAGAGCACGGTCACCCGCAGGGTCGGAAGCCGCTCACCACCCGCCGCGTCGGACAGTGTGGTCACCGAACACCCAGACCGTTTCGCCAGTTCGCGGTAGGTCAATCCGGCCTCCCGCCGCAGTTCGCGCAGCTGGTGCGCGAACTGCTGAGTCACCCCCGCGCTGGGATCGACCGGTCGTTCAGGACGTCCCACCATGGCTCTCTCCCTACGAGGACCCGAATGGTGATCGATGACAGTCGAAGACTGTAGGCGGATACCAGCAGTCAAGTCGGCATATGTTCCCAGATCAGGAGGGGACCCCCCGAGGCCGCGTTCGCGTCACTGTGCGGCGTCTCGTGCCGGCCTCCAGCGGCAAGACCACACGCCACCGGCTGAATCGCGGTGGTGACCGCCAACCTCATAGACGGATTGCGCTCAGAGGGACACGAGATCGTCTTTCTACAGCCCAACCGGGACCTCCAGGAAGCCGGCACGGACCTACGGCGCCTCTACCGCTGGCATGACGGTCGACCGGATATCGACGCGCTGATGCTGGAGTGGCGATGGCCGATCCCCGGCCGCAACAACACCCCCTGCGGGATGCCCGGCCACACCTGCGATCTCCACCGGCAACACGATCTACTCACGTACTACACCGACAGGCAGGGGCTCCCGACTGTCGTGTGGGACAAGGACAGGCAACTCCCGGCCGATGATCCACTCCGCAGCCGCTCGAACGTCACGGTGTGCGAGGCCGCCTTGTATCCCACGAAGGGAGCTGTCTCACTGCTGTTTCCGGTGGCGGATGCGGCCCTGGACGCGGATCCGAATGCGCTCGCTGGAGGACAGCGGCCCTGGCCTTTGACCTACGTCGGTAACCAATACGACAGAGACGAAGTCTTCACCCGCTACTTCGCGCCGGCCGCTGCGCAGCACCAGCACCGCGTGGCCGGGAAGTGGCCGCGCACAGAGGCGTGGCCACATGTGACCTTCATCGGCCGCGTGCCGTTCCCACGGGTGCACATGCTGTACAGCTCATCGGTGTCCACGATCCTGCTGCTCCCCGACCGGCTCATGCAGGCCGGGCAGATGACCCAGCGACTCGCTGAGGCCGTCCTCGCAGGTTGTGTCCCCCTGGCACCGGCCGAACTCCAGGGCGCCGGCTACTTCGTCCCCGACTACCTGCACGTTCGGGATGGTGCCCAGGCCGCCGCGTCGATCACCCGGCTCATGCCGATGTCCCTGGCCGAGCGGGCCGATGCGATCGGAGATTGCCTGGCCAAGCTCGACATCATGAGGGCTTCGCGGCAGATCTCCACCCTCCTGGACGTACTCGGGAACCGGCAGCCGCGACATCCTCAAAGACCCCCTCAAAGGAGCGCAGACGACACATGCACCACTCATCCCAGCGGCTACAGTCCACACCCATGAAACGCATCGCCGTCGTCGGCTGCGGCGGCTCCGGCAAGTCGGTCCTGGCCAGAGCACTCGCGGAGCAGACCGGCTATCCGATCACCCACCTGGATGCCGTCTACTACGACGACGACTGGAACACCCTCCCCATGGAGAAGTTCGCAGTCCTTCAACAGGAGCTTGTAGCCGAACCGACGTGGGTGATCGACGGAAACTACGCCTCGACGCTCCCCATCCGGCTGGCCGCGGCCGACACCGTGGTGTTCCTGGATCTTCACCCGATCACCTGCCTATGGGGCATCGCCCAGCGACGCATCCGCTACCGGGGCGGACAGCACACCAACGGGGTCTACGACCGGGTCAACTGGGGCTTCGTCAAGTACGTGTGGGGATACCGGCGCAGTATGGCGCCCCGAGTCCGCGACCTGATCGCCGAACACGCCGGCCACGCCGAGGTCCACGTCGTGAAGTCCCGCCGCGCCGCCACCAAACTGGCCGCCGTCTTGGGGTCATCGACCTGACCAACCCCCGGAGGTACCCGTGTCGGCGAACCCGTTCCTGGACCGCGATGTCGTCCCTGCCCTCTACTCCTCCACCGATCGCACAGCCCGGCGCAGCAGCTCCCTGTTGAGCTCGAAAACCCACGGACACAACACGGCGGACGTCGTAGTCGGCTTAGCCGCCGAGACCGGCCTTCCGCCTGCTCCCGTGATCGCCGACATCGGATGCGGCCGCGGCGGAACCACCGTGAGACTGGCCGCCCGATTCCCGGCCGCCCGGTTGCTCCCGATCGACACCTCCCCGGCGATGGTCACCGCGACACGAGCCCGAACCACCGCAGACCTCCACCGGATCAGCGGCGCAGTCGGTGACTTCCACGCATTGCCGCTCCGGGACAACTCCTGTGATCTGGCCGTCGCCGTGTTCTGCCTCTACCACTCACGCCTTATTGAGCGGTCTGGACTGGCCGCAGCCATCTGGTTCGGCGACTCCTGGCACGACAACTACCTGACCCAACCGAACGTCGGCTGACCTCGGAAACGACGCTCCAGGGCGTGCGGGGCATCTACTCGCACGTGACCGAGGCGATGCGGCAGCAGATCCTCGACGGCCTCCGGGCCCGGTGGGAGACGGCCCTCAAGGAGCGCGCCGCGCTCTGGCCGGAGTCGCCGGTGCCGGTCCTGGACGGCCTGCTGAAGGAGCTCGACAGCAAGGCCGAATCCCCCACTCCCGAAACGATCTCCACGATTCCCCCAATACGAGGGAAGAGCCCCACTCTCGTTGTAGGAGAATGAGGCTCTGAGCTGCGTGGGCACAGCTGGATTCGAACCAGCGACTCCTGGTTTGTAAGACCAGTGCTCTAACCACTGAGCTATGCGCCCTCATCGGGACATGCCCGCCCGATGACCGGGAAAGCGTACCCGGTCGGCCTCCGCTTCGCGAAACCGTTAGAGCGCCCCCGGTCGCCTAGGGCTGCTGCGGGTCGGAGCCGTCCTGCTCGGCGAGGAAGCGCTCGAACTCGGCCCCGAGCTCGTCGGCGGTCGGCATCTCCTGCTGCTGGGCGAGCAGGCTCTCGCGGTCGGCAGCCCCGGCGAAGGCGTCGTACTGGCGCTCGAGCGCCTGTACGACCTTCTCGACCTCGTCGGACCCGGCGACCTGCTCGGCGATCTCGGCGTCGGCCCGGGCCGCGGCCTCGCGGAGCGGGTCGGAAGGGATCACCAGCCCGGTGGCGGTCATGATCGCCTCGAGGCCGGCCACCGCCGCCGCGGGGTAGTCCGACTGCGCCAGGTAGTGGGGAACGTGCACGGCGAAGCCGAGCGCGTCGTGCCCGGCCTCGCCGAGACGCAGTTCGAGCAGGGCGGCGGCGCTGCCGGGCACCTTGACGGTGCCGAACCACGACGACTTGGTGACGAGCTCGGGCCGGGTGCTGTGCGCTGTAAGGCCCACCGGACGGGTGTGCGGCACCCCCATCGGGACGCCGTGCAGGCCCACGGTCAGGCCGACGTCGAGGCGCTCGATGAGCGAGCGGACGGCCGTGGTGAATCCCTCCCACAGCCGGTCGGGCTCGGGCCCGGTGAACAGCAGGAACGGGCTGCCCGCCTCGTCGTGGACCAGGTGCACCACCAGCTCGGGGGCGTCGTAGTCGGCCCAGTGGTCCTCGTCGTAGGTCATGACCGGGCGCCGCGCGCGGTAGTCGATGAGCTCGTCCACGTCGAACCTGGCTATCACCCGGTGCTCGAACGTGTCCAGGATGTGCTCGCGCACAAGCTGTCCGACCGATCCCGCGTCCATGAAGCCGTCGAGGCTGTGCAGCAGCACCGGCCTGGTCAGCTCCGGCAGATCCGACTCCAGCTCGTAAAGATCGCGCACCGTTTCCCCTACCTCTTCCCCTTATCGCCAACGTACGCCCACTGAGATGAACACACGACAGTTCGTAGTACATCCCGGTGAACCGGACGCACATCGCAACGACCACACTACGAGGTTGATACGACGACAACGTCATCCGTTCGGCGCACCCCAAGGTTACGGTGGTCGGCGCGTCGCTTACCGCGACCGTCCGATCGTCCGTCCCGCATCCGTCCGTCCGCCCGGGTGGCGGCGGCCGTGACCGGCCGCCACAATCGGTGCGGACTCCGTGAGAAGGGACCCCGATGACCGTCGGCCGCACCTACGACCTCGTCCTGTTCGGTGCCACCGGTTTCACCGGCAAGCTGACCGCCGAATACTTGGCGGAGCACGCGCCGGAGGAGACCCGCTGGGCGCTGGCCGGGCGTGACCGGGGCAAGCTGGAGGCGCTGCGGAGCCGGCTCGCGGCCATCAACCCCTCCTGCGCGGACCTGCCGCTGCTGCACGCCGACGTGACGGCGCCGAAGACCCTCGACGTGATAGCCGCGGCCGCCCGCGTGGTCGTGACCACGGTCGGCCCGTACATCCATCACGGCGAGCCGCTGGTCGCCGCCTGCGCCGCCGCGGGCACCGACTACCTGGACCTGACCGGCGAGCCCGAGTTCGTCGACCTGATGTACGTGCGCTACCACGCCCAGGCGATGGCGAGCGGCGCTCGGATCGTGCACGCCTGCGGGTTCGACTCGATTCCGTACGACCTCGGCGCCTATTTCACGGTGCAGCGGCTGCCGGAGGACTCGCCCATCCGCCTCGAGGGATTCGTGCGGGCCAAGGGCGTGCCCTCGGGCGGTACGACCCGTACGGCGATCACGGCGGTCTCCAGGGCCCGCCAGACGCTCCAGGCCGCGCGGGCACGGCGGAGGGTCGAGCCGGAGCCATCCGGCCGCCGCGTCCGGCTCCACCGGGGCCTGTCGCACTTCGCGCCCGTGTCGGCCGCCTGGACGACGCTCCCGCTGCCCAGCATCGACCCGCAGATCGTGGTGCGGTCCGCCGCCGTCCTCGACCGGTACGGCCCCGACTTCACCTACGGCCACTTCTGCGCAGTGCGCAATCCGGCGATGGCGGCGGGCGCCGTCGCGGGCGCCACCGGGCTGCTCGTGCTGTCACAGATCCCGGCGGCCCGTGACCTGCTGCTGAAGCTCCGCAGCCCGGGCGAGGGGCCCTCGGCCGAGCAGCGCGCCAAGAGCTGGTTCAACGTGCGCTTCGTCGGCGAGGGCGGCGGCCGGCGGGTCGTCACCGAGGTCGCTGGCGGCGACCCGGGCTACGGCGAGACCGCGAAGATGCTCGGCGAGTCGGCGCTGTGCCTGGTGTACGACGACCTGCCCGCGACCGCCGGGCAGCTCACCACCGCGGTGGCCATGGGCGACCCGCTGATCGAACGGCTGCGGGCCGCCGGCATGACCTTCCGCGTCCTCAAGACGACCTGACGGCCTCGCTCCCGAACAGCTCGGGGCGCCGCGCGGCCAGTTTGATCAGCCCGCCCTCTTGGAGCATCTCGAGGAGGAACGGGTCGGCGGGCGGTACCGTCCGGGTCACGCCCGTCGTCAGGTTCGTGAAGGTGCCCCGGGCGACGTCGACGCCCACCTGATCACCGTCGCTCACCAGATCGGCGATGCCCTCGATCTCGAGCGCGGGCAGCCCGATCTCGAAGCAGTTGCGGTAGAAGGTCCGCGCGAACGTTCCGGCGACGACGCAGCCGATGCCGGTCGCCCGCAGGGCCTTGGTGGCGATGGCCCGCCCGGACGACTGGCCGAAGTGCCGGCCGGCGACGACGACGTCACCGGGCCGGACCTCGACGGGGAACGCCGGGTTGAGATCCTCCAGCACGTGCTTGACGATCTCTTCCATCGGCTCGAACACATAGCGCGACTTGACCAGCCGGTCGGTCGGGATGTTGTCGCCGAACTTCCAGCATCGCCCTTCGAACCTCATGGACACCTCTCGTGTCTGTGACGGGCTCACCGCGAGCCCGGCCGATCGAGATCCGCGGTGATCTCGCGCGGGTCGGTGATGTGGCCGGTCACCGCGGACGCGGCGACCGACGCCGCGGAGGCGAGGTACATCTGGGCCTCGCTGCTCCCGTTGCGGCCGGGGAAGTTGCGGGCGTGGGTCGAGATCATCGCCTCGCCCGCGGCCATCGCGCCCATGTTGGCGGCCTGGTTGGAACCGGTGCTCGGTGGAAACCAGGTCGCGCCGGCCTCGTGCAGCGGCAGGACGAGCCCGCTCCGCTCCGCCTCGGCGAACACCTCCCGGCTGGCCGGGACGATGTTGAACCGGACGTCCGGATGCACCTTGCGATCGCGGAGCACGGCCGCGGCCAGCCGGATGTCCTCCAGGCGTCCGCCGCCGTGCCCGCCGAGCTCGGCCCACTGGACCGGGATGCCGGCGACCGCCTCGACCGGCTTGACGTTGCCCACGGTCGGCGGGCAGGCGACCTGCGGCCCGAGCCCGCCGACGTCGTAGCGCCGGACGGTGGCGGCCTCTCCCCCGTCGCTGCGCTCCATCCGGTCGTACGGCGCGCCGGGCAGTCCCGCGGCGAACGCCTCGGTCACCTCGTCGGGCTCGACGTAGCCGCACTTGGCCCCAAGGTCCACGGTGGCCAGGGGAAACAGCCAGCGGTCCCAGAACGGCAGCGCCTTGACGTACGGCCCGGCGAACTCCAGCGCCGCGTAGATCATGCTGCCCTCGCCCATCTGGCCGACCAGCCACAGGGCGACGTCGCGCGGCGACGTGCCCGGTGCCACCACGCCGTCCAGCTCGATCCGGACGGTGTGCGGCACCTTGAACCACGCCTTGCCGTACGGCAGCACCGTGCCTGCGTGCGAGTCGTTGCCGAGCGCGACGGCCAGGGCGCCGAGGACGCCGTGCACGGGCGTGTGGCTGTCGGAGCCGACCACGATCATCCCCGGCCGGATGAGCCCGCGCCGCACCGCGACGTTGTGGATGTTCCCGCTGCCGCAGTCGAAGAGGTGGATGCCGTGGCGGCGGGCCCATTCCCGGTTGGACTTCAGAACCGCCGCCTGGCGCTCGGTCGCCGGCGCGAAGTGGTGATCGAAGACCATGACGACCCGCTCCGGGTGGCGGATCGGCAGCTTCACCTCGTCTTCGAAGACCTTGGCGGTCAGGTAGCCGCTCAGGTCGTGCATGATCAGGCGGTCGACGTCCGCGACCACGATGTCGCCGGGTTCCACGGACGCCCGGCCGCCGGCGCGGGCGAGGATCTTCTCGACGAGGTTCACCGGAGCACGTCCTGCGGGTTGGTGATGGATCCCCGGATCGCCGAGGCCGCTGCGGTGGCCGGGCTGCTCAGGTAGATCTGGGACTGGTAGCTGCCCATGCGGCCCTGGAAGTTGCGGTTGGCGGTCGAGAGGGTGACCTCGCCGTCCGCCATCGCCCCGCCGTTTCCGGCGCACGCGCCGCAGCCGGGGTTGGTGATCGTGGCGCCGGCCTCGATCAGCGTCGAGAGGACGCCGTCGGAGGCCGCCTTGGACATCACGGTGCTGGACGCGGGGGTGACGATCAGCCGTACGCCCGGTGCCACCTTGTTCCCCGCGAGCACCTCCGCCGCGATCACCAGGTCGTCGTATTTCGCGTTCGCGCACGAGCCGATGAAGACCTGGTTCAGCCGCGTCCCGGCGACCTCGTCCACCGGCACGACGTTGTCGACGGTGTGCGGGACGGCGATCTGCGGTGCGAGCGCCCGGCCATCGAGGTCGACGACCTGCCGGTACTCGGCGCCGGCGTCGGGCAGCAGCTCCTCGTACCCGTCGGGTTCGACCCCGGCGTCCGCCAGGTAGCGCCGGGTCACGTCGTCGGGCGGCACGAAGGCGTTCTTCGCGCCCATCTCCATGGCCAGGTTGCAGAGGGTCATCCGCTCGGAGACCGACAGCGACTCCACGTACGACCCGTGGAACTCGACCGAGCAGTAGGTGGCGCCGTCGGCGGTGAGATCGCCGATCAGCCGCAGCATGATGTCCTTGGGATGGGTCCCCGGCGGCAGCGGCCCCTCGATCACGATCTTGATCGACTCGGGTACCCGCAGCCAGAGCTTTCCGGTGACCCACGCCGCCGTGATCTCACTGAACCCGACCCCGGTTCCGAAGGCGCCGAGCGCGCCGTAGATCGTGGAGTGCGAGTCGGTGCCGATGATCAGCTGCCCCGGCCGGATGTGCCCGTTCTCCATCAGGACGACATGCGCGATGCCCGCGTTGACGTCGTAGAACTTGCTGACGCCCATGCGCTCCGCGAACTCGCGGCAGAGGCGATGGTCGCCCGCGGTCTTGGCCGAGTTCGCCGGCGAGATGTGGTCCATGACCATGGCGATGCGGTCCACGTCGTACAGCGTGTCGACGCCCATCCGCTCCAGGGTGCGGATGCACCGCCAGCTGGCCGTGTGGCTCATGTACAGGTCGGGGTACGCGTCGACGATCTGACCGGGTACGAGGCCAGTCTCCCCCGACGCACGCTCGAGCGCCTTCTGCGCGAAGGTCTTCGTCATCGAACCGTCTCCTCTGTGCTCGACGCCTTGCTCGACGCCTTGCTCGACGCCTCGCTGGACGCCTTGCTCGACGCCCCCTTCGACGCCTGCTCGGTCAGGTACGCGATCAGCCCGCCGGCCTCGAGGATGGTCCGCAGGGCCTCCGGGTACGGCGCGAACCGGAACCGCTCGTCGCCCACCTCCACGACCCCGGCGGCGTAGTCGACCCAGACCTCGCCACCGTCCTGTACGGCGGTCACGGCCTCGGGGCTCTCGACGGCGACCAGGCCGGTGTTGATCGCGTTGCGGAAGAACACCCGCGAGAACGACGCGGCGACCACCGCGGTGATGCCCGCCCCGATGAGGCAGGTCGAGGCCTGCTCACGGGCGCTTCCGCACCCGAAGTTCCGCCCGGCCACCACGACCGAGCTCGCCCGGAGCCGCCGCTGGACCTCGGGCCCGAGCGGTTCGAAGGCGTGCTCGGCCAGTTCGGCCGGGTCGATGCTGACCAGATATCTGCCCGGGATGATGACGTCGGTGTTGACGTCATCGCCGAACGTGATGCAGGTTCCACCGACGCGATGTTCCGTGGCCATGTCCGGTTCCTCTCTCTCCCCTGTGGTCCGGTGCTCGTGCGGCAGGCCCTACGGGCTCGTCTCCTCGAGCAGCCAGTCCGTGGGGACCTCGTGGCCGAGGCCGCGTTCCTCGGCGAGCCGCAGCGCGCGGGCGCACACGGCGGCGAACTGCAGGCCCATGCCGGTGTTGTTCGCGAAGATCGTGATGTCGTCGGGGCCGTCCCGCCCGGGGGCCTCGCCGGTCAGCACCTCGCCCAGCTCGCGGATGTCGTCCCAGGCCAGGCGGCCGCGTTCGACCGGGCCGAGGATGTCGTACTGCTTGTCGTGGTGCACCTGCTCACGGGACAGCACCACGATCCGGTCGGCCCGGTCGAAGGTCGCGTCGTCGAGCTCCCGCCGCGTCGCGGTGCCGTCCGGATTCGTGATGCAGGTCACGTGGGTTCCCGGCTCCAGCCACGCGCCCTCGAAGCAGGGGTCCATCGCCGCCGTGGCGCAGGTGACGATCCCGCAGCCGGCGACGGCGTCCCTCGGGTGGTCGACGGCGACGATCCGCCGCCCCGTGCGCTCGGTCCACTCCGCGGCGAAGGCCTCCCGGTTCTTCGGCGTCGGGCTGTGGACGCGCACCTCCTCGATCTCCGGCCGTACGTGGAGGAGGAACTCCAGGTGGGCCTGCGCCTGCCAGCCCGAGCCGAACATCCCGGCCACGGTGACGTCCTTGTTCGCGAGTTCCCTGATGCCCAGGGCCGAGGTGGCGCCCACCCGCATCTTCTGTACGAAGCTGTCGTGCAGGATCGCGAGCGGCTCCAGCGTCGTCATGCTGTAGAGGGTCACCAGGCCGACGTAGCGCCCGCCGGGCGCCGCGGGGATCAGCCGGCGCCGCTGCACGCCGTTCGCCAGGGTCTCGACACCGGCGATGTCGGAGGTGATCCGCAGCGCCCACACCCCGCTGGAGACGTTGCCGCCCTCCTGCGACTTGAACCGGAACCGGAAGCCCGGATGGCGCTCGTCCTCGATCGGGAAGTACGTGTGGTTGCGCGGCCGGTTCGCGGCCTTGCCCGCGGTCAGCTCGCGGTACGCCGTCTCGAGAGCGGAGATGGTCTCCTGCGCGGTGAGCACCTGCTCCACGTCCGCGTTCGACAGAATCCTCACCGCAGCGGCCCCCCGCACTTCACCGTGACGCTTCTCGACATGCTCGTCGTCATCCCTTCGTCAGACACTCGGCGCTCTCCTCGCCGACCAGCACGGTGTCGGCCACGACCGCCCGCCCGCCGTCGGGGAGGGCGACGTCGATCGTGATCGCCCCTACGGCGCCGAGGGCGAGCCGCATGTCGCCGGCATGCCGCTCGAAGTCGCCGTTCGTCGCCAGATCGGCCTGGTTGGTCCAGGCCACGTCGTGCACCGAACCGTCCGGCAGGCCGGCGAGGGCCGGTCGTGCCGCAGCGGACAGGTCGGTCTCCGGTGCTCCGTCCCTCGCCGCGCCGATCGCCGCCCGCAGCGCGGTGTCGAGCGCGGACGCCCAGGCCGGGCCGTCCGTACCGGCGACCACCCTGGCCGCGCGCAGCCAGCCGTACCGGTACTGGCCGGTGATCTCGATCGAGGCGACGCCGTCGCGGGTCGTGGCGGTGTCGACCAGCACCTCGGCGTAGCCGCCGCCGCGGAGCTCGCGCTCGGCGGCCGACACCCACGCCGTGGCCGGGCCGGGCGGCGTGACCTGCGCCGTCGCCCGGGCCATCAGCGCCGCACCGTCACGAAGGAGCGCCAGCTCGTGCTCGGACGGGACCAGCCGCTGTTCCCGTACGAGACCGCCGAGCGGCCGCAGCTCCCAGCCCGGCAGCGCGGCGGTCAGGTCGGCCACGATCGTCGCGGGCCACAGCCGCCCTTCGACGAGCCCGACGACGCCCGGCTCGCGGCCGGCCAGCAACTCCTTCACCAGCGGGCCGAAGCTCTTGCCGCTGCGCAGGTCCTCGACGTTCGAGGTCCGCCGCATCCAGGTGTGCACCCGGGGGGACAGCTTGGTGAGGAAGACCGGGTCGCCGGTGGCGGGGACGGCGACGATGCCCTCGTTCCAGTAGATGCACAGGTTGGTGAGGTACCCGACGTCGTCGGAGCGGTAGACGTCTCCGTAGACCAGGGCGACGTCCACCCCGTCGGCCGGCAGCCGCCGCTGGAGGGCGGCGACCCGCCCGGCCCGCTCGTCCTCGGGGATCTCGGCGTGGTCGAGCACTACGAGGCCGCGTTTCATGATGCCCTCTCTTCACTGGTGGAGAAGAGCTTCCGCTCGGTGCCGATGAGGATCTCGGCGCCGGTCTTCGTGACCACGACGGGATCGCCGAGGACGTGGTAGCCGGCCAGCGGCGTGAAGGTGTTCGGGTGGATGATGAACACCGCACCCTCGGGCAGCACGGTCTCGTTCCCCTCGATGATCGGGGTCTCGTCGAGGTGCAGCCCGTGCCCGTGCCCTCTCACCCGGGTGTACTGGCTGGTGCAGTACTCCCCGTAGCCGTGCCGCCGGAAGACGTCGTTCTGCGCCACCGCGACCTCGTGGGCGGTCACGCCCGGCCGTACGACCGACACGCCGGCGTCCACCGCCTCGTTGAACAGGTCGAACGACCGCCGCTGGCCGTCGCTCGGCTCGCCGACGACGGCGGACCGGCAGATCTGCAGCCAGTAACCGTCCATCTGGGGGGTGAGCTCGGTACGGACCATGTCGCCGTCTTCGAGCAGCCTGCGTCCCGGTGGGGTCATGCCGCGCACCTCGTCACCACCCGAGGCGATGAGCATGAAGTTGTCCTCTGCGCCGAGGCGCTTCAGCTCGCTCTCCACCTCGGCCACGATCCGGTACTCGGGCAACCCCGGTTCGAGGACGTCGACGAAGGCCCGCCAGCCGGCCTCGCAGACCGTGGCGCTGCGCCGCATCCGGGCGATCTCCCATGTGCTCTTGGTCAGGCGTACGTCGTCCATCAGGGCCGTCGCCGAAACGATCTCGGCGGTCGGCACGGCACTGCGCAGTGCGTCGGCCAGCACCACCGGGAGGAGCTCGCCGTGGGCCACCCCGACGCGCTTGGGCGCGAGGTCGGCGAGGCGGCTCGTCAGCGCGGCCGCCTCGGGCAGCTCCAGCACGCCGGCGTCGGTCACCCACCCGCCGGCGATGATCGCGGCGGCATCGGCCCGCCGCACCGAGAACGCGACCGGCTCGCCGGCCGCGGGCAGCAGGACCAGCGCCACGCTGCCCCGCACCGGTGCGTCGGTGAGATAGCGGACGTTCTCCCGCCGCCACCCCGGCGCGAACGCCACCAGGGCGTCCAGCCCCTGATCCGCCATCGCGCTGCGAATCAGGCGGTATCGCCGGTCCCGTTCGGCCTGGTCTCCGGCCGACGGCGGACCGCCCGCCGGCACTACGCCGGCCGGCGACGCGGTCGCGCCGCCATCGAGTAGCCGTGTCATGTCTCCACCCCTTTTGCTGCGCGGTTCGTTCCGGGCATGCCGTTCATGCGGACGCCTCTTCCATGCGCATGAAGTCCCTGGTCACCTGCTTCTCGATCTCGAACAGCCGATCGTCCTCCGGCAGCCGGGGGTGCGGGATGTCGATGGGCAGGTCGAGATGGGTCGTGCAGGGCCTGGCGGTGACGACGAGCATGCGCGTGGAGAGGAAGACCGCCTCGCGGATGTTGTGGGTGACGAAGACGATCGTCCGCCCGGTGGCCTGCCAGATCCGCACCAGTTCCAGGCGGAGCTTGCGGGCGGTGATCTCGTCGAGCGCCGAGAACGGCTCGTCGGCGAGCAGAAGGTCCGGTTCGATCGCGAGCCCTCGGGCCAGTGAGACCCGCTGCCGCATTCCACCGGACAGCCGCAGCGGGTAGTAGTCGCCGAATTCGGCCAGCCCCACGAGGTCGAGGTAGCGGTCGACGCGTTCGTTGGCCTCCGCCCGCGGGATCTTCATCTCGTCGAGCGGAAGCCGCACGTTGTCGCGTACCGTCCGCCAGTTCAGCAGGCGCGGCTCCTGGAAGATCACTCCGATCTTCACGGCGGACCGCGACTTCACGCCGATCTCCGTGCCGTTGATGACGATCCGGCCGGAGGTCACGTCGTCGAGCCCGTTGATGATGTTCAGCAGCGTCGATTTGCCGCAGCCCGAGGGGCCGAGTATCGAGAGCAGAGCGCCGTTTTCGACATGGACGGTCAGGCCGTCGATGACGCGCAGCGGGGTGTCCCCCTCTCGCTGGAACTCCTTCTTGACGTCGTCGATGAGCAAATAGGAATCCGACACGATGATCTCCTAGCCCTGCACGCTCGGGCGCCAGCGGGTCAGCCACTTCTCGACCGGCTTGAGGATGAAGAATTCGATCGCCAGCAGGACGATGGTGAACGCGATGGTCCAGGCGAGCACCTGAGTCATGTTGAAGAGGCCGAACCAGTAGTTCAGCTGATAGCCGACGCCGCTCGAGAGACCGATCAGTTCCACGACGGTGGCGATCTTCCATGCCGTTCCCAGCGCATAGCGCAGGGCGGCCAGAATGTACGGAACCAGCTGCGGAACGACGACCTTCCGGAGAATCGACGCGCGTGAGAGGTGGAACGCCTTCCCCATGTGAACGAGCGAGATGTCGATCGCCTTGACGCCCTGCCAGATGTTGATGGCGACGGCGGGTATCGCGGTGACACCGATGGCGATGATCGCGGCGAAGTCGTTCAGGCCGAACCAGAGGATGGCGAGAATTCCGTACACCACGGACGGCACCGTGAAGGCCACCATCACCCACGAGTCGAGGAATTCCTCGCCGAATTTCGACAGCCCCATGATGAGCCCGATGATCAGACCCACGATCACCGCGATGGCCATTCCGGCGACGACCCGGAGGATCGTCTTGTAGAGGTGGACGTAGGTGTCGCCCTCCTGCAGGTTGCCCCACAGGGCGGCGAACACCGAGGCCGGCCCGGGCAGGACACTGTCGGTGAAGAAGAGCGAGGCCACGAACCACAGCGCCCCGAGGGCGACCAGCGACATCACGCGGCGGCGGGTCCCCTGGAAGGTCCGGCGTGACGCCCGGACGGCGGCCACGACGTCCTTCGGCGAGGCCGGCGGACCGGCGGCGACGTTCGGGAGCGGGGCGTCGGACCCGATCACACCGGTGAGGCGATCGGAGTCGACCTGCGCGCCGCCCTTGGCGGCCCGTTCGGCGCTCATGCCGTCGGCTGGAGGTCGAGACGGAACAGCCCCTTCGGCGTCTCGGCGACGAAAGCGTCCTTGCCGAGCACACCGATGAGCCGCTGGATCAACTGGGTCTCGGCGTCGACCTGGGCCTGATCCCACTTGGTGATGTACCGGCTGCCGACGCGGTCCTTGAGCATCTGCGCGGCCTTCGGGTCGGTGATCTTGATCTGCTGGGCGTAGGTGGCCCAGACGTCCTCGTCGCCCTGGATGAACTTCAGCGCGTCGGCCAGGGCACCGGAGAAGGCCCGGAGAACCTCGCAGTTCTTCTCCGCGTACTCGTCGTTCGACGCCACCGTGACGTGCCCCGGGGGCCGGCCGAACTTCTTCTCGTAGTCGGCGGACATGTCACTGAGGACCTTGTACTTGCCCGACAGCAGCGCCTGCACGGTGGCGGTCGTCCCCAGCAGCGCGGCGTCGACCTTGCCCTGGTCCATGAGGCCCATGAGCGCGGAGTCCGGAGCGTCGAGGATGTCCATGTCCTTGCCCATGTCGCCGATCCCGTAGACCTCCTTGGCGACCACCGACTGGATCCCGAACGTGGCGCTCCCGCGACCGCCGAAGGCACCGAGCTTGCGGCCCTTCAGGTCGGCGAACGTCTGGAGCGACGAGGCCTTGGGGGCGAAGACGATGTTGGAGGGCCCGGTGAGGATGTTGAAGATCATCGTGCCGCGCCTGTGGGAGCGGGCCACCGCCATCGCGGTGAGCCCTCCGAAGCCCACGTTGACGACCTTCTCCCCGATCGCGGTGTGCAGCGCGGACGGGTTCTGGAACTTCTTGATGTCGAGCTTCAGGTTGTGCTTCGCGGCATAGCCCTCACGCTCCATGACGAACGTGATCAAGTCCTGGGCACCGGGCTGGATCCCCAGCGACACCGTCGTGGGCTTGCCGAGCGGACCGGAACCGCACGTCGCGGTCTTGGCCTGATCACCGCCCGAGGATGATCCACCGCACGCGGTCGCGGTCAGCCCGACTACGCAAAGCGCGGCGAGCCCGACCCGGATCTGGGTAACGGACCTCATCTTGTCTCCCTTGGAATGTCGCGGTGGCGCCGCTTTTCCATTTCGCATCCATCAGTAGATTTGGATTCACATCCATTGGGTGGGATCTGACTGGTGACGAACAGGGGTCAGGGAAGTCCCGGCCGCTTGTCCTTCGGGCGCCGCGACGCCGTTCCGCCCGGCGTGGCCTTGCCGGGTTCCTCGGATCGGAAGTAGGTCGTCGCCGCTTCATAGATGGTGTTGAGCGATTCGTGCAGCCGTTGCCTCGCCTCCTCGGGGAGTACGCGAAGGAGATCCTCGGTGACGCTCCCCAGGGCCAATTGCCCGGCTACGCACGCGGAATGGCCGACAGGCGTCAGCTCCAGATGGCGCAGCCGCCGGTCATCGGGGTCCGCTCCCCGCGTGAGCAGACCGCGTCGTACGAGACCGTCGACGCTCTCCGACACCGTCGGCAACGTCAGGTTCCCGAAGGCGGCGAGGGCGGCGAGCGACGTGTGTCCCTCGCTGATCCGGACCAGCAGCCGATGCTGACGGTACGTCAGCGGGATTTCCAGCTGGCCCAGCACCTTGTTGTTCAGGCGGCTGAAACGGGCCGCCACGACGATGAGCAACTGCGCAGTGGGCTCGATCTCGGGAATCTGCTCACGCTCCGCCACAGTGCCGCTCTCTCTGGTAGACAGAAGGGATACTTAGGGACCCATATTGATTACTTAGGGGCCCATAGTGAATCCGTTGATCCGACGATGTCAAGAGGGTGACGTGAAGCGGCTCACACTGGAATCGCGCGACTACTAACCGTCATCGCACCGGCGCCGTGACCGCGCGACCGCTTCCGCGCTTCCGAGCGAGGCGGGCGTAGGTTAACCTCGCGATCGACAACTCCATGCCCTTCGTTCGAGCCGGCAGGTCGGCCCGATGACGAGGAGTCCCGTTTGACAGCCGTCCTGATCGTGATGTGCCTTCTGGTCGGAGCCCTGGAGCTGTACGCGGGCACGCGGCACAAGAGACAGGCCGAGGACTTCCAGCGCCGGATCGACGAGCTGAAGACGCAGGTCGGCAAGCAGAGCAACGTGCTCGTCACCGTCGGCGAGCAGCTCACCGCCGAGGTCGCCAGGGTCAAGCGGGACGTGCTGCCGGGCATGGACTCGCGTCTGCGGCACAACACCATGCAGCTGGACCAGTTCCGGCAACTGCTGGGCCAGGCCGACGAGTACATCAGGGCACAGGCCATGCGGCTGCACGACCTGGAAAAGCAGAAGATCATTCTGTCGGCGCTGCGCCGCAAGCTCATCGACGTCGAGTCCTCGATGCGGCCTCTGCTCGAGGACGGCACCGGCGAGGAGCGGAACGGCGAGAAGGTCGAGACGGCCCTGACCCGCATCTCCGACCTCGAGCGCGGCGGCGACGAGATGCTCGATCTCCAGCGCGACCTCACGCAGGCGCTGGAAGGAGTGGAGGACGTCGTCACCGACCTGCTCCGCTACACCTCCGACGAACTCGACGAGGCGGTCACCGCCTCACTGACCGGCCGGCCGGCCGACGGCACGACGGTCGCCGGCCGGCTGTGGTCGGCCGACCCGCAGGTACGGGATCTGCTGGTCGAGGCGTACGAGCAGTGCCTGGAGGCCGGCCTGCTCCACGTCAGGTTCAAGACCACCGACGGCGACCCGGAACGGCTGCGCTACTTCCTGACCGGCCGCGGCATGTCCGAGCTGGCCCGGGGCTACGCCGCGCTGCTGATCTCGATCGGGATGGACCTGCAGCAGGGGCGGCCGCAGCCGGCCGACGCGGCCGCGCTCCGGGCGATGCTGCGGGCCCTGCACGAGAGCGACGGCGCCACTGCGCAGATCGGCCCGCTGATCGTCGTGCGCACACCGGAGGCGCTGCTCTGCGCCGTGCTCAGGCACTCTCAGGGCCTGGAGTTCGAGAACTACGGGCTGCTGTGGGACCCCGCCGTCGCCGCGGACCGGCTACGGCGGCTCCCGGCCCATCAGATCTGGGATCTGACCGCCTGGGCGGCCCAGTCCCCCGAGGCGTAGGCGTGCACGGCCTCCCCTGACGGCCGGTCGCCGAACCGCACGAACAGCGGGCAGCTCACCGATCCCGTCACCGCGTCGACCTCAGCGCACAGGCCGATGCCCGCGCCGGGGTCGAGGAGCACCGCGTTCTCGACCGCACGGGCCGCCCGGACGGCGGGGACCACCGAACCCTCGTCGGCCGCCGCGAACAGCGACTCGAACGTGAGCCGGCGCGCGTAACGCATCAGCCCCGCCGCGTCGAGGACCCGGGTGCCGGCGGCCGAGGCGGCACCGGTGATGACGATGCCGATGGACCGCACGTCGCTTCCGCGTACGTAGATCTCCCGCTGTGGCTCGCTCCGGGCGCTGCGGGCCCGCAGGGACAGGCCGAAGCCCGAATCGGCGCTGTGGAAGACGGGGATGCCGAGCATCGACGAGCGCTCAGCGAGACGCACCGACCCGATCGCCACCGTACGCTCCGGCGCGAACACCTCAAGACCCTTGACCAGCAGCTTCCAGATCGCCCTGTCGACCAGCAGGGAGCGAACGTCCTCCCGGGATCCTCGTGATGCGGCCGGCTCGTCATCGTCCCCGGTGACCATGCGGCCATCCTCCGCTGCCGGATCGCAGCCGACAAGGGGTCCGGTCGATCTTGCGTCAGGACGAGTCACGGCTACTGATAGCCGCGGATCTCCTTGAACACGGCCTCCAGCGACTGCGAGCGCGCGTCGAACGTACGGCCCCCGGTGAGACTCGCCAGCTCGCCCATCTCACCGGTCGCCGCCTCACCGAACAGCACCGGGAAGACCGGCACGCGGCGGACCTCGGCCGGCTGCGCCGCCAGCCACGAGCGGAAGTCCACGAGCGCGATGCCGCGGTTGTTCTCACCGTCGGACATCAGCACGATCGAGGTGAACCGGTCGTCGTCGCCGCGGCCGAGCACCTCGTAGGCCCGCTGGACGCTCGAGTAGACGGCGGTGTTGCCGCCGACGCCGAGCGACTGTGTGTACGACCGCACGCGGGCCAGTTCGGCCGTGGGGTCTGCCTCGGGGATGACGAAGGAGCGGGTCTCGCGGGGGGCGTCGCTGAACGGGATCAGCGTCACCTCCTCGCGGTTGTGGAACCGCTGGAACCGCCCGGCCAGTGACGCGTCCGCCCCGGTCAGCGCGGTGAGCGCCGCCTTCAGCCCCGCCAGCCGGTCTCCCTTCATGGAGCCGGACACGTCGAGGACGTAGGCGGTGCGCGCCGGCCGGCGGATCCGGTCGAAGTAGGCCCCGATGAGCGCGTCCACGGCGTCGAGCCGGGCCGGGAACGGCAGCTCGGGCGGCATCTCCGCGAACCGGGCCTCCGGCCGGACCTGCGGATTCACCGGCCGGCGGTGCACCTGCGTCATGATCCGCCGTTGCACGTCCGGCCGCCGCAGGTAGTCGGTGAGCACACGGTGACGCTCCCGGGCGTCACCCGACGCGTCGGCCAGCGATGTGAGCGGGTAGTCGGCGCTGATCACCCCGTCGGCGGGATGGACGAGCGTCAGCCGCTCGGGCAGCCGCCGGGACTCGTTCAGCGAGAGCAGCACGGACTCGTAGTTGACCAGCCCGTCCACCTGGGGACCGGCCGCGGCCCCCTGGGTGACGCGCCGGACGTAGGAGTCCGAGAGCCATCCGGACGAGCCGGCGGTGAGGATCTGGCCCGTGAAGAAGCTCTCGAGCCGGGGGGCGATCTCGTCGACGGTCCCGGTCTGGAGCGCCGCGCCGTCGCCCGACAGCGCCGCGGCCACGGCCACCAGGGCGGAGAAGCCGGAGTTGGAGGCGGCCGGGTTGGTCATCCCGTAGGTGAACTTCCGCTCGGCCGCCGCCTCGGCGATGTCGGACCAGGTCGGCCGCTTGGTGTCCCACCCGAGCCGCGACGCGACCGACGCGCGCACGCCCAGCACCACCGGTGAGGACATCGTCTTGACCGCCGTGCCGAGCCTGCTCTGCGCTCCGGGGTGCAGCGACAGGTAACGGTTGGAGGAGAACCAGATGGCGTCGTATCGGCGGTCCACCTTGCCCTCGAGGATCCTCTGGACGCCGTCCAGCGTGCCCGCGTAGTCCATCTGGACCCGTACGCCGGTGTCGCGCTCGGCCTGGGCCAGGATCGGCCCGAGGTCGGCCAGCTCGCTGCCGGCGAGCACGCGCAGCACTCCGGGCGCGTCGCCCTTGCCGTCGTCCCCGCCCTGGCACGCCGCCGCGAGGAGCAGGACCGCGGCCGTGACCGCCGCGGCGACGGCCCGAAGCGGCCCCGCCCACGCCCGCGCCCCCGTGCCCCTGGTCCTGCGCGTCCGTACGACGACCAGGTCCCCACGGGTCTGCGTCATCTGGCTCCTTCAGCCGTAATTCTTCTCGACGGCCCGCAGCAGGCGTTCGAGCGTCTCGTAGGAAGGGGGGTCCGCGACGTCGATGAGGTCCGCCGCGACCGGGACCTGCTGTTCGGCCGCGACCTGGGCGAACTGGTCCGGCTGCGCGGTACGGAAGCCGTACCGCGCGGCGAGGCGCTGCAGCCCCGCATCGGAGGTGAGCAGCCGGCCGACCTTGTCGCCGTTCGCGTTGAGCGGCACGAGGGTGTGCTTGGACAGCACGGTCGGCGAGGGGTACGTCAGGACCATGCCGGGCTTGATGTCACCCCGGACGGCGCGGTGGACGAACTGGGCCTCGTAGACGCAGACCAGCGGCGTCTTGCCCATGCCGATCGACAGGTAGTCCTCGAACGGGCCCTCGGTGGTGTTCTCCGTGTAGCCCTGGTCGAGGAAGAGCCGGCTGAGCAGGGGAAGCACCCTGGCCTCGGCTTCGGCGCCCTGCACGACCTCGCCGCCGTTGGCCGCGTAGGCGGCGATCGCGAGGTACATGGCCGCCGAGTTGGAGCTGCGCGGGTCGGTCGTCGACACCAGCACGTTCTTGCGTACCGGATAGGCGGTGTTGCCGGCCAGCTGATCCCAGCGCGTGCCCTTGTCGACCAGGTCGAGGTATCGCCTGACGTCGAAGGTGCGGACGCCTCCCCGGCCCGCCGCGACCACTCCGGCCTTCGCGAGCACGTCGACGATCGGCTGGAAGGTGGCGATCGCCATCGGTGAGGAGAACGGCGCGTATTTCGTGGTGATCCCGCGGTCCTTCTGAATGCGGTCGGCCGCGGGGGAACTGGAGGGAAATGCGAAGTCGTATCGGCCGAGGTCGACCGAGGTGGCGATCTGCCGGGAGCCCGCGGGGTCGACGTCGACCTTCAACCCCTGCCGCTCCAGCGCCTTCCGTACCTGTGGGTCGGCGAAGAACGCCTGCTTCTCTGAGCCGATCACGCCGCGGACGGTCGTGAGCCCGGACCCACCGATACGATCGCCAAAAACGATCACGATTGCGACGGCGATCCCGAGTCCCGCCGCGAGGAATAGCGAAATGCCCCGTTTCATTTGGGCCAGAGCATGACGGCCACGTCCGTACACGGGCCGAGCGCGGGATGGCCGGGGCCTTAAGGGCCGGCGGCCGGTACATTACGGCTAGGGCACTCTGCCTTTTTTGAGCACCCGCTCGAGCGCCTCGGCCACCTCTTCGGACAGCCCCGGCGCGCCGGGGCCGGTGACGTCCCCGGCCGGGCTGTCCGCCTCTCGTACGTGACCGCAGTCGCGGCACTCCACCTCGCCCAGCCGGCAGACCAGCACGGTCGAGCCGCAGTCCGCGCAGCGATCGAGCTCGGCCGTCCAGTCATGGACGGCCTGACAGCCGGGGCAGACCAGTACCTGCCGGTCCGCCCGCACTCCGCGCTTCCATGGACTCGCGCCCCGTGCGGGGTCGGTCTGCCGAGCCCCGCATCGGTAGCAGGGCATCGTGCCTCCATGCTGATCCCCGGCCCTCTTCGCGAGGGCCGGCCCGGCGGATCCGCGCGGGCGGGTCCTCGCCGCTGAGGACCCGCCCGGCGGGTCAGAGCTCTGCGAGCGCCTTACGGTAGTCGCCGATGTCGCGCGCGTCGGGAATCGCGTTCGAGACCTTCCAGCGCACAACGCCCTCCTTGTCGATGATGAAGGTGCCGCGCGTGGCGAGGCCGGCCTTGTCGTCGAAGACGCCGTAGGCCCGGGCCACGTCGCCGTGCGGCCAGAAGTCCGACAGCAGCGGGAATTCGTACCTCTCCTGCTCGGCCCAGGCCCGGTGGGCGAACATCGAGTCGACCGACACGGCCACGACCTGTACGTCGTCCTGGTCGCCGAGAGTCGGGAGTTCGTCACGGATCGCGCACAACTCACCGGTGCAGACGCCGCTGAAGGCGAGCGGGTAGAAGACGAGGACGACGTCCTTCTTCCCGCGGAAGTCCGAAAGCTTCACCGGTGTACCGTGCTGGTCCTTCAGCTCGAAATCCGGCGCGCTGTCGCCGACCTCGACCGCCATGGCAGTTCCTTTCGTCAACCTGAGATGTCAAGGCAAGTCTGCCACCGCTCAGGCCGGCGTGCTCAGCGGCGCGTCTTGGGCGCCACCAGGCGAGTTCCGGACCAGTCCCTGGCCGCGCTCACGCTGCTCGTCTGGGACAGACCCGCGATCGGTGCGGCCTCGCCGATGTCACTCGGCTCGACATGCCCGTCCCGGCCTGCCTTCGGCGTCAGCAACCACACGTGGCCCCCGCCCGTGACGGCCGTCATCGCGTCGATCAGGCCCTCCACCAGATCGCCGTCTTCGTCGCGCCACCACAGCAGCACGACATCGACCACTTCCTCGTAGTCCTCGTCGACCAGCTCGGTCCCGGTGACCGTTTCGATGGAGCTGCGCAGCTCATCGTCACAGTCATCGTCGTAGCCGATCTCCTGCACCACCTGGCCGGCCTTGAAGCCGAGCCGTTCGGCCAGGCTGCGCTCAGTCTGCGCCTGACCCGCGGTCGCGCTCACGAACGTCCTCCCAATGTCGTTGGTGCCGCACCTGTTGTCTCCGGTCCCCGGCGGGGACCTTTTCGCTGCGCCGTGCGGTATTGCGGGACAGTCCACACAAGTGACCGCCCCGAGCGCAAGTGCCTAACGGGCATCTGAATGAACCTGGCCACTTCAGTCAGGCTCCCGCGAGGAAGGACAGCCGCACCTGACGCTCTGTGTTA
Source organism: Actinomadura alba (assembly GCF_014323705.1). GTDB lineage: Bacteria > Actinomycetota > Actinomycetes > Streptosporangiales > Streptosporangiaceae > Actinomadura_C > Actinomadura_C alba. Next base: position 153,432 of record NZ_JABVEC010000003.1, read on the forward strand.
TCGACATTCAGGTCCACTACGGACACCGACTGCCAGGTGCCAAGAGCCATCCGTCCTTCGATGACGGGAATCGTCGCATACGGAGGGACCAGCGCGGGCAACACGTGCGATCGCCCATGTCCACGGGACCCGTGGGCGTGCCGCCACCGGTCGTCGGCGGGCAGCAACTCCCGGAGCGCGGCGAGTAGATCGGTGTCACTGCCCGCACCCAGTTCGATCAGGGCGACCCCCGCGGTGGCGTGCGGCACGAACACGTGCAGCAGACCGTCCCCGCCGGCCGACGCGGCGAACTTCTCACACTCGGCGGTGATGTCGAATACCGCCTCACGGCCGCCTGTGGCCACATTGATCACTGTTGTCCTCATAGACACCTGTCTACCCCGTCCGTGCCGAACACGCCCGAGCGAGGCGTCAGACCTCCCTGATGTTGTCGGCGCGGCTGGATTCCACGACGGCATCCGGCCCGGGGAAGACCAGTCCGGTGTGCCCATCGTCGAACCGCACGACGTACGGCGGTTCGCCGAAATCGCCACGCACCTCGATGATGTCTCCACTCTTGTCCGGCTGCCCCACCGTGTTGCGGTGGACGTGCAGCCGGTCTCCCACTGTCGCCTGCATGTGACCAGCCTCTAACGAGTTCGGCCGCACGCCAAGAGGCAGAAGGAAGATCTGCGCGTACCTGCAGGTTACCGTGGAGTAGAGATGCGTTAGCGGTCATGACGTATCACCATGGACAGCAGCAGCACCGACGACCCGTCGAAGCAGAATTTCGGCAAGCAAGAGGGGACCCTGTGGCTTCCGGACGCCAACGCTTTTCGATCATCAGCGACGGCCTTCCGAGCCAGCTCCCGGACATCGACCCCGATGAGACCCGGGAATGGCTGGAATCGCTCGACACGGTCATCAAGACCGAGGGCCGCACCCGCGCGCGCTACCTGATGCTGCGGCTGCTGGAGCGCGCCCGCGAGCAACAGGTCGGCGTGCCGAGCCTGCGCAGCACGGACTTCATCAACACCATCCCGCCGGAGCACGAACCCTGGTTCCCCGGCGACGAGCACATCGAGCGCCGCGTCCGGGCCTACATCCGATGGAACGCGGCGATCATGGTGTCGCGGGCCAACCGCCCAGAGCTGTCGGTGGGCGGGCACATCGCCACGTACGCCTCCGCGGCGTCCCTCTACGAGGTCGGCTTCAACCACTTCTTCCGCGGCAAGGACCACGGCGAGTCCGGCGACCAGGTCTTCATCCAGGGCCACGCCGCCCCGGGCATCTACGCCAGGGCCTTCCTCGAGGGCCGGCTGCCCGAGGCCCGGCTCGACGGCTTCCGCCAGGAGATCTCGCACCCGAGCGGCGGCCTGTCCTCCTACCCGCACCCGCGGCTCATGCCGGACTTCTGGGAGTTCCCGACGGTCTCCATGGGTCTCGGGGCGATCGGAGCGATCTACCAGGCGCGGTTCAACCGCTACCTGCTCGCCCGCGAGATCAAGGACACCTCGCGCTCGCAAGTGTGGGCCTTCCTGGGCGACGGCGAGATGGACGAGCCCGAGTCGCTCGGCGCGATCGGCATGGCCGCCCGCGAGGAGCTCGACAACCTGACGTTCATCGTCAACTGCAACCTGCAGCGGCTGGACGGTCCCGTACGCGGCAACGGCAAGATCATTCAGGAGCTCGAGTCGTTCTTCCGCGGTGCCGGCTGGAACGTGATCAAGGTGATCTGGGGCCGCGACTGGGACCCGCTGCTCGCCCAGGACGTCGACGGCGCGCTCGTCAACAAGATGAACACCACGCCGGACGGCCAGTTCCAGACCTTTTCGGTGGAGAAGGGCGCCTACATCCGCGAGCGCTTCTTCGGCGACGACCCCCGGCTGCGCAAGATGGTCGAGCACCTGTCCGACGACGAGATCAGCAAGCTCTCGCGCGGCGGGCACGACTACCGCAAGCTCTACGCGGCGTTCAAGTCGGCGCGCGAGCACGTCGGCCAGCCGACGGTGATCCTGGCGCACACGATCAAGGGATGGACCCTCGGCCCGGACTTCGAGGCCCGGATGTCCAGCCACCAGATGAAGAAGCTCAGCAAGAACGAGCTCAAGACCTTCCGCGACCGGCTCTTCCTGGAGATCCCCGACTCGGCGCTCGAAGCGGACCTGCCGCCCTACTACCACCCGGGCCAGGACTCCGAGGAGATCCAGTACATGCAGGAGCGCCGCGCCGCCCTCGGCGGCTACCTGCCCAAGCGGGTGGTGCGCGCCAAGCCGCTGAAGCTCCCCGGCGACGCCGCCTACAAGGAGCTCAAGCAGGGCTCGGGCAAGCAGGCGGTCGCCACCACGATGGCGTTCGTACGGCTGCTCAAGGACCTCATGAAGGACAAGGAGATCGGCTACCGCTTCGTGCCGATCATCCCGGACGAGGCCCGTACGTTCGGCATGGACTCGCTGTTCCCCACGGCCAAGATCTACGCGCCGAACGGGCAGACCTACGAGCCCGCCGACCGGCACCTGATGCTGTCGTACAAGGAGTCCGGCAAAGGCCAGATCCTGCACGAGGGGATCAGCGAGGCGGGCGCGATGGCGTCGATGACGGCCGCCGCTTCGTCCTACGCCACCCACGGCGAGCACGTGATCCCGATCTACATCTTCTACTCGATGTTCGGTTTCCAGCGGACCGGCGACCAGATGTGGGCCCTCGGCGACCAGATGGGCCGCGGCTTCCTGCTCGGCGCCACCGCGGGCCGCACCACGCTGACCGGTGAGGGCCTGCAGCACAACGACGGGCACTCGCCGCTGCTCGCCTCGACCAACCCCGCCTGCGTCTACTACGACCCCGCGTGGGCGTTCGAGGTCTCGTACATCGTGCAGGACGCACTGCGCCGGATGTACGGCTCGACCGAGGAGCACCCGAACGGCGAGAACATCTTCTACTACCTCACGATCTACAACGAGCCGTACGTCCAGCCGGCCGTGCCCGAGGGCATCGACGCGCAGGGCCTGCTGAAGGGGCTCTACCACTACGCCGACGCCCCGGCGTCGGCCGGTGAAGGAGAGCGCCCGCGGGCGCAGGTCCTCGCCTCCGGCGTGGCGGCCCGGTGGGCGCTGGAGGCCCAGCGGATGCTGGCCGAGGACTGGGGCGTCGCCGCGGACGTGTGGTCGGCCACCTCCTGGACCGAGCTGCGCCGCGAGGCCATGGACTGCGACTCCTGGAACCTGCTGCACCCCGACGAGGAGCAGAAGGTGCCGTACGTGACGCGCGCGCTGGAGGGCGCGCCCGGCCCGATCGTCGCGGTGAGCGACTTCATGCGGGCGGTACCCGACCAGATCGCCCGCTGGGTGCCCGGCGACTACTCCTCGCTCGGCACGGACGGGTTCGGATTCTCCGACACCCGCGCGGCGGCCCGCCGGTTCTTCCACGTCGACGCCGCGTCGACCACCCTGGCGGTGCTCACCCGGCTCGTGCAGCGCGGCGAGCTCAAGCCCGAGACGCTGCAGCAGGCGATCGAGCGCTACCAGCTCGGCGCGGGCGCGGGCGCCGTCGTGGGCCCGGACGCCACGCCTGCCGAGACCAGCACCGACAGCATGCAGGTCGGCTGAGCTCGGTCGCACGGTTCTGAGGACGCCCTCCGTCATGCCGACGGAGGGCGTCCTTGTGGTCGTCCTTCTCGGAGCGGGGTTCACGGCGGTCAGTCCGGCGGGGTCCGCAGGCGGTGCAGTCGCAGCGCAAGCTGGAGTTCCAGTGCGCGGTCCGGCTCCTGCCAGTTCTCGCCCAGCAGATGGCCGATCCGATCCAGCCGCTGGGTCACCGTGTTGACGTGGATGTGCAGCCGCTCAGCGGTACGCGAAAGGCTGCCGCCGCTCCCGAAGTAGGTCTCCAGGGTCTGCACCAGGCCGGTGCCCCGGCGCGCGTCGTAGTCCAGCACCGGTCCGAGCGTCGAGGTAAGGAAACCCACGACGTCCCGGTTGTCGCCGACCAGCAGGCCGACGAAACCGAGCTCCTCGGCGCTCGCGGCGTCGCCCTCGCGGCCGAGGGCGAGCAACGCGTCCGTGCAGCGCCGCGCCTCCTGGAACGCGGCGGCCACCCGGTCGAATCCGATGACCGGCCCGGCCGCCCCGGCCGTGGCCGCGACGCCGAGGGACGCGCCGAGCTCCTTGGCCACCCGGCGGGCGACGACCCCCGGCTCCTCGCCGGGCAGCAGCAGCACCATCTCGTCACCCCGGATGGCGACGAGCCCTCGCTCCACCGCCGCGTGGGAGGCGGCCCAGAAGGCCGCGCGCTCCCGATGGCCCTGCCTGCCGGCGCCTCCGGCCTCTGCCGCCGTCCGGGCCACGACCACCACGTGCGCCGCGCCGACGTCGACGCTGACCAGCCGCGCCCTCCGGGCCAGTGCGTCCGGGTCGGACAGTCTCCCGGCGAGCAGATCGTCGAGCAGCTCTCCCCGTACCCTGCCCTCGGCCTCGGCGACGGTGCGGCCGAACAGCAGCAGGAGCGCGGTGACCAGCGCGGCCCGTTCGAGAATGCGCTGGTCGGTGTCCTGCACGTCCTCGTCGGTGCGCAGCACGAGCGTGCCGAGGGCCTCGGCGCCGGCGGTGACGGAGGCCACCCAGAGCTCGCCGCGCCGTACCGTACGGCCGATGCCGCGCGAGGAGGCGACCGCGGCGGCCACGTCGGCCTCGTCGAGGTCGCCGACGGCGCCGACCGCGGCAAGCCGCCGGCCGTCGGCGTCGAGGACGAGCAGGGCCCCGCCGAGCACGTCGATCACGACGGCGGCGACGTCCTCCACGCCTCCACCCCGTACGACGAGGTCGGTCATGCGGTCGTGCGCCAGGGCTGCGCGCTCGACGGCGGCGCTGTGCGCCCTGATGAACTCGTTGGCGGAGCTCAGCTCCTCCAGCGCCGCCCGGGTCTCCTCCAGCAGCCGCGCGTTGTCCATCGCCACGGCGGCGTGCGCGGCCAGTGAGGAGAGCAGCACGACCTCCTCCTGAGCGAAGGGGCGGGCGCTGCGGTTGGCCGCGAAGAGCACCCCGATGCCCCTCGGGCCGAGCCGCATCGGCACGCCGAGGATCGCGACGATGCCCTCCTCTTGCACGGCGGTGTCGATGGTGCCCCGGTGGTTGAACCGTTCATCGGCGAAGTAGTCGGGGGTCGTGTAGGGGACCGCCGTCTGGTCCACCAGGCCCCCGAGCCCGGCGCCCGCGGGCAGCCGCAGGGCCCGGAACGCGGCCGACACCGAGCCGTCGGTCACGCGCATGTACGTGTCGCCGCGTTCGTCGTCGTGCAGAGTCATGTACGACACATCGGCCTTGAGCAGCTGGCGGGCCCTGCGCACGATCGCCTCGAGCACCGAGTCGAGATCACGCAGGCCCGCGAGGTCGCTGGCCGTGTCGAACAGCGCCGACAGCTCGGCCTCGCGGCGGGCACGGCGCTCCAGCAGGGCCCGCACCCGGAGTGCGGCGACCTTGGCCCGGTCGAGCTCCGCGAGCACCTCGGCGCTCGCGCCCGCAGCACGGGCTTCGAGCAGCGGCCCCTCGAACTCGACCGCTGAGGCCTCGCGCGCCAGGAGTTCGAGGAATGTACGACATGACATGCGACTCATTGTGCGCCGGTTCAGTGAGCGGTCCATCCGCCGTCGATGGTCAACGAGGCCCCAGTGATCATCGATGCGTGCGGAGAGCAGAGGTAGGCGACGAGCTCGGCGACCTCGTCGGGCTCGATGAGCCGCTTGACCGCCGCCTTGGCCAGCATGACCCGCTCGACGACCTGGTCGGCCGGCATGTCGTGGGTTCGGGCCTGGTCGGCGATCTGGTCCTCCACCAGCGGCGTACGGACGTACGCCGGGTTGACGCAGTTGGACGTCACGCCATGCGCGGCCCCCTCGAGGGCGATCACCTTGGACAACCCCTCCAGCGCGTGCTTGGCCGTGACGTACGCGGACTTGTACGGCGAGGCCCGCAGCCCGTGCACGGACGAGACGTTGATGATCCGGCCCCAGCCGCGTTCGTACATGCCGGGCAGGGCGCGCCGCACGATGCGGAAGGGCGCCTCGACCATGATCCGCATGATGCGGGCGAACTCCTCGGGCGGGAACGCCTCCAGCGGCGCCACATGCTGGAGCCCCGCGTTGTTCACCACGATGTCGGCCGTGGCGTCGAGCTCCTCGACCGCCGCCATGTCGGAGAGATCGACCGGCCGCGCCGTACCGCCGATGTCCGCCGCGGCCTCCACAGCGGCGTCCGCCCGGATGTCGACGACCACCACATCGGCACCGGCGAGGGCGAGCCGCTGCGCGCACGCCCGCCCGATCCCGCTAGCCGCGCCGGTCACAAGAGCACGCCTGCCGGCCAGATTCAGGTCGGCGGACCCGCGGGCCGCCGAATGCGGACTCAAGCTCATCATGGACGCAGAACCTACGGAGACCACCTGCCGCCTCCCATGTGTCGGGCCGACACATTCACGGCCCGGGCGATGTGATCCACCTCCGTGTGCGTGGGGTCGCCAAAGGGTCGGCGGGACGCGAGGGCTGCCGGGGCTGCGACGACCCATGATCGTCCACATATGGTGGCGTCCGCCATGACCGAAGTGGATCAAGTAACCCGACCGGCCCCCTCAGTGCCACACCCCTTGATCGACACCCCAGCAGAAACCCGCCGTGATCATGCAGTTGTTCGCCTCAGGGCGGCTTGCCCATACGGACCGAACACGTTTCGGCTCAGTGGAGCCAACGGTGCAGTCTGCCGGACTCGTCCCCGTGTTGTCCGATGCGCATTGACCCGAGGGTTTACTCACGCCGTTGACGCTGTGTCCCTGATGCGCTACCTCTGGTCGGACGGGTGGAAGGGGCGCGTGCGGCATGGCCGGTACGAAGGTGGACGTGCAGGCGGTCCAAGCCGAACTCAACGCTATTCGCGGTCGGATGACGGATGTCACTCGCCTCATGAGCCCACAGGTCTGGCAGGGCGGCTCGGCCGGCCTCTTCACCACTGATCTCCAAGGCCATAACCGGTCACTGGGCCTCATGATGTTGCGCGTCTTGAGGGCGGTGGCGGCACTCAACGATCTGGCCATGGTCCTCGACCCGCCGGACATACCGCGCGTAACCCCTCAACCCGCGTTGTCCAATGGGATCGCATCGGTGTCCCCGAACGGGCTGCGGCAGTTGGAGTCGACCCTGCGTCTTGCCACTGAGGCGCTCCCCCGGCACGGAAGTCGTATCCAGGCGTTACTGTCGGCGGCCGGCCCACATGACGTGAGCACGGTTCAGTGCAAGCGCACCGCCGCATGGTGCTACGACCAGGCCCGCCAGATGCGGACGCGGATCCACTATGCCCTGGCCGACGACAACGTCAGCCCGATGTTCGGCGTGATGAACCGTGGGCTGGCCCAGATTCCCGACGCCCACCGGTTCGGGCGCTCTGAGATGGAACAGCTCGCCAAGCTGCAGGCACAGGCGTACCACAAGAATCTGGAGCACCCGTCCGAGGGATCACAGGCGGCGCTGGCGGACATCGGCGAATCGCTACAGGAGAACAGTAAAGACGGAAAGTACCTCAAGACGTTCTTCGACGCGGTGCCCGCCGGCTCGATCGGCAAGCTCGCCATTACGCTCCGCGGGCAGCACAAGGATGACGATCCGGTCCGGAAGACCATCCTCGACAGCAAGGACAAGCAGATCGTTGCGAACTTCGGTAGCGCCGTTGCCGCAGCGAGCCGCAAGAAGGTGCTGAACCGGCACGCCCAGGACGCTCTCAGCAAGAGTCAGGGCGTGGACATGTGGTCATCGGCGATGCTGCTGAAGTTCGGCCCGCCAGGCAAGGAGTGGGATCCGGAGCTCCTTGCAGGGATGACCAATTCGATCCTTGCCTGGAGCCGCCGGCAGCGCGAAGCATACATGCCACATCCTCCTCCCCGCCCACCGTATGAGTCGTTCAGAAAGCCTTTCAACGACACTGAACAGTGGGCTCTGGATCTAGGACTCAATCCGACCGATGCGTTGATCGCCAGTCGCGATCCCGCAAAGGTCAAGCAAGTCGTTGCTCAATGGGACCCGGTCATCCCAGTGCTCAAGCGCGCTACAGAGAACGGAACCGCGGCACGATTGTCATTGGGAAACTACAAGGACCCTGCGAGTGCGGCCCGCGCGGCGGGTGACCTCATCGATCCACTGTGGTTGGAGCGTCACCCCAGCAAGGACCTCGAGCCACAGGTCAACGCATTCCTGAAGGCGGCCACCACTGCGAAGCGGGGCGGATCCGACGATATGCGCATGGCGGCGCAATCATTCGCCAGCATCTTGGACGCGGTCAGCAAGCTTCCAGATCGCCGCGAGTCGGTAAAGATCGTCATCCCGGCCCAGACCCGTCACACTCTCACGCAGATCGCTGGAGCATACGGCCACGATCTGATGCGCTCGGTTGCGCCTGCCAATACGTCCAACGGCGCAGCAAACATTACACAACCTGATGACGAGTATTGGCTGACACTGAGTAACCCGCAGTACGTTCAGACCTTCCTGCAGAAAGTCCTCATCGATCCGAAGGATTTGGGTTACTTCAAAGGCATCACTGATGCACTCACCGTTACAGGAGTCACTCTCCAGTCTAAGGGTAAGCTTGGCGACCAAGATCTGGTTTCCCTTGTCGGGCGGCTCCAAGCCGCCCGACAACTTGCGGAGAACGCGCAACGCCTAGAAGGTGCTCAAGAAAGGGACCGGCAGGCTAAGATCCGTAAAGCAGCATTCGATGTAGCAGTGAGTTACTTCGGCCAGTTGCCGACCGTGGGCTACGGCAAGGACATCGACAAGGAGCACGTGGGGTTGCAGGCGACGCAGCGACTCGTTGACCACACGCAGCCGTTCATGGACGTCACGATGAGCGAAGCCCAGAAGAACAAGGGGGGCATCCTGTTCACCGGAAACGAGGATCTAGCTCGGCAGGTGAATCAGGCTTCCATCGGTGACGCCCGTACACGTACGCGGAACCTTGTGATTCAAGGTCTGATCAACGCCGGTAGGCTCGAACCTCCAGCAGATGCCACTTGGTTGAAAAACGGTGTGGTGACACCAGCTGGCGATACCACCGAATCGGGTTCTGACGAGCGAACCAACCTTGACGTGTTCGCTGGAAATCACACGAAGACGATAAACGCATACGGCGATCGAATACTAAAAGCCTTTAATGAAAGCTTGCAGGTCGACAAGACCGGCACCCCGCAGTAACCGCACTCATTCGATGGGTAGCCCTAGTGCCACAATTCGACTGCAATCTCTATCTGCCACATATAGCTGATTATTATGGATCAGCAACGCAGTGGGACGGCGTAGCGGAAATTCCTTGGCGATTCGGGTTTGCTGCTGAGGTTGCGGCGGAGGGGATGCCGTGCAGTCGCTTCCGGCACTGTTAAGGACAGCACGCACGGCCCCGTCTCGCCGGAGGTGCGTGATGTATCCCAAACCGGCCGCAGAGATACCGACCCATGCCCCCCCGCTGCCATCAGGGGCAAGCGACGTGGGGATGCTGTCGTGAGGGTCGTTTGTCGACCGGATCTTCCACGTTCGAATAACCGACCCATCATGCACTGCAACGACGGCAGCCTTGGTGGCTATCAGGAACGTTCCCTGACTCTGGCCTGCGACTGCGACTGCGACCTCAGCCTTCCCTTCTACTTGCATGGGAAGCTTGACTCGATCGAGTCTTGGTTTGCCGCTTAGTGAGAGTGTGTAAAGATGTCCGGCCGCCACGACGAGTGGGGCACCCTGACGGCCGCGGGCCAACTGCCCATATTCGGTGCCCATTTGTTGTGCCAGAGCACCTAGGTACTGCGCGGTGCCATCCTGCCGAACTACGCTCAGTCCGCCAACCCAATTCAGCATAAGGTAGTCATTATTCGGCAAGAGCAACGAAGAATGCGGAGTGCCTATAGTGTTGATCATTTTCTGCTGGGCGGTTTTAGATGGATAGGGCAGCGTTACTCCGTCAGCGTTGACCATGTTTATCGCTGATGCCTGGGATGCGCTGAGGAACAGGAGATCGCCGTTCTTCGTCGCATCCAAAGCAAGTGGTCGGCTGATGCCTGCGACCAACGCTTGCCCTCTATTGGTGCCTTCTCGCCCATTCCCGGCAACCGCGATCACTTCACCGGGCGAGGCCAACGGACGGCGGACCGGCGTTGGACTCGTCGCAGGGCTGCCGGAACCCGACGTACAGGCGGTGATCGCAGCAAGGCCGGTTCCGATGAGGGTGATGCTGATGCGGCGCACAGATCCGATAATGGCAGGGAGTCGCACGCTACGGAACAAGCGCGGTCGCACCCGATGCGGAACTGAGCCCGTCGTCCGGTCATCCGCTCACTGATCGATTGCGGCCTGCCAAGAGCCCATGCTGAGGTCAACGCGAAGTGCTGGCCCATCGGGAGGTTCAGCCGCCGACATTTCGTCGTTCTTGCTCCAAGAATCGCTCCACCGACTCCCGGTAGAAGCGCAGGCGGCCCGTTGGCGTGCGGGTGTACTCGATCAGTCCGCGTGATGCCCAGCCTACGACTGTCGAGCGGGCCACTTTGAAGATACGGGCGACGTCGAGTGTGGTCAGCAGGTCTGGCTCGTCGCTCATGCCATGAAGACCGCGGTGACGGTCCTGCCATGGGTGCTGCCATGCCAACCCCAGCTGGTCGCGTACGCGGCGACCGTATGAAGCCCACGGCCGCTCTCGGCGAAAGGCTCGGGCCGAGTCGGTTGCGGGTGGTCGGCTCCTCCTTGGTCGGTGACCGATACGGCCGCACCGTCGGGCCAGCTCCATATCTGGATGAGGACGAGCCCGCCGGGGCTGCCGGAGTGCGTGTGCCGGACGGCGTTCGCGAAAAGTTCGGCCAGGACCTGTATGAGGTCGTTCGTCAGGCTGCCGTCACCGAGCAGCACTGTCGCGAATTGCCGGACAAGGTGCGCCTGGTCCGGTCGGCCGGCGAACGACCGCCGCCAGCACATCGCGTCGGTCGGGATCGGGAGGTGGGTGGCGCTCGTGAGCGTCGTCATGTTCTGGCTCCTCTGCCATTAGAGGGGTCCGTGGCCCTGGACGGCCAGGCCGGTGAATCACCCCCAGGGCCACGGCGTCGAACCGGCGAGACGGAGCGAGGGGGAAGCCGTCCCGCCGGAGTATGGAGGTGATGTGCGGGACTACTCAGGGCTGTCCCGGCTCTTTCCCGGGGGTGGGCGTCGCCGATGTGGTGTCCCAGGCGGCCCGCCACAATGTCGTATTTTTGCTCTCTGTATTCATATGACCTCACTGCGCGATCCCTGTGCTGCTCAATAGTGCGGACGTATCGCTGCGAGCGCAAGCGGTACGCAGCGAAAAATTACGCTGCGTCTGATTGCCTGAGCGGATGGTGACCGACACACTGGTGACGGCATCGCTACGGGAGGTGACGTGAACGCGGATACGCCATCACTGCGACAGCGCTGGCTTGGAGCCAAGCTCGCTGAGCTTCGTCAGCAGGCCGACTTCACCCTGCTATCTGATGCGGCGGCGCAGGTCGGACGGTCCACGGCCTCGCTGAGTCGGATCGAGAACGGGGTCGTCTCCATTCCGCCTCGCGATGTCCCGCCGATCCTGGACGCGTATGGGGTTGAAGACCCCCGGCTCCGCGAGAGGCTGATGATTGTCGCAGCTGAGATCCAGCAGGAGCGTCGGGGTTGGTGGGTCGAACACGGAGACGTGCTTTCGCCGTCGTACATCGATCTGATCCGACTCGAGGCATCGGCACGGGAGATCTGGACTTATGAAGTCCAGATCGTACCTGGGCTCCTTCAGACGGACGCCTACGCGCGTGCTGCGGCATTGGCTTCTTGGGAGCCGAGCGCTGAACAGCTGGACGAATTCGTCGGAGTACGGATGAGCCGTAGGGCCGTTCTGACCCGAGATGAGCCGGCGATGCTTCGCGTTGTACTTGGTGAGGCGGCCCTTCGGAACCGTCTCGGTGGGCGAGATGCCTTCCGGGCTCAGCTTGCTCACCTGCGTGAGTGCGCCGGCCGGCCGAACATCTCCCTGCAGATCCTTCCGTTCACCGATCAGCCTCATCCAGGCATCTCAGGAGCTTTTACGGTTCTACGGTTGCCGAGCCTGGATGTGGCTCATGTTGAGCTGATGAGTAGCGACGCGTACATCGAGGATGAGGATGGCGTCCAACAGCATGTACAGGCCTTCGAGCGCCTCGCCAATCTGGCACTGCCTCCTTCGGCGTCGGAGGGACTCATCTCTGAGACGATCGATAAGCTCTGATTAGACGATTCGTCCGGAGGTGTCGTATGGACGGTAATCATCACTCGGAAGACGTCTGGCGTAAGAGCACACGGAGTGCCAGTCAGAGCAACTGCGTAGAGGTCGCCGGGCTCAAACGACGTTATGTAGGGGTTCGGGACTCAAAGGATCCCCACGGCGCCGTCCTGACCTTTGGTGACGGGACTTGGGGGGCCTTCCTGGCCCGGGTGAAGGACGGGTCACTCGACCTGTAACTGGTCACATCGCGGCTTCGTCACCCGGCGAACAGAAGACGATCAAGCATTGGGGCAGCCAGGGGTGCCGTAATGCTTGATCGAATCGCGGTTGTCCACATTTCATCCGCCGCTCCCCACACGCCCCGCTCGGGGTCGCACGATGGAGGGATGCTCGATGAGGTCCTGGCGCGGCAGGAAGGCGTGGTCGCCCGATGGCAGGCGCTGGCCTGTGGGCTGACCGTCGGAGCCCTCAAGGCCCGCGTCAACGGCGGTCGATGGCAGCGGATCTACCCCGGCGTCTACGCCGCCTTCAGCGGGCCGCCATCCCGCAGAGCCCTGCTGTGGGCCGCCGTCCTGCGTGCCGGACGGGACGCCGTGCTCAGTCACCACACGGCAGCGGAGCTGGACGGCCTCACCGAGGACGCCCGGCCGGAGGTCCACGTCACGATTCCCTCCGATCGTTGCGTGACGTTACGGCCCCTAGCGGCCGAGCGGGAGCGGTGGTCACCGCCGTCGATCCGCGTGCACTATTCCAGCCGGTTGGCGGCGGCCCGGCATCCGACGCGAGAGCCGCCACGCACGCGCATCGAGGAGACCGCCCTCGACCTCACCCAGATCGGCGCACGCGCGCGTCGCAATGCCCTGGGTGTTCACGACGAAGGCGCGAGTGACGGACAGGCGCCTCGCGGGCGCGGCCTCGACGAGGCGATCGCCTGGATGGCCACAGCGTGTCAGCGACGGCTCACGACGCCTGATCGACTACTGACCGCGATGTCACAACGTGGGTGGATGCAATGGCGGGCCGAGCTGACCTCCGCACTGTCGGAGGTGGGAGCCGGGGCGCACACCCTGCTGGAGCTGCGATATGTCCGGTACGTCGAACGGCCGCACGGGCTCCCTCGTGCGACCCGGCAGACCCGAGTCCGCAGGTCAGCGACAAGGAGCTCCTACCGCGACCTGGACTACCGCGACTACCGCACCGCCGTCGAGCTCGACGGATGGTTCACTCACCCCTTCGAGCTGCGATGGCTCGACATGGACCGGGACAACCTGACCGTCGCCCGCGGCGAGGCACCACTGCGCTTCGGATGGAGCCACGTGGTCGAAGCTCCATGCCGGGTCGCCGCCCTGGTCTCCTTCGTCCTCCGCCAGCGAGGCTGGACCGGTACCCCGAGGCGCTGCGGACCAGGCTGTGACGCACTCGACTACGACGCCTCCACCGGCTGACGATCAAGGATCGAAACACGCGAAGCTCCACAATCCTTGATCGTCAACAGCTCCAGGACCGCGCGCCGAGTGTCCCGATCTCCATCAACAGCAGGCGGGTCCCTCGAGGCGTCGGCGACCTGTCCAAGACGCGGACACGGTGCGGCACCCTCGCTGACGATCAAGGATCGGGGCAGCTCCAGGTACCCCGATCCTTGATCCAGTGCGAGCCCGCCCGACACCCGGCTGTCAAAGGATCGTGGTCGCCCCAGGTACGACGATGCTTGATCAAATGCGAACACGGGCGACCCGGCACCTCACAACGCGCCGAGCTCGATCGACGACGCGTCCACGCTCCACCGTCTGACCGGATGTCGATCAAGGATCGGGGCACCCCTGGGTGCCCCGATCCTTGATCGTCTCGCTCAAAACCGCTAGCCGCCCAGCGCCCGCACCATCGCGACGATGGCCTGCATCTGCCTGCCGGCCTTCACGTCATAGGACGTGTCGCCGCCGTAGCCCCACCAGTTCCAGCAGCCGTTGGGGTTGCCTCCCGTCCAGCTGGACGCGGTGGCCTGCGGATACAGGACGATCATGGCGTTGGTGTCGGCGTACTCGTTCAGATACGCCTTGTCCATGAACTTGTTGCCGATCGCTCCGTTCTCGAAGCCCTGCAAGCAGCCGTGCAGCGCCACCATGAGCTTGCAGCTCGTGCCCGCCGCGCAGCTCGCCGGCACGTACGCGAACCCGTTCGCGCCCATGCTGATCGAGCTCGCGCTGCCGCCCGGGGCGTAGGCGCTCTGCCCGAACTGCACGAGCCTGCCGTTCAGCGCCGACGCCGGCCCGGCGACCGAGCCGAACAGATGCGTCAGCATCGACCGCTGCGGGTCGTCGCCGCAGTTGTTGATGTACGGGGTGTAGCTCGCGTTGCAGGGGTTGGGGCCGATCGGGCTGACCCAGGCGTGTCCTGCCTGCGAGGTCTTGTTGTAGGAGACGCTCGAGCCGAGGTCGCCGTAGTACGCCGCGAGGGCGTCGTTCACCGACTCCTTCACCGTGGCGTCGCCCCGGCCGTGGTAGATCCACACCTTGTCGCCGCCGAGGTTGGCGACCGGGTCGATCAGACCCTGCTGGGCGCGGGTACGGGTGGTCTGCTCCAGGCCGGCGACGTTGATCGGGTAGAGGTTGTTCATGCAGGCCAGCTGCGCGGTGGTGAGGTTGCCCTGGGCGCATCCGTACGGCCCGGCGGTGAAGATCCCCGCGCCGCGGAACGTACCCGAGTAGGCCACGTGCAGTTGCGTCGCCATGTAGCCGCCGGAGGAGACCCCGGCCGCGTAGACGCCGCTGATGGTGTGCCTGGTGAGCGAGCCCGGAGTCGGCGGCGGCACCGCCGCCCCGGCCGGGCCGGCCCCGATCACGGTGCCGAGCCCGGTACCGGACAGTGCGTCGAGCCCGGGGGCCGGTACGGCACCGAGCCCGGTGAGCGTCAGGGCGGCGGCGAGGGTGGCCGCGGCACGGCGGAGTGCGGATCTCATGCTGACCTCTTCCTTTCGGGGTGGGTCCGCGAGATCGGCCGGTCGGCCCGGCCGGCGGAGCCCCTTCCCTCAGGGGTCCGCCGGACGGCCGGGCCGGTCAGCCGGTCAGCGAACAGGTGTTGGCGAGGTCCCCCGAGGTCGGTCGCGGCAGCGTGGCACTCGGCGGCGGCGTGCGACCGCCGGCCGTCCAGGTCTCGAGTGCGGTGAACGCCGACCGCATGCAGGGCAGGATCGGCCGCAGCCGGTCCGGATAAATGTCGTACAGGCCGTCGACGTGGTTGCCGGCCTCGATCCGGTAGTAGCGGTGCTGTTTCGCGCCGCCACGCTGCTTGATCATCTTGGCGTACAGGTCGGAGTCGGTGCCGATCGGCAAGAGCGTGTCGAAGGTGCCGTGCAGAGTGATGAGCGGCTTGCGGATCTTCCCGGTCAGCGCGATGCGCTCCACCGCGCGGCGCACCTCCTTCGGCCGGGAGGCGTAGTCGTAGTCGGCGTCGCACGCCGGGGTGCCGGGAGCGCAGAACGGGGTGCCGGCCTCGGTCGCGCCGTCGAACGTCGGGTCGAGCTCCTCGCGGTAGATCCGCTGGGTGAGGTCCCAGTAGACCTTGTGGTGGTAGTCCCACAGGAACTCCGACCCCGGCGCGAAGCCCGCCTTGAGCAGCTCCGCATGCGCCGCCGGGTCGCCCGTGGCGGCGTAGCGCGGGTAGGCCGCCAGGGCGTCCGGCAGGTAGGTGAGCAGGTTGGGCCCGTCGGCGCGCCACAGCGTGCCCTCGGAGTCGATGCCCCCGTCGTAGAGCCAGGGCCGGTTCTCGAGCTGCCACCGCACCAGATAACCGCCGTTGGAGATGCCGGCCGCGTACGTCTTCTTCGGCGTACGGCCGTAACGCTGGGCGACCAGGGCCTTGGCGGCCACGGTCAGCTGGGTGACGCGGTCGTTCCACTCCACCAGCGCGTCGCCAGGGCGGGTGCCGTCCCGGTAGAAGGCCGCGCCGCTGTTGCCCTTGTCAGTGGACGCGAAGGCGTAGCCCTTCGCCAAAGCCCAATCGGAGATGGTGAAGTCGTTGGCGTACTGGCGCCGCGTTCCCGGCGAGCCGGCGACGACGAGCCCGCCGTTCCAGTTGTCGGGCAGCCGGATCACGAACTGCGCGTCGTGGTTCCAGCCGTTGTTGGTGTTGAACGTCGAGGTGTCCGGGAAGTAGCCGTCGAGCTGGACGCCGGGCACGCCGGACGGGTTCTTCGCGCCCGCGGGGTGCAGGCCGGCCCAGTCGCCGGGCACGGTGTGGCCGGTCGCCGTGGTGCCGGCGGTGGTCAGGTCGTCGAGGCAGGCCGACACCTGCTTCTCCGCGCCGGGGACGGTGATGCGGTCGATGCGGGCACAGTGCCCGCCGGACCCATGAACCGTGGACCCGGAGGTCCCGGCGGTCGCGGACGCCGCCACGAGCGGCGACGTCCCGATCGCCAGCGCCGCCGCGACGGCGAGCGTTCTGCGAAGGGAGGGCATGGGGCTTCTCCTCGAGATCTTCAGCGGGTGATGAGGGTGGGTTCGGTCGCCTCGCGCACCTCGTCCTCGGTGACGCCTGGCGCGACCTCGCGCAGGACGAGGCCCTCGGGCGTCACGTCGATGACCGCGAGGTCGGTGATGATCTGGTCGACCACGCCGCGTCCGGTCAGCGGCAGTGAGCACTCATTGACGATCTTGTACGAGCCGTCACGCGCGAGGTGCTCCATCAGCACGATGACCCGTCCGGCGCCGTGCACGAGGTCCATGGCCCCGCCCATCCCCTTGATCATCTTTCCGGGGACCGTCCAGTTGGCGAGGTCGCCGGTACCGGAGACCTGCATGCCGCCGAGGATGGCCGCGTCGAGCCTCCCCCCGCGGATCAGGCCGAACGACAGGGCCGAGTCGAAGAACGACGCCCCCGCGAGGGCCGTCACCGTCTCCTTGCCCGCGTTGACGAGGTCGGGGTCCTCCTCGCCCTCGTACGGGTAGGGGCCGACCCCGAGGATGCCGTTCTCGCTGTGCAGCACAACCTCCACGCCGGGCGGCAGGAAGCCCGGCACGAGCGTCGGCAGCCCGATGCCCAGGTTGACGTACGAACCCGGGGTCAGCTCGCGGGCCGCGCGCGCGGCCATCTGCTCACGGGTGAGCGCCATCAGTGCACCTCCCGCACCGAAGCGCCGGACGCGTCGAACGCGTCGAACGCGTCAGAACCATCGGAACCGCCGGTGGAGGTGCCCGTGGGCCGGGGCCGTGTCGTCGCCTTTTCGATTCTCTTGGCCGGCCGGCCCACGGGCACGATTCGATCGACGAAGATCCCGGGCAGCTGGATCTCGTCGGGGCTCAGTTCGGTGACCTCTTCGACCTGGGCGATGGTGATCCGCCCGGCCATGGCGGCGAGCGGGTTGAAGTTGCGCGCCGAGGAGTGGAAGACGAGGTTGCCGTGCCGGTCGCCACGGGCGGCGTGCACCAGTGCGAAGTCGGTCGTGATGGCCTCGGCGAGCACGTACTCCCGGCCGCCGAACTCGCGTACCTCGCCCGGTGGGGAGGCGACCTCGACCGACCCGTCCGGCCCGTACCGCCAGGGCAGCCCGCCGTCGGCGATCTGGGTGCCGACCCCGGCGGGCGTGTAGAAGGCCGGGATGCCGCAGCCGCCGGCGCGCAGCCGCTCGGCCAGAGTGCCCTGCGGCACCAGCTCGACCTCGAGCTCGCCGGCGAGGTACTGCCGGGCGAACTCCTTGTTCTCACCCACGTACGAGCTGGTCATGCGGGTGATGCGGCCCTCGGCCAGCAGCACGCCGAGGCCCCAGTCGTCGACGCCGCAGTTGTTGGAGACCACCCGCAGGTCCGTGCGTCCGCTCTCGCGCACGGCCTCGATGAGCTCCATGGGCACGCCGCACAACCCGAAGCCGCCGACGGCGAGCGACGAGCCGTCGGAGATTTCGGCCACCGCCGCCGCGGGCGACGTCACCACTTTGTCCATACTTGTTCCGCCCCTGTTCCCGGAAAGCCAGTCGAGCCGGACCGTACGGAAACCGGCGGGCGTCTTCCTACGTGGCCGACCCACATATCGACGGGTCACGAGATGTGGCGGCGACTCCGCCGGATCTTGGTGTGGGCCGCACCTGTAGATGAAACATCGAATATGTGTTGTCATCACATGGCCCGGTCGTCGGCGGCCACCTAGCGTTCCCCGACAACCACCCCGGTGCTCGTTTCGTAATCACCGGGTCACCCCCATGAAATGGCAGGAGGGCGCATGACGACGGCCCCCATCTTGACGGCCCGGGGTCTGGCGAAGGAGTTCCGCGGCTTCCGGGCCGTCGACGGTGTGGACCTCGACGTGGCCGAAGGCAAGGTGCACGCGCTCGTCGGCCCGAACGGCGCCGGCAAGACCACACTGTTCAACCTGCTGACCGGCTTCCTCAAGCCCACGACCGGCCGGATCACCGTGGGC
Organism: Actinomadura alba; assembly: GCF_014323705.1. Taxonomy (GTDB): domain Bacteria; phylum Actinomycetota; class Actinomycetes; order Streptosporangiales; family Streptosporangiaceae; genus Actinomadura_C; species Actinomadura_C alba. The sequence goes on from NZ_JABVEC010000003.1 coordinate 172,091, forward strand.
GGGCGGGATCTCACCGGCAAGAACCCCGAACAGGTGGCGCGGCACGGCGTGGCCCGCTCGTTCCAGATCACGAGCCTCTTCCCGCAGATGTCCGCGCGCGGGCACCTGGAGCTCGCGCTGGCGAGTCCCACCCCGCTGGGCTGGCGGTTCTGGCGGTCCGACCGGCTGCTGGCCCGCTACCGCGACCGCGCGCTGGAGCTGCTCGACCAGGTCGGGCTCGCCGATCACGCCGAGATGCCCGCGGGCAACCTGGCGTACGGCCGCAAGCGCGCTCTCGAACTCGCCCTCGCCCTCGCGCTCGACCCCAAGGTGCTGCTGCTGGACGAGCCGACCGCCGGGATGGGCCTGGAGGACGTCGACCGCACGGTACGGCTGATCCAGCAGGTCAGAGAGGGCCGGACGGTCGTGCTCGTGGAGCACAACATGAAGGTCGTCTCGAGCCTCGCCGACCAGGTGACGGTCCTGCAGCACGGCCAGGTCCTGGTCGAGGGCCCCTACGCCGAGATCCGCCACGACCCCCGTGTGATCAGCGCCTACCTGGGAGACGCCGATGTTGCGCATTGACGGTCTGTCCGCCTGGTACGGCGAGGCGCAGGTGCTGCGTGATGTGTCGCTCGAGGTCGCCAAGGGCGAGATCGTCACGCTCGTGGGCCGCAACGGCGCCGGTAAGACGACGCTGCTGCGCAATGTCATGGGCCTGCACGAGGGCCGGTCGTCGGGCGTCGTCGAATTCCTCGGCGACGACGTCTCCGGCCACGCCGCGCACCGCAGGGCCAAGCGCGGGCTCGGTTACGTGCCCGACGACCGCGGCATCTACGCGACGCTCAGCGTGGAGGAGAACCTCACCCTGCCCCCCGCGGTCGGCCCGGACCCGTGGTCACTGGACAAGGTGTACGAGACCTTCCCGCGCCTGCGCGAGCGCCGCCGGTCTCCCGGCACCAAGCTGTCCGGCGGCGAGCAGCAGATGCTCGCCCTCGCGCGCGTCCTGCGGATGGGCGCGCGGCTCCTGCTGTGCGATGAGCCGACCGAGGGCCTGTCCCCGCTCATCGTCCAGCAGATCGGTTCCATTCTGCGCGATGTCAAGTCGCAGGGCGTGACGGTCCTGCTCATCGAGCAGAACGTGCACTTCGCCCAGACGGTGGCCGACCGGCATTACCTGCTGGCCGAAGGCCGGATCGTCGAGACCTTGGAGAACTCCGAGGTACGCGCCCGCGAGAACGAGCTTCTCGAATACCTGGGAATCTGAAGGAGAGCCAACATGAAACGCATTGGTCAGGCGGCCGCGGTAGCGGTGACGGGAGCGGTGCTCGCGGCCTGCGGTGGAGGACCCGGCGGAGGCGGCGGCAAGATCAGCGACGACAAGGTCGTGCTGGCGGTTCTGAACGACCAGTCGGCGATCTACGCCGACCTGTCCGGCAAAGCCAGCATCGAGTCGGTCAAGATGGCGGTCGCCGACTACAAGGCGAAGTACGGCGACAAGGCCGCCGCCAAGGAAATCGAAGTCGTCACGGCCGACCACCAGAACAAGCCGGACGTCGCCAACTCCAAGGCCCAGGAACTGTACGACCGGCAGCGCGCCGACATCATCCTCGACGTCCCGAACTCCGCGGCCGCCCTCGCCGTGGCCAACGTTGCGAAGTCGAAGAAGAAAGTGTTCATGAACATCGGCGCGGCCACCACGGCCCTCGAGGGCGCCAGCTGCAACAAGTACACCTTCCACTACGGCTACAACACGTACATGCTCGCCCAGGGCACCGGTGACGCCGTCACCAAGGACGGCGGCAAGAACTGGTACCTCGTCTACCCGGACTACGCGTTCGGGCAGGACATGCAGAAGAGCTTCACCTCGGCGATCACCAAGGCCGGCGGCAAGATCGTCAAGGCCGACCCGACGCCGTTCCCGAACGACAACTTCTCGACGTTCCTGCTGAAGGCCCCCGGACTGAGCCCGAAGCCCCAGGTGCTCGGCGCCATGCAGGCCGGCGGTGACCTGGTCAACCTGGTGAAGCAGTACAACGAGTACAAGCTGAAGGACAAGGGCATCGACCTGGCCGTCGGGCTCATGTTCATCACCGACATCCACTCGCTCGGTTCGGACGCGCTGGCCGGCACCAAGTTCAGCGAGGCGTGGTTCTGGAACGCCAACCCGGAGAACCGCGCCTGGGCGGACAAGTTCCAGGCCAAGACGAACAAGCGGCCCAGCTTCGCGCACGCCGCCAACTACTCCGCGGCGACGCAGTACCTCGAGGCGCTCCAGCGCGGCGGCACCGACAACGCCGACGAGATCGTGAAGAACCTCGAGGGCCAGAAGGTCAACGACGTGTTCGCCAAGAACGGGACCATCCGCGCCCAGGACCACCTGCTCCTGCACGACGCCTACCTCGCCGAGGTCAAGCCGGCCAGTGAGGTCAAGGAGCCCTGGGACTACGAGAAGATCCTGAAGACCATCCCGGCGGACCAGGCCTTCCAGCCCGCCAACCCCGCCTGCAAGTTCTAAAGAGGTCCATGTGCTGCAACAGGCCTTCAACGGCCTGGTGGGCGGCGCCTTCTACGCGCTGCTCGCCCTGGGCCTGTCCGTCATCTTCGGCATGCTCGGCGTGGTCAACTTCGCCCACGGGGCCTTCTACATGCTCGGCGCGTTCACCTCGTACGTCCTGCTGGACTCCTACGGTGTGAACTTCTGGGCGGCGCTCGTGGTGGTGCCGGTCGCGCTGGGCGTGGTCGGGATCGTGCTGGAGCGGCTCTTCATCCGGCGGCTGACCCCGCTGGACCCGCTGTACAACTTCCTGTTCACGTTCGGGCTCACGCTCATCCTGCAGGACCTGGTGAAGCGCGAGTACGGCGTGCAGTCCCAGCCGTATCCGCGGCCGTCGGCGCTGTCCGGCACGCTCGACCTCGGGCTCTTCACCTACCCGGCCTACCAGGTGTTCGTCCTCGGTGTGTCGGTGCTGGTCTGCCTGCTGGTGTGGTTCGTGCTGGTCCGTACGAGGGTCGGGATGGTCGTGCGGGCCGCGACCGAGCGGCCGGAGCTGACGCGGGCCCTGGGCATCGACGTCGGCCGGTGGGTGACCCCCGTGTTCGGCTTCGGCATCGCCCTGGCCGGGCTGGCGGGGGTCCTCGCCGCCCCGATGCGGGCGGTCAACCCGCTCATGGGGGCCGATCTGATCATCGTGGTCTTCGCGGTCGTGGTGATCGGCGGGCTCGGGTCGCTGTTCGGCTCGGTCGCCGCCGGCTTCACGATCGGGCTGGTCTCGGCGCTGGGCAACTACTACGTTCCGGCGCTGTCGCAGACGCTGGTGTTCATCCTCATGGCGGCCGTGCTGCTGTGGCGGCCCGCCGGTCTGTTCGGACGAGAGGAAGCGCTGTGATTCTGCGTCTGCTGGCCGGCTCGGCGCGGGGCAGGTTGCTGCTGGCCATAGGGCTCTTCCTGGCGCTGGCGCTGCCCTGGATGATCTATCCGCCGATCGCGATGGACATCGCCTGCTGGGCGCTGTTCGCCGTGTCCGTGGACCTGCTGCTCGGGTTCACCGGGCTGCTGTCCTTCGGGCACGCGGCGTTCTGGGGCAGCTCCGCGTACGTGTCCGGGCTGCTCGCGGTGCACGTCGGCCTGCCGTTCCCGGTGGCGGTGCTCGGCGGGGCGCTGTTCGCGGCGGTGATCGCGGTGCCGATCGGCTATCTCGCGGTACGGCTGAGCGGCATCTACTTCGCCATGGTCACCCTGGCGTTCGCCCAGATGATCTATTTCATCGCCAACCAGTGGCGCGATGTCACCGGCGGTGAGAACGGGTTGCAGGGCATCCCCCGCGAGATGTTCGGGGTCGACCTGTCGGACTCGTTCGTCTTCTACTACGTGGGGTTGCCGATCGTCCTGCTCGGCCTGCTGCTGGCCTGGCGGATCGTACGGTCGCCGTTCGGTCGGGTGCTCGTGTCCATCCGCGACAACCCGTCGCGGGCCCGGGCGCTCGGTTACCCGGTCGACCGTTACCGGCTGCTGTCGTTCGTGCTGTCGGCGTTCCTCGCCGGGCTGGCCGGCGGGTTGTTCGCCATCAGCCACGGGTTCGCCTCGCTCCAGGAGGTCTACTGGACCACCTCGGGGAACGCCGTGATGATGGTCGTGCTCGGCGGCATCGGCACCCTCTGGGGCGGTGTGATCGGCGCGGCGCTGGTGGTCCAGCTCAACGACTATCTGTCGACGTCCGAGTTCGATGGGATCGGCATCGTCACCGGCAGCATCTTCATCGTCATCGTGCTGGTGTTCCGCAAGGGGATCTGGGGCACCGCCCGCGACCTCCTGGCCCCACGCCTGAAGCGCAAGAGACCCGGCGGCGCGAAGTCGCCGGGCGACGATCCCGCGCCCGCCCCCGCACCAGACGTCAACGCCCCCGCCTGAGGGCCGGCGCCCGGGTGCCGGGATCCGGCCGGATCCGCGGGTGCGTCGTTCGGCGGATGCGCCGGCGTCGTGACGCGAACGAGCCTCTGGAGCACTGCCACGGCCGTGCTCCAGAGGCTCACGCGTTCGGTGGCGTTAATTCTTCGGTGTGTAGAGGCGGATGTCGGTCAGGCTGGCGCTGCCCTCGTACACGTTGGTGTAGAGGTCACCGATGACGAAGTAGTCCGGGTAGCCGGAGCCGGCCGGCCACTGGTCGGGCCACTCGCGGCTGCCGTTCTTGCCGTTCTGCACGAGCGTGTTGTTGAAGCGGCCGTCGTACTCGTCCGGCGTCTGGTTGTAGTGCCAGATCGGCGCGTTGCCGACGATGAAGGGCCGGTGGAACCGCAGCGTCGTCTGACCGACGCGGGCGAAGTTGCCGCTGGTCTCGAGCGTGTAGCCGGTCGCGTCCCGCTCGATGGCGAACGTGTAGTCCTGGTTCGGCATGAGCTCGGGCTGCAGCTCGGCCGCCGATGAGAGCTTCTGCTCGGCCACGCCGCCCGAGCAGCTGGTCATGAACCACTGGGAGTTGCCGGTTATCCCGCCGAACCTCCAGTTCGGCAGGCCGCTGATCCACATGTTGACGGTGTTGAAGTTGCTGTCCTTGTAGTCGTAGTACTCCCCGGTGTCGGAGTTGCAGACCCGGCCGCCGGTGCCGCTGCCGACCCGGTCGGGGTGCTGGGAGAACGCGTCCATCAGCACCTTGCGGCGGTAGTGCCAGAAGTGGTTGTTGCGCGGCGCGGGGTCGGCGAAGTCCACGATCGACATGTAGTGGAACCCGTTGTAGCCGTACGGTCCCTCCCGTACGTCCTGCCAGTCGCAGTACGGCGAGGACGCGTCGCCGTTCCAGCCCGGGGTGCCCGACCCCTCACCCCACGGGTGCTGGGTCTTGCAGCCCTCCTTGCTGTAGCCGTTGATCCGGCCGTCGTACTCGATGGACCCGTTGCGCTTGCCGCCGAAGTCGAGGGTCTTCAGCTTGTACTCGACGCGGTACTTCTGCGGCAGCTTGTTCGTCGGCCGGAAGATGGCGCCGCCCGTGTGGTCGGGCACGTTCAGCTCCGCCACGTTCCCGCCGCTCGGCAGCTTCTTGGTGGTGATGGACGGCGGAGCCTCGATCTGGCCGTCCTTGTTCCAGTCCCGCGCCGACAGCGAGGCGGTCAGCCAGCCGTCCTTGCCGACCTGGAACTCCTTGCGGTACGTGGCGAACGAGTTGAGCGCGGTCTTCCAGGCCGGCCCGTAGTCGTTGCGGTACGCCTCGCCGGCGTCGTCCATGACGGTGTCGAACGGGTCGTCGTAGGCGTCCCTGGCCCATGGGGCGCCGGCGCCGGCCAGCGGCTTCGAGAAGTCCTCCGAGTAGAGCAGCTTCCAGCCCGCCCGTTGGGACGGGCCGTCCCGGTCCGCGCTCGCCGACGTGCCGGTGCCCAGTGTCGTGGCGGCGACCGCGCACGTCGCCAGCAGCGCGAGCGCGGTCTTTCGCCTGGTCGGGATGACTCTCCTGTACATCATGCTCCCTGGGGGTGGTGTGAGTACGGACTCGGCTACAGGGGGAGAGGCGGTCGGCGGCGTTCCATGTAACAGAACGCCGTCTCGCCTCACAGAATTGATCGACGGTAAGTCGAGAGAGTCGAAGCTGTCAATGGTGGAAATCGCGGCTGCCCGGCCTGCTGGACGGCCGCCACGACGTACGCCGGGTTCCGCGTACGGCTCGCCGTCCCATCGATGATCGACGCCTGACCGGCGGATCACGTCCTGACTGCTTTGTTGATGTTTGCCGTTGTCGCCCTTTACTACCGGAATGTACTCAGGGCGGAGGAACCTCCGTGCCCCGCGGAGACCCGCTCCGAACCCCCGAGGAGTTCCGTGAACCGAGTTCGAATGCTGGCCGCGCTTGGCACGATCGCGGCCGCCGTGACGTACGCCCCCGCGACCGCGCCCGCCCTCGCCGCATCGCCCGCCGCCAAGGTCACCTCGCCCTTGTGCGACACCCACACGACCGAGAACGCCCGGGTTCGCGCGGGCGCGCACGCGGTGGAGCGCAACCAACCCACCCAGGCGCAGAGCGCGGCCATGGAGAAGGACTTCCGTGACCGGCTGAGTCGCACGAGGACCTCAGGAGCGGTCACCGCCGCAGCCATCACCGTACGGGTGCACTTCCACGTCATCACCAACGGCACGGTGGGCAACGTGCCGGACACCACGCTGAACACGCAGCTCACCGTGCTCAACCAGGCCTTCGCGAGCAGCGGCGTGAGCTTTGAGCTGGCCCAGATCAAGCGCACCAGCAACCCGGCGTGGTTCAGCGACCCGGCGGGCAACGAGGTGGCGATGAAGACCGCGCTGCACGTGGGCGGCGCTCAGGACCTGAACTTCTACACCGCCGACCTCGGCGCCAGCCTGCTCGGCTGGGCTACGTTCCCGAGCTCGTACGCGCGGTCGCCCGGGATGGACGGCGTGGTGGTGCACTATCAGAGCCTTCCGGGCGGCGCGATCGCCAACTACAACGAGGGCGACACCGCGACGCACGAGGTGGGCCACTGGATGGGGCTCTACCACACCTTCCAGGGCGGCTGTAACCCCACCGGAGACTCCGTGAGCGACACCCCGGCCGAGAAGAGCCCCGCCTCCGGGTGCCCGGCGGGACGCGACACCTGCAAGACCGCGGGCGTCGACCCGATCCACAACTTCATGGACTACTCCTACGACTCGTGCATGTACGAGTTCACGCCCGGACAGAACACCCGGATGCAGCAGCAGTGGGCGGTCTACCGGGCCTGACGGTGCGAGGTCCCGGTCGACCCGTCCGGCGGACGCAGTGCGCGGGACGCGGCGACCGGGACCACCGATGAGCACGGTGGCACGTGCGCGCCTTACCGGCCCTCAGACGGTCCGGTGGGCGTAGGCCGGGTGGGCGGCGAGGAACGCCGGCCGGTCGAGGACGTTGACATGGATGAGCCGATGATCCTGGGTCACGTCCTCGGCGCTGTGATGATGTACGAGACCCAGCTTGGCGATGATCCGCGCCGAGGCCGCGTTGCCGTCCTGATGGCGGGTGAGGACCAGTTCGGCCTGGTGGTCGAGGAACGCCTCGTCACGGACGGCATGTGCGACCTCGGAGGCGAGGCCGCGGCCCCACAGGGACGGCACGATCCACCAGCCGAGTTCGATCGCGGGCACGCCGATCTCGAATTCGTCGGGCTCTCTGTGCGTGAGCGCGGCCAGGCCGGTGAACTCCCCGGTGCGGTGGTCGAGGGCGGCCCGCCACCCGAAACCGTGACGAGCCCAGTGGTCCAGTGCGGCTTCGTGGCGCGCCTCGACCAGCGCGGCGCTCCATGGTCTGCGGTCGCCGACGAACCGGACCACCCGCTCGTCACCGGCCAGCCCGCCCAGTTCGTCGAGATGCGAGGGCTGCCACGGAACCAGGGAGAGGCGTTGCGTGGTCAGGATCTTCACGCCGCCATACTGCCGGTAGCACGCCGGTCCCCGGATTCGCCCCACCGGATTCGGTCTGATCGTCGGTACCGGCGTCCATCGTCGCACGTGAACCGCGCCGACCGTCTCTACGCCGTCGTCGAGGAGCTCCGGGCGAGCGCGCCGCCGGTGTTCCGGGACGGCGTCAGGAACGTGTCCAGGCGAGCAGGTCGTCGGCGGTCATCGCGTTGACCACCCGGTCGGCCGGCACGCCGCATCGGGCCGCGCGTTCACATCCGTACGGCTGCCAGTCCAGCTGACCCGGCGCGTGCGCGTCGGAGTCGATGGACACCCGGCAGCCCGCCTCGACCGCCAGCCGCAGCAGCCGCTTGGGCGGGTCGAGCCGCTCGGGCCGGGAGTTGACCTCGACCGCGACGTCGCCGGCCTCGCACGCCGCGAACACCAGGTCGGCGTCGAACTCCGACTCGGGCCGCAGCCCGCCCCGGCGGCCGCCGGCCCGCACGATCCGTCCGGTGCAGTGCCCGAGCACGTCGACCAACGGGTTCATCACCGCGGTCACCATCCGGCGGGTCATCTCGGCCCGCGGCATCCGCAGCTTGGAGTGCACGCTCGCCACCACCACGTCGAGCCGGTCGAGCAGCTCGGGCTCCTGGTCGAGCGTGCCGTCCTCGAGGATGTCCACCTCGATGCCGGTGAGAATGCGGAACGGCGCCAGTTCGGCGTTCAGCCGGTCGACGACCTCGAGCTGCTCGCGCAGCCGCTGCGCCGACAGCCCGTTCGCCACGGTCAGCCGGGGCGAGTGGTCGGTGAGCGCGATGTACTCGTGCCCGATCTCGCGGGCCGCCTCGGCCATCTCCCTGATGGGGCTGCCGCCGTCGCTCCAGTCGGAGTGGGTGTGCAGATCGCCGCGGAGCGCGGACCGCAGTGCCGCCGCGGCCTCCTCCAGGGGCGTGTCCTCGGTCGCCTCGAGCCGGCGCAGGTAGACCGGCACCTCGCCGCGAAGCGCCTCCTCGATGACCGTGGCGGTCACCTTGCCTATCCCCGGCAGGTCGGTCAGCGTGCCCTGCCGCGCCCGCCGGGCGAGCTCGCCGGGCGGCAGCCGTTCGACCAGTTCGGCGGCCGACCGGAACGTTCGCACGCGGTACGTCGCCTCGAGCGCGCGCTCGAGCAGGAACGCGATGCGGCGCAGCGCCTCGACCGGATCCACACCTAGACCGTACGCCCTACCGCCGACCGTACGCCCGCCGCACGCGAAATGCCCCACCGCTCCGATCTTGACGTAAACCACAGGCCTGCCACGTCGGGGAAGCATGGAGCATCACCTCCGAGATGGCACTCTTGAGTACGTGGACAGCACCAGCGACGCGGCGATCCGGGAGCAGACGACCAAACATCTCGAGGAGGCGATGAGCAGCTTCGGCACTGCCGCCCTCGCCCGGATGGAGGAACAACTCCCCTGGTTCCGCCGGATGCCCGCCGAGCACCGGTCCTGGATCGGGCTGGTCGCGCAGGCCGGCATCGCCGCGTTCGTCGAGTGGTTCAAGAACGCCGAGAAGACCCGCCCCGCCATCGCCGGCGAGGTGTTCGGCACCGCTCCGCGCGAGCTGATGCGGGCCGTACGGCTGCAGCACACGGTCGAGATGGTGCGCGTCATCATCGACACGGTCGAGAGCCGGCTGGACGAGCTCGCCGCGCCCGGCGGTGAGACGCAGCTGCGCGAGGCCATCCTGCGCTACACCCGCGAGGTGGCCTTCGGCGCCGCGGCGGTCTACGCGCGGGCCGCCGAGACCCGCGGTGCCTGGGACGCCCGGCTCGAGGCCCTCATCGTCGACTCGCTCCTGCGCGGCGAGGTGGACAACAGCCTGCACTCGTGGGCGGCGGCGCTCGGCTGGTCGTCCAAGCCGGTCGTGGTGGTCGCCGGGCACACCCCCGAGGAGGAGTCCGAGGCCATCATCGACCAGATCCAGGTGGCCGCCCGGCGCGCCAGGGTCGACGTGCTGACGGGCGTGCAGGGGCACCGGGTCATCGCGATCGTCGGCGGCGCCGACGACCCGCTCGAGGCGGCCCGGCCGATCGCCGCGAAGTGCGGTCCCGGCCCCGTGGTCGTGGGCCAGCAGGTCCCCGACCTGTACGGCGCCACCGCGTCGGCCCGCGCGGCCCTCGCCGGGCTGCAGGCGGCGACCGCGTGGCCCGACGCACCGCGCCCGGTGCTGGCCTCGGACCTGCTGCCCGAGCGCGCCCTCGACGGCGACGACGAGGCCCGCCACTACCTGGTGGAGCAGGTGTACGAACCGATGTGCGCGGCCGGCGCCCCGCTGCTCGACACGCTGACCACCTACCTCGAGCAGGGTTCGTCGCTGGAGGCCACCGCGCGCCTGCTGTTCGTCCACCCCAACACCGTGCGCTACCGGCTGCGCCGGGTCACCGAACTGACCGGACTCGTGCCCACCGACGGGCGCGCGGCCTTCACTCTGCGCATCGCCCTGGCTCTCGGCCGGTTCGCCGCCCGGTCGGAGACCCGGCCCGGTGGGGCATGAGGACGAGCTCTTTACCTGAACCCGACCGCCGAAATATCGCGTTCACCGGGCTTGTAGGTGTCGTACAAAGCCCCCCCGTCAAAGTTCGTGCTGATCGGCATCTACGTGTCGAACCTCTACAGTGCAGGGTTGGACACGTGCTCCTCATCGCCGCGCCCGGACAGGGTGCCCAGACGCCCGGATTTCTCCTGCCATGGCTGGAGGTGCCGGGTTTCGCCGACCGGCTCGCGTGGTGGTCGGCGGTGACCGGGCTCGATCTGGCGCGCTACGGCACCGAGGCCGACGCCGACGAGATCCGCGACACCGCCGTGGCCCAGCCGCTTCTCGTGGCGGCCGCGCTGGCCGCGGCCGAGGCGCTGGGCGTCGACCTGGGCCCCCGCAAGGAAGCGGCCGGCACGGGGCCCGACACGAGGCCCGGCGCGGTCGCCGGGCACAGCGTCGGCGAGCTGGCCGCCGCGGCGATGGCCGGGGTGCTCTCCCCGGAGGCCGCTCTCGTGCTCGTACGGGAGCGCGGCCGGGCGATGGCAGAGGCGGCGAAGCAGGCGCCCACGGGCATGACCGCCGTGCTCGGCGGTGATCCCGACGAGGTGCTCACCGCCATCGCCAAGCACGACCTGACCCCGGCCAACATCAACGGCGCCGGCCAGGTCGTCGCCGCGGGCACGATGGAGCAGCTCGCGGCGTTCGCCGAGGAGCCGCCGGAGAAGGCACGGCTGCGGCCGCTGCAGGTGGCCGGCGCGTTCCACACCCAGCACATGGCCCCGGCGGTCGACACGCTGCGGCGGATCACACCGGGCATGCCGGTGGCCGACCCGGTCACCGGGCTGCTGTCGAACCGGGACGGCGCCGTCGTCGACGCGGGGGCCGACTACGTCGCCCGCCTCGTCGATCAGGTCAGCTCCCCGGTTCGGTGGGACGCCTGCATGCGGACCATGACCGAGCTCGGCGTGACCGCCATCATCGAGCTGCCTCCGGCGGGCACGCTCGTCGGGCTGGCCCGCCGCGAACTCAGCGGCGTCGAGGTCCTCGCCGTCAAGAAACCCGAAGACCTCGACAAGGCCCGCGCGCTGATGGCCGAGCACGGCGGCGGACATTGACCGGCGGACCGATGAGCCAGGGGGAGGAATCATGAGCAACTTCACACTTCCGGCGGGAGTGCCGGGGGCGCGGATCCTCGCCTTCGGCGACTACCAGCCGGCCAAGGTGGTCACCAACGCCGACCTGGCCCAGATGGTCGAGACCAACGACGAGTGGATCCGCAGCCGGGTGGGCATCGCCGAGCGCCGCATCGCCGGCCCCGACGAGAGCCTGCTCGACATCGCCGTGCACGCCGGGGGCAAGGCCCTGGCGGGCAGCGGACTGTCGGCCGAGGACATCGACCTGGTCATCGTGGCGACCTGCACCCCCGAGACCACGATCCCGAACGTCTCGGCCTCCGTGGCGCACCACCTCGGCATCCACGCTCCGGGCGCCTACGACGTCAACGCCGCCTGTGCCGGGTTCTGCTACGCCCTGGCCAGCGCGTCCGACTCGGTCCGCGCGGGCTCCGCGCGGAACGCCCTGGTCATCGGTGCCGAGAAGCTGTCACAGTGGATCGACTGGACCGACCGCGCGACCTGCATCATCTTCGCCGACGGCGCCGGCGCGGCGGTCGTCACCGGCTCCGACGCCCCCGGCGTCGGCCCGGTGGTCTGGGGCAGCGCGGGCGAGCACTATGACAAGATCATCATTTCCGACCGGCAGTCGTTCCTCCACCAGGAGGGCCAGGCGGTGTTCCGCTGGGCGACGACCGCCCTGCACCCGGTGGCCAAGGAGGCCTGCGACCGCGCCGGCGTCGCCCCCGAGGAACTGGCCGCGTTCGTTCCGCACCAGGCCAACCTGCGCATCGTCGAGGCGATAGCGCGCAAGCTCAAGGCGTCCAACGCCGTGATCGCCAACGACATCGTGACCGCCGGCAACACGTCGGCCGCCTCGATCCCGATGGCACTGTCCCGCATGATCGAGCGTGGGGACGTTCCGTCCGGTGCACCTGCCCTGCTGATCGGGTTCGGTGCCGGGCTCACCTACGCTGCCCAGGTCATTCAGATCCCGTAGGCCCCATATCCATATCCACAGGGCCTGCGTCCACCAGTGAGGAGAATTTCGAACATGGCAGCCACCGAACAGGAGATCTTGACCGGCCTCGGCGAGATCATCGAGGAGATCGTCGGCATTCCGGCGGCCGAGGTCACCCCGGAGAAGAACTTCATCGACGACCTCGACATCGACTCGCTGTCGATGGTCGAGATCGCGGTGGCGGCTCAGGACAAGTTCGGCGTCGAGATCCCCGACGACGAGCTCCGGAACCTCAAGACCGTCAAGGACGTCATCGGCTTCGTCCAGGGTTTCAAGGACCTCAAGTCCTGAGTGGTGTCGTGGCGCGTCGCCCAACGGCGTGCGGCGCGCCGCTCATCCCCCGCTTGATCGAGGAGACAGCATCATGAGCATTGGCCAGGCCACTGCCGGGACCGGTTCCGGTCAGGGCTTTGGAAGCGGCACGGTCGTCGTCACCGGCATCGGCGCCACGACGCCGCTCGGCGGAGACGTCGCGTCGACCTGGTCTGCCCTGCTCGCCGGCAGATCCGGGGTACGCACGCTCGACTGGGAGGGCATCGAAGAGCTGCCCACCCGGTTCGCCGCGACCATCGCGGTCGAGCCGGAAGAGGTCATGCCCAAGCACCGGCTGCGCCGACTCGACCGCAGCCAGGCGTTCGCGTTGATCGCCTCGCACGAGGCCTGGCGCGACGCCGGGTTCGCCCCCCGCGACATCGCCGGGAAGGCCGAACCGGGCGAGGGCTTCGAGCCCGACCCCGAGCGGCTCGGCGCCGTCGTGTCGAGCGGCATCGGCGGTCTCATCACCGCGCTCGACGGCTACCGCGCCTACCAGAAGACGGGCTGGAAGCGGACGTCTCCCTTCACCGTGCCGATGCTGATGCCGAACGGCCCCGTCGGGCACGTCAGCATCGAGTTCGGCGCCAAGGCCGGCGCGCACGCCCTGGTGAGCGCGTGCGCCTCCAGCGCCGAGGGCGTCGGCTACGCCATCGACATGATCCGCAGCGGCCGGGCCGACGTCGTCATCGCGGGCGGCACCGAGGCCACCATCCACCCGTTCAACATGGCCGCGTTCTCCTCGATGCGCGCCATGTCGACCCGCAACGACGAGCCCGAGCGCGCGTCGCGCCCCTACGACAAGAACCGCGACGGGTTCGTCATCGGCGAGGGCGCCGCGACCCTGATCCTCGAGTCCGAGGAGCACGCGCGGGCGCGCGGCGCGCGGATCTACGCCATCGTCGCCGGCGCCGGCTACTCCTCCGACGGTCACGACATCGTGCAGCCCGACCCGACCGGTGCCGGGGCGGCCGCCGCGATCCGCCGGGCCCTGGTGAACTCCGGGCTGGTACCCGAGCAGATCGCGCACGTCAACGCGCACGCCACCTCGACTCCACAGGGCGACGTGGCCGAGATCATCGCCCTCAAGGAGGCACTCGGCCCCAAGGCCGCCGCCAAGGTGCTCATCACCGGCACCAAGTCGATGACCGGGCACCTGCTCGGCGGCGCCGGCGCGCTCGAGTCGCTCATCACCGTCCTCGCACTGCACGAGGGCGTGGTGCCCGCGACCGCCAACCTCGAGAACCTCGACGACGCCGTCGACCTCGACATCGCACAGGGTGAACCGCGCCGGCTTCCGGACGGTCCCATCGCGGCCCTGAACAACTCGTTCGGCTTCGGCGGACACAACGTCGCCGTCGCCTTCCAACGCGCCGTCTAGCGTGAGGAGCCAGCTGACGTGACCGTGCTCGACACCGGCGTCCGCGGCCCGGCGGCCCCGGCCGCCGAACAGGCGCCCGACCCACGGGACCCCCGGGTCCGGCTCGCGGCGCTCTTCGACGACGGCAGCCTCCGCCCGCTCACCGACGAGGACGACAAGAGCGGTGCCCTCGCCGGGGTCGGCCGTATCGACGGCCTGCCGGTGGTGGCGTTCGCGAGCGACCCGCGTATCCAGGGCGGGGCGATGGGCACGGCGGGCTGCGAGGCCATCGTGCACGCCTACGACCACGCGATCCGCGAGCGGCTGCCCGTCATCGGGCTGTGGCACTCGGGCGGCGCGCGGCTGGCCGAGGGCGTCGAGTCGTTGCACGCGGTCGGGCTGGTCTTCGCCGCGATGACACGGGCGTCCGGTGTGGTGCCGCAGATCTCCGTCGTGCTCGGCGCGGCGGCGGGTGGCGCCGCCTACGGCCCCGCGCTGACCGACATCGTCATCCTGTCCCAGGACGGGAAGATCTTCGTCACCGGGCCCGACGTCGTGCGGTCGGTCACCGGTGAGGAGATCGACATGGCCTCGCTCGGCGGTCCCGAGCCGCACTCGAAGAAGTCCGGCGTCGTGCACGTCGTCGCCACGGACGACGCCGAGGCCATCGCCTCGGCCCGCCGCATCGCGCTGCTGCTCGGCCACCAGGGCCGACTCCGCCCCGAGTCGGTGACCGAGGCCGACTTCTCCGGGCTGCTGCCCGAGAACGCCCGCCGGGCCTACAACGTCAAGCCGCTGGTCAAGGGAATGGTCGACGACCCCGACGGGCTCGTGGAACTGCACCCCAAGTGGGCGCCGAACATCGTCACCGCGCTCGGGCGGCTCGGCGGCCGTACGGTCGGCCTCATCGCCAACAACCCGCTGCGGCTCGGCGGCTGCCTCGACGCCGCCTCCGCCGAGAAGGCCGCCAGGTTCGTGCGCATGTGCGACGCGTTCGGGGTGCCTCTTGTCGTGCTGGTGGACGTCCCCGGTTATCTTCCGGGGGTCGGCCAGGAGCACGGCGGTGTCGTACGGCGTGGCGCCAAGCTCCTGCACGCCTTCGCCGAGGCCACCGTGCCCCGGGTGACGCTGGTCACCCACAAGGCCTACGGCGGCGCCTACATCGCGATGAACTCCCGTTCGCTCGGGGCCACCCGGGTCTTCGCCTGGCCGACGGCCGAGCTCGCCGTCATGGGCGCGGTCGCGGCGGTGCGCATCCTGCACCGGCGTACGCTCGCGGCGGTTCCCGAGGAGGAGCGGCCCGCGCTCGAGACCCAGCTCGCCGCCGAGCACGAGAAGATCGCGGGCGGCCTCCACCGGGCGCGCGAACTCGGCGTCGTCGACGAGGTCATCTCCCCCACCGGCACCCGTGGCGCCATCGCCCGCGCCATCGCCGAGGCCATCCCGGCCCGGGGAGCCCACGGCAACATCCCGCTCTGACCGTACGCTGACCTGCTCCGGCCCGGCCGTCCGACCCGGGTCGTGCCCATGCGCGCGGGTCAGCCCGCGCCGAAGCACACGAAGCCGAGGACTCCCGGGGTGCGGGGGGTGACCGCCAGCGCCCGCGCCGGCGAGACGCCCGCGGCAAGGCGTTCGTGGAAGGCCACCATGAAGTCGCGGGTGTCCGCGTCGCGCACCGGGGTGACGCTCGCGATGACGGTGGCGGCGCCGAAGTCGAGCAGCACGCCCACCATGCCCATGACCGCCTCGCCCGCGTCGGCCCGGCCGGCGTCGCACGCCGACAGCACCACCACGCGCGGTGCCCGGCGCAGGCCCTCGAGGTCATAGGCGATCAGCGGCCCGTCGGCCAGGAGCAGGCGGGAGAAGAGCGGGTTGTCGACGCGGAACTCGCCGTGCGCGGCGACATGCGCGAGCCCGCCGCCGTCGAGAGCACGCCGTACCGTCTCGGCGCGGGCCCGGCCGCCCGTGAGGACGGTCGCGTCCGGATGGATCCGCGCCAGCGCCGTGATCTCGGTGTCGGCGTGACGCAGGCCGGGACCCGCGACGAGCACCACCCGGTGGGCCTCGCCCCGGCCGCGCCCGCCCGGCGGTGGCGCACTCCTCCGCACCCAGGTGCGCGCCGACGGCACGACGGTGACCGGACGCGCGGCCAGCGCCGGGAGCGCCGCCCACGGCAGCGCGTGCAGCGCCCCGGTGGACGAGATGACCAGCTCGCGATCGCCGATCGCCCGGCGCAGCGGGCCGATCAGCTGCTCCTCCGCGAGCGCCGCGGCGGTGCCCGGCTTCGCCCGCCCGACATGATCGCCGCCGCGCTCGGCGAGGACGCGCAGATCGAACCGGACGAGTCTGGCCGCGCGTACCGCGTCCTCGTAACGGCCCAGCGGCCATCTGCGGCAGCGGCCGGCGACGACCGTCACCGCGTGCAGTTCCGGTCCGAGCCTGACGAACTCGACGAGGGCCCGGTGCCCGAGCGCCTCGGTGAGCTCCGCAATCCGCGGCGGTGATGTCCGCGTTCCCGCGCCGGCACCCGGCCGGGTCCTGGCGCTCGCCCGTACCGCCGCCTCGAGGTGCGGGATCCGGTCCGCCGTCTCCCGGGAGCCGTGGCCGGTGGCCGTGGCCTCGGTGTGCTCCGCGCTGGCCCGCCGCAGATCGGCCAGGGCCGCGGCCAGCCGCGGGTCGGCGGGCGGGCGCACTGACGCCGGACGGCACGTGATGGCACGGCGGCGTTCCTCGGCGGCGAGCAGCTCGCGACCCGATCGAGCCTGCCGCAGCCCGAGGCCGGCCAGGTCGGCGGCGAGATCGGCGGCCCGTGCGCGCAGCTCGGTGGCGCCGAGCGCCGCGGCGTGGTCGTCGACCACCAGCAGCCCCGCGCGCACCGCCGCCGCGGCACCGCGCCGGTCGCCGCGCGAGGCCCGTTCCAGCGCCGTGGCGTGCCAGGCCGCCACCCGCGTCGCGACCGGCCCGTGCCACCTGGCGGTGCTCACCCGCCCGAGCAGGTCGCGGGCGACGGTTGTACGGCCCAGGTGCAGTGCGATCAGCGCGGCGACGATGCGAGTGTCGGCGGCGGGCTCGGCCCAGCCGGCCCGCCCGAGCCGGTCAGCGGCCGTACGGGCCGCGCGCAGAAGGTCCGGGGACCGGTCGCCGGCCGCCCACCGGGCGCGGACTCCGAGGTGGTCGGCCAGGGGGATCCAGCCGGTGCGGTCCTGGCGGGCGAACTCCGCGCTCGCCCGCCGCGCGGTGCGTGCGGCGCTACCCGGGTCGCCGTCGGCCAGCTCGGCGCGCGCCAGCAGGAGCAGCCCGTCGGCGGTGTCGGCGCGGTGACCACGGTCGGCGACGTCGACCAGCGTCGCGCCGAGCAGGGCCCGGGCCTCGGCGGCCAGCCCTGCGGTGATGAGCGTCTCGGCCCGGTCGAACCTGCACTGGGCGACTCGTTCGGGGGTCAGGTCGGGCTCGACGGCGGCGTACAGCGCCAGGGCTCGCGGCAGGTCACCGCGGCGCGAGGCGGCGAACGCCAGATTGCCCCTGGCCATCGCGGCCTGAAGGGTCAGACCGGCCTGGTCGGCGGTCACCGCGGCCTCGGTCAGGGCGGACTCCGCCGAGTTCAGCTCGCCGCGATAGACCTGGGTCAGCCCGATCGTGGACAGCAGCCCGGCCAGCACCACCGGGTCGGTCCCCGCACGAATACCCGCGAGGGCACGCCGCGCGGTCCTGAGCGCCTCGTCCATGTGCCCGCTGCGGGCGAGCGCGAACGCGCGGTTGGCGACCAGCCGGTCGGCGTCCGCACCGCGCAGCACAGGAGCGGCGGAATCGGCGGCCACGAGCGCGCCGTCCGCGTCCCCGCTCGCGGCGAGCAGCCCCACCATGTTCATCCGCACCTGGGCGGCCGCGTAGGTCAGGCCCTCCCCCTGCGCGGCCCGCAGGGCCTCGCGCAGGTGATCCAGCCCCTCCGCCACCCGGCCGATCTCCTTGCCGGCCAGCGCGAGCGCGCGCAGCGCGAGCACCCGGTCGGCCGGTTCCCGCGCGCCGGACAGCAGCCGGCTTGCGGCGGTCATCGCGCGCGGCGGGTCGGCGGCGGCCAGCCGGATCAGGTCGCGCTCGTTCACACCCGCACCCAGCTGGTGACGATGCGGGTGGCATCGGGCAGCCGGAACACCAGGCTCACCAGGCCCGACGGGACGCCCGGCACGATGAAGTGGCCGGCCGGGTCGGCCCGCGCGGTGAGCTCGCCGTCGAGGTGCCGCACCCGAACGTGCGCGGGGGCGGGCGGGGACAACCGCCCGACCAGCTCGACGTCCCGCCCGGCACCGCTGACCTCCACCTCCACGGCGTGATCGGTCCCGTCGAACGTGAGCAGCCGCGAGGTTCCGCGCACTCCCACAGCGCCGGAGCGGCTGTCGGCCACGAGGTCGGCGAGGGCCGCGTCCGGCTCCCGCCAGGCCAGCGTCGCCCGTCCCGCGGCGAGAACCCGCTCGGGTACGGGCTCGAAGGCGGCGAACGCGGCCCGGACGTACGCCATCAGTTCCTCGTCGGGCACGCGGCTCACAGCACTCCCCCGAGCCGTGCCCGAAGCGACGTCAGGCAGCGCGTCCGGGTCGGGCCGACGCTGCCGATCGGCATGTCGAGGGCGGCGGCCACCTCGGCGTAACCGGGTGACAGCGCGAACAGCCTCAGCACGTGCCGGCACAGCTCCGGCAGCGCCTGGATCGCCGTCATCACCACGCGCAGCCGCTCGCGGTCGAGGCAGACGTGGTCGGGGCCCGGATCGGTGGCGGCGAGCGGCGGCAGCGCCCGGCCGCCGACCTGGTGACGCCTCAGGCGTACGGTCTCGCGGCGCGCGGTCACCGCCAGCCAGGCGCCCACTCGTTCCGGGTCGCGGATCCGGTCGATCCGCTCGACCAGCCGCAACCAGGTCGTCTGGGTCACGTCGGCGGCGTCCGCCTCGCCCAGCCCGTGCGCGCGGGCGATGGCCCACACCATGCCCGAGTAGCGCGCGGTGAGCGCCGCCCATGCCGACTGGTCGCCCTTTCTCGCCCAGGCGACCAGGTCGCCCGGTGATGCGCCGTTCGTGTCCGTCGTCCCTGCCGGGCCCACGAGAGCCTCCGCCTCGTCGTTCGGCCCCCCGCCGACCGGCCACATTAGAACGAACGCACACCGTCACAGGTCGATTACCGACAGTGGTTATCGCATCGCCGTCGGTTCGTGCTCAAACCCTGATGATTACGCCGAGGCCGGGAAGGGTAACGGCGGCCGCCGGGTCGAGCAGACGGCTCGCGGCGACCGCGGCGGTCAGGTTCCCGGCCGCGGCGAGCCGGGCGATCGCGGCCGCCACGGCCGGCGCCGCGAACGACGTTCCACTCCATGTCGCGTACCCCTGGAACCGGTCGGGGTCGACCCCGCCGATCCGCTGCCGCGCCGGTTCGCGCGGGCCGTCGAATCGTACGAAGCAGCTGGCGATCCGGGCGCCGGGTGCACAGGCGTCGACCCACCAGCCGTGGTTGGAGAACCACGCGCGCTCGTCGCCGTCGAGGGCGGCCACGGCGATGACCCACTTCAGGGCGGCCGGCCAGAACGGGCGGTCGCTCGCCGCGTTGCCCGCGCACGCCACGACGACCGCGCCGTTCCTCGCCCGCAGCCGGCCGACCGCCTGGGCCAGCACGGGCGAGGGGCGGTCGTCGAAGGTGTGGCAGCCGAGTGAGAGGTTGACGATGTCGGCCCTCCCCCACGCGGCCAGCCGGTTGAGCGCGCGGATGACGCCGAACTCGTCCCCGACGCCGTCGCCGCCGAGCACCTTCATGGCCCGGATGCGCACCGCCGGGGCGTGCTGGAGCAGGACGCCCGCGATGAAGGTGCCGTGACCGGCCTGCGCGTCGAGTTCGTAGTCGAGGTCGGCGTCGAGCACCTCGGCGACCTCGTCGCGCTGCTCGGCGTACCAGTCACGCGTCTCGTACCAGGGATGCGGGGACAGGCCGGTGTCGAGGACGGCCACCGTGACCGGGCGCTCGCCGGGAGCCGCAGCCGCGGGCGGGTCGAGCGGGTCGGCCGGCCGCGGCAGGTCGGCCGGGCCCGACCACCACATCGGCTGACCGTGCACGAGATGGTTGGGCGCGACGGCCGGTCCGCGGTGCCCACCGTCTCCGCCGAGCCGCGCGACGAGCTCGCACACGTCGACCCTGGCCGCGGCGCGCAGCCGCAGCCGGCAGACTCCCGGCTCGTCCTGCCGCCCGTCGTACCAGCGCCGCACGAGCCCCTCGACGGCCGGCGCGTCGTGGTCCGCGACGAGGATCTGGTCGCGCCGGATCAGCGCGGGGCGGCCGGGGGTCGGCTCGACGACGACGGCGTCACGATGGCGCGCGAGCACCCGCTCGAGCTGCGCCTCCTGATCGAACACGCACTGAATGTGCCCGCACCGGCACCGAAAGTGATCGTCGTGAGCGGCCGCATCCGGCCACGCCGGGCCTGAGCGCCGGACTTCGATCAAGGATCGGGGTTCCCATGCGTACCGCGATCCTTGATCGACGCTTGAGGACAGGACGCGATTGAGTACCCGCCGCCGGGATGCGTTACTGGAGACATGACCCTGGACACCGCCGCCGCGACCGAGCAGGGCACGCGGGCGGCGCGGATCCACACGCTGCTGGCGCTGCCGGCCGGGGCGTTGCCGCTGCTGACGTTCCCCCGGGTCGGTGCCGACTGGCTCGCGTGGGGAATCCTCGTGCCGGGTCTGCTGATCATCCGGTCCGCTCCCGGCGCGCGGACGGCGGCGGTGCGCGGCTGGTGGTTCGGCGCGGGCTACCTGCTGGCCGCCCTCTACTGGACGATCCCGAACATCGGTCCCGGGCTGCTGCTCGTGGCCGCCGTCTTCGGGGCACTGTGGGCCGGGTGGGGCCTCGCGGCGTGGGCGACGCTGCGCGTCCCGGTCCGGCCCCTGTACGCGCTGCTGCTGGTGCCGAGCACGTGGGTCGCGATCGAGTACGCCCGGTCATGGCACGCGCTCGGAGGGCCGTGGGCACTGTTCGGAGCGAGCCAGTGGCGGCATCCGACGGTCCTCGGCCTCGCCGCGCTCGGCGGGGTGTGGCTCGTGTCCTTCGCGCTGGTGGCGGTGAACACGGCCCTGACGATCGCGCTGGTGGCCCCGTCGGCGCGGATGCGCGCACTCACCGCCGCGCTGGTGGTCGGCCTCGCCGGGCCGGTCTCGTACGCGCTCCGCGGCGAGCCCCAGGCGGTGCGCACCATACGGGTGACGCTCGTCCAGCCCGGCGTCCTGCACGACCCGGTCACCCGGTTCGCCGCCGGTGAGCGGATCACGGCCGCGGCACCGCCCGCCGACCTGGTCGTGTGGGGCGAGAGCAGCGTGGGCTTCGATCTGGACCGCCGGGCCGACCTCACCGCCCGGTTGAGCACGCTCGCCAGGTCGTCCGACCTGCTCGTCAACGAGGACGCGCGCGATGCTCGGAACCGCATCTCCAAGAGCTCCCTGCTGATCGGCCCGGACGGGATCCGCGGGCGGTACGTCAAGACGCGCCTCGTGCCGTTCGGGGAGTACATCCCGTTCCGTCCAGTGCTCGGATGGCTCAGTTCGATCAGCAGAGCGGCCGGCGAGGACCGGGTGCCCGGCACCGGTGTCCGGGTGCTCCAGACGGGCGGCGTCACGATCGGACCGCTCATCTGCTTCGAGTCCGCCTTCCCCGATCTGGGCCGCGCCGTCGCCGGGCGCGGGGCACAACTGATCGTCTACCAGTCCGCCACGTCCACCTTCCAGGGCAGCTGGGCACCGCCGCAGCACGCCGCCCTCGCGGCGGTGCGATCGGCCGAGACCGGGCGTCCCAGCGTGCAGGCGGCGCTCACCGGCGTTTCGGCGGGCTTCGACGCGCGAGGCCGCTCGACGGCCTGGTTCGACACCGACAAGCGCGGTTCGGTCACCGTCACGGTGCGGGTACCGCCGGCCACCGACCGCACCCCCTACGACCGGTACGGGGACCTCGTGCCGTATCTCGCGGTGGCGCTGAGCGGTTTCGCAGCGGCACGGCTCGGATACGGCCGGTTGCGGCCACGGAGCTGACACCAGCACTGGCCCGCGGTGGACTGATCCGATTCCCGCTGGTGCGGTTCCTGTCGATGGGGCACAATGAGGGGCGCGGATACCTTCTTGGGGCGTATGAGGCCGTAGGGGAAGACGAGCCTCGGTACGCAACCAGGAGGTCCGGTGACCGCACGTGGCGTCTTCTACGTCCACTCTGCGCCGCCTGCGCTGTGCCCGCACATCGAGTGGGCCGTCGGCGGCGTTCTTGGCGTGCCCGCGTCCCTGGCCTGGACGGACCAGCCGGCCGCCCCGGGGACCATGCGCGCCGAACTGCACTGGGAGGGCGAACCCGGCACCGCCGCCGGCATCGCCTCATCCCTGCGGAACTGGAAGCTGCTGCGGTTCGAGGTGACCGAGGACGCGACGCCCGGCTGCGACGGTGCCCGCTACAGCTGCACGCCGTCGCTCGGAGTGTTCACCGCAGTGATCGGCGCGAACGGCGATGTCATGATCCCCGAGAACCGGCTCCGCCATGTGATGGCGAGCGCGGCGGGCGGCAAGTCCAGTCTCGAGCATGAGCTCGAGCGTCTGATGGGCACGCCGTGGGATCACGAGCTCGAGCCCTTCCGGCGCGCGGGCGACGGCGCCCCGGTGCGCTGGCTGCACGCCGCGGGCTGAATCACGCGCTGATATGGCCTTAACCGGCCCAGCTCGTCCCATTGGCCAGAAACTGTGTACCAGGACACAGAAGGCGCGCGACATCAGCGCTAAGAGTGGGACGGGTGTGTCGGCGGCTCATCATGATCCGAGCCGGCATGCTCCCCGACACCGACGCGACATGCCCGAATGCCTGAGGAGCCCTCATGCCGAAGCGGCCCTTGGATCGGTTCACCATAGACATCGGCGGAGACGTGACCGGCCAGGTCATCGCGGGCCACGGCAACACCGCGCACCTCGGCCGGGCCGAGCCGACCGGTCCCGGTGCGGCGTCCGGTGCGGCAGGCACCGGCGGCGAGGACCGGCCGCCCGGCAAGGGCGTGGGCCGGGTGATCGTCGTGGCCGACGTACAGGGCTCGGGGCGGCCGGCGACCAGCCGGCAGCGGCTCCGCATGCGCCAGGACCTCTCCCGGGTCTTCCGGGCCGGCGCGGACGCCCTCGGCCGCCCCCTGGACGACCTCGACCCGGCCGACCGCGGGGACGGCCTGCGGCTGGTCGTGTCACCCGAGACCGTGTCGCCGGCCGACCTGCTGGACGTGTTCATCGTGACGATCGCGGCCGCGCTCCGCGAGCACGCGGAGGCCTCGAGCGCCGCCGCCCGGCTGAGGCTCCGCATCGCCGTGCACTTCGGCTTCGTCGACGGCACCGCGGACGGCTGGTCGGGCGAGCCCCTCGTGCACACGGCGCGGCTGGTCGACGCCGAAGAGGTCAAGCGCACGCTCGCGGACAGCGAGGACGCCTGCCTGGCGCTCGTCGTGTCCGACGACTTCCACCGGGCCATCGTCGGCAACGGCTACGCGCACGCCGGACCCACGGAGTACGACCGGGTCGACGTGGCCGAGAAGGAGACCTCGTCGCACGCCTGGGTGCGGCTCATCTGACGACGACGGACCGCGCCCGTTGCCCTGTCCCGGCCCGCCGCGGGCACTCTCGCGGGCGTCCGCGGCCCGTCGGCGGCCCGGCGTCAGAACTCGCCGACTGCCACGGGATGGGCGGGGTCGGCGATCCAGTTCGACCAGGAGCCGATGTAAAGGGCGGCCGGGACCCCGGCGACGGTGAGTGCGAGGATCTCGTGCGCCGCCGTGACACCCGAGCCGCAATAGACGCCGACGTCGGCCGCGTCGGTCGCGCCCAACTCGGCGAAGCGCTCGCGCAGCAGCTCCGGGGGCAGGAAGCGGCCGTCGACGCCGACATTGCCCAGCGTGGGGGCGTTCACCGCGCCGGGGATGTGCCCGGCGACCGGGTCGACCGGCTCGACCTCGCCCCGGTAGCGCTCGGCCGCCCGCGCGTCGAGCAGCACTCCGCTCTTGGCGAGCGTCGCGGCCCCGTCGGCGTCGAGCGCCGGCAGCCGCCCGGGCCGGGCGGTGAAGTCTCCCGGCGGCACCTCGGGTTCGCCGGTGGTCACGGGCCGCCCGGCGTCGACCCAGGCGCGGTAACCGCCGTCGAGGACCCTCACCCGGTCGTGCCCGAAGTACCGCAGGGTCCACCACAGCCGGGCGGCCGCGGTCGAGTCCGCGTCGTCGTAGGCGACGACCAGCCGATCGGCGCTGACCCCGGCGCGCCGCATCGCCGCCGTGAACGCCTCGGCCGTGGGCAGCGGATGCCTGCCGAGCACTCCGGGCGGGCCGGCCAGATCCTCGTCGAGGTCGACGAATGCCGCGCCCGGCAGGTGACCCCGGCGGTAGGCCTCGATGCCCCGGGGGCCGGCCAGATGCCAGCGTACGTCGAGAAGGATCGGCGGCCGCTCGTCCGTGAGCGCCTGGGCGAGAGTCTGGACATTGATGAGTGGATGCACATCGCCAGTCTGAACCCTGACGGATCGATGTGGGAGAGCCAGTGCCCCCGTCGCCCGATCCGGCCATGTCCTGACACGGCCTGACACGGCCGGGCACGACCGGGCACGGCCGCCCGGCGGATTCGCCCGCCGTCAGGCCGGCGGGCTGAGGAGGGGCACCAGCTGCTCGGCCGGCGTCATCGATCCGTGCATGCCGACCAGCCTGGATTCGGTCGGCTCGGCCCTGGTCGCGACGACCGCGAGGTCACCGTACGGCACCGCGAGCACGTCGCCGATGCGCGGCAGCAGTCCCTCGGCCACCGGGCCGAACCAGCCGGCCGCCACCGCCTCTTCGCGCGAGTGGACCCAGGCTCGATCGCCGACCAGTTCCCGCCAGGTGGCGAGGACGTCCGGCACCGCTCCCGGCTCGGTGTAGACGTGCCGGGCGCGCGCCTCGCCGCCGAGCAGCGCGACGCCCTCGCGGAGGGCCGGCACCTCGTCCACGTCGATCCGCTCGGCCGGGTTGACCATCCCGTGATCGGCGGTGACGTACAACGCCGCGCCCGCCGGGAGGACCTCGGCGAGCCGTTCGGCCAGCAGGTCCACGAACCGAAGCTGGTGCCGCCAAGCGGGCGATCCCGCGCCGTACCAGTGCCCGGTGGAGTCCAGATCCGGGTGATAGACGGTCACGTACGCGCGGTCGCCCCGGCGCAGCGCGTACTCCGCCCGCGCGACGAGCTGGCCGAGGCTCTCGGCGGCGAGGTAGTCGGCTCCGCGGTTCACCGCGCGGGACAGCCCGCTGTCCTTGAGCCGGCCCGACGCCACGTAGGCGACGCTCACGCCGGCCTCCGCCGCCCGTTCGTAGGCCGTCGGGGCGGGCTGGAAGATCATCGGATCGACCTCGTCGGGCCACTTGAGGCAGTTCAGCAGCCGGCCGGTCTCGGGATTGCGGATCTGGTAGCCGAGGAGCCCGTGCATGGCCGGGCTCAGCCCGGTGCCGAGCGAACCGAGGCTCGTCACGGTGGTCGCGGGGAAACCCGCCGTCAGCGGCCGGCCGGAGAGCGAGGACAGGTACGGCGCCTGTTCCGGATGAGCGCGCAGCAGCTCCCAGCCGAGGCCGTCGATGAGCAGCACGCAGGCACGCGGCAGCTCGGGAAGTCCCAGGACGTCACGACCGCCGGGAACCCCCAGGGCCGCCAGAAGGGACGGCGCGAGGTCGGAGAGTGCCCCCGACCCGTAGCGTGGAATGGAAGGAGGTGCCACTGCGTTCATCCGCCACCTTCACACGAGGTCCGCACGGGGGTCGGGGTCGGGGTCGAAGGCGGCGCCGGGCCCACTCCGCGCTCAGCGCGCCGCCCTCAGGTCCGGGCCGTGGCCTCGGAGAGGGCGCGCGAGAAGGCGAGGACCTGGGCGACCGCCTCGCCGCCGTCGGCCGCCTCGCTGACCCGCAGCAACAGGTCGTCGGCGGTGAGGCTGCCGGTGTAGCCGTGATCGGCCTCACACGACTCGTCCCCGCAGGTCGCCGGCTCCATGTCGACATGGGCGATCGCCCCCCAGCCGATCGTGAGAACCGCCTCGTTGGGCGGCATGCCCGGAACGTACGACGCCGGTTCCTGCACCACCCGGGTCAGCGCCACCGACCGGATGCGGTTCAGCGGGACCGCCTCGGTCGTCGTGGAGGCGTGTGGATGCGGCATCGTCTCGCCGGGGGGATGTTCATCCGTATGGCAGACCAGCAGCCTGGACGGCGACAGCACGAGGACGGTCACATGCCGCCGTACCTCCATCGCCGGATCGAATGTCGCCTCATGGTGGATGACGTAGGCGATTACCTGCTCGGTACCGACCGCGGACTCGACCGCGTCCGCGACCAGGGCGGGGTAGTACCCGCTGCGCTCGATCGCCGTGCGCAATCCCTGAGCGGTCGCTCGGGTTTCCCTCATGCACCCCATCCTGCCCTGTCCCGGGTGTTACGCGCACATGGACGGCAACGGCGCGGCCGCGCAGGCCTCAGGCCGCCGATCTTGGGTAAGGGAGGGTAGCCGACGTCGAGTCCCGGATGAGACCCCGACGAGACCCCGACGAGAGAGGTGCATTGCCGTGAACATGCCCGGCGCGTCATCACACCTGCGCGAGCCGCCCAAGCCGCCCGGCCCGCCGCCGATCCCGCCGACCGAGCCGCCGGTGCGCCCGCCCGGGCCGAGCCCCCAGCCGCCCGGACCGGGCCCGGCACCCGGCCCTGGGCCGGTGCCCGAACCACCGCCCAGCCCCGTGCCACCGGAGCCGACGCCCTCGCCGCCACCTGGGCCCGGCCCCGAGCCCGTCCCACCCGGCCGGCCGAGGCCCGAGCCCGAGCCGCCGCCCAGCCCCGTGCCACCGACCCCCGACCCCGTCCCGCCCCCGCCCGCCGACCAGCGCCCCGACCAGCGCCCCGGGCGGCACGGAAGGGCCGAGGGCTCGGCGGTCACTGGCCGGGGCCTCGCAGGCGACGGGGGCCGCGCTCGGGGCGCGGGCCGGCCGGCCGAGCCAGTGTCAGGGTCGCGCCTGTCACGGTGACCCCGGAGGGTGCCGCCACGACCGGATCGAGCTCCAGGCGCGCTACCTCGGGCAGATCGTCGGCGAGCCGGGACACGCGCAGCAGCAGGTCCTCGACCGCGTCGACGTCGACGGGTTCGGCACCGCGGTGGCCGAACAGCAGCGGGGCGGAGCGCACCGCACGTACGAGTTCGGCGGCCTCGACGTCGGTCAGCGGAGCGAGCCGGTAGGCCCGGTCGTCCAGAAGGGCGGCGGTGGCCCCCGACAGCCCGAACGACACCACGGCGCCGAAGGAGGGGTCCTCCCGCGTGACGATCCGCGCCTCGATGCCCGGCGGACCGGCCGGCGAGCCCGAGGCGGCGACGGTGATGCCGTAGCAGGACAGGAGCGCCTGGACGTCGGCGGGCTCGACGGCCACCTGACCGGCCACGTGACTGATCACGGGACGGGCCACCGGACCGGCTTCAGGACCGTCCTCGGGACCGGCCGGGCTCTCCGCGTTCGCTGGGCGGTCGGCCTCGGCCGCCGTGAGCAGCCGTTCCACGAGCGCCCGGGCCCTCCTCCGGCCGGCCGGGTCCCGCTCGGGCAGCCGTCCCGTGGGCCTCCGCCGCCACGCGGCGTAGCGCATGACGTACGCGAGAGCGCGCACGGCGTCCTCCGGCGTGGCATACGACGGGATCGAGCCGGGGCCCGCCAGCGCGTCCGGCCCGCAGATCCGCAGCTCGGCCGGCAGGCCCACCAGGCCGAGATAGGTGGCGACGATGGGCTTGCGGCTCCCGGCGGCAAGACCCGTGATCGCCTGCGCCACGGTCTTCACCCGGGAGTCCCCGCCCCGTCCGTTCCCACCGGGTCCGCTCCCACCGGGTCCGTTCCCACCGGATCCGCTCCCACCAGGTCCGCCTGCGGCCTTTCCGTCTCCGCCGTCCGCAGGCGCGGATGATCCGGTGGCCGGCTCGGTACCGCCCATGATCGGCGGGGTGTAGACGGTGAGGACGGCGTCGACGGACTCGTCCGCGAGCGCGTCGGCCAGGGCCGCCTCGTACTCCCCCGCCCCCGCCCTCGGGCCCAGGTCGACGGGCTGGAGCGGTTCGAGGCCCAGCGTGGCGGCGGCATCCAGGGCGAGCAGGCCGAGCGAGTCGGAGTTGTCGATGATCGCGATCCGCTCTCCGGCGGGAAGCGGCTGGTATGCGAGAAGCTGCGCCACGTCGAACAGCTCGGACAGGCCCTCCACCCGGATCACCCCGGCCTGCGCGAACAGCGCGCTGACCGCGTGGTCGGGCAGCGTCAGCGCGCGTACCGCATGACCGAGCGGCACCCCCTGTGTCGTACGGCCCGACTTCACCGCCACGATCGGCTTCTTGCGGCTCAGCCGGCGGGCGAGCCGGGTGAACTTGCGCGGGTTGCCGATCGACTCCAGGTAGAGCAGCACGGCGGTGGTGGCGGGGTCCTCCTCCCAGTACTGCATGAGGTCGTTGCCGGACACGTCCGCCCGATTGCCCGCGGAGACGAAGGTCGACAGGCCGATGCCGCGCTCGGCGGTGCGCTGCAGGATCGCGATGCCGAGCGCGCCGGACTGGGAGAAGAACCCGACCGGCCCGCGGCCCGGCATGGTCGGGGCGAGGGTCGCGTTGAGCCGTACGCCCGGGTCGGTGTTGGCGATGCCGAGGCAGTTCGGACCCACGACCCGCATCCCCTGCGCGCGGGCCAGCCGTACGAGCTCCTCCTGCCGGGCCCGGCCGCCGGCGCCCGTCTCGGCGAAGCCCGCGGACACCACCACGAGCCCGTGCACGCCCTTGCCCGCGCTCTGCTCGACCACCTCGTGCACGGCGCCCGCGGGCACGGCGACCACGACCAGGTCGACGTCGCCGGCGATGTCGAGCACCGTCGGGTGGGCGCGGACCCCGGCAACGGCCGTCGCGGTCGGGTGCACCGGGTAGACCGGGCCGGAGAAGTCCCCGCCGAGCAGATGCCGCAGCACGGTCCGGCCGACGCTGTGCGCCTCCCGGCCGGCGCCGACCACCGCCACGGATCGAGGGAACAGCAGCCGCTGGATCGACCGCGCCTCGGCCCGGTGCTCGCGCGCCGTCATCACCTCGATGGAGGTCTCGGTGGGCTCGAGATCCAGGCTGAGCCGGATGACGCCGTCCTCGAACCGCTGCTCGGCCTGGTAGCCGGCATCGCGGAAGATCTTGGCCATCCGGCGGTTGTCCGGCAGCACGTGAGCCAGGAAACGGCGCACGCCGCGCTCGCGGGCGGCGGCGGCGATGTGCTCCAGCAGCACCGAGCCGAGCCCCCGGCCCTGGTGGGCGTCCTCGACGAGGAACGCGACCTCCGCCACCCCCGGCTCCTCGCGGAGTTTGTCGTACCGCACGACCGCGAGCATCGAGTCGCCGACCGTGGCGATCAGCGCCGCCCGGTCGTCGTGGTCCAGGGTCGTGAAATGAACGATCTCGCGCTCGGACAGCCGGGGCCGCGGCCCGAAGAAACGGTAGTAGA
This sequence comes from Actinomadura alba, assembly GCF_014323705.1. Lineage (GTDB taxonomy): Bacteria > Actinomycetota > Actinomycetes > Streptosporangiales > Streptosporangiaceae > Actinomadura_C > Actinomadura_C alba. Next base: position 201,812 of record NZ_JABVEC010000003.1, read on the forward strand.
TCGATTCCGGGGACAGCCGGGCGTAGAAGGAACGCAACGATTCGGCATCATCGCTCCGGATCGGGCGCAGATGGGCGGTGCCCCCGTCCGCGAGGACGACATCCGCCTCCCAATGATCCGGATAGTTCACCCGCCAAAGAGTAGGGGACCCGAGATGTCCGATCTGCCACCATTGGAGTCCGGAGGTTCGGTCAGAGTTCCGGGTTTCGCTGCGCGTTCGAGACCTCATCGGGGGGGCTGAGCTGTTACGGTCGACCACACGTCCCCGGAGGAGCTGTCAACCGGGCCGTGTCAATCGAGGTGATGACATCATGACGCGCGTGGTCGTGATCGGTGATCTCATGACCGATGCCGTTGCGCGAGCCGCGTTGCCCCTGGCCAAGGGCAGTGACACGCCGGCCGCTGTGACCATGCACGGCGGCGGGTCCGGGGCGAACGTGGCCGCCTGGCTCGCGGTCGAAGGGGTCGATGCCGCCTTCGTCGGGCGCCGTGGCTCCGACATCGCCGGCCGGAACCGGGATATGGAGCTGATGGGGTACGGCATCGACGCCCGCCTCGTCATGGACGCCGAGCGCCCGACCGGCACCTGCGTGGTGCTCGTGACCCACAAGGGCGACCGGACCATGCTCTCCGACCCGGGTGCCAACGCCGCGCTCCTGCCCGAGGACATCCCGCACGACCTGTTCGCGGCCGGCTCGCATCTGCACCTGTCCGGCTACTCCCTGCTCAACGAGGGGTCCCGGAAGGCGGCGCTGCATGCCCTCGGCATGGCGCGCAAGACCCAGATGTCGATCTCGATCGACGGTGGATCCGCCGCCCCGCTAAAGCGGGTGGGTGCCGAGCCGTTCCTCGAGTGGACGCAGGGCGCGCGGCTGCTGATGATCAACGCCGCTCAGGCCGAAGTGCTGACCGGGCGTGACGTGCCCGCCCAGGCGGCGAAGGTGCTCACGGCGTGGTATCCGCAGGTCGTCATCAAGATGGGTGAGGACGGCGCGCTGTGGTACACCAACGGGCGGCCCGAGCCGATCCAGGTACCCGCCGAACCGCTGAACAAGATCATGGATGGCACCGGTGCGGGTGACGCGTTCTGCGCCGGCTTCCTTCCGCCGTGGCTCGACGGCAAGCCCCCGGCCGAGGCGCTCGCCGCGGGCTGCCGGCTGGCCGCGGCCGCCATGGGCGAGATCGGCGCCCGCCCCGGACTCTGAGCCACCCTGGTCTCTGATCGGCCCTGGTCTCTGATCGGCCCCAGGCTCCGGCACGCCGGCGGGCGCGGGACCGGCGTTCTCCTGGACCCTCAGGGTCGCCTAACGGCTCAAGGGACGGTCAGGACTCCTTGAGAGCCCGGTTGAGACCGGCGATCGTGGCGGCCCCGTCCTGAGCCTCGACGACGAGCAGGTCCATGACGGCCAGATACCGCTCGACGTCCTCGAACCGGTCCAGATAGACGGCGCTGGTGAGCTGTTCGAGGAAGACCACATCGGGCAGGTCCGGCTCGTTGAACCGCAGGATGCTGAACGGGCCGCCCGCCGCGGCATGTCCCCCGTACTGGAACGGCATCATCTGGATGGTGACGCGCGGCGCCGCAGACATCTCGATCAGGTACTCGATCTGCCGCCGCATCACGCCCCGGTCGCCCAGCGGCCGCCGCAGCGCCGCCTCGTCGATGACGGCCCAGAGATGCGGCGGGTCGGGCGCCTCCATGATGCGCTCGCGCCGGGTCATCCGCACCGCCACCCGGCGGTCGATCTCGCTCGCGGACGCGCGCGGATGGCCGAGCAACGTGACGGCCCTGGCGTAGTCCTCGGTCTGGAGCAGCCCGGGGACGAATTGCACCTCGTAGGTGCGGATGCGCGAGGCCGCCTGCTCGAGGCCGACGTAGATCTCGAACCAGTGCGGCACGACATCGGAGTACTGATGCCACCAACCGGGCGTGTTGGCCTGCCGCGCCAGTTGCAGGCAGGTCGCCCGCTCCTCCCCGTCGGTCATCCCGTAGAGGGTGAGCAGATCCGCGATGTCGCGTTCCTTGAACCCGACCCGTCCGAGCTCCAGCCGGCTGATCTTTGATTCCGAGGCCCTGATCGTGTAGCCGGCCTGCTTGCGGGTGATCCTGTTCGACTCCCGCAGCCGCCGCAGCCGGGCTCCGAGCATCATGCGAAGCACCGTGGGACCGCCCGACACCGGGGAGGGCATCTCGGGCATCTCAGGACCACCGTCCGGCTGAGCCGTCATCACATCCGACCTGGGCAGGCAACAAGAGCCCAGCATTCCACGCTGAGCCGCCAGGGCAAGGCATGTGAGCGAGCCCTCATCATCATTCTCATCCGTTCAGCACAAACAAGGCGCCCATTCGATCACTTCCAGCAGCCGCGCGCGTTCCTCTTACCGAAATCCCCTCCCGCCGCGACGGCGTAACAGGCATGACACGAGCTGATCACTTCTTCCGGCCGAGGGCGTCGGTCAGATGCACGAGGCGGCCCCTCCGGCCTTGGTCAGGCGAGGCGGCCTGACACCCGGCCCAGGAGCGCGCTCAGCAGGCGCTCTCCTCCTTGCCCACCGCCGCGTCAAGGCGGGCGCGCGGCCGAGGCGACCGTGATCGGCCCACTGGCCGGGCCGATCCGAGCGGGTCAGCCGACGCGGGTCAGCCGACCGGTCCCGGCGGTCTGCTCATGCCATCTCTTGCGCAGCTTGTAGGCATACCCGCTGGAGGGCGGTCTGCGCCCGGCCCGCTCCATGTCGGCACGGGCCGCCGGGACCGAGCCCTCGTGTCTGCCGAGGGCGTCCAGAAAGAGCGCCGCAAGCTCACCGGTGTCCGTGGCCACCTTGGCACCCGGGACCACGGCGGGCGCGGGTCGCAGCTCGGCCGCGGGCGGCGGCTCGGCGGGCGTGTCCTGTACCGCGCCGTCACGTACAAGAGCGTGCGGCATCGCTTGGGGAACCTCCGGTGCGGTGTCCGGCTCCACTGGCACCGGTCGTTGCTCCGCCGGGTGGGCGTCGGCGTCGTCGGCGGAGCGGCCGTCGGCCGGCGTCGCCGCCCAGGGTGCCTCCGGTTCCAGATCGAGAAGGCTCGCGGCGTTGTAGAGGACACCGAGCTGCGCGATCAGCATGTCCTGTCGCGCGGGATCGGTGCCCAGTCCCCCGTACTCGACCGTACGCTCCATCGCGCGGTCGAGCTTGGCGAGCGCCCGTCGCTGGGCTCGCCTCGTCCCGGTGTCACGAACGGTGCGTGCGTGCTTGGCCGCGAGCGCCAGCCGCATCAGGCGGCGTTGTGCGTCGACCTCGCCGATGTCGCGGCCGGTCGGGTCGGCGAGCCCGATCCGTACGAGCACCCGTTCGGGGGTGAGCCGCCAGTTGACCCGCGTCCGTCCGGTGATGCGCATGCGTTCCAGCGCCATGCCGCGCTCCCACAGCCAGGCCGCGACGAGCGGCGCGGTGAGCCGCAGCACCGTCTCGCCGAAGCTGCGGGCGTCGAGGCTGGACAGCACGGCGGACAGGCAGGTGAGCACCCAGACGGCGATGCCGTCCACGCCGGCGGAGTGGCGTTCGCGCATGGAGGCGCGGGCCCGGAGAGCCGAGGTGATCACTGACACCTCGATGAACGCGAACGTCAGCACCCGGAGCGGGCCGGAGAAGTGGAGGATGTCCCCGAAGAACTGCCACATGCCCTGGGCCGCGACGGCGGTCGCGATGCCGGCGGCCACCACGGTGAACACGTTCTCAGCGGAGATCCCGCGCGTGGGCCGGGCGGCCGCCCTGAACGTGCCGCGCAGCAGCAGGAGCAGCGGGACCAGGGCGATCACTGCGGCCACCGCGACGAGCGCGGCGGGCACGGGGTGCTGGTCGATGACCTGCAACGGGTCGATTGCGAGCAGCATCGGCGCGGGGGTGCGCGGGGCCATCGGTGTCCTTTCACCGCGACCGCCCAGTGCGTTCCCCAGGTTCGGCCCGGCAGGGGGTCACGGTTTCGATCGAGGTGCGGCACAACCCTACGGGGAGGGCGATCATCCTCGCCGTCATTTGTCCGCTCGTAACGTGCACTTCATACAAGGCACCGGAGAGTCCCGGGGCCGGCGGTGAGGCGATCAGGCGCATGAGCACGACCCACATCGTGCGGTGGCCATCAGGTCAGTGCGGTGAAGCCCAGTCGGCACGGGTGACGAACTTTGGGAGACCGCCACCGGCCATGAGCACCAGCAGTTCCCCGGCGGTCTCGGTCACGCGGGTGACACGCTCCACGCGACGGCCGGTCAGCGGGCCCATAGGGCTGGGCAGCGGAGGGCCGTGCCGGCGCCCGGGGGGACGGGGCTTCGACGGCCGGCACGGCCCTCCCTTTCACAGACCCGGGACGAGCGCAGGCGAGGGGGAAGTGCCGCGTTCTCCGGTATCTGAGCTCAGTGCATTCGATGGGTGCGAATCCACGAGATTCCTCGTGTCATCCTGCCTCCGTTTTCACCATGGCCGACGAACCATCTCCCACTCCCCGGCCGGTCATGTATTGAGTCTGGCCCAGACTAATTTCCCGTTCGGCCTCCTCACCGGATAGGCGCCGTGGTCGTCGGCGAGTGCCGCGACAATGTGCAGTCCGCGGCCTGACTCATCGCCCGGGTCGCACGCCCCGGCAATGGGCATCGCGGGGCTGGAGTCCCAGAGTCCGATCGAGACGCTCGCCGCCTCACGCGCGAACAGAAGGAAGACGTCGCCTCCCGGCGTCGCGTCGAGCGCGTTGGTGAAAAGCTCGGACACGATCAGCCGGGCGGGTTCCATGAGATGGCGGAGAGCCCAGCCGAGAAGCACCACGTCGGCGAGCTCACGGGCCACTCGCACGTTCTCCGGTATGGCGTCGAGCCGGAACTTCACCTCCGGCTGATTTCGATCTTCGTCCTCCGCGTAATCACGCGACTCATCGTCCAATCCGGTTATCCGGCCCTTGCGATTCACCCCTCAAGAATGCCCTCCGCGACTTAATCTGAGCAGGTCAAAACGCGAACGCGAACGCACCATGCGCGTTCCCCCCAGATGTTCGGAGTTGTACGCGCCATGACGAGCAATCATCTGACACCGCGCATGTTCCTCGCCAAGGAGATCCGGCGGTCACGCGAGGAGAAAGGGATGAAAACCATCGATATCGCCAACATGATGTACGTATCCGAAGGTCTCGTACGAGCATGGGAGAAAGGCCGTCGGCTACCACAACCCGATCATCTGGCACAGCTCGAGGAACTGTTCGGCACCCGGGGAGTGCTCGGCCGCATCCGCGAGGAGTTGATCAACGCCGCGGTGCCCCTGGAGTGGTTCGCCCGGTGGCCCGAGATCGAGCACCAGGCCACGTCGCTGTGGTCGTTTCAAACCACCGTGGTCCCCGGGCTGCTCCAGAAAGAAGACTACGCCCGCTCCGTGCTCCACGCGGCGCACCACATCGCCGACACCGAGGAGATGGTCGGCGCCCGGCTGGAGCGGCAGCGGATCCTGGCCAAGGAGGATCCACCGATGCTCGTCGCCCTCATCACCGAGAGCGTGCTGCGGCACAACGTCGGCGGGGCCGAGGTCATGCGTGATCAGCTGGCCCACCTCGAGGAGATGGCCGAGCGCGACAACGTCATCGTGCAGGTCGTTCCCGACTCCGCCCGCGCGTGCGCCGGATTCACCGGGCCGTTCGCGATAGCGAGCTTCGACGCCGGCACCGAAGTCGCGTATGTTGACGACCAACTGAGCGGCAAGGTCGTCGAAGACCCCGAGGACGTCGCACGGCTCCGGCGCATGTTCGACGTGTTCAGGGCGGACGCGCTGTCCAGGCGCGAATCACTGGAGCTCATCCGAAGGACGAGGGTGGAGCGATGGCAGGGGAAATGACATGGCGTAAGTCGTCGCGCAGCACCGCGAACGGCGGCGACTGTGTCGAGGTCGCGTGGATGGCCGGATCGATCGCCGCCCGCGACAGCAAGAACACCAAGGGCGGCCACCTGACCTTCACGGCTGCGGCGTTCGGCGCGCTGCTGGCCGACATCAAAGCCGGCAAGCTGGACGGCTGAGCCGGTCTCGGCGCGAGCGCCGTCCTCTGGACCTGTTACGCGGAGAGGCCCGCCGTGCCGATCGGAACCGAACCGTCCTCCCGTGACGAAAACCGGCAGGCCGTGACGGAAATCTCTCCGGAACCGGGCCGAACAGCGGCGGCCCCGGCCGGGCGGGCGGATCGGACAGATCCGCCCGGGCGCTCGGCGGCACCGGCCGCCGCACCGGCTGGCAGGCCACCTACCGGGCCACCGCCGTCACCGTCGGCGGTGGTGAGATCGACCTGAGCGATGCCCGCTTCACCGGCCACGAAACCCAGGTCCGCGCCTTCGCCCTGTGGGGGTGGCACGGAGATCATCATCCCCGACGACGTCGAGGTCGTGGTCAGGGGCTTCGGCCTGTTCGGCGTGTTCGACAAGCCCACCGTCCTGCCTGGACGTCGAAAGCATGGCCGGCCTTCCGATCGCGATCACCTGAGAGGGTGCAAGATTCTGGCGGTGTCTGGACATGTGCCTGGTGACCATCGACCAAGAGGTCACATGTTCTAGGAGGCCAGATGTCGAGGAGCCCGGATGGGTGAGGACGAGTTCGCGGACGTCTACGCCGCCACTTATAAGCCATTGCTCGGTTACGCCTTGCGTCGTTGTGGCTCGCCTGAGGACGCGGCCGATGTGGTGGCCGAGACGTTCGCGATCGCCTGGCGGCGCGCTGCGGAGATGCCAGCGGGGGGCGAGGCGCGGCTGTGGCTGTACGGGGTGGCGCGCCGTGTTCTGGCCAATCAGCGGCGCGGGGCGCGGCGTCACACGATGAAGACAGCGGCGCTGATTGCCGAGTTGGCGGTCGGTGCACCGTCGCAGGAGGACTCGGCGGTCGCCGAGATCTTCGACCGCCTGCCGGATCGCGATCGTGAACTACTCGCGCTCGTGGCCTGGGAAGGCCTTTCCAATACCGAGATCGCGACGGTGCTCGGTTGCTCGTCCAACACCGTGAGCGTTCGCCTGCACCGCGCCCGTAAACGCTTCGTGCGCGCCCTGCGGTCGGCGGGCATCGACCATCCGGCTGCCGCCGTGCAGGCCCGGACCGTTCTTCAGGGGAGTGAGCTGACATGACGTCCCGGATCGACGAGCTCGTGGCGGGTCTGGCCACGGTGCGCGACAGTGACATCACGAGCGAACCAGATAGCGCTGGAGGCCGGGCCCTGCTCGCGGCCATCACCACCGGCAAGGCTCCAGTACCGCGGCGGCATCGTTATCCACGCCTTCCCTGGCTGGTGGCCGGGGCGACGGTCGCCTCGGCTGCCGCCGCCGCGGTCGTCGTGGGGGTGGGCGGCCAGAACTCGGCGCCGTTGCGCAGCTACGCCAACGCCGCCGTGGCGATCGACGTCAAGGGCACCGAGTACGAGGTGGAGGTCAAGAACGCCTACGCCGACCAGCGGGAGTTCAGTGAGGCGTTCGCCAAGTTCGGTCTCGACGTCAGGCTGCGCATCGTTCCGGTCGCGCCGGGAGGTGAACGCGAGATCGTCCAGATCGGCCCGCTCCACGCGCCCAAGGGCGGGATGCCTCCAGGGGGTGTGTCGGGGACGTCCAGCGCCGTGCTGAAGTGCCCGCCGGGCCAGATCGCCTGCCCGTTGAAGGTCCGGCTCGGCGGCGAGATGTTCCGCTTGGGAGGGGCCGATATCGTCATCGGCCGCAAGGCTGCGCCTGGTGAGGTCTACTTCGACGCCAATCCGGTACAGGGCGACCGGGCCAAGGATCTGCGCCTGACCGGCCGGACCGTCGCCCAAGCCCTCGCCGAAGTGCTACGTCGTGGCCTGACCGCGACCTTCACACTCGGCGAGTTCAAGGCCGACGGGTCGGGCTCCTCCTGGGACCCGCCCGCGACGTGGCGTCCCGCCGGCGAACGCCGCATCACTGGGGTGTGGACGCGCAGTTCCACCTCGGTCGGGCTGATGGTCGTCCCGCAGAAAGGCGACCCTCAGCCCCACCCGGTCGGCTGACTGACACAGCTGTTCTGGTCTGGAGGCAGCGGTCCGCGCGCCACCGGGGGCGCGGACCGCTACTCAGCGGATGCCCGTCCCCTCGGCGCCGGGCCGCTCCTGGCCGCAGGCTTGCGAGTTCCCTTTTGAGCTCTCATCCGCGATATAGCGAGCGGCCGCAGATCAATTGACAATGGCCGCCCGATTTGCCCGGTAAATGAATTGGAACGGGCATCTAACCGGATGGCTAGCGAAAAGCATTCCTTTCATTCGCTAGAATTTTCGAAGGCGGGCGATTGACGCCCGAACAATGACCTCGAAAGCTTGAGGGGAGGTGCTCTGCCGATGCCGCCGGCCGCAGTGCTCGACATCGTTTCGGGATCCGAATGGGAAGGACGGGCGGAGTTTCCTCCCGGGCCGCAGCTCGCGTGCGCGCTGGCCGGGCAGCGGCCGGGCGAGCTGTCCGATGTGGAGCTGATCGAGCTGATCGCCGCCGCCCGGCGCCAGACCTCATGGGCTCAGGCGCTGGAGCTGTCGGCGGTGGCGGAGCTGTCGCGCCGCCGCCATCAGGGCGAGCACGGCCCGGCCGCGGCCGGGCACTGGACCTCGGAGATCCACGAGATCGTCACCGAAGAGGTCTCCCTTGCCATCACTGTGACCGGCACCGCCGCCTCCGCACTGGTGGTGCTGGCCGAACAGCTCGCCCAGCAGCTTCCGCGCACCCGGGCCGCCCTCGAGGCGGGCCGCATCGACCTGCCCCGCGCGAGGGTCATCGCCGATGCCGTCCGCGGTCTCGACGACACCCTCGCGGCCTCCGTCGAGGCGCTGGTGATCGACCAGGCCGGCGCGCTGACCACCGGCAAGCTCCGCCACCGGGTGAGACGGGCGGTCACGGCCGCCGACCCCAACGCCGCCGAACAACGCACCAAGGCAGCCGTCAAAGACCGTCGGCTGGAGTTGTTCGACAACAGCTCGGGCACCAGTGACCTGGCCTTGCGTGGCCTCCCCGCCGAAGTCGCCCACGCCTTGTGGAACCGCATCAACGCCGCCGCCCAAGCACTCAAGGCCGACGGCGACCAGAGGCCGATCGACACGCTGCGCGCCGACCTCACCCACGCGCTCCTCCGTGGCCTGCCGCTCCCCAAGGCCATCCGTCACCTGCTGATGCGGCCCGATGACGACCTCGGCCCAGACGGGCCGCAGGCCCCCGGCCCCTTCGGCGAGGCCACCTCCGAGCAGGCCGGCACCGACTCTCGGTGCGAGGACGGCTGGCGGGCGGCTGATGACACCGAAACACTGGACGCCGTCGAACGGCAGATCGACGACGCCCTCTCCCGCAGCGCCGACCGCCACCTCGCCCGGCTGCTAGAACATGCACGAGGCACCGGACGGCTCGACGGCCTCGCCCTGCTCGTCGCCCAGGCCGTACAGGCCATGCACGACGGCCTCTCCGAGCTCAGGCAAGCCTGGTGCCGGACCACCGGGCCGGGTCCCGGACAACACGGTCACCGGGGCTACCGGCCGCCCGCGGGAATGCGCAGGCTCATCGAACGACGGCATCGCACGTGCGTCTTCCCCACGTGCAATCGGCGGGTCGACGGCTGCGATATCGACCACAGCATTCCGTGGCACAAGGGCGGCCTCACGTGCCGTTGCAATCTGGCGCCCTTGTGCAGGCGACATCATCGCCTGAAGGCGACCCCTGGCTGGAGACTCTGCCAACCCTGGCCGGGCCTCCTCATCTGGATCACACCATCGGGCACATGGCACATAGTCACGCCCCAATGAGCCGGTGACCGGCGCTGCTCCCACCGGCCGGGCCCCGATACCGTCCGTCAGTTGACCACCGCGAGGACGAGCGGCAGCACCGCCGGGGCACCGGCCTCGCGGAGCAGCCGGGCGGCGACGGTCATGGTCCAGCCGCTGTCGATGCGGTCGTCGACCAGCAGGACCGGGCCGCCCAGGTCGGCGACCGCCACGCGCACCTCGTCGGGCAGCACCAGCGACTCCGACACCGACCGCAGCCGCTGCGCGCTGTTGTGCTGGCGCGCCACCGGCGGGCCCTGCACGGCGAGCTCCCCGAGGTACGGCAGCCGGCCGATCTGCGCGATCCGACGCCCGAGATCACCGACCAGCCGGGGCCGGGTACGTGATCCAACGCCCACCACACCGGCCGGGCGCTCGGCCCAGTCCCATGCGGAGAGCACCTTCACCATCGCGTCGAACACCTCGTCCGGCACCGGCCCGTCGGGCTCGCCCTCGGCGAACATCTGCCGCAGCCGGTTGCCCCAGCCGATGTCGGTGAGCCGACCGAGTGCGCGGCCCGCCTCGGCCGTGACGGCGGCCGGGATGCGGCCGGAGAAGCCCAGCTCCTTCATGCCGGTGGGCCACATCCGCCGGGGCGTCACCTCGACCCCCGGGCGGCGCAGGCGCTCACGGGTGCGCGCGGCACCCTGGTCGGAGACGTCCTCGGGCCAGTGCCGCTCCGTGCAGTTGTCACAGCGGCCGCAGCGCACCGCCTCGGGATCGTCGAGCCGCCTGCGCAGGAACTCCATGCGGCAGCCGTCGGTGGCGATGTAGTCGAGCATCGCCTGCTGCTCGCGACCGCGCTCGGCGGCCACCCGCGCGTAGCGGTCCCGGTCGTAGCCCCACTCCCGTCCGGTGGCCACCCAGCCCCCGCGCACCCGCCGCACCGCGCCGTCGACGTCGAGGACCTTGAGCATCATCTCCAGCCGACCCCGGCTCAGGTCGACCCTCGGCTCCAGCGCGCCGGTCGACAGCGGGGTCTCGCCGAGCTCGGCCAATGTCGCCCGGACGATCTGCTCGGGCGGGAAGGCCAGCCCGGCGAAGTAGGCCCAGATGTCGCGGTCCTCCGTGCCGGGCAGCAGGATCACCTCGGCGCGCTCGACGCCCCGCCCCGCACGGCCGATCTGCTGGTAGTAGGCCACCGGCGACTGCGGCGCGCCGACATGGACGATGAAGCCGAGATCGGGCTTGTCGAACCCCATGCCGAGCGCGCTGGTGGCGACGAGCGCCTTCAGCTTGTTGCCGAGCAGGTCCTGCTCGGCCTGGAGCCGCTCGGCGGGATCGGTCTGCCCGGAATAGGCGGCGACCTCGTACCCCCGGTCGCGCAGCAGCCCGGCGACGTCGTGCGCGGCGGCCACGGTCAGCGTGTAGACGATCCCGGAGCCCGGCAGCTCGCCCAGCCGGTCGGCCAGCCAGGTGAGCCGCTGCTCGGCGACCGGCAACCGTACGACGGCCAGCCGCAGGCTCTCGCGTTCGAGGGAGCCGCGCAGGACCAGCGTCTCGCCCGCGCCGGCGGTGGCGAGTTGCTCGGCCACGTCGTGCGTCACGCGGGCGTTGGCGGTGGCGGTGGTGGCGAGCACCGGAATCCCCGGCGGGAGCTCGGCGAGCAACGTGCCCAGCCGCCGGTAGTCGGGCCGGAAGTCGTGTCCCCAGTCGGAGATGCAGTGCGCCTCGTCGACGACGATCAGCCCGGCGCCCGCCGCTAGCTTGGGGAGCACCTGGTCGCGGAAGTCGGGGTTGTTGAGCCGCTCCGGGCTCACCAACAGCACGTCGACCGCGCCGGCCTCGACCTCGGCGTAGACCCGCTCCCAGTCCTCGGTGTTGGCCGAGTTGATCGTACGGGCGTGGATGCCGGCCCGGTCGGCGGCGTCGATCTGGTTGCGCATGAGCGCGAGCAACGGCGACACGATCACCGTCGGCCCGGCGCCACGGCCGCGCAGCAGCCGGGTCGCGACGAAGTAGACCGCCGACTTGCCCCAACCGGTGCGCTGTACGACCAGTGCCCTCTTGCGCTCGACGACCAGCGCCCTGATCGCCGTCCACTGGTCCTCGCGCAGCCGGGCGTGCTCACCGGCGAGGGCCCGCAGGCAGCGCTCGGCCTCACCGCGCAGGACGTCGTCGGCTGCGGGGTCGGGCACCAGGGAGGACTCCGTCTCGGTCATGCCCTCCTTGGTATCAGCCGCGGCGGACAACTCCGGCCAGAACCCATGCTCAGACCGCGGATGTTTCGCCGACCGTGGAGGCCGGAGCCGGGCGAGGAAGGCCATCGGGTGGAGATCAGCGTCGTCCCCCGTGACCGGCTACAACAAGCTCGCAGGCCCGCTCGGACCGGTGCCGTGTCGTATTCGACGGTGTCGTATTCCGTCGCGCCGGCTTCAGTGGGGGCGGAGGGCGTCTAGGACCAGGGCCACCGTCCGGTGGCGGAGGTCGTCGGACCAGGCAGCGGCCAGGGCGCCGTGGGTGGTGGCGATGAGCAAGGCCATGACCTCGTCGAGGCGGACGTCGGGGCGGACGGTCCCGGCCTCTCGGGCGGCGTCCAGCAGCGCGCCGACGGTGTGGTTGAGCGCCATGACCTGCTCACCCGGTTCGATGGAGGTGCCCTCTTGGGCGAGGAGGGCGACGACGGTGCCGATCTTGGCCGAGCTTTCGACGAGGAAGGTGAAGTAGTCGTAGAACGCGGTTCCGGGGTCTCCCTCGGCGATGAGGGTCTCCGCCTTGTCGATGAGGCGTTCTCTGAGCTCCTTCATGATCGCGGCGAGGAGGTCGTGCTTGGTGGGGAAATGACGGAAGACCGTCCCGATGGCGACGCCGGCGCGGGCGGCGACCTCCTCGGTGGACGCGGAGGGGCCGCGTTCGGCGAACACCTCTTGGGCGACGGCGAGGATGCGGGCGCGGTTGCGCCGGGCGTCGGCGCGCATGGGCTTGCCGGGTGTCGTTCGTCCACTCGTTGACAAGATGAGTCCTGACTCATATTTTAGGATGAGTTCAGACTCATCTTAATTCACTCCGAAGGAGGCCTCATGCCTGATCAGACCCCACGGGACCTCTTCGCCCGCTTTCAGCGCAACGCCTTGGCCGGACAGGCCGGCCTGGACGAGGAGATGCTGGCCGACGACGTCGTCGTGGAGCAGCCGTTCGCTCCTGCCGGGCACCGTAGGATCGAGGGCCGGGAGAAGGTGGCGGCAATGACGCGGGCAGGCCGCGAGGCGCTCTCCATCGTGTTCGAGGAGTTCCGGGACGTGGTGATCCACGAGACCGCTGACCCGGAGGTGATCATCGCCGAGTACCAGATGGTGGCCACGATGCCGGGGAGCGGCGCGCGGGCCACGGCCGCGTTCGCGGTGGTTCTGCGTGCCCGTGACGGGCGCATCGCGCACTGGCGCGAGTACCAGGACCGCGCGGCGATCGCCGAAGCCATGGCCTGAGCCACTCGGGAGGGCAGGGGACTTTCCACGGCCGCGCCGCCTAACGGGGGTCGAGCGTACGGCCGTGGGCGAACTCGGCCGCGAACGCCGCCTCGCCCAGCGCGGCGCGGGCGCGCGCGGTGACGCGGTCGACGTCGCCGCGCTCGGCGGGCGGGAGCGGGGCCCCGACGCCCTCACGGGTCGCTGCGGCGGTGCCCAGCAACCGGGCGGCGTCATCGTGATGGCCCGCGAGGGCCCGCGCGCCGGCCAGTCCCTCCAGGGCCAAGGCGATCGCCCGTGGGTCACAGGTGCTCCTGGCGCTCTCGAGACCCTCCATCTGCAGGGACAGGGCGGCCTCGGCGTCGCCGCGCAACTCGGCGACGAACCCCAGCTCGGCCAGGATGAAGGCGATGCCGGGGGCTCCTCCGACGTCGCGCAGCCACGGCAGCCAGGCGCGCAGGTGCTTCTCGGCGGTGTCGAGGTCACCCTCCCGCCTCGCCACCAGCCCCAGCCCGACCTCGGCGAACTCCCCCGCCGGCTTGCTCGACTGCTCGGCCGCCAGCCGCCCGGCCCTCTCGTGCAGTTCCCTGGCCGCCGCCAGGTCACCGGTGAGCAGGGCGATCCGCCCGAGCCCGGACAGCCGGAACGACACTTCGATCCACATCTCGAGCTCCTCGGCCACCCGCAGACCCTCGGTGAGCAGCCGGGCGGCCTGTTCGTAGTCACCGGTGATCTCGGCCCAGCGGCCCAGCGCGTCCGTGGCCTCCAGCCGTCCCCACGCGTCGCCGAGCTCGCGGAACAGTGCGAGGCTCTCCTGGGCGTCGCGCTTGATCGCGCCGATGTCGCCGTGGACGATCGCCAGCATGGCGCGGGTGCTGAGCGCGGCGGCGGTGCCCCAGCGGTCCCCGAGCGCCCGGAAGGCGGCGAGCGCCCGGTCGACCCGTTCCTCGGTCACGGCCAAGTCGCCGTAGGCCCACAGGATGAAGGCGAGGAACCACTCCGCTCTGGCCCGGGTGCGTGGCTCGTCGACGCCGTCGTAGGCCGCCAGCGCCGCCCGGCTCAGCTCCTCCGCCCTCGTACCGTCGCCCGAGGCCACGGTCATGCCCGCCTGCCACGTGACGGCCTCGGCCAGGGCGGCGGCGGCCTCCGGGCGGGCACCGGGCCCGCCGGCCGTGCGGCCGAGGGCCACGGCACCCTCCAGCGAACGGCGGGCCTCGCCGTACCGGCCGCGCAGGAACCAGTACCAGCTCAGCGCGTTGACCAGGCGCAGCGCGAGGTCGGCGGCCCCGGCGCGAACAGCGCCCTCCAGCGCGGCCCGCAGGTTGGCGACCTCCCGGTCGAGGCGCTCCAGCCACCGCGTCTGCTCGGGGCCGCGCAGATGTGAGGACGCCCGTTCGGCCAGCTCGGCGTAGTAACGGCCGTGCCGCCGACGCAGGCGATCATGCTCTCCCGCCTCGGCGAGGCGCTCGAGGCAGTACGCGGCGACCGACTCCAGCAGGCGGTACCGGGGACCGGCGGCGTCCGCCGCCACCACGACGAGGGAGCGGTCCACCAGACCGGCCAGCACGTCGAGTACCTCGGCCGAGCGCACGCCGTCTCCGGCGCACACCCGCTCGGCGGCCTCGAGCGTGCAGCCGTCGGCGTGCACGGCGAGCCGCCGCAGCACGACACGCTCAGGTTCGGTGAGTGGCTCCCAGCTCCAGTCGATCATGGCGCGCAGGGTCCGTTGCCGTGCCGGCGCACCCCGTGCCCCGGCGGTCAGCAGTCGGAACCTGTCGTCCAGCCGGGCGGCCAGCTCCCGCGCGCCGAGGGCACGTACGCGGGCGGCCGCCAGCTCCAGCGCCAGCGGGATGCCGTCGAGACGGCGGCAGATCGCGGCGACCGCCGGGGCGTTGGCCGGGTCGAGCGTGAATCCGGGCGCCGCGGCGGCGGCCCGGTCGGCGAACAGCCGTACGGCGCCGTACTCCCGCAGCGACTCGGGGGCCGCGTCCGCGGACGGGCCGGGGGCGTCCAGCGGGGCGACGGCCCGCAGGCTTTCGCCGGCGATCCGGAGGGGCTCCCTGCTGGTCGCCAGGATCCGCAGCCCGGGCACGGCGGCCAGCAGCCGTCCGGCCAGTTCGGCCGCGGCGTCGATCACATGCTCGCAGTTGTCCAGTACGACCAGCAGCCGCCGAGTGCGCAAGACCTCGGCGAGCCGGCCGGCCGCCTCGGCGGGCCCGCCGACCGGGTCGGTCTCGTCACGGACGCCGAGCGCCGCGGCCACGGCCTCGGCGAGGTCCGTGGCGGAGGACCGCCTGCTCAGAGCGGCGAGCTCGACGAGCCACACGCCGTCGGGGTGGTCGGCCATGGCCTGGGCCCCCGCCTCCACGGCCAGCCGGGTCTTGCCGACGCCGCCGGGACCGGTGAGCGTCACCAGGCGGTCGGCCGCCAGGAGCGCACGGGTCTCCGCGACCGCCGCCTCCCTGCCGATCAGGTCGCCGAGCGCGGCGGGCAGATTCGTGCGAGCCGCGGGCGTCGACGGGGCGAGCGAAGGGTCCTGTTCGAGAATGGACCGGTGCAGCTCGACCAGTTCCGGCCCGGGGTCGAGGCCCTGGTCGTCCGCCAGCCGCCGCCGTAGCTCTCCGTAGCTGGCGAGCGCCTCGCTCTGCCGTCCGCTGCGGTACAGGGCGAGCAGGTACGCGGCGCGCAGCCGCTCGCGCAGGGGATGCCGGGCCACCGGCCCGGCCAGCTCACCGGTCAGCGCGGCGTGCTCGCCGAGCTCCAGCCGGGCCTGCGCCTGCTCCTCCAGCGCGACCAGCCGCTGCTCGTCGAGGGCGAAGGCGGCCTCTCGCGCGAAGTCGGCGTCGGCGAAGTCGGCGAAGGCCGGGCCCCGCCACAGGGCGAGCGCGTCGGTGAGCAGCCCGGCCCTGGTCCGCGGATCGGTGCTGCGGCGAGCTCGCGTGACCAGCGCCGTGAAACGACCCGCGTCGACCGCGTCGCGGTCGATCTCGAGCGCGTAGCCGGGCGGGCGGGAGACGACCAGCGCGCGACCGCCCGGTTCGGCCTCTTCGAGGGTCTTGCGGAGCTGGGAGACCCTGGCCTGGAGGGTGCCGCGCGCGTCGCGCGGCGGACGCGCGCCCCACAGGTCGTCGATCAGGCGGTCGCTCGAGACCGGCCGCCCCGCGTGCGCCAGCAGGTCGGCCAGCAGAGCCCGGACCTTCGCGTCGGGTACGCGTATGAGCCGCCCCGCACCGCGCTCGCCGCCGGCCCAAACCGCCAGCGGGCCCAGCACCCCGAAACGCATTGCGCCAGCGTAACCCGCCACCGGAGGGCGACCCGCAGCCGATCCGAGGCGATCCCGAAGGACCGCGCAGCACAGTGATACCGACGGGTGGCCACCACAGACGCAGACGGCCGCCCGACGACAACGACAACGACAACGACAACGACTGACGGGAGCACACACGATGTCGACGCACGCTGAAGGCGACCGCGCGCCGGTCACGGTCATCGGCCTGGGCGCGATGGGCTCGGCGATGGCCGAGACCTTCCTGCGGGCCGGTCACCCGACGACGGTGTGGAACCGGACGGCGCACAGGGCCGAGCCCCTGGTGACCAAGGGCGCGACGGCCGCGGCCTCGCCCGCCGACGCGCTCGCGGCGAGCGACCTGATCGTCATCAGCCAGGTGGACTACCAGGCGATGTACGACTCCCTCGGCCCGGCCGAGCGGGCGCTGACCGGCCGCGTGCTCGTCAACCTCAGTTCCGGCACGCCGGAGGAGGGGCGCCGTGCGAGCACATGGGCGACCGGGCATGGTGCCGAGTTCCTGGCCGGCGGCATCATGGCCGACCCTCCTGGGATCGGCCATCCGGGCGCGTTTGCCCTCTACAGCGGGCCGCAGGCCGCCCTGGAACGGCACCGCGAGACGCTGAAAGTCCTGGCCGACACCACATACGTCGGGGCCGACGCCGGACTGGCACTGCTCTACTACCAGGCGGGCGCCTACGTCTTCTTGTCGACCCTGAGCAGCAGCCTCCACGCCGCCGCCCTGCTGGGAACGGCCGGGGTACCGGCCAAGGATCTGTTCCCCTTCCTGGCGGGCACGTTCGCGGACCTGTCCACCGATGGCCCAATGGGCTACCTGCGGCGGCTCATGGACGAGGTCGACGCCGGCGAGTACCCGGGGGAACTCAACAACCTCCGGATGCAGGCCGTCGGGATGGAGCACGTCGTACAAGCCACCCGCGACGCAGGCCTCGACACGGCGGTGCCGGAGGCGCTCAAGGAGCTCTTCGAACGCGCGGTGGAGCGGGGCCACGGGGCCGAGGGGCTCACCAGCATCATCGAAGTGATCAAGAAGCCGGCACGCTGACCGGCCGGGCGGCCCGTCTCTCCCGCCACACCGCGGTGTCGCGGGAGCGGGCAGCCCGACGCTCCATCGAACGCCCGCTCGAAATGTCGGTGCGCGGAAGTACGTTCATCGCATGTACCGACAGGGAGACATCCTCATCCTTCCCGTCGCGGAAGAGTCCGTGCCCGCCGAGGTGCGCGCGCTGGCCCCGGCGGTCCGCGACGGCAGGGGCCGCATCGTGCTGGCGCTCGGTGAGATGACCGGCCACGCGCACGCGATTCACGCACCCGGTGAGCTGCTCCGCGACCGCGATCCGCTGCTGCCCGACCACCTGCACCTGCCTTCCGGCGGGCGCCTCGTCCACGAGGAGCACGCCGCGATCTCACTCCCCAAGGGCTGGTACCGGGTCGTGCGCCAGCGAGAGTACGTCCCCGGCGCCGTCCGGGTCGTCGCCGACTGATCCGCGGGGGAACCTTCTCATGAGCACACTCGTGACACAGGACTGGCACGCGGTGGCCTTCGCCACCGGGCCGGCCGACCGCGACACGGCCGAGGCCGGGATCCGGTCGGCCTACGAGGCGGCCGGGCTCGCCGGCCCGGAGCGGTTCATCTGGGTGCCGTCACCGGCGCACGGCGCGGTCACCGCGGCGCTGCTGACCGATTGGGACCGGGCCGTGGCCACCCTGCGGCCGACCGAACTCGCCTGGTCCACGGCGTCGGCGGTGGAAAACCCGGTCGACCCCGGGCCCAGCGTGCGCGAAGCCGTACGCACGCTGCCCTGGGAGGCCGCACGGACGGCGGCGTTCCGCGACCTCGGGCGGCGGGAGTGGAGCCGGGTGTGGGCCCGCACCGGCGGAGGCCTGTGGGACCAGGTCAACGTTCTCGTCAACCGGATCCGGCGAGGCATCGGAGAGCTGGCCGGCGAGGACGACCGCCGGGTCCGTCGCGGCATCGAGGTTCCGGTCGGCCATGGCAGCGCCACCGCCCTGCTGCGGGCCATGACGCTCGACGCCGTGCTCGGGCAGCACGACGCGCCGTGGCTGGCGGCGTTCGACGAGGTCGAGCGCCTCGACGGGCTCGCGGGAGTCGCCCAGGCGGCCAGATCGGCCGGCTGGTGGTGGCCGTACCAGCGGGTCGCCATCGTTTCCGAGCGCCCCGCCGAGCTGCACCGCGACGAGCCGGGCCGTCTGCACAGGGGCGACGGCCCGGCCCTGTCGTATCCGGGCGGCTTCGCGCTGCACGCGTGGCGCGGCATGCCGATGCCGGCCGACTTCACCACCGTGCTGTCGGGGCTGACCGGCGAGCGCATCGCCACGGAGGCCAACGCCGAGATGCGCCGGGTGATGCTGGAGCACTACGGCTATGACCGCTACCTGGCCGAGACGGGTGCGCAGCCGGTTCACCAGGACGAGACCGGCGTGCTCTGGCGCATCGACCTGCCGGGCGACGAACCCGTCGTGATGGTCGAGGTGGTCAACTCCACCCCGGAGCCCGACGGCACGAGCCGCACGTACCACCTCCGCGTGCCACCGCGCACCCGCACCGCCCGTGAGGGCGTGGCATGGACGTTCGGCGTGTCCGCCGACGACTACCGTCCCGAGCGGCAGACGTGACCGGCGATTCGCACCACCGAGGTCGGCGGTCGCCTGGCTCCCGCCGAGGCGATCCGTTCACGGCCGCGGCGGCTTGACGGCGAACATACCGGCATGGCTATATAGCTGATGCGGAATGTACCGGCGGCGCGTCATCGGCGTGGCGCCGGTATCCGGCCGGAGCGACAGGAGGGTGTCAACGTGCTCGGAACGTTGGAGAGGACCGGTGACGGCCGCTGCACGCTGCGATTCGAGCGCCGGCTACGCCATCCACAGTCGAAGGTCTGGCGTGCCATCATCGAGCCCGGCCAGATGCGCGCCTGGTTCGTGCAGATCCTCGACTACGACAGGTTCCGCCTCGACCTCGCGCCCGGTGCCGAAATCGTCTTCGTCCCGAAGGCGGAGCACGAGGGGATGGGCGTCGGCCACGGCGTGGTCACCCGGCTGGATCCGCCGAACCTCCTCGAGTACACCTGGGACTCCGAGACGCTCCGCTGGGAGCTGGAGGCCGACGGCGACACCGCCTGCCGGCTGGTGTTCACGAACACCTTCGACGATCGCGACGCGGCGGCATCGATGGGCGCCGGCTGGCACGCCGGGCTCGACCTGCTGGAGTCGATGCTGGACGGCCGCCGAGCGCCCGAACCGGCGTGGGACCGTCTGCGGGCCGACTATGAGCACGCGCTCCGCTGACCCGTACAGCCCGAGACGTGGTTGATCAAGGATCTACGCCCGTGCGCACCGGCTCTATGGGTCACTGTTGAGCGCGAACGAGTTCTGGCTCCACCTCGTTACTGAGGATGGACGGAATGCCGTCGGTGGCGGAGCGCAGGTTCGCCGTAGTGCTGCGCCGCATGGGGAAGACCCACTTCTTCAGCGCCCACCAGCGAAAGAACATGGCGAGTACGGTACCGATGAGCATTCCGGTCACGAAGTCGGAGCACTCCTGGGTGTAGCGGCTGACGTGTGGGACCTGGAGATCGAAGACATACCGCGCCACGTAGAGCGGAATAACGTTGATCCCGATTGCCAGGACGCTGACCAGCGTGAACAGCGCCGCTTCGTATTGCCGTCCCCGACCGCCTCGAGAACGAAATGACCAGCCTCTATTGAGGAGGTAGGAGGCGATCGTGGCGATGGTGGTCGCAATCGTCAGGGCGGTGGTCGGCTTGTGCGTCAGCACGGTCAATCTGAGGGTGTAGTTGACCGCAACGGTCAGCAGGAAGCAGGTCGCGCCGACGAGCGAGTACTTCACCAGTTCCCGGTGCTTCACGATCAGCGGGCGGACCGCTGCGGGCAGGTGGGCGAGGGCGATCCGGGCTACCGACACCTGGGGCAGTCTATGCAAGATCGTTCCGTCAGGCAGCGGGGTCGGGACCCCTGCCTCGTACGGCGGTCACCGAAATCGCCGGGCATCGGCACAGACGGCACCCGGTCCTGTCCCCTCACGGCTCCGCCGTGGCCTGGCCCGCCCGCGCCTGGTCGCGCACGGCGTCCCACAGACGGTTGAGCGGATGCCCGGCGTCGTAGCGCTTCCGGTCCTCCTTCCTGACGAACGCGCCGGTCATGACCTCCGGCTTCGGGTCGAGGTCGTCGTGGAGCCCGACGACCCGCAGGACCGCGCCCTCGGCGGCTTCTTCCCTGGCGGCTCGACGTCCGAGGGACTCGGTGACGATCATGCATCCCCGGACGAGGCCGGACCGCAGGAGCGAGAGCCCGTAGTAGATGTCGTCGATATCCGCCACCACGTTCAGACGATCGCGGAAATTGGGCCCGTGCCAATGGCCGAGATACTCCGCGATCAGCCCCGCGGCGGGAATGACGAGGGGAAGCGCGTCCAGCCGGCTGGTCATGACGACCGCACCGGGCAACTCTCCCTCGGAAAGGTTCGTCAGGAGCACCGGCCGGCCACGGGCCAGCTCGATGACGTCATAGTCCCTGAGGCGCACGTCGTCATCCGGCGTGCTGACAATGCTCCCGCAGATCAGATCGACCTCCTTGGTCTCCAGGCGCGACCATAGATCCTTGGTCCGGACATGGATGACCTTGAACTCCACGTCCCGGTGCCGGAACTCCTCGGCCAGTCGTTCCCACGCGCGGGAGACGATCGGCAGGGTGAATTCCGTGGTGCCGACGGTGAGCATGCTGCCGAGACGACGACGGCTCGCGTGAATCCCGCCGAGCCACTTGGAGAGTGTCACCTGCGCGAGCCGCACCATCTCCTCACCGGTCGAGGTGAACAGGACGTCCTTGCCGCGGCCCTGCCTGATGGTGAGCACCTCGCCGCACAACGCACGGCAGTTGCGATTGAGCGTGTCGATCTGCTTTTGAACGCTGGACTGCTCCCGGCCGAGGGCGCGTGCGGCGCGCAACGCCGACCCGGTCTCGCGCACCACGAGCAGTGTCCGCAACTGGTCGAGCGTGGTGTCCAGCAGCGCGGGAGGACAGTCGAGAAGCTCGTCGAGCGTGCTCACGGCGGCCACCTGCCTGGGATGCGAGCCCGCCGCGGGCCGCGGCTGTTCCGTTCGGTCGGTCATCTGTCCCCTCGGAGACCATTCGTGGGATCAGTACAGAGCGAAGTGATCCCATTTCACGTTGAACTGACCTCTAGATGTTCTTCAAAACAGCTGGACAGTGTTTGCTGAACTATAGAACACTCGTACTCTGCACCCCCGGCCGGTGTCCATCCTGCGGCGCCACCGCACGCCCGGGCGGTCCACGACAGCGGCCCGTCCGCGCGCCGGTGACCACGATCGCGGGGGCGATCACCGGAGTGCTGTCGGCGCCGTCCGCCGTGGCCCGCCTGGTACTGGCGCTCGGCGAGCCCACCGGTCCTTCGAAGGCGTGAGCCGGCGTAGTGATCGTTTCAGGTCGCCCGCGTGATCAAAAGAGGGCGACTACCATCCGGGCCAGGAGAGCTGACCGGGCGGGCCGGCGGGGACGCGTTCCAGGATTCCGCCGGCGAAGACGTCGTAGAGGCCGAGCGGCTCCAGGTGGACGTAGCCGATGTGGCAGTCGCAGGTGGCGAGCGGACAGGGCCGGGGCCGCAGCGCCGCGCGGAACGAGTCGTCGTAGAGGTTGCCGAGGACGGCCGGGACGAAGTGGCAGCGCCGCACCGTCCCGGCACCGTCCACCGAGATCACGCTCTCCCCCGTCCGGCACGGCAGGCCCCGGCTGGCGTGCGGACGCCGGCTGTGGCCGAACAGCGGGTCGAGCTCCATCCAGCGGGCGGCCTCCGCATCCGTATAGGTGTGTCCCTCGGCGGCATTGACCCATAGGTAGGTCTCCGGCGGTAGGTCGGCGCGCAGCCGCCGGGCGTCCGGCAGCTGCTCGGGCAGCCCGACGACGCCGACGCTGTACCGCACCCCGCGTGCCGACAGCTCGCGGCACTTGCCGAGGAAACGCTCGTAGGCCACCTGGCCGGGGTGGTAGGTGGCCCACAGGGCCAGCCGGGAAAGGTCGGCCTCGGCGGTCCAGTCCAGCCGATGACTGAGGTTGGTCTGGATCGCGACGCGGCGCACGTGCGACAGCCGGCTGAGCTCCACCAGGGCCCGGCGGTACCAGGATCGTACGAGCCCTTCGCCCCACGGGGTGAACAGCACCGAGACATCGTGGGACCGCCCCGCCACCCATGCGGTGAAACGCTCCAGCGCGGCGCGGTCCGCCCGCAGCTGCTCGGGCGTGTCACGCCGCTTGGCGAACGGGCAGTACGGGCAGTCGTAGTCGCAGCTGGCGAGCGGCCCTCGGTAGAGGATCGTCAGGTGCTCCATCAGCGCGCCTCATAGGTGTCCATGAGCGTCCGTGCCCGCGACGAGAAGAGCGCCGGTCCGACCTCGTCGGAGTGGGCGAGACCCTCGGCGGTGAGACGGATGGTGTCGGCCCCGTGCTCCAGCCAGCCCAGGTCCGCGAAACGGTCCAGCTCCGCGGCGAAGTCGGCCGCGGCGTCCGTGCCGAAGCGCCCCAGATAGAGCGTCCGGTCGAGGCCGGAGACCTGGAGCAGCGACTGGACGAGGTGACGTCGGCGACGCTCGTCCTCATCCAGCGCGAACCCCACGCGGGCGACGCCGAACTCCCGCTCGCGCACGTAGTCGTCGATGATGCCGCGTACCTGCCCGGCCCCGACCGCGTACTCGAAGGAGTAGTGCAGACCGGCGGTGTAGGAGCGCGCTCCGCAGCCGAGGCCCACCATGCCGTCGGTCTGGCAGCAGTACTCGGTGCCCCCCGACCCGGCTCCGGGCCGCCGGAACATGCGCATCGACACCTGCTCGTAGCCGAGGCCGAGCAGATGGTCGCGGCCGACCCGGTAGAGCTCCAGCCGCTGGTCGTCCCAGTCGCGGGGGTGCCGGCCGAGTCCGGTGAGCGGCCGGACGTACAGCGGGTAGAGGTAGAGCTCCTCGGGCTCCCACGCCAGCGCCGCGTCCAGCGAGTACAGCCAGGACTCCGCGGTCTGGCCGTCGATCCCGTAGATGAGGTCGATGTTGAGCGTCTCGAAGCCGACCGCGCGGATGCGGTCGAGCGCCGCCTCGACCTCGGCGCGCTTCTGCGGTCGTACGGCGGCGCGCGCCTCGCTGTCGACGAAGCTCTGCACCCCGATCGAGATCCGCGTGGTGCCCCGCTCGGCGAGCACGGTCAGCCGGTCGGTGGTGGCCGTGGCCGGCGAGGTCTCGACGCCCACCGGGATCGCGTTCAGATCCGCGAAGCGCCCGGCGATGTCGCAGAGCCGGTCGAGCTCGGCCGCGGTGAGGTAGGTCGGCGTGCCGCCGCCGAACGCGGCGGTGGCGAAATGCGCCTCGCCGAGTGCGTTCCGAACAGCGGACGTCTGCCGTTCCAGTGCGTCCAGGTAGGCGGTGGTCAGCTCCTCGGGTGCGCCGGTGCGGGTGAACAGGTTGCAGAAGCCGCAGCGCATCTCACAGAACGGCACGTGCAGATAGAGGAACAGCGCGTCGCGCGGCTCGGCCGCCCACACGTCGGCCAGCCGCGGCCGCGGGTCGAGTGGACGGTAGGCGGTCTTGTGCGGGTAGGCGTAGACATAGTCCTGGTACGGGCCGGTCCGCTCTGGGGTCGAAAGCAGGGTGCGAGTGGTCACGACAGCAGGAACTCTCCATAGGGCACGGTCCACACGACCTCGTGACCGATCCGGTGGCCGGTGTGGCCGTCCTCGCCGTACGCGGTCCCGTGGTCGGAGCAGATGATGACAAGGCAGGGGCGGCGCATCAGGTCGAACAACCGACCGATGTGCCGGTCGACGTACTCCAGCGCGGCGGCATGGGTGGCGCGGGAATCCCCGTCGGTCCGGGATGCGCCGTCGAGGTAGAACCAGTTGGGCTGGTGCAGAGCGGCCACATTGACCAGCATGAACAGCCGCCGGCCGGCGGGCTGCCGCGCGACCACCTCCCCGGCGCGAGCGATCTGGTGCTCCAGCGAGGCGGGTTCGGTGACGCCGAACGCCGGCTCCCAGTGGCTCTCGGCGAACATCCCCGGGAGGGCGGAGCCGAGCGGGGTGAGCTTGTTGAAAAAGCCCACGCCGCCGACACAGACGGTGTGGTAGCCCGCGCGGGCCAAGCCCGTGGGCAGGTCGGCCGCGTCGTACACCCAGGTCGCGTCCGCGGTGGTCTCGCTGCCGTTGAAGCGGGCGGCGAAGAGCCGCTGATGCGGCCCGGGGGCGGCCGGGGTCGGCAGGAACCCGGCCAGGAAGGCGGCGTGCGCGGCGTAGGTGAAGCTGGCCGGCGTGTGCCGCCGCTCCCACCGCCCGCCTGGCAGGACCTTGGCCAGATTGGGGGTACGGCCCGCGGCCGCGAGTTCGACGGCGACGTCGTGGCGCAGCGTGTCGAGGGTCACCAGCAGCAGATCGTGACTGCCGATGACCGCGTTCATATCGCGCACGCGGGGACCTTCCAGGTCAGAGCGGCCGCGACCTGGGCGGCGTAGGCGTCCAGGCCCTCCGCACCGCTTCCCGGCAGCCCGGTCAGCCCGGGGAGCAGGTCGCCGAACGCGTTCACCTCGGCCACGGCGAGCCGCCGCCAGCCGATGCCGATCAGTAGGTCCACGCCGACCATGAGGCTGCCGGGAAAGCAGGCCGCGGCCCCGGCACAGACCTCCAGCGCCCGCCGCCAGCCGGGCTCGCCGAGCGCCTCCCGTACCGCGTCCAGATCACCGCGGGCGCCGCCGAGGTGCAGGTTCGTCATCGGATGGCGGCTGGTCCGCACCACGGCGTGCGTCGGGGTTCCCGCGACCACGACCACCCGCAGGTCGAGCGCACGGCCGCCGAGGGAGACCTTTGGCAGCCACCTCTCGACGTGCAGCCCGTCCGGCGCCAGCGCGTCGATCAGCGCCGCGACCTCGTACTCGGTCTCGTACGAGCGGACGCGCAGCGAGTTGCGCAGGCCGCCGTGCTCGCCGGGCACGGCAGAGGTCACCGCCTTGATCCGGCCCGGTGCGCTCTGCAGGGCGACGACCCCGGAGGCGGACGATCCGTGCGCGGGCTTGACGAACACCCGGCCCCACCCGGCCTCCATCATGCGGGCGCGCAGCTCGGCGTAGCCGCGTACGGGCGGCAGCGCCGACGGCACCGGCACTCCCGCCGCCTCGAGAAGCGCATGGCAACGGCGCTTGTCGAACATCACCGCGATCTCGTCCGGGTCGCTCAACGGCACCGCGCGGTCGGCCGCTCTCGCGACCCGGCGCAACGCGGCGGTGAAGTTCGCGTACCAGGTGGCGCCGCCGCCGACCCGGGCCGGATCGCCGCGGCCGCGCAGCAGCGCGTCCGCCTCGGCGTCCTCCCCCGGCGAGTCGACGCGCAGCAGCGTGCCCGGCTCGACCGTGAGCTCCGCACCGCTCAGCACGTCCCGCCAGGGGATGAGACGCGGCTCAGGCAGACCGTACGACCGGCATGCCGCGGCGAACAGCGCCACCCGCCGGTCGCCGGTCGAACCCACCACGGTGAAGGTCATTCCGAGACCTCCACATAGGGGCCGTCCCGATAGTCGTCCGCCGGGTCGAGGGCGACGTCGACGCCCGCCAGCGCGGCGCGGACCCGCTCGACCATCTCGTCACCGAGCCAGTGATGGTGCAGGTCGAGCCGCTTCAGGTGGGTGAGCGGCTGGCCCGACAGCAGCGCCTCCGCCCCCTCATCGGTCAGCAGGCCCATGGCCAGGCTGAGGGACTCCAGCCCCGCGACGACCGGTGCCCAGGCGATCGCCGCGGCGATCTCGTCCTGGATCTCGCCGTCCTCCAGCCCCAGATGACGCAGCGAGGGCAGCCGTTCGCCGCTCAGAATGGGTCCGAGGTCGGCCACGGCGGCGTCCCCGCCGTAGGCCTCGATACCCAGCCATAGATCCAGATGCTCGAGATCCGGCAGGTCGCTGGCCGCGACCGCCCGCACCACCTCGGCGGGCAGGCCACCGGACTCGAAACGCAGCACCTTCAGGGCCGTGCTCTGGATCGGACGAAGCCGCAGCCCGCCGCTGCCGCGTACCTCAACGCGCTCCAGCTTCGGGAACGCCTCGAACAGCGGCGAGATGTCCGAATGCGAGATCCACGAGAGCTCCTGTTCCTCCGACTCGATGTCCCCGAGGAACAGCGCGCGCAGCTCCGGGAAACGATCTGCCGCCTTGACCAGCAGATCCACCGGATCCGGCCGGCTCTCATCGTGCAGCGCCCCCCAGAACCCGATGACCAGGGCGGTGAGCCGACAGGTGTCGACCTGGAACAGGAAGCGCTCGAAGACCTCCCCGAAAGGGGTCTCATGATCGGTGGCTACCCGCCAGGCCACGGGTGGCTCATGCGGCAGGCCATCCTCCGTGATCTTGTGTGCGTGACTCCTCAATCGGTGGGCGAACAGCTCGATCTCGTCCGCGATCTCGTCGGCCTCGCCTCTGAACCGCCGCGCGACGAGGTCGAGCTCCTGTGCGTAGGACGGCCCACAGATCTCGTCCTCTTCGATGTTCTGGTCGAAGACCGTGACGGGGAGTCCGGCGAACTCCCGCAGGTGGCGCACCATCGCTGTCACCATCTCCTGTTCCGCTCTCGCGCCGAACCGCCGGCTCGGAGCCGGAGCCGCCTTTGTCGCCGTTCATTCCGAGACGGCCACGTAGCGCCATTCGTCGCGTGGCCGCTGGTGCTCGCTGAGATCGACGTCGACGCCCGCCAGCGCGGCGCGCACCCGCTCGGCCATCTCGTCGCCGAGGAAGTGGTGGTGCAGGTCGAGCCGCTTCAGATGGGTGAGCGGCTGGCCCGACAGCAGCGCCTCCGCCCCCTCATCGGTCAGCACGCCCATGGAGAGGCTGAGCGACTCCAGGCCCGCGACGACGGGCGCACCCGCGACCGCGGCGGCGACCTCGTCCTGGATCTGGCTGTTCTGCAGGCCGAGGTGGCGCAGGGCGGGCAGCCGCTCGCCGGTGAGGAGCGGCGCGAGGTCGGCCACGGTGGCGTCGCCGGAGTAGTCGTCCACACCCAGCCACAGTTCGAGGTGCTCCAGGGCGGGCAGGTCGCTCGCCCCGACCGCCCGTACGACACCGGCCGGCAGGCCGCCGGCCTCGAAGCGCAAGGTCGTGAGGGTCTCGTTGCGCACGGGGGCGAGCGCGAGCCCGGTGCCGCCTCGTACCTCCAGTCGCTCCAGGCGCGGGAAGGCCGTCAGCAGCGGCGTGATGTCGGACTGCTCGATCCAGGAGATCTCCGACTGCTCGGCGACGATGTCGCCGAGGAAGAGCGAGCGCAGGTTCGGCAGCCGCTCGGCGGCCTTGACCAGCAGCTCCGCCGGATCCCCGCTGCCCGAGTCGTACTCGGCCCCCCAGTAACCGATGACCAGGGCCACCACCTCAGCGGTGTCGACCTGCCGCAGAAAGTCCTCGAACACCGCGCTGAAGGGCGTGCCGTCGAACTCGGTGGCGATCCGCCAGGCCGCCCCCTCGGGGGGAAGATCCGTCTCGTCGGTGAAGTCGACGACCGGCAGCCCGGCGAATTCGGAGAGGTGCTGATAAATGCTCACGCGCTCGATGTCCCTCCTGAATGGGTGGATCTGTCCTATCAGGGACGAGGGACATAACACGCGTGGACCCGCCATCCGCCCGGCCGGTGCGGGCCCGGCCGGGCGTACGGGCTGAGCGCCGTGGTCAGGCGGCGGGGATCACCGAGCCCGTGTACTTCTGCTCGATGAACTTCTTGACCTCGGCGGACTGCAGCAGCTCGACCAGCTTCTTCACCCGCGCGTCGCCGGCGTTCTGCGGCAGCGTGACGATGCCGTTGGCGTACGGGTTGCCCTCGGCCTTCTCCAGCGCCAGCGAGTCCTTGGCCGGCGAGAGCTTGGTCTCGAGGGCATAGTTACCGTTGATCACCGCGAGGTCGACGTCGGCGACCGAGCGGGGCAGCTGCGCAGGCTTCAGCGGCTTGAACTTCAGCCCCTTCGGGTTGGTCGCGATGTCCCGCTCGGTGGCGCTCTGCGGCGCGCCCGGCTTGAGGGTGAGCAGCCCGTTGTCGGCGAGGAGCTTGAGCGACCGGCCCAGGTTGGCGGGGTCGTTCGGCACCGCCACCGTTCCGCCGTTCCGTACCGACCGCAGGTCCGTGACCTTCTTGGAGTAGACGCCGAGCGGCTCGATGTGCACCGGGGCGACGAACGTCAGCTTGACGCCCTTGGACTGCTCGAACTCCTCCATGAACGGCACGTGCTGGAAGTAGTTGGCCTGGACCTGGCCCTCCTGCAGCGCCGTGTTCGGCTGCACGTAGTCGGAGAACTCGACGATCTCGAGCTTCAGCCCGGCCTTCTCCGCCAGCTCGTCCCCGACGTACTTGAGGATCTCGCCGTGCGGCACCGGGTTCACGGCGACCTTCAGCGGGGCGGCCGGTTCGCCGGCCTTGGCGGTCTCGCCCGAGTCGGAGGAACCGCAGGCGGTCAGCCCGGCGATCAGTCCGACGGAGGCCAGCGCAATGGTGATCTTACGTAGCACGAAGAGTGCCTTCCTGTGTCTCGTGCGGGGGTCGCCCGCACATGTTTCCTTGATGGATGGGCCGAGATGGATCGGTGGGGGTGGCCGGAGCACCCGCAGGTGGGGTCACCTGCGGGACAGCCGCCGGGCCATGAGGTCGCCCAGCATCTGGACGACCTGGACGAGCACGATGAGCAGCACGACCGTGGCGACCATGACCTCGGTCTCGAACCGCTCGTAACCGAAGCGAACGGCCACGTCGCCGAGCCCTCCGCCGCCGACGGTGCCGGCCATGGCCGAATAGCCGATGAGCGCGATCACGGTGACCGTGAGACCGGCCACGAGGCCGGGCCGGGCCTCGCGCAGCAGGACCTTCACGACGATCTCGCGGACCGAGGCGCCCATGGCCTTGGCCGCCGCGACCACGTCGCGGTCGACCTCGCGTAGCGCGGCCTCGACGAGGCGCGCGTAGAAGGGGATCGCGCCGACGGTGAGCGGCACGATGGCGGCCGTGCTGTCGATGGTGGTGCCGACGACCAGCCGGGTGAACGGCATCAGCGCGATCAGCAGGATGATGAACGGAAGGGACCGGCCGACGTTGACGATCGCGCCGAGCACCCGGTTGACCAGCGGCGCCGTGAGCAGGCCGCCCCGGTCGGTGAGCACCAGCAGTACGCCGAGCAGCAGCCCGAACACAGCCGTCAGCAGCGTGGACACCCCGACCATGTAGAGGGTGTCGACCGTCGCGTCTCTGAGCAGCGGTGCCATCTCGGTCCAGCTCACTTCGCCTCCTCGTCACTCGTGCCCACGGCCGCGACGTCCGGAGGGGCACCGCCGACCCGGAGGACCTCGGCCGGGACGGCCGAGGCGACCTCGACCGTCAGACCGGCCTCCCGCAGGAACGCCAGGTGTTGTGCGTTGCCCTCGGGCGGCCCGGGCAGTTCGATCCGCAGGCGGCCGACCGGCGCACCGCCGACCGTCTCGACCGCGCCGGCGAGGATGTTGACGTCGACGTCGTGCTCCCGGGCCAGAGTGGAGATGACCGGCCGGCCCGTCGCCGCCCCGACGAAGGTCACGTCGGCGACCGTGGCACCGGGCCGGTGAGGTACGGGCGGCAGCGGGAACAGGCCACGGGCGAGCTCGGAGCCGGGCCGCGCCAGCAACTCCCGCAGGGGGCCCGACTCGGTGAACCGCCCGTCGCGCATCAGCGCCGCCGCGTCACAGATCCGCTTCACCACGTTCATCTCGTGCGTGATGAGCAGGATGGTGAGCCCGAGGTCGCGGTTCAGGCGCCGCAGCAGCTCCAGGATCGAGTCGGTGGTCTCCGGGTCGAGCGCCGAGGTCGCCTCGTCGGACAGCAGCACCTTGGGCTCGCCCGCGAGTGCCCTGGCGATGCCGACGCGCTGCTTCTGCCCACCGGAGATCTGCGCGGGATAGGCCTTGGCGTGGTCGGCCAGCCCGACCAGTTCCAGCAGCTCGGCGACGCGCTCGGCCCGCCTGGCGCGGGGCACTCCCATGACCTCCAGCGGAAAGGCCACATTGCCTGCGACCGTACGGGAGCCGAGCAGGCCGAAGTGCTGATGGATCATGCCGATGCCCTGCCGGGCCCGGCGCAGCTCGCCGCCCGAGAGGGCCGGCAGTTCCCGCCCCGCGACCACCACGCGGCCCTCGTCCGGGCGTTCGAGGAGGTTGACGCAGCGCAGCAGGGTGCTCTTGCCCGCGCCGCTGCGGCCGAGGACGCCGAAGACCTCGCCCGCGCGGACGTGGAGGTCGACCCCGTCGACGGCGGTCACCTCGCGTCCTCGGGAACGGTAGGTCTTCCTAAGTTTTTCGATCTGAATCACAGGGAATTTCCCGGGCAGGCGCCATCCGGCTACGACCGGCGACGGCGGACGGAAGAGAACAGAAGAGAGAACGGTGCAGGCGGTGCCGAGCGCGCTCAGCGGCTCCCGGGCGGGAACGGCGGGTGGCTCAGAAGGTGAAGAACGAAGGACATGTGCTCAGGAGGTCGGAGTCCGCTCACTTCGGGGCGTGAGCCGTCACTGACAGGGGCCCTCAGCAGGCACACATTCGACGACACCGCATGGCCCGCATGGTGAGCGGGTGGCCCAGGGGGCGCTTACGTACGGTGGTCATGGCATTAGTAAAGCAGAGGGAGGCTGCTGTCCCAAATCTCCGCCGGGTTACCCGCGTCACGTCCGGCCCGTGGGCCCAGCCGCACCTCTCGGCCGTACCCTCCCGGCCGCGCCATCGCGGCGCGGCCGGAAGGACGCCGGACCGCTACTTCGCCGTGGTGGCGAGCGGCGGCGTGCCGGCGGGAAGCCTGCGGTGGTGGGTGGCCTGCTCGTACGCGTGGCCCATCCCGAGGAGGGTCGGCTCGCTGTAGGGCACGCCCAGCAGCTCCACCCCGACCGGCAGACCACCCGCGGTGAAGCCCGCCGGAACGCTCAGCGCCGGGAACCCGCTGTAGCCGGCCAGCCGGCAGTTCACGTAGGACTGCGTGGTGCCGACGACGGTCGCCGGCTGCGTGATCGACGGGTAGAGGAGCGCGTCCAGATCGTGGGCGCGCATCAGCGCCCTCAGCCCGTCCTGGAGTACGCCGCGCTGGCGCAGCTTCTCGTTGTAGGCGTCGTTCGGCAGAGCCGGGCTGTTGACCCAGGCCTTCAGCGTCGACAGCACGCTCGGGGTCACCTGGCCCGAGGTGGCGATGTCGGCGAGCGTGATCTCGTCGTACGGCGGCTCCAGGCCGGCCAGCTCGCTCGGGCGGCCGTTCGCGTCCTCGAGATAGGCGTTCAGGTCGCGCTCGAACTCGTCGCGTACCCGGTTGGCCGCCGCCGCTGCGGCGGCGATCTCGGGCTGGGGACCGATCTCGACCGTCTTCGCCCCCTGGCGGACCATGTCGTCCGCGGCGGCGCGGATGAGGTCGCTCGTGGGCTGCTCCTGCGGGGTGGTGCCGAAGTAGTCGGTGAAGATCCCGATGCGCTTGCCGCGCAGGGCGTTCTTTTGCAGTGACGGGAGGTAACTGCGCGGGATCTTGCCGAGCGACTCCTTGGTCACCGGGTCCTTCGGGTCGTACCCCACGGTCGCGTCGAGGATCAGCGCGACGTCGCGCACCGACGTGGCCAGCGGCCCGGCCGTGTCCTGCGTGCCGGCGAGCGGCGCGACGCCGTCGCGGCTGGACAGGCCCATCGTCGGCCGCATGCCCACGAGATTGTTGTGCGCGGCCGGGATGCGGATCGAACCGCACGTGTCGCTGCCCATGCCCGCCGGCGCGAAACCCGCCCCGACGGCGGCGCCCGTGCCTCCGCTGGAACCGCCCGGATGCCGGGTCTGGTCGTACGGGTTGCGGGTCTGGCCGCCGAGCGAGCTGATCGTGTAGATGTTCATCGCGTACTCGTGCATGTTCGTCTTGGCGAGGACGATCGCTCCGGCCGCACGCAGTCGCCGTACCTGTTCCGCGTCGTCCTTCGGCTGCAGATCCCGCAGGGCCACCGACCCGCTCGTCGTCGGCATGTCCTTGGTGTCGAAGTTGTCCTTCAGCACGATGGGAACGCCGTGCAGGGGCCCGCGGGTCCGGCCCGCCCTGCGCTCGCCGTCGAGCCGTGCCGCCTCGGCCTCCGCCCGCCGGTTCACCGCGATCACGGCGCTCAGGCCCGGCTGGTCGCCGTAGGCGTCGTCATAGGCCTCGATCCGACGCAGGTACTCCCGTACGAGTTGGACCGACGTGACCTTGCGGTTCTTCAGCAGCACGCGGATGTCGTCCACACCGAGTCCGGCCACCTGCGGCGGCGCGGAGGGCCGGGGCGGCGACGCGTGGACGGCGGGAGGTGTGATGAGGGTGCTGGACAGTCCCGCCGCTGTGACGAGAGCGATCACCCAGCGGAGCCTGCGCGCCGACGGATCGTTTGCCATGAAGATCCTTTCGAGGGGCCTGCCCTCGACCGTAAGGATCTTCTATTGCTGTTTCGTTGCGGTTCGGTATCGCCTGGATCGCCCTTGATCGTCAAGGTCCGCGCAGAAACTCCGGCGTGAGGTCGGCCGGCCGGGTGATTCCCGACAGCGCCATCGTCAGGTCGAGCTCCGCCATGAGACAGCGCAGCACGTGCCGTACGCCCGCCTCGCCCGCGAGACCGAGACCGTACGCGTAGGGCCGGCCGACCAGCACCGCACGCGCGCCGAGCGCGAGCGCCTTCACCACGTCGGCGCCGGAGCGGATGCCGCTGTCGAACAGCACGGTGGTCCGTTCCCCGACGGCGGCGACCACCTCCGGCAGCATGTCCAGCGCGCCGACGGCCCCGTCGACCTGCCGGCCGCCGTGGTTGGACACGATCACGCCGTCTATCCCGGCGTCGACCGCCCGGCGTGCGTCGTCGGTGTGCTGGATGCCCTTGAGCACGATCGGGCCGTCCCAGTGCTCGCGCAGGAAGCCGAGATCGTCCCAGGTGACCGCCGGGTTGCCGAAGATCGCGGCCCAGTGCAGGAGCGCGGTGGATCGATCGGCTCCGACCGAGCCGCCGATCCCTTTCAGGAACGCCGGATCCGAGAAGTAGTTGGCCACCCCGATGCCGCGCAGGAACGGCAGATAGGCCTGATCGAGATCATGCGGGCGCCAGCCGAGCATCGGGGTGTCGAGCGTGACCACCAGCGCCGTGTAACCCGCCGCCTTCGCCCGCCCCAGGAAACTCGCCGCGATCTCGGGGTCCTTCGGCCAGTACAGCTGGAACCAGCGCGGACCCTCGCCACCGGCCTCCGCGACCTCCTCGATCGTGTACGACGCGGCCGAGCTGAGCACCATCGGCACGTTCAGCGCGGAAGCCGCGCGCGCCACCGCCAGTTCACCGTCGGGATGCACGATCGAGAGCACGCCCACGGGCCCGAGCAGCACCGGTGCCGGCAGCGACGCCCCGAGCACCTCCACGGACAGATCGCGTACGGTCACGTCACGCAGCATCCGCGGCACGATCCGCCACCGGTCGAAGGCCTCCCGGTTGGCTCGCGCGGTCGCCCCGGTGCCCGCGGAGCCGGCCACGTAGCCGTGCGCGCCCGGCGACAACCGCTTCCTGGCCAGCCGCTCCAGCCGGGTGAGGTCGGTGGGCAGCCCGGGGAGCACGTCCCCCAGCCCGTTGAGGTAGATCTCGTTCTGGAAATCGGCGAACGAACTCATCTGGGCGCCTCCTCCATCGTGACGTGCACGCCCATTGTGATCGTTGTGACGCATGAGAGCCACGCCGGGGGCGCGGTCCGTACGCATCTGTCTCCCGGACACGGAACAATGGCCGTATGGCACGACGCGGTACGCAGACCCCTCCGCCCCCGCCCGACTTCGAAGAGAACATCGTCGACGTCGACGTCTCCGAGGAGATGCGGGGCAGCTTCCTCGAGTACGCCTACTCGGTGATCTACCAGCGGGCGCTCCCCGACGCGCGCGACGGGCTCAAGCCCGTGCAGCGCCGAATCCTCTACTCGATGAACGACATGGGCCTGCGCCCTGACCGGGGGCACGTCAAATGCGCCCGTGTCGTCGGCGAGGTGATGGGCAAGCTGCACCCGCACGGCGACACCGCGATCTACGACGCCATGGTGCGCCTGGCCCAGCCCTGGTCGATGCGGATGCCGCTGGTCGACGGGCACGGCAACTTCGGATCGCTCGGCGGCGACGACTCCCCCGCCGCGATGCGGTACACCGAGGCCCGGCTGTCCCGCGAGGCCATGCTCATGGTGACCTCGATCGACGAGGACACCGTCGACTTCCGGCCCAACTACGACGGGCAGGAGAACGAGCCCGAGGTGCTGCCCTCGGCGTTCCCGAACCTGCTGGTCAACGGCGCGTCCGGCATCGCGGTCGGGATGGCCACCAACATGGCCCCGCACAACCTCGGCGAGGTGATCGCCGCAGCCCGCCACCTGATCTCCCACCCGGACGCCTCGCTCGACGACCTGATGCGGTTCGTACCCGGC
The DNA here is from genome assembly GCF_014323705.1 of Actinomadura alba. Lineage (GTDB taxonomy): Bacteria > Actinomycetota > Actinomycetes > Streptosporangiales > Streptosporangiaceae > Actinomadura_C > Actinomadura_C alba. Next base: position 236,804 of record NZ_JABVEC010000003.1, read on the forward strand.
CCGGACCTGCCCACCGGCGGGCGGATCGTCGGACTCGAGGGCATCCGGGACGCCTACGAGAGCGGCCGCGGCACCTTCCGCACCCGCGCCACCGTACGCATCGAGAACATCACCCCCCGCCGCAAGGGCATCGTGGTGACCGAGCTGCCGTACGGCGTCGGCCCCGAGCGCGTGGTCGCCAAGATCAAGGACATGGTCAACGCCAAGAAGCTGACCGGGATCTCCGACCTCAAGGACCTCACCGACCGGTCCACCGGCCTCCAGCTGGTCATCGAGGTCAAGAACGGCTACCACCCCGAGGCGGTGCTCGAAGAGCTCTACCGGCTGACGCCGATGGAGGAGACCTTCGGCATCAACAACGTGGCGCTGGTCGACGGCCAGCCCCGCACCCTCGGCCTGCGCGACCTGCTGCAGGTCTACGTCGACCACCGCATCGACGTCGTACGCCGCCGCAGCCAGTTCCGGCGCCGCAAGCGCGAGGAGCGGCTGCACCTCGTCGACGGCCTGATCATCGCGCTGCTCAACATCGACGAGGTCATCCAGGTCATCCGCGACAGCGATGACTCGGCACAGGCCAAGCAGCGGCTGATGCAGATCTTCGAACTGTCGGAGATCCAGGCGCAGTACATCCTCGACACGCCGCTGCGGCGGCTCACCCGCTACGACCGGCTGGAGCTGGACAAGGAGAAGGAGACGCTCAGCCGCGAGATCGCCGAGCTGACCGCGATCCTCGAGTCCGAGACCAAGCTGCGCAAGGTCGTGTCGGACGAGCTCGGAAAGGTCGCCAAGGAGTTCGCGAACGCGCGCCGCACCGTGCTGCTGGAGTCCTCCGGTCAGGCCACGACGGCGGCCGTACCGCTGGAGGTCGGCGACGACCCCTGCCTGATCCTGCTGTCCTCGACCGGCCTGCTCGCCCGTACGGGCGGCACCGACCCGCTTCCGGCGGACGGCCCGAGAGCGCCGCACGACACGCTCGTGTCGGTGGTCCGGGCCACCGTGCGAGGTGAGGTGGGCGCGGTGACCACCGCCGGACGCATGCTCCGGATCGACGTGCTCGACCTGCCCGCGCTGCCGCCGTCGGCCACTCCCCCGTCACTGGCGGGCGGTGCGCCGCTCAGCGAGTTCATCACGCTCGAATCGGACGAGACCGTGATCGGCCTCGGCACGTTCGACACCGAGGGCCCGGGGCTGGTGCTCGGCACCGAGCAGGGCGTGGTCAAGCGGGTCGTGCCCGACTATCCGGCCAACCGGGACGAGTTCGAGGTGATCGGGCTCAAGGACGGCGACAAGGTGGTCGGCGCCGTGCAGCTCGAATCCGAGGAAGTCGACCTGGTCTTCCTCACGAGCGACGCGCAGATGCTGCGCTTCGGCGCCGACTCCGTCCGCCCGCAGGGCCGCCCGGCCGGCGGGATGGCGGGCATCCGGCTGGCCGCCGATGCCCGCGTGATGTGGTTCGGCGCCGTCGACCCGACCCGCGAGTCCGTGGTCGTCACGGTCGCGGGCTCGTCGGCGGCCCTGCCCGGCACCCAGCCCGGCGCCGTCAAGATCAGCGACTACGCGGAGTTCCCGGCCAAGGGCCGCGCCACCGGCGGCGTACGGTCACACCGCTTCCTGAAGGGCGAGGACACGCTGCTGCTGGCCTGGGCCGGCCCGACACCGGTCCGCGCGGCCTCGGCCACCGGCGCGCCCGTGAAGCTGCCGACCGAACTCGGCCGGCGAGACGGCTCCGGCGAGCGAGCGGGCTACCGCGTCACCGCCGTCAGCGGCCCTATCGGCCCGACCGCGCCGTGATCAGCAGTTGCAGTCGATCAAGGATCCGAGCACCCAGGCGTGCTCGGATCCTTGATCGACTCGGTCCGAGCTTTCGCCCTCATCAACTCGGGTCGGCGCGGAAAGCCGCCGCGGCGTCCATCGACTCGATGCCGTAAACGACCGAGCCGACCGGGGTGCCGCCCCCTGCGGCCGCGTGCACCCGCGCCGCGGCGTCGGCGCCGAACCCGCCGTACAGCTCAATCAGCCCGACCGTCTCTTGCGCGGCGACCCGTTCCGCGGCGTCGATGTCGGGCACCGCGACCGTGGTGAACCGGGCGCCGCCGCCGCGCTCCCGGACGATCCGGTCCCGTTCCGGGTCGGCGCCGGGCACCAGCACCAGGAACAGCTCCGACTGGACCTCCCCGGCCAGGAACGACAGGTGGAAGCGGGAGATCTCGGCCAGCGACTCGGCGCCGTAGCCGATCGCTCCGACCGGGATCCGGTCGCCGACCTCGGCGATCACCTTCGCCGCCCGGACCGGCCCGAACCCGCCGCACAGCTCGACGAGGCCGACGCCTTCGCCGACCAGCCCGGCGACCACCGGCGCCGCCTCGTCCTCGTCCGGCACCGCGACGAGCGTCACCCGGTGCCCACCGCCCTCGAACTCGATCCGGTCCTTCTCCGGGTCGGCGCCCGGCCGCGGGTAGATGACGACTGACTGCGACATGGTTTCGCTCCTTGGACTTCGTTCTCTCGGTACGTCGGCGACGCTACGGAAGTCCGCTGATGACCGGCTGACGGTCCGCTTACGATCACGGCATGCGATTCGGAGTGCTGGGGCCTCTGGCCGTCTGGACCGACACGGGGAAGGATGTCGCCGTGCCGGGCGCCAAGGTGCGCGCCCTGCTGGCCGACCTGCTGGTCCATCACGGGCACGCGGTGTCGGCGGAGACCCTGATCGAGGACCTCTGGGAGGGCGTGCCGCCCGCGCACGCGGCCGGAGCGCTCCAGTCCAAGGTGGCGCAGCTGAGGCGTGCCCTGGAGCTGGCCGAACCGGGCGCCCGCGCGCTGGTCGAGACCGCGCCGCACGGGTACCGCCTGCGGGCCGAGCCGTCCCGGGTCGACGCGGCGAACTTCGGCGAACTGGTCGCGGGCGCGCGCTACGAGGAGGCCCTCGCCCTGTGGCGCGGCCCCGCCTTCGCCGAGTACGCCGAGGCGCCGTTCGCCCGAGCCGCGGCACAGCGGCTGGAGGAGCAGCGCGTCACCGCGTTCGAAGGACTCGCGGAACAGCGCGTCGAACGCGGCGAGCATCGGGCGTTGGCCGACGAGCTACCGGCGATGCTCGCCGCCCATCCGCTCCGTGAACGGCTGCATGCCGTACGGATCCGCGCCCTCTACCTGGACGGGCGGCAGGCCGAGGCGCTGGAGGCCTACCGCCAGATCAGGAACAGGCTCGCCGAGGAGCTGGGGGTGGACCCGGGCCCGGAGCTGACCGCGGTCCACCAGGCCGTCCTCCGGCAGGACCCGGCGCTGGCCGGGCCGCCGGAGAGGCTCGCGTCCAACCTTCCCGTCCCGCTCACCGCGCTCGTCGGTCGGGATGAGGCGGTCGCCGAGGTCCGGGCGCTCCTGCGCGAGCACCGGCTGGTCACGCTGACCGGTCCGGCCGGGGTGGGCAAGACCCGGCTGGCGCTGGAGGTCGCGGCCACCGCCGAGGAGGGCGCGTGGCTGGTCGAGCTGGGCGGCGTCGATGCCGCCGGGGCGCTCGAGGACGCCGCCGTCCTGGCCGAACGGATCGCCGCGGCGCTCGGTGTGCGTGGCGAGCTGGCCCAGGCCCTGCGCACCCGCCGGCTGCTGCTGGTCCTGGACACCGTCGAGCACCTCGCCGTACCGGCCTGCGCCTGTGCAGGGTGAACTCAGCCCCGCAGGCGGGACGCGAGCCGGTGCGCTGGTCTGGCGGGCCGCCCTGGAGGCGTGGGAGCGTATGCCCGTCGATCCGGTGGAGCCCTCTGGCGACCTGTCCCCCGACGAGCGCTGGCTCCTGGAGTACGCCCGATCCGACGGCGGTGACCTCCCCGCCGCCATCGGGCTGGTGAAGGGCACGCTGCAGGACTTCCGGCGGCTCGGCGACCGCTGGGGGGCAGCGGCGGCGCTCACCGTGCTCGGATGGGAGTCGCTGCGGCTCGGACAACTGGAGGCCGCGCGCCGCGAGGGCGAGGAAGGGCTGGCGATCTTCCGCGAGGTGGGCGACCGCTGGGGCGAGTCCCGCGTCCTCCAGCTCTTGGGCGTGCTCGCGGAGGTGGACGGGGACTACGACCGCACGGGACGGCTGCACCGGGCGGGCCTGGCCTCGGCCGAGGAACTGGAGCTGTGGCCGGTCGTGGTGGAGGAGATCTCGCAACTGGGCAGGATCGCCACGCTGGCCAGAGATCATGGTCGAGCCGACGCCCATTACGAGCGTGCGTTGCGGGTGGCGCGCGAACGGTCGTTCCACCACGGAGCCGTCCACGCGCGCGTGGGCCTAGGGGCCTCGGCGCGCAGGCAGGGCAGGCTCGACGCCGCCGAGGAGCATCTGCGTGCCGCCGAGGAGGCCCACCGGGCGGACGGCTACCGTTCCGGCCTGGCGTACGTGCTGGCGGAGTTGGGCTTCGTCGCGGAACTGCGCGGCGACGCCGCCCAGGCCCGTGCCCGCCATGAGGAGAGCCTGGCGCTGGCCCGCGACACGGGCGACCGGCGCGCGGTGGCGCTGGCCACTGAAGGGCTGGCCGGTGCGGCCTCCCTGAAGGGGAACGCCGGCGAGGCCGCGCGCCTGCTGGACGAGGCTTCCGCGATCAGGCCGCTTCCGCCGGCCGAGCGCGCCGACGTCGAAAGGATCGCCGCACGCATCGCCGGACGCGGCGTCCGATGAGCCTCAACGGTAGGGGCTGCTCACGGTGGAGCCCGGCGTTCAGCTCTCAGCGGCTTTGATCGGGAGCGTGCCGGTGTCGAGCGTGATGCCGAAGGGCTCGGGGAGATCGAGCTTGTCACCGACGTCCACCGAATGGACCAGGCGATAGCCCTTCTCGCTGGGTTCGGTGCAGAGCGTCAGCGTCGCGTCGTAGGGATCGATGATGAGGTACATCGGGATCCCGTTCTTCGCGCAGCTCACGCACTTGTCCTCGTAATCGGTGCGCCTGCTCGACGGGGACACGATCTCGACAACGAGCAGGGCTCGTGCCGCCGGGACGAGCCACGCCTCGGCGATGGACTCCTCCCTGGGGTAGACGAGCACGTCAGGCACGATCCGCTCGTCTGTGGCGAGCATGTCGAGCGTGGTCTGCGGCAGCCGGCTCCATCCTTTTGCGGCGCACACATTCTGAAGCTGGTCGCCCAGCCAAAAGACGATCTCACCATGGCGAATCTGCGGTACCGGACTCACGATGATCCGCCCGCCGATGAGTTCCACCCGGTGGCCCGGTACCTCCATGGACTCGTGGATCTCACGCAGGGTCGGTCTGTGCGACGCCGGATCTGCCATGGGACGGGCCATCCTTCGAGCCGTTGCGAGGGCGATGAGCCCTCATCCCTGTTTTCCTGTCATGTGATCGTGATGACTTCAGCACAGACTGTAGTCAAGGAGTGCGACAGAGCATTATGCGATCGGTCGCGCAACCTCGAATTGCGGGCCCTCGATGGTGTTCCACGCACTCGTGCAGTGACTCAACCCTGGAAACGCGCCCAAGTGTCTGCCCGTGACCGCGAGAACGCCAGGGTGTTGGCCCGCTTCGTCCCCGTGTGCGCTGAGAAACAAGTACCGAGCAGCCTTCGGTGTCGGCATACGCACCACCGAAAGCCGACCTGGTGGTGCATACGCCGACACTGAACAGGCTTCGGCCCTCGTCGCCGGTCCGCCAAACGGCCAGGCAGAGCACAGCCAACCCTCCGGCCGTGATCATGCACTTGTTCGCCGCCACGCAGCACGTGCAGTGCCTCGGCACGCATTCGATCAAGGATCCGGGCACCCAGGCGTGCCCGAATCCTTGATCGACTCGGACGAGCCATCAGGGCGGCCCCAAGCTGATCTACTTCGTTACTCAGAGATCGTGGTCGCCGGCGCGGACCGCCTCGACGAATCGCCGGAAGCCTGCCACCTCGAACGCGAGCACCGGTCCCCGGGGTTCTTGAAGTCCCGCGACTCTCCCGGCCGGCTCAGGACCCGCTGTCACCACACCATGGGTCGGGCCGGGGCGCGGGGGGATAATCGCGGCATGGCCATCTCGTCGTTCATGGTCCCGCTGGGGACCCGCGCTCCGTCCTTCTCGCTCCCGTCGATACAGGGCGACACGGTGTCGATCGACGACTTCGTCGGCGCTCCGGCGCTGCTCGTCGTCTTCCTGTCGAACCACTGCCCCTATGTGCGCAGGATCGAGAGCGCCCTGGGCGAGGCCGTCGCGGAGTACCAGGCGAAGGAGGGCCTCGCGGCCGTCGGCATCTGCAGCAACGACGTCGAGAACTACCCCGACGACGACGCCGAGCACCTGGCCGAGCAGGCGAAGCGGGCCGGCTTCACGTTCCCGTACCTCATCGACGAGACGCAGGAGGTCGCCAAGGCGTACAAGGCGGCCTGCACGCCCGACTTCTTCCTGTACGACGCCGACCGGGGGCTCGCCTACCGGGGCGAGTTCGACGGCGCCCGGCCGCGCAACGACCTGCCCTCCGACGGCGCGACCCTGCGGGCGGCGCTCTACCAGGTGCTCGGCGGGCGCCCGGTACCCGAACCGCACATCGCGAGCCTCGGCTGCGGCATCAAGTGGAAGCCCGGCAACGACCCGGTCTGACCGGCGTTCCTCACCTCACGGCGGCGCACTTTCGATCGCCTTTATCCCGCGGCCCTTTGGATGATCTATGACATCCGAAGGAGGAGCGAATGACGGCGAAGGAGATCGGGCGTCGGCAGGCGTTGCGAGCGTCGCTGGCCGGTGCCGCCGCACTCGGGGCCACACAGACCGGGGTCGCGAAGGCCGCCGACGGTCCGGCAGGCGGGCGGGCGCCGCGCGGCGCGTACGCCCGCAACGTGGAGGCCATCGGCTACAGCGACCTCGATCACCGGCCGGCGTTCAAGATGGCGATCCGGCAGGTCAGGGGCCGCTGGTACCTCTACACCGGCCATTTCTGGCACAGCGGGTGGAGCGTCGTCGACGTCACCGACCCACGCCGCCCCGAGGTGGCCGCCTTCGTTCCCGGGCCGGCCGACACCTGGACGCTGCAGGTGGACCTGTCCGGTGACACGATGGTCACCGCGCTGGAGAGCATCTTCCCCAACTTCGGGGGCGATCCCGCCGAGGACTTCGAGGACGGCGTCTACATCTGGGACATCGCGGATCCCGTACGCCCTCGGCGGCTGAGCCACTACCGCACCGGCGGAACGGGCACGCATCGCAACCTCTATCCCGGCGGGCGCCACGTCCACCTGGCGGCGGGGGTTCCGGGCCATCAGGGCAACATCTACGTGATCCTGGACATCTCCGATCGGGCCCGGCCACGGGAGGCCGGCCGGTGGTGGGTGCCCGGCCAGCGCGAGGGCGAGCCTCGCGAAGGCCTGGCGAATCGGTCCGCGCGGCCGCACACGCACGGTTTCTGCTGTGGCGACGCCGGTGACGTGTCGTTGCACGGGCCGCCCTATCCGGCCGGGAACCACGTCTACCTGCCCTACGGCGGGGCGGGCATGATCGTGCTGGACATCTCCGACGTCTCCCGGCCCAGGCGGGTGGGCGGGCTCAACTTCAGCCCGCCGTTCCACTCCAGGTTCGGCGTGCACGGCGTGCTGCCCGTGCCCGGCCGCTCCATCGCGTTCGCCAACTCCGAGGACGTGTCGTACGGGGCCGGCCCCGCGCCGCACGCCTCGATCATCGACATCTCAGATCCGGCCGAGCCGTGGCTGCTCTCCACGCTCCCGGCTCCGGTGCCGCCGGACGAGGCGCCCTACGACGACTTCGTCACGCGGGGCGGCTGGAGCGGGCCGCACAACATCAACCACCACCAGCACCACCCCGACGTGCAACGGCAGGGGAACCTGTTCTACATCGCCCACTTCAACGCCGGGCTACGCGTGTACGACGTCTCGAACGTCCGTACACCACGTGAGGTGGGCTACTTCATCCCGCCGGAGCCCACCCGCAGGTACGGGCCGATGCCGGAGGACAAGCTGGTGCTGCAGACCGAGGACGTGGTCGTCGACCGGCGCGGGTACATCTACATCTCCGACAAGAACCAGGGCCTCTGGATCCTGCGCTACACGGGCCCGGAACGCTGAGCCCAGGTCGTCAGCCCGTGACGACGGCGACGATGCGCGTGCCTTCGGTAAAGGCGCCGCGCTCGGCGAGCGCGAAGATCCCGTACATCATCTTGGCCACGTACACCCGGTCGAGCGTGACGTCGTGCCGAGCGGCGAAGTCGGCGATGAACGCGTCCAGATCCGGCGTGCGACGGGCGAAGCCGCCGAAGTGGAAGCCGTACTCGATGCTCCAGTTACCGGAGCCCCGGCCGTTGGCCTCGCGCTGGAGCCGGTCGACCTCCCCGTCCAGAAACCGGCCGCCCTTGAGCGCGGCGAAGCCCAGCGCCCGCCGCCCTGGCGGGATCCCGGCGGCCAGGCCCGCGAGCGTGCCGCCGGTGCCGCAGGCACAGCAGATCACGTCGAACGGCTCGTCGATCTCGGCGGGCAGTTCGGCACAGCCGCGCACCGCGAGGGCATTGCTGCCGCCCTCCGGGAGCAGGTAGAACTCCCCCCACCGCTCGCGCAACCCGTCGATCAGCTCCGGGTCGGTCTTGCGGCGATAGGCCGTACGGTCCAGGTAGGTGAGCCGCATGCCCTGCGCCACCGCGTACGCCAGCGAGTCGTTGAGCGGCAGATGCTCCTCGCCGCGGATCACCCCGATGGTGGCGAACCCGAACCGGCGGCCGGCCGCCGCCGTCGCGCGGATGTGGTTGGAGTAGGCGCCGCCGAAGGTCAGCAGCGTGCGGTGCCCCTGCTCGGCGGCGGCCTGGAGGTTGTACTTCAGCTTGCGCCATTTGTTGCCGGGCAGGTCCGGGTGGATGAGATCATCGCGCTTCAGGTACAACCGCAGGCCGTGCCGGGCCATTCGATCGTCTTCCATCTCCACGACCGGTGACGGCAACCGCGATCGCACCGGGGTGACGGACAGCCGATCCGGGTTCACGCGCATCCGAACGTCGATCACACGGCGGCCAACGGGTTGCGTCTTTTCACGGCAGGGAACCGGCTGAAGTCACGATCCATGGTCCACAACTCTCGTACGCCGTGTGCAAGGCAGATCGCCGCGATCCGGGCATCGTGCACCATCGGGCCCGCCACCTTGCCCTCGATCAGCAGGGCTCGGAGCACGGACCAGTATCCGGCAGGCTCGCCGAGAGGGACGAGCGAGGGCGAACCCAGCCACGCCTCTATCTGCGCGATGGCCTCGTCAGCCGTACTGGCCGGAACATAGATACGCGGATGCGTGACGATCGAGAAGAACTCGTGCACACATGGCCAGGGGACCGCCCACGACGCCTGGCCCTCCGCGAGTCGTCGCACACAGGCCATCGCCGCAGAGTGGAACTCGCTGTCCCGGCGATGCGCGTGGACCAGGATGTTCGTGTCCACGGCTATCACCGCCGCTCCCCGTACGCCAGGGCGCGGATCTCCTCCCACGACGCGTCGCGCACCTCGGGGCGTCGGCCGTTCCCGTCGACGCTGGCGTCCGGAAGCGCATAGCGGCTCGCTTTGGTACGCCGGGCCAGAACGTCACGCAGCCCCTCCTCGATCAGGGCCTTCAGCGTGGTGCCCTCCGCCTGGGCGGCCTGCTTGGCCTCGTGGAGCAACGCATCGGAGATGTCCACGGTCGTCTTCATACGGCTGACCATACCCATGGACCCATACTCCCATACATCAGCACTTTGCGTACGCTCGTCAGCGCGCACCGTAGCCGATGCCGATGCCGATGCCGGCGCCGGGGCCGGGGTCGAGGGGCGCTTCGAATCCGGATCAGGTGTCGATGCGGGCGGTGTCGAGCTCGGAGGCGCCCGCGGTGATGAACTCGCGGCGCGGCGCGACCTCGGAGCCCATGAGCAGGTCGAAGATCTTGGCCGCGTCCTCGGCGTCCTCGATCCGGATGCGCCGCAGCATGCGGTGCCGGGGGTCCATGGTGGTCTCGGCCAGCTGGTCGGCGTCCATCTCACCGAGGCCCTTGTACCGCTGCACCGGCTCCTTCCAGCGCTGGCCCTTGCGCTCGAGCTCGACGAGCTTCTTGCGCAGCTCACCGTCGGTGTAGCAGTAGATGTACCGGTTCTGCCCCCTCTTGGGGTTGCTCAGCTGGATCCGGTGCAGCGGCGGTACGGCCGCGAACACTCGCCCGGCCTCGAGCATCGGCTGCATGTAGCGGTAGATCAGGGTCAACAGCAGGCACCGGATGTGCGATCCGTCCACATCGGCGTCGGCCATGAGGATGATCCGCCCGTATCGCGCCGAGTCGAGCTCGAACGTACGGCCGGAGCCGGCACCGATGACCTGGATGATCGCCGAGCACTCGGCGTTCTTCAACATGTCCGCGACCGAGGACTTCTGCACGTTGAGGATCTTGCCCCGGATCGGCAGGAGCGCCTGGAACTCGGAGTTGCGGGCCAGCTTGGCGGTGCCGAGCGCCGAGTCCCCCTCGACGATGAAGAGCTCGCTACGGTCGTCGGAGGTGCGGCAGTCGACCAGCTTCGCCGGCAGCGCGGAGTTCTCCAGCGCGTTCTTGCGGCGCTGGTTGTCGCGCTGGGTGCGGGCGGCGATCCGGGTCTTGGCCGCGGAGACGACCTTCTCGAGCACGTTGCGCAGCTGCTGCTTCTGCCCGCGCTTGGGCGACTCGAAGGCGGCCTTGAGCTCCCTGGTCACCACCTGGGACACGATCCGGGTCGCGGCCGAGGTGCCGAGTACCTCCTTGGTCTGCCCCTCGAACTGCGGCTCGGGCAGCCGTACGGTGACGACGGCGGTGAGCCCCTCGAGGATGTCGTCCTTGAGGACGGGATCGTCGCCGTTCTTCAGCAGCCGGGTGCTGCGGAGCTGTTCGTTGATCGTCTTTACCAGTGCCCGGTCGAATCCGGAGACATGGGTGCCGTGCTTGGGGGTGGCGATCACGTTGACGAACGACCGGGTGATCGTGTCGTAGCCGGTGCCCCAGCGCAGCGCCACGTCGACTTCGAGGTCGCGCTCGACGTCGGTGGGGGTCAGGTGTCCCTGATCGTCGAGCACCGGCACCGTCTCGGTGAAGTGCCCGCGGCCCTGCAGGCGCAGCACGTCGCTCACGGCCTCGTCCGAGGCGAGGTAGGAGCAGAACTCGCCGATGCCGCCGTCGAAGCGGAACGACTCCTCGATCGGCTCCTCGCCGCGCTCGTCCCGTACCGAGATCGACAGGCCCGGCACCAGGAAGGCGGTCTGCCGCATCCGGTCGAGCACCAGCTCGGTCGCGATCGTCGCGTCCTTGATGAAGATCTGCCGGTCCGGCCAGAATCGCACCCGATTGCCCGTGATCTTCTTGGCGACCCTCTTGCCGAGCCTCATGCCGGACTTCTTCTTGAACTTGGCCGTCGGCCCCTCGTCGGCGAACTCGCCGGGCAGACCGCGCTTGAAGCTCATCAAGTGGGTGTGGCCGTCACGGTCGACCTCGACGTCGAGCCGGGAGGACAGCGCGTTGACGACGGAGGCGCCGACGCCGTGCAGACCACCGGAGGCGGTGTAGGAGACCCCTCCGAACTTGCCGCCCGCGTGCAGTCGCGTCATCACCAGCTCGACGCCCGGCAGCCCCGTCTTGGGCTCGATGTCGACCGGGATGCCCCGGCCGTCGTCGCCGACCTCGATGGAGCCGTCGGCGTGCAGGACGACCTCGATGTGGGTGCAGTGGCCGCCGAGCGCCTCGTCGACGGAGTTGTCGACGATCTCCCAGAGGCAGTGCACGAGGCCACGGCTGTCGGTGGAGCCGATGTACATGCCCGGCCGCTTCCGGACGGCCTCGAGGCCTTCGAGCACCGACAGATGCCGGGCCGAATAGCCGTGCGGGTCGTCGGCGGTCAGTTCAGCGGTCTCAGCGGTCACAGCGGTCAACTTGGTCGGACTCCTCGGGGGGCAGAACGTCAGGCAGCAGGCTACCTCTCCTGACGCCGTTCGCCTGTCGACCACTCCGAAGCTGTGACGAAGATGCCGCACGACGGCGCGAGATGTCGCGAAGATGCCCTAACGCGATCTCGTGGGTCCTCGAACAAGGCTCCCACATGCGGCAGGATGCTGCCTTGTGACCCGCTCCAACTGCTGCGACTTTTCCGGCGATCCACACCGCAGAGGGGGCGGTTTGTGAAATCCGTCACTTATTGCAGCATTCTGCTCTGGGCGTAGTGAGAGGCGGGTTGGGAACGTCCGCGTCCGGTTAGATGTTCTTTTAAGTACCGACCCCGAGACGAGGAAGGTGCCGTGACTGGAGCCCTTGCCCCATCCAAGCCACTGTCGGCCGTAGATCGCTGCGACCGCTGTGGTGCTCAGGCCTATGTCCGTGCGGTCCTTGCTGGCGGCGGCGACCTGCTGTTCTGCGCGCATCACGGCCGCAGGTTCAGTGAGGCGCTTCGCGCAGGCGGGGCTGACATTCAGGACGAGACCGACCGGCTGATCGAGACCCCTGCCATCGCCCCTGACAAGGAACGGTAGTTCGACAGCTCCATACATAGAGAGAAGATGGCGGCCATCGGCGACGATGGCCGCCATCTTTCGCTTCCAGCCGGCGCCGACGGCGTCCGGCCGGGCTTCACGGAACACATCGGAGGGACCGTGCTCGTCCTGCTGCCCCCGTCCGAGGGGAAGGCGGCCGTCGGAGACGGCGCGCCCGTCGATCTGGCCGGCCTGAGCCGCCCGGAACTGGCGGCGACCAGGAAACGGGTACTGAAGGCCCTGACCGCACTCTGCAAGGGCCCGGAGCGCCAGGCCATGGAGATCCTTGGCCTGCCCGCCGGACAGGCCGAGGCCGTCGGGCGCAACCGTGTGCTCCGCTCGGCCCCGGCGCTCCCGGCCGCGCGCCTCTACACCGGGGTCCTGTACGACAATCTCGGACTGGCCGACCTGGACGCGGCGGCGGCCGCGCGGGCCGCCGAACGGTTGGCGATCTTCTCGGGTCTGTGGGGCGTGCTGCGCATCGACGACCGCGTACCGCCGTACCGGCTGGCCATGGGGGTGCGGCTGCCTCCGCTCGGCGCGCTGGCGGGCGTCTGGCGACCGGCGATCGCCCGGGCGATGCGCTCGAGCCGCCCCGGCCTGATCGTCGACATGCGCTCCGCGCCGTACGCCGCCGCCTGGAGACCGGCGGTACCGACGGTGGCGGTACGGGTGTTCCGGGAGCGGATCGTCGACGGCGTGGTGCGGCGTTCGGTGGTCAGCCATATGGCCAAGGCCACCAGAGGCGCGGTGACCCGCGACCTCATCGCGGCGGACGCCGACCCGGGGTCACCCGAGGAGCTCGCGAAGCTCCTGAGCGATCTGGGCCACGTGGTGGAGCTCGACCGGCCGGCCCGCGCCGGAGCGCCGTGGACCGCCGACGTGATCCTGGACGAGCCGGCCGGCCCCGGCACGTAGAACAAGGCACGGGGCGTGAACAAGCACCAGCACGGAGGACAAGGCACGGCGCGCAAGACGCGGTGGGTAAAGACTTCGTAACGCCGCGCCGGTCGGCGTGTCGGCCCGCCCGCCACGGCACCGGAAGGGCGAATCGCGGCAGGCCGGGCCTCCCCCGGGACGTCGCCGACCGGAGGCCCGTGCCGCGGAGATCTCAGTCCAGGTAGTCGCGGAGTACCTGGGAGCGCGACGGGTGACGCAGCTTCGACATGGTCTTGGACTCGATCTGGCGGATCCGCTCCCGGGTCACCCCGTAGACCTTGCCGATCTCGTCGAGGGTCTTCGGCTGGCCGTCGGTGAGGCCGAACCGCATGGAGACCACGCCCGCCTCGCGCTCGCTCAGCGTGTCGAGCACCGAGTGGAGTTGCTCCTGCAGCAGCGTGAAGCTCACCGCGTCGGCCGGGACGATCGCCTCGGAGTCCTCGATCAGGTCACCGAACTCGCTGTCGCCGTCCTCACCCAGCGGCGTGTGCAGGGAGATCGGCTCACGACCGTACTTCTGGACCTCGACGACCTTCTCGGGCGTCATGTCGAGCTCTTTGGCCAGCTCCTCGGGGGTGGGCTCGCGACCCAGGTCCTGGAGCATCTGCCGCTGCACCCGGGCCAGCTTGTTGATCACTTCGACCATGTGGACCGGGATGCGGATGGTACGGGCCTGGTCGGCCATCGCCCGGGTGATCGCCTGCCGGATCCACCAGGTGGCGTACGTGGAGAACTTGTAGCCCTTGGTGTAGTCGAACTTCTCGACCGCGCGGATCAGGCCGAGGTTGCCCTCCTGGATCAGGTCCAGGAAGAGCATTCCGCGGCCGGTGTAGCGCTTGGCCAGCGACACGACCAGCCGCAGGTTGGCCTCGAGCAGGTGGTTCTTGGCCCGGCGGCCGTCCTCGGCGATCCACTCGAAGTCCTCGAGATCGTCCTCGGACATCGCGTGGCCCTCGACGGCCAGTCGCTCCTCGGCGAACAGGCCCGCCTCGATGCGCTTGGCCAGCTCGACCTCCTGCTCGGCGTTGAGCAGCGGGACCTTGCCGATCTGCTTGAGATAGTCCTTGACCGGGTCGGCGGTCGCGCCGGCGGCCGCGATCTGCTGCGCCGGGGCGTCCTCGTCGTCGTCACCGAGGACGAACGCCTCCTCTTCGGAGTCCTCGCCCTTCTTGTTGCCCTGCGGCGGCGTGCCGGTCTCGGCCTCCGGCTCCGCGGTGGCGGCCTCCGGCTCGGCGGCCGTCTCGGGGTCGGCGCCGGTCTCGAGATCGACATCGACCTCGAGATCGACCTCGAGCTCCTCGTCGAGCTCGGTGACCTCGACCTCGTCGTCGACGATCGGCTCGACCTTCTCGACCGGCCGCTTGGCCGCGCCGTTCCCGTTGGCCGTGTCCTTGGCCGGCTGGGTCTTCTTCGCGCCCGTGGGCCGCTTCGGCTTGGCCGCGGCCTTCTTGGGCTTGGCGGCCTGGGGCCGGGCCGTACGGGCACGCGTGGTGTCGGGCGCGCCGCCGTCAGCGCCGTCGTCGACTACGGCCGTCACCGTGTCGGGCTGCTCCTTGGCGGCCGCGACGCTCTTGGGCGCCCCCTGACGGGAACCCGCCCCCTCCTCGGTCTTGTCCTTTCGCGCCGGCTGCGTCCCGGCGCGCTTGCGCGGACGCTTCGGCGCCGCGGAGTCGGCAGCGCTCACCATGACGGTCACACCCTCCTTGCTGAGGCTCCGCAAGATGCTCGAGGCCTTGGACACGGGGATGTCGGCCTCTTCGAACGTGCGGCGTACATCGTCGGCTTCGATGTAACCCTGGGACCGTCCACGCTCGATCAGTTGCCCGATGACGTGCTCGTGCAGCTGCTCTGTTGGCTTCGAGGTCGAACTGGCAGGCGACACAAACACCTCTCGAACGAAACATGTGGCTAGGTTGACCCAGGCGGCCTGTCGGGCGTGGCCTCGCGGGCGGGGCCACGAACCCCGCGCGGGAAAGCAGCGTACCCGCTTCTCCTAGGGTCAGCATTCTGGCACGGCTGCGCATTCCGTACGGGGAGTCCTGCCCGGTAACACACCACCTTAGGGGGAGCTGAGTGGTCCTTCGTACGGACTACGCCGTCTTCGGCGGAACGTGTAGGGCAAGTACGGTCACATCGTCGTCTTGCTCATACCCGGCAAGCATGCGATCGACCAAGAAATCGACGATTATTTCAGGATCTGCTACCACCTCCGGTGGCGCGTCCGCCGCGACCCCGACGAGCTCGTCGAGACCGGCGTCCACTCCACGCCTACGGTTCTCCACGAGTCCATCGGAATAGAACACCACAGTGTTGCCGGTCTCGATGGAAAAACTTGTCTGCTGCCTTTGACTGGGCCAGCCCAACGGCGTGCCCGGCTCGCTCGCGCTGAGGCGTGCGGGGGCGTCCGGGCTGATCAAAAGGGGTGGCGGGTGCCCCGCGTTGCTGAGCACGCCCACCCCGGTCTCGGGATCGATCACGGCGTAGGCCACCGTCGTGAACTGCTCTTCGTCCTCGGTGGCGCTGAACAGCCGGTCGAGCCCGGCGAGCACGGCGGCGGGGCGCGGGTCGTTGAGCGCCAGGGCGCGCAGGGCGTTGCGGACCCGGCCCATCCCCGCCGCGGCGAGCACGCCCTTGCCCATGACGTCGCCGACCGCGATGGCCAGCCGGTCGTCGGGCAGCCGGAACGCGTCGTACCAGTCCCCGCCGACCTGCACGTGGCGGGTGGCCGGGTGGTAGCGAGCGGCCAGCTGCATGTTGGACAGCTGCGGAAGATCGCTCGGCAGGAGGCTGCGCTGGAGCTCCTCGGCGGTCTTGTGCTCGCGCTCGAACAGCAGCGCCCGCTCGACCGCCAGCGCGCACTGGCCTGCGAGCGCCTCGAGGAACACCCGCTCCTCCTCGGTGATCTCACGGGGCCGCATGAACGAGAACCGCAGCGCGCCGATCGCGGCGCCCGCCGCCAGCAGGGGCAGCCCGACCCAGGCCCGCTCCTCGATCTGACGCGCGAACAGGCCGGTCTCGTCGCCGCCGAGCTGCATCCGGAGGCTGTCCGGATTCTCGGCCAGGAACGGCCGGCTCTCGCGGACCGCGACCGACATCACGGTCTGGTCGCTGACCTGGATGTCGTCGGGCGTGGCGAGAGCGACGTCCTGGGTGCCGCTCGGCATGATGATCCGGAGCAGCAGCTTGTCGTCGTTGAGCAGCGCCACCGCTGACTGATCGGCGCCGATCGCCGACCGGCCGACCTCGGTGATGACCTGGACGACCTGCGCCACCGTGAGGGCCTCGGCGAGCATCGAGGTGGCCTGCTGGAGCCTGGCCGTGCGGAGCGCGGCCGCCGACAGCTGCTCGGTCAGCCGGCCGCGCATCTCCTCGGCCTCGCGCTGGCCGGTGACGTCGGTGTTGGCGCCGACCCACTCGACGACGTCCTCGCCCCGCCAGATCGGCACCGCCCGTACGTCGTAGTGGCGGTAGTTGCCGGATCTGGTGCGGACGCGGTAGTTGGCCTCGAAGACGCGGTTGGCCCGCAGGCACTCGTGCCAGCCGGCCTCGACGCGCTGGTGGTCCTCGGGATGGATGACGGCGAGCCAGCCGCTCGCGAGATAGTCGTCGATGGTCTGGCCGGTGATCGCCCGCCACTCCGGCGCGTCGTCGGCCACCTGACCGTCTGGCAGGGTCACCCAGACCACCTGTGAGCTGGCCTCGACCAGAGAGCGGTAACGCTCCTCCTTGCGGCGGATGACCTCCTCGGCGCGGCGTCGCTCGGACACGTCGACCACGATCAGCACGATCCCGAGGACCTTCCCGTCCGGGCCGCGGGAGGGGAACCAGGAGTACGCCCAGTGCCGGGTCCGATCGGCGGGCTCGACCACCACGCCGGGGGCCGCACCACCCGCCGCGCCGCCCTCGGCACCACCCGCCACGCCGCCGGTCACGCCGCCCGCCACACCAGCCGCCGCGCCGTCCTCGGCGCTCGCCTCGTCGCCGCCCTGCCCGGCGGCCTCGACGGCGAGATCGAACGCGTCGATCACCGCCTGGCCCTCCTCGAGGGCCTTGCGCAGCGCGGACTCCATGGCGGTGGCCGTGGCCCCGTCGTCCGGCAGCGCCTCGGCCGGGCGCCGTCCGATGAGCTCATCGGCGGGCACGCCGTGGATCTCCACGAGGGTCTCGTTGACCCGGCGGAACTTGAGCTGGGCGTCGAAGAACGCGAAGCCGATGGACGCTTCCTTGATCAAGGTCTCGAAAAGGGCGATATCGGAGGAATCCATGCCGGCCACCCGTGGGTGCGGAACAGAAGTATCGGTGCTCACCGTCGACACCTCCGTCGCGGGCGAGGCTTTGCCAAAAGGCAGATCGTCATCACTTTGGGTGAACGGGACCAGGCCGAGCCCCCGCCTCCCTCACAACACCGGTCGGAGTCAGGCCTTCATCATCTCGGTGGTTCGGCGCCGAAGACAAGTCTTACCCCCAGTGGCCGGTTCGGCACCTTCACCGGCCACCCTACGGTGCCGCGGGCACGGCCACCGTCCCGTCCCGGCCCGCCGGGGCGCCAGAACAGCCGGGGTAATCGGCAGGTACGAGATGATAGAGCGCCTCGGCCCGATCGGCAGCCGAGAGTGACATTCCGGCGCGTCCCTTCGCGGATCCGCACGCGACGCGCCGAGGCCGGCCGCCCGATCGCGTACGCCGCCGGGCCCGTCTCGAGGCCCCGTGCGTGATTGCGATTGGCCGGATCCGGCCGTTCCGTGCTCCGGGAGGGCGACGACGAGCCCACGCCGCCAGATATGACCGATTTCTTACAGTCCGGCCGTTCTCGTGGCCGTACGGTCCGCGCAGTGCTCGAATAGTGGGGTGACGGGCACGGGAACGAGCGGCGGCGCCTCCGCGCGGCCGGATGAGGGCACCCCGGTCGGGCGACGGATCGTCCTCGGCATGCTGGGCCTCGGCGCGGCCGGCGTGGCGGTGGGAGCGGCCGTACAGGAGAGGGTCGACCGCGCACTGTCCCCCATCAACCGGTTCCTCCCGGTCGGCGGCGGCTTCCGGTATTACTCGGTGGTCGACCGGGTCGAGCCCCGCGACGCGGGCGACTACACGCTGACGGTGAGCGGGCGGGTCCGCGACCGGCGCACGTTCACGCTGGCCGATCTTCGCGCGCTCCCGCAGACGCGGATCATCCGCGACTTCCAGTGCGTCACCGGATGGCGGGTGCCGAAGGTGCCGTGGGCCGGCGTGGCCCTGCCCGATCTGCTGGACGCGGTCGGCGCGTCCCCCGCCGCGCGAGCGGTGCGCTTCCGCTCCTTCGACGGCGCGTACACCGAATCCCTGACCATGGCACAGGCGCGCAGGCGCGACGTGCTCATCGCCACCGACATGCTCGACGGCCCGGTCAGTCATGATCACGGCGGGCCGGTGCGGCTGTTCGTCGCGCCTATGTACGGCTACAAGTCGCTCAAGTGGCTGGACGGCATCGAGGTCGGCGACAAGGTCGTCCCGGGCTACTGGGAGGAACGCGGTTACGACATCGACGCGTGGGTGGGCCGGTCGAACGGCAGGGACGACGAGCCGACATGAGCCGACCCGGCCCGCGCCGCCAGGGCCGCCGCGGCGGGCGGACGATCCTGCGGTTCACGCGATCGGAACGCGCGGTCCATCACGCCGTCGCGCTCCTGATGATCATCTGCCTGGTGACGGCGGCGTGCCTGTACGTCCCGGCCATCGCCGCCGCCGTCGGCCGCCGGGAACTGATCAAGACCATTCACGTGATCGCGGGGTTCGGGCTGCCAGTCCCGATCCTGGCCGGCCGGCTCTTCGCGGCGTTCCGCGCCGACCTGCGGCGCCTCAACCGGTTCCGCGACGAGGACTGGGAGTGGCTGCGCCGCCGCGACCGGCGGGCGGTCATCGATGGCACGGGCGCCATCCCCGTCGGGAAGTTCAACGCCGGCCAGAAGCTCAACGCCGCCTTCGTCGCCGGCGCCGTCCTCGTCATGCTGGGAACCGGGGCCATGCTCACCTTCCCCGGACCGTTCCCCGACGCTTGGCGCACCGGGGCCACCTTCGTGCACGACTGGCTCACCCTCGCGGTTCTCGTCGTCTTCCTGGGGCATCTCCGCTACGCGTTGCGCGACCGCGGTGCGATGGCCGGGATGTGGGACGGGCACGTCGACCTGCCGTGGGCCGCCCGCCACCACCCCGCGTGGCTCTCCGAGCAGGCCGCGACGCGAGAGCCGGCACTACGGGAACGGGCGCCGCGAGAGGCGGCACCGGAAGCGACTGAAGAGCGTGGCGTCCCGGGGCCTTGACAAGGCTCCTTGCTGCGTGAATTAGGATTCTCGGCCTTGACAGGCTCAGTCAACCCTCCTGGCAATGGGCGCCTTTGCCGCCATGGGGGAGTAAAATGCTTGTTCGAGCATGGAGCGGTTTCGTCTACGACAATTCCCGAATATCGGTGGTGTCGGATGGAGCGGTCCTACCAGAGCATTCCGCTGGCGACATCATGCAGGTCGTGGGCGACTGTCACGAGCGAATCTGAGAGGGTAAGTCCGTGAGTCCCCGCAGCCGCCGCCGTCCTCCGGGGGACGCCAAGCCACCCTCCGACGAGATCTACGCGATCTTCGATGACATCCTCAAGCACGCCCGTGAGCTGCTGGCGGTGCGCAGCCCCCTCGACGCCGAGCTCATCGTGAGCGAGATCCTCGGCTCCTGGTGGGGCCGGCGGTCGGGCGAGGGCGGCGCCGACGCCGACGAGGTGGTCGGCGAGGCCCTGGTCGATCACGCCGGCCGTGCGGGCACGCCCGCGGCACTGGCACTGCTGACCGGCATGGCCTATCTCGGCACCAGCAGGCAGGCCGCCATGGCCGAGCGCGCGGCGCTGGGTCTCATGGAGCGCGGCGTGGCCCGGCCCGGATGGGCCGGCCGCGTGGGCATGGTCGCCGCCGAGGACTGCTACGCCTCCCGGGACGTCTACGGCGACCGGGAGTCGATCGTCTGCACCTTCACCTATGGCGGTGCCGAGCGGCACGCCCTCATCGTCTCGGTCGACCACAACTACGGCGGCATGGTGCGGGACGCGTGGGTCTCGTCACAGGTGGGCAAGGTCCTCGACCACTGCCGCAGCGACGGCCGCGACAACCCGCTGATGCGGTTCGAGGAGCTCGAGCCGGGCCGCGTCCGGGCGCTGCTCGAGACCGCGCTGCGGGCCACCGACGGCTGGATCGATCCACCGGTCAACGAGGGCTTCGGCTCGTACAACGCGTTCGTACGCGCCCGGGTGCGGGCGCTGCCGCCGGGCGGGCGGCACCCCGCGCCGCCCGTCTACGGCCGCGACCGGCGGGCGACCCTGGCGGCCCAGTTCCTGGCCTCGGACGAGGCCGAGGAGCTGTCGGACCGGTCCGCGGCGAGCCGCTGCGTCGACCGGATCATCGACT
This sequence comes from Actinomadura alba, assembly GCF_014323705.1. Classification (GTDB taxonomy): domain Bacteria; phylum Actinomycetota; class Actinomycetes; order Streptosporangiales; family Streptosporangiaceae; genus Actinomadura_C; species Actinomadura_C alba. Next base: position 257,627 of record NZ_JABVEC010000003.1, read on the forward strand.
ACGGGTGCACCTACGACTCCGGCCGTCCGCTGCGGGTCAGCCCGATCAAGTGTGAGCGGTTCCTGCTGGAGTGGGTACCGAGCAAGGTACTGCTGTGGCCGAACGAGCAAGAGGCGATGCCGCATGTGCTCGCGGCCTGGGTGCGGTGGGCGAGCAAGCGCACCGGCCTGCCCGAGGAGGGCGTCCGCGCCACCCTCGACGCGGTGTGGGACGCCACCGTCAGGTTCGCCGACGTCTACCGTGATCCGACCGAGGCCGGCCTGGACCGCGACATCGTCGAGCGGCTGCTTCCGGACGGCGATCTCGAGGCGCTGCCCCGCCGGGCGTTCGCACTGCCGTTCCTCAACGGACGGCACGGCAACGTCGACCTCACGTCGCTCAACCCGGTCGACCCCGCCGACCGCCGGCGGTTGCTCGAGTTCGAGCATCCCGGCGCGCCGGAGGAACATCTGGCCGAGCACGAGCGGCTTGCCGTACGGCTGTGGGCAGGCGATCCACCGCAGTTGTGGCATACCGCGCAGAACCTGCTGGATCTCGGGTACGAGCGACACGAGATCCTGCACCGGCTCATCGAGGTGATCGACCGACATGGCGACGACGCCGAGGCTCTGCGCGACGCTCTGCGCGCGCTCCGCCACGACCGGCCGCCGTCGGCGGACTGATCGGGCGGTTTGCGAGAGGGGACCACGGACGGCGATTATCGGCGTTTACGGTGGGGTCGCGGAACCCGAGTGGCTATCGGCGGCCGGTGAGGAGTGATCTTGTTGGAGTGGTCCGAATTCGCCGAACGCCTCGGCCGTGAGCTGGCGGGTCTCGATCGCGACACCATCCTCATCGTGCGGGAACACGACGAGAGCCGCCACTACGTCCAGGCCATGCGCGAACCGGACCGGCTCTACGCCGAGGCCGTCAGCAACAACTTCCTCGAGGGCCCGCTCCTGTTGACCCCCGCCGACGAGGAGGTGCTCACCGAGGCCGGGTGGCGGTCGCCCACGGCGGACTGGTCGCCGGCGAACTGGTGGACCGAGCTGCCTCCCCTCGCGACCGCCACCGACTACGCCGGGCTGGCCGACATGATGGTCACCGCCCTGCGCGACGTGCAGGGCCTGCGGCGACCGGCCGATCTGGTGTACGAGTCGTTCCACCGGCACGGCACCGGCCTGATCGAGCTGGTGGACTTCGGCATCCCCCCGGCCGATCCGAGCCGGATCACCGAACACCGCACCGGCGACGGCCAGGACCCTGCCTCAGCGGCCGATGACGGCGCCGTCCGCGGCCCCGGGCACGCCGCCGATCGTGCCTCCGGCCAGACCGCCGACCGCGCCTCCGGTCCGGCCGCCGGCCCGCGCCGGATCGATGAGGCGATGGCGGCGCTGTCCGCACCGCCCATGCCCGACCCGCACAAGCCCGCCCCCGGCGACGTCAACAGGGTCAACGGGGCCAACGGGGCCGCGCCGTCCGGGCACGCCGCCCACCAGCCCGCCCCGCCACGGCCGGCCCCCCCGAACCCACGTCCATCCCCATCTGCATCCCCATCTGCATCGCCATCGCCATCGCCATCGCCATCGCCATCCTCATCGCCGGCGCAGGACGCCGCCCTTCTGGAGGCCCGGCTCGCCGAGGCCAAGCAGCGCGGCGACCACCTGGCCTGCTTCGAGCTGCTGCTCACCACCGACCATCTGCTGCTCCTGCTCGACGAGACGGCCACGGACCAGAACGGCGGCCGGTTCGCCACCACGACCATCGGCACCGGCACGTACCTCATGGCGTTCACCTCGCCCCAGGCGATGGCCGACGCGATGACCAGCGCGACGGCCGACGCGCCAAGCGGCACACCGGGCGACGCGACGGCCGACGCGCAGGGCGACCGGCACCGCCCGCACCGCGCGGCCGGGTTCGGTGAACTCGCCGCCGCGTGGCCGCATCCGCACTGGTCCCTGGTGGTCAACGCCGGGCTGCCGAGTGAGATACACCTCGACGCCGCGACGGTCGCCCGGCTCGACGACATGCGCCGCACGGCCGCGCGGGCGGCCACCGTCGACGCCATCGTGGACGTGCCGCGCGCCACGGCGGCCAAGATCGCGGATCTGCCGCACGGCTCGCGCCTGTGGCGATATGACGGCCGGTCGCTCACACAGGTGGCCGCCTACGACGCGGCGAGCGGGCACTGGACGGTCGCCGACGCCGCACCCCGGACCGAGTAGGGCTCACCCGCACACAAGCGCCGTGTGTGGGCATAAGACCCACCATGAGGCTCCCTGTCCAGCCGTCCCTGCTGACCCCGACACAGGCCCGTGCCCAGTTCCGCACCGGTGCCCTGCCGCTCACCACCAGCGGCTGGTGCCGCGGCCATACCCAGGCCAACCTGCTCGCCGTCCCTCATGACCTGGCCTTCGACGCGTTGCTGTTCGCCTACCGCAATCCGGCCGCGTGCCCGGTGCTCGAGATCACCGATCCGGGCGATCCGCATCCCAGGAGCCTGGCCGTCGACGCGGACCTGCGCACCGACCTCCCGGCCTACCGCGTGTACGAGAACGGCACGCTGGTGGCGGAAGTACCGGACGCCACCGACTACTGGCGTGACGATCTCGTGGCGTTCCTCATCGGCTGCAGTTTCACCTTCGAGGCGGCGCTGACGTCCGCGGGCGTGCCCGTCCGCCATATCGAGCAGGGGCGCAACGTGCCGATGTACGTCACCACGCGCGAGTGCGTACCGGCCGGGCGGCTCAGCGGCCCGCTCGTGGTGTCGATGCGGCCGGTGCCGCCCGCTCTGATCGATACCGCCCGGGAGGTGAGCGAGGCGTTCCCCACCATGCACGGGGCACCGGTCCACGTCGGCGACCCGGCGGAGCTCGGGATCGCCGACCTCGCCCGGCCGGAGTTCGGCGATCCGGTGGATCTCCACCCCGGGGACGTACCGATGTTCTGGGCGTGCGGCGTCACCCCGCAGGCGGTCGTCATGGCCAGCCGGCCGGAGTTCGCCCTCACCCACGCCCCCGGCCGCATGTTCATCACCGACCAGGCTCTGGTGCTCCCCGCATGAGCCTGCGGCCACCCGAGTCGGAGGCGGATCAGTCGCTGCGCAGCACCTCGGCGACCGGGCGCCGCGCCGCCGCCCGTACGGGCACCCCGGTGAGCACGGCGACGCCGGCGAGCGTGCCCGCCACGACCGCCAACAGCCACGGCAGAGGCGGTGAATACCCGCTGCTCCCCTGCCCGCCGGCGATCATCTGGGCGAATCGATAGACCAGCGACCCGGCGGGGATGCCGGCGATCCCGGCGGCCAGGGCCGGCAGGAGCTGGGCGGCGGACAGTCCGGAGGCGACCTGACGTGGCGAGGCGCCGAGCGCCCGGGCGAGGGCCGTCGGCCGCAGCGTGTCGACGGCCGTCGCCCACGCGATGAGGATCGCGTTCACCGCGGCGAGGGCCAGCAGCGCCAGCATCATGGCGACGGTGACCTGCTCCAGCCGCTCGGTCACGGGATTGCCCGCTCCCTGCACGAAGTCCACGCTCCCGTTGATCCTCGCGTCGTTGACGCCGACGTCGTGCCACATCGCCAGCGCCGCGACCACCATGGCCACGGTGATCGTCAGGCTGACCGCCGCGAGCGCAGTCCGACGCGGCCGGCGGGCGGCCAGCCGGACCCCGAGCAGCAGCGGCACCGGCAGCCGGGCCGACAACGCGGTCAGCCGGGAGCGGTGGCGGGGGGCGCGTGTGGTGCCGGCCAGGGCCCGCAAAGTGCTCGTACGGGCGCCGCGCACGGCCGGGAACACCGTGGCCACCCCCGCGACGCCCACGGCCGCGAGCACCACCACGACCGCCGTCGCGAGCGTCAGCGACGGCGGGTTGCCGACGCCGAGCAGACCGTCGCCGGGCCGCGTCAGCGATGGCGCCACCAGCCGGCCGACGCCCAGGCCCACGGCGGCCGCGGCGAGCGCGAGCATCACGTGCTCGGCCAGCAGCACGACCGCCACCAGGCGCGGGGTCGCCCCGACCGCCTTGAGCAGCCCGACCCGCCGGGTCTGGTCGGCCATGCGCCCGCCGACGAGCACCGCGACCGACGCCACCGCGAGCAGCGCGAGCGCCCAGGCCCCGGTGAAGAGGGCGGTGCGCACGAGCGTCAGCTCGGCGGTGCCGCCGGCGCGCACCTCCTGCCACGGCACGACCTGTACGCCAGGCGTGCTCCCACCGGCGGCGCCGCGGGCCGCGAACGCCGGGGCGGAGCCGGGATCGGCCAGCCGCAGGTACACCACCCGCCTGAAGTTCTCGGCCGCCGGGGCCAGCCGGGCGGCGTCGGCCTCGCTCGCCCAGATCAGGCCGGGCGCCGAGTTGGGGTAGGGCGCCCGCGCGGTCGTCACCGCGATCCCGCCGACGCTCAGCCGCCTGCCCGCGATGGTGACCGTGTCGCCCGGCCGTACCTTCAGCGCGTCCGCGAAGGCGCGCTCGACGACGACGGCGCCATCGCGGACCCACGCGCCGTCGGTCACGCGCGGCCGGTCGACGGCGCTCGGTACCGCGTCACGGCCCTGCACCGTCGTGGCCACGCGCAGATCCCGCACCCGCAGGTCGTCGTAGTAGCGCATGGTGTACGGACCGGACATCGCGGTCACCCCGGGTGAGCGGGCGAGTCCGGTGAGGGCGGAGGCGGAGGCGGTGATGGAAGCGGGGACGGAGGTGGAGGTCACGACGGCGTCCGGACCGGCCGTGGCGGCACGGGTGCGCTCCCACGGGCGGTCCGTCACCCCGCGGACGGCCAGCCCCATCGTCAGCGTCGTGGTGGTCGCGGCCAGCGCGACGAGCAGCAACAGCGCCTCGACCCGGCGGCGGCGCAGATCGCGCGTCGCCAGTCGCAGGATGAGCACGAGCCGGCCCATCAGCCCCCCAGCCCGGCGAGGGAACCGAGCCGGCGGGCGCCGCCGCCCAGCCGGGTCTCGTCGACGAAGGCCCCGTCGCGCATGGTGATCAGGCGATCCGACGTCGCGGCGATCCGGGAGTCGTGGGTGACGATGACCAGCGTGTGCCCGTTGCGGCGCAGCCCATCGAAGAGCCGCAGCACGTCCGTGGTGGCGGTGCTGTCGAGGTTGCCCGTCGGCTCGTCGGCGAGCACGACGAGGGGCCGGTTGACCAGTGCCCGCGCCACCGCGACCCGCTGCCGCTGACCTCCGGACAGCGCCGAGGGGAGATGCCTCGACCGATCCGCGAGCCCGACCCGCTCGAGCAGGTCGGCCGCGCGCCGCCGGGCGGCGCGCGGCGAGACCCCGGCCAGCAGCGCCGGAAGCTCGACGTTCTCGGCGGCGGTGAGCTCGTCGACGAGATGGAAACCCTGGAACACGAAGCCGATCGCGTTGCGGCGCAGCCGGGCGAGCCGGGTCTCCGACATCGTGTCGAACCGTTCCCCGGCCATGCTCAGCTCACCCCCGGAGGCCCGTTCCAGCCCACCGAGCAGATGCAGCAGGGTCGACTTGCCGCACCCGCTCGCCCCCACGATCGCCACCGCCTCGCCCGCCGCGACGTCCAGGTCGACGCCGTCGACGGCGCGCACCAGCGCCGCTCCCCTGCCGTACTCCTTGCGGAGCCCAGCGGCCCGCAACACCGCGTTCGCGGTCATGCCCTCTCCTCTCGCTCCCAGTGCCGCGCGCAGGCCTCCAGCCAGCGCAGATCGGCCTGCAACCGCAGCACGGCGCCTTCGAGCAGCAGCGCGGCGGAAGAGCCGTCCGGCTCCGCCAGCGCGGCGCCCTGCAGGTCGCCGAGCTGACGGAGCAGTTCCCGGCGCTGCGCGTCGACGATGGCGACCGGATCCGCGAGGCCCGCCGCCGCGACCGCGACCAGCTTGAGATGGAATTTCGCCGATACCGGCTTCGCCCAGCCCACCTCCGCCAGCCACGCCGTCACGCGGTCCTGACCCGCGGCGGTGAGCTCGTACACCTTGCGGTCGGGACGATCCGTCTGGCCCACCCGCTGGGCCGCCACCAATCCGGCCTTCTCGAGGCGGCCCAGCGTGACGTAGACCTGACCGGCGTTGAGCGCGTCACCGAGCGGCCCCAGCGCGTGTTGCAACCGGGCCCGCAGCTCATAGCCATGGGAGGGCTCTTTGGCCAGCAACGCCAGCACGACATCCTGCACGGACCATCACCTCTAACGGTTAACCATATAGATAGCGGTTAGCCATCACCCCGTCAAACCACTCCCGGCCCGGTCGCTCGGACCTACGAGAGGGCGGCCAGCCGCGCGGTCTCGGCGCCGAGCGACCCTTCGGGGACGTCCTCCCAGGCCGTGACCTCGATCGCGCCGTCCTTGGCGGCCCAGACCCCGGCGACCCGGCCACCGTGGATCACCACCGGCGAGATCCAGCCGGCCTGCCGGCTGACCTTCGCCCGGTGCTCCGCCGGCAGGACGTACGTCGCACTGGTGCCGGCACCGAGGACGTACTGGTCGAATCCGCCCAGCAGCCGTACCGCCGAGGTCGGCTCGATGGCGTGCATCTCGGCGAGATGGTCGGTCAGGACGTACATCGGCGTGCCCTCGACCTCCACGACGGTCAGTTCGTCGCCGAGTGCCGCGAACCAGCCGCGCAGCTCCTTCTTGCGGCTGGTCCCCCGGGTCAGCCACGCGTCGAACATCTCCGCCGAGGCGGGCCCGTGGGCACCCAGGAAGGCGCGGATGACCGTACGGGCCGCCTCCTCGACCGGCGGCAGGCCGCGCCAGCCGGGAATGTGGTGAACCGGCGCGGTGAAGGTCACCCGGTTTCCGCGCGAGCGTCCGTAACAGAGCACCCCCCACCAGGCCAGCGGCTTGAGCAGCGTGCCCCAGCCGGAACCCAGCAGCTCGGCCAGGTGACCTGACCCGGTGCTCTCGATGATCTCCGCGCTGAGCTCCTCGCGGGAGCGGGGGGACCCGTCGCCGAGCACGTCGGCGGCCGCGGCGGCGATCACCTCGAGCTCGGCGGGGGTGACCCCGGAAGCCCGCTGCCAGCTCGGCTTCTCCCAGTTGCGCATCGTCGCGCACAGGGCCAGGTAAGCGCCCGCCTCATCGACCGGCAGCAGGTGCAGGGTCCCCCGCATCGCCCAGGTCTTCAGCAGAGAGCGCTCGTCCCAGAGCGCTTTCTCCACCTCACGGTCGCGCGGCGAGGTCTGCCGCACCGCCACGGCCAGCTCGGCCGCCGAGGCGACCTGGGCCTGCACTCCGGCGAGCCGCCCCACGATCCGCACCGCCGGGGCGTCGCCGATCGGATCGAGGAACTGCCGCCGCATCCGCCAGGCCAGCGCCTGCGACCACGTGAGAGATTCCATGCCGCGAAGCGTACGACCGCGAGCCACAGAAACCGCCAGGAATCCACCGGAGCCCCCGCTGAGCCCGGCACGAGAGGACGCGTTCGGCGACCGCCTGCGGGGCCGGCGAGCACGCCCTTCGTCAGCCCCCGCTCCGCCGCGCCCCGGGCAACCGCGGGGTGAGCTCGTCGTAGGCGTTGCGGACGTCCTCGGCGGTGAGCGTCGTCAGGTCGGCGGTCGTCGCGGCATCGCCCAGCTGGGCCGCGCGCACGTCCCGCGACGCGCAGGCCTTCTCGTACACCGAGCGGGCGAACCGGCCGTTGCCGAGTTCGTCGATCCAGCCGCGGCCGCACACGCGCTGGAAGATGCCGGCGAGATCGTCGAGGGCGGCCTCCTCCCAGCGGTCCCCGCCCCGCTCGGCAATCACCTGCGCGATCTCGAGCAGCTCGTCCGGCCCGTAGGACGGGAACGCCACCCGCACGTCGAAGCGCGAGGCCAGCCCGGGGTTGGTGTGCAGGAACCGGTCCATGTCGGACTCATAACCGGCGAGCACGACGACGAGCCGCTCCCGATCATCCTCGGCGCGCTTGAGCAGCGTCTGCACGGCCTCCGAGCCGAACGCGTCGCCACCGGCGTAGCCGACGCCCGCGAGCGCGTAGGCCTCGTCGACGAACAGCACCCCGCCGAGGGCCGAGTCGATCACCTTGTTGGTCTTGATCGCGGTGGCGCCCAGATGGTCGCCGACGAGGTCGGCCCGCTGAGCCTCGACCACGGCGGGCCGGGCGAGCATCCCCAGCGCCGAGAACACCCGGCCGAGCACCCGGGCGACGGAGGTCTTGCCGGTGCCGGGGGGCCCGGCGAACACGAAATGACGCATCGGCGGCTGAGCGACCAGGCCCTGCTCCCGGCGCATCTTCGCGACCTTCAACTGGGCGGCGATCTCATGGACCTGCCGTTTCACCGGCGCCAGGCCGACCATGCCGTCGAGGGCCGCGAGCGCCTCCTCGAGGGTCGGGGTCTCGGCGTAGCCCCGGTAGCGCTCGGTCACCTCGGCGAACGCCGTCTCGACATCGTCGGCGGAGAGCGTGACGAGTTCGTCGGGGGTGGGCGGCCGGTCGCCCGAGACGATCCGCACGTCGCGGGCCCGCCCCGCCGCCTCGGCGAGCGACCGGACGAACCGCCCGTTGCCCAGCTCGTCGATGATGCCGCGGCGCCACACCTCCTCGAACCGCGACGCCAGCCGCGACCGGGAGCCGTCGTCGAGCCGATCGTCGCGCAGCCGGGTGTGGAAGTCGGCGATCCGCAGCAGCTCGGCCGGCCGGTAGCTGGGGAACCGAACCCGGGTGCCGAATCTCGACGCGAGACCAGGGTTGGAGCCGAGGAACTCCTCCATCTGCTGCTCGTAGCCGGCCAGGATGATCACGAGCTGCTCACGGTCGTCCTCGGCCCGCTTGAGCAGCGCCTGCACGGCCTCGTTGCCGAACCGGTCCGGTTGCCCGTCGGCCGCGTTGATCAGGCTGTACGCCTCGTCGACGAACAGCACCCCGCCGAGTGCCGAGTCGACCAGCTCGTTCGTCTTCAGGGCGGTGGCGCCGAGGTACTCCCCCACCAGGTCGGCCCGGTGCGCCTCCACGACGTTGGCGGTGGGCAGCAGGCCGAAGGCATAAAAGATCTTCGCGAGGGTGCGCGCCACCGTGGTCTTGCCGGTGCCGGACGGTCCGACGAACACGAAATGGCGCATGGGCTTCTCCGAGGGCACCCCGGCCTCGGCCCGCAGGTGCGCGGCCTCGATCGACGCGGCGATCGAGCGCACCTGTCGCTTCACCGGTTCGAGGCCGATCATCTCCTCGAGCTCGTCGAGCGCCTCCGCGACGGAGATCTGCGGCCTCTCGTCCCCGGGCACCTGCGGCTCGGGCGCCACCGCGCGCTCCTCGTACGCCGCCTGCGTGGCGACGGGCACCCCGGGCGCGTAGGCGCCGTTCGGCGGCGGGACGCTCTCGCGATCCGGCTGTTCCTGTACCCACCCGGTGTCGTAGGCCTCGGCGGGAACGACCCGGCGGGCATGGTCCCATCGGTAGGCGAGCACGATCGCGGCGACCAGCCAGGCGGGCGCCACGTGCAACCCCGGTAGCGGATGGGCGGTCGCGGCCGCGGCGATCCCGGCGAAGGCCAGGACCACCAGGGTCGTGCGCCACGGTGCGAAGCCGCGCAACCGGAACGCCACGAACGCGACCGGCGCGGCCAACAGCGCCAGGAGGACAGCCTGATGCTCCGGCTCCGGATAGAGCCGGCCGAGCGGCACCGTCGCGGCGAGCCAGCAGGCGATGATGGCGACCACCGCCATGCCGACCGGCGAACGCATCGTGAGGTCGATCGCGATCAGCAGGATCGCGGTGAACAGCACGACGAACGGGACCGGCTGGTCCGTCACCACGGCGACCGCGACGGCGAGGACGAGGAGGGCCACGCCGGCGAGCGGACGGACACCCGGTTGCATCTGGAAATAACGCCAGCGGACGCGCTCGAACAGGTCGCGCGCCGCGGTGCCGACCGCGGGGCGAGAGCGAGATCTGCCGAAGAGTCGCATCATTGTCGTGTATAGCGCAGAACACGGTAGGCGCGGCAGGACCAAAAAACCAAGAAGGACATTTGTACCGCCGGCGTCATTGGAAGAAGGAGAGCTGCCCCTCACCGGCGAGGGGGTCGCGGTGCTTCTTCAGATGCCGCCACTCCGGCAGGTCGTCGAGGTAGGACCAGGACAGCCGGTGGTGCGGCGTCGGGCCGAACTCCCTGAGCGCCTCCTGATGGACCGGCGACGGATAGCCGGCGCTCGCCGCGAAGCCGTACGCGGGAAAGTCGGCGTCGAGGTCCGCCATCAACCGGTCGCGGTGCACCTTGGCCAGCACCGAGGCCGCGGCGACGGTCACCGAGCGCTGGTCGGCCTTCACCTCGCACCGCACCCGCCATGGCGCTCCGAGGAAGTCGTGCCCGCCGTCCAGGATGACCAAGTCGGGAGCCGTGGGAAGCGCCTCGAGCGCGCGCACGGCGGCACGGCGCAACGCCTCGGTCATGCCCACCTCGTCGATCTCCTCCGGGCTCGCGGCCCCGAGGGCGTGCGCGCTCAGCCAGCCGGGCAGGATCTCGGCGAATGCCTCGCGCTGTGCCTCTGTCAGCAGCTTGGAATCGGTCAGCCGCACGACGCGGGTGCCCCGGCCCGGCAGGGCAGGGGGCGGGCTGAGGTCGGTGACGGCCGCGCACACGACGACGGGGCCGGCCCAGGCGCCCCGGCCCACCTCGTCGACCCCGGCGATCCGCGCGGTGCGGCTCGGCAAGGCCGCGGCGAGCCGCCGCTCGATCTGATAATCCGCGGGGCCGCCGCCACTCGCCCGGCCGGAGGTGGCCGACGCCTCCAGGCCCGGCAGCGCGCCGGTCACGCGGTCTCCCGGGCGAACCCGGAGATCTCGTGGCCGAGCCGATCGGCCGGGGTTCGCAGAATCCGCATCGGGTCATGATGGCATCCACCGCGCCCGCACGCCCGGGCCCCGGATTGACGATCGTGACCGTGGGTAGGGGGCGGACCCCGGAGGAGGTGGGTGCGATGGACACCCTGGTACGTCATCTGCTGCGCGAGGCCGGCACGAGCTATGCGAGGGAGGCCGGCATCACCCTCAAGGATCAGCCCGCGCCGCTCTTCCAGTTGCTGGTGCTCGCCAATCTGCTCAGTACCCGGATCAACGCGGACATCGCGCTGGCCGCCGCACGCGAGCTGTTCGCGGCGGGCGGCACCACGCCGCGCGGCATGACGAGGCTCAGCTGGCAGGACCGGGTGGACGCGCTCGGCCGGGGGCACTACGTGCGCTACGACGAGAGCACCGCCACCCGGCTCGGTGAGATGAGCGACCTGGTGCGGGAGAAGTACGGCGGCGACCTGCGCCGGCTCGCCCGCGACTCGGAACACGATCCCGGCCGGGCACGTGAACTGCTTCAGGAGTTCTCCGGCATCGGCCCGACGGGCGCCGGCATCTTCTGCCGAGAGGCGCAGGCCGTGTGGCCGTGGCTGCGGCCCTATCTGGACGACCAGACCACCAAGGGTGCGGATCGGCTGGGACTGCCCAAGGACCCCAAGAGGCTCGCCGACCTGGTTCCCGAGGGCGACCTAGCCCGCTTCGCCGCCGCGCTCGTGCGAGTCGCACGCGACAGGAAACTCGCCGACTCGATCCGCCGGGAACGCTGACCGCAGGCGGCGCCGCACCAGGTCGGCGTGGAAGATCCGGCGACGTGAGCGGACCTCCGGCGGGCGACGTCGCCCGTCCCTGCCAGTCGCCGGGCCACCGCGCCGGTCCTCATGTCACGTGACGTTCACGTGCCGGGTCTCCCGCAATTCACCTTGTTCGCCGTAACCTGGCCTGCTGAAATCGAGCGCCGCGTGGGACTGCGGAGGCACGCGGGGATCGGTGAGCCGTGTGGTCTCGGCCGACGCCGCTCCCAAGCTTCACAAAGGGGATCTTCTGAAGTGTCAGCCCCCGCACACACTCCCGGTGCACCTCCCCAGCACGATGCGCGCCCAGCGGCGGAACCCCCTTCCGCCGGTTCCGGCCGGCCGCGCACCGAACGCCGACCGGAGATCCAGGGGCTGCGGGCCGTGGCCATCCTGCTGGTGGCGTCGTACCACATCTGGCTGGGCCGGGTGTCGGGTGGCGTGGACGTGTTCCTCATGCTCACCGGCTTTCTGATCACCGGATCGCTGCTGCGGACGGCCGAGCGCACCGGGCGGGTGCAGTTCGCGGCGTTCATCGCCCGGCTGGCCCGCAGGCTGTTCCCCCCGGCCGCGATCGTGCTGACCGCGGTGCTCGTGGGGACTCTGCTCCTGTTGCCACGGACACATTGGCGGGACACCCTCGGCGAGGTGCTCGCCTCGGCGCTGTACTTCGAGAACTGGCGGCTCGCGCTGACCGCCGTCGACTACCTCGCGGGCGGCGCCGACGCGAGCCCTGTGCAGCACTTCTGGTCGCTGGGGATCCAGGGGCAGTTCTACCTGATCTGGCCCGCCCTGCTGGCGGTGGCGATCCTGGTGGCCCGGGTGACGCCCTTCACGGCGCGCGCGGTCTTCCTCGTCGTGCTGGGGCTCGTCCTGGTCGTTTCGCTGGCGTACTCGGTGTGGCGGACCGAGACCGACCAGCCCTGGGCCTACTTCGACACCGGTGCGCGGCTGTGGGAGCTGGCGCTGGGCGGCATCGCGGCGATCGTCCTGCCCTGGATCAAGACACCGCGCGTGCTGCGGGTGGGGCTGGGCTGGTTCGGCCTGGCCGCACTGATCTCATGCGGCCTGCTGCTCCACGTCTCCACCATGTTCCCCGGGTACGTGGCGCTGTGGCCGACCGGGGCGGCCGTGCTGATCCTGCTCGCCGGCACGACGAACAGCCCGATCGGGGCCGACCGGCTGCTCGCCAGCAGGCCGCTGAAGTACGCCGGGGACGTCTCCTACTCGTTGTACCTGTGGCACTGGCCGCTGCTGATCTTCTACCGGGTGAAGATCGACGGGGATGTGGGGCTGCTGGCCGGCGGGGGGATCCTGGCCGTCTCGTTCGTGCTGGCCGCCGGCACCACCTGGGTGACCGACCACGCCGCCGGATGGGCGGGCCGGGCCCGGGCGGCGCGAAGCTGGTCGCTCGCGCTGGGCCTGGCGTGCCTGCTGCCGGTCGTCTTCGTCACGGTCGGCTGGTCGGCGCAGTTGGAGCAGGAGTCCCACGATCGCGTGCCGCACACCGACGACCTGGTCAGGTACCCGGGCGCCGCGGTGCTGATGCGACGACCCGTCGTAGAGCCGCCGCGCCTGCCGATACGCCCGGCACCGGACGTCGCGACCCAGGACCTCCCGTCGGTCTACGAGAACGACTGCATGCAGAACACCCGCGAGAGCGAGCTGGAGCAGTGCTCCTATGGCGCCAAGCAGCCGAGTCACACCATCACCCTGATCGGGAACTCCCACGCCGCCCAGTGGCTTCCGGCCCTGGAGAAGATGGCCGCGCCGAACGGCTGGCGGATCGTCGTCATGACCAAGGGCTCCTGCATGCTCGCCGACGAGGAGCAGATCTACAAGGGCAAGCCCCAGCCGAGTTGTACGGCGTGGCAGGAGAACGTGATGGCGGAGCTGAAGCGGCGCCCGCCGGACCTGGTGATCACGACGGGCACGCACTCCAGTGGTACGGAGGGCGAGACGCTGACCCCCGGCATGATCTCGCGCTGGCGGGAACTCGGTTCGATGGGCGTGCGCGTGCTGGCGCTTCGCGACACCCCGCGGTTCCGGTTCAAGGCCCCCGAGTGCGTCGAGGCCAAGGGGCGCGACGAGTGCACCGAGGCCGAGTCCTACAGCCTCGCGAAGATCTCGCCCATTCTGGCCCTTCGCGACGCGCCGGTGAACGTCAAGTTCTCCGACTTCACGCCGTACCTCTGCCCGAACGATCGCTGTCCATCCGTCATCGGCAACGTGCTGGTGTACTGGGACTCCTTCGGGCACTTCACCGCGACGTTCACCCGTACCATGACTCCGCTGCTGGAGAGACAGGTCAGGCAGGCGCTGCAGCGGCAGGTCACGTGCATGCGGCCGACTCCGTCCGGCAAGTGTCCCAAGCCCCCTGGCGGCCGGGTCACGCCACCGGCCCGGTGAGAGTGGGTCCCGTCCGGCCGCCGCGTTGGCGCCAAACGGGCGTGGCTCACGGGTCGTCGCCCGGCCGCGGAGTGCCGTCGCGCCAGACGCACTCCGAGGATCCGCTGAGACGGAGTTCCCGCCGCTCGGGATTGTAGTTCGCCGCGAGGAAGTAATTGTCCCGGTCGGTGTAGGCGCCGATGTGATCGCCGGTGCGCGTCACGTCGTGGGAGCGGCTCTTCCAATGGGACCCGAGCGAGTCGAGGAACCGGCCCGCGGCGTCGGCGGTCACGGGAGACGCCGTGTACTCGATCTGCGCCTGCACCTGGCCGGTGAAGCCCGAGCCGGTCATCGCCTTCGTGCAGCTGCTCCCGTCGTCGGTGTCGGTCTCCCGGCCGGAGAAGCGGAGCCCGCCGGCGACGGCGCTCAGGGTGCTCCGCAGGTGGCCGTCGACCCGCTCCAGTGCCTTCTGCGCGGTGATGGTGTGCTTCGGCGTCCCGGCGCAACCGCCGGCGAGCACGGCGGCCGCGATCATCACAAGGATCAGGTGCGTTCGGGACGGGGTCATGATCCTCATTATCGGTGCACGTCTCCGGCCGTCGGCGCCTCCGGCCGGGGTGCCGGGGGACCGCCCGCCGCGATGGCAAAGCAGGCACGTCGTTGAGGCGAGGACGCGAACGAGTTCACGTCGCCAGCTCGGCGACACCTTCGAGCAGGCGGTCGACGTCGGAGGCGTCGTTGTAGTGGACCAGCCCGGCCCGCACCGCGCTCCCGGAGTCGCGGATGCCGAGCACCTTGGTGAGCTCCCAGGCGTAGTTGTGCCCGTTCCACACGTTCACGCCGCGCTCGGCGAGGTGCCGCGCCACCTCCTCGGGCGTCCTGCCCGCCACCGTGAAGTAGGCGGTGGCGGTGCGGCGCGCGGCCCGGCCGTAGGTCGTCACGTGCTCCATCCGCTCCAGCCCGCCGTGCAGCCGGCCGAACAGCCCGGCCTCGTACGCCTCGACGGCGGCCATCGAGGCGAGCAGCCGCTCGCGCCGCCCGCCCGACGCGCCGGGATCGAGCGACGCCAGGTGATCGACGGCGGCGACCACTCCGGCGAGATCGGCGAACGCGGCCGTACCGTACTCGAAGCGCTCCGGTACCTCGTCGGATGAGGACGCGAGCTTGTCCGGGCGCAGGCCCTCGAGCAGCGCCGGGTCGGCGACGACGGTGCCGACGTGCGGGCCGGACCACTTGTAGGCGCTGGTGGCGTAGAAATCAGCCCCGAGCGCGGCCACGTCGACCGGCGTGTGCGGCGTCGCGTGCACGCCGTCGACGTAGGCGAGCGCGCCGGCGGCGTGCGCCCTGGCGGTGATCGCGGCGACGTCCGGCCGGGTGCCGAGCACGTTGCTCGCGGCGGTGACGGCCACGAGCCGGGTGCGTTCGCCGATCAGGTCGTCGTACTGTGCTGCCGGTAGCTCACCGGTCGCGGTGTCGACGTCGGCCCACCGCACGGTGGCCCCGGCCCGGCCGGCGGCCTGAACCCACGGCCGTACGTTCGCGTCGTGGTCGAGCCGGGACAGCACCACCTCGTCGCCGGGGCCCCAGCCGGCGGCCAGCGTGCACGCCAGCCGATAGGTCAGGGTCGTCATGTTCGGGCCGAGGATCACACCCGCCGGGTCGCCGCCGACCAGGTCCGCCACCGCGCGGCGGCACTCCGCGACGATGCCCTCCGACCGCCGGGCCGCCGCGAAGGCCCCGCCGACGTTGCCGATCCCGTGACGGTAGGCGTCGGCCATCGCGTCGATGACCGCGTACGGCACCTGCGTACCGGCCGCACCGTCGAGATAGGCGTAACCGTCCGTCAGGGCTGGATAAAGGGCACGTACCGCGGCGATGTCGTAGGTCACCGAACAGACGCTAGCGAGGTCGCCCAGAGCGCACGACCCCGGCCCGCGCGGACCTCTCCTCGGGCCCGGCGGACGGTGATCCGACGGCCGAGTGGACATATACCACAATCTCGGGCTACGACTTCGGGCGCGGGCGGCCCACATGGGGCAGGATCTACGCATGTCCTCCCCCATGGATACGGCCCGCTGGCCGGGCGAGCTGCGGCCGTACCAGGAGAAGGCGCTCGGGGAACTGGACGCGGGGTGGGCCGGGGGACGCCGCCGGGCCTGGGTCGTGCTGCCGCCCGGGGCGGGCAAGACGCTGGTGGGGCTCGAGGCGGCGCGCCGGCTCGGCCGCAAGGCCGTGGTGTTCGTGCCCAACACCGCCATCCAGAACCAGTGGGCCGAGCACTGGAGGCGGTTCGGCGGCACGGCCGGGACCTCCCGTGACCTCGGCACGGACGTCAGCGTCCTGACCTACCAGTCCCTCGCGGTGTTCGACGCCGACGCCGAGACCGACGAGGAGGGCCACGAGAGAGGACTGCTGCGGCGCCTGCACGACAACGGCCACGAGCTGATCGCCGCGCTGCGCGCCGCCGGGCCGGTCACCCTGGTGCTCGACGAATGCCACCACCTGCTCGACGTGTGGGGGCGGCTGCTGGCCGAGGTGCTGGAGCGGCTTCCGGACGCGCTCGTCATCGGGTTGACCGCGACGCCGCCCGGGTCGCTGACGCCCGAGGAGGCCAGGCTGGTCGACACGCTGTTCGGCGTGCCGATCCTGGGCGCCTCGGTACCCGCGCTGGTGCGGCAGGGTTACCTCGCGCCGTTCACCGAGCTCGCCTGGCTCACCACCCCCACCCCGGTCGAGGACGCCTACATCGCCGGTGAGGCGGAGCGCTTCACCGAGCTCACCACCGATCTGCTCAAGCCGGACTTCGCCACCACCGGGTTCCTCACCTGGCTGGACCTCCGGCTGGTCAAGCCCGAGACCTCGTCGGGCGAGCCGGTCGCCTGGGACACCATCGCCAAGGGCGAGCCGCTCATCGCGGCCGCGGCTCTGCGGTTCCATCACGCCGGCCTGCTCGATCTGCCCGACGGCGCGCGGCTGCGCGAGGAGCACCGGCACGCGCCGTCCGCCGAGGACTGGGTCGCGCTGCTGAACGACTACGTCAAGAGCTGCCTGCTCCCGAGCGAGGACCCGCTGGACGCCGAGGCGGTCGCCGCCGTCAAGCGGGCACTGCCCGCCGTCGGCTACCAGCTCACCCGGCGCGGCATCCGCTCTGCCCGGTCCCCCGTCGACCGGGTCCTCGCCCGCAGCGCCGCCAAGACCCACGGGGCCGTGGAGATCATCTCGGCCGAAGCCGGGTCGCTCGGCGAACGACTGCGCTGCCTGGTGCTGTGCGACCACGAACGGGCCGGCGCCACCCTGCCCGCCCGCTTGCGGGACGTGCTCGACGCCGAGGCCGGGTCGGCCTGGCTCATGCTCGAGAACCTGGTCGCCGATCCGCGCACCCGCCCGCTGAACCCGCTGCTCGTCACCGGCCGTACGGTCGCCGCGGCCGAGGACACCGCGCGCGACCTGGTCGAGGCCGTCGCGTCCGCGCATCCCGGCCTCACCGTCGAACCGGCCGGCCGGGGCATCGCGCGGATCACCGGGCCGTGGACGTCACGCACCTGGGTCGGGGCCGTGACCTCGTACTTCGAGGAGGGACGGTGCCAGGTGCTGGTCGGCACCCGGGCGCTCCTCGGCGAGGGCTGGGACGCGCACGGGGTGAACGCGCTCATCGATCTCACCACCTCGACCACGCCCACGTCGGTCGTGCAGACCCGTGGACGCGCGGTACGGCTCGACCCGGCGTGGCCGGACAAGGCGGCGAACACCTGGACGGTGGTGTGCGTCACGGACCGGCATCCGAAGGGGGCGGCCGACTGGAACCGCTTCGTGCGCAAGCACGACGGCTACCTCGTCGCCACCCCCGACGGCGAGATCATGTCCGGAGTGGCGCATGTCGACGCGGCGTTCTCCCCGTACGCGCCGCCCGCCGTCGAGGCCCTCGACACGATCAACGCCGCGATGCTGGTCCGTGCCGAGGACCGCGCAGCGACCAGGGCGGCGTGGCGGCTCGGAACGCCCTTCCGCGACGAGCTCGTGCACACGCTGCGGGTCAGGCCCGCCCGGACCGAGCGGGCGCCGGTCCCGGCCACCGACGTGCGCCCGCAGGCGCCGGCGGTCGTCCCGGCCGAGAACTGCGCGACGCCCACGCCGAGCTGGTGGTCGGGCGGCCCTGCCGATCCGGTGGAGACGTGGTGGGTCGGCAGCGTCAGCGTCCTGCTGCTCTGCGGGGTCACCGGGCTCGGCCTGGTGGCGGCCGGGGGGCGGCCCTCCGCGATACCGCAACTGATCGCCGCGGTGATCGCGATCCTCGGGATGATCGGCGTCGGCTGGGGCGTCACCGTCCGCCTTCCGCAGAGCCGTGCGGCACGGATCCTCGACGCCGTCGCGCCGGACCCGCCCGTGACGAGGTTCGCCTACGCGGTGGCGGACGCCCTCGTCGCCTGCGGGCTGTCGCGCCGCGGCGCGGAGGGCGTGCGAGTGCACACCGAGCCGTACGGCGGGTACCGCTTCTCGCTCACGGACGTCGACGCGGCCACCTCGGAGCGGTTCGCCCTCGCCCTCGACGACGTCCTGTCCCCGATCGCCTCACCGCGCTATCTCGTCCCGCGCTATGTCGTACGGCTCGAGGGCGGCGCCGGCACGCGCCGCAAGCGGGCACGCGCGTGGCTGCGTGGGCAGGCGCAAGCGGACGGCGTCGTCTATCACGCGGTGCCCTCGGTGTTCGGCCAGAACCGGCAGCGGACCACCGCCTTCGTCACGGCGTGGAACCGGTGGATCTCGGCCGGATCGGCCGTCTACGCGAGCAGCGCCGAGGGCGCGGGCGTGATGGCCACCCATCGCGGCGCCGATCCGTTCTCGGCCACCACCGTCCTGCGCATCGCCTGGGACTGACCCCCAGAGCGCGACGCATGACTGGGACCGGCCGATCCTGACAGGCCCCTTGACCACCGATCACCGCGGGTTTACGCTGCGCCTCAATATAAGAAGGTTTCTTTATAGTTCACCGCCGTGGCCCCCCTCACGAGAGGCGAACGACCATGTCCGTACGACTCCGGGCACGACCTTCCCGCACCGGCGCGATCCTCGTCACCGTCCTCATGGCGCTCGGCTGGACGGCGGCCGCCACCACCCCCGCAACCGCGACCGCCCCCGCAACCGCCACCCGTCCCGCCGTGGCCGCCGCCGCGGCCACCTTCACCGAAGACTTCGACGGGCCTGCGGGCAGCGCGGTCAACGGCGCGAGGTGGCAGCACGAGACCGGCGACAACGTCAACAACCACGAGCGGCAGTGGTACACCTCCGGCACGAACAACGCCGCCCTGAACGGCCAGGGCCAGCTGGTCATCACCGCGAAGCGCGAGAACCCCGGCGGCAACAACTGCTGGTACGGCTACTGCCAGTACACCTCGGCCCGGCTGTCCACCGCCGGCCGGTTCACCCAGGCGTACGGACGCTTCGAGTCCCGCATGAAGCTCCCGCGCGGCCAGGGCATGTGGCCGGCGTTCTGGATGCTCGGCAACAACATCGGCAGCGTGGGCTGGCCCGCCAGCGGCGAGATCGACATCATGGAGAACGTCGGCTTCGAGCCACGCACCGTGCACGGCACCCTGCACGGCCCCGGCTACTCGGGCTCGGGCGGCATCGGCGCCGGCTACACCCTGCCCGGCGGGCAGGCGTTCGCGGACGGATTCCACACGTTCGCGGTGGACTGGACGCCGAACTCGATCACCTGGTCGGTGGACGGCAACGTGTACCAGACGAGGACGCCCGCCGACACGGCCGGCAAGGGCGCATGGGTGTTCGACCACCCCTTCTACCTCATCCTGAACCTCGCCGTCGGCGGCTACTGGCCCGGCGACCCGGACGGCAGCACCACCTTCCCGCAGCAACTGGTCGTCGACTACGTGCACGTCACCAGCGGTGACGGCGGCTCGGGCGGCGGCGCGATCACCGGGCTGGGCGGCAAATGCGTCGACGTCGCGGGCGCCAACCCCGCGAACGGTACGCAGGTTCAGCTGTACGACTGCAACGGCACCGCCGCCCAGCAATGGAGCGCCTCTGGCAGCAGTCTGCGTGCCCTCGGCAAGTGCCTGGACGTCGCCGCCGCCAGTTCGGCCAACGGGACCAAGGTTCAGCTGTACGACTGCAACGGGACCGCCGCCCAGCAGTGGACCCGGCCCGGCGACGGCACCCTGCGGGCTCTCGGCAAGTGCCTCGACGCCACCGGCCCGAGCTCGGCCAACGGCACACCGCTGCAGATCTGGGACTGCACCGGCGGCACCAACCAGAGGTGGAACGGCCCCGCCTGACCCGGCGCGCTCATCGTGATCCTCGGGTTCGCCGTCCTCGGCGGGCCGCCGAACCCGAGGATCCTGTGAGTGCCGCATGATCGGGGAAAGGCGAATAACTGCATGATCGCGGCAGAGAGCCCTCCGCCGTGATCACGCAGTTGTGGCGCTCAGTCCTTGCCCTTGGCGGCGACCCACTCGAGGTTCCAGCCGTACGCCTGGTCGACCGACAGCTTGCCCCAGCGCGGCCGGCCCGGCGGCGGCAGGATGTACTTCGCCTCCCGGCGTGCCACGAGCTCGCCGCCGACGCTCTCCAGCAGGAACAGCGTCGCGTCGCGGGCGGGCACCGTGCAGTCGTCCAGACGCATCTCGATCGGCGGCGAGCCCTGCGGGTAGAGCGTCGCCGTGGCGTCGAGTCCGACGAAGTCGTTCGCGCCCTCGTAGATCTCCGCGAACACCAGGATCCGCCGGAACTTGGCGGAGTGGTCAAGGTTGATCGTGAGGTTCTCGCCGGTCTCGACGGCGCCGCTGCGGTCGTCGCGGTCGAGCTGGATGAAGGGCGGCTGGTGCAGCGAGCCGAAGTCGCCGAGCGCGTGGATGATGCCCTTGCTGCCGTCGGTCAGCTCCCACAGGCAGCACAGGTCCAGGTCGAGGTCGACGCCCCGGCGGAGCTTGCCGAACCGTCCCTTCGCCGCACCGCCGCGGGCGGCCCAGTTGAGGTTCACCCGCATGGCCCCGGAGGTCGCGCCCCGCTTGGTGAGGGACACCGAGGGCGCGGCCTTGGTCAGCGTGAGCTTCGTCAGCCGTACCGGCTGAGCCGGCGGCGCGGGCGGGGCCGGGGCCGGCGGGGGCGGCGGAGGCGTGGGCACGCTGCGCTGCGCGGGCGGGGGCGGGCTCTGCGGGGCGGGCGCCGGTGCGGCGGGCTCGTCCACGCTGATGCCGTAGTCGGTGGCGAGCCCGGCCAGACCGGAGGAGTAGCCCTGGCCCACCGCCCGGAACTTCCACGCGTCGTTGCGCCGGTACAGCTCGCCGAGCACGAAGGCGGTCTCGGTCGTCGCGTCGGTGCTGTCGAACCGCGCGACCTCGGCTCCGTTGGCGGCGTCGAGCACGCGCACGTACAACCCGCGCAGCTGACCGAACGTCCCGCCGTCGGTCGAGGCCGCCACGACGACCGTCTGGATCTGCTGTTCCACGGTCGACAGGTCCACGGCGAGCACGTCGCGCATGGCACCGCCGTCCTGGCGCTTGCCCTGGTGCCGTACGGCGCCGCTGCCGTGCGACGGCTGGTTGTAGAAGACGAAGTCGGTATCGGAGCGGACCTTGCCGGTGGCGGTGAGCAGCAACGCCGACGCGTCCGCGTCGGGCGTGCCTGGAGCCTGTTGCCAGCCCAGCTCCACCGTGACCTTGGCCACCGGGACGGGCACGTTGGTGCCCTTCTGCATCGACATTACGGTTCCCTCACCCTGGACGGCGACAAAGAGATATGTCGCAAACCATAACCAAGCATGGACGTCGCCGCGTACTCATCGACCCGCATCGAGCGCGTACCGCTGCCCTTGCACAGATGCCACATATTGGCCAGCACCCTGTCTGCGACCTGACGGTATCCACATCCGCCCTGCCAGAGCCGCACTTTCTACCCCCGGCGTTCACCGGCCGCCATGTGCCCTCAATGTGCCCTCGGGGCGGAGCAAGATCACTGTCCGCCGAGGCAACCTCACCGACCGCCAGACCCGGGGCGAAGCGTGCGCCTGGTGCCGTGCCACTTCTCCCCCGCCACCCCGAGCGTCACCGTCCCCGGCGTCGTCTCGATCTACGGCACCACCGTCAACGCGTGCACCCCACCCACGGCGCACGATGCCAATTTCACGCCGCCTCGCGGTGGGCCGGGGAACCGTACAACGCGGAACCGCACAAGTGCGGGAAGCTTCTGTGGAGCGACCCCGCCGTCCTGCCGTCGCACACCATCGAATACCCCGCCGCAGGCATTCACGCTTACATCACGGGAAGCGCCCTGGCCATCCACGGCTGGTAACACCAAAACGGCCCCGGCCCTCCTCGCGGATCGCGGAGGGGCCGGGGCCGTCGCACACCCTGCCCGGATGGGGCTAGCGCACGCTGGCGTCCGGGGGTCGAGGGACGGTCGGTAACGCGGCCAGTGCCATGGCCAGGACGGTTAGGCCGTGTCTCTTAGGTCGGGTGGTCAGTAGATCGGACATGCCTGTCCGATTAGTACTCCAGCCGCATTCGTGACCTGTCAGAGGGTCAGGCGGTGAGCGCGGGCGGGTTGACGGGGGGCGTTCACGGCTGGAAGTACTCCGACATCAGGCCGCTGACCCATTCCGGCTGCTTGATGTTCACCGCGCGGAACTCCGCCATCGTCGGCTTCAGGTCAATGACCGGGGTGCCGGAGACCGCATCGAGGCCCACCACCGTCAGTTCGCGGCCGTGGACGGATTCGATGGCGCAGCACGTTACCCCGATGCGGTTCGGTCTGCGGGGGCCGCGGCCGGCGAAAACACCAACGGGCGGGAGGTCGGAGCGGCCGCGGTAGGGGCGGGGTTCGCGGTAGTCGTCGTGTTCCGGGAACTGGTCGAAGATGAAGAGGATCTCCACGTGGGAGAAGCCCTCCAGACCCTGGAGGCACGCCTCGCCGAAGCGCTCGTCGATGGTGATCGTGCTGCGGACGGCACCCCAGTTGTCCGTGTGCTGGACGTCCGTCCGGTTGTTCCGGACTGTACCTATCGGTGTGACCTCGAAGCTTGGCATGGCAAGGTTCTATCTCTTTGGTCAGCGTCGTGCCCAGATGAGGACGGCCGCGAGGTGGAGTGCAGCCTGGTAGGCGATGAAACGGACCGTCGCCGCCTCGCTCGGCCACGAGGACCCCGGCTTCACGCTGAGCACATACGCTCACCTGATGCCAACGGCATCCGAGCGCGGCCGCCAGGCGATCGACTCGTTCTTCACAGCCCCCGACCAAAGTGCCCCCAAAGTGCCCTCCGAGGAGTGAAAGTGGTCCGCACCGCTTCTTAGTGCAGGTGTGCAGCAGATGCCACATACGTGTCGCAGCGCCATATAGTCGGCTCATCGTGGTCCGACATCCGGAACGCCGGGGGGAACCGTCTTCGCAGAAAGGGAACGGCCATGCGCACTCGGCCGCTGTACGACTACGTCGCGCTCCTCGCCCGCCTAGGGGTCGGCATCGTCATCCTGGCGCACGGCTGGCAGAAGATCCAGGTCGGCATCACCGCCACGAGCCGGGACTTCGACAGGCTGCGCGTCCCCGCTCCGACGGCCACCGCCATCTACGCGACGTTCGTGGAACTTCTCGGCGGTGTCGCCCTCATCCTCGGACTCGCCCTACCGGTAGTGGGGCTGCTGCTGTTCGTGGACATGGTTGGCGCGTTCGTGTTCGTGCACGCCGACAACGGCGTCTTCCTGGTGAACGAGGGGTCCGTCGAGAACGGCTTCGAGCTGGTGCTCGTCCTCGCGGTGGCGAGCCTGCTGTTCGCGGCGGGCGGCGCGGGCCGCTTCACCGTCGACCGCCGGCTGTTCCCGCGCCGAACCGCCCCGCCTGCGCCGTCCTCCCCCGCCCCTGCCGACGTCCCCGCGCTTCCACCGGGCCGGGAGCCCGAGCCGCGACCGGAGTCCACCTCCGGCGGGACCTCTCGTAAGCTCTTCGGCCGGTCCCGGTCCGGCAGGGCCTCCGCCGGGGCATCGCGCGCAAAGGCGGAGAGCACGCATGAGACCTCGGGCGAGGCGCCGGAGAAGCCGGCGGATCCCACCGGTGACCGCGGCCGGGAGCCGGGGCGGGCGATCTCCGGGACGCCCGCCGACCCGTCCACGGGCGACCGCCCTGCCGCGGCGGACCCGGCAGGGCAGCCCCGGCTCGTCTCCAACATCGTCGAGGACGCGTCCAAGGACGTCCTCGTGGCGGGCCGCCGCAAGCGCCGCAGCACCAAGAAGCCCGCGGCCGGCAGCGGGCAGGCCGGCACCGAGCCGGCGAAGCCGCCCACCGAGGGCTGACCGCCGGCCGCTCCCTTCGCAACGGGGCGGGTTCAGGAGGGGGCGCCGAAGAGCGGCTCGAGCAGCCGGTGCGGCTGCCGTAGCGCGCGGCTCACCGGGTCGTCACGGGTGCCCGCACCTGGTCCGGGCCGCACCTCCACGTCCTGTGGGGGCACCGGATCCCCGCAGGAGGGGCACTCGCCGAAACGGCCGAGCGGCGTGCCGCAGTGCACGTGGGAGAAGACCCGGCTCGGCCCGGTGTCCGACAGGTGCCGCGCACCCCACGAGGACAGCGCACGGAGGGCCGGCCACAGCTCACGGCCGATCTCGGTGAGGACGTACTCGTCGCGCGGCGGCGCGTGCTGGTAGCGCCGCTTGTCCAGGACGCCGGCCGCCGTGAGCGCCTGCAGCCGTTCGGCGAGGACGGCGCGCGGGATGTCGAGGTGAGCGAGGAAGTCGCTGTACCTGCGGACGCCGTAGAACGCGTCACGTACGACGAGCAGCGTCCATCGCTCGCCCACGAGCTCGAGTGCCCGCGCCAGCGAGCAGTCCTGCCCTGCGTAGTCCTTGCCGAGCGCCACACGACGAGGCTACCCCAGTCGATTCGTTGACCGAACCAACACTGCTACAGTCCCTGGAGTTCAGTGAACGAACCTTGGAGGGGCCGTGGCGCAGACCGCGATCGGAACGGGCGGGACCGTCACCGAGAGCCCGGAGGGACGCGGCACCACGACCCTGGTCGTGGTGTGCGCGGCGACGCTGCTGGTCCTGATGAACTACACCGCTCCGATGACCACGCTTCCCGAGATCTCGGCCGGCCTGGGCACGGGGGCGACCGGGCAGACCTGGATCCTCAACGGCATCGCGCTCGGGCTGGCGGCGCTGTTGCTGGTCGCGGGCAGCCTGGCCGACGACTACGGGCGCAAGCGCGTGTTCGTGGTCGGCGCCGGCGTGCTGGCGGTGGCCAGCGTGGTGTGCGCGGTCGCCACCGGCACGTTCGTCTTCGTCGCCGCGCGGGTGGTCCAGGGCACCGCGAGCGCCGCGCTGCTGGCGGCCGGGCTGGGCCTGATCGGGCACGCGTTCCCGGCCGGTGCGGAGCGGGTCCGCGCCACGGGCCTCTGGGGCGCCATGATCGGGCTGGGCATCGCCCTCGGGCCGGTGGTGACCGGTCTCGTGGCCGAGGCGGGCAGCTGGCGGGCCGGCTACTGGATCTTCGTCGGCGGCGCCGCGGCCATCGTCCTCGCCGGGCTGCGGCTGCCGGAGTCGCGAGCCGCCCGTACGCGGCGCCTGGACGTCGGCGGAGTGGTGACGCTCGGCCTCGGGCTGGCTGCTCTGCTCGGAGCCGTCACCGAAGGCCGGGCCGGCTGGGCCCGCCCGCAGGTGACGCTGCTGTTCGCGGCGGCGGCCCTGCTGATCGCCGCCTTCGTGGCGGTGGAATGGCGGATCGCGCAGCCGATGCTCGACCTCGCGCTCTTCCGGCGGCCGCTGTTCCTCACCGCCACAGGCGGAGCCCTCGTCACCGGGCTCACCGTGATCGGCCCGATGAGCTACCTGCCGACCGTCCTGCAGCACACGCTGAAGCAGAGCCCGCTCACGAGCGCGGGAGTGTTCAGCATCTGGTCGGGCGCGTCCTTCGTCACCGCGCTGCAGGCCAGGAGGCTGCGCATGCGCGGCGACCACCAGCTCGCCCTCGGCCTCGCGCTCGCCGCCGCCGGAAACGTCGCGCTCCTCGGCCTCGCGACGCACCGTCCCTGGCCGCAGACCGCCGCCGGGCTGCTGGTCGCCGGGCTCGGCAGCGGGCTGGTCAACGCCGCGCTCGCCCGGCTCGCCGTCGAGAGCGTGCCCGCCGACCGCGTGAGCATGGGGTCGGGGGCCAACAACACCGCCCGCTACATCGGGTCGTCACTCGGCGTCGCGATCGTTGTGGCGATCACGGGGGCCGCCGGCCTTGTGCACGGCACCGACATCGCGATCGCGACCGCCGCCGGCGGCGCTGCGCTCGGAGCGGCCGCCGCTCTGCTGTCGGGCCGGACACCGGCCGCCCGGTGACCGGATCCGAGCGTCAGCCGATCTGGATGGACCGCTTGGCCAGGCCGTACCAGAAGCCCTCGATGACCGTGCGCTGCGCTTCCTGATCGGCCTCGCCCGCGCCCAGGGTGACGAACAGCGGCGCGAAGTGCTCGGTGCGCGGATGGGCGATACGGCCGCTCGGCGCCTTGCGCTGGAAGTCGAGCAGGGCGTCGACGTCCCGGGCGGCCAGCGCCTCGCGACCCCAGGCGTCGAACTCCTTCGACCAGCCGGGGGCCTGGTCGAAGGCCAGTGAGGGATCGAGGCCGCTCAGGTTGTGGGTGAAGAAACCGCTCCCCACGATGAGCACGCCCTCGTCGCGCAGCGGGGCGAGCCTGCGGCCCACCTCGTACAGACCCTGGGGGTCGAGGGTGGGCATGGAGATCTGCAGCACAGGTACATCCGCGCCGGGGAACATCTCGGCGAGCGGCACGTAGGCGCCGTGGTCGAGCCCTCGCCCCGGATCGTCGTGCACGGGCGTCTGCGCCGTCCGCAGCAGCTTGCGGACCTTGCCCGCCAGCTCGGGCGCACCCGGCGCGGGGTAGGTGACCTGGTAGTAGTGCTCGGGGAAGCCCCAGAAGTCGTAGACGAGCGGCACCGTGCGGGTCGCGCCCAGCGTCAGCGGCGCCTCCTCCCAGTGCGCGGACACCATCAGGACGGCCGCCGGCCGGGCCAGCTCGCCGCCCCAGTCGGCGAGCTGGCGGGTCCACAGCGTGTCGTCGGCCAGCGGCGGTGCCCCATGACTCAGATACAGCACGGGCGCTCGCGTCATAGCAACGGTCCTTGAAGCTTCAACTTCATACCGTCGACTGTAGGTCAAAGTGCTTGAGAGTTCAATGACTTGTCCCTGCCCATGCCCTTGCCCGCCGTACTGCGGGCGGACGGCACCGGTGCGGCGGCCGGCGTCCGCCCGCGGTACGGCACGTCAGGCCTGAGCCCCGTGCAGAAGGCGGCGGGTGGCCGCCGGATCGGTGACGACTGCGGCGGCCTCGTCCAGCGCGCCGTCGACCGCCGCGGCGAACGCCTCCGGGCCGCCGATGGCGCTGATGACCCGGGCCGGCAGGAATTTGATGAGTAGCGCGGCCGTACCGGGCGGCATGCCCGCGAAGTGCACGGTGAGAAGCCCGTGGTCGCGCAGCAGGATCATCGACAGGGCGGCGGTCGCCTCGATCGCGGCCAGCTCCAGGCTCTGCGCCCCGGCCCGGCGCGCGAGCTCGTCGCGGACACCCTCACCGGGCAGCCGGGTGATGAACGGAGTGTGCTCCACCCAGTCGCCGAGCCGCTCGCGCAGCGCCTCCCCGACCTCGCGGGTGGATGCGACCAGCTCGCGTACCAGTTCCGGCCGGTAGCCCTCCAGGCTGCGGACCACCGCCGGGTAGAGCATCGGCCGGCACTCGGTTCCGAGCTCGAACGCCCGCGCCCGCGCCTTGGCGACGAGATCGGTCCGGCCACCGAGCAGGCCGACACGGGGACCGGCCAGCCCGTACTTGTCCATGCCCGTCGCCCCGAGGTCGGCGCCGAGTTCGAGGGTGCGCGGCTGACCCAGCACGGCGGGACCGACCCGGGCGCCGCCCGCGTCGTCGACGATCACGATGGCGCCACGCGCGTGCGCCAGCTCGACGGCCCGGTTCAGCTCCTTCTCGGGCAGCGCCTCATAGGTGACCGCGAGCCGGGTGAGCACGACCACCGGCACGTCGCCGTGCTCGTCGCCGTGCTCGTCCAGTGCCCGCTCGAAGGCGTCGGCGCCCACCGTGTCGACCAGCACGCCACCCGCGTCGCGTACCCCGCGGACCACGGCCGGATGACTGTAACTGGGCGAGACGCCCACCACGGTCGTACCGGGACGCACGGTGATCTGGAAGGCGGCGTACAGCGCGGCCGTGAGGCGGTTGGTGACGAAGACGTCATGGCGGTCCGGCGTCCCGCCGAGGTGCCCGAGCCCGAGCTCGCGCACTTTCTCGGCGCACAGCGCACCCGCCCATTCGTCGTCGAGGAGCCACGGGTCGACGTCGGCCGGCAACGGCAGGCCCCGCTCCAGCCCGCTGGCGTTGTGCAGCGGCAGCCCGGCCGCACGCCGCCGCTGGATGTGCCGCCAGGCCTCCGCCAGCTTGTCGAGGTGCGCCTGGGTGTCGGCGAGGATCGCCCCGGGCGGGTACGGCAGCCCGTCTGTACGGCTCGGGTCTGTGTCGGTCACGGCGCCTCCATTGATGGTGCGTGGACCTCCAGCAGATCAGGACGGTCAGGACCGGACAAGCTCAACTTTCTGCCGTGAACTGTTCGATATGGTGCACCAATGCTGTCCGTACCCGCCCTGCGGCTGCTGCACGAGCTGCGGCTGCGGGGAACGCTGACGGCCGCCGCCGAGGCGTTGTTCCTCAGCCGGTCGGCGGCCAGCCACCAGCTTGCGACGCTCCAGCGGGCGGCCGGGACGCCGCTGACCGAACGGGTCGGGCGCACGCTGCGCCTGACCGAGGCCGGAGTCGAGCTCGCGATCCGCGCCGAACGCGTGCTGCGCGAGATCGAGGAGGCGGGCGCCGCCATGGAGCGGCTGCACGGGACGCTGTCGGGCACGATCCGGGTCGGCCTGGTACAGACCATGGCGATCCACGTGCTCCCGCGCGTCCTCGTCGAGCTGCGGGAGGAGCACCCGCTACTGCGGGTCGAGGGCCGCAGCCTCACCACCGAGGACGCGCTCGTCGCGGTGTCGTCCGGCGAGATCGACCTCGCGGTCGTGCCCTCGTACGACACCACGCCGTTGCGCGTCTCCGGTGGCCTGCGCCAAGAGGCGCTGTTCCGCGACCCCGTGCGGCTCGCGGTGCCCGCGGCTCACCCGCTGGCCGGCCGGCCGGGGCCGGTCCGGATCGGCGACCTCGCGACCGAACGCTGGATCGCGGGCGACCGCGGCACCTACTTCGGGCAGCTGGTGCCCTCGCTGTGCCGCCAGGCCGGGTTCACCCCCGACATCGTGCACCGCAGCGGTGACTACGCCGTCGTCGCCGCCCTGGTCGCAGCGGACCACTGCGTCGCCCTCATCCCGGCCTCGAGCGACGTGGACCGGTGGCCGAACGTCACGACGCTCGAGCCGGCGGCCGACGGCGTGGGACGCGACGTGGTCGCGCTCCTGCGCGCCGGCAGCCGGGACCGCCCGGCGGTCCAGGCGGTGCTACGCGTGCTCAGGCGGCGTGAGCGCGCAGAGCCGCGATGAGCCATTCGAAGCAGGGCACGGCCGCCGGTTGCGGGACGCGCCCGTTGAGGATCGACAACAGCTGCCAGTACCGCTCCACCCGGGCGTCGGTGAACGTCTCCAGCTGCTCCAGCATGCGGGCCCGCTGCTCGGCGGGCATGTCCGCGGTCACGATCCGGCGCAGTACGGCCTGCCCTTCGGCCGAACCGGGCGCGATCCCGCTCGCGAGCGCCGGGCCCGCGTGCTCAACGACCGAGTGGTGGTCGAGCCCGAACTCGAGCTCATCGGCCCCGTCGCCGGCGACCGCCATCTCCCTGACCCGCCGCCGGAAGTCCTCGTCTCCGACGAGCTCGGCCAGCTCGACCCACGCGTCGACCTGCTCGGGCGCGGGGTCGTCGGGCAGGTCGGCGGGCAGCTGCCGCATGCTGCGGGCGATGCCCATCGCCGGAGCCTCCGGGTCGATCCCCTCGGCGATCCCGTCGACGAACTCGTCGATGATCTGCTGCCGCTCCTCGGCGGACAGCCTGGCCAGCCTGTTCATCAGTTGTGCCTCCTCCATCGTGCTGCCGCGCTTGGCGACCGTCCTGAGAACGGCGCGGCGCAGCCGCAGGGTTCGTATCTCCGCGTCCAGTGCCGTGACGTGCGTCTCGGCCACCTCGGCGAGCGTGGTGGCCCGGGACAGGACCTCCCGTACGGCGTCGAGACCCAGCCCGAGGTCACGGAGCGTCCGTACGAGGTCGAGACGGGCCACCGCCTCGGCGTCGTAGAGGCGGTAACCGGCCGCCGATCGCGCGCTGGCCGGCACCAGGCCGGCGTCCGACCAGAAGCGGATCGTCCGCGCGGACACGCCGGTGCGGCGGGCCAGCCGCCCGATGGTGAAGAGCTCCGCGCTTTCGGTCATGGGCACGACTGTGCACCTTCCAGTAGGTGGAACCTCAAACCGGTCAACGAGGCCGGGCGACCGGGCGCGCGCCACGGGCCTTGGCGCCGGTGTCCGGAAGCGCGAGTGTCCGGAAGCGCGAGATCACCCATCCGGCCCGGCGGTACCGGCGAGCGCGGCGAAAATGAGCGGCGCGGCGGAGCAGCGATCATTAGCGTGTCCGCCATGGAGCCGTACGGACGCTTCCTCAACGTCGTCGATGTGGAAGCCACCTGCTGGCCGGGCGCGCCGCCCGCGGGTCAGGTCAGCGAGATCATCGAGATCGGTCTCTGCGTCGTGGACCTGGCGTCCCGGGAACGGGTCTCGCGCCACCGGGTGCTGGTCCGGCCGGCCCGCTCCACGGTCGGCGAGTTCTGCACCGAGCTCACCGGGCTGACCCAGGACGAGGTCGACGGAGGCGTCGGCTTCCGCGAGGCGTGCCGGATCCTAGAACGCGATCACTACTCGCGTCATCGCGCCTGGGCGAGCTGGGGCGACTACGACCGCCGCCAGTTCGAGCGCCAGTGCGGCGCCGGTGGCGCCCGTTACCCCTTCGGCTCCCGGCACACCAACGCCAAGAAGACGTTCTCCGAGGTGTACGGGCTGTCTCGCCGGCTCGGTATGAAAGGGGCGCTCGCGCATGCGGGGCTTCCCCTGGAGGGACGCCACCACAGCGGGGTCGACGACGCCTGGAACATCGCGGCCCTCGTGCTCGAGATGGCCGCCCGGCTGGAGGGGCAGCCGGGCAACCCCTGGACCACGGCGATGTCGATCAAGGATCAGAGCACCCCCACACACCACGATCCTTGATCGACACCGTTACCCGGCACCGTTCCTAGATGAGGCCTTGGGCCAGCATGGCGTCGGCCACGCGCTCGAGACCCGCGATGTTGGCCCCCGCGACGTAGTCGCCCGGCACGCCGTGCCGCTCGGCCGTCTCGCGGCAGGTCTCGTGGATGTCGCGCATGATCTGGGCCAGCCGCTCCTCGGTACGGGTGAACGACCACGACTCCCGGCCCGCGTTCTGCTGCATCTCGAGCGCGCTCGTGGCGACCCCGCCCGCGTTCGCCGCCTTGCCCGGGCCGAACATCACACCCGCCTCCCGCAGGACCCGCAGGGCCTCCGGGGTGGTGGGCATGTTCGCCCCCTCCGAGACGGCCTTGACGCCGTTGCGCACCAGGGCCCGCGCGGCGTCGGCGTCGAGCTCGTTCTGGGTCGCCGACGGCAACGCGACGTCACACGGAACATCCCAGACCCGGCCGCCGGCGACGTACCTGGCGGAGGCGCCACGGCGCTCGGCATAGTCGGCGACCCGGCCGCGCTCGACCTCTTTGATCTCTTTGAGGAGGGTGAGGTCGATGCCCTTGTCGTCGACGACGTAGCCCCCGGAGTCGGAGCAGGTCAGGACGTTGGCCCCGAGTTGCTGGGCCTTCTCGATCGAGTAGATCGCGACGTTGCCGGAGCCGGACACCACGACCTGCTGGCCGTGCATGTCCTCGCCCCGCGTCTTGAGCATCTCGGTCATGAAGAGGACGTTCCCGTATCCGGTGGCCTCGGTCCGCGCCTGCGAACCGCCCCAGCCGAGGCCCTTGCCGGTGAGGACGCCGGCCTCCCAGCGGTTGGTCATCCGCCGGTACTGGCCGAACAGGAAGCCGATCTCACGCCCCCCGACGCCGATGTCGCCGGCCGGGACATCGGTGTGCTCGCCCATGTGGCGGCTGAGCTCGGTCATGAAGGACTGGCAGAAGCGCATGACCTCGGCGTCGGAGCGGCCCTTGGGATCGAAGTCGCCGCCCCCCTTGCCGCCACCGATGTTCATGCCGGTGAGGGCGTTCTTGAAGATCTGCTCGAAGCCGAGGAACTTCACGATCCCCAGGTTGACCGACGGGTGGAACCGCAGCCCGCCCTTGTACGGCCCGAGCGCGCTGTTGAACTCGACCCGGAAGCCACGGTTGACGTGCACCCGGCCGGAGTCGTCCTGCCAGGGCACCCGGAAGATGATCTGGCGCTCGGGCTCGCAGACCCGTTCGATGACCCTGGCGTCGAGGAGTTCCGGCCGGGCGGCGAGCACCGGAGAGAGCGTCTCGAGCACCTCCAGGACCGCTTGGTGGAACTCCGGCTCGCCGGGGTTGCGTCGCATGACCGCGGAGTAGATCGAGCTCAGTTCGGGGGTGGGAAGCCCGTGCTCCTGCTCTTGGTAGTGCGCCGTCTGAGATGACGGTGACATGCGTGAAGACTCCTTTACAGGTCGGTAATGTGGAGCGGCAGTGCATCGCGCAGCTTTCAAAGCGTTCCAGGGCAGCGGTCATCGCCCGCGCCGTTTCAGATGACGCGGCCGGACCGGACCCGTGCCAGATCGCCATCGACGACCGGTTCACCCCCGGGTGTCCCGTGGCGCGGATGCGCCGATGGAGTTCCGAACCGTTCGATCATATTCGTGTAACCCCTGGTCGAGCGGGGAGAACCCGCACTCGGGACGCGGGGGACCCCGCCTTATGGACCTCGCCGGCCGGGTGGCGCTGCTGACCGGTGACACCGTTCGGCATGGGTCCAGGATCCCGATCTCCG
This sequence comes from Actinomadura alba, assembly GCF_014323705.1. Taxonomy (GTDB): domain Bacteria; phylum Actinomycetota; class Actinomycetes; order Streptosporangiales; family Streptosporangiaceae; genus Actinomadura_C; species Actinomadura_C alba. Next base: position 290,556 of record NZ_JABVEC010000003.1, read on the forward strand.
CCGACGGAGTCACCTTCGGTTCCGCCATCGCCAATCCGGTGGTCCGTACGAAGATAATCTGGTAATGGACCAGTCTGGGTAGACTCAAGGCCATGACCACGAGTGCGCCCACGCGAACCGTCGCCGACCTGTCCTATCTGCTCACGCATGCCGGCCATGTGCTGTCCACCCAGATGACGGCGGCGTTCAGCGAGCTCGGGATCACGCCGCGCGGGTACTGCGTGCTGTTCCACGCCCTCGAGGCGGAGCGCACCCAGATCGAGCTGGCCGAGATCTCCGACCTGGACAAGACCACGATGGTGGTGACGGTCGACCAGCTGGAGAAGGCGGGGCTCGCGGAGCGCCGGCCGTCGAGCACCGACCGCCGGGCCCGGATCATCTCGGTCACCGAAGAGGGCGCGCGGGTCGTCGAGGCGGGCACCCGGATCGGCGACCGCGTACACCGCGACGTACTCGAGGCGCTTCCGGAGCAGCATCGCGAGGTGTTCGTCGACGCGCTGACCCGGCTGGCCGAGGGGCACCTGTCCACGCCGGCGGAGTCGCCGCGGCCGGTACGGCGGGCACGACAGAAGAGAATTTAGATCCACAGCGGATCGTCTATAACAAAATCATCTGTTACGGTCTCTCCTGTGACGCTTCGTCGACCAGGAGAGGACGCCATGTCCCCCACCGCACCTCCCGCCTCCCGATCGCGCCGGGCAGCCCTGATCGTGCTCTGCGCCGGGATGCTGATGATCATCCTCGACGGCAGCATCGTGACGGTGGCGCTGCCGGCCATCCAGGACGATCTGGGGTTCTCACCGGCCGGCCTGACCTGGACCGTCAACGCGTACATGATCGCTTTTGGCGGGCTGCTGCTACTCGCCGGACGGCTCGGCGATCTGATCGGCCACAAGCGCATGTTCATCGCGGGCCTGCTGCTGTTCACCACCGCCTCACTGCTGTGCGGACTGTCCACCGGCCCGGAGATGCTGATCGCCGCACGGTTCGTCCAGGGCATCGGCGGAGCGATGGCCTCCGCGGTGAGCCTGGGAATGATCGTCACGCTGTTCCCCGAACCGCATGAGCGCGGCAAGGCGATCGGCGCCTTCAGTTTCGTCGGGGCCACGGGCGCCTCGATCGGTCAGGTCCTCGGCGGCATCCTCACCGAGGCCATCGGCTGGCACTGGATCTTCTTCATCAACCTGCCGATCGGCGTCGCGGCCGCCGTCCTGGCCCTGCGGGTGCTGGACTCCGACCGGGGACGCGGGCTGCGCGCCGGGGCCGACGCCCTGGGCGCCCTCCTGGTCACCGCCGGGCTGATGCTCGGCGTCTACACGATCGTCGAGACCGGGCGCCACGGCTGGGGCTCAGCCCGCACGCTCGGCCTGGCCGCCCTCGCGATCCTGCTGCTCACCGCCTTCGTCGTACGCCAGGCCACGGCAGCCACCCCCCTCCTGCCGCTGCGCATGTTCCGGTCACGGAACGTCTCGGGGGCCAACCTCATCCAGATCCTGCTGATCTCCGCCGCCTTCGGGTTCCAGATCCTCGTCGCCCTCTACATGCAGAACGTGCTCGGCTACGGCGCCCTGCGCACCGGCCTGGCGCTGCTCCCCGCGGCAATGACGATCGGCGCGGTGTCCCTCGGCCTCTCGGCCCGGCTCAACGCGCGCTTCGGCGAACGCACCATGCTGCTCGCGGGGCTCGTCCTGGTCGCGGCGGGGCTCAGCCTGCTCACCCGCCTGCCGGTCGAGGCCGACTACGTCGTGCACCTGCTGCCGACCATGCTCCTCGTCGGCGGGTTCGGCCTGGCCATATCGGCGCTCACCTCCCTCGGGATGTCGGGTGCCGGCCCCGGCGACGCCGGCGTCGCCTCCGGTCTCTTCAACACCACCCAGCAGGTCGGCGGTGCGCTCGGCGTCGCGGTGCTGTCCACGCTGGCCGCCACGCGCACCGAGGACCTGCTCGCCGACGGGCACGGCACCGCGTCGGCGCTGACCGGCGGGTACCACCTCGCCTTCGGCATCGGCGCGGGCCTGGCCGTCGCCGGGTTCGTCCTGGCCGCCACCGTCCTGCGGCAGCCGGGAGCCTCCGCCGGCCCGCAAGCGCCCGAGGCGGCCGCCACCGAGGAGACCACCAGGGAGCCGGCGTGCCCCACCCCGGCGTGACCCCTCCCCGACTCCCCAAGTACGGCCGGAGCAGAACATGGAGACGACCGGCATGAGTGGGACATCGACCGGCGAGAACCCCTACGGGCCGGGCAGAGGCCCCGGCGCCGTGGCCCTCTCAGGCGACGAATTCGCGCGGATGCTCGGTTCGCAGGGCATGGGAGCCCTCGCGACCGTCAAGCGCGACGGCCACCCGCACCTCTCGACCGTGGCATACACCTGGAACCCCGAGCAACGTGTCGCGCGCGTCAGCACGACCGCCGAGCGCGTCAAGGTGCGCCACCTGCGCCGGGACCCACGCTGTGCCCTGTACGTCTCGAGCGCCGACCACATGTCCTTCGTCGTCGCGGAGGGCCGGGCCGAACTGTCGCCGGTGAGCAGCACGCCCGGCGACGAGACCGGGCGTGAACTGCTCGCCATGCACCCGGCCCTCGAGCGGCCGGAGGACACCGCCGCCTTCCTGGCGAACATGGTCGCCGATCAGCGCCTGGTGGTCAGGTTGCGGGTGTCCCGCCTGTACGGAACCGCGATCGACCTGTCGACCGGGGGATGACCCTTCGGCCCGGCGTCACGCTCACGATGTCGCGCACGGTGTCAGGACCACGCGCCGGCGGCCGCGGCGCGTGCGACGTAGACGTCGAAGTCCACCGGGTCGCGGCCGAGCACCCGCCGTACTCCGTCGACCGGCTCGGCGGTGTGGCCCTCGCGATGCAGGGCGAACAGCGCGTCGAGGGCCTTGACCACCGGCTCGGGAAGGCCCTGGGCGCGCAGTTCGTCGCGGTACTCCCCCGGCGTCAGCTCCACGTACCGGAGCGACCGGCCGGCCGCACGCCCGATCGTCTCGACCGCCGCGCCGAAGGTCAGGGAGCGCGGGCCGGACAGCTCGTACACCTCTCCGGCGTGCCCGTCCCTCGTCAGCAGGGTCGCCGCGACCTCCGCGATGTCCTCGACGTCGATGAACGGCTCGGGCGTGGAGCCCATCGGCAGCGCGAGGCGGCCGGACCTCAGCGGCTCGTGCCAGAGGTCCTCGTCGAAGTTCTGGTTGAAGTTGTTCGGCCGGATGATCGTCCATTCGGCGCCGGAGTCGCGCACGGCCTGCTCCGCCACCACCATGCCCTCGCCGAAGTCGTCGCCGACAAGCTCGATGCCCCGTCCGGACAGCACCACGAAGCGACCCGTACCCGCCTTCACCGCCCGCTCAACGAAGTCGTGGATCGGCGCGGGGTCGTCCGGGGCGACGAGGTAGACCGCCGAGACGCCTTGGAGAGCGGTCTCCCACCCGGCCGGCCGCGACCAGTCGAACGGCACCTCGCCGGACCGGGACGCCGCCCGTACCGTCTCGCCCGCCGCACGCAGCCGCGGGACCAGCCGGCGCCCGGTCTTGCCCGTCGCTCCCAGCACCAGGATCTCTTTCGCATGATTCGTCATGACCACGAGTCAACCGGCCAGGAGCGGGGTGGGACATGGCCGTTCGTTCGCCGGTCATGTCCGATCGTCCGGCCGCCTATCGTGGCGCTATGGACCCCTTCGACGATCTTCTTCGCGGCGTACGCGGCGACGGCGCCGTCTTCGGCAGATCGGTGCTGTCGCCGCCGTGGGCGCTGCGGTTCACCGACGGCGCGTCCCTGACACTGTGCGTACCGCTGCGCGGCGAGGGCTGGATCGGCCGAGAAGGAGAGGGGAAGCCGCGGCCGCTACGGCTGGGCGAAGTGGCGGTGGTCCGTGGTCCGGAGCCCTTCATCTTCTCCGACGAGCCCTTCATCCCCGGCGAGCCCTTGGCGGCCGGCGAGCCGAGGGCGGCCGCGCCGGCGAGGACGCCGCGGGACGTGCGGTGCGGCGGCGCGGGCCTGGACGAGCCGGACGCGGACCTGACGGGTCGTACGGTGCTCTTGGCCGGGGCGTACCACGTGAGGGGCGAGGTGGCCCGGCGGCTGCTGCGGGTGCTGCCGTCCTTGGTGCTCATACCGGACGACGACGACTGCGCCCCGCTGCGCGACTATCTGGAGGCACAGCTCATCAGGCCTCGGCCGGGCCGGCAGATCGTGCTGGACCGCCTGCTGGACTGGCTGCTGGTGTGCACGCTGCGGGACTGGTTCGACCGGCCCGAGGCCGCCCCTCCCGCGTGGTACCGCGCGCTGGTCGACGACGTGGTGGGCCCGGTGCTGCGCGCCATGCACGACGCGCCCGGCCGGCCGTGGACGCTCGCCTCCCTGGCCACCGAGGCGGCGGTGTCGCGGACCACGCTGGCCAAACGGTTCACCGAGCTCGTGGGCGAACCGCCACTCGCCTACCTGGCGGAGTGGCGGATGGCGCTGGCCGCCGACCTGCTGGCCGAGTCGCCCGCGACGGTCGCCGCCGTGGCGCAACAGGTGGGGTACGCCGACGCGTTCGGCTTCAGCGCGGCCTTCAAGCGGCTCCGGGGCGTCAGCCCCAGCGAATACCGGGACGCGGCTAGGATTCCCGGTCTCGACGGCGGGTCTCGCCTACTGGTGTGAAGCTGAAGCCGCTGACGAAATCCGCGGCCCCGCACCGGGCGGCCGGCAGGACGGGCCAGGCACGCTACACCGGTCCCGCGCCACAGCGGCGTGGGACCGGGGCCGAGGGCATTCCGCCGCTGTACGGCGGCGGAATGCCCCCAGGTCACGCCTTGGCGATGATCGCCTCGACCAGGTTGCGCGGAACCTCGGCGTGCGAGTCGAACTGCATCGAGTAGCTCGCCCGGCCCGACGTCTGACTACGGAGATCGCCGACATAGCCGAACATCTCCGACAGCGGCACCAGCCCCTGGACGATCCGGGCACCGGCCCGTTCGTCCATGGCCTGGATATGGCCGCGACGCGCGTTCAGGTCGCCGATGACCTCACCCAGGTAGCCGTCGGGCGTGGTGACCTCCACGGCCATCACCGGTTCCAGGAGGACCGGCGAGGCCCGGCGGGCGGCTTCCTTGAACACGTGGAAGCCGGCCTGCCGGAACGCGAGCTCGGAGGAGTCCTGTTCGTGGAAGGCGCCGTCGAGAAGCGTGACGCGTACGCCCGCCATCTCGTAGCCGGCCAGGATGCCGAATCGCATCGCATCCTGGCAGCCGGCGTCCACCGAAGGGATGAACTCCTTCGGCACACGGCCGCCGGTGACCTTGTTCACGAACTCGTAGCCCTCCGCGATCGGTTCGATCGAGATCTGAACCTTGGCGAACTGCCCCTTGCCTCCCGTCTGCTTCTTGTGCGTGTAGTCGACCTTCTCGACCGGTCTCCGGATGGTCTCGCGGTAGGCGACCCGGGGCCGGCCGACGTCCGCCTCGACCCCGAACTCGCGCTCCATCCGGTCGACGACGATCTCCAGGTGCAGCTCGCCCATCCCGCCGATCACGGTCTGGCCGGTCTCCTCGTCGGTGTGCACCTGGAACGAGGGGTCCTCCTCGGCGAGCCGCTGGATCGCCAGGCGAAGCCGTTCCCCGTTCCCACGGGACCTGGCCTCGATGGCCACCTCGATGACCGGCGTCGGGAAGTCCATGGACTCCAGGACCACCGGGTCACGGTCGTCGCACAGCGTCTCGCCGGTCGTGGTCTGTTTCAGCCCCATGACCGCGACGATGTCGCCCGCGCCCGCGGATCCCATCTCCTGCCGCTTGGCGGCGTGCATGCGGTAGATCTTGCCGACCCGCTCCTTCCTGCCCTTCACCGAGTTGAGCACCGCGGCGCCCGACTCCAGGCGGCCGGAGTAGATCCGGACGAAGGTCAGCTTGCCCAGGTGCGGATCAGTCATGATCTTGAAAGCCAGCGCGGCCAACGGCTCGTCGTCGGACGGTCTGCGCGTGACACCCCTCTCGCCGTCGACGGCGCCGACGTCGAGCGGGGACGGCAGGTAGCGCACCACCGCGTCGAGCAGGGGCTGAACGCCCTTGTTCTTGAACGCGGTGCCGCAGACCACCGGTGTGACCGTGGTGCCCTTCGACCGGCCGGACGCGATGGTGACCCGCCGGATCACCGCATGGAGCCCTTCCTCGGACGGCTCCAGACCGTCCGCGTACAGCCGCATGGTCTCCTCGTCGTGCTCGGCGACCGCCGCCAGGAGCCTGCCGCGCCACTTTTCCGCCGCCTCGACGTGCGTGTCCGGGATGTCGACGACGTCATAGGCCTCGCCGAGTTCCGCCTCGGCGGACCACACGTACGCCTTCATCCGGACCAGATCGACGACGCCGGTGAAACCGGCCTCGGCTCCGATCGGCAACTGCAGGACCAGCGGGACCACGCCGAGCCGGTCGACCATCATGTCGACGCAGCGGTGGAAGTCGGCGCCGGCACGGTCGAGCTTGTTGACGAAGCAGATCCGCGGGACGCCGTACTTGTCGGCCTGACGCCAGACCGTCTCGGACTGCGGCTCCACCCCGGCGACCCCGTCGAACACCGTCACGGCACCGTCGAGCACCCGCAGGCATCGCTCCACCTCGACGGTGAAGTCGACATGGCCAGGGGTGTCGATGATGTTGACGGTGTGTTCGGCGCCGTCGACCGGCCAGTGGCAGGTCGTCGCCGCCGACGTGATCGTGATGCCGCGTTCCCGCTCCTGGGCCATGTGGTCCATGGCGGTGTTTCCCTGGTGGACTTCACCGATCTTGTAGGAGACACCGGTGTAGAACAGGATGCGCTCGGTGGTCGTCGTCTTGCCCGCGTCGATGTGCGCCATGATCCCGATATTGCGGACCTTGGCCAGATCCAGTCGGGTGATGGTGACCATGGGGGCGGTCCTTTCTCTGCTCGATGGGGTTCGACGACCGGCCGTACTCGGCCACGAGTATCGAATGCCCGCGCGAAATGCGCATGTCATTTATGGACCTATCGCCGGTTATAGGCCTATCGCCGGCGAGTACTGGGCCGGTTCAGACGGCCTTCGGCGTCTGACCGATGGCCTCGACGACGGCGTCCCACTCCTCGGCGTGCGACATCCACCGGCTGACCGGCAGCTTCTTGCGCTTGCCGCCTGCTCGTACAAGGACGATCCGTTTCCCCTCCACGATGAGGGTGTCCTCGCCCGCCCCCCGGAACGAGCGACGGGTGCCGATCGGGGCGATCACCTCGAGCGTCCGAGTGTGGGTGGTGTAGGTGAAGTACGTGCGGCCGAGCAAGAGCGCGCCGAGCACGATGAACAGCGCACTGAGCAACAAGTTGATCAATGAGCCGGGCACAAGCAGCCCGAGCGGGAAGTTGATCAAGCCGAGCGCGAGGAACAGCCCTGCGAACGGCCGGTTGTAGCGGACCGGCAGGGTGGCACGGGGAGGGCGGGGAGGAGTGGACATGATCGGGTCCTTTCGTCGCCGACCATGATTGTCCACTCGCCCGCGAGGTGGCGGTGGGCACCGGCGGCCGGTTCCGGCCTGCGGGATGCAGGTCCAGCGTCCATCCACCACCGCCCCACCACGACCGGCCCGGCCTCAATGAAGGGGTGCACCTCGCCGACACACCCTCGTCATTCACTCCTGCCTAGGCATCCGCCGGTGTTTTGATTCCCGGTATGCGTCCACGGCCTTGCGGGAGCTGCGCCATATCCCATCGTGTCCCTGAAACGCCTCCAACCGCCCGCGCTGTGCCGCCTGTCGGAGGGCAGGGAGCGAGAACTCCTCATCGACGAGCGCTGCAAGGGGAACCATGCGGGCCGGTCCTGCCACGTTGGGCACGATGAAACGGTTCAGGTTGTCATGCATCGCCCGTGCGATCAGCTCACCCAGCGATCCGGGGTCGCCGACGTCCGCTCGCTGCATCGCCATCAGGTATGCGTCTCGCTGCTTCTTGAAGATGATCACGGGCGGGTATCCCAAGCGCACCAAGATCAGGTTGAGGACCAGCCGGCCGGTTCGGCCGTTCCCGTCAATGAAGGGGTGCACCTGCTCGAAGGTGTTGTGCAACCGCGCGAGGCGCTCCGTAAGAGGCTGGCCATCGCCGTCTGCACCAGCTTCCTTGCCCAGCAGGCAGACCTGCCCGATCCACTCCTCCAAGCGAGCCGGGACGAGCGGCCAGGCTGGCGGCACCATGCCAGCGGAGAACGGCTGTATGTCATGTTCTCGGAAGTTCCCTGGCGACTCACGCTTGGTGGCATCAGGATGCGGCGCGACGTCCCAAACGGGCGTCATGGCCATGTGATGGATCTGACGCACCTCCCCGACCGTCAGGAGTCTTCCGTCGTGCCAATCCCCGGGCTCGAGCGCCTGCCGGTAGACCCATCGCGCGGCATCGGCATATCCACGGACCTCGTTGTACTCCTTCAAAGACTTCGCGCCGACGGCCCGCCCTTGATCCAACAGCAGCTGCACCTCGCGCAGCACCAGCGTGTTCCCTTCGAGGGCGGTCGAGTGATGAGCCTCCAGATGCCAGATGTCGTCCCAAATCGCCCGTGCCTCACGTGGGTCCGGCAGACCGCCGTACCTTTGGTCCAGCTCGGCCAGAGCCTTGTCGAGCCGCTGGTACACGACCGCTCTGCTCGGTCGTCCCCTGCCCACGTCACACCTCCACATCTAATGGCCGACCGCGCGACAGAACGGCCTCGACAAGTTGATAACTCATCCTAGGAGCTAATTAAACTTATCAAGTAGCAGGATCGGCAGGGAGCAGGAAGGTCATCATCCAGGTATGACCGGATCGCCATCCCTGGCACAGCCTCAGGGGCAGGACAGAAGCGGGGAGCCGATCTCTCGTCGACTCCCCGCTCTGACCAGGTACTTCACACGTTGACGACGCTCAGAACACTGGGGCAGTGCACTCATTCGAGGTGTGCGGTATCCCTCCGAAGCCCTGCCGCCACCGCGGCATTCGATCGGGCGGGCCCGCCGGGAGAGGCGGCTGACAGGGTGGCGGCCAGGAGCACCAGACCCACGCCGATGCTCATGGTGTGCTGGAGGACCGCTACGACGGGGTATTCGGCGGTCACGTAGTCCCCGGGCCGGATTACGGCCATCGGGAGCTTCCAACCGCTCCAGGCGAACAGCGACCCCGAGGCCGCGAACGCCAGCGTCATCGGAACCCACAGCGGCAACCGAGCGGGGCTGCGGCGGTTGAGCACCCAGACGCTCCAGCCGCCGATCAGTGCCCACAACCCCGTGCTCCCGTTCAGCAGCCGCTCGTTGAGGTCCCAATGATCGCGATGAGCGGCGTCGAGGCCGAACATTCCGCCGAACGCCCAGTACAGGCAGAGCAGACCCAGCGCGGCGGTCGCCGTCATCGCCGGCGGCACGAACTTCGATGGGCGGGCCCGGCCCTCCCCGACCCGGCCCAGAAAGGCAGTCGGCCATCTCTCCCTCATATAGATCGGAAGAGCCACGGTCAGTCCCACCGCCATCCCGACGAAGCCGATGTTGACGAGGACCGTCTCCCAATCTGGTGCCTGCTCGCCACCGTCGGTCCGGCCACCGCCCCGGTCGACCCCGATCGCGTCGAGAACCCCGCTGACGACCATGTACGGAAGCATCGGCACCAGGAAGCCACCGCCCACCCAGCCGAAGAAGATCAACGGCGGCGCGGGAAGCCGACTGCCCCATCGCTGGGCCAGCGCCAGTCCGAATATGACCCCGGTCGCGGACATCCCCACGGTGACCGTGTTGAGCGCCACCCACCCGGCGGTTCCGACGTCCTCCGGCCCACGTCCGAGGAGCGCGGCAACGATCCAGATGACCTTGACCATCAGGTAGAGGGACATGGTCAGCGCCGCCGAATAGCCCGCGGCTCTACGGGCGACGCTCCATCGCGAACCGACATTCCACCCGACCGGCAGCGCCTCTCCGGCTGATCCATCTATCACGTGACCCGCCCTCCGCGCCGGCCGATCCGACACCGGCAATCCTTCTGCGGGCGCCGGTCGTAAGGATCCCGCCACGGGATGAATGCCTCGCCGGCCGTTCCCTCGAACGGGGGATCACAAGATCACCTACAGGCGCGAGCAGCCGACCGCATCAGCTGCAACAAAATTCGGGAGAAGGCCGAAGCGGGTACCGGCACATTGCCGATACCCGCTTCTGACCAGGGACTTCACTCCTGAGCGGTAGTTGTTCTACTGGTGCAGTGCACTTATTCGGAGAGTGCGGCATTCCTGGAGTGATCAAGCTAGCCAGACCGCGTTGCGGCGGTGTCGTCCTTGGGGCATCTCAACGTATTCCACAGCTTCGATCGCGAGACGGCCATTGATCGTGGCGTTCGCAACGCTCCGGCTCGCATCAGCTGAGCGGCGGAGGCGCTGCCGTTCCTGTCGTTCCTCGCTGGTCGCCCACGAGGACACTGATCGATCTCTGGTACCGACCCTGGCGAAGGAGTACACGGCGACTTCACGGCGGATGAGCTGCGGGCGGAGGCGACGGCCCTCATGTGCCGCTTCCCGCAGACACGTGGCGCTGTAGCGCAGACCTGTGACGGTCACTGCTCGCAGGGGCCTGCTGGACTCAACGCCTGTCTCTGAGTGCGTGATGGGAATGTGGTGGGCGGTGCGGGACACGGAGCCCCCTCGGGCAGCACCGCCAGGTATCTCCTGGCGGACTAACCGAAGCCAGTCGGACCCATCGGCCGCTCTTCTCCCATAAGCGACACGATAGTGGCGCAAGGGATTTAGCCGTCGCCCGCCCGCCGCTCACACGTGGATCACGACGACGCGCTGACCCTTGGGCCGACCCGGCTCCTCGACGAGCCGGCTCAGATCATCAGGATCGCTGGTGAGCAGCACGACTGGACAGGCCATCTCCAGCGCCGTCGCGGCGACGACGGAGTCGATCGCGAAGCGATGCCCGGTCAGCCCGGTAGATCCGAGCAGTTCACCGGCCCGACGTGCGAGTTCCGGCGTCACGGGGAGTGTGGTAACGCGCGATAGCACTTGATGCACCCGCGCATCACGAGACCCACCACGCAGCACCTCGGTCAACGTGATGGCGCTGACCACGACTCTGGCCCGACGAGCCCGCGCGGTCTCCAGATAGGCCCGCGCGCGCGGGTCGCCCGCCGCGAGCTTGGACAACCCCTCGCTGTCGAGGACCAGCGTCCCGCCCACCGCTACTCGTGGTCTGGCCATGCGGTTTCAGCCTCCGCGAGGAACTCCTCCGGTACAGGGCCGTGCTCGGCCTCAAGCAAGGCGGCGAGTTCGGCCAGCAGATCCAGCTCCAACTGGCGGGAGACGGCCTCTGCCACGTAGTGGCTGAACTGCCCCTTGCCCACACGCTGCTGCACGGCTGCCGTGAGTCCTTCAGGCAACGAGACGCTGACCTTTCGCGCCCGCCCAAGGGAACGGAGGTCGGCCTCCGGCTCAGCGGAGATCCCGATCCGCTCCAGTAGCTCCTGCCACTCCCGAGGTGTCTTATCCACCTCGTGGGCAATGGCGAGCAACGGCGCCAACTCGCGTGCCGACCACAAGCGCGACGCCACAGACTCCGCGGCGTCGGCGGCCGGTTCCAACGGCATAGCGCTCATAAGCCTCATGCTACCGCCGGTGGCAAACCCTGTCACCTCAGGCCCCATTTCCGAGTGGCGCTGCCGAACAGGCAGAGCGGAGAGCCACAGAAATCGACTCTCCGCTCTGACCAGGCAGTTCAACGCCTGGAAGGCGCGTTATCAGCTGCAGCCGCTGGTGGAGCCGCAGCCTTCGCAGACGTAGCAGCTGCCGGCCGGCCGCATCTTGGTGCCGCAGGTGAGGCAGAGCGGCGCGTCGGCGGTACGGCCCTGATGGCTCTCGATCACCTCGGTCGAGGACCTCGGTGCGGGAGCCTCGACGGCGACCGGCTGCTTCTCCACCGGCTTCTCGATCGCGGTCGACTGAGCGAGCGACTCACGGTCGATCTCCTCCTCTGCGTGCAGCGTGGCCGGGTCCTTGCCCTCGGCCTGCAGAGTGCGCTCCTCGGCGGTGAAGATGCCGAGCCCGGCCCGCTCGTCGTACGAGAGGTGGTCGAGCGCCAGCCGCCGGAAGATGTAGTCCATCACCGAGGTGGCCATCCGGATGTCCGGGTCGTCGGTCATGCCCGCCGGCTCGAACCGCAGGTTGGTGAACTTCTCGACCCAGGTCTCCAGCGGCACGCCGTACTGCAGGCTGATGGAGATCGCCATCGAGAAGGCGTCCATCACGCCGGCCAGGGTGGAGCCCTGCTTGCCGAGCTTGAGGAAGACCTCGCCCAGACCGTCGTCGGGATAGGACGACGCGGTCATGTAGCCCTCGGCACCGGCGACGGAGAACCGGGTCACCGTGGCGGGCCGCCGCTTGGGCAGCCGCCGGCGGACCGGCCGTACCTCCGCCGGAGCCACGACGGCCGCCGGGGCCTCCTCGGCCTTCGCGGCCCCCTTGCTCTTGGCGACGGACAGCGGCTGGCCGACCTTGCAGTTGTCGCGGTAGATCGCGAGCGCCTTGAGCCCCAGCTTCCACCCCTCGAAGTACACCTGCTCGATGTCCTCGATGGTGGCGTTCTCGGGCAGGTTGACCGTCTTGCTGATGGCGCCGGACAGCCCCGGCTGTACGGCGGCCATCATCCGGACATGGCCCATGGGGCTGATGGCGCGGGTGCCCATCGCGCAGTCGAAGACCTCGTAGTGCTGCGGCTTGAGACCCGGAGCGTCGACGACGTGGCCGTGCTCGGAGATGTACTCGACGATCGCCTCGATCTGCTCCTGCTGGTAGCCGAGGTTCTTCAGCGCCCTCGGCACGGTGAGGTTGACGATCTGCATCGATCCGCCGCCGACGAGCTTCTTGAACTTGACCAGCGCCAGGTCGGGCTCGATGCCGGTGGTGTCGCAGTCCATCATCAGCCCGATGGTGCCGGTGGGGGCCAGCAGCGACGCCTGGGCGTTGCGGTAGCCGTTCTTGTCGCCGGTGGTGAGGCACCGCTCCCACTGCCTGGTGGCCTCGGCGTGGATGGCCCCGTCCACCTCGTCGAGCGTACGGACCTGGTCGTTGGCCGCGGCGTGCTTGCGCATGACCCGCTTGTGCGCTTCGGCGTTGCGCGCGTATCCCTCATAGGGCCCGACCACGGCGGCCAGCTCGGCGGACCGGCGGTAGGCGGTGCCGGTCATCAGCTGGGTGATGGAGGCGGCGATGGAACGGCCGCCATCCGAGTCGTAGGCGTGCCCGGTCGCCATCAGCAGCGCGCCGAGGTTGGCGTAGCCGATGCCGAGCTGGCGGTAGGCCCGGGTGGTCTCGCCGATGGCCGGGGTCGGGAAGTCCGCGAACGTGATCGAGATGTCCATCGCGGTGATGACGAGCTCGGTCAGCTTGACGAAGCCCTGGACGTCGAAGCTGTCGTCGTCGTTCAGGAACTTCATCAGGTTGATCGACGCGAGGTTGCAGGACGAGTTGTCGAGATGGAGATACTCGCTGCACGGGTTGCTCGCGGTGATCCGCCCGGTCTCGGGCGACGTGTGCCAGTCGTTGATCGTGTCGTCGTACTGCACGCCCGGGTCGGCGCACTCCCAGGCGGCCTTGGCCATCAGCCGGAACAGGTCCTTGGCCTGGATGGTCTGGATCACCTCGCCGGTCATCCGGGCGCGCAGGCCGAACTCTTCACCGGCCTCGACCGCCCGCATGAACTCGTCGGACACCCGGACCGAGTTGTTGGCGTTCTGGTACTGGACGCTGACGATGTCCTTGCCACCGAGGTCCATGTCGAAGCCCGCGTCGCGCAACGCGCGGATCTTGTCCTCTTCACGCGCCTTGGTCTCGATGAACTCGACGACGTCGGGGTGATCGACGTCCAGCACGACCATCTTGGCGGCACGCCGGGTGGCACCGCCCGACTTGATGGTGCCCGCCGAGGCGTCGGCGCCGCGCATGAACGAGACCGGCCCGCTGGCGGTGCCTCCGGAGGAGAGCAACTCCTTGCTGGAGCGGATACGGGAGAGGTTCACCCCCGAACCGGAACCGCCCTTGAAGATCACACCCTCTTCCTTGTACCACTCCAGGATCGACTCCATCGTGTCGTCGACCGAGAGGATGAAACACGCTGAAACCTGCTGTTTGCTGGACGTCCCCACGTTGAACCAGACAGGCGAGTTGAAACTGAAGATCTGGTGGACCAGGGCGTACTTCAATTCGTGCTCGAAGATCTCAGCATCCTGCTCTGAGGCGAAATAGCCGTTCTCACGACCGGTGTCGGCGTAGACCCGCACCACCCGGTCGACCAGCTGCTTCAGGCTCCACTCCCGCTGAGGCGTGCCGACGGCCCCCCGGAAGTACTTCGAGGTGACGATGTTCGTGGCGTTCACCGACCAGAAGGCCGGGAACTCCACCCCGCGCTGCTCGAAGTTGATGGAACCATCACGCCAGTTCGTCATGACGACGTCACGACGCTCCCAGGTCACCTCGTCGTACGGGTGCACCCCGGGCTTGGTGAAGATGCGCTCCATCTTCAGCCCCTTGCGGCCCTTGCCGCGCCTGGCCGTCGAGCCGCTCACCGTCTCGGTCATTGCCTTCCCCCTCTGGGGCCCTCCCGCGGGGCCCCCGTTCAGGAACTATTCCCGTTATTGGTCATACTTCGCCGCAGGCCGGTTCAATCCCGACCTGGGCCCTTGCACCACATGTCTCGCCGTGTTCCCTGGGGACTCGCTACGGTCCGCCGGGAGCCGCGCCCCGCAACGACTCGATCTCCTTCTCGAAGTCATCGAGCGACTCGAAGCCCCGGTAGACCGAGGCGAAGCGCAGATACGCGACCTCGTCGAGCTCGCGCAGGGGGCCCAGGATGGCCAGCCCGATCTCGTGCGATGCGATCTCTGCGCCGCCGGTCGCCCGGATGGTCTCTTCGACCTGGTGTCCCAGCTGCGCCAGCGCGTCCTCGTCCACCGGACGGCCCTGGCAGGCTCTGCGCACCCCCGCGATGATCTTGTCTCGGGAGAACGGCTCGGTGACGCCGCTGCGCTTGGCCACCATCTGCAGCACCGCCTCTTGCGTGGTGAACCTGCGGCCGCACTCGGGACAGGAGCGCCGCCGCCGGATGGCGGCGCCGTCGTCGGCGGCCCGGCTGTCGATCACCCGGCTGTCGGGGTTGCGGCAGAACGGACAGTGCATCGCCTTCCTCCTTCCCCGAGGGCCGTATCACCGGTGCGGACAGGGCTGCCGGGGATCTTTCCGCCCAGCGTTCGCCGTTGCCGACACACCGCCACAAGAGCACAACTTGTGGTGAACTACATCGGTGTAAGTACTACATGTTGTGGTCAACCGTAAGCCCACCGGAGGACGTTCGCAAGCCGGATTGGAAACCACGTCCGTAGACGCTGGTCACATCGGCAACACGAGTTTCCGGCCCGGCGTGTCACCGGACCGGGCGCCTCACGGGGCCGTCCGCAGCACGCTGGCAGCACGCCCGCGGGCCGCCGCCGCGACGCTCAGCGCGCCGGCAGTTTGAGCCGCTGACCTGGCTGGACGATGGCACCGGACAGCCCGTTGAGGTCGATGATCCGCTGCACTGTGACGCGGGGATCGACCTCCGGCCGACCGCGGCTCGCGATGTCCCACAGCGTGTCATGCCACCGGACCTCGACGGACTCGGGCCCGGCTCCCGTCACCCGGGCCGCAGGAGTCTCGCCGCCGCCGGGACTGGCGCCCGCGCCCCTGCGCACGGTCACCCAGAAGCCGACGAGCAAGATGATCACGACCAGGGCGACCAGGACCACCCGGCCGCGCCGGGTGAGCCTGACGCCGCCAGCACGCCTGTCCTGCCGTACATTGTCGATCCGTACGCCATCGATCACTGTCGGCCTCCCTCGCGACCGGCCGCTCGCGTTCGAATGAGAATTCGATCGAACGGGTGTACGATTTCTATCGCATGCCACCGGCGAAACGCGAGGACTTTCTTCGAACAATTGTTTGATCATCAGGCTCTGCCGCGCTAACGTGCAACAACGGAGCGAAGAAGGTCTAGGTAGGGAGGCAGAGGGGACCATGAGCAAGGTCCGGGAGATGCCCGACGGGCCCATGGACGAAAGCGGACTCACTCAACGCCAGCGAATGGTGCTCGAGGTGATCCGCGACTCGGTCCAGCGGCGCGGCTACCCGCCGTCGATGCGCGAGATCGGCGAGGCGGTCGGACTGACCAGCACGTCCAGCGTGTCCCACCAACTGCGCACGCTGCAGGGCAAGGGATTCCTGCGGCGCGACCCCAACCGCCCCCGGGCGGTCGAGGTACGCGTGCCGGGGAGGCCGGCGGCGCAGAGCGAGCCGGACACCTTCGAGGTGGCGAACGGCCAGGAGGCCTCCGCCCATCCGGCACCCGCCTATGTCCCGCTGGTGGGCCGGATCGCGGCCGGTGGCCCGATCCTGGCCGAGGAGGCGGTCGAAGACGTCTTCACCCTGCCCAAGCAACTCGTCGGCGAGGGGACCCACTTCCTGCTGAAGGTGTCCGGCGACTCGATGATCGAAGCGGCGATCGCGGACGGCGACTGGGTGGTCGTACGGCAGCAGCCGGTGGCCGAGAACGGCGACATCGTCGCGGCCATGATCGAGGGTGAGGCCACGGTCAAGACGTTCAAGCGCAAGGACGGTCACGTCTGGCTGCAGCCGCAGAACAAGGCCTACGAGCCGATCGCCGGCGACGAGGCCTCGGTCCTCGGCCGGGTGGTGGCCGTACTCCGCAAGGTCTGAACCGGGCGGCGTGAGCGCAGGCCCGGTGTCAGCGGTTCCGCTGACACCGGGCCGCCCGCCCATTCCTTGATCCCGCCAGGGCGACGCGTGTCGATCTCCGCGTCGGCGCACAGGCGACATCCGCATGCGGGCTTGCCGTTGCGGTACCGTTGATATATGCGATCTCGGCTGCTTCTTGGCCGGCCGCGTTGACACGATAGGTCAGCGCGGCAGCCCCTCCTGTGTGAGGGGCCTTTTCATGACTGACCCATGAATGGGCGACGTCGCGCAGCCGTACAAGCCAGATGAGGACCGGACCAGTGACCACAAGCGCCGACGAGCAGTACGACCCGCGGGCGATCCAGGACAAATGGCAGGCCCGCTGGGCGGAGCTGAACCCGTTCGCGGCCGCCGAGACCGCCTCGGACGATCGCGAGCGCCGGTACGCCCTCGACATGTTCCCCTACCCCTCCGGGGACCTGCACATGGGGCACGCCGAGGCGTTCGCCATCGGCGACGTGGTCGCGCGTTACTGGTTCCAGCGGGGCTACAACGTGCTGCACCCGATCGGCTGGGACTCCTTCGGCCTCCCCGCCGAGAACGCGGCGATCAAGCGCGACTCCCACCCGGCGGAGTGGACCTACGCCAACATCGACACCCAGGCCGCGTCGTTCCAGCGCTACGCGCCGTCCTTCGACTGGTCCCGGCGGCTGCACACCTCCGACCCCGAGTACTACAAGTGGACGCAGTGGCTGTTCCTGCGCTTCTACGAGCGCGGGCTGGCCTACCGCAAGGGCGGCCTGGTCAACTGGTGCCCGAACGACCAGACCGTGCTGGCGAACGAGCAGGTCGTCGCCGGCAACTGCGAGCGCTGCGGCGCCACCGTCGAGCGCCGCCTGCTGACCCAGTGGTACTTCAAGATCACCGAGTACGCCGAGCGGCTGCTGGACGATATGGCGCAGCTCGAGGGCGAGTGGCCAGAGCGGGTGCTGCTCATGCAGCGCAACTGGATCGGCCGGTCCGAGGGCGCCGATGTGCAGTTCGTGATCGAGGGCCGGGACGAGCCGGTCACCGTCTTCACGACCCGGCCCGACACGCTGTTCGGGGCGACCTTCTTCGTGGTCGCCGCCGACGCGGCGCTGGCCGACGAGATCTGCGCGCCCGAACAGCGGGCCGCCTTCGAGGCCTACCGTGAGCAGGTCTCCCGCGAGAGCGAGATCGACCGGCTGTCCACCGAGCGCGAGAAGACCGGGGTGTTCCTGGGGCGCTACGCGATCAACCCGGTCAACGGCGAGCGCATGCCGGTGTGGGCGTCCGACTACGTGCTGGCCGAGTACGGTCACGGCGCGATCATGGCGGTACCCGCGCACGACCAGCGCGACCTCGACTTCGCCCGCAGGTTCGAGCTGGCCGTACGTGTGGTCGTCGAGACCGGCGACGCCGACCCGGCCGAGACCGGCGTCGCGACCGCCGGCGAGGGCACGCTGGTCAACTCCGGCCCGTTGGACGGACTGGCCAAGAGCGAGGCGATCCGCCGGATCACCGAGATCCTGGCGGAGAAGGACCTCGGCGGCGCGGCGGTGAACTACCGGCTGCGCGACTGGCTGCTGTCCCGCCAGCGGTTCTGGGGCGCGCCCATCCCGATCATCCACTGCGAGTCGTGCGGCGAGGTACCGGTCCCCGACGAGCAGCTGCCGGTACGGCTGCCCGAGGGCGTCCGCGGGGCCGACCTGGCGCCCAAGGGGGTCTCCCCGCTGGCCTCGGTGGCCGACTGGGTCAACGTCGACTGCCCCAAGTGCGGTGGCGCGGCCCGCCGGGACACCGACACCATGGACACGTTCGTCGACTCGTCCTGGTACTACTTCCGCTACTGCTCGCCGGGCTACGAGGGCGGCCCGTTCGACGTCGAGCAGGTCCGCAAGTGGATGCCGATCGACCAGTACACCGGTGGCGTCGAGCACGCCATCCTGCACCTGCTGTACAGCCGGTTCTTCACCAAGGTGCTGTACGACATGGGCATGATCGACTTCACCGAGCCGTTCAGCCGGCTGCTGAACCAGGGCCAGGTGATCCTCAACGGCAAGGCGATGTCGAAGACCACCGGCAACCTGGTCGACCTCGGCGAGCAGATCGCCGAGTACGGCGTCGACGTCGTCCGGCTGGCGATGATCTTCTCTGGTCCGCCGGAGGACGACATCGACTGGGCCGACGTGTCGCCGTCCGGCATGGCCAAGTTCCTGTCCCGGGTACACCGCCTGGCCGCCGACGTGGCCTCGCCTGCCGGCACCGACCCCGCCTCCGGTGACACCGCACTGCGCAAGATCACCCATCGCACCATCGACGAGGTCACCAAGCTGGTCGAGTCAAAGCGGTTCAACGTCGCGATCGCCCGCGTCATGGAGCTGGTCTCGGCGGCCCGCAAGGCCATCGACTCCGGACCCGGTGCCGCCGACCCGGCGGTGCGTGAGGCCGCCGAGACGGTGACCGTCCTGCTGTCGCTGTTCGCGCCCTACACCGCCGAGGAGACCTGGGAGGTACTGGGCCGGACGGCGCCGCTGGCCAAGGACAACTGGCCGGTCGCCGACCCGGCGCTCCTCGTCCAGGACTCCGTGACCTGCGTGGTCCAGGTGGCCGGCAAGGTGCGCGACCGTCTGGAGGTCTCACCCGAGATCGCCGCGGACGAGCTGGAGCGGCTGGCGCTGGCCTCCGACAAGGTACGGGCCGCACTGGGCGGCGCCGGGGTCCGCAAGGTCATCGTCCGCGCCCCCAAGATCGTCAACATCGTCCCGTCCTGAGCCCTCGGGTCCCGTCCCCTCGTTGACTCGTGGCGTGTCGGGCCCGCGCTTGCCGCCATGACCCCGACACGCCACGACTCGATGGGGGTAGGGCACGGCCTGGACACGAATTCGTCGCAGTTGAGCCGCCGGGCCCATTGTCGATCTCACCGGCGTGCAGACATCTCGCATGACGCGACCTGCGGAGACACCTTTTCCGATCGACCGGCCCTTCCGGTTCGCGGAGGCGATTCGACTCGGCATAACAGCGGACGAGCTTCGCGGCCCGCGATTCCGTACTGTCTTCCACAATGTGCACATTCCGGCGCATCTGCAGGACACCTTAGAGCTGCGCTGTCAGGCCGCTGCCCTGATTCTTCCCAGCGATGCGGTGTTCTGCGGCCTGACCGCGGCCCGCTTGTACGGCCTGCCGGTGCCGGGCACTGACCTGCGGATCCATGTCGCGGTGCCCGCGAAGACGCCGACCCCACCTCGGCACCGTGGCATGAAGGTGCACGAATACACCATCGCGCCCGAGCAGATCGGTCGGATCGACACCTTCCTGGTCGTGCGGCCGGAGCGGTTATTCCTGGAGCTCTCGGCGGCGCTGCCGCGGATCGACCTGATCGTCGCGGGAGACCAGATGCTCAGGCGCGAACTCACCGACTCCGATTCGCTGCGGGGGTTCCTGTCCCAGTGCTACCGGCGCCGAGGCGTGCAGCGGGCGCGAGCGGCCGTGCCGCATTTGGAGAAGAACGCCGATTCCCCGCCGGAGACCCGGCTGCGGATGCTCCTCGTCGACGCGGGTCTGCCCCGGCCCGTCGCCAATCAGGACGTCCATAACGGCTGGGGCGTATGGCTCGCCAAGCCCGATCTCTCCTATCCCGCGCAGAAGATAGCGATTCAGTACGAAGGCGGGCATCACCGCGAGGACCCCCGGCAGTACAGCTACGACATCGAACGCGACGGCCGGCTCATCGACCTCGGCTGGATCGTCATCCGGGTCGACAAGGAAATGCTCTACAAGCACCCCGAGCAGGTGATCAACAGGGTGCGCCGCTCGTTGAGTCGTGGCGTGTCGGGGCATCATGCCGCGTGAAGACCCCGACACGCCACGACTCAATGAAGCGTGTCCGTCTCGGCGAGCCGGACGGCGAGGAAGGCGCGTTCGGCGTCGTTGCCGACCAGCGCGATCGCCCGTTCGTACGCCACGGCGGCGTCGGCGTTCCTGCCGAGCCGGCGCAGCAGGTCGGCCTTGATAGCGGGCAGGTAGTGGTAGCCGGAGAGGCGCCTGTCCTGTTCGAGCTCCTCGATCTCGGCGAGCGCGCTCGCCGGGCCCCGGACCATCGCGACCGCCACGGCCCGGTTGAGAGCGACCACCGGCGACGGCCAGGCCGTCAACAACTCGTCGTAGATCACCAGGATCTGGTCCCAGTCCGTGCCGCCGTACGTCGGTGCGGTCGCATGCAGCGCCGCGATGGCCGCCTGCAAGGCGAACCGGCCGGGATCCCCGCCGCTCAGCGCTCCCAGCACCAGGTCGTGCGCCTCCGCGATGGCCTCCTGATCCCAGGCCGACCGGTCCTGTTCCTCGAGCGGCAGCAGGCGCCCGTCGGCGGTGGTACGGGTGGCCCGGCGGGCGTGGTTGGCGAGGAGCAGCGCGAGAAGCCCGCGTACCTCCCGGTCGTCCGGCATCAGGTCGCGCAGCATGCGTGCCAGGTCGAGCGCGCGCTCGGCCGGATCGTTCCTCGTCAGCGCGGGACCCGCCGGTGCGGTGTGGCCGGTGGTGAAGAGCAGATGCATGACCGTGAGGGCCGCGTCCAGCCGGTCCGGCAACTCGCCCGGGACGGGCATCCGGAAGGGGATCCGCGCCGCCGTGATCTTCTTCTTCGCCCGGGTGATCCGGGCGGCCATGGTCGTCTCGGAGACCAGGAACGCCTTCGCGATGTCCGGGGTGGTCACGCCGCAGACCAGCCGCAGCGTGAGGGCGACCTGGGCCTCGATGGCCAGCGCCGGGTGACAGCACAGGAAGATCAGCCGCAGCCGGTCGTCGTGCACCACCGGGCCGGTCAAGAGATCCAGGTCGGCGGGGAAATCCGGGTCGGCCGCCGCCAGCTCCACCAGCAGGTGCAGCTTCGACCGCAAGGTCCTGGCCCGGCGCAGGGCGTCCAGTGCGTTGTGCCGCGCCGCGGTGGTCAGCCAGGCGCCGGGCCTGGACGGTACGCCGCCGCGCGTCCAGGCATCGAGCGCGGCGGCGTACGCGTCCTGGACGCATTCCTCGGCCAGGTCGAGGTCGCGGGTGACGCGGACCGTCGCGGCGAGCACCATGGCCCACTCGCGACGGTGCGCGTCGGCGACCGCCTGTCGGACCGTGGTCATTCCGCGAGCAGTGGCCGCACCTCGACGGCGCCATCCATGATCGGGAGCAGCTTTCCGATGGCGACCGCCGCTTCGAGGTCCGTGGTCTCGACCACGAAGAATCCGGCGATCACTTCCTTGCTCTCGATGAACGGGCCGTCGGTGACCAGGCCGTTCTTGTGGATCGTCCGCGTGGTCGCGCTGGGCTGCAGCGCCTGCTCGTTGACGACCCTCGCGCCCATCGCGGCGATCTTCTCCCCAGCGCGCATGTTGGCCTCCATGACGTCGGGCGGGATGTCCGCCACGCCTCCGGGGGTTTCCTTCTCGTAGATCAGAATCGCGTACTGCGGCATGGCCCTCCTGTCTGGTCTTCTCCGTCGATCACCAGTTGCCGGTCTCGGGGCCCATCGCACCGTACTCGAGCTTGCCATCCCGCGCGTACGTGCTGACCAGGACACCTGTGCTCGACGTGGCGGTGTCGACCAGCTTGAGGCCGGACGGGATGGTCCCCTCCGCGAAGAGTCGCTTGCCGGAGCCGAGAAGAACCGGGAAGACCAGCACGTGGAACTCATCGACCAGGTCGTGCTCGACGAGCGTCTGGACCAGGTTGCCGCTGCCGTGGACCTGGATCTCGCCGCCCTCGCCCTGCTTGAGCCTGCCGACCGCCTCAGGTACGTCGCCGGTGAGCAGCGTCGAGTTCTGCCACGACACGGTGTCCAGAGTCCGCGACGCGACGTACTTGCGCAGGCCGTTCATCCTCGCCCCGATCGGGTCGTCGACCCCGGCCAGCGGCCAAGTGGCGGCGAAGACGTCGTAGGTCTTGCGCCCGAGCAACAGCGCGCCCGCCCGGCCGGTCAGTGCGGTCATCAGCTGGAGAATCCACTGGTCGATGTGCGGTACGACCCAGCCGCCGTGCTCGAACCCGCCGTCGCGGTCCTCGTCGCCGCCGCCCGGTGCCTGCATGACACCGTCCAGCGACACGAACGTGGTCACCATCAGTTTGCGCATGTCGTTTCCTTCGTTCACCTGTCGTCGGGCGCCGGTGGTGACGCCCTCGCCCACTACGGCGAACGAGGTCCTCCGGAATCGACAGCCCGCCAGGTCCTTGCCAAGAGGTCGATGGCCGGTGGCCGGCTACGTGGTCGGACTGAGGTACCGGGCGCTTTCCTTGACCTAGTCGTACGGTCGGAATCTGGGTAGCATCGATGGTATGAAGGTCGGTGTGAGCATTCCGGATGAAGACGTCGCGTTCATCGATGACTACGCGGCCCGGACCGGAGCCAAATCCAGGTCGGCCGTACTGCACCAGGCCGTCGCGCTGCTGCGCTCGGTCGATCTCGAAGACGCCTACGCGGCGGCATGGCAGGAGTGGGAGCACGGCGAGGACTCCGCACCCTGGGACGCGACCTCGGCGGACGGGATCGCCGATGCGGCGAGGTGACGTCTATCTGGTGGACCTCGACCCTGCACGCGGATCCGAAGCCAACAAGCTGCGACCCGCAGTGATCGTCAGCAACGACGCCGCCAACCGCATCGCCGACCGGACCGGCCGCGGCGTCATCACCGTCGTCCCCGTCACCTCGAACATCGAGAAGGTCTTCCCGTTCCAGGTCGCGCTCAGCGCCTCGGAATGCGGGCTCAAGGCCGACTCCAAAGCGCAGGCCGAGCAGGTCCGTTCCGTCGCGCTGGACCGGCTGCGAGGACGCATCGGCACCGTACCCGGGCCCACGCTGAGACTGCTGGACAACGCCCTCCGCCTTCATCTGAGCCTGTGACCCGCTCGAATCCCACGGACGGTCGCGACGCGGTCACATGACCGGCACGCGGCACCTCGGCCGGGCGCTGCTGCCCCTCGGCTTGATCTGCCTGGCCCTCGGCATCTCCACGGCCGTGGTCCTGCCGTTCCTCTCGCTGTTCCTCAGCACGGCCGTGGACGCCGGTCCGGTACGGGTCACGGTGTTCATGGTCGTCGCGCCGATCGCGGGCATCGTCGCGGCGACGCTCATCGGCCGGCTGTCCGACCGGCGGCCGATCCGCCGGGCACTACTGGTCGGCACATCCGTGGCAGGCATGATCAGCATGGGGCTGACCACGTTCGTGCGCGACTATTGGATCCTGCTCGCGTTGGCGGTGATCGCGACGGCGCCGGCCGGCGCGTTGTTTCCGCAGACGTTCGCTTACGCCCGTCAGGTCCTGGCCCGCGACGCTTCCGGCCGAGGCGCCATGGGCGTCAGCACCCTGCGGACGGTCTACGCGCTCGCCTGGGCGGCCGGAGCGCCGCTGGCGGCGATCGTGCTGGACGCCGGCGGCTTCACGTATGTCTACGGGATGTCCGCCGCGATGTACGCGGTCGCCGCGCTGGTGGCGATCTTCTGGCTCGGCGGGGCCGACGCGCCGTCGGCGCCGGCCGCCTCCCGCGACGAACCCATCGCCGGCGTCCCCGCTTCGCAGGAGGCGTCACGGTGGACGCTGTTGCTGACCACGGCCGCGTTCACGTTCCTGCAGTGCCCTCTCACCCTGGGGCTGCAGGCGTTGCCGCTGTTCATCAGCACCGACCTCGGCGGCGATGCCGGTGATGCCGGCCTGATTCTCGGCCTGTGCGCCGCACTCGAGATCCCGCTCATGCTCGGTCTCGGCGCATTGACGACCCGGATCCGCCTGCGGCCCCTCGTGCTCACCGGCGCCGGCTGCGGCGTCGCGTACTACGCGTACGCCGCAGCGGCATCGGACGTCTGGACGCTGGCCGCCGGGCAGATCGTGAATGCGACCTTCATCGCAGGGGTGACCAGCCTGGGCATCTCGTACATGCAGAACCTGCTCCCACGGCAACCCGGTCGCGCCACGACGCTGTTCACCAACTCCTTCACGATCGGCGCGATCCTGGCCGGTCCGCTGCTCGGCCTGGCCCAGCACTTCGGCTTCCGGCTCGCGTACGGCATCGGGGCGAGCCTGTGCGCGGCCGGTCTGCTGATCCTGCTGGTCGTCCGGCCCGGGATTCAGCCGGCGGGGCCGCCCATCAGAGCCGCACGGCCCCCGGGCGGCGGTCTTCGACCACGAACGAGGCGAACGTCGTCGCGGCCGCGTCAGCCCGGCTGACGGTCGGCACCATCCGCAGGTCGGTCCGCCACTCTCGGGAGTTGAGCCGGCAGGTGACGTAGCCACGGCGGTCGCCGTCGAAGAACTTGATGTGCGGGTTCCACTTGATCATCGGACCGTAGTACGGCCCGTAGACCTCGCCGTCACCATTGGTGCTGATGGAGGTGCCGACGAACTCCGTCGCCACGACACGGGACTCGGGCCGGTCGAAGTCGCTCTTGATGTCGTTGACGAACGTCGAGTGCCAGTCGCCGGCGACCAGGACGGGGTTGCGCACCTTGGCCGAGGTGAACGTGTCGGTGATGGCCTTGCGCGAGGCCGGGTAGCCGTCCCAGGCGTCGTGCCAGATGATGTCGCCGGTCGGGCCGTCGTGGTCCAGCCGCGCCATCATGACGCTCGTCGCGATGACGTTCCAGTGCGCCTTCGAGTGGCGCAGCCCGTCGAGCAGCCACTTCTCCTGCGTGGCGCCGAGCATGGTGCCCTTGGTGGGGTCGTTGCCGGCGTCGCAGGCCGGCGCCTCGCCCCAGCCGCACGGCGGCGCGGTGCGGTACTGCCGGGTGTCGAGCAGGTCGAGCTGCGCCAGGCGGCCCCAGGTGGACCGGCCGTAGAGCTTGAGGGAACCGTCCTTGCGCGGTAGCGAGCGGCGGCGCACGGGCTGGTGCTCGTACCACGCCTTGTACGCCGCGGCGCGGTTGGCGCTGATCGTGCCGTCGTAGTCCCCTGCGTAGTCGTTCTCGACCTCGTGGTCGTCCCACGTGACCAGCCAGGGGAAGCGGGCGTGCGTGCGCTGCAGGTCAGGGTCGGACTTGTACAGCGCGTACTGCATCCGCCAGCGGTCGAGGTTCTTCGGTCCCTCGCGCAGCACGTCGGGCGTCGGTGTCTTGCGCATTCCCCCGTCGGCCGCGACGCCGTACTCGTACACGTAGTCGCCGAGGTGGATGACGAGGTCGAGGTCTTCTTCGGCCATGTTGCGGTACGCCGAGTAGAAGCCGTGCGTCCAGTCCTGGCAGGAGGCGAACGCGAAGCTGAGCGACCCGAGCGAGCCGTGCTCGCGCGGCGCGGTGCGCGTGCGGCCCACGTCGGAGACGTCGCCGCGGTAGCGGAAGCGGTAGTAGTACTCCCGCCCCGGCTCGAGCCCCTCGACCTCGACGTGCACCGAGTGCGCCAGCTCGGGCAGGGCCGAGACCGTGCCGTGCTTGACCACCCTCCGCAGGCCCGCGTCCAGCGCGACCTGCCAGTCGACGGGTACGGGACGGCTGGGCATGCCGCCGTCCGGGCTGAACAGATCGGGCACGAGCCGGGTCCACAGCACCACGCCGTCGGACGTCGGGTCGCCCGAGGCGATGCCGAGCTTGAACGGGTACTCGCCGCTGCGGATACGCGGTGCCGCGAGGGCGTCGCCCTCGAGCGGCACCTGGCTCGCGGCGGCCAGCCCGGCGACGGCGCCGATGCCGCCGAGGAAGCGACGGCGGTTCAGACCGGACGGGACGGGGGTGTTGTGCGTCATGGCGGTAGATCACCGGCCGTCGCCTACCGCCCGGCGTCCCCCGCATGGCGGCGACGTGACACACGGCCGAACACCTCGTCGGCGATCAGGTCGCGGGCAGGGGGAGCGGTGAAGACGACGGCGCCGATCGGCATGGCGGGTTCTGCGAGCCGCTGAGGTTGAGGGCGAACCCGTGGTCGGGCACCCGCCTGCCCGCGCGCGTCGGGCCGATGATCGAACACCCTCCGTGCACGTCCGTGCACACGGAGAGAAGCACATCCAAAAAGATTACGCGACTTCAGGGCTAATTTATGTCCGGTTGTCCTATTTCGGGCGAATTGTCGCCTAATGTCGGAATCAATGTTCCCGACCAGTGCAACGGAGAAGCGGGCATGCTTTCTCCCAAGCGCTGTACACGGAATATCGCAGAAACCGGCTTACGAAGGAGGGACATCCTTATGAAGGGATTAAAGAAAGCACAGATCCTGGTCCCACCAGTCGCACTCGCGTCCGTCCTGAGCATCTCGGGAATAGCCTCCGCAAGCCAGACTCCGTACATCAAGCCCCAAGTCCCAAGCACGAATACCGCCGCTAACGCAGGCAGCGGTGCCGGTCACGACGACGACGCCTCCGACCCCGACGGCCGCTACCAACCCGAATGGTGCGAAGAAGAGGGCCGCTTCAGCGAAGAGTGCGAGGAAGAAGAAGGGGAGGAGTTCCGCCGCCACAGGGAGGAAGAGGAAGAGGAGCCCGAGTACTACCGCCACAGGTGGGGAGACGAACGCCGCTACGATAACGAACCCGGCGAGGAAGAGTACCGCAGCCCTGAAGAGTACGGTCCTGCAGAGGAGTACGGTCCTGCAGAAGAGTACGGCCCGGAAGAAGAGTACGGCCCGTATGAGATCGACTGAGCCGGCCGCGATGGCGGTGGCCAATGACCGCACCGGCCGTTGACGACCGTCGATGCTCCATCAGGAGCAGGATGGCATCGAGGAACGCGGCAGCGAGGCGCCGACCAGGTCCACGCCGGTCGCCTCACCACAGTGCGCTGTTCCTCGATGGCATCCCCACCCGGCCCGCCGTCCTTGACGGGGGTCGCCGGCTCAGCCCGGTTGGTCACCGTCCAGGATCCGCTGCCAGGCCGCGGCGTACAGCTCGGGCAGCGGCCGTCCCGGCCAGGACAGGCCGCCGGTCTCCGTCCCGTCGGCGTACAGCAACAGACCGTACAGCTCCGCTTTCCATCTTTCGAGTGGGAGGTGCGGCTTGTCGGCCTTGACCCATCCGCCGGGCAGGAACACCCCGCGTCCGGCCCGTGCCCGCTTGGCCTCGATCACCAGGCCGCGTCCGGTCAGTGCCGTCACCGCGGCCTTGTGCCGAGCCGGTTTCCAGCCGTTCCACGTACGGACGTTCCGGTCGGTGGGCCTCAGCAGCGTCAGCAGCTGAAGGTAGAGGACGGCCGGGTCGGGCTCCAGCCCGAACCGTTCGGCGACCTCCGCGACCAGGTCGGGGACGGCGGCCGGCGGGTACGCCTCGTGGGCCCCCTCGGGAAGTGCCCCGGACCGGATCCGCGCCATCATGCGCTCGCAGTCGTCGCCGAGCAGTCACTGGACGGTGGTGAGCGTCCAGGTGCCGTACGAGGCCGTGGTGAGCAGGGCTTGGGAGCGCGCGTCCTCGCCCAGGAGCGCGGGCCGGAAGAACAGGTCCGGTGACCAGGAGCCCATGGTGGCGACGGTCAGACCGTCGTCGACGCTGTCCACATCGAGCGGTTCCGGTCCCTGGTACGGTTCGTCGCCGAATCGGGCGCGCAGGTCCTCGATCGTCTCGTCACCGAAGCCGGGGCTGCCGGCCTTCAGCAGCAACCCCGGGTGGGCCAGCCGCTCGCGCAGCAGTTCCACCGCCTCGGGAGCGCCGACCCGGACCGGGTCACCGGCGAGCAGTTCGGCATAGGCCCAGCGGACACCCAGGGCGAGGGTGGTGAGGAACCCCTCGAACCGCCAGGCCGCCAGGTCGTGGCTGGCCACCGTGCACCCGTACTTCCCCTTCTCTACCCAGGAGTCCACGTCGGTGGTGAGGACGGGGACGGCGCGGGGGTCGGCGAGCGCCGCGCAGACCTCGGCGGCGGGCAGGCGCGTGCCGAGAGCCATCGCCGCCGCCACGGTCTCCTCGGGCACGCCGACCCGGCGGCCGAACTCCGCGTTCCATGTCTCGGCCACCCGCTCGGCGACCGCACGGAGCCCACCCGGCTCCCACAGGTCGGCGGGGTCGGCGGGCAGTACGGACGCCAGCAGGTCGAGCCGCTGTTCGTTGGTGAGGCCGCCGAGTTCCGCTCTGGCGTCGTCGGCCTCCGCGGCCTTGATCCGCAAGATCTTGCGTTCGTTCGCGTCCAGGAACGGTGGGTTGTAGCCACTGGAGCCGGGGACGCCAGCGAGGGTGAGGGCCGCCGCGGGGCGGCTCAGCCCGGTGCGTCCTGCCAGGAGGCCCACTGCCTCCGGGTCCCACGGCACGGGACCGCGGTCCCGGACGAGGGCGACGAGGCGGCGCAGCCGGTCGGCTTCGCCCCAGCCCCTCGGGACATCGGTGACGTCGGTGACGGGTCCCAGCGACGGCGGTTCGCCCGCACCGTCGCGCACGTCGATGAAGCGGCGCCGCCCTTCGCCCGCCCAGCCGACGGCGATGGCCGTACCGTGCTCACCGCGTACGGCCGACCGCTCGGTCTCGGCGACACCGGTGCGCAGCCGGGCGCCGGTGTCGGCGAACGGGGTCTCGGCCCAGACCTCCAGCAGGGCCAGCAGCCGTTCCCTGCGTTCGTCGCGGGTCGACGCGGCCACGGCGCGCAGCGCCACCGCCCCGATCCGGCCGATGAGCGGCAGCCACATGTCGCCGTTCACCGCCCTGAGCCCGTCCGGCTCCAGCGCGTCCGGGGCGAGCGAGCCGTCCAGGAGGCGGCCCGCAAGCTGGATGCCGCGCAGCATTCCGGTGTCGTTCGAGGAGCCCCAACGTTCGGCCAGCCCGTAAAGCGCACTGGCGACCTTGGCGTCGTCCATCGGGTGCCGTGAGATCGCCGCTGGTCCCGTCGGCCCTCCGCCGGCCGCCGCCCGGAGCAGCGGACGCAGCGCGGGCACTCGTTCCAGATCGCCGCGGTCCCAGAAGCGGTCCATCGCCTCGTGCAGCAGGGGGGCGAAGCCGGGGTCGGCGGCCAGCGCGGGGAGGTCCTCGCCCGGATCCCGGTCGGACATCCAGTAACCGAGACCGAGTGCCGCGTCTGCTGCTGGAGGCGCCACGGGCACGTCGTGCGCGAGGCATGCCTCCAGGACCCGTACATCGATGATGCGGAGGAAGCGATCCCACCCGTGCGGGCCGTCCCAGCGGTCGGACTCGCCCAGCCGTACGGGCGTCGCGTCGGCGGCGAGCCGGGCGCTCATCCTGGGAATGAGTGCGGCGATCTGTCGTGGCAGTGGCCGGCGGGTCCGGTCACGGCGGACCCGCTGCGGGTGTACGACGGCGCGGGTGAGCCAGCCGGCCGCGCCGTCGAGGGGCTCTGGTCCGGAGGGGTCGTCGCCGGTCAGGGCGGCCAGCGCCCCGCACTCGTCGAGCAGGTCCAGCCACCAGCCGTCGAGGTCGTCGGCGACCGGGAACAGATCGAGCAGCAGGGCCCGTACGCCGGGTGTGGTCTCGGCCGGCGGCACGAGCGCCGGCCGCCAGGCCTTCCACAGGGCGAACGGGGTCTGGCGGATCGCGGGCAGTGGCAGGAGCCGCTCGATCAGCCGCTGCTGCTCTGCGGTCGCGTCCCGGCCGGCCGGCCGGGCGAGCGCGGTGAGCTGACGGGCCAGCCCGGGCCACGGCGGTGACCCGCTCCGCGTGCGCACCACGGCCAGTTCGGTGAGCGCTTCGAAGGCGTGCACCGGTTCGAGCCTCTTGCGCAGCCCGGCCGCGAACCCCTCGGTCGTCTTGCCGCTCAGCGCGCCTGCCGCGGCGAACTCCAAGTGCGACGCCGGCCACACGGTCTCGTCGACCGGCAGCGCGTGCGTCTCCTCCGCCTCGCGCGCCCGGCCGAACGCGACGGCGGCGCGCTTGGCGTCACCCGACCTGATCAGGGCTCGGCCGGCATGCTCCCAGAAGACGGGGAGGTGCGGGGCGGGCAGCTTGCGCGCCAGCCACTCGTAGGTGGCGGCGGCATCGCTGGACTCACTGCGGGCGGCCCGCTCCAGACCGGCGACGACCTCGAGTGCGGCTTCGGCGTCGCCCGGATCGTGGATCAGCGCCCAGGCGGGATAAGCCCTGGTCTCCAGCACTCGCCGGGGGATCGGCTCGCACGCGTCGCCCTGGTCGTCACGGCACGCCAGTTCCCCTCCGTCGAGGCTCACCTCGTACCCGTCTCCGGCAGCAACCCAGACGTTTCCCGTCGCTTGTGACATGTGCTGCATCGTGGCAGTAATACCTGACAAGATCCCCAGGTAGCGAAGGTCTCTGCGGCATCGCATCGATCTTCGGAAGAAACGTCGGGCCGCATCACTTGACGGTCGGCAGACGCTCGTCACGGTCACCTGTATCGGGGATCGCCGAGCCACGGCGGTGCACCGTGGCCCAGGCCGGTACGTACTCGGTACGCGACGAAAGGTGACTCGTGAGAGTTGGAAAGCGCAAGCTCCTGACGGCAGGCATCCTCAGCGCGGCGGTCGTTATGATCACCGCCAATCCGGCGCTGGCCGATATCGGCCCGACCTACTCCACGGACTCCAATCCGGGGGCCGGCGCCTACTTCTACTCGAGCGGCGACGAGGTCAAGGTCTGCGATCTGAAGCTGGACGGTCTGCGGGCCAGGGCCACGCTCTACGCCGACCAGAACGGCATCCCCGCGATCGACTTCAACCCTGTCGGGTACGTGGACGACACGACTACCAACGGTGCATGTGTGACCAAGTCCATCAACGTCGCAGAGCGGTCGCCCGTCTACATCAGGGTATGCCGCTACAACAGTTCGACCGGGGCCAGCACCAACTGCCGGAACAGCTCAACGGGCACCGCCTAGCCAGGCCGACACCTGCGGTGGCGGCGATCTGCAGAGATCGCCGCCACCGTCGTCGTGGGAGTGCGTCCGCGGTGCAGAGCCGGGAGCCGCTCTGTCCTTCACGCGTCTTTATGTAGGGCCACATATATCTGGGGTGCCGCCGCCGTGTGAGGAGATGTGCGTATGCCGCGAAGGACGCGACTAGGGCCGGGCACCGCGATCGGGATCCTCATCCTGTACGGCCTGGTCGGCCATCACGGTGGCAGCGGAAGTTACGAGGCGCGCAGGCCGCTGTATCTGCGGGGCCGACTGATCCAGGCACGTTACGGCTTCCCGCACGCCCGGCTACGGATCGAGGTGCCGGCCGATCTGGAGGTTCCCGACCCGCTCCCGGACGTACAGCGGCTGCGCGGTCACCGTGACTGGGACGGCCCGCCGGTGGTGGAGGGCGCGGGCAAGGTGCGGGAACTGCTGCTGCCGCCGGACCTCACCGGCGAGGTGGGAGCCATGAACGACCTGCCCCAGGTCGGCGACGACGTCTCGGCGATCGCCTACCGGCGCTGCGCCGCCGACGGCGACGAGTACGCGGGTGAACTGCGGGTCCAGATGCTCTACGTCAACGGGCGGTCGCTCCACTACCGCGGATCGATCACCCGTATCGTCGACGCCTGCCCGCCGGACGAATCGGCCCCTCCACAGGCTGTGGACACCCGGGGCCCCTCCGAGGATCCGCCGCTGGTCCTGCTGGGCGGAGGAGCCGCGGTCGCCGCCGGCTTCATCATCGCCCTGCTCAGGCTCCGGAACCGGCGGACCCGGTCGCGGTGAGCGGCGCCGTCGATACGGTGCTGACCTGGCTGGAGACGGTCCCTCCCGCCAGCGCTGTACGAGACAGCCGGTGGGGCTATCCACTGACCGAGGCGGCGCACATCACCGGGCTGGCCATCATGGTCGGCGCCATCGTGCTCTTCGACCTGCGCCTGCTGGGCGCGGCGCGGCAGTTGCGCGTCACCGCGCTGGCCGGGCATGCCCTGCGGTGGTCGCGGATCGGCTTCACGGTGGTCGCCCTCACCGGGTCGCTGATGTTCATGGCGCACGCGACCCAACTGGCCTACAACACGGTCTTCCAGCTCAAGATGCTGCTCATCGCGGCGGCCGGGCTGAACATCCTGCTGTTCCACACCGGGCTGTTCCGCGACGTGAAGGACTGGGACGCCGACGTCCGGACCCCGCCGTCCGCCCGGGCCGCGGCCGTGATCTCACTGACCGTCTGGCCGGCCGTCATCATCTGCGGCCGGCTGATCGCCTACGTGCCAACTACTCGGCCGTGAACGACCGAGCTTGCGGGCTCGGTTGGGTACGGCTCCGTTTATGCTCCCGACTCCCCCCTACGACAGGGCGGTGACAGGTCACATCTACCGGTTCCTGCTTTGCGGGGGCCGGTTCGGGCATGGTGACGAATACCCACGCCGTGGCCGCTCGCTGTGCGATGTTGACCCCGGCGACGTGGTCGGCCGGCCCAGCGAGGCCGCACCGACGACAGTGGAAGTGGTCCCGAGTTGGCCGGTTGGCGCGCTCGGTGTGGCCGCAGCGCGGGCAGCGCTGCGAGGTATACCTGGGGTCCACCTCGATGACGGGCACTCCGGCGCGTTTGGCCTTGTAGGCGATGAATGAGCCGAGCTGGTGGAACGGCCAGGAAGACTGGCGTGCTCGCTGGTCGCGGGAAACCGTGACCCGATCACGGATACCGCCCAGCTCTTCCAGGGCGATTCCACGCTCGGTGCGTGCGGCGACAGCAACGACAGTCTTGGCGATCTTGTGATTGATGTGGGTGGCGTGCCGGGCCTCACGGCGGGCGCGCTTTTGAGGAGCTGCTTGGCGGAGCGGGTCTGCTTGGCCTGGAGTTCTGCCTTCTTGCGGGCCTGCCAGCGCCGGTACCGGTCCAGGCGGCGGCCGGAGTGGTTGTCTGCGTCGCTGGTGGTGGCGAGGTTGTTGATGCCCCGGTCCACGCCGATGAAGCCCTTTGGCTCGAACTGGGGAGCCTCGGGAACCTCGCAGGTGGCGATCAGGAACCATTTCCCGTCACGGAACACCAGGTCGGATTCGCCCGGGCGGTGCTGGGTGAGTTGTTTGAGCGCGCCCGGCGAGCAGGCGAAGCGGACGTTCTTGATCCGGCCGTCCAAAGTCCAGATGCTCACCGTCTGGGCGTCGTAGTTCCACGACAGACACCGGTCGTCGTAGGTATGCGCCGCTTCAGGGCGGAAGACGATCGCCTTCGAGGTGGCCTTGCGCCGCCGCCTGGATCCCTCGGGGCCGAGGTTCCCGGCCCGTATGTTCGCGCGCAGCGTCGTGTACGCATCAGCCACGCGTTTGATGATGTGCTGCGCGGCCTGCGCCCCGAAACCACGGTCCTTCAACTCGCCGTAACACAGCTTCCGCAGTTCCCGGACGCCGCCCTTGAGCTGGAAATTCTCAAAGGAGACGGCGGAGACCCAGTTCGCGGCCTCGTTGATCGCGGGCAAGGTCCGCTCAAGCGCCGGTGTCTGCGCGGCATCCGGCATGAGCTTCACCTGCGTGACGACCTTCACAGCGGGTGACCATAGCAGCGACCTACGTCACCACACCGGAGAAACCGAACCCCGACGTAGCAACCGAAGTCGCCCTCCTACTTCACCGGGTCCTGCGGCAGCGCACCACTGACCGTGGACAAGGAGTACATCGAAAACCAGAAGCGCCCGGACAGAGCACAGCCCCGCCGCGGGAGCACTTCGGAATGATGCTGCGGCGCTCCGCGCCGCAGCTCAGGATGCGATTCCTCCCCAGACCTGAAGCTGAAGGCCAGGGCTCCTCGCAAGATCAGGCTGAGGCAGCCGGCCGCCGACCACATGTTCTACTCAGACTGGGACGACGTGTTCGGTACCGTGCGGTGCCACCCGCGAAGCTTCAGCCGGGGGACGGCCAGGTGATCTCGCCGGTGCGCAGATCCTCCACGAGGCCTCGGACGTAGCCGAGTTCCGCCGCTGTAACCCGCTGTTGGTACTCGGACTCGATCGCGAACAGCCGGGGCAGGAAGCTGCGGACCTGGGCGATCTCCGCGTCCAGTGCGGCCATCTGGGCCTCGAGCCGGGTGATCCGGGCGGTCAGCGCGGCGACCGCCTCCGGCGGGGCCAGATTTGGCAGGAACGACAGCGCAGCCGGGAACTCGGTGTACTCCGGTGCAGGCGTGGACAGCATGGTGCGCAACCACTCGTCCAGCATCGCCCGGCCGGTCGCGGTGATCCGGTACGTGGTGCGCTCCGGGCGGTTGTCGGCCCGTTCGGTCGCCTCGACCTCGGCGAGGCCGTCGCGCACAAGTCGCTGGATGGTCTGGTAGACGCTGTTGCGCTGATTGACGTTGACCACGTTGCCCATGTGGCGTTCCTTGATCAGCTGCTGCATGCGGTAGGCGTGCATGGATTCCTCGCCGAGCATCGACAGCACGGCGACAGCGAGCACGGAACGGCGTGGCGCGGTCATCCGCCGAGTTTAACCGTCGACAAGAGATGGTCATAATATGTATAGTCATAATATGACTTCTCTCCTGCAGCGCCATCGCGCACCGGAAGCCCCGACAGGTCCAGCACCGCAAGCAGGCCGGCTCGCTCTCGGAGCCGTGGCCGGCCCCATGCTGTTCACCGCCGCCTGGCTGGTGCTCGGCTTCGTCAGCACCGGCTACACCCTGTTCGACCACACGTTCACCGAATACTCGCCGGTCAGCCAGCCGATCAGCGGGCTCGGCATGGGGGCCACCGCCGGATACATGAACACCGCCTTCGTCGTCACCGGGCTCATCCTGATCGTCGGGGTGGCCGGTGTGTTCCGTAGCGCGGGCGGTCCAGAGCGGCCGGTCCTGCGCCGCACCGCTCTGGTGTTGCTCGCCTGCACCGGCGCCGGTCAGATCGTGTGCGGCGTGTTCGACCTCGAGGCGGTCATGCCGCACATGCTGGGGTTCGTCCTGGCCCTCGGCACCCCGATGGTCGCCTTTCCGGTGGCCGGCCATTACTTCCGCGGCATCCCCGGCTGGCGACGATTCGGCACCTGGCTGCTACTCGGCGGCCCGCTCACTCTGGCCCTGCTCATCGCGTTCTTCGCGACGTTCCAGCCCACCGCCGACGGCGCCGAACACGGCATCGCCGGACTCGTCCAGCGCGCCGGAGTGCTGGAGGTCCACGCCTGGTACGTGGCCATGGGCCTGCTGGCCCTCCGGCGGCGCAAGACAAGCGTGTCCACCTACGGTCAGTGACCCGACAGACGGTCTTTCGGTGCGGGTCGAGATGAGTCTCGGCCTGCACCGTTTGCGCTCCCCTCGCGGGCGACCTTGACAGCCCGACGCGCCAGGGTGACATTGAGCGAAATCCGGGAACCGCCCATCACCAGGTGCGCGCCGGATGTCATCCCGCTGCGTGGAGGCCCCGCCATGCCCCTCCCACCCCCGCATTCCTCCCATCCAGCCGACCGAGTCCCCGCATCCGCAAAGGCGGATACTGGCGCATCCTCGCTTCGCGCCCGCGTCCTCCGCTCCCCCCGCGCCCGCGCCCGCCGTTGGAGGACCGTCCTCGCGGCGGCCGTCGCCATCGCGCTCCCGGCCGCGGCCGTCATGGCCGTGCCATCGCCCGCCGACGCGTCGCTGCCCCCCACCCCGACCGGCTGGAGCCTGGTGTGGGCGGACGACTTCAACGGATCGGCCGGCGCCCTCCCGTCGTCGGACAACTGGCTGTTCAGCACCGGCCACGGCTACCCCGGAGGCCCGGCCAACTGGGGTACCGGCGAGATCCAGCGCTACACCGCCGACCCCGCCAACGTCAGCCTCGACGGCGGCGGCAACCTGCGGATCACCCCGATCAAGAGCGCGTCGGGCGAATGGACCTCGTCCCGGATCGAGACCCGCCGCGGCGACTTCAAACCGGCCGATGGCCGAATCCTGCGCATCGAAGGCCGGATCCAGATGCCCAATGTCACCGGACCACAGGCGCTCGGGTACTGGCCGGCGTTCTGGGCTTTGGGCTCCCCCTACCGAGGCAACTACTGGAACTGGCCGGCGATCGGCGAGTTCGACGTCATGGAGAACGTCAACGGCATCAACTCGGTCTGGGGGGTTCTGCACTGCGGCGTCAATCCCGGCGGGCCCTGCAACGAGACCACCGGACTAGGGGCCAGCCGGGCCTGCCCGGGCAGCTCATGCCAGTCCGCCATGCACACTTACGGCTTCGAGTGGGACCGCAGCGCCACCCCGAACCAGCTGCGCTGGTACGTGGACGGTCAGCAGTTCCACAGCGTCAGCCAGAGCCAGATGGACGCCACCACCTGGTCGAACATGACCGGGCACGGCGGCTACTTCCTGCTGCTCAACGTCGCGATGGGCGGCGCGTTCCCCAACGGCGTGGCCGGGCACGGCACGCCCACCGCCGACACGGTCTCGGGCCGTCCGATGCTCGTGGACTACGTCGCCGTCTGGCAGAGCGGCGACGACACAACCGAGCCGCCCCCCGGCTCGGGCGGATTCGACGCCCGCTCGACCATCCAGGCCGAGAGCCACTCGGCGCAGTCCGGCATCCAGCTGGAGACCACCACCGACACCGGTGGCGGCCAGAACGCCTCGCACATCGCCAATGGCGACTGGCTGCGCTACGACGGCGTCCGGTTCGGCACCGCGGCCGCCACCCAGTTCAAGGCCCGTGTCGCCTCGGGCGCCCCGGGCGGGGTGAGCGGCCTGGTGCAGGTACGGCTGGGCAGCCCCACCGCCCCGCCGATCGGTTCCTTCGCCATCGCCAACACCGGCGGCTGGCAGAACTGGCAAACCGTGCCCGCCAACATCACCCCCGTCACCGGCACCCACACCGTCTGCATCACCTTCGACAGCGGCCAACCCGCCGACTTCGTCAACCTCAACTGGCTCACCTTCTCCACCAGCTGATGACGCGGGCGGCGCCCCGGCTCACAGGTCCCTGCCGGGCGCCGCCGATGTCCCATCAGAGTCTGGCTCGCCGTGCCGCAAACGCGACGGCGTACGGCACAGCGGTCAGTCGGCGGCAGACGGGTCCTGCCGGCGTCGGTCGACGGCCAGGGTCGATCTTCAAAGTGCCCGGTGCATGATGTGGTGAAGGTACCGGCCACCGACTTCACGAAGTCAGGGTCGTTCAGGGCCTGTGGCCGTGGAAGGTGCGGCGCAGGTCGCTCACCCAGGCGTCGGGGTTCTCCCAGGGGATGAAGTGGCCGCCGTGGTCGTGGGCGTTGACGTTGACGTGGTTGAACCAATCGGCCTGCGGGCTGGTCTTGAACGCCCGGACGCGCTGGTTGGCGGTGTGGATGCCGGGCGGGTTCTCGTACGTGACGAAGGTGAGGCCGACCGGGGCCTGCACGACCGGGGTGCGGTCGTGGGCGGGGGCCCAGGGGTAGCGGGTGGCGTTGGCGTAGTAACGCATCGACGTGGCGATGGAGTTGTTCACCCAGTAGATCGTGGCGTGGGTGAGCAGGTCGTCCTTGGTGAAGACGGACTCGACGTCGCCGCCGTTGTCGCTCCAGGCGTTCCAGCGCTCCAGCAGCCAGGCGAGCAGTCCGGCGGGTGAGTCGCTCAGCCCGTGGGCCAGGGTGGCGCCGTCGAGCATGTGCACGGCGAGGTGGGACGCCGAGCGGAGGTCCAGCTCGATGATGCGGGCGCGGACGTCGGCGGGCTGGTCGTCGGTGAGGGGCCGATTCCGGGCGAAGTCCCAGGCGCGGGGGCCGGTGAAGAAGTCGAGCGGCAGCCCGGAGCCGATGTGGATGCCGTACAGCTCGTCGGCGTACTTGTGGCCGAGCTGGCTGGAGACGATCCCGCCGATGTCGCAGCCCCCGGCGGCGTACTTCTCGTATCCCAGGGTCTCGGTCATCAGGGTGTGCCAGAGGTCGGAGACCTTCCAGAAGTTGACGTCCGAAAAGCCAGTGAGCGGGCCGGGGAAACCGAAGCCGGGCAGGGACGGCACGATGACGTCGAACGCGTCGGCGGGGTCACCGCCGAACGCGGCCGGGTCGGCGAGCGGGCCGATCACCTTCGACCAGTGCCAGAACGTCCACGGCCAGCCGTGGGTGAGGATCAACGGGATCGGGCGGGGGCCGCGGCCGGGCTTGCGCATGAAGTGCACCGGGACACCGGCGACGCTCACCTGGTAGTGCTCGTAGGCGTTGATGGCGGCCTCGGCCTTGCGCCAGTCGTAGCCGTCCCGCCAGTAGGCGACCAGCTCACGGAGATAGCTGTCCGGGACGCCGTAGTACCAGTCCCCATTCCCCTCATCCAGCGGCGGACGGGTCAATGTGAGACGAACGCGCAGGTCATCGAGGACCTCGTCGGACACATGGATCGGGGTGGGCTCCAGGGGGAAGGCGTGCGGGGTGGTCATGGCGCGGTTCCTAACTGGGTGGAGCGAGCGGTGCCGTCGGCCGGTTAGTGGTTGTTCGGCAGCGCCGGCGTCACCGACAACGACATGCTGTCCATGGTCCTCCACCTCCGGCACGGGTTCCCGTGCGGGCACCGTCGACCTGGTCGGGTTGCGCACCGCGCCGGGCACTGCGCTACCCACCCGCCCACGCCCTCACCCACGCACGGTCTTGACCACCTCGGCGAGGACGTCGCGCACCGCCGCCGCGACCGTCTCGGGTGCGTACCGGGCCCGGATCCGGGCGTCGTGGCGGGCCACGACCTCGGCCTGCGGGCCCGCGACCAGCCGGGCGAGGAGGTCGTTGAGGTCGTCGTACAGTACGGCCGGATCGCCGGCCGCGACCTCTGGATAGGCGCCGATCCTCGGGAGCAGGCAGTGGTTGCCGGTGACCATCGCCTCGAGGGTCGCGACGCCGAGACTCTCGTGCACCGCGGTGCTCACCTGCATATGGCCGCGCCACAACGCCTGGTAGTACTCGTCGGTGGGCAGGTCGTCGCCCTGGATCACCCGGCCGGGAAAGGCGTCGGACAACTCCCGCACGCGTGCCGCCCATGGCGATCCCCTCGGGAAATGCCTGGTCAGTACGACGCGTCCGGTGGTCCTCGTCAGCAGTTCCGCGGTGACGTCGAGGAACGCACCCGGCCGTTTCGCCGCGATCGGCGCGTGGTTGAAGACGGTGGTCGGGCGATCCGGCTCCGGGGGCCGCCGGGCCGCGTCGATGCGCGGCAGGTCCAGTGGGAGTCCGACCACCCGTACCCGTCGGTCGAGTTCGGCGCCCGCGGCCGCGCTGACCGCGTGCACATTCCGTACGAGCACGTCGCGCAGGTACCGGCTCACCACCAGCACCCGGTCCGCGGCCAGCAGGTTGCCCAGGTCGGCCCACCGCAGGCCCGGATACCGCTCGAACCGGAACAGGTCGCTCTCATCCCAGTGACTGCCATGTGTGTACGTCACCAGCGGACGCGGCACCGAGTCGTCGAGGACCCGTCGCAGATCGGCGGTGAACGGCCAGAAGGCGTGAAAGGCCAGCACCGCGTCGTAGCGGGCCGAGGTGACCGCCCGCTCGACCCGCTCCAGGACCTGCCCGACCCAGGCCGTCTGCGGTCCGGCGTCCGAACCGACCACGTCGACCCCCACCCGTACGGCGCGCAATCCGGCGACCAGCGCGTCGGAACAGGTCACGCCGAACCCGAGGGCGTCGCTCGCTCCCGCGCGCCCGGCCTCGCCTCGATGGCGATACGTCTGTACAAAAAGAATCCTCAAATGACGCCCCCAAAGGAGAATAGGGTCATTTAAACTCATCTGAGCGAGCCGAGGGAATCGCCATATGTCGATCTTTGACGACCTGAGCAGGCATCGGCCGGCGGGGGCCCGCCTGTTCGTCGATCGGCACACTCCGTGCCGCGACTTCGCCACCGAATTGAACACGGATCCACCGCGGCAGACGATCCTCGCCTATGTCGGCGTAGGGGGCAATGGAAAGTCCGCTCTCCTCCGTACCTTCCAGAACCGTTGCGCCTTTCGGATGCCCGCCGAACAATGGCAGGAACTCCAGCAGTATCCGGACGAATATTTCGTCGACGCGCTCGGGCGGGCGCCTGACGCGGTCAAGGTCCCAGTCGCCTTCCTCGACTTCGGCGCGCAGCCCTCGGGAGCGAACCGGCCACAGGAGCCGCTGAGCGCGCTGTTCATGCTCAAGCGGCAGCTCGCCGCGCACGGCGTCAACACTCCGCGCTTCGATTTCGCGGCCATCACCTATCTGCACCGGTCCGGCGCGGACGTCAAGGCGCTGATCGCGGAGCTCTTTCCCCGATCGGAGCTGACGTCGGCGGTCGGGATCGCGGACGCGTTCCTGCAGGTTCCGGCGGTGCAGCTGGGCACGGCCCTGTTCAGGTGGATGAACGGGCGCCTCGACAACCTGCTGGAACAGAAACGGCTGCGCCAGCGGGTGCCTCGTGACGTGGTCGAAGAGGTGCTCTCCCTGCCACCGGAGCCCGACCTGCTGGAGATCCTGCCCCGGCTGTTCGGCGCGGACCTGCACGAGGCGCTGACGAGCGGGCGGCGCCGGCCCAGCCGGATCGTGCTGCTGTTCGACACCTACGAGGCGGTCGCGGGTGAGGGCGAACGGGCGCGGTTCACGGGCGTCGGCGGCCCACGCTGGATCCGGTCGCTGCTGGGCAACCTGCCGCTGGCCGACGGCGTACTGCCGGTGGTGGCCGGGCGGGTGGCACCGGACTGGCCGAGAGCGCTCACCGATCCGATCCCCGAGCAGTACATCAGCATCACGGCGCTGGGCGCGCTGCCCGACCATTTCGCCCACCTGTACCTCACCGAGGCGGGCGTCGCCGAGGGGGAACTGCAGGACGCGCTGATCGACTATTCGACCGTCGAGCCAGGGCTGGTCCATCCACTGCTGCTCGGACTGTCCACCGACGTGGCGCTCTCGGCCGGAGAGCGGGGCACACCACTCGCCCCGGGCGACTTCCTCGACAACGCCGAACTGCGGGGCCGGGAGCGGATGCTGGTCGCCCGGTTGCTCTCCCGGGTCAACGCCGAGCTGGAGGAGGCGATCGCCGCGGTCTCCGCCGCGCGATCCTTCGACCACGAGACATTCGTCTACCTCGGCACGCACTTGGATTTTCCGGTCAGCCAGGCGATATTCCGTCGGCTGGTCGGATTCTCGTTCGTCACGCCGCAAACCGGTGACGAGCGATTCGCCATCCATCAGTTGCTGCGCCGGGCGATCGAGAACATCGCGCCGGACGCGGTCCGGCAGGCCCACGAGGTGCTGGCCGACTACTATTCGACAGTGCCCCACGACGATTTCACCGGCCGGGTAGATCACATTTATCATCGCGCGCGGCTCGATCCCGCGGGCGGAGTGGAATTGTGGCTGCGGGAGATGGACCGGGCTCTGGCGATCAGCAGGTTCGACATGTGCAGGTCGTTGCTCAGCGTCCTGGGCGAGCTGGAGATGCCGTCGGAGTCGGTGGCGCAGGCGTGCGCCTACCAGGTCGCCCGTGCCGAGATCGCGCTCGGCCGGTGGGACGAGGCCGAGCAGCGGCTGGACGGGCTGCCCACCACCGCACCGCACAGCCTGCTGCTCCGAGCGGATCTGGCGTTCGTACGAGGGGACTTCGACGCGGCCGAGGGCCTGGCGGCCCAGGCCCTGGCGGCCAGCCGGCCCGGACCGGAGCGACTCCCGTTCCTGTTGATGTCCGCGGAGCTGATGCTCTTCCTCGGCCGGTTCGACGAGGGCCGACGGCTCTGCGAGGAGGGCCTGGTGATCATCGGCCCCGAGGGCGACGCCAACGACGCCGTCCGATGGCACGCCAAGCTCGCCTCCATCGAGTTCTTCCGCGGAGCGATCGACGCGGCCAAGGAGCAGCTGACCCTCGCGAACCAGCGGCTCGACTCGATTCCGGAGGCCGATCGGGATCGAGCGGCCGAGGCCGGGCTCCGGGTGGAAGAGGCGGTGGTGGCCGAGGCCGAGGACCGGCCGCTAGACGCCCGGCACGGGCAGGCCGAGGCGTTGCGCATCCGGCGCGAGATCTCCGACGTACGGGGGGTGGCGCACGCGCTCAACGGG
Source organism: Actinomadura alba (assembly GCF_014323705.1). GTDB lineage: Bacteria > Actinomycetota > Actinomycetes > Streptosporangiales > Streptosporangiaceae > Actinomadura_C > Actinomadura_C alba. Next base: position 333,018 of record NZ_JABVEC010000003.1, read on the forward strand.
CTCGGGCTGGCCGCTCTGCAGATGAACGACCACGCGGAGGCCGAAGAGCGGTTCCTGGAGTCCGGGGCCATCGCATGGGACCTGGGCGAAGAGTTGCTGCTGGCGAAGATCACCCGAGGGCGGGCCGAGGCCGCGACGCTCGCGGGCCGGTTCGACGACGCCGACCGGCTGGCCGGCGAGGCGCTGGCCGGCTTCGAACGGGCGATGATCCCGTACGACGTGACGCACGCGTGGGTCACGCAGGCCAGGGTGCACCGGGCCCGCGGCGATGACGCGGGCTGGCTGGAGCTGGCCGACCGGGCCCGGACGGAGATCGAGTCGGAGAGCTTCGGCAGTCTCTACGCGCGCTGCCCCGAGATCCGGATCCCGGCCGCCGAGCGGATCGCCGCCGCGATGCTCGCGTTCGCGGCCGGAGACGCGCTCGGCGTCCCTTGGGAGGGCAGCGAACCGGGCGCGATCGATCCCGCCGAGATCCCCGCCCTGCCCGCCGCGAGGTGGGGCTGGCCGCGCGGCGCGACGTCCGACGACACCGCGCAGGTGCTGCTGGTCGCCGAGCTGCTCGCCGACACCGGCGGCGATCCGACGGCGGAGCAGTTCATGGGCCGGCTCGCCGACGCCGCCGACGAGATCAGGGGCATCGGGCCGACCACCGGCCGGGCGATCGAGCACTTCCGCGAGACCGGCTCTCTGCCGGAGCCCGACCCCGGGCAGCGGCCCACCAACGGCGCGGCGATGCGGATGCTGCCGGTCGGCTGGGCGACCCCGGCCACCGACCCCGAGCGGCGGCGCGAGCTGACCCGTACCCTCGCGGTCGGCACCCACCAGGCACCGCAGGCCATCGGCGCCGCGTGCGTGGTGACCGCCATGGGGTCCTGGGCCATCGAGGGCGTCAGCGTCGAGACCGTACTCGCCGCGGCGGCGTCCGAGGTCGAGTGGGTTTCACGGCACCACGCCGATCTGCCCGCCGTACGCGATGCCCTGGCCGGCTCGTGGCGCCCGCCCGCTGCGGGCGTCTCCCTCGACGCCGCGGAGACCGTCGCCGCGATCGTGCACGTCGTGCGCACCGCACCCGACCTCGCCGCCGCGCTCCCCCTGGCGGTATCACTCGGCGGCGACACCGACACCGTCGCCGCCATGGTCGGCGGCATCCTGGGCGCCCGCGTCCCCGGCCAGGTCGACGAGCTCGACTGGCTGCCCCTCGTCGACTTCAACCAGCGCCCGGACCTCGCCGCCCGCCTGCACGAGCTGCGCCGGAGCCGGTACGTGCGGTGAGGACCGTACGGATCGACGAGCTGGCGGCGGAGATCCTGGCGGGCCCACGGCCGATCGCGGTGCTCGCCGGGGCGGGGGTGTCGGACTCGGCGGGGGTGCTGACCGGCCAGGAACTGCTCCGCCGCGCCGCGCGGGAGCGCGGTGAGGATCCGGGCCCGGACCCGGTCGCCTGGTATCTCACCGCGACCGGCGGCTTCCCGGACTACTTCGGCATGGTGCGGGACGGTTCGGCGTCGTCGGAGGCGTTGCCGGGCGAACCGTACGAGCGGTCGTCATCGGAGGTGTTGCCGGGCGAACTGTACGAGCGACCGGCGCCGACGCCGGCGCATCGGGCGATCGCGGAGCTGGTGGCCGCGGGGCACGTTGGCCCGGTCCTCACCACCAACCTGGACCGGCTGCTGGAGCGGGCGCTGAACCAGGTGGGCCCTGCCGTCCCGGTCGCCTTCGACCTCGACGCCATGGCCCGGGTGTCCCTCGAGGGGCCTGCTCTGGTCAAGCTGCACGGTGACTACCGGGACATCGGCATCCGGCACACCGCACGGGCGCTGCACACCTACCATCCGATCATCGACACGCTACTCGACCGGGTGTTCACCGACTTCGACCTGCTGGTCTGCGGATGGTCGGCGAGCTGGGACCTGCCCCTGTGCGATGCCCTGTGCAGGACCACCGGCCGACGGGTCCGCTGGCTGCAGTGCGGGCCGCCCAGCCGGGCCGCTCGGCGGATCTTCGAGATCCGCAAGCCGTCCATCGCCTCGGTGACGAGCTCGGACGCGGGTTTGACCGCGCTGGCCGCGATCCTTCTCGATCAGCGTCGGTAGAGCCCGTGCTCCTCGATGTAGGAGGCGACCGGACCCGGCACCAGATGACGGATCGGCTCGCCCGCCGCGACCCGCCGCCGGATCAGCGTCGAGGAGATCTCCCCGTGGGGGATCTGGAGCAGGGTGACGCGCTCGGTGAGCCGCCCGTCGTCACGCAGCACGTAGCCCGGCCGGGAGCAGAACACGAAGTGCGCGAAGTCGGTGAGGATCTCGGCGTCCCGCCAGGTGTGCAGGCGGGCCTGTACGTCGGCGCCGGCGATGAAGAAGAGCTCGACCTCCCAGCCCAGTGTCCGGCGGAGCTCCCGCAGGGTGTCGACGGTGTACGTCGGCCCGCTGCGGTCGATCTCGATCCGGCTCACCGAGAACCTCGGATGGGGTCGAGTCGCGATGGTCGTCATCGCGAGTCGTTGTTCGGGGGGCGAGACCATGTCCTTCTGCCAGGGTCGTCCGGCGGGTACGAAGACGACCTCGTCCAGGCCGAGACACCGGGCCACCTTATTCGCCTTCAGCAAATGCACGTTGTGGATGGGATCAAAAGTCCCGCCCATAATCCCCAGCCGTACGCCCATGACTGAGTGTGACTCCTCCGCCCGGATAAATCCGGGGGGCTTCTCCTGCCGGTGGCTCAGGCCACGTCGGGAAGGACCAGTGCGGCGCTTTCAGCCTTGTACGGCCCCTCGCTCTATTCAGGTCAGAAAGTGGCCGCTATGGCCCATAGCGTGGTCCTAGACGGAGAACGAGATCTCGACTCGTGACCACGAAAGGCGGGGACCATGTCCAGCAGCGACCCGAACACAGGCGGCCTGGCGACCAGCGGCCAGGTCGACACATCGACCGTCGGCGGTGAACGCGCCGACCTGCTGGCGATGCTGGCCAAGCACCGGCACTTCCTGCGCTTGACGACCCGCGGTCTCACCGACGAGCAGGCCGGGCAGCGCAGCACCGCGAGTGAGCTGTGCTTGGGCGGCCTGATCAAGCACGTCACGGCCGTCGAGTGGAACTGGGTCGGCTTCATCCTGGATGGGCCGTCGGCGATGGGTGACTTCTCCGCCATGACCGAAGACGACTTCGCGCAGCGGGCCGACCAGTTCCGACTGCTCGCAGATGAGACGCTGGCCGGCGTGCTGGACGCCTACGCCGAGGTGGCCCGCCGGACCGACGAATTGGTCGGCACCCTGCCCGACCTGAACGCCGCACAACCGCTGCCGAAGGCCCCCTGGTTCCAACCCGACGAACAGTGGTCAGCGCGCCGGGCGCTCATGCACATCATCGCCGAGACCGCACAGCACGCCGGCCACGCCGACATCATCCGCGAATCCCTGGACGGCGCGAAGTCCATGGGCTGAACCGCGCGAACTCATCTCATCGCCGCGGCGCGGTGTCCGCACCGGCTGAGACCGGTCATCGACCCGGCTCGTTCTCCCCGTCGAGGCGACCACGAGCTCCGTCATCGAAGAGCGCGTCCGGCGAAAGCACCCGCATGAGGAAGGTCAGGTCAGCGTCGCTCAGCGCGACTTCCACCTCGATCTTCTCATTACCGAGGTGCACGATCACGTCGATCGGGTGCCGTCCGCGCGGCTTCCCGCCTATCGGCGGCCCTCCAGCTTGGCCTCCGCGGTGCCCAGCAGCCATGGGCGGGGGCCGGTGTTGATGTCGGTCGGGTAGCCCGGGTCGAACGTCACCGCCGACTCCAGGCGATCCACGGCCTCTGCCGGCAGGGTGACGTCCAGAGTCGCCAGGTTGTCCGCGAGCTGCTCGGCGTTGCGCGAGCCGATGATCGGGTGCACCGCGCGGGATCTGACGCGGGTCCAGGCGATGGCGACCTGCGACGCGGTCACGCCGAGTTCCCCGGCGAGCTCCTGTACGGCCCGCGCCGCTCGATGGTCGCGCGGAGTGAGGGACGCGGGGTCGACCCGGGTACCGGTCGGGGCCTCGCCGGTGCCGGTGAACTTGCCCGAGAGCACGCCGCCGGCGAGTGCCCCGTAGGTCGCCACGCTCATTCCGTACGCCTCGGCCATGGGCAGCAGTTCCCGCTCGATGTCCCGCTTGAGCAGGCTGTACGGCACCTGCAGACCGGCGAACGGGGTCCAGTCCCGCCACTCGGCCAGGGTGTTCGCGCGGGAGACGAGCCACGCGGGAAGGTTGGACGCGCCCACGTACAGGACCTTCCCGGCGCGGACGGCGTCGTCCAGCGCCCGCATGGTCTCCTCGATGGGCGAGTGCTCGTCCCAAGTGTGCACCCACAACAGATCGATGTAGTCGGTGCGCAGCCGCCGCAGGCTGGCCTCCAGGGAGAGGGTGAGGTTCTTGCGGTGGCTGCCGCCCGCGTTCGGGTCCTTGCCGTCCCGGGACAGCGCGTACTTGGTGGCCAGTACGAACCGATCCCGGCGGTTCTGAAGCAGCCCGCCGAGGACCTCTTCGCTGTCGCCGTACGCGGAGGCGGTGTCGATGACGTTGCCGCCCGCGTCGGCGTACAGATCGATCATCTTGCGGGCCTCGTCCGGCCCGGCGAAGGTCATGGCGCCCAGGAACAGCTCCGAGACGCGCAGGCCGGTGGGGCCGAGCAGCCGGTAGCGCATCACGCCACGTCCCTTGCGGACAGTTCGAAGGAGCCGGTGTCGATCCCGCGCGCGAGGATCCGGCGCGGGCGGATGCGGATCCACGCCGAGTCGAACTCGATCTCGTTGGGGGTGAAGGTCATGTGTTCAGTCTGTGGGGAACGGGCAGGCGCTGGGAGGCCGTGGCAAGGCTAGCCCTGACGGGGCGACGATCCGCTCGCGACGAACTTCCAGGTTCACCACGAGACGGGTGAACGTCGCAGAGTAAAGGAGATGGTCAACAGAAGGAGCCGAGCGGCTGCGACGCCGCGTCGCTGCCGTACCCCGGCATGGCGGTACGGCACAATGCGGCCTCATGGTCGATCATCGGGGGTGGCGGTTGGCCGCCGCTTGCGTCCCGCTTCTCCTGGTCTGCGGCGTACTGGTCGGCTGCGGCGGTCCGCGTGCCGACGGGTCTCCCGTACGCCGGGTGCCGCCCGCGGTGACGACGTCGAGTACGCCCGCCCGGTCCGCGACCGAGGTCGAGGTCGAGAACGCCAGGCCGGGAACGCCCGACTGGCGGGTCCGCAAGGTCGGTTCGGAGCACGAGATCGAGGGCTTCGCCGACCACGTGAGCGTGCTTCCCGGCGAGTCGTTCCGGCTGTTCGTGTCGACGACCACCAAGGGCTTCACGGTGGAGGCGTTCCGGATGGGCTGGTACGGCGGTGCCCTGGCCCGCCGGGTCTGGGCCGCACCGCGCCGGCCCGGGATCGAGCAGGCTCCGGCCAGGGTCGAGGGGCGGACCAACACGGTGACGGCACCGTGGAAGCCTTCGCTGACCGTACCGACCCAGGACTGGCCCGCCGGGTCGTACCTGCTGCGGCTGCGGGCCGACTCGGGAGCGCAGCGCTACGTGCCGATCACCGTGCGCTCCAGCGACCTGGCCGGCAAGATCGCGATCTTGAACGGGACCACCACCTGGCAGGCGTACAACCTGTGGGGCGGTCACAGTCTGTACGAGGGACCGTACGGTTACGAGAGCCGCTCCCGCGCGGTCAGCTTCGACCGGCCGTACGACAAGGACGGCGCGGTGAAGTTCATGGCGTACGAGCAGCCGGCCATCGCACTCGCCGAGCGGCTCGGGCTGCCGCTCGCCTACACCACCGACAACGACCTGCACGCCCGGCCCGGACTGCTCGACCAGGCCCGCGGACTGGCGGTGCTGGGGCACGACGAGTACTGGTCGACGGAGATGCGCAAGGCGACGACCAGGGCGCGGGACGCGGGGATGAACATCGCCTTCCTCGGCGCCAACGAGGTCAACCGGCACATCCGGTTCGACGCCACGAAACTGGGCGAGGACCGGCTGGTGATCTGCTACAAGGGGATGGACGACCCGATCGCCGCCAAGCGTCCCGCCGAGGTCACCATCGACTGGCGTTTGGCGGCCAAGCCGTGGCCCGAGAGCGATCTCACCGGGGTCTTCTACGAGTGCAATCCGGCCGAGGCCGCCTATGTGGTCACCCGGCCGCGGCACTGGTTGTTCGCCGGTACGAGGGTGCGGAAGGGCCAGCGGTTCCCCGGGATGGTCGGGCCCGAGTACGACCGGGTCGATCTGCGGGTGAAGACCCCGCGGCCCATCGAGATCATTGCCCATTCCCCGGTTCGCTGCCTGAACCTCGACAGCCATGCCGACTCCGCCTACTACACCGTACCGAGCGGAGCGGGGGTCTTCGCGGCGGGCACCATGCGGTGGGTCTGCGCGATGCGCGGGAGGAGATGCGGCCACGGGGTGACCGACTCGGCCAAGCACTTCGTCGAACGGGTGACCGAAACGCTGCTGCGCGGAATGGCGGCGGGTCCGCTCGGGCTCGCGCATCCGGCGCGTGACAACGCCGAGCGCGTCGGGTCCTAGGATGCGCTGTGCACCGGTGAGTTGGAATGGCACGGCCCATTACCGCAACCTCGGGGAGCCCTGGGGATGGCGCTGGCGGGCGGTCAGCCGTACGGCCCCTTGAAAGGACGAGATGCGGCGAGCGCCGCTCGCTTGGCGCCGCTGCGCCGCAGAATGATGATCAGGAAGATGATGAACGCCAGCAGCATCAGGCCACCGGCGACGAACATGAGGAGGCCCAACATGCCCAGCACGGTGCCGTCGGGCTTCACCATCAATTCGCCATCGACGCCCTGGCAGTTCACGATGGCCGTGCCGGTAGCCGGTGACATGAACGACCCGGTGTATCGGTAGGACCGGCCGGCCACGGACTCGGTCGTCGGCGCGCTCCAGGAATTCTTAAGGGCAACGGACCCGGACCCGTCAGCCGCGGCGACCCCGCAGGACGTGGGCTTGGCGGCGGAGTCCTCGACGTAGACGAAGTAGCGATGGCCCTCGACAAGATAGATCCGGGCTCCCGCCGCCGCGGAACCCGTCGCCTCGGGATCGTCGCTGACCCGCAGGCTGCCGAAGTTGAGGATGACGAAGACCACGAGCCCGACCACCGCGACCAGGGTCAGGGCACCGGGAAGCACATACCAGCCCGCCGCCGGCCGGATGGGCGCCGTCGTCCGGATGGGCGCCGCCGTCTGCGGCGGCGGACCCGCCGGTACTCCGGGCGAGCTCGCCCCAGGCCACATGTGACCGCCCCCAATCCGCACCAACCCGGCAATCCGCCCCGCCGATCAGACCTTCCCATCGAACCTTGGTAACGGCAAACCGTTCGTTACGAGCTGGTGAGTAGGTCATGCACCGGTGCGGCAGTCGGGGTGACGAGAGCGGCTATGTCACGCGTGCGGTTCCAGGCCCGCAAGCCTCGCCCGGGTCTCCGTAGCCGTTGGATCGCGCAGAGCCTCCTGCAGGTCTGCGGCCTTGCTCCAGCAGTCCCGTGCGCCGTCCGCGTCGCCGGACTCCAGGAGCAGTTCGCCCAGCGGCAGGAGTCCCAGCGTTTCGCTGCGCTGGTCCCCGAACCGCCTGAACACCTCTACGGCCGACCGAAGGTGTGCAACCGCTTCAACCCGGCGGCCGAGGTCGGTGAGGCTCTCGGCCAATGCGACCTTGCCCCACGCGACGGTCCAGGTGTCCTGGATGTCCTCGAAGGTCGCCACGGCTTCCGCCCCGTAGGCCACGGCGCTTGACAGGTCGCCGACTGACCGAGCGCACTTTCCAAGGCTGAGCAGCGACATCCCCTCGCCTCGCCGGAAGTCGCTCGATCGAAACACCGACAGCGCCGAATCGAAGAGCTCAGCTGCCGCATCGAAGTTCTCTTGCGCTTCTTGGACCAGCCCAAGTCCACGCAGCGCGAACCCCTCAAGCCATCCCACCGAAAGATCGTGGGCAAGACGTGCGACGTGTTCGTACATATCCGTCGCTTCCACCCATCGACCGAGTCGCCAGGCAACGTCACCCAGCATGACCCGGTTGGTCGCCTCACCCAATGGGTCCCCCAAGGCAAGCGCTGACTGCAGACCGATCCGGTGGTTGTTCTCCCAATCCGAGACGTGCGACTGCAGCTCGTAGAATCCCGTCGTGGCCATCGGCAGCTTCCAGCCGATGTCGTACTGCCCCAGTTCGATCGCTTGCCGAAGTGCGGCAAGGAGATTCAGCCGTTCCGTTTCGAACCATCGCATCGCCTCGGGCCCGTCCGCGAATGCCTCAGTGACCTCGACCTGGCCCGCCGGGACCAGCGGAACGGCCGGCGAGTACGGCAGGTACGCGCGTCTCGCGGCATCAGCAGTGAGCAAGTACCAGCTCAACACACGACGTACGGCTTGCGTCCGTTCCTCCTGCGTCTCATCCGCAAGGGCACGCTCTACTGAGTAAGACCTCAACAGATCGTGCAGCCGGAACCGGTTGACCGTGATCTCCTGCAGGAGATGCGCGTCGGCCAGCGCGCGCAGCCTGCGCTTGGCGCCCGCGACGCCGATCCCCATGAGGGCAGCGGCGGCTTCGATCCCGATCTCCCCGCCGGCATGCAGTCCCAGCCGCCGGAATGCCTGCCGCAGGGCCGGATCCAAGGCCTGATAGGACCAGGAGAAGACCGCACGTACGTCAGTCAGCTCGTCTTCGTCCGATGCGAGGGCATCGAGCCGGTGCTGCTCACCAACGATCTCTTCAACCAGCTCTGCCATCGAAAGCCGAGGCCGGCCGGCCGCACGCTCGGCGACGACCCTGAGAGCGAGCGGCAGATGGCCACAGAGTTCGGCGACTCGCAAAGCGCTGGAAGACTTGGCTTCGATCCTGGCACTCCCTACCGCTTCCGACAGGAGCCGAACGGACTCCTCGGGCGACAGCGTGTCCAGCGTCACGCGTACTGCTCCTTCCCTCGCGACCAAACCCGGGAGCGCACTTCGGCTTGTCACTACGACACAGCACTGGGGCGACGCCGGCAGCAACTGACGGACCTGCGCCGACGAGGACGCATTGTCGATGAGCACGAGCATGCGTTTCCCATCGAGAAGAGACCGGAAAAGCGCGGCCTGGGCATCCGTCTCGCATCTCCAGGTGTACGGCTGACTCCGTACACCTGGCGAACGTCTCATCTAAGACCGGTTGCTCCGCCACTACATGCCTCCTGGAGGATCGCTCGCATACGCGCTGGAAGCCTGACGACCTTCTCGTGTCCCGCTATGGGACTTTCCGCCTCAACTTCGGCCAAAGTGGCACCGTCAGTGACCTCCCATCCCTGGACAATGAAGTCCCCGGTGGCCTCGTCAACCCATACCGAAGGACAGTTGCCCCCTGCGGTGTCAGGGTCTATGCCAATGAACCGTAGCGCCATGACTGCCTCCTTGGTGGTGTTCGTGCAGGCGTTGAGTACTTTGAGATTCGCCTGGCAACACAGGCCAGTCAAGGGTTTGTGTAGTTTATGACATTTCGTGCCGGGCACAATCGATGGTTAGGGTGACGAGTTACAACATCGTTGGATGGATCTAAGGGAGTCATGTTCAAGGCAGGCGACGCCGCAGCCAGATTGCTGCTCGTTGACTCCTGGTGCGGGCAGGACAGCGTCCCGATCCTCGGCCCCGGGAACGGCCTTACGGAAGATCAGGGTTGGCGTGTCGCCAGGCGGCGCCTGGCAGCTCTCGCGTCGCCCCGTCGCTACTACGCAGCACGATATCCGGCAATTCCGTGGCGAACCCGATGTCGTGGAACGTGTACCCGTGGCCCTCAAAAATCTTCTTGAGCTCTTCCAGATATTCCTCGGGCACGGTGAATATCAACTGAAAATCCACCGAGTCGCCGAGGATGAGGGACGTCACTTCGATATTGCTCAGTTCGGCGACCTCCCTCACCACGTCCAAGACCGGCAGTGCTTTCTCCTCTACAATGAACCCGACGCCGCTGCGGGCCGCGATCGATTCAATTCCCGCCTTGAGCCCGTCAGAGGAGTCTTGGCAGCTTGTCGCCAGTCCGCTGGTGCTCAGGCACCGTCCCTGACCGACCAGTGCCTGTGGCCTCCTCCAGGAGTTGAGAAGGACCTTCTCGGCGGCCGCAGATATCGCACCGTCAGCGATGTGCGGCTTGGTGAAGTACTTCTGTGCCGCCGCCGCGATCCCCGTCGGCCCCGTGACGCACAGCCGGTCACCTGGACGGGCTCCGCTGCGCAGAAGTGAACCTCCGGACTCGACGACACCCATCGCCGAGGCCGAGAGAATCAGGCGTTCGGCCGTGCCGATGTCGCCACCCACATTTGGCGCGCCAACCAACTCACAGGCATCGTTGATGCCACGCAATACCTGGGCGAACTGTTCGTCAGGCATCGTCTTCGGATATCGGATGACTGACAGCAGAGCGATGGGCTGGGCGCCCATCGCGGCGATGTCGCTGAAGTTCGCCATCGCCAGGTAGTAGCCCACGTCATAGTCATCGAGGTAGCCGAGTTCGTAGAGGATGAACTTGGATCCCCGGACATAGTCGGATCCCAGGACTATCTCTTGGGAACCGTCCATGCGGAACACCGCGCAGTCGTCTTGTGCGTCGGCACCGACCAGCAGTTGCACGGTTTCACCGTTGGAAAGGCGGTGTGACCGGCCGGCCTGGCCGGCGAACATCGTGCTGATGATGTTGGCGAGCCGGGTGGGTTCGTCGGAGGCCGGACTCGTCGTTGACATGTCGGAATTCGCCTCTCTGCCACGGATTTTCTTAGTACGGAAGGATGCGCCAGTCTGCCGTCCGATTGAGGGTGATTCTAAGGAGTTCTTTACGGACTACAACAGCGTAATCCCACTCCGGGTCGGCGATCCCGAGTAACCGACCGGCCACCGATCTCAAATACTGTCGGCGCATCTTGCGCGCTACACCATACACCCGATGTCTCATCCTGTCTCTACAATAGAAATACGGCAGTCCACGGTCCCCTAGATCTTTTAATTCCCTTAGATCAGCCAACTCCGAGGCGATCAGGCCATCCCGAGTCATCACCCTGTGCACGCCGTCCAGTCGCAAGGGGAGAACGTGCATATGAGCGTGCGTAATGCACCCTGAACCCTCCATAACCTGCGATGACCCGTGTTCCATGATCACCGGCTCGCTGAACGTCGCCGCATACTGGTCAAATATCTCACTTAGCAGGCCCTCGACCTCTTCCACGTGATCGCGGACCACCTCTCCGAAGCTGAGATAATGATCGTTTGAAGCCAGTAGCAGATGGCCGACCACCAGAGGTGACATGTCAGCCAGCAACGTGAGGTTGTCACTACGGCAGATGACTCTGCTGTCGGGATCTCCCTGATACGTGCGCGTGAAGTCAGTATCGGCCGCGCCGGACAGCTCTTGGCAGAGGTCCGCGCCAGCACAAGAGCCAACTCGTGATTCGGACATCGAGTACCAGCCAATTCCGGAGCGACATGCCTACCATTTACGGGTGGGCCGTAACGTCAGATTCAATGTATTTACCGCCGCCCGACATGTGAGATACATTGAAGCACACCCTGGGCTAATCGGTAAGCCCTGAGATTGGAGTCTGGGTGATGCATTTGGCCGTGGCCCGGAGCATGGATCGGAGTGTGATCCTGCTGGCCACTGTCGCACTGGCGAGCAAACAGTATGAACTTCCGTCCAAATCGTTTTGGGATTCCCTCGGCGGAGGCCGGGCATTCTTGCTTATAGGTCTCACCATCCTGGCCGGGGTGTTTGGAATCCTCAGCCCCTTTGAGGCCTACTCCCGTAGGGGTATGCTCGCCCAGCGGGTCACGATGAGAAGGCAGATCCTCACGGCATTCGGTCAGCTTCTTTCGCTGGGCACGGCAGCGAACCGATCGGTTCCCATCAGTGACCCGGGCCTGCACATCTGGAAGAAGAAGCACACGCTGAAGCATCCGGTGCAAGGCGAGCTCCGCAGGGTCGCAACCTACCGGCTCGGTTCCACCCCGGCGACCCGAACGATGCGGCCGACACGTGGTGTAGGGGTCGTCGGGCTGTGCTGGCAGCTCAATCAGGAAGTGAGCAAGAACGTCGAGCAGCTCGTTACCCTATTAACAGATCAGCAAAGTTTCGAGACATACCGGCAGGAGCATGGCCTTCAGGCCGTCATGGGCCTTTCCTGGGAAGATTTCAACCGATTTAGCCATCGGGGCGCGGTTTTTGCCAGCCCGATCAGAAACGCCCGCTCAAGCTTCGTCGGCTGCATCAGCTTCGATGCAGCGCATGGATATGATGACCTGAACTGCCACCGGATGTGGCACGAACTCAACACCCTCTGCACGATGATCAGCCAGGATGGATTCGAGAATGTTTGAGTCGGGCCAGGTCCACAATGGTCCTGCGGATCCGAAGGCGATCACGATTGCGACCTGCGGTACATATGATGCGATGGCGGTTGAATACGCGGACGTCACCGACGACTATGCCAAGTTTCCAGGACTCAGAGACGAAGCATTGGCATTTGAGAAAATGCTACCGCTAGGGCTTCCGGTGCTAGACCTAGGTTGTGGCGGCGGCCGAGACAGCCGGCTGCTGGCGGATCTTGGCCGACAGATCGTGGCCGCAGACTTCGGGATGTCCATGCTGCAGTGCGCACGGTCACGGTCGTCCGGTCAAGCTCGCGATCTGCATTTTGTTCGTCTTGACATGCTCGAACTTCCCTTTCCGGCCAATCGATTTGGCGGGGTTTGGGCTTCAGGTAGCCTCTTGCACCTACCTTCGACAGCGATCGTGAGCGCTCTGTCCGAGATCTTCCGGACGCTGGCGCCAGGAGGGGTCGCCGCCATCAGCATGCGCGCCGGAGCGGGTGAGGGCTGGAGAGTGGGTGGCACCTTGGCAGGACGCCGCTGGTTCACACTTGTCGATCCCGGAGATTTCACTTCCCAGATGAAGCGGATCGGCTTTCGCCACATACGAATCCGAAACACAGGTCGGAAGGATTGGTTCGTCGCAATCGGCGAAAAATAGCCGAGCCTATCTCCAACTGTCCGGATCCCAGTTGGGTGTCGCCTTGCGGATGCCCCCTCTTGCATCCTTGACATCACCGAAATATCTCGGAATCAGATGGATATGGAGGTGGTCGACACTACGTCCCGCAGCACGCCCCTCGTTCACGCCGATCGTGTACCCATGCGGCGGATCATACTCCTCGATCAATACCTTTCGTGCTTCCAGAATTAGCGCGTAAGCATCAAGGAGTTCCGGGTCGGTGAGGTCAAAAAAGGACTCAGTATGCCTTTTAGAAACTATCTCTACGTGGCCAGGTGCAGATGGATAGTTGTCATATCTTGCAAAGAAAGTGGTGTTCTCGCACACGATCGTGTTAAGCGCCGGATCATGGCGGCGGCAAAAGATACAGTCATCCACCTGAGGGTCTACCTGGTCGGTTTGGTGGGATGTCGCGACTACCCCAAAACGCTTAGGGTAGATTCTCCTCACGAGGCCCTGTAGATGCTTGAGTAGTACGAGTGTCTTGTTCCGGTTTCGCTGGCCTGGTCTCGTACCTGCACCGGACATGGGTCGGATCTCCTCAAGAGATGCGGATGGGCCGTGCCCGTAGTCTGCCCGATGTGGCCGTGGGTACGGAGTGGATTGCATCACTCCTCTGGAGGGTAACCGACCTCCTGCGGAGAGACTTGGAGGCGAGCATGAGCTCGCCATGAGTGCCCGGTTGCGCACCTCACCAGCGGCATGGCACTTGCCGCAGCTCAGCAGGCTAATCACGGCCTACCACCCAGGGACCTCTGATTGGCGAAATGATTCTCCTAAAAACGGTCTGATGCAGAAATGAATCTGCACTCGGCTGACTAAGCGGCCAAAAGACCGGTCTGCAAGATTGTGGTGACTCATTGTAATTAATCGGCAGTGATGCCGGCATGACAGGAGGTATGCGCTCGTCATGACGCCTGGATCGATCGGCCTGCCGACGGCTGAACTGCCCGGCCATTGCCGACGGCCGATGACTCACATGGCTACGACGAGACGCTGGGCCAGCGTTCGCACCTCGAACAGAGCGCCGCAGCTCGTCCACCGCCTCCGGGGGCGCCCTCGACCATCACACCAAAGCTCCATGCCGAACAGTTCCGCACATGCTCATGGCCGCACTGTCCTCAGCCTCCGTTCACCTGCGGCGGGCTGTCAACGACGGTGACCTTTGCGCTGCGCCGATGAGGTGAGCCCGCTGCCGGCCGAGGCCGCCGGTGCGGTGCCCGTCATCGGCACCGCACCGGACGGGCCGCGCGACTGAAGAGCCCTGGCTGCCGGCTCAGGATTCGCCTGTCATGACGCCGTGCATCCGCAAATGCGGTGCGGCGTCGTCCGGCCGGTTCTGCCGCTGCAGCGTACGGCCGAGCAGCAGGTGAGCGTACGCCTCGGCCGGGTCCCGCTCCAGAACCCGCCGCAGCTCGCCCTCGGCCCTGCGCAGCTGGGCGGAGTGGTAGTACGAGCGGGCGAGAAGCAGTCGTACCGACAGGTTGCCGGGGTCCTCGGCGAGGACCTCGGACAGAATCCGAGCCGCGTTGGTGTAGTCCTCGAGCTCGAAGAACAACGTTCCGCGCCGGTACTCCTCAGCAAGCGTGGTGGTCCGCATCCGTCACTCCTCTCGGCCCATCCCTTCGGGCTCCGTCGTCACCGAGAACGTAATTGAATCTAAAACTATTTCGTTGTCCGCCCGCGGCCGCTCCCCCCGGCGAGGCCCGGTTCGGTGTGCCGCACGCTGCGGCCGTTCCGGTGGGGTGTCGAGCAGGCCCGCGGCACGCAGGGCGGCGGCGTGTTCCGGGCGGTGGGCGGCGTCTCCGCAGGCTCCGGGTGCTGCACGCGGGTCACGGATACAGGGCGACGGACTGCAGCGGATTGCCGAACCGACGCGACGGAGTGGTCAGCGAAGGAAATCGGTGATGAACCGTGTCCGTTCTGCTACGGGGGCGCGGGGGAGGTGCACCAGTTCGTAGCCATAAGCGGTGTAGGTCGCGACCATGAACTCGTAGGTGCGTTCGGCCTCGGCATGGGACTGCTTGCGTTCGCTGTCCTGTTCGTAGATCTCCGGCCACGGGGGTGCGATGAAAACGCGAGGGTGGTACCGGATCGTCTTTGCAGCGGCGTGGAGATGGTCCGGGACCGGCAGCCCCTCCAGTCGCAGGTAGCCCACGATGTCCGGGACCCCGCGGTCGAAGAAGACCGGCGCCTTCTGCTCGACCGCCATCCGGTAGGAACGCAGTTCCCAGCAGAGCATCAGTTCAGCGAACAAGGTCGGATCGGTCCACGGCAGCGCGGGCCCGCCGATCGCCACCTGGTCCTGGATGATCCCGCGCCCCGCCTCGAGGGAACGTGCGTAGCCCATCTCCTGAAGCTGGGCGATCAAGGTGCTCTTCCCCGACCCGGGCCCTCCGGTGATGACGACGAACTGCTCCGACTCCGGTGCCATTCAGTAGAACTCCGTTATCTCGCAAACCGGTCACGTCCAACGCAGAAGGTGCCCAAGGTCATTGCGACGAACGACCTGGACACCCCTCCGTCATCGCGCATGGCCACCCCACCAGGGCAGGATCGGCGGGAGGTCCACGAACGTGCGGCGAGGGGCCTTCGGCAGTGGATCATGGCCGTCATCGTCGTCCCACCGGCGACCGTACTGGTCGGGGATATCGCCCCATCCCAAGTACGGCACGGGCCGGCCGGGCGCCCTGCCGAGTTCCTCCATGGGGTCGATGCGCTGGTCGTCCACAGTGCACAGGTGTGCCCAGTCGTCGCCCAGGTCGAAGACGTACGCGAACCGCTCGCCGGCCGCCAGGCGGCTGAGCCTGGTCGTGTCGCCGTCCAGGGTGCCCTCGGGCGCGTCGCCGTCCCACCGCTCCAGGCGGCTGAGACCGGTGCCGTCGGCGAGGGTGAACATGTGCAGATGGGCCAGGTCCCAGCGCGCGAACGCAAGGTCGATGGCCTCGGCGAGCTCCGCGAACGAATGAGAACTGGCGGCCGCGAAGACCCGGCCAGGCCGTGGCCAGTACGTCTCGCCCCGGCCCGATACCAGCTCGACGCGAATCGACAACCACGTACGCGCCATCGTCTCGCGCCTCTCAGCCGTCGGGGTTTCGGGAACGGCACGATGTAAGTGCCCCTGTGTCAGCCTTCCTCCTGCCGAGCGGGTGGGCCACGCGCCGCCCGGCGGTACTCCGCAAGAGTCAGTACACGCATTGCGCCCGGCGGGCCTCCGAGCGCCTCGTCGGACTCCCGTCATGGAATTCCGGTGGGACTGAGCGAGGTGCGACTACTGGCCTGTATCCCTAACTGCTAGGTCTGCGGCCGACTGATGTTGACCATCCACGACACGCCGAACTTGTCCACGCACATGCCGAACTCATCACCCCAGACCTGCTTCTCCATGGGCACCGTGATGGACCCGCCTGCGGAGAGCTTGTCCCAGTAGCCGCGCAGGTGGTCGTCGTCGCCGCTGAGACTCACTGAGCAGCCCGTCATGGGCTCGTATTTCATGTCGCGGGTGACATCGGCGGCCATGATCGTGTAGCCGCCGTCGGTCTCGAGTATCCCGTGCATGATCCGATCGGCGTCCGGTGAGTCCGGAGCGCCGAGCTCGGCGAAGGTATGGAAGGCGGGCTTGCCGCCGAACACGCTCGCGTAAAACTCGATCGCCTGGCGGGCGTTGCCGTTGAACGTCAAGTACGGGTTCAGCTGAGAGGACATGACTCCTCCTAGAACTGTGGGCTTTGGCCGAGAGCCCGCACGGCCGGAGACCCGGCCGGGGGACCCTGTCACGGCCGCCTAACTTCGACTTTATCGATGAGCCTGCGACCATATTCAGGGGACCTCGCTGAACGACCTGACCAGTGCCATGGGGATCGCCTCGGCCAGCATCTGTGCCTGCTTCGGCAGCAAGGAGGCGCTGTTTCGCGAGACCGTGGCGCGGTACGGCACGACCGCGGGAGTTGCGCGTGCGGGAGCACATGCTGCTGGGCGCGATCGTCACCAAGATCTGGTGGTGGAGCACGCCGGACAAGTACGCGGGCCAGGAGCGCTTCGAGACCTTCGAGGAAGCGAAGGCTTACAACAGAATCGCCAACAAGCTCATCGCCACCACTACCACCGGCCGCCGCCACGAGTTCGCCGCGCTCCAGCTGATCTGCGCCGTCGCGCTGAGCACCGGCCTCCTGCTGTCGGTCGTACCCCCTCGCGTTACTGGCGATCGGCTTCCTGCACAGCCCCTGGCCGGCCGGACCGATCTGGCTCGTGCCCACCATCGCGGTCGCGGTGGCCTGCATCGCCTTCCTCACCATGGCGCTCCCCACCCGCCGGGCGCTGCGCACCCCACCGGCCCAGGCCCTCACCCGCGGCTGACGGCAGTACGGCGCCGGCACGGCGGCCTGCCTCGGAGGCCTGACCGCCGTACCGGCGCCCGATCCTCCGACCCGCGAACTTCCGATTCCACTCCCGAAGGCGCTTTTCTCTGCTCGCCGCCACCCTGATCGGCGCCCCCGCGCACGGCTTCGTCCCCGGCGAACGGCCGGAATCGTCATGGGTCGCCGCCGCCACTGATGGCGACCCACAGCCGCGCGGCGGGATCCGCGGCCAGTTCAACCTCGTCGATGCCTTCGGTGAGTGGATCTGGAACGAGGGCAGGCCGGCGGACATCCCGTTCCTCGACACCCGCCGCGTGGCCGTCCTGGACCCGCCCCCGTACCCCGCGCTCCTGGAACACCGGGCGGGTCTACCCCTTGATGCGGCCGACCGTCGCTCTGGACCGGATGTTGTCACCCGACGAGGCCGCCCGCTGGACTGCCAAGATCGCCCCGGACACCAGGGCCCGCTGACTCGGCAGAAACGTGGCCGATGTTCGGCGCCGATCGTGTGTCTCTTGACCGTTCCTGGTGCGCCAAGTCGTCTACTCTGGGACGTAGATCGTAAGCCACTCGGCTCCGCGCGGCCGATATCCGTAACGATCCCTCAGCCCGGCGGTAACGGCGGGGATGTGTCCTGCCCCGTAGACCACAGCCACTGTGATCGCCTCGTCACCGCGGTCCGCGTGGATCTTCCCGAGCGCGTCGAGCAGCATCTGGTCGCGTCGGCTGCTCAACGCGTCCCTTATGGGCCCCTCGGCCCGCGCCTCCGCACGCCGAGTCGACGGCAGATCCTCGACCACCAGGTCCTCGTCGAAGAAGGCGCGCGGACCGCGCCACGCGAACACCAGACCCATCACGGGTGCGGAGAGCAACAGCAGCAGATACATCCATCGTGGCAGCCTTCTGAGGTCGGCTATGGACTCGGCCGCGGTCACGTCCGCATTGATCACGGGTACACCGGCGGGCAGCAGTGCTGCGTTCTTCTGCTCCTCCAAGCCGTTGCGGCGTCGGCGCGGGGCGAGCCGGTAGGCAAGTGTGAGGGTGCTCGCCTGGCGGGACTTGCCCCGAAGCCCCTCGGCGACGATGACGTCGCACTCCTTAAGCCGTGTGCGTACGTCGGCGTAGAACGCCGGCGAGGCCACGTGGAACATCGGGAAGAGCACGAACTTCAAGGGCGTATCCTTCCGCCGCATTGTGATCACAGCGGATCGAACCGCAAAGCCGGTCACTTCTATGATCTGCATGACCCCCCCGCACTCCGGCTAAACGCCTGCCGCAAATATCGGGCCGGTCCTCACGCCGGTCAATACGTGGGCCAAGTCCGGCGGGCCTACCCAGGACTCCGGTTCCGGCGTCACTTCACGTCGGTGACGCGGCCGAGCAGGTTCTCGGGCAGCAAGCAGCCGACATCGGCACCTGCCTTGCCAGCGGGGGTGGGTCAGCGCCCTTGCCGGCCCCACGAGGGTAGGAGCGGTGGGAGATCGGCGAACGTACTGCGGACCAACGTCACCAGGCCAGCGCCCCCTCGACCCGGAAAGTACAGATGGGGGTAGTCGCCATGCACGTATCCTTCCCACCGGATCTCTCTGCTGGGGTAACCTGTCGAACCTACGAACCGTAATCGAACGTACGTTTGAAGCTGGGGTGGAGCGTGGAGATGGGGGGTTCACCCACGTACTCTGACGAGATGGAGACGGTCAGACTTGAGGAGTGGGCCGCATTGGTCGCGCTACTCCAGGTTCGGCCTCAGGACATGCGCTGGGGCGAGATCACTGCCGAGGTCCTCGAGGCCGGCAGTGCCCTTGAAGTCTGGCATCGGCTCATGCCCGCCACGCTGGTGGACCTTCCAGGGGAACCCGATCCCATAGAATCGGCTGCTCGGGACATCGACCTGTGGGCGGATCAGGGCCACACGCTGCTGACAATCCTCGACGAAGGCTATCCGTCACGACTGCGCGGCATCCACCAGGCCCCTCCGGTCCTGTTCGCACGCGGGTCCACCACGCCCGATGACGTCGCCGTCTCGGTGGTCGGTTCTCGAAAGGCCTCCGATCACGGACTCGAGATCGCGACCAACGTGGCTCACGAACTGGCCTCGCGGGGTGTGACCGTGGTGGCAGGCCTGGCTCTCGGCATCGATACGGCAGCACACCGCGCGGCCCTCGCCGCCGGCGGGCGCACAGTCGCCATCATCGGAACCGGTATCAACAAGGTCTACCCGGCCGCGAACCGGGATCTCCACGAGAAGATCGCCTCTCATGGCCTGCTGCTCTCTCAGTTCTGGCCCGACGCACCACCGCAGAAACACAGCTTCTTGATGCGCAACGCGACCATGTCGGGCTACGGGATGGCCACAGTCGTAGTAGAGGCAGGTGAGCAGAGCGGCGCACGCGCCCAAGCTCGAATGGCCGTGGAGCATGGCCGACCGGTGATCCTGACCGACCTGGTCGTCAAACGAAATGAGTGGGCCCAAGCGCTCGTCGGCCGACCCGGCGTCCACGTGGCCGACAGCCTATCCTCAGTGATGAACGTCATCGATGAACTGAACAGAGAGGGCACGCTTGTGGACGCCGAATTGCGGCGGCTTGTCGCTACCTGAACATGCTTGAGCCGGCATTCGGGGCGCGGTTGCGCGCCGCCCTGGTCTCCACTGCGGGGGGCTACCTCCGTAATTCCGTACGACAGGATCGTGTCACCTGCGCTATCTGCACCACACCGGTCGACGGCTTCAGGTACTGCTATCCGTGCAACTCACATCGTGTCCACGGTCGGCTTGCCGACACCGTTGCGTTTTTGACGTACGCCGTGGCCGGCGATCAGTCCGGTTACGTCATGCGCGGTTACAAGGCCCAGGTGCCTGTCCAGGAGCACTACAGGGTTGTGGCCATGCTCGCTCTCCTCGGCCTTTCGATGCATGGCACCTGTCCCGACGCGCTCCTGGACACCCCGGTGACCCACTGGGCAACCGTTCCTTCACTGCCAGCCAAGCCGGGAGAGCATCCCTTTCACCGGATCGTCAGTAACGCGGCAAGCGGACTCGAGGTGCCTCTGACCGCCGCCGCCAAGGTCGTTGATCCCCGCGCTGTCAATCCCGATCACTTCAGCACAGGCGCACGACTGCCCGCCAACTCCCATGTGCTTCTGATGGACGATACTTGGACACAAGGAGGCCACGCTCAGTCCGCCGTTCTGGCGCTGCGCAAGGCAGGCGCGATGCGCGTCTCCGTACTGGTGGTCGCGCGCTGGATCAAACAAGGGTTCGGCGACAACGTCCAGTTCTTGCGCGATATTTCGGGTCTCGACTTCGATCCGGAGATCTGCCCTTGGACCGGTGAAGGCTGCCCCTGACGCGGTCCATACTCGCCCCGGACCGTCATAGCGGGGCAGCAGTGGCGACAACTCGCTCTGGAGGCGGCAGCGGTCGGGGCAAATGACCGGATCAGATCTCGGGGACGGGTGATCCGGTGTTGGCCTTCGAGCCGAGCAGTGCGCGGAAGCCCTCACCCAGACTGCGGCCGTGCGTCCAGCCGCGCGCTCGATACCGTCGATGTCGACCGTCGGCCAACTGAGCGCCATGCGACCGGAGTCAGTGGCCGCCGGCGCTGACCTTTTCGGCGACGGCGAACAGGAAGTCCTCGCGACCGGGACTGGTGACGAGCTGGAGTCCGGCCGGCAGCGAGCCCACCATGCCGACCGGCACGCTGAGTGCCGGTAGGCCGAACACGTTGAATGGGCTGGTCATCGACAGCATCGCCGGCCGGACGCCGACGGCCGTGCCGTTGATCTCAGTGGTTCGCGCTCCGAGGGGCGGTGCGACCAGCGGTGTGGTCGGCAGTGCCAGTACGTCGTAGCGGGACAGCAGCGCCGACATCTCATTCTGCAGCCGGCCGCGGTCGCGGAGCGCCCGCACGTATCGCCACCCCGCGGTCTCGGCCGCCAGTTTGAGACGGTCGAGCACCTCGGGATCGAACAGCGCGGCATCGGCTGCCACGCGGTCGGCGTGCTCGGCGTACGCCTCACTGCCCTGGATCGCGAAGTACGTCTCGCTCATCCCGGCGGCCTCGGGGAGCTCGACCTCCTCGACCTCGGCACCGACGGGCGAGAGCGCCGCCCGCGCCAGCCGTTCGATGTCGTGGTCGGTCTCGAACAACGCGTCCGGTCGTACCCAGCCGATGCGACGCAGGTCCACGCCGGGGCCGCCGGGCTCGGCCGGCAGATCGGCCAGAACGCGGTAGGCCACCCGGCAGTCATCGGCGGTACGGGCGAGCACACCGACGTCGTCCAGCGTCGGGGCGAGCGGGAACACCCCATCGACCGGGATGACGCCATGCGCCGGCTTGAACCCGGCGACACCGCACAGAGCCGCCGGAATGCGAACCGACCCCCCTGTGTCGGTGCCGAGGGCGACCGGCACCATCCCGGCCGCGACGGCCACGGCGCTGCCGCCGCTGGAGCCGCCGGACATCCGGGCCGGGTCGTGCGGGTTGCGCGAGGGGCCATTGGCCGAGCGATCACCGAACGGGCCGTACGCGAACTCGTGCGTCGTGGTCTTGCCGACGATGACGGCGCCCGCGGTCCGGAGCCGGCGGACGCACTCGGCGTCCACCGTGGACACATGGTCGGCGAAGTGGGCCGAACCCATCGTCGTCGGAAGCCCCTCGACCTCGATGATGTCCTTGATCCCCACCGGGATGCCATGCAGCGGACCGCGGTCGACACCGGCGGCGAGTTCGGCGTCCGCCCGCCGCGCGGCGGCCAGGGCATACTCGGGAGCCACGGTGACGAAGGCACCCAGGTCCGCGTCGAGTTCGGCGATCGACGCCAGCGCGCCCTCGACGGCCCCGACCGCCGTCACCGTGCCCGTACGCATCGCGCGGCCGAAGTCAGCCACCGTACGACCGGCGAAGTAGCCTGTCCTGCCCGGCTGGGCCTGCCGGGCTTGCACGTATCGCTCAGTTTCCATGGAATCCGGCCTCGCCGCCGTACAGGTGTGGTGCGGATACAGATCGACATGGATGATCGGCCGGCTGCCCGGCACCCGCTGAGGCGGGTGCCGGGCAGCCGTATGGTCAGCCGTGCTGTGCGACCCTCAGTGGGAAGGTGCCGTTGCCGACGTTGCTGAGCGTGGTGGTGTTCGCCGCCAGGTACTGGTCCAGGTACGGCGAGCGGTCACCCTGGGTCGGCGCGTCGGACCGCGGGTCCTGCACGGCCAGGGCGAGCCGTGCGTCGGAGACCGTGATCGTTTGGCCCGAGGGAACGTCCCGCCAGCCGTTTGAGGTGATAGTCCCGATCTGAACCCCCAGCCGGTGCCCTCGCTCGAAGGTCCAGTCTGTCGCCTTCAGGGCGAACGAGGTGGATCCACCGTTTTCCAGCAGTGCGACGTTCTCGTCGAACATCGTCGCCGTGCCGTTCGGAGCGACGTCCCACAGTCGCACGTTCACGTTGCCCTGGCCGGTGGCCTTCAGCGTGATCTGCGGCGTGCCCGTGATCCGCACCTGCTCGGAGGCGGGCGTGGACCAGGTCCAGTAACTGCCGCCGGGTGCGTCGGCGCGGTACGGACTCGGCTGGGCTTGTGACAGCGGGCCGACCAGCGGCGCGTCCTCGATGTCCCAGCCCTTGGCCTGCGGCGCCGTCATCGGCAGGGCCCCATTGTGCGCGGTGCCGCCGTCGTCGACGTACTGCCCGGACGACAGCCGCACCCGGTACGAGGTGTTGCTCACCGGCCAGGTCGCCTGGGCCCGCCAGTGGGCGAGGCTGTCTTCGATGGCGAACGCCGGGTCGGTCACTGACGGGTCGGTGCCGCGGAGGTACTGGTCGTAGAACCGCATCACCTCATCGAACCAGCCCGCCCGTCCCATCTTGAGCTGACCCTTGTCGTTGGTCTCGTTGCCCCGCACATGCTCCCATTGACCGAGCCAACCGCGCTCCGGGCCCTGATGGTTGGCCAGGTACTTCCCCATGTCCTCGGGCTTGGTGTTGGGCTCGAGGAAGCCCGACGTGACAAACAGCGGCGTCTGGGTCCCGGCGGCGCGGGCGGCGAAATCGCGGGCACGCCAGAACGGCGACTTCGGGTCGGGGTTCTGGGTGTGGGTGAGGTTGTCACTCTCGCACTCGGGGTGGCTCTTCTCGTACGCCGCGTTCGCCTTGTACCGGTCGCTGTCATCACTCAGCGGCGGCATCGTCGCGATCGAGAAATATCCCCGAGGGGTGCTGGTCACGTTGGAACGCGGCACCCCATTGCTGAACAGGTAGTTGTACCTGTTCCACGTCGGTTGTTGGGCAACAATCGCCCGCAAAGGCTTGAGCTTGAGGACATTGCCCGCCAACCCGGTGTTGGCGTCGTACGACTTGCCGTACATGCCCACCTTGCCGGTCGACCAGGGCTGGCCGGCCGACCACTGTACGGCCGCCTTGATGTCGGCCTGCTCCCCCGGGCCGAGAAAGTCCAGGCATCCGGTGCTCCCGCCGAAGCCGCGCAGGTCGACCATCACGAAGGTGTAGCCACGCGCCATCAGGTCGGCGCCGTCGACGAAGTCCTGGAAGCGCGCCGATGGTCCGACCTGGTCCCAGCCCTCGGGATCAGTCTGCCCCGCGTGCGCGAAGTAGGGACCCACCGCGAGGATCACCGGCGTCTTCGCTCCGGCCGGCAGGTGTGCTGGGCGTAGCACGTCGGCGTGCAGTTCGACATCGCTGCCGTCCGAGGATGGGAAGTACGCCTCCGTCCACGCAGCGCCCTCGGGAACCCGTGGGTTCTGCTCATGGGTGATCGGGGCGTCAGATGCCGCAGACGCCGGAGCGGTCTGTGCCACCGCGGGCAAACCGCCCGCAGTCAGGGGGGTGATGGTGGCCAGTGCACTGGCCGCCGCGACGGCCGATGCCTTCTTGCGAAAGCTCATACAAGCTCCACTGAAATCAGCTCCAGACGTTGCCCGCCCGGGTTGCCTAGCGACAGTAAAATCTTTCTCCGGAGTTGTCGATCTTCTTTCGCCTCGGATTCAGCCACCCCGAACGCGCCGCCACTGCCGTCTCCTTCATCCGCGGTCGAAATCGCAGGGCCTATCAGCAGCGATGACGCAGCGTGTTTTCGGTATGACTGTTCTTCGCGCCTTCGGCCTGCACCGAGCGATGAACCCACATGACCGATTCTGGAAATTCGGGCTGACCGAAATGGCCCTTAATACACCGTCCGCTGGATTACACGGACCACTGGATCGTCGCCGGCAAGGCGGGCACTCGACCCGGTCGGTACGCATCCAGCCCGCCACGATCGGCTTATTCCTCGATCGCCCTGATGAGGACGGCTGGCGTCTCCGGCTGCAGTCGGCCCTGCGGGAGTACTTCTCCGAGCGGCATCGAGACGATGTCCAGGGTCGGTGCCCCATGCCGATGGCGGCCATCGATGCCGCTCGCAGCGAAGACACCGTGACGGTGTTCGCCGAGGAGGTGACGAAGATGGCGGAGGCGTTCGAGACCGGCGGCGATCCCACAGGGCCGCGGGCCCCGCGACGCGGCGCTCGGCTCGCTGGCCCTGACGGTGGGCGGCATGATCTTGGCCCAGGCCACCAAGGGGACACCGCTCGCCGACGAGATCCTGGAATCGGCGTCACGTTACGGCGCCGCCGCGCTCGAGGCATTGGAGGGACAGGCATGAGCGGCAAAGGGACTTGATTGTCGTCGTGCAGAGCATCTTGATGCTGGCGCGGCTCCCTAACCAACCAGAGAACGGTCGATCATGTACTGCGGGAGGGATCCCGGATACGTGCCGCGATACCGACCTCGCGATGGGTGAGGGAGAGAGGAAACCGGCCGGCTCGGTGGCAAGGCGGCATCGCCCGGCTCTGTCCACAGGTTGTGGATGGCGATCGAAGACCGTGGACCGTCTCAGGGGGACTCGTCGACGAGGTGCGCGTTCCATACGGCCGCCGCCGGCTCGTGAGAATCGACTCCGGAGAAGAAGGAATCGGCCAACGCGGCGTAGTCCGGCTCATCGACGCCCGTGACCTCGATGAATTTTGGCCGGTACACGGCGAAGCCCTGGGTGCTTGGCTGTGGCCGGTAGGGAATGGCCATCTTCATGGACCGAGGCGCCGGGAGATACTCGACGGCGTCGACGATCAAAGCATCGATCCGTCCCGCGTCGAGGTGAAGGTAGGCGTCGACGACGAGCGCCGCGCGAACCCAGCCGTCCCGACCCGCCTCCAATGCTTCTTGGCCGGCTCTCGCGGCATCGCCGACATCGTCGAATGCGAGGCGGTCCATGCCTTGACCGCCGTCCACGTGCGCATAGCCGAGCATCGGAATCAACGTCTCCCCGTCGGAGACGCTCCAGACGCCGTGGGCGGCATAGAACCCTGCCATCTTGGCGATCTCATACATGGGCGGCCAGCGTACCGGCGCGCGGCGCGGGACAGGCTTGGCCGGTGGACGACCGGAAACCTATTCGCTGATCCGCGAACCGGGGGCGGGTGGCTCGGTCACCATCACCTGGGCCGGGCGCAGGAGGTGGTCACCGACCCGGTAGCCGGGGGCCAAGATCTTGCTGCAGGTCGCGCGGGCGACCTCGGTTGAGCGCGCGTGAGAGAGCGCCTCGTGGCGAGCGGGATCGAAGGGCTCGCCGGCTTCGCCGAAGGCCTGCAGGCCGAGCGCCGCGAGTTCGGCTTCCAGCGTCTGGGCGACCTGCTGGAAGCCGCCGTGGACCGCACCGAGCTCGCGGGCCCGGGCGAGGGCGTCCAGGACGGGCAGCAGGCCGCGGAGCACGTTCGCCACGGCGGCCTCGCCGACGGCCAGGCGGTCGCGGCGGACTCGCTTGCGGTAGTTGTCGTACTCGGCCTTGACCCGCTGCAGGTCCGCGGTGCGCTCGGCGAGCCGCGCCTCCAGCTCGTCGACCCGTGACCTCGCGGGGGGCCCGTCCGCTGTGGCCTTCGGCACGGGAGCCGGCCTTGAGCGATGCGGTGCCCCGGGCAGGGCCGGGGTCTTGTCGTGCCGGGTCCCGGCAAGGAGCGGTAGAAGGCCGTTTCGCGGTCGGCCTTTTCGCCGGAAATCAGACCGGGAGCTCATCCGGTACCTCCTCGCGGCTTGTCCTCATCGACGATCTCCGCGTCCACGACCTCCTCCTCGTCGGCCCCCTGCTGCGCGCCGGCCGCTCCCGCATCCGCGCCCGCGCCGCTGCTCTGTGCCTGCGCGTACATCGCCTGGCCCACCTTCTGGGCGGCCACGGCCGCCTTCTCGGTGGCTTGGCGGATGGCCGTGACGTCCTCGCCCTTGAGCTTCTCCTTGAGGTCGGCGAGCGCGGCCTCCACCTCGGACTGCACATCGCCCGGCACCTTGCCGGGGTTGTCGCGAAGCACCTTCTCGGTCGTGTAGACGAGTGTCTCGGCGTTGTTGCGGGTCTCGGCGGCCTCGCGCCTGCGGCGGTCCTCCTCGGCGTACCGCTCCGCATCGCGCACCATCTGGTCGATGTCCTCCTTCGGTAGCGCCGAGCCACCGGTGATGGCGATCGACTGCTCACGGCCGGTGCCGAGATCCTTGGCCGAGACGTGCATGATGCCGTTGGCGTCGATATCGAAGGTGACGTCGATCTTGGGAACGCCACGCGGGGCGGGCGGCAGGCCTGTCAGCTCGAACATGCCGAGCTTCTTGTTGTACGCCGCGATCTCGCGCTCGCCTTGGTAGACCTGGATGGACACCGACGGCTGGTTGTCGTCGGCCGTGGTGAAGGTCTCCGAGCGCTTGGTGGGGATCGTGGTGTTGCGCTCGATGAGCCGGGTCATGATGCCGCCCTTGGTCTCGATGCCCAGCGACAGCGGGGTGACGTCGAGCAGCAGGACGTCCTTGACCTCGCCCTTGAGCACGCCGGCCTGCAACGCGGCGCCGACCGCGACCACCTCGTCCGGGTTGACACCCTTGTGCGGCTCCTTGCCGCCGGTGAGCTTGCGGACCAGGCCGATCACGGCGGGCATCCGGGTGGCGCCGCCGACCAGGATGACGTGGTCGATGTCGGAGACCTTGATCCCGGCGTCCTTCACGGCCTGCTGGAACGGGCCCTTGCAGCGGTCCAGCAGGTCATGGGTGAGCCGCTCGAACTCCGCGCGGGACAGCTTGTCTTCCAAGTGCAGCGGGCCCTCGGCGGACGCGGTGATGTAGGGAAGATTGATCGTGGTCTCCGTGGCGGCCGACAGCTCGATCTTGGCCCGCTCGGCCGCCTCGCGAAGCCGCTGCACCGCCATCTTGTCCTTCGACAGGTCCACCCCGTAGCCGTTCTTGAACTGCTTGACCAGGTGGTCGACGACCCGCTGGTCCCAGTCGTCCCCGCCCAGTTGGGTGTCCCCGGCGGTGGCCTTCACCTCGACCACGCCCTCGCCGATGTCCAGCAGCGACACGTCGAACGTTCCGCCGCCCAGGTCGAAGACCAGGATGCTCTGGTCGTTCTCCTTGTCCAGGCCGTAGGCCAGCGCCGCGGCCGTCGGCTCGTTGATGATCCGCAGAACCTTGAGGCCGGCGATCTCCCCTGCCTCCTTGGTCGCGGTGCGCTGCGCGTCGTCGAAGTAGGCGGGCACCGTGATGACGGCGTCGGTGACGTCCTCCCCGAGGTACGCCTCGGCGTCACGCTTCAGCTTCTGGATCACCCGCGCGGAGATCTCTTGCGCGGTGTACTGCTTACCGTCCACGCTCCCGGAGTCCGGGAACCGCCAGGTCGCCTCACCCATGTGGCGCTTCACCGACCGCGCGGTCCGCTCCACGTTGGTCACCGCCTGGCGCTTGGCCACCTCGCCGACCAGCACCTCACGGCTCTTCGCGAACGCCACCACCGACGGAGTCGTCCGCGATCCCTCCGTGTTGGTGATGACGGTCGGCTCGCCGCCTTCGAGGACGCAGACCACCGAGTTCGTCGTACCTAAATCGATACCGACCGCTCGTGCCATCTCAGAGCCCCCCTTCGGTCCTCACTCCTGTCCGCATCAGGGCGGGGTGCCTTCAACGGGACCCCTCACCGCCACCCGGTCGTCCACCTGAACCACACCCGTCCCCGGCCGTCGAGGCCGAACCGTTCCCCCGCTGTCGGCCGCTCTGGGTGGGAATCCGGATGCAACGTACGTACCAGCCTGCGGTAGGCCGAGGTGATCTTCCTGGCGGACGCCGACAGCTCCACCCCGAGGATCTTGTTGTAATCCCGCCAGGGCCGTTCCGCGTCACGCCGTACCGACACCACGCTCACCTCCTCGGGTCCTTCATCGGTCGTGACCTGCAGGTATGACCAAAACCTCCGATAAGACCTGTATAAAATCCGCATGAGCGCCCGTCAAGGTGCTCGGGTTTGCGTTGTAAGTGCAGTGAAGTGCGTTTCAAGAGAAACCCATGGAACCAGTGAGCGTGAGCGACTCCTGACGCCGACGGCCGGCGAATCCACGTCTGCGGCTACATGATGCCGCCGGCCGTGCTTGCACCCGTGTTCGGCGTCCGTTCGGCCACCTGGCCTGGCGCCGTCGCCGTCGCAGCCGGCCTGCCGGCCATGGCCGGGCTGGGCATCGTCGCGACCGCCTCGGTCGCCCTAGGTGAGCGCAACCTGTCGCCGTTCCCGAAGCCCAAGGAGGAGGCGGCTTTGGTCGAGCATGGCATCTTCTCGATCGTCCGCCACCCCATCTACGGCGGTGTGAGCCTGTCGTCGATGCGCAGTGCCTGGCCATCTCGGGAATGAAGCGAGCGCCGAGCAGTTCTTCGTAGCGGCTTCTTTCGTCGTCGGTTATAGAGACTCCCAGATCCGCACCAAGGAATCCTTTTCATCGCTCACGGTCAACCGGGAAGACGGCGCCTGAGCTACCGTCCTGACTATGCAATTGAAGTGTCAGGAAGCATCCGTTTGACCATCAAGACAAAGGGTGCGGGTGAGCCTATGGGGCCATATATTGAAAAACGGTCGACTATTACCCACGGCCCAGCCTGATTTCGATCAGCCACGGCCAAGGCCGTCCAGAAAGGAAGCCTAATGTCCGATAACTCAACTAGCGAAACGTCGCGCCGTTCATTTCTGAAAGTAGGCGGCACTGCAATGGGGTTGGCAGCATTGGGAGGTACGGCCAATATGGGCGTGGCGAGTGCGTCAGGCGCGACGCGGCCCACCGCCGGCGCCGGAGGTCCGAGCCCGACGCCGTTCGGTCGGCCGACCGATTCGATTCCTAATCCGGGGGCCCGGATCACGGCCGTACGCGGATCCCGCGCGAGCGATTGGCTGCCCCAGACTCGATCAGAGGTCGTCGCGCGGCACGGCGCCATCGCGACCAGCCAACCCATTGCCGCGCAGGCGGGCCTGCGAATTCTGCAGAATGGTGGGAACGCCGTCGATGCGGCGGTGGCGACCGCGGCGGTTCTCGGATTGGTCGAGCCTGAGAGCGCGGGACTGGGCGGCGACATGTTCGCCATCTATTATTCGGCAAAGGACCGGAAGCTGTTCGGGCTGAACGCCAGTGGCTGGTCCCCCAAAGCCTGGAACCTCGACTATTTTCACGCCCGCGGTTTCAATGAGAAGACCGGGATGCCAGAGCGCGGTGTTAACAGCATCACCGTGCCCGGCGGCATGGATGGCATGCACCGGTTGCTCGAACGGTTCGGCACTCTCGACTTCGACGTCCTCCTGGAACCCGCCGCGACGCTCGCCGAACAGGGCTTCGGAATCCCCGAGCAGGTCCACGCCGACTGGGAGGAGAGTGTGGACGTGCTGAAGACCGATGCCGACTCGGTTCGGGTGTTCCTCGTCGACGGCAAGGCCCCGCCGCTGTACAGCATCTTCCGCAATCCGGACCTCGCACATGCCTACCGGGTCCTGCAGAAGAAGGGCCGTGACGCCTTCTACACCGGCGAGATCGCGGACGCCATTGTGGCCAAGATCAAGAAGCTGAACGGCGCGATGACGTTGGCGGACCTCGCGGAGTTCCGCGCCGAATGGGTCGACCCCATCAGCATCAACTACCACGGTTATGACGTGTACGAGATGCCGCCGAACACCCAGGGCTTCGGCGCCTTGGAGATGCTCAACATCCTTCAGCAGACCGGCCCTGTCCTCGGCCTGGATCTCGCCAAACTCGGGCCGCGCTCACCGGAGTTCTGGCACCTGTTGGTCGAAGCCAAGAAGCTCGCCTTCGACGACCTCTACACCTACAACGGCGACCCGAGATTCACGTCGGTCCCGCTCGGCCGACTCCTTTCGACGGCGCATGCGATAGCTCTGTGCAAGAAGATAAACCCACGCCGGGCCACGCCACCACGCGTCAAGGCGCCGAACACCGCGGCAACCGTGTATCTCGCGGTGGCCGACCGGTGGGGCAACATGGTCTCGTTCATCTACAGCCTCTTTGAATTTTTCGGATCGGGGATAACCGTTCCCGGCTACGGATTCCCCCTTCAGAACCGTGGGTCACAGTTCTCACTGGACCCGACGTCGCCGAATGTCGTCGCTCCTCATAAGCGCCCCTTCCAAACACTCATCCCCGCTTTCGTAATGCAGAATGGCCACCCCGTCATGGCGTTCGGGAACGTGGGTGGCAGCGAACAGGCCCAGGCGCAGGCCACCGAGATCATCAACATGGTCGATCTGGGAATGAACCCGCAAGCCGCCGCCGACGCGGCACGGTTCAACCATGATCAGAACACCGATATCCTCCAGCTCGAACCCGAATTGTTCAAACTGGTAGGAAGGCAGCTTTCCGCAATGGGGCATCACGTCCGGGAGTCGACCGGCGACCCCATGGGCGGATTCCAGGCGGTCTTGTTCGACCGAAAGATTCACGGCGGCCGGAGCGAACAGGCCCAGACGCAGACCCAAACCCAGACACAAACCCAGACACAGACCCAAAGCCAGGCGCAGGCGACCGAGCGGGCGGCGTCCGAAGGTACCTCGCTGGCCCCTGTCAACGGCGTCTACCGGGTCGCCTCCGACCATAGGAAAGACGGCAGCGCCGTCGGCTGGTGAGCGCACCCTTTCGGGCCGAGGAACCTGCGGGTACGCGGACGTGCCCGGGTGCAGACCTGGAAGCTTTCCACTGACCCGCAGTGCATCGACAAGGCTCGCGACATCGTCGGCCTGTATCTGGACCCACCCGAGGCCGGCGATGTGTTCTGCCAGGAGTTCGGCTATTACCTTGCCGGAGACGACCATCGCCCTGCTCCGCCGCCTCCGCAGGGTTCGCCGCCGGTCGCCGGGCGGAACGCGCACCCGCGCTCCCGCCGTACGCGAGGTCGCGCCGGCGTTCTGCGCCATCGCCAGCGTGACCGCGAAGACCGACAGCGGCCTGACCCTGGCCAAGCCGCCGAGGCCAACGCCCCTCCATCGGCGGACCGGATGGAGGGGCGGAGTCGAGTCGATCTACTTGCTGACCCGGGGGTCGGCGAAGAGCGGGCGGGCGAGCTTCACGGTGATGAACTCGTTGTCGTCCGCCTTGCCCGGAGTGCGGCCGGATGAGAACGGGAAGTTGTTGTCGTTCAGCACGGCGAGCGTCCGGTCATTGAGGATGACGACACTCTCGATGGTCTGGAAGGGGAAGCGGAAGGTCTCGCCGAAGCCACCGAGCTTCTTGGGGTTGGCCAGTTCGAGTAGGTCGGCCACGAGGGTCTTGTCCAGCTTGCCGTCGCCATCCCGGTCGCGCAGGTCCGCGAGGTAGATGCGCTTGAACGCTGCGGTGTCGCCCTGGCCGTTGTCACGTTCGATCACAAGGAACCGGTGCGCGTCCACAGCGATGGCATCGCCGATCGCGTTGGCGGGGGACTCCAGCTGATAGACCCACCTGCGTCCCGTGTAGCCGCCCTTCCGCAGGTCGAACTCCGACATCCGGAGAGCGCCCGGCGCGTCACCCGCCACCGTGCCTTCCAGCAGCGGATACAGCGTGCGGCCGTCGACCGACCTGGCCATGCCCTCGAAGCCCTTGCTGCTGCCCAGGTTGGGCTGTTCTCCGTTGAGGTACGGGTTCTGCGGTGACTTCACTCCGGGCATGGGAATCGGGGCGCTCAGCAACTTGCCCGTGGCGGAGAAGCGCAGCAGGAACGGGCCGAACTCGTCACCGATCCAATAGGTGCCGTCGGACAGGCGGACGATCGACTCAGGGTCGAAGTCCGCACCGGTCAGCACCCGGTCGGCACGGGTGAGCGGGAACGGCACGTGGCCGTCGGGGTCGGACAGGTTGAAGCCGCCGATCACCTGGACGGTTCCCTTGTTGAGGTCCGGCTTGATCCGCTGTACGCGGAGCTGGAAGTCCGCGCTGTTGGCCTTGTTGCCGTACCCGTTGTCAGACAGCACCTCATAGATGCCCGCACCCCGTCGTACGACCCCGCTGAAGCCCTGGACCGGCTGGTCGGCGAAAGGCGGGGTTATGCCGTTGATCGGAGTGGTGCCGATCAGAGACCCGGAGGGTTCACTACCAGTGACGAAGGTCTGAGCCGGCAGCGCGGCAAAGCCCGTCAAGGTGGCCTGCCCGAAGCCGTCGTGGCGCGGTTCCGCTATGGCCGGGGTGGCCGTCGCGAGGGCCAGCGCTGCGGCGCCGAGCATGATCGAAAGCGATTTCATGGAGCGCACGCTAGCAGCGTAGGTAAACCTCAAACTAACAGCAGAAGTCCACAAACATCAGCTTCGTTGACAAATCTAGATGCACTAGGAGTAACACTGACATATGCCCATAAAAGGGCCTTGTTGATCTCGACCCTCCGGAGCCAGCAGCACCACCCTCGAAACCGCCGGTCTCGCGTGGGCTCCGGACGGCAGCCGGATCTTCGCCGTCACCAAGGACTTCGGCAGGTCTACGTCCCTGGCGCTGCAGGTCCTGGTCAAAGGCGAGGTCCGGCACTACATCGAGTTCGAAGGCGACGTGCGGCACCCGGCGTACGGCGCGGGAACTGCTCAACCTCCGCCGGCGAGACATCGAACTGGCGGCAAGCAGATCCCTATCAAGGGCTCGACCGCGTTCGTGGCGGGGCGAGCTCATCAATGAGCTGCGGACCAGCCGTGTTCACATATTGCGACTACTCAGAACCTCTACGTGAATCACCTGAATGTGTGGCAATTAACCCCAAGTCGTATCGGCGGGCGTAGTACTGTCACCTTTTATGCGCACCATAGACAAACCAGGGAAAAATTTCGCCCTGCCGCTCGGAGGTAGGAGGTTCCGCAAGCTCGGCGCCACCGCGCTTGCCTCCGGTGTCCTTGCAGTTGCGGCCCCGACGGCATCTGCGGCCGGGGCGG
Organism: Actinomadura alba; assembly: GCF_014323705.1. Taxonomy (GTDB): domain Bacteria; phylum Actinomycetota; class Actinomycetes; order Streptosporangiales; family Streptosporangiaceae; genus Actinomadura_C; species Actinomadura_C alba. The sequence goes on from NZ_JABVEC010000003.1 coordinate 366,635, forward strand.
CAACGGTGCCTTCAGTTACGACACCGACACCTTCGGTTACGGCGCCTTCGGTTACGGCAGCGACACCTACGGTTAGCGCCAGGGGGGCTTTTCTCTACGACAACACGGCCAAGAAGTCGCTGTGGAGCAAGGCGGCTGATACCAAGCGCCCGATGGCGAGCACGACAAAGGTGATGACGGCCACTGTCGTACTCGGCATCACCGGCAACGGCACTAAGCTCAACAGACTGGTGACGATCAAGCAGGACTACCGAAACTACGTGGCCTCCAAGGGTGCCAGCACCGCGGACCTGAGGGCGGGCGACAAAGTCACTGTCAGGCAGTTGTTGTACGCGATGATGCTGCCTTCGGGGTCCGATGCGGCCATGGCGCTGTCCGATACCTACGGCACGGGAAGTACCGTCTCGGCGCGCACCAAGTCGTTCATCGCCAAGATGAACACCAAGGCAGCGAGCCTTGGCATGACCAACACCAAATACACTACCTTCGACGGGATATCCAGCTACACGTACACCACGCCACGCGACACGATCAAACTGACAAAAATAGCACTTACCCACTCGGCATTTCGTACTCTCGCCAAGACGCAGAAGACTGTGCAGCGGGCCACCAACGGCCGCACATATACCTGGTACAACACCAACAAGCTCCTCGGCTCCTACGCTGGCGCGAATGGCATCAAAACGGGAACCACAACTGCCGCCGGCCCATGCCTGATCTTCTCCGCGTACCGTAACGGCCGCACAGTGATCGGCGTCGTGCTCTACAGTTCCAGCACTACCGCTCGCTTCACCGACGCCGCGAGAATGCTCGACTACGCGTTCAATACCAACACCGCCACGAGCATGAAGCTCCGTACGCTGCCTTCCGGCGCTTCGAGAGACTAACGACCCGCGCATGAGCTGGGCATTGGACAGCTGAATTCGATGTCGAAGGAACCCGGCCGGCTTCACCGGCCGGGTTGCCCAGCATGGTGCACCGATCCTAAACGGCCACCGTCTCGGGTCACGAGGGTGGTGCAGGGCGCGTGGTCCTCAAGGGCCACGTGCCCTCAGTCGACTCGATCGTTCGCAGTTCGCCACGCCAGGATCCGGACGTGCTCCCCGAAGTCGGCGCCGTGGGCGGCGTGAACCCGGCCATTTTGGCGATCTCGTAGATGGGCGGCCCCTCTCTGAGCCGACTGCTGCGCCGCTGGCTGTATCCGGCGCGGCGCTCCCACCGCTGGCACGCCCTACCTCATAGCAACGTGCCTGCGACCGCGTACTCGTCGTACACCGTGAGGCCGGTGAACTCCACACCCCGGTGACCTTTCCAGCTCAGTGATCACGCTCCGGAGAACGACGGTCATCGGCGCTATCGCGCGCCATCCGTCATGAGCCAGCACAATCCTCGCCAGAATTCTGTGTCGCGAATGGGCAGGGGCCGACAGATTGGGAACTCCGGGGCGATTGGAGCTTTCCGCTTGGAAGGAGGGCGAATATCGTCCGCGCATGCGTACGACACGACGTCTTGCCCTGGCAACCGCGATCGCGCTCCCATTCATAGGAGCGGTGCCCGCCGCCGCGGACTCGGGTGTCACCGCGACGGGAACCGTCTTCTATCCCAGCCCCGTCCAGCAACTCGGCGATCAGACCCTCACCGATGCCAAGGACGCCGACTACGCCGCTCTGGCGCCCGCCTACCGCGAGGTCACTCTCACCGATCTCGACGGCTCGGGCTCGCTCTCCGGACGGTACGTCACCGTCAAGAGCCAGACCGGTGCGCCCGCCCAGGTGGTGAACGGCGCACTGCCCGCCTTCCACCGGGACTCCGACCAGTTCGAGCAGGTGATGGGCTATTACTGGGTGACGACCGCGCAGCGCTACCTCCAGCACCTGGGCTTCGGGTCCGCGCTTCGGCCGGTCAACCAGCGCCGGATTGAGCTGCGGATCAACCAGTACGGCGGTGACAACTCCTTCTTCAGGGAGAACAAGGCCAACATCACCCTCGGCAAAGGCGGAGTGGACGATGCCGAGGACGCCGAAGTGATCATTCACGAGTACGGCCACTCGGTGCAGGACGGCCAGGTCGCTGGTTTCGGCACCAATCTTGAGTCCGGCGCGATCGGCGAGGCGTTCAGCGACTACCTGGCGGTGGCCGTCACCAGCTGGAAGACCGGTCGGCCCGCCAAGACCCCGGAAGCGTGCGTCGCCGACTGGGACTCGGTGTCCTACACCTCCGGCCCCATCCACTGCCTGCGTCGCCTCGACGGCTCCAAGCACTACCCAGAGGACGTCGTCGGCGAGGTCCACCGCGACGGCGAGATCTGGTCGCGCGCCCTGTGGGACATCCGCCAGGCGCTTGGTGACACCAAGGCAAGCACCCTGATCATCGAAGCGCAGTTCGCCTTCGCGCCCGACACCTCGTTCAGGGCCGCTGCACAGGCCACGGTGGCGGCGGCACAGAGGCTGTACGGCGCGCAAGCCGCCCAGGCCGCCCAGGCCGCCTTCGCCGCCCGCGGAATTCTCTGACCTCCAGCGACACGTGCGACTGAGCACGCAGGACATGGTCTGGGCCACGGACGGATTGTTTCGCGGTGCCCCGGCCATGCCAGCCCTGACAGGGCGAGGATCCGTCCGTACCCGGAGCAGATGTCTTTATCGACTCTGGGCGCGCTGTACGAGGCGGCCCGCCAGGGGGTCGCGCAGCTGCAGAGTGGAACCGTCGACGAAGTCGACGCCGATCACCTGGACCGGGGGGATGTTTCGGCCCGCGAAGGGCGCGCTGAGGCCGCGCACGTGCCCTGCGGGGAGCTCGCAGAACGTCGTGAACCGCAGCGCTCCGGGGGCCGGGGCGTGGAGGAGCGTGGTGCAACACGCAGAGCGCGAGAGCGTTCGCCACTTCATCCGGACCGCCCTGGCTGTGCCAGCGCACATGCGCGGCCTGGATGGCCACCGGATGGTGGCCGAGCCGCCCGTCTTCCACATGAGTCGTGATCTTGCAGTTGTTCGCTCCCTGAGACCGCGAACAGCTGCAAGATCATGTGAAGGTCACCGGATGTTGGCCTCCGCGAGCCCTACCGGTCCGTTCGACTGGGGAGAGAAGGCACGAGCTACCCGCTCGAGTTTCCCCCCACTCGTGGAGGTTCTCCATGGATCGTCGTACGTTCATGCGCGCCAGCGCCCTCGCGGCAGGGACGACGGCCTTCTCCGGCAGTCTCTGGCAGTCCGCGCTCGCCGCCCCCGCGCAGAACGCCACCGGCCCCTACGGCGCTCTGCAGGCGGCCGACGCCAACGGAATTCAGCTGCCTGCCGGGTTCACCAGCCGGGTCATCGCCCGGTCCGGTCAGGTGGTCCCCGGCACGTCGTACACCTGGCACAGCGCACCCGACGGCGGCGCCTGCTTCGCCGACGGCACCGGCTGGATCTACGTGTCCAACGCCGAGATGAGCGCCGGCTCCGGCGGCGGCGTGTCGATGATCAAGTTCAACTCGAGTGGATCCGTGACGGGGGCGTCGCGGATCCTGTCCGGCACCAACCGCAACTGCGCCGGCGGCAAGACGCCGTGGAACACCTGGCTGTCCTGCGAGGAGGTGGACAGCGGCCGGGTCTGGGAGACCTATCCGTTGGGAGGTACGGCGGTGGTGCGCCCGGCCATGGGCGTGTTCAACCACGAGGCCGCCGCGGCCGATCCGGTCCGTAAGGTGATCTACCTCACCGAGGACAAGACCGACGGCTGCTTCTACCGCTTCGTGCCCACCACCTGGGGCGACCTGTCATCGGGCACCCTGCAGGTCCTCAAGGCCGGCACGGCCACGTCGGGCTCGTTCACCTGGGCGACCGTACCGGACCCCGATGGCTCGCCCACCGTGACGCGCAACCAGGTCTCCGGCGTGAAGCGGTTCAACGGAGGTGAGGGCTGTCACTACGCCAGCGACACCGTCTGGTTCACCACCAAGGGCGACAACCGTGTCTGGCAGATCAACCTGGCGAACAACACCTACGAGCTCGCCTACGACGACAACCTGGTCAACCCGGGTCCAGCGCCGCTGACCGGCGTGGACAACATCACCGGCTCGACCTTCGGTGATCTCTATGTGGCCGAGGACGGCGGCAACATGGAGATCTGCATGATCACCCCCGACGACAAGATCTCGGTGTTCCTGCGCATCAACGGTCAGAGCGCATCGGAGATCGCCGGGCCTGCCTTCAACCCCGCCGGTAACCGCCTGTACTTCTCCTCTCAGCGGGGCACCACCGGATCGTCCTCCGGTGGCATCACCTATGAGTTGACGGGCCCCTTCCGCGTCTGATCTCCCATCAACGCCGTGATCATGCAATAGTTCGCCGAACAATTGCATGATCACGGCGGTCAGCGGGAGGCGAAGCGCAGATCGACGCCCTGACCGACCACGAGGTCGACGTTCTACTGGACATCTACGAGGTGCTTCGGCTGACCCCAGCCAACGGCCGCAGGCTCAACCCAACCGGCAATATGTACGTCTGGGACTACAAAGGCGAGTCGCAGCGGCTGCGTGAGCCGATCCGCGTACTGTCGCCGACGACCAGGCGCTGCTCCGCGGCAGTTTCCGCGTACTGACGACAGCACCCACGATCTGACGGTGGTCGGCGCTCCCGCCCGCAGCCGGCGTTGCCGAACCGAGACCGTCACGACGTAACCGGGTGGTCCGGCCCGCGCGTCTCCATTTGCAGCACATTCCCTAATTACGAGCTTGCAGGAGAGTCCGTGAGAATTTGTGCTGCTTTGATGGCGTTCGCCTGTGGCGCCGGGCTGGTGGCGTTCGCGGCGCCGGCCGAGGCCGCGTCGGTGATCCAGATCTACCGGGTCTACTACAACTCCCCGGGCAGCGACACCGGCTCCAACACCAGCCTCAATGGCGAGTGGGTGCAGCTCAAGAACACCAGCCGGACTTCCCGGAGCCTCAAGAGCTGGAAGCTCAAGGACAAGACCGGCTACACCTACACCTTCGGGACCTTCACGCTGGGGGCGGGCAAGTACGTGACCGTCCGGACCGGCAAGGGCACCAACACCACGACCAACCGTTACTGGGGCCGCTCCTGGTACGTCTGGAACAACACCGGCGACACCGCCTACCTGCGGAACTCTGCCGGAACGCTGATGGACTCCTGCTCGTGGGGCCGCACCGGCTCCTCGAAGTACTGCTGATCGGTACGACCGTGGAGCAGCTGGCATGAACGACGCTCTGGAATACCGTCGGCGGGACACCGACCGCTTCTATGCCCTGCTCGATGAGTTGGCCGAACGGGTCGGCGGGCCACGCCTGCTCAGGGACTGCACTGAGGCCGGCGGTTGGCCACAGTACGGCGTGGAATTCTTTCTGAAGGACGGCCAGGTCCGGACCGGAAGGGACGGGCTCCGCGTCGGCAGCGCGCTGCTGCAGGTCGGTGACTGGCCCACCGAGGTAGCACAGTCTTGGGGGCAACAAAAAGTCAACCCGGTCCAGCGAAAAGCCGAACGCCCGCTTGAACGCGCGGTGAGCGATCACATCACCGTCATGCCGTTGCTCTGGCTGAGCGTACCCAACCGCGAATGGCGAAAGTCCATACGAGCCAACTCACGCCGAGCACGCCGCGAACGCGCTCGGCACATCGGACAGGTCCCGCAGGAAACTCTCGGCGGCCAGCGAGGCCCCCGGTCCCGAACTCGGGGACGGCCGTCCGCACGTCGTCTCGGCGTCGGCGGCGGTGTCCAGCACTGCATGATTGCCGGATGCTTTCCGATACATCACGGTTGAAGAACCTGATTGCACGAAAACGCGGCGTTCGGTGAAGATGATCCGACGACATTTGGAGGTCCTTGTGCGGAATGCCCGGCGCTTCGCCGCCACACTGACGGCCATGGCCACCGGCGCGATATGCGTCGGCGTGGTTGCGGCCTCCCCCGTATCGGCCGCGACGCCGGCTCGAGCCAACGACTTCGACGGTGATGGTTACCGTGACATCGCAGTCGGAGATCCAGACGCATCGGTCGGAGCGATAACTCAGGCCGGACAGGTCAAGGTCATCTATGGATCCAAGTCAGGGCTGAATGCGAAGCGGACACAGACCATTACGCAGAACAGCCCCGGCATACCTGGCGCAGCCGAAAAGCAGGACTCATTCGGTTCCGGGCTCGTCTCCGCGGATTTCAACCGCGATGGTTACGCCGACCTGGCCGTGGTCGCCAATAATGAATTCGTCACCGGAGCCGGCCGTGGGCTCGTGACGGTCGTTTTCGGGAGCCGTACCGGGTTGTCGAGCAAGGCGATCTCCTTTGGCACGGCCAAGGGGGAATGGCTCGAAGACTCGTCGGCCGTCGGGGATGTGACCGGAGACGGCTACCCCGACCTCGCCGTCTCCGCCGGCCGCCGTCCGTATCTCCTGCCCGGCAGCGCCACCCTCGCCTCCAGGATTTCGGCGCTCCGCAGGCTTCCCTCACCTTCGGGAAACGTTGACAACGACCAGGTGCAGGGCGTCCTCATCGGCGACGTTGACGGCGATGGCCGACTCGACCTCACCACGCCGTACGAAAGCGCATTCACCGGCTGGAAGACCGCCCTCGCCTACTATCCGGGCAGCGCGACCGGGCTCAAGGACCCCGTGCGCGGCAACGCCGCAGACGATTATGACGACCTGCACCGTCCAATGGCCATGGGCGACATCAACGGCGACCGCTACGCCGACGTCGTGATCGGCAACAGCGGTACCCGCGACGAACCGGTTCGGACCGGCGGTGAGATCACCATCTGGTATGGGGGGTCGGCGCCGTTCGGCGTACGGCAGAAGGTCAGCCAGGATTCGGGGAGTGTCCCCGGTGGTGGTGAGAAGGACGACTTCTTCGGCGAATCGGTGGCCGTGGGTGACGTCAACGGCGACGGAAGGGCCGATGTGGCCGTCGGCGCGCCGGGCGAGGACTTCGGCAGCATCACCAACGGCGGAGCCCTGTTCGTGATTTATGGCGGAGAACGCGGACTCGGTTCGAACCACGACCAGATGCTGACCCAGTCCACCGCCGGAGTGCCGGGTACCGCCGAAAAGGGAGACTTCCTCGGCAACGACGTGACACTGATGGATCTGAACAACGACGGCAAGCGGGACCTCATCGCCGTCGCGCTGGGCGACAACGGGGTCAACGTGCTGCGCGGCAGTGCCTCCGGCATCACGACCACCGGCGCTCAGGGCATCGGCTCCATCAGCCGATCTGGAATCGATCCCACCCTCCCCAGCTGACCTGGGACCAGCGAACGCTCGGCCGGTGGGCGGGATCCTTGGCGGCCCAGACGAGACCGATCCTTCCAGCCGTGATCTTGCAGTTGTTCGCGCCATGACTGCGCTCGAATCGCGAACAACTGCAAGCTGTCCGGGCCGCTGCGCGCTCCCTCGACGACCTCGACCGCCGTCACCGTGCCCGTACGCATCACACGTGTCGCCGGTCCATGGCCAAGGACCGGAGGTACCACGACCTCGCCGAGCGAGAAGGGCTGACTCAACAGGGCGGAGGCAGCGGTCGTCAGGCCCGGGAGGGGCGGGGTCGACCTTCAACCGCGGTGCAGATGCCGTACACCCGGCCGTAGCTCGTCCAGCCGTTGACCCTGCCCCGGTTGTTGCTGATCTGCACTCGGCCGCGTGCCTTGTCGACGGCGGACACCAGATGCAGGTAGACGGTGCCGGCCACCTTGGCCAGGACGATGTCACCGACTTCTACCTTCGATGGATCCACCGGAGCGACCGTGACGAGGTCACGGCTCCGGATCAGCGGGACCATCGAAGAGCCGGTGGGGCGGAACTCCACCGTGACCCCGCTCGCCACCCGGGCGGCGATCGCATCCATTTTTCCCATTGAGGGCAGAATGCCGGATTCCATAGAGCCCGGTCCAATGCATTTACGGAGTGGAAACGCCCCCGGCCTGCCGAGGTAAAGGGCATCTTCCTGAATTCGAGCCAAGCGCGGTCCGCCTCGCCGGCCCCACCGCATCGCTAGCGTTGACACATGCGACGGATCGCGATCATCGGATGCGGCGGCTCGGGCAAGACCACTATCGGCAGGCAGCTCGCCGACCAGATCGGTGTGCCGATCACCCACCTGGACGCCGTCTATTACGACGACCGGTGGAACAGGATGGACCCCGACAAGTTCGCCGCTCTTCAGGAGGAGCTGGTCGCCGCCGACACCTGGGTGATCGACGGGAACTACGCCTCCACCCTGCCGATCCGGCTCAAGCGCGCCGACACCGTCGTCTTCCTGGACCTGCCCGCCATGACCTGCCTGTGGGGCATCGCCCAACGCGGCTGGAAGTACCGCGGCGGCCAGCACGACAGCAGCGGCGTTTACGACCGCATCACGTGGGGCTTCATCAAGTACGTATGGGGCTACCGCCGCGACATGGCCCCGCGCGTCCGCTCGCTGATCGCCGAATACGCCCAGCACGCCGACGTACGGATCGTCACATCCCGCCGAGCGGCCAGGAAGATGCTCACCGAACTCAAGGCCGCCGTGCACTGATCAAGCAATAGGACTAAGGCAGCGCCTGGCCACGAACCCAGCATTTATGTACGGTCCGTCATCGAGTACGCCCTCAGGCATGGTTGGGATCCAGCGATCGTGGGCGGGACCTTCGTCCTCAGCGAGTCTGAACACGCCTCTGCATTCGAGTTGACCGACTTCATCCTCACCGACCGGCTTCGGGATCCCAGTGCGCCGGATCCGACCGCCCGGGTCGTCTACGCCTTCAAGAGTGCCGCCCAAGTACAGCAGGGTGGTCCCAGCCCTGCCGAACCCAGCGCGAGACCAGGAGGTCAGTGACCGCCCCCGCCGATCCACCGCCGGAACCGGCGAATGACAGGAACAGCTGCTACGACGCCGGCGAGCACTCCCGTAACGAGCAACCAGGGGCGCCATCGAGGGCGAATGCTCCACCTCGACAGAGAGTCGTTCGGCGACGGTGATTCGGGTGCCTGCCGGTACTCCTCGTCCAAGATCTGGTGGAAGCGGCGTGCGCGTCTTGTCTCCGATGTGGCCAGGCGTACCTCTCGGGCGCTTTCCCAGAAGGCGCGCCCGACCCTGCCGTGGAACATCTCGCTCGATATGGCGCGTAGCCGCGTCTCCCCGAGCGCCTTGGTCTCGAATGACATCTGCCATTCGGAGATGATCATGTTCACGTACATCGTCTGACGGCGGACCGTCGCGTCCTCGCCCGCAGGGACCGGCCCCCAGCACTCATCGAGGTCAGCGTCGTCCATCGCCATCCTCAGCAGATCACTGATGGCGGTTCGTCGTGCCTCTTCACGGGCGAGCTTGGTCTCGCGGGCTTGGAACACGAGCGTGGCCACAACCCCGATGAGAGCCAGGACGGACAGGATCGCGGACGCCGCTCCGTACGTCTGGCCGATGAGGCTGCGGCGCTCCCAGCGAATGGTCGCACCGCCGAACCCGTCCAGGGCAAGAGGTGAGATGCCGATCAGGCCGACAATCGTGATCGCGAGGAGGATCCCCATGAGCGGGACCACGGTTCGAGAGGCTCGCCCGCCGACTCGCAGTGAGCGTGGGCGACTGATCCGCATTCGATGAGTTTGTCAGAGAGCCGGCGGCGGTAGCGGTGCGATCTCTCTATCGAAGTACTGCAGCAGAGGCTCGCCCGTGCCGTAGAGCCAGCTGATCTCCTCACAGGTCTGGCCGATCACGCCGACGTCGTCGATGCGTCGTGCTCCGATGGGCTTCCATTGCGCGTCGTAGCGGACCTCGTAGAGGACTCGATCGCCGATGACAACGACCTCTGGAAGCTGCTCGTCGCATTCGAGGTCGCTGACCTGGGAGACGTCGAGCGTACGCAGATCGAACCCCTCCTCGGCCAGCATTCGGAGCGAATGCACCTCCCATTGGAGATAGGGGCTTATGGGCGACTCAACGATGCGTAGGCGTCGGATCTCCAGGCCGCTCTGAGCGTTGCGCTCAGCGTCGGCCCGGATGGCTTCGCGCTCGCCGTCGAGGATCGCGAGGGCGCGCTGCCAATCACCCGCGATGAACGCCTCCCAGCTCGAGTCCCCTGGCTCACGGAACGTCTGGGCACGCTCCAGCTTCCAGAGAACGCCGGACAGGCCGACGCTGTGCTTCGCGAAGTCTTCGTGGTAGGCGGCCCGGTCCAGTACATCGCCGGGGACCTCCCGGATGCGCTCAAGCATCCGGGATATCGGGCTTGGCTGCCCTGAGCATGTTCCCAGGGATGATGACGAGCCGTTCATCCGTACCCACCCGCACATCGGTAGGGAGACGATGCGCGCAGGAGACCTGCGCTCGCAGTCAGACGGTGCCATCGAACTGGCGGGTAGGCAAGCGGTTGGCAGTGGTATCCCACATCTCCGGACGACCGGGCCACTCGGCTCCTCTCGCAGCCCGGCGTAGCCGAACCGAGGCCGTCACGACGTAACCGGGTGGTCCGGTCCTGGAAGCTCAAGGACAGCGTGGAGACGGTGTTATGCCACTTCGGCCCTGAGCTGGGCTGATGGTGCTCTTCTCTTCTCTGCCATCTGACGTTCGAACGTGATCGGCGCGAGTCCGTCGTTGGCGGTGTGCCGGCGGGTGGTGTTGTAGAAGTCGGCGATCCAGGTCGAGATCTTGATGCGGGCCTCGACCCTTGTCTTGAAGCTCTGCCGGTGGGCGAACTCGACCTTCAACGTGCTGTTGAACGCCTCAACGGCGGCGTTATCGAGCGCGCACCCGACCCGGCCCATCGACTGGGTGACGCCCAAGGCGCGACAGGCCGCCGCGGTCTTGGCCGCGGTGTACTCGCTGCCGCTGTCGGGGAAGCCCACTGTCATCCCTCGGCACGTCCGGCGCCGGCGCCGCCTTGAACACCCGGAATGCGGGGTAGGTCAGGGTAAGGGAGAGGCGGCCGGAGCTCGGCTTAAGGGCATTTGGGTGTCCGCGCTCAGGGGGAGTACACCGTGCGGGTGATTGTCGATCTCACGCGTTGTCAGGGGTATGGCCAGTGTGCGTTTCTGGCGCCTGAGGTGTTCGCGATGCGCGGTGAAGAGGCGCTGGTGTACGACCCAGACGCGGACGATGCGCAGCGTGAGCACGTCCTGCGGGCGGCGGCGGCCTGCCCGGTCCAGGCGATCCACGTGGAGTGGATGGCCATCCAGCACAAGGGGATGAGAACCGCTGCGGCTCGGCCGCCGCGCGGTGACGACGACGGGTTCCGCAAGACGGGGCACATCGTGATCGTCGGCGCTTCGCTGGCCGGGGGGCGGGCAGCGGGCGTACTCCGCCGGGAGGGTTTCACCGGGGCGCTGACCGTAATCGGGGATGAGCTGTACGAGCCCTACGACCGACCGCCGCTGTCCAAGCAGGTCCTGGCCGGCCGGGTGCCCGCAGATCACACGCTACTGCCACACCTGAGCGAGATCGAGGCGGAGTGGCTGTCGGGTGCACCTGCCACCGGCCTTGACCTGGTCGCCAAGCGGGTGACGCTCGCCGACGGCCGGGAGGTGCCCTTCGACAGGCTGCTGATCGCCACGGGCGCCCGCGCCCGGCCCTGGCCGAACGAGGCCGAGGCAGCGCTGGACGGAGTCCTCGCACTTCGCACGATGGATGAGGCGATCGGGCTGCGGGAGTGCCTGGCCGCCGGGCCGCGCCGGGTGCTGGTCATCGGCGCGGGGTTCACCGGGTCGGAGGTCGCGTCGGTATGCCGGGAACTCGACGTTCCGGTGACCGTGGTCGAGCGTGGCCCGGCGCCTTTGGTCGGTGCGCTGGGCGGTGTGATCGGTGCGGTCGCGGCCGACCTGCAGCGGGCGCATGGCGTGGATCTGCGGTGCGGGGTGACGGTTGAGGCGTTGGAGGGCGATGCTGACGGGCGGTTCCGTTCAGCGCAGTTGTCCGATGGCACCACGGTGGAGGCCGACGTGGCGATCGTCGCGCTCGGGGCGATCCGCAACGTCGAATGGCTGGAGGATTCGGGGCTGGCAGCCGGGGTCTGGGGCGTGGCCTGCGACGCGGGCTGCCGCGCCTTCGACATCAACGGGCTGGTCACCGATGACGTCTTCGTCGCCGGGGACGTGGCGCGGTTCCCGCATCCGATCTACAGCTACCAGTTCATGGCATTGGAGCACTGGGGCAACGCAGTCGCCCAAGCCGAGATCGCCGCGCACAACATGCTCAGCGATCAGATGCATCGCTGGCCGCACCTGTCCCTGCCGATCTTCTGGTCCAACCAGTTCGGCACCAACATCAAGTCCGTCGGCGTGCCGACCTTCGCCGATGAGGTGGCCATCGCGCACGGCTCCGTCGCCGAGCGCCGGTTCGTCGCCGTCTACGGCAACCAGGGCCGCGTCACGGCCGCGGTCACCTTTGACCAGGCCATGTGGCTGGAGCACTACCAGCACCTGATCGAGCGGGCCGCGCCCTTCCCACCCGCCTCCCACACCGCCGACCGACGAGGGCCAATGATCCCGGTCCCGGCCGAGGTGCCGGAGCGTATCGAAGCGACGCAGGTGACCGTGGTGGTCACCGGGCACGACCCGGCCGAACGCCGCGCCTCGCTGGTCCGGGGCAATCGATGAACGAGTCTTGAGGAGGCGCCGCCATGGCACCACCCAGCGTCTTCCAGCGGATCCTGGACTACTCCAACCGCGCCGACCCTTACCCCCTGTATGCGGAGCTGCGCAAGACACCGGTGCGGCGGGAGGAAGACGGCACCTACGTCGTCAGCGGCTATGAGGAGATCGTCTCGCTCCTACACGATCCATGCGTCAGCGTCGGTCGCCCGCAGCCGGGCGAACCCCAGGACGCCGCGAAGGAACCACCGTCCTTCATCCGGCTCGATCCGCCCGAGCACGACCGGCTCCGCCGCGTGGCGATGCGCCATTTCGGTCCGCCGCATTCGCCGCACCGGGTGGACAGCCTGAGGCCGGAACTGCTCGAGATCATCATGGACCTGATCGACAGCATGGCGGGCCGGACACGGATCGACATCGTCGACGACATCGCCTACCCGTTCCCGGTGACGGTGATCTGCAGAATCCTCGGAGTGCCGCGCGAGGACGAGGCGGGGTTCCACGATTGGGCTGACGCTGTCATCGAGTCGCTCGACCCCAGAGAGGAGGGCCGGCAGGAGCGCCTGCGGCGACGGGAGAACGCAAGGGTAGAGCTGCACCGATACCTCGGCAGGATCGCCGCCGAACGCCGGAAGAACCCGGGTGACGACCTCATCTCCGGCCTCGTCGCCGATGAGGGCCCGGACGGCGCGATGTCCCCGACCGAGGTAGCGGCCAACGGCACGTTGCTGCTGATCGCCGGCCATGAGACCACGGTCAACCTCATCACTAACGGCATGCTCACCCTGCTCCGCCACCCAGAGCTGCTCGACCGGCTCCATCACGAGCCTGACCTGGCCATCGGCCTGGTCGAGGAACTGCTGCGCTACGAGCCCCCGGTGCACCTGCGGTCCACACGGATCGCGCTGGAGGACATCAAGATCGGCGGCATCACGATCCCCAAGGGCGCTCCGATCGTCCTGGCGCTCGCGGCGGGAAGCCGCGACCCGGAGCACGTACCCGACCCCGACCGCTTCGACCCGGACCGCCGGCCCAACCAGCATCTCGGCTTCGGAGGCGGCATCCACTACTGCTTCGGCGCCCCACTCGCCCGCCTGGAAGCACAGATCGCCCTGACCGAGCTGGCCAGACGCCTGCAGAACCCCCGCCTCGTCACCGACCCGCCCCCATACCGGCCCAGCCCCGAGCTACGCGGACCCCGCCACCTCCTCCTCGACATCGACGGCGTCACCCAGCCTGCGCGGTGAACGGAAGACGCGCCCAACACGAGGGTCATGAAGGCGGCCAGGCGGCACGCGCTCGACCGGCACGCTGTACCGGCGGTGATGGGCTGAGCGTTCAGGCGATCGGCGATGGCGAGGACGCCCCACGGTACGAGGCGATCATCAGCTGGGCGATGCGTGGCGCGCCGTTCCGCAGCCGCCGGGCGTCCGCGTCACCGGCACGACCAGGGCCGGTCCGCAGGTAGACGACCTCAATGATCAGGTTGGAGCTGCGCGCCACGAGGGTGGTGTGGGCGCCCTTGCCGTCAGCGCCGTCGTGATCGTAGGCGAACGCCTCCTCACCGACATCGAGGACCTTGTAGACGTTGTCGTAGACCCCGTAGGTGTGCCGGGCGGTATCGCGCATCAGCTCGGCGAAATGTCCACGGGCCGCCGCGATCGCGTCCTGGGGTGACGGGGCCTGGACGGAACGGGGGCTGACCCGTACCAGGTAGGCGCGGGCCGAACCGGTCTGTTGCCGCCATTCGCACCCGGGGCTCTCCCAGAAGTACGGGCCGAACGCCCCGAGGAACTCGCCGGCGTAACTCCGGGGCGAGGCGCCGGGGACGAACGGTTCCATCTGCTCGCGGCCGACCAGCTCACAGCTCTCCGCGATCGCACCGAAGGGTGTGGGGCCGGCCGCCGACGGCTTCGCCGAGGATCGCGCGTCGCCCTGCGAACGCTGATCCCGAGACAGATGGATCAGGAACAGCACCGCCACGACGACGGTCGCAAGCACGGCCGCCGTCACCCGCACTCGCCGGCTGCGGGCTCGGCGCGTCCGCGCCGGGCCTCGCTCCGGCCGGGCCGGATCGGTGGCCGGGGGCGTCGTGACCTCGTCGCCGTCCGCGATCCGCCGTAGGACGCGTTGCGCCGACTCGGGGTCCGGACGCGCGGCAGGTTCCTTGGCGAGCAGCGCGAGCAGTACGGGAGCCAGCGGACCGGCACGCCGGGGCGGGGCGGGCTCCTCCGTGAGCACCGCACCGAGGACGGCCATGACCGAGGCGCGATCGAACGGCCGACGTCCTTCCACCAGCACGTAGAGCGTCACCCCGAGGGACCACAGGTCGGACGCGGCACCGCCCGGCTTGCCGCGCACGCGTTCGGGGGGCATGTAGGCGGGCGTTCCCATCAGCGCGCCGGGCCGGGTGAGCGGTGCGTCGCCGGCGAGCGTCGCGATGCCGAAGTCGGTCAGCACGGTCCGTCCGTCGTCGCGCAGGAAGATGTTCGCCGGCTTGACGTCGCGATGCAGGACGCCACGCGCGTACGCGTGCCGCAACGCGTCCAGGACCTCGTCCCCGATCGCGGCGGCCCTGCGGGGTTCGAACGGGCCGTCCCGCTCGACGACCCGGTCCAGCGAACGGCCGGACAGCAACTCCATCACGATCCATGGTCGTCCGTCGTACTCGACGACATCATGGACGGTGACGATGCCGGGATGGTCCAGGTTCGCGGCGGCACGCGCTTCGCGCATGGCCCGCCGTACGGCCAGCTCGCGTCTTCCCGGGCTCGGGTCGCGCGGCGGTGTCAGCTCCTTGACCGCCACATCACGGCGCAACTCCGTGTCGTACGCGCGCCAGACCGTACCCATGGCGCCGCTGCCGAGCTCCGCGTCCAGCCGATACCGTCCGGCGAGGACGTCACCACGCCCGGTCACCGGCGCCCCTGGAGCCGGGTGGTGAGCGTGTCCACCGCGAGTACGGCGGCGCGCCGCGCGGCCTCCGGAGCGATGAACCGGGCGCATCCCGTCGAGTCGGCCGAGGGACAGGTCTGCCGATTACCGCAGTAACGGACGCCGAGGATCGCGTTCGACACCCGGACCCGCAGAG